>NZ_JAAVJH010000002.1 GCF_012035195.1 Sphingomonas corticis
TTCGGCCGCCTCAAGGATTGGCGGCGCGTCGCCACCCGCTACGATCGCTGCCCCACAGCCTTCTTTTCCGCCGTCGCCCTCGCTGCGACAGTCATCTTCTGGCTCTGATCAACGAGTCCTGACCCTAGCGGCTTTGCCAGGTCGTTTGCTAGCTAATGCCTGTCGGTCGCGCTGCCCAGTGGCGCTTACCTGCTGAGATCGGCCGACGAAGCGCTCCGATCAGCAGGCTATGATCGCCCTAGCTAACACGCGGCGAATGCAAGACCCGCGCCGTGCCGCTAAATTGCGAGAATCACTGAGTTTGCTAGAAGATTCTGACCTGGCAGCCAGATCGGCAGCCGGACCGCTGTCCTCGAACGATCGACTCGATGCTACCCGCATGAGTTGTACCCTGCCGCGATCTGTGCGATCTGACGCGCATGATCCCAGACGCTTGTCACGCGATCGCTACGGGTTGACCGTCGCCAAGGTGCTGATCCGCGCGAGGATGTCTCAGCATATCGCCTAAGCTGTATTAGGTAGTGGACTTAATCATTGCGAAACAAAAGTTTTCTTGGGCGTGTGCTCAATCTGCCTCGGTCGATGAAGCGCGGGATCGCGGCTACGGTTGACATCGGCATCGCTGTGATTGCGGTAGTGCTGGCCTTTTATCTGCGGCTCGGCGACTGGATCATTTTGGAGCGAGGGCCGCTGATCGCGTCAGTGGTCTCAGTGTTCCTATTGATACCTATCTTGGCTTGGTGCGGCATGTACCGGGTTATCTTTCGCTATAACGGGCTGTGGTCGCTCGGGGCGGCCACCCGTGCGATGTTGATTTACGGCATCCTGTACGCGTCGATATTTCTTACCCTCGGCATCCCCGGCGTGCCGCGTACCATTGGCGTGATCCAGCCTGTACTCGTGTTCGTTCTCGTCATCTTTTCGCGCGCCACCGTGCACCAGCTGTTGATGATGATGAATGGAGCCACTGGTTTTCAGTCGTTCGGCTCCCGCGTGATGATCTACGGCGCGGGATCGGCGGGGCGGCAGCTGGCGTCCGCGATCCAGCAGACCCGCAACATGAAGGTCGTGGGTTTCCTAGACGACGATGCGAGCATCGTTGGCCACATGATGAACGGGCTCCCGATCTTCAGCGGCGCCGCGGTCAACGAGCTGATCACCGGCAAGCAGATCGACGAGATCATGCTGGCGGTGCCCTCGGCCACGCGCCTGCGCCGCAGTCAGATCCTTGACCGGATCCGCGATTCGGGCGTCAAGGTCCGCACGCTTCCGGCGATCGACGACATTGCACGCGGCCGGATCTCGGTCGGCGACCTTCGCGAGCTGGATGTCGAGGACCTGCTGGGCCGGGCCGCGCGGACCGGTGACACCGACCTCCTGGCGCGGAACGTGGCGGGCCGCACCGTGATGGTGACGGGCGCCGGCGGATCGATCGGCAGCGAGCTGGTGCGGCAGATCTGGGCGCTCCAGCCGCAGCTCCTGCTGCTCGTCGACAACAGCGAATATGCGCTCTACCGGATCACGCAGGAGCTGTCGTCCCGCGAGGGTGCGAGCGCCCCGGTGCCACTGCTCGCGTCGGTCTGCGATGCCGAGCGGATGCGCGCGATCATCGCCGCCTGGCGTCCCGACACGATCTTCCACGCCGCGGCGTACAAGCACGTGCCGCTCGTCGAGCACAACGTCGTCGAAGGCGTCCGCAACAACGTCATCGGCACCTGGGTCTGCGCGCGCCTGGCCGCCGAATTCGACGTGTCGCACTTCACCCTCGTCAGCACCGACAAGGCGGTTCGACCGACCAACGTGATGGGGGCGACGAAGCGGCTGGCCGAAATGGTCCTCCAGGCATCGAACGCCGTCGGCGGGGCGACCCGCTTCTCGATGGTGAGGTTCGGCAACGTGCTGGAATCGAGCGGATCGGTGGTGCCGCTGTTCCGTTCGCAGATCGCCGCCGGGGGGCCGGTGACCATCACCCACCCCGACATTACCCGCTATTTCATGACCATTCCCGAGGCCGCCCAGCTCGTGCTGCAGGCGGGCGCGATGGCACGCGGCGGCGAAGTGTTCCTTCTGGACATGGGCGAGCCGGTTCGGATCATCGATCTCGCCCGCAACATGATCACGCTGTCCGGCCTGCACGTGCGCGACAGCGAACATCCGGAGGGCGACATCGAGATTCAGGTCATCGGCCTGCGCCCGGGCGAGAAGCTCTACGAGGAGCTTCTCATCGCCGCGGACGCCGAGACCACGGACCATCCGCGGATCATGAAGGCGAACGAGGCCTATCTCGACTGGCAGGCGCTGGGCCCGCAGCTCGACCGACTGTTGGCGGCGATCGAGCGCCTCGACGCCGCGGCGGCGCGCGACGTGCTGCGGTCGCTGGTGGTCGACTTTCAGCCGATGTCCGATCTGGTCGACCATGTCGCGATCGCCGCGCGCGACGTCGCTCCCTTCCCGTCGCGGCCCGTCGTCAGCATCGCAGGGCGCTGAACCGTGACCCGCAGTGCCGCCGCATCTCGTCGTCCGACGGTCGATGGGCTGATCCTGTTCGTCTTCCTGGTAGCGGTGGCGCTGCTGGGGGGCAGCTCGCGCGCCGACACCCTCTCGCTGGTGATCTTGCGTCCCTTGGCGGCGCTGTTCCTGGCGGTGGGCGTCGTCCGGTCCTTCCGGCGGTGGAAGGACTATCGCATGCCCATCGCCTTCCTGCTGGCGGGCGTCCTCGTCGTGGCGGCGCAGCTCGTTCCGCTGCCGCCGTCGATCTGGACCTCGCTTCCCGGGCGCGAGCCCCTGGTCGAGGTGATGCGAGTCCTGAACGTCCCCGACGTTTGGCGCCCGTTGTCGATGCAGCCGGCGCGCACCTCGAACGCCTTGTTCTCGCTGCTCGTGCCGGCGGCCACCCTGTTCCTGTGCATCGCCGCGGGACCCCGCGGCACCCGCCAGGCCGCTTATGTCCTGCTGGCGCTCGGGGGCCTCGGTGCGCTGCTCGGCGTGCTACAGGTGATCGGCCCGGACTCCAGCCCGCTCTACCTCTACCGCAACACGGGCGAGGGCTTCGCCAACGGCCTGTTCGCGAACCGCAACCATCATGCCGCGTTCATCGCGTGCCTGCTCCCGCTGATCGCGATCGTCGCGGCCGAAAGCGGCAAGGACCAGCACCGCGGTCAGGCCGTGCAATGGATGCTGTCGGCGTTCGCGCTGTTCCTGATCGCCCTCCTGCTGATGACGGGCTCGCGCGCTGGCCTGCTGCTGGGGATGATCGGCATGGGGGGCGGGATGTGGGTCTTCTCGCTCGGACGCGCGCCACGCGGGTCCCGACCTTCCGGACGCTTCGCAGCGGTGCGCCGCTGGGCGCCCGCGCTCCTGGCGGTCGGCGCGCTGACGCTGCTGATCGTGCTCAGTGTCGTGGCCGCGCGCGCACCGTCGATTGCCCGGCTGTTCGGCGACGGGATGGAGGGGGGACGACGTCTGGTCGTCTATCCCACGGTGTTGCGGATGGTGCCGATCTACTTTCCCTTCGGCTCGGGATTCGGCACCTTCGCGGAGGTCTTCCAGATCAACGAACCCGACGCGATCCTCGGTCCCACGTACCTCAACCAGGCCCATAACGACTGGCTGCAGATCGTGATCGAGGGCGGACTTGCGGCCGCGGTGGCGGCGCTCGCCGCTTTGGCGGCCCTGGTCCGCCTGTCGATGCGCATGCTGTCCCGGCCGGTCACGGGGCGCACCGCGCCGCTGCTCGGGCGGGCGGGGCTGATCGTGCTCGTCGTGATCGCGCTGGCGAGCGTGGTCGACTATCCTGCGCGCGCTCCGTCGATCGCCGCGCTCGTGGTGGTCGCGCTGATGTGGATGCTGGATGCCGTCGGCGAGCGGGAGCGTGAGGGCTGGCAGTCCGACGTCAATCCGCCTAGAAGCCGCCAACCCGTCTTAGGATAAGTGATGAACAAGCGTTTCCTGCTGGCCTCGAGCCTGCTTGCGCTGTCCGCATGCGCCGGCAAGCCGGCACCGCTGGGCGGCAGTCCCGACATCGCGGTCGTCGCCGGCGACTCGATGCCGCCGCCGACCCGGACCGATATCGTCGCCGACAATCGGCCCTATTTGATCGGGCCGTTCGACAAGCTCACCATCGACGTCTTCGGCATCGAGGAGATGAAGCTTCTCAAGGTCCAGACCGATGCCAGCGGGCGGATCTCCTTCCCGTTGATCGGATCGGTGGAGGCGGCGGGCAAGACGCCCGCGGAAGTGTCGACCCTCATCGCCGACAAGCTGCGTGGCCGCTACATTCGCGACCCCCAGGTGACCGTCAACCTCGACGACACGGTGAGCCAGGTCGTGTCCGTCGGCGGAGAGGTGCGCGAGCCGGGGCTCTATCCGGTCATCGGACGCATGACGCTGATGCGCGCCGTGTCGACCGCGAAGGGGACGAGCGAATTCGCCAAGCTGAACGACGTCGTCGTCTTTCGCACGGTCGGCGGGCGCAAGATGGCGGCCCTCTACAATCTGAAGGCGATCCAGCGCGGCGCTTACGCCGATCCGGAGATCTTCGCGAACGACGTCATCGTCGTCGGCGATTCGCCGGGGCGTCGTCTCTTCCGCGACATTCTCCAGGCCACGCCGCTGCTGACGGCGCCGCTGATCGCCTATCTCAACAACAACTGATCGCCTCGTGCGTCCTCGCCACAGAGACAACCGCTCATGCTGACCGCCAATTCTCAACCCGGCGCGCTCGTTGTGGCGCCGGTGCCCGGCGGCATGGCCGCCGGCACGCCGCCGATCATCCTGCAATATTGGCAGCTGGTCCGCCGCTGGCGGTGGGTGATCCTCGCGATCGTGGCGTCCGCGCTCGTCGTGGGGCTCATCGCGACCTTGATGATGACGCCGCGCTACACCGCATCGGTGCGGGTCGAGATCAGCCGCGAGCAGAAGAACATCACCAACGTCCAAGGCGTGGAGTCGGAGCAGGTCGGCCGCGACCTCGAATTCTATTCGACGCAATACGCGCTGCTCGAAGCGCGCTCGCTGGCGGAGCGGGTGGCGCGCGCGCTCAACCTGAAGAGCGACGGCGCCTTCTTCGAGGCGCATGGGGTGGATCCCCAGCGCGGTTCGCTGTTCGGTGAGCAGGCGCGCAGCGGCGTCGAGGAGCTGAAGCGGCGCGAGGCGCTGTCCGTCGAATTGCTGCTCGACCACATCGAGATTTCTCCCGTCCGCGGCTCGAGCCTGGTCGACGTGCGCTATACCAGCAATTCCCCCGCGATGTCGGCAAGGATCGCGAACGCCTGGAGCAAGGAGTTCGTGGCGGCCAGCGTGGACCGGCGCTTCGCGTCGACCGCCGATGCGCGCGAGTTGCTCGAACGACGCCTGACGGATCTGCGCGGGCGGCTCGAGCAGTCGGAGCGCGATCTCGTCCGCTACGCCGGTGACAAGCGGATCGTCTCGCTGTCGACGACCGTGACGCCGGAGGGCAAGAGCCGCACCGACCGCACGCTAATCTCGGAAAACCTCGAAGCGCTCAACGCGGCGCTGGCGCGTGCCACCGCGGAGCGCGTGGCGGCGGAGAGCCTGTCCCGCTCCGGCTCGACCTCGGCGCAGGCGATCTCGAGCCCCACGCTCGCGGCGCTGCGCGAACGGCGGGCCGGCCTCGCCGCCGACTACGCCCGCCTGATGGTACAGTTCGAGCCGGGCTATCCCCAGGCGAAGGCCGTTTCGGACCAGATCGCGGCGCTCGACCGCAGCATCGCGCGTGAGGAAAGCCGGATCTCGGGTGGGATCGGCAACGACATCGAGGCGGCGCGCTCGCGCGAGCAGGCGCTGCGCACTCGCGTCGATCAGCTGACCTCGCAGCTCGCGCAGCAGAATACCGACAGCATCCAGCTCAACATCTACCAGCGCGAGGTCGATACGAACCGGCAGCTCTACGAAGCGCTGCTGCAGCGCTACAAGGAGATCGGCGTCGCCGGGGTCGGCGCGAGCAACATCGCCATCATCGATCCCGCGAAGCTGCCCGAGAAGCCTTCCGCACCCAACCTGAAGGTCAATCTGGCGCTCGCGCTGCTGGCCGGGCTGGTGCTCGCCGGTCTCACGGTGGTGGCGCTGAACCAGATCGACGAGGGCTTCCGCGATCCCAACCAGATCCCGGCCCAGCTGAAGGTGCCCCTGCTGGGGACCATCCCGCTCACCGACAAGGATACGCTCGACGAACTGCGCGATACCAAGTCGCCGATCTTCGAGGCCTATCTGGCGATCCGGTCGAGCCTGGCGTTCTCCACCGATCATGGCTTCCCGCGCACGCTGGCGGTCACGAGCACGCGTCCCGCGGAGGGCAAGTCGACGAGCTGTTTCGCGCTCGCCACCGTGCTCGGCCGCACCGGCAAGCGCGTGGTGTTGATCGACGCCGACATGCGGTCGCCGTCGGTCCACACGATGGTGGGGCTGTCGAACGAAAAGGGGCTCAGCAACTACCTCGCCGGCGACGACGACTGGGCGCACCTCGTCAGCGAGAGCGAATTCAAGAACATGATGGTCCTCCCGGCCGGGCCGACCCCGCCGAGCGCCGGCGAGTTGCTGACCAGTGACCGGTTGCACGCTCTGCTCGATCAGCTGATGCAGGAATTCGATCACGTCCTGATCGACAGTCCGCCGATCCTCGGCTTGGCGGACGCGCCGCTGCTGACCCGGGCGGTCGAGGGATGCGTGCTCGTCGTCGAATCGAACGGGGTGGCCGTCCGAGGCGTCCAGACGGCGCTTCGCCGTCTCAACGATGTGCACGCCCATGTGGTGGGAGCGATCTTCACCAAGCTCGATACCCGCCAAACGGGCTACGGCTACGGCTACGGCTACGGCTACGGCTACGGCCAGGGTCGCGCGGATCGGGACGACTGATGCGAGCCTCCGCGCGGCAGCGCGTCAGCGAGGCTGCGCCGGGAGTACCCCGGCTCGTCCTCGGCATGGCCGGCGCGGCGGGCCTCGTGCTTGCCGCCCTCTCGGGAGCGGACGCGTTCGTGGGCGTGACTCGCGCCCGCGCTCCCACGGCGGCGCTCCGCGTCCACCCCAACGACGCGCTCGCCCGCGCGAATGCCGCGGATCAGGCCTTCCTCGCCGCCCCCGCCGACGAACGGGTGCGCGCGGCCAGCGAGCAAGCGGCGAGGGCGTCGCTCCGGGGCTCGCTGCTCAATCCCGTCGCGGTGCGGCTCGCCGCGCTCGGTCTGGAGAGAGGCGGTAGCGACGCGAAGCTGTTGGGCGCGCTCGATGCGGGGCAGCGCCTGACGCGGCATGACGCCGCGACCCAGCTTCTTCTGATCGAAGCCAATGTCGCGCAGGGGAACGTGTCGGGAGCGCTGACGGGGTACGACCATGTCCTGCGGCGCAAGCCGGAGATGGGCGAGACGCTGTTCCCCATCCTGGCGACCGCGGCGCGCGACCGGAGCGTTCTGCCCGACCTGCGTCGGCTGCTGGGCGTGGGTGCCCCTTGGGTCGGCTATTTCATCGACTGGGCGATCAGCAACGATCGCGACCTCGGCACCTTGCTGCCGGCGATCACCGCGGCGCCGACGACGGCCACCGGGCTGAGCGAGGGACGACGACAGAACCTCGTCAAGCAACTCGCGGCGCTGCGGGATTATCCTGCGGCGGCGGCGGCCTATCGCCGCTTCGACCAAGCGCCGGATCAGGGCGGACGCGCCGACTTCGCCCGCCCGAGCCGCTTCGCGCCCTTCGACTGGGAAGTCCAGAACGGGCCCGGCATCGATGGCGCCATCGATGCGAAGGCCGGTCTGTTCCACTTCACCTTGCTCGGAGACGGCAGCGGGCTTCTGCTCCGGCGGCTGATCGCGGTCCGCCCGGGGCCACACCGGCTCGACCTGGCCGGCACCATGGTCGGCCCAGCCGCGGCGCTCGTCGCCGGGCGCGTGACCTGCGCCCAGACGGGGGCGCAGCTCGGAACGCTCGGCCTCCGTCCCAACTCGCCCGCCGGCGTGGCGCGCATCGTCGACGTCCCTCGAGGATGCGCCTTCGTCTGGCTCGCGCTGGAAGGAAAGACCACGCCCGAGGACGCCGTCGAGGGACGGCTGTCCCGCTTTCGCCTGACGCCCGCGACGGGCGGTGCACGATCAACCGACTCCTCCGATCAGGACCCGCGATGACAGTTTCTCCGAACCAGAAGATGATCCTCGTGACGGGGGGGGCGGGTTTCGTCGGTTCCCATCTGTGCGAGCGATTGCTGGAGGCAGGCAACAACGTCCTTTGCGTCGATTCCTACCGCACGGGATCGCGCGCCAACATCTTCCACCTTCTCGGCCGGCCCGATTTCGAGATGGTCCGCCACGACGTGATCAATCCGCTGCACGTCGAGGTGCAGGAAATCTACAATCTCGCCTGCCCGGCATCGCCGCAGCATTACCAGTACGACCCAATCCAGACGACCAAGACCAGCTTCATGGGTGCCATGAACATGCTCGGGCTGGCGAAGCGGACCGGAGCGAAGATCCTCCAGGCTTCGACCAGCGAGATCTACGGCGACCCGTCGATCCACCCGCAGACCGAGGATTATTGGGGCAACGTCAACCCGATCGGGACCCGCAGCTGCTACGATGAGGGAAAGCGCGTCGCGGAGACCCTGTTCTTCGATTACCACCGCAAGCACGCCATCCCGATCAAGGTCGCGCGGATCTTCAACACCTATGGTCCGCGCATGCACCCGAACGACGGACGGGTCGTCAGCAACTTCATCGTCCAGGCGCTGAAGGGCGAGGACATCACGATCTACGGCGACGGCTCCCAGACCCGCAGCTTCTGCTACGTGAGTGATCTCGTGGACGGGCTCGTGCGCCTCATGGCGAGCCCGCCGGAAACCACCGGGCCGATCAACCTCGGCAATCCCGGCGAGTTCTCGATGCTCGAACTGGCCGAGCGCGTGCTGTCGCTCGTCGGATCGGCGAGCCGCATCGTCTACCGCCCGCTCCCCGCCGACGATCCCCGCCAGCGCCAACCCGATATCTCGATCGCCAAGCGTGACCTCGGATGGGCGCCGACCGTCGCGCTCGAGGACGGCCTGCGCGAGACCATCGCCTACTTCCGCGACCTGCTGGAACGATGAGCGACGTCCTCGCCATCATTCCTGCGCGTGGCGGGTCGAAGGGAGTCCCGGGAAAGAACCTTCGTCCCATCCATGGCCTGCCGCTGATCGCCTGGAGCATCCGTCAGGCGCGCGATGCAGGGCTGGAGCGGGTCGTGGTGTCGACCGACGATGCCGACATCGCCGCGGTCGCACGCGATCACGGTGCCGACGTTCCGTTCCTGCGACCGGCCGAACTCGCGAGCGATACCGCCGCGACGGAGCCCGTGATGGCGCATGCGGTGCGCTGGTACGAGGAGCAGGGGGAGCGGTTCGACGCGGTTCTCCTGCTGCAGCCGACCTCTCCGCTGCGTCTGCCGGACACCATCCCCGCCGCGCTGGCGCAGTTCGCGGCCGGCGGTGCCGACTCGTTGCTGGGCGTGAACGAGAACCACCATTTCTTCTGGAAGAACCCGTCCGTGCCCGAGGCGCTGTACGATTTCCGCAACCGTCCGCGGCGACAGGATATTCGTCCCGAGGATCGGTCCTTCCGCGAGAACGGTTCGCTCTACCTGACCAGGACCGACGCGTTCGCGGCAAGCGGCAATCGTCTGTGCGGACGTATCGACATGTTCGTCATGCGCGAGGAGGAGGGTCTGGAGATCGACAGCCTCGTCGACTTCGCCATGGTCGAAGCCGTGATGAAAGCGATCGAATTCCGATGATCATCGACAAGAATACCGCGCCCTTCATCGTCTTCTCCGAAGACAGCCTGGCAAAGGCGCTGACGAAGATCAGCGACAATCGGTCGCGCGTCGTCTTCTGCGTGTCGGCCTCCGGCGCCGTCGAGGGCGTGCTGACCGATGGCGACGTGCGCCGCTGGATCACGGCGAACCCCCGCTTCGACACCAACGTGGCCGCGCTGACGGTGGCGAACACCGACTTCGTGTCCTTTCCGCAGGATACGTCGATCGATCAGCTCGAGCAGGCGCTCGACGAACGCATCACGATCATCCCGCTGGTCGACCGCCATCGCCACCTGGTCGCGATCGCGCGGCGTGGCGAGCCGAAGACGCAGATCGGGGATTTCGTCATTTCGGACGACACCCCGGCATTCGTCATCGCCGAGATCGGCAACAACCACAACGGCAGCATCGAACTCGCCAAGCGCCTGGTCGACCTCGCCGCGGAAGCGGGGGCGGACTGCGCGAAGTTCCAGATGCGCAGCCTGTCGTCGCTCTACCGCAATGCCGGCGATGCGAATGATACGAGCGCGGATCTCGGCGCCCAATACACTCTCGACCTGTTGTCGCGCTTTCAGCTCACCAACGAGGAGATGATCGAAGTCTTCGACCACTGCAAGACGCGCGGCATCATGCCGCTGTGCACGCCGTGGGACGAAGAGAGCCTCGCCGTCCTCGTCGACTACGGCATGCCTGGGTTCAAGCTCGCCTCGGCCGATCTCACCAACCACGACTTCCTGGCGGCCATGGCACGCACGGGGCGGACGCTGATCTGCTCGACCGGCATGTCGTCGGAGGCGGAAATCGTCGCAGCGGTGAAGATTCTCAAGGACCATGCCGCTCCGTACGTGCTGCTGCACGTCAACTCGACCTATCCGGCGCCGTTCAAGGACATCAACCTGCGCTACATGGATCGGCTGCGCACGATCGGCGACTGCATGGTCGGCTATTCCGGCCACGAGCGCGGGATCGCCGTCGCGGTGGCCGCGGTCGCGCGCGGCGCGCGAGTGATCGAGAAGCATTTCACCGTCGACCGCGGTATGGAAGGGAACGACCATCGTGTCAGCCTGCTGCCGGACGAGTTCCGACAGATGGTCGGTGCGATCCGCGAGGTCGAGGAATCGCTCGGGTCGGGCGACGTGCGTCGCATCACGCAGGGCGAGATGATGAACCGCGAGATCCTGGCCAAGAGCCTGGTCGCGGCCCGTCCGATCGCGAAGGGCGAGACGATTGCCGCGGACATGGTCTCGACGCGCAGTCCTGGGCAGGGGCTGCAGCCGTATCGCAAGGCGGAACTGGTCGGTCGCGCAGCGTTGCGGGACTTCGCGGAGGGCGATTTCTTCTATCCCACCGACATCGAGGTCTCGCACTACGAGGCGCGTCCGTTCACGTTCAGGCGCCCGTTCGGCGTGCCGGTGCGATACCACGACGTCGAGAAGATGGCGGCCGCCACGAACCTCGATCTGCTCGAGTTCCATCTCAGCTACAAGGACATGGACGAGGACGTCGAGGCGCATCTGGGCGGCAGGAACTTCGACCTCGATCTGGTGGTGCACAGCCCCGAGCTGTTCGCGCATGACCACATCATGGACTTGTGCTCTCCAGACCCGGCCTACCGCGCGCATTCGATCGCCGAGCTGCAGCGGGTCGTGGAGGTGACGCGGCGGCTGGCCTCGCACTTCGACCGGGCGAAGCGCCCGTGCATCATCATCAATGCCGGCGGCTTCTCCATGGATGGGCCGATCCCCGTCGGCGAGCGGCAAGCGCTCTACGATCTGGTCGCCAAATCGCTGGCGCAGGTCGACGCGGAGGGAGTCGAGATCATCCCGCAGACGATGCCGCCGTTCCCGTGGCATTTCGGGGGCCAGCGCTACCATAACCTGTTCATGGCGAGCGATGAGCTCGTCGCCTTCCATCGTGCCCACGGCTATCGCTACTGCCTCGACGTGTCGCACTCGCAGCTCGCGTGCACGCACGCCGGAGAGTCGTTCAAGGAGTTCCTCGAGGCCGTCGGTCCGTTGACGGCGCACCTGCACATCGTCGATGCCGAGGGGGTGGACGGCGAGGGACTGCAGATCGGCGAAGGGAACATGGATTTCGCCCTGGTCGCCGATGCGCTCGATCGGACCGCGCCTACCGCGTCCTTCATTCCGGAAATCTGGCAGGGGCATAAGAACGACGGCGCCGGCTTCTGGGAGGCGCTGACGAAGCTGGAGCGTTGGTTCTGATGCCGGTCCCTCCGCTTCGGGCACTGGTGATCGGAACGGGATCGATCGGACGGCGGCACATCGACAATCTGCGCGATATCGATCCGGCGACGCACTTCGTGCTGCTGCGCGACGGCGCCCGCGAGGACGATTACAGTCGCGGACTGGGAGCGGACGTGGTCGGCACCATCGCCGATGCGCTTGCCGCCACGCCGACGCTCGCGGTGCTTGCCAACCCCTCCGACCGGCATGCGGAGGTCCTGGTGCCCCTGCTCGAGGCGGGGGTCGCGACCTTCGTGGAAAAGCCGATCGTCATCGCCGCCGACGACGTCCGCCGGCTCGAGACCCTGTCGGGCGCCGCGCCGACGCAGGTGGGATGCGTCCTCCGCTTTCTTCCGTCGCTGCGTCGGGCGAAGTCGTGGATCGACGCGGGGCGGTTGGGCCGCGTGGTGCGCGCCGGCTTCGAGGTGGGACAGTACCTCCCCGATTGGCGGCCGGCGCAGGATTATCGCCGCAGCTACAGTGCCGATCGTCAGCGCGGCGGGGGGGTCGTCCTCGACCTCGTCCATGAGATCGATCTCGCCTGCTGGTTGCTCGGCGACGAACTTGCGCTGGTCGGCGCCTGCGGCGGGACGCTGTCACACCTCGAGATCACGAGCGAGGACGTCGCCGCGCTCCTCCTGCAGACGCTCGAGGGCGCCCCGGCCACGATCCAACTCGATTACGTCTCGCGAATGCCGGTACGACGGCTGTCGATCGTCGGCGACCTCGGGACCGTCACGTGGGACCTCCGCCGTCGTGAACTGATCCTCGCGACCGATGCGGGGATCGAGGAAAGGATCGAAGATGGGTTCGACGTGGGGCCGGCATATGTCGAGGCCATGCGCGAGCTGGTCGAGGCGGTGACGACCGGCGCGCCGACGTCGCTGCCATTGGAGGCCGGGCTTGCCGCGACCCGGCTCGCCATCGCCGCGAACGCCCACCTTCGCGACGGAGCCACGGCATGACGACGATCGCCACGATCTGCGCGCGCGGCGGCTCCACCGGGCTCCCGGGCAAGAATATCCGGCCGCTACGCGGCAAGCCGCTGATCGCGCACACGATCGAGCTCGCGCTTTCCATGAACGACATCGATCGCGTGGTCGTCTCCACCGACAGCGAGGAGATCGCGGCCGTGGCACGGGAGTGGGGCGCGGAAGTTCCCTTCCGTCGTCCCGACCATATGGCCACGGCGCAGGCCGCCAAGCTTCCGGTCATCGCCCATCTGATCGACGCACTGGAAGCGGAGGGGGCCGAGATCGACCGCATCGTCGATCTCGACCCTACGTCGCCGTTGCGGACGCGCGACGACGTCGCGACGTGCATGGCCATGCTCGATGCGCAAACCGACTGCGTCATCACCGCGTACCCGGCCGAGAAGAATCCCTATTTCAACATGGTCGAGATCGAGGACGGGCGCGCGGTGCTGTCGAAGCGAGCCGCGGGCGGCGTCGTCGCGCGGCAGCAGGCACCGGCGGTCTACGCCATGAACGCGTCGATCTACGTATGGCACCGCCATACGCTCACCCTCGGGCTGTGGGAGGGAAGGACCAGGCTGCACGTCATGCCGCGGGAACGCTCGATCGACGTCGACAGCCTGATCGACTTTCGGCTCGTCGAAATGCTGATGGAGATGCGCGATGGCGGCTGACCCCTTCGACCTCACGGGCCGCGCGATCGTGCTGTGCGGCGGTGCCGGGATCCTGGGGCGCGAGATGACCGCGGCGCTCACCGCGCGTGGCGGGCGCGTCGCCGTGGTCGATCGGGCGGGCTCGACCCCGCCGGTCGGAGGAGTGCTCTACGAGAGCGACATCACCCGCCGCCCGGTCCTCGCGGAGACCCTGTCGGCCATCGTCCGGGACATGGGGCCGATCGACGTGCTGGTGAACAATGCCGCGGCGAAGAGCGCCAACTTCTTCGCGCCGTTCGAGGAGTTCCCGGAAGAGGATTGGGACGAGGTGATGGCGGTCAACGTGAAGGGCGTGGTCAACGCCTGCCAGATCGTCGGCCCCGCGATGGCGAGCCGGGGCAAGGGGAGCATCGTCAACACCTTATCGATCTACGGGATCGTCGCTCCGGACCAGCGCATCTACGAAGGCTCGCTGTACGAGGGGAGGGCGATCAACACGCCCGCCGTCTACAGCGCGTCAAAGGCGGCACTGTGGGGGCTGACGAAGTATCTCGCCTCCTATTGGGGGGCGAGCAACGTCCGCGTGAACGCGGTGACCCCCGGCGGTACCTTCAGCGGCCAGAACGACACCTTCGTCGACCGGTACAGCGCGCGCGTGCCGCTGGGAAGGATGGCGCAGCCGCAGGAGATGGGGGGGGCGGTGGTCTACCTCGCGTCGGACGCGTCCAGCTACGTAACCGGACAGAACATCGTTGTGGACGGAGGATTGACCGCGTGGTGAAGTGTTTTGTCATCGCCGAGGCGGGGGTCAATCACAACGGCTCCCTCGACATGGCGCTCGACCTCGTCGACGCGGCCGCTCGCGCGGGCGCGGATGCGGTCAAGTTCCAGACCTTCCGCGCGGATCGCGTCGTCGCGCGCGGCACCGGCACCGCCGAATACCAGAAGGCGACGACCGGCGAACAGGATCAGCACGAGTTGATCCGGAAGCTGGAGCTGAGCGAGGCGGATCACGTGGCGATCGCCGCGCGCTGCGCGCAGCGCGGGATCGAGTTCATGTCGACCCCGTTCGACCGTTGGGCCCTCTCGCTGCTGATGCGGATCGGGATGGTGCGGATCAAGATTCCGTCGGGCGAAGTCACCAACCGGCTGTTCCTCGAGGAGATCGCGCGGCAGCGGCGTCCGATGATCCTGTCGACCGGCATGGCCGATCTCGACGAGGTTACCCGGGCGATCGAATGGATCCGGGCGATCCGGGCCGCCGACGGACGCGAGACCGGTCCGGAGGACCTGACGGTGCTGCATTGCACCTCCAACTACCCCGCCGCGGCGGAAGACGTGAATCTCGCCGCGATGGACACGATCGCGGCGGCAACCGGGCTGCCGGTGGGCTATTCGGACCATAGCGAAGGGACCGTCGTTGCCATCGCCGCCGCGGCCCGCGGCGCGCGCGCGATCGAAAAGCATTTCACCCTCGATCGATCGTTGCCCGGCCCGGATCACCGCGCGTCGCTCACCTGCGACGAACTGACCGCCATGATCGCCGGCATCCGCACCGTGGAGAAGGCGATCGGTGACGGTCGCAAGGTGCCGACGGAGACGGAGGCGCCGGTCCGTGCGCTGGTGCGGCGCAGCCTTTTCGCCGCGCGCGACCTCCAGGCCGGGGATCGGATCGAGGCCGACGACCTCGACACGCTCCGGCCGGGAACCGGGCTGGGGGCCGAACACGCCGGCGAGGTGGTCGGGCGCGTGGCGAGGGCCCCGATCCGCGCGGGCGCGATGCTGTCGTGGGACCACCTGATGTGAGGCGGGTCGCCTATGTGACCGGGACGCGGGCCGACTTCGGATTGATGCAGCGGACCCTCGCGGAGATCGATCGGCACCCTGACCTTTCGCTCGAGCTGTTGGTCACGGGGATGCACCTCTCGGATCGGTATGGCGAGACGCGTCGGGACATCCTCGCGAGCGGGCTTCCGATCGCCGCGGAGATGCCGGTAAACGTCGACGACGACGGAGAGATGGCGAGCGCGGCCGGCGCGTTCGCGCAGCAGGTGGCCGAATGGCTCACGGCGCAGCGTCCCGACGTGCTTCTTCTTCTCGGCGACCGGTGGGAGATGCTGGCCGCGGCATTGGCGGCGACGCTTCTGAACATCCCGATCGCCCATGCGTGTGGCGGCGAACGGTCAGGCACCGTGGACGATGCGATGCGTCACGCGATCTCGCGGCTGGCGCATCTGCATCTCGCCGCGACGGAAGAGGCGGCGCAGCGGCTGCGGCGTTCCGGCGAGGAGACATCCCGCGTCCATGTCGTCGGTTCCCCCGGACTTGTGGGGATCACCGAGGACGCGGCGATCTCCCGAAGCGCATTGTGCGATCGGTTCGCGCTCGATGCGACCCGCCCGCTCGCGGTGGTGCTGTTCCATCCGGTGGTGCAGGACGCGGCGCTCGCCGGGGAGCAGGCCGCTCGCCTCATGGAGGCGATCGCCGCGTGCGATCTGCAGGCGATCTGCCTTCTCCCAAACGCCGACGCCGGCAACGAGGCGATCCGAAGCGCCATGTTGCGAGCCGCGCGAGATCGCCCGGCACTGGCCACAGCGGCTCATGTCGAGCGCACCACCTACCTGTCGCTTCTCGCGTCCGCCGACGTGCTGGTGGGCAATTCCAGCAGCGGCATCATCGAGGCGGCGAGCTTCGGCTTGCCGGTGGTGAATATTGGGGATCGGCAGAGCGGGCGCGAACGAAACCCCAACGTCCGCGACGTCGAGATCGGGACCGGCGCGATCGTCGCGGCGATCCGGGCGCAGCTGGCGGCGGGGCGCTACCCGATCGTCAACCTCTACGGCGATGGGCGCACCGACGCGCGCATTGCGGATTTGCTGGCGAAGACGCCCGTCGACGCCGCGCTCCTGAAGAAGGCGATGACGTTCTGATGCCCGCCGACCTCGTCATCATCGGCGCCGGCGGGCTGGCACGGGAGATGATCTGGCTCGCGCGCGACTGCCCGCAAGACTGGACGATCCGTGCCGTTCTCGACGACGATCCGACGCTCACCGGCGCGATCGTCGACGGAGTGCCGGTCCTGGGGACTACCGCAGACGCAGCCGATCACGTCGATGCGTTCTTCCACATCGCCATCGGGGCACCGCGTGTCCGGCGCGCGGTCGAGCGGAGGCTCGGTGGCGTGCGGCAATGGGCGACGATGCGCCATCCATCCGCCGTCGTGGCGGGGGACGCGTCGATCGGCGAAGGCAGCCTGATCGGAGTCGGCGCGATCGTGAGCAGCGCGGCTCGTATCGGCCGCCATGTCGTGGTCAACATGGGCGCCATCGTCGCCCATGATGCCGACCTTCGCGACTTCGCCACGCTGGCGCCGGGCGTCGTCATTCCTGGCGCGGTCGTGGTCGGCGCGGGCGCCGAGATCGCTCTCGGCGCGTCGATGCGACAGGGCACCAGGATCGGCGACGGCGCTTTGGTGGGAATGAATGCGACCGTCACACGCGACGTCGCGGCCGGGGCGGTCGTGGTCGGAAGTCCAGCGACCGAGATACGACGCCTGTCGCCTTTTGAGTAGGATTTGGGACGCGGCGTCGCTATTGCCCGGCCATGCCCGTTCCGCCCGCCGTTCACGATCTGACCGTGCGTCAGAACGACACCTTTCGCGATGCACTTTCGAAGCTTCAGAGTAGCGCCCGGGGTATTCTTCTCCTGGTCGACGACGACGGGCGGCTGCTCCGCACCGTCACCGACGGAGATGTGAGGCGGCATCTTCTCGCGGGGGCGGTTCTGTCTGACCCGCTGGCACGGACGGAGCCGGCGACGCCGGTGGTGGCGCGCGAGCCGTGCCTTCCGGCGCAGGCGCTGGCGATGATGGACTGGCACCAGGTCGATCATCTCCCGGTGCTCGACTCCGACGGCCGCGTGGTCGAACTCCTGCTGCGCAAGGAACTGGCCAAGCCGATCCTGCTATCGACTCCCCATATCGGGGATGCCGAGCTCGAATTTGTCGCGGAGGCGTTCCGGACCAACTGGATCGCGCCACTGGGTCCGAACGTCGACGCCTTCGAGCGCGAACTGGCGACAACGGTCGGCGTCTCGCATGCGGCGGCGGTCTCGTCGGGGACGGCGGCAATCCACCTCGCGTTGCGCCTTCTGGACGTCGGGCCGGGCGACGAGGTGTTCTGCTCGACGCTCACCTTCGTCGCGAGCGCCAATCCGATCCTCTACCAGGGCGGGACGCCCGTCTTCATCGATTCCGAGGCGCAGAGCTGGAACATGTCGCCGGCAGCGCTGGAGCGGGCGTTGGCGGACAGACGTGCCCGGGGACGTCTCCCCAAGGCGGTCGTGGTCGTGAACCTTTACGGCCAGAGCGCCGACATGGACCCGATCGTGGCCCTGTGCGACGCCTATGGTGTCGCGCTGGTCGAGGATGCGGCGGAGTCGCTCGGAGCCTCCTACCGCGGACGGCCGAGCGGCAGTTTCGGGCGAATCGGCATATTTTCCTTTAACGGAAACAAGATCATCACGACCTCCGGTGGCGGCATGCTGGTTTCGGACGATGAGGAACTGGTCCGCCGCGCGCGCCATCTGTCGACCCAGGCGCGCGAGCCCGCGGCGCATTACGAGCACACCGAGGTGGGGTACAATTATCGGATGAGCAATGTGCTCGCCGGGATCGGGCGCGGACAGCTCCGGGTGCTGGACGATCGCGTCGCGGCCCGTCGTGCCATCTTCGAACGCTATCGCGAGCGGCTGGCGGACGTCGATCGGCTCGAATGGATGCCCGAGCCGGCCTGGAGCTTCTCCAACCGCTGGCTCACGGCGGCGACCGTGCGCGATGCGGACGCCCGAGCGGTCATCGCCGCGCTGTCGGACCGTCAGATCGAAGCGCGCCCGGTATGGAAGCCGATGCACCTGCAGCCCTTGTTCCAGCATGCCGACATCTTCGGCGACGGCGGGAACCTGGATGTCGCCGCGGACCTCTTCGCGCGCGGCATCTGTCTGCCGTCGGGATCGAACATGACGATGGACGACGTCGATCGCGTCGCCGATGCGCTCTCAGCGGCACTCGCGGCCTAGCTCTTCTCCATGTTTTCCAATCTGTTCAGAAACATCGCCATTTCGGCGGCGGCTTATGCCGCGGTGAGCGGCGTGTCGCTGATCCTCGCGCCGGTGCTCATTGCGGCGTTCGGGCTGGCCGGCTTCGGGCAGATCGTTATCGCGCGGTTGTTCATCCCGAACGCGGCGCTCGGCATTGTCGACTTCGGCACCAGCGAGATCGCGACGCAGATCATCGCGCGCGCGCGCCGCGACGGCGACTGGGAAGAAGCGTCGGGGATGCTGGGGCTGCTCGCGGTCGCGACGCTCGTGATGGGCGTCGCGGCAGGCGGAATGCTGGCGCTCGCGGCACCCTCGATTCCCGGATGGATGAGCGTCGCGTCGCTGCGCCAGCCCGGCCTAACCGAGGTCCTGTTGGTGACGGCCGGCCTGATGCCGCTTCTCTTCGCCTCGCTGCTGTTCGAGGGCATCCTAAAGGGCCTCGAGGATTTCAAGGCCCAGCGCGGCTGCGAGGTGCTCGCCGCCCTGTCCTACGGCGTCGGGGCCATCGCGTGCGTCCATGCGAAGCGGGGGATCGACGCGGTCTGCTACGCGCTCTTGCTGTCGCTGGTCATCCGCCTGGCGTTCGCTGCGGTCGTGGCGTTGCGGCGCCTTGGGCGCGAGCGGCGACGGCTACGCCGGTGGTCGCCCGAGCATCGCGCCTTCGTGTTCGGCTGGGCGCGGATCATGGCGGTGAACAAGCTGCTCGGCGCGATGCAGACCCAGGCCGCACCACCCCTGATCGGTTTCCTCTTCGGCCCGGCCGCCGTCGGCGCGGTGGACGCGCTGTCACGTCTGCCGCGCTTCGTGAAGGCGGTGCTGGGGCTCCTCAATTCGACCGTCCTGCCACTCGCGGTCCGGCTCGAGGCCGGTTCGGATCACGCTGAGACGCGTCGTCTGGGCGGATGGGGCCTGTTGATGATCGGTTGCCTCGTCCTGCCTCCGCTCGCGTCGTCGATGGCGCTGTCCCAGCCGATCGTCGAGCTCTGGCTCGGCCGGTCGCTGGCGCCGTACTGGCCGTGGCAGGCGGCGCTGTTCTTGATCCCGATCGCGAACACCTTGTCCGGATTCGGAGGCGCCATCCTCTTGGCGCGGGCGTCCGCCGCCTCCGCGATGAACCGGATCGTTCTGTGGCAGGTGGTCCTCCAGCTCGTGCTCGGGCTGCTGTTGTCCTCGTGGCTGTCGCAATGGGGGTTCGTGGCGGGGCAGGTGGTGGCCGTCGTCGTTACCTTCTTCTGCCAGATGAGGCTCATCAGACGCGAAATCGGCTTCGACGCCCGCATCTTCCGTCAGCTGGGTTTTGCCGCCGCCGCGACGGTCGTCAGTGCAGGGGCCTTCGCCCTCGTGGCCCCACGCGTTCACGGGATCGTCGCTTTGCTCTCTGCGCTGGTCGCCTGCACCCTGCTCGGTTGGGGGCTTATCGCGCTGCTGGTGCCGACGGTCGAGCAGCGAAAAGCGATTGGTCAAGCGCTGCGAAAGCAGCTAACAGCGCGTCATCGCCGTGCTTGACCGGACCGCACACCTATGACCGCCCTCCTCCAGCGGCTGCGCTGGCATGCCATGCGCACGCCGGTCGCGCCCGGATTGAAGACTGCCGCCCGCCTGATGAAAAGGCCGGCTCTGAAGCGCCGTCGCCACCTCGCCGAGCCCCTGCTGTCGCCCCCGTCCGCTGAGGCGCAGGCGATCCTCGACCGCGGCTACGCGATGGTCACGGACGCGCTCGATCCGGCGAGCCTGTCGGCCCTGCACGCCGCCGCCATGCCGCGTCTCGCGGCGGCGCGCGGGGGGGCGGCAAACCCCGCGGCTGGCAAAGGCTTTTGGAGCAGGCTGCTCGACGAAGACGTGGCCGCCGGCCGCCTCACCACGGCGGATCCGGTCGTCGCCTTCGCCCTGCAGCCGGCGGTCCTGGGGATTGTCGCGCAAGTCTACGGCGAATTGCCGCAGCTCGATTCGGTGTTGTTGACCTGGTCGCGTTACGACAACAAGCCGCTGTCGGTGTCGCAGCTGTGGCATCGCGACTTCGACGATACTCGCGTCCTCAAGCTGTTCGTCTATCTCACCAATGTCGACGGTAGCGACGATGGTCCGTTCACCTTCATCGACGGGGCGTTGTCGGATCGCGCGCGCTACTCGGTCAAGAGCCATCGCACCGACGCGATGCTATCGACCCGGCTGGACCCGGCCCAGTCGACGGCCATCACCGGCCCTGCGCTGACGGCGTTCATGGTGGAGACGAGCCGCTGCCTCCACATGGGGAGCCGGGTCGCCGCGGGTCACGAGCGGCTGCTGTACACCGCCACCTTCATCTCGACGCCGCGGCTCTATCCCGAGCCGCGACCGCAGATCCGGCTGGTCGGCAACGAGGACGAGGTCGTCAGGTGCGTGCTCACTCCGGCGTGACGTCTCCGTCCGGCGGGCGACGCCATCGCATCGGTCTGATCGTCGATCATCCCAAGCGGGATCTGGGCGGTGCCGTGCTGCTCGCGAACGCGCTTGCCGCGCGCGGCGTCGAGTCCGCGCTGATCCCGCTCTACGATCAGGCCATCGACGTGCCGCTGCTCGATCTCGACGGCCTCGTCGTCAATTTCGCGCGACCGGTGAACAAGCCGCTGGTCGACGCCTATGCCGACCTCGGCATCCCCGTCTGGGTGCTCGATACCGAAGGCGGCGTGCTGGCGGAACGTGGCGGCAACGCGCCGGACGCTCTGGCCGCCTGGGTGCGAGAAAGCGGCTATGCCGAACGGCTTGCCGGCTATTTCTTCTGGGGGCCGGTGCTGCGCGATGCGTTCGTGGCGGGAAGCGGCCTTTCGTCGGCATCGCTGCATCTGACCGGCTGTCCGCGCTTCGACCTGACCGCCCCGCGCTGGCGCGGCATCCTCGAAGCGCCGCGGAAGGGCTACATCCTGGCGAACGCCAATTTCCCGCTGGTCAACTCGCTCTTCGGGACATCCTCGGACGACGAGAAGGCGGCGATGGTCGCGAGCGGCTGGGCGCCCGACTACGTCGACGCGCTCGTCGATGACCTGAAGGGCATTGCCGACCGCTTCATCGACGTCGTCAGCCGAGTGGCGGACGAGTTTCCGGGCGAGACGATCCTCGTCCGGCCACACCCCTTCGAGAACGCCGAGCGCTATCGCGCAGCCTTTGCGGGGCGCGCAAACGTGATCGTCGACGGAGGCGGCAGTGTGCTCGACGTGATCGCCAACGCGCGCTGCGTGCTCCATGTCAACTGCGGGACGGCGGTCGAGGCGTTGCGGCTCGGCGTGCTTCCGCTGTCGCTCGAATTCATCAACACCGAGCGGCTGCGCACGCATTCCACGCTGCCGTATCGAGCGAGCCGAAACGTTGAATCCGGCGACGATCTGATGGCGATCCTCCGGGGCCTCGACGAAGCGACGGCGCAGTTCGATTTCGACGCGGCCTACCGCCGGACCAGCGAGCCCTGGTTCTACCTCAACGACGGCCACGCGAGCGATCGGATCGCCGACGTGCTGGTCGCCGCGATGGCCGCGCGTCGTCGCGCGAGGACGCGTTCGGTGCGAACCTCGCTCCGTTCCGCCCGGCACCGGCCATCGGCGGCGCAGCGGGCGCAGGCGATCCTGGCGAATGCCATCGGATCGCAGGCGGCCTCGCGGCTTCGGGCCCGGGTCCAGCCGCGACGCGCCGCGAAGACCCTGGTAAAGGACGCGGTCGGTGCGCTCGCCATCCGCTTCTCCCGTCACCAGGCCGTTCCCGCACCGCAGGTAAGCTTCGCGCGGCATCCCCTGACCCGCCTGCCGCTCGCGTCGGTGATCGTCTCACCCGGAAGCGACCGCTGACATGTGGCTGACCTTCGCCACCGTCGCGGCGGTTGCCGCCGCCATCGTTCTCCTCGCGCGCAAGCGCCGCGCCGCCGCGGTCGCGGGCTTCTTCATCCTGTTCTCGTTGGGGACGCGGGTGCTGGCCGCGAGCTACGTCGACTTGGCGGGCCCGATCTATGCGCTGGAGCTCGACCGGTACATCGGCGGCGGTCAGATCACCGCGCCCTTCGCTCCCTTCATCCTGGTGGTGATCGCGGCTCTCGCCTTCGTGTTTCGGCCCAAGATCCTGCGGCGTCTGCTATCTGGGGGCGAGGCGACATCGATCTACGGCGCGGAAGCGGAAAACGTTCTCTTTCTCGCGATCTGCGCGTTCGTTGGCGTTCTGTACCTGGAAATGTTGATCGTCGGACCGATCCCGCTGTTCGCGGGAATCGATCGGATCACCTACGACCAGACCATCGGCGGTCCAATTCACGGCCTCGTCATGGGGAACGGTGCGGTCTTCGCCTTTCTCATCGGCGCGATGTTCGTCCTTCCGCGCCTACGAGGCGGGCAGTTCGACTTCCGATATGTCGCGGTCTTCGGCGCGATGATGGTGTATTTCGGCCTGACGGGGAATCGCTTCTCCATCTTCTACCGTGACACCTCCTACCTCCTGATGGCGATCGCGGCGGTTCCTGCGGTCGGTGCCGCGGGATGGGCGTTGGGGGAGGGGCGCTCCGGCTTTGCTCGCTTCCTGACGTCTCGTGCTGCCGTGGCTGCCACGGTCCTGATGGCAACGGCCGCGATCGGCATGCTGCTCTTCAACAGCTTCTACAACGTGCGTGGATATCGAAACGCCGACGAGCAGTTCCAGCAGCGCTCTTTGGTCCAGCCGATCGAATTGTGGGCGACGGCGCTCGACAGACTGCAGCAGCGGGGAGGGGAGCCGTCACCGGCAACGTGGCACGACACCTTCGTCGATCCGATCGATCCCTCACGCAACACCACCGTGCAGGCGTTGATGATCCAAGACTTGGGGTATTCGCGCGCGTACGAATTGCTTGAAGCCGGCCAGCAATACGCCGGCGGCTACCCGGAGATTCTACTAGAACTGATCGGCTACTGGCCTGGTCTCCTTTTCGCCTTGATTTTCGCCCTTGTGTCCGCATGGCTGCTGCGGTTCGCGGTGATTTCGCTGAGTACCGGACGCCTGTTGACAAGTTTGGTAGCCATATACGTTTATTTCGGAACAAGTCTTCTCTATATCGGAGGAATGCTGAATTTTGTCTTTGCGGCGACGTATTGGATTAAGATCGGTGTGCTAGTCGCGCTTCACTTCTTTGAGAAGTCGCGCGCGCGTCAGGTCGCGTCGCTCCCGATCGTGCAGCCCGCATAGGTCGCGACTTCCTCCATTCGAGGCTCTTCATGCATTTCCTCATCTCGACTCTGGCCGAGTATCAAACCGTGTTCTGGCGCGACGTGGGCGTCATGTTGCGCGATCGCGGGCACGGCGTATCTTTTCTGTCTTTTGACGATCGGAGCACGGCGATGCTGCGGGGCGTCGATCTTGAAGTGTTCACGATCGCCGATGAGAGCCCGTCGACGGAAACGGAGGGCGGGCTCGACGAGCAATTCGCCGCTTGGGGTATCCAGAATGTGAATTTCTGGCTCACCCACGAGCGATTCGCATTCGGTTTGCGCGACGCGGACGCCATGCAGCGCAAGCTGGCCACTTCCCTGCGGATGGCGGATCGCGCGATCGCCGACATCGCCGCTCGCGGGAGGGGAACTCCACTGGTCGTCCAGGAACTCGGAGGCTTTCTGTCCGTGGTCGGGACCTTCTTCGCCTCGCAGCGTCGGGGCGTCGCTCACTGGTTCGTCGAGCCCAGCTTTTTTCGCGGTCATCTCTATTATCTCCGCGACACATTCGCCGCGAAGCGTGTCGAGCCATCAGACCATATCGATCCGGCAATGGACGCCTACCTGCGCGCCACTCTCGAAAGCGGCTCGATCGTGATACCGCAAAAGGACCGGCACCAATACACGTCCGCAAGACGCAAGATCGTCAACATGCGCAACGCAAAGCGCCTGGCACAGAAGATGGTCGACAAGTATGTGTTGAGGAAGCGTCAAGAGTTTGGCCATATCGGCAGTCATGTCTCGACCCACGCCAAGATGCTCGTCAACAGCCGTCGCCTTTCCGGCGAATACGGTGAGCTCGACACGGCCAAGCCGTTCGTATACTATCCGCTGCATGTGCCCGGTGACATGGCGCTTACGCTTCGTTCTCCCACTTACCTCGACCAAACGGCGCTGATCGACTTCATCTGTCGCAGCGTGCCGCTGACGCATCATGTCGTCATCAAGGAGCATCCCGCCATGGTGGGGGCGTTCGACGCTCGATCGCTGATCGCCTTGAAGAGGCGGTACGACCACCTCGTCGTGCTTCGCCCGACGACCAATAACTACGCAGTCATGCGAGAGGCGGACGCGGTCGTCACCGTGAATTCGAAGAGCGGGGCCGAAGCCGGATTGCTGGGCAAGCAGGTGGTTGTCCTGGGTGACGCCTTCTACCGCGACGCACCCTTCGCGGTGTCGGTCGATCGGCTGCAGGACCTACCCTCGGCTCTTTCTGACGTCCTGAAGCCGCAGGCGATGCGCCCGGCCCCGGACTCGGCGGCGGCCCACCGCTTCTTCGCGGGCGCGTGGTCGAGTTCGTACGAAGGGGAGCTATATGTCGCCACTCCCACCAATGTGGATCGTTTCACCTCGGGGATGATCGAGGCCGTTTCATGAGCGCACCGGACGCTGGAACACGCGATCGCCTCGTTTCCATCGTCACGCCCGCCTTCCGGGCGGCGTCCACGATCGAGGCGACGATCCGATCGGTCATCGACCAGAGCTACCCGCATTGGGAAATGCTGATTGCGGACGATTGCTCTCCCGACGACACCCGCGACGTGGTGGCGCGCTGGAGCGAGCGCGATCCGAGAGTGCGGCTCATCGCCATGCCCCGGAACGGCGGACCGGCCGCCGCCCGCAACGGTGCGATCGCTGCGGCGCAGGGACGGTGGCTGGCCTTTCTCGACGCCGACGACCTGTGGCTTCCGAAGAAGCTCGAGACGCAGCTCGCCTTCCATCGCAGCGCCGGGGCCAAGATCAGCTTCACCGCCTTCCGCCGCATCGCGGCGGACGGGAGCGGCGAGGGGCATCTGATCCGGGTTCCTTCGACGCTCGATTATCGCGGCTTGCTGGCGAACACCGCGATCGCCACCTCGACCGTCATCGTCGACTGCGACGCCACCGGCCCGGTCGTCATGAAGAAGACCTATTACGACGATTTCGCCTGCTGGCTCGACATCCTTCGGCCCGGCGGGGTCGCCGTGGGGCTGAACGAGGACCTGATGCGCTATCGCGTGATGGCGGCGTCGGTGTCGCGCAACAAGCGCAACTCGGCATACCAGGTTTGGCTGGCCTACCGTCGCGTAGAGAAGCTCGGCCTCCTTTCGTCGATGCGCTATTTCGCCGCCTACGCGCTCCGCGGCCTGCGCAAATACCGTCGGTTCTGACGCGATGGACGGGCGCGCCGATCAACGCTTCGCCGTCGTCGGCGCATCCGGCTTCGTCGGACGCGCGCTGGTGGAGCGGCTGCGCGGCGAGGGGCGGGTCGTCGGGATGGCGAGGAGCGGCGGCGACGTCCGGGTGGAAAGCTATCTCGACACCGCGCAGGTCGCGGCGGCGATCGGCCCCGATTGCGACACGGTGTTCCACCTTGCCGCGCTTGCGCACACGACCGGCCAGGACGCCGCGGCGTTCGATCGTGCCAATGTCGACGGTGCCGTCGCGGTGGCGCGGGCGGCGATCGCGCGGGGAGTGCGACGCTTCGTCTTCGTGAGTTCGATCGGCGTCCTCGGCAACGAGACGCCCGCGGCCGCCTTCGACGAGGAGTCGACGCCCCGCCCTGCGGCCGATTATGCACGGTCCAAGCTGCGGGCCGAGGTCGCCCTCGCCGAGCTCTTCGCACCCAGCGCGGTCGAGCTCGCCATCGTCAGGCCGCCGCTAGTCCACGGGCCGGGCGCGCCGGGCAATTTCGGTCGCCTGATGGCGCTCGCGCGGCGCCCGCTGCCGCTTCCGTTTGGTTCGATCCGCAACGTGCGCAGCCTCGTCGGGATAGAGAACCTCGTCGACTTCCTCGTCGTCGTCGCGCGCGCCCCGGCTCTTCCCGGGTATCCCCTGCTGGTGACCGACGGCGAGAGCATATCGACGGCCGACCTGATCCGGACGCTCGCCGCGCAGCCCGGTGGCCGCGCGGTCGTCGTCCCGTTTCCGGCTGCGGTCATCGAGTGCGCGGCGGCGTTGGCTGGGCGGCGGGACATGGCCCGGCAGTTGATCGGTTCGTTACGCGTCGATGCGTCCCGGTCGGCTCGGTTCTTCGGCTGGCACCCGCCGCGGACGCTGCGCGAGGGGTTGGCGCTCGCCATGGCGGGGACGCGGTGAAGCGCCTGTTCGACATCGCCGCGGCGCTCGTCATCGGTGCGCTGCTGCTGCTCCCCGCGCTGATGGTCGCGGCGGCGGTGCGGCTCACGTCGCGTGGTCCCGCGCTCTACTGGTCGCGTCGCGTCGGGGCGGAGAACGTCACCTTCGTGATGCCGAAGTTCAGGACGATGCGGATCGATACGCCCGCCGTGGCAACGCACCTCCTGGCAGATCCGAACGCCTTTCTCACGCCCATCGGCGGCTTTCTACGACGGACCAGCCTCGACGAGATCCCGCAGCTGTTGTCCATCCTGGCCGGACACATGAGCTTCGTCGGACCGCGGCCGGCGTTGTTTAATCAGGACGACCTGATCGCACTGCGAACCGAGGCGGGGGTCCACCACCTCAAACCCGGCCTCACCGGTCTGGCGCAGGTCAGCGGGCGCGATCTGCTCACGATCGAGGAAAAGGTCGCGATGGATGCCGCGTATCTCCGCAAGGCGTCGCTCGCGCTCGACCTGAAGATCATCGCGACCACGGCCGTCAAGGTTCTGGGGCGCGAGGGCGTGTCCCATTGACGCTGGTCGGGCGCCGCGACGTCCTGATCCGCGGCGGCTGTGCGGTCGCGGCCTCGTCGGGTGGCCTCGCCGTCTCGTCCTGCGACACGATGGCGGCTCCGAGCGGCGGGGACGATTTCGCACCCATCCAGGACGCGATCGAGCGGCTTCGGCGACGGGGCGGCGGGACCGTTCGCTGTGTCGCCGGCGCGACCTACCGCTGCCGCCGGGCGCCAGTGGTGCTCGATCGGGTCACGCTCGACCTGAACGGCGCGACCCTCGTGCTCGAACTGAGCGGCGGGAACGACCAAGGGGTACGCTTGCGCTCCCACGCCGTCCTTCGCAACGGAACCGTCACGGTGCGATCACAGGGCAAGCCCAGCCTTCAAGGCGGTGCGCACGCGCCCGTCTGCGTCGGGCCGCTGTACGGCGAAGGCGGCACCTCGGCGCAACCTTCTCCGGACGAAGGCGTCAGCGATTGGATCATCGCGGACCTGACCCTGTCGACCGACAAGCGCGTGCCCGTCGAGGGCGGGGTGATGGGCGGCGTGGCGATTCAGGTCATGGGTGGGGCGACGAGAGGGCGAATCGAGCGGATCGTCGTGCCCGACAGTACCACCATGGTAGGCGCGATCCACCTCGATTGGGGTGCGGTCGGCGAGCTGCAGGCAAGCGACGACGCGGACGGTATGACCTGGACGCGGCGCGCGTTCGATGAGGGGCGGGTATGGACCACTCATCCGAGCGATATCGCGGTACGTGACATTCAGGTTGGACGTTTGACCGGCTCTGGCGTTCGGCCCGAGCCAGGGACGGGCGCCATTAGACTTTCGGGATGCCATGACGTCAAGGTAAGCGGCGTTCGCGCCAAAGCGACGAGTGGAAACTTTCTCCGCCACACCGCTGGCGATCTTGGCTTCGAGTTCGCCCAGGGAAGTAGGAAGCTCGCCGGAAATGTTTTCTTAGATTGCGTCGTCGGCGAGAGCCGGGGTCGACTTTTCACGTCGGACAGCCTGGCGGACAATGTGCACCGCGCCACTACCCGCGGGTATCATGCGCGGATAGATCCGCTCTACCGGACCGACGTGCGTTTCGAACATGTCACTGGGTTCGGCGCTGGAGAGCAGCCGGGGGGTGTCTTCGTTCACCAATTTGGTGGGCGTGCCGTGGGATGTCGTGCCGTAGGGTTCTCCGTTGGTTTCCATTGCGATGCAGGGGCACGCGAGGTGTCATTCTATGACTGCACGGCAATTCAAAACGTCGAGACAGGGTTCCTGGTCGAGAATGTCGCTGATCCTCCGCGCGACTGTCGGCTTGTGGCATCGATCGCGACTCAGAACGGGGTCGGCCGTCCGCGGATGGCCAATATTGTGGTGGGCGCATCCATCGCTACCGTGATCGACGGGGGTACGATCGGACGCGCGTCGGGGGCTGAGCCGAGCTTCGGCATTCGCATCAAGGAGCGACGCGACGGATGCCTCGACGCGTCGATCGTCAACCAACCTTTGATCCAGTCTCACGCGCCGGGCGGAGCCGCTATCCAAGCGTCTTCCCGCGAGGGGTGGGGGGCCGTGAAGCTGTTCACGGGTGCGCGTTACGGGGCAGCCGTGATAAGGCGGTGGCTCGGCTTGGCGATGGTTCCCATTCAGATCGAAGAGGACGGCACGCGCTTGATCGCGGTCGAGCGAGGTTATCTGGGGCGACGTTCAAGCTTCGGCGCTGCGACCGATCATTATCTTGAGGTCACCTCCGTCGGTGATGTTGCCGACAAGCGGTGATAAAATTTGACGCCGTAACGGGCCGTTGATGTCGCCGAAGGCATGTGGCAACAGGAGATGTAACGCCGGTTGCGTGGCCGTGAGATTAGCACAGAGTCGTCCGATCATCGTGTATGCGGCGATCCCACAGCGGCCGCCTGGATGGCCGAGCCAAGACATCGTTGCCGCCCTTGCGGCTGCTGACCCGAGTGTCGCGCCGAGCGATCGAGGCTGGGGCGGACAAGGGCAATGTCAAGTCACCTATCGGAGCCGAGGACCCGACGTGTCGCGACAGACCGCGCGACGCCAGCGCTAGCCGAACCGTGAAGAGCAATTATCAGCACGATCGACATGGGCATCTTGCCGGGCTCGTCCCACCCTTTTTCGGCCGCAGGCCCGACGCCGTTCGATGTGCCTTCAGGTAGGTCAGGTCAATCATCACGGTCCTGGCTCGGCATCCGCGGCACCAAGCCCATTTATCATGCTGGCAGACACGCTTCGCTCGCCCCGGCGGGTCCAACAGTTGTGCAGCGTCTTGTGGGGCAGGCGCTGGGCGCATTACTCCAATGAAGCCCGCTTCGGTTGGCCGCAGCGACGCCGCCCAGCATCCGTTAATCACCACCCTCGGCCTGCCATGGCTATTGGTGAAGAGAGGCCACAGTCGCTTTACCTACTCGTCAGTCACACAAAACAAATTGCTCATCCTGGTCTCCTCGCGGAGCCTGACCAGATCGCGAAGCTCACATTAGTAGGTGATGACCATAGACACGCACGGGCTTCGGTCAGGCAGCGATCGGGATCGGCCTCTGCTTGGCTTCGCTGGCAAGCCCCAGCCTTTCGAAGTTTCCCCGCAAGCAGCGAGAGTGCACAGGGGTCGACATAGGTTAGCCGCCCCCCGCCAGAGTAGGTGCTGTGAGCATCGCCTGGACGGATGCGGCTCCGAACGCATTCAGTGATGAGAGGCGTCCTATTAACTCGCGCAGCGGAACGCGCTTCAAAGCGGTCAAGCCAGCGGCTCTGACCGCGCAAAATGACCGGGATTGGTTAGACCTGTACGTAGAAAGTCGCAGTCCAAAGTGGACACAGCGATGGACTCACTATCCGGAAAAACGAAATAATGCAGCTTTTTCAAGGGAAAATGGCGGAGACGGAGGGATTCGAACCCTCGGTACGGTTTCCCGTACGACGCTTTAGCAAAGCGTTGGTTTCAGCCACTCACCCACGTCTCCGGACCGGCGGCCGGCGGGCTATAGCGGGGCGGGCGGGCGCGATCAACCGGGGAGGTGGATTCGGCCGGGCGCGGAAAGGACTCGGTCAGGCGCATCGTTCATGGCCGCGACAGGCGCGTGCGCTACGCCTTTGACGATGCGTTTTCGGGGCGTTTCCGGGGGATGAGTGAGATGGCGAACAGGGTCTGGCGCGCGGGCATCACGGCGGGCCTGGCGATCGCGCTGGCGGGGCTGCCGGCGTCGGCGCAGGTGCGCACCATCGATCCCAATGCGGCGATCGACGCGGATGTCGGCGCACCCGCCCCCGCGCGCCCGGCGCCGCCGCCGCCGCGCCCGGCGGCACCCGCCCCCACGCCCGCATCCCCACCGATCGCCCCCGCCCCCGTCTCCCCCGCCGCCACCGGCGAAGTGGCGCAGCAGGCACGCGCGGAGGCGACGACCGCGGCGGCGGACACCTACAAGCGCGACGACCTGATCGCCGCGGGCGAGGACGTGTTCGGCAAGGGCGCGGAAGGATTTGCCGGGCTGATCGAGAAGATCCTGAAGGAGCAGGGCGAGCCCAACGCCTATATCGCCGGACGCGAGGCGTCGGCGGCGCTGATCGTCGGCCTGCGCTACGGCTCGGGCGTGATGACGCACAAGATCGAGGGGCAGCGGCCGGTATACTGGACCGGCCCGTCGGTCGGCTTCGACGCGGGGGGCGACGCGAACAAGGTGTTCGTGCTGGTCTACAACCTTCACGACACGCAGGAGATCTACAATCGCTTTCCCGGCGCGGAAGGGCGGCTGTACTTCGTCGGGGGGTTCGCGGCGACGTACCTGCGCAAGGGCAACGTGGTGCTGATCCCGGTCCGGCTGGGCGTCGGCTGGCGCGCGGGCGTCAACGTCGGGTACATGAAGTTCACCGAAACGTCGAAGTGGTTGCCGTTCTGACGCGCCTCAACGGATGAAGCTGCCCTCGTTGGGCAGGGTCGCCTCCTCCGCGCGCGGCATCTTCGCGAAGAGCGCGCGGTCGTCCGGGCCGAAGGCGTAGCGCCACATCACGAACAGATAGGCCGCCGCCGTCGCCGGGATGCCCACCGCCAGCTGCACCGCGCGCCAGCCCGGCGGCAGCAGCGTGAAGGCGCCGCCCGCCACCCCGGCCGCCAGCGCGGCGTAGACCAGCGGCCAGCGCATCGGCGAGACGGGCGCCTTCAGCAGCCTCGACAGCAGCTTCGCCTTCGCCACCGACGTGAGCAGCAGCACCAGCATCAGCGCCACCGGAGCGCCCGCCGCCTGCTCGGTGATGCCGTAGTCCAAGGCGCGCAGGCCGAGCACGAAGGCGAAGGACAGGGCGATCTGCACGCACAGCATCCCCGCGGAGATCAGGAGGTTGCGATGCCGCGCGAGATAGACGAGCGCCGATTCGCACACCGCGCCGGTCGAGGCGAACACCTCGGCGAACAGCAGGAACACCATCGCCGCCGCGCCGCTGGTGAATTGCGGGCCGATCGCGGCCATCACCGCCTTGCGCGGGATCGACGCCATCAGCGCCAGCGCCAGCTGCGCTGCGATGATCCAGAACGCGACCTGCCGCACCTGCCGCGCGATGGCGGCATAGTCGCGCTTCGCCAGGCTCTGGGTCACGACGGGCCCCAGAATCGGGTCGAAGCTGGTCTTCAGCCGCTGCGGCAGGCTCGCGACCTGCTGCGCCATGTAATAGATGCCGACGACGTTGGGCGCGAACAGGAGGCCCAGGATCAGCCGGTCGACATTGCGGCTGCCCCATTCCAGCGCGTCGGCGCCCGCGAGCGGCATGTTGGCGCGGGCGAGCGCGAACAGGTCGCGCAGATGCGGCGACCAGCCCGGCGGCAGGCCGTAGCTGCGGATCAGCGGCACGATGCTGGCGATCAGCGCCGCGACCATCGAGGCGACGTAGGACAGGACCAGCCCGTCCTTGATCGTGGCGAAGGAGAACAGGAATGCCGCGATCGACAGCGTCCACGGCTCGACGATGGCGCGCGCCGTCACCGCTGCCTTCACATCGTGGCGATAGGCGAGCGCGGCCAGGCTGACATCGGACAATGCGGGGGCGAGGATGATGAGCGGAAAGAACCGGTCGAGCCCGCCGATCGCCGAATTGGGGTACATCAGCTGCGGAAAGGCGAAGAGGATCGCGCTCGCCGCCAGGCTGGCGACGAAGGCGAGCGCCAGCGCATCGAAGACGACGCAGGCGTGCGGCCGCCCGGTGGAGGACAGCGCCTGCGCCAGCCCGCGCTTCAGGCCCAGCGTCGCGATCAGCGCGGCGAGCTCGACCACCACCACCGCGATGGCGAACCGCCCCACCAGCGCCGCACCGTAGAAGTGGCCGGCGATGAAGAGGAAGGGGATGCGCGCGCCCAGCTTCAGCACGAATCCGGCGACATTGGTCCGCCCGCCCTTGGCGAGCGCAGCCATGTCGTCGGTGCGCGGGGTGTCGGTCATGCTAAGCCGCCCTAACCCTTCCCTCTCCCACCGGGAGAGGAAGGGAGGCGCGGAGCGCCGGAAGGGTGAGGGCGATCAATGCGCCGCGCCCCAGCTCGGCCCGGTGCCGATCTCCACCGCCAGCGGCACCGACAGCATCACCGCGGGTTCCGCGGCGGTCGCCATCACGCGCTCGATCACCGGGCGCGCCGCATCGACTTCCGCGTCGGGCACTTCGAACACCAGCTCGTCGTGCACCTGCAACAGCATCCGCGTGCCGGTCAGCCCCTCGGCCGCCAGCGCGGGTTCCATCCGCGCCATCGCGCGCTTGATGATATCGGCGCTGGTCCCCTGGATCGGCGCGTTGATCGCGGCGCGCTCCGCGCCCTGGCGTTCGTGCTGCACCTTGCTGCGGATGCGCGGGAAGTGCGTCTTGCGGCCGAACAATGTCGTCGTGAACCCGCGTTCGCGCACGAACTGCGTCGTGGCGTGGATATAGTCGCGGATGCCGGGGAAGCGATCGAAGTAGCGGTCGATCATGCCCTGCGCCTCGTCCGCCGTCACGTCGAGCCGCCCGGCGAGCCCCCAGCGGCTGATGCCGTAGAGGATCGCGAAGTTGATCGTCTTGGCGCGCCCGCGCGTGTCGCGGTTCACCTCGCCGAACAGTTCCTGCGCGGTCAGCGAGTGGATGTCGTCACCGCGCGCGAACGCATCGCGCAGTTGCGGCACGTCCGCCATGTGCGCGGCGAGGCGCAGTTCGATCTGCGAATAGTCGGCGGCGAGGATCACGTGCCCCGCCTCGGCGACGAAGGCATCGCGGATCTGCCGGCCCGTCTCCGTGCGGATCGGGATGTTCTGAAGGTTGGGGTCGGTGGAGGACAGCCGCCCCGTCTGCGCGCCGGTCAGCGAGTAGCTGGTGTGGACGCGGCCGGTGGCGGGGTGGATCTGCTCCTGCAGGGCGTCGGTGTAGGTGTTCTTCAGCTTCGTCAGCTGGCGCCAGTCGAGCACCCGCGCCGCGATCTCCGCCCCAGGCGAATCCTTGTCCGCCGCCAGCCGCTCCATCTCGTTCACGTCGGTGGAGTAAACGCCGCTCTTGCCCTTGCGCCCGCCTTTCAGCCCCATCCGCTCGAACAGCACGTCGCCCAGCTGCTTGGGGCTGCCGATCGTGAAGGGACCGCCGGCGAGGTCGTGGATCACGCCTTCCAGCTCCGCGATCTGCGTCGTGAATCCGGCGGACAGGGTGGACAGCACCTCCCGGTCCACCTTGATCCCGTGCCGCTCCATTCGCCCGATCACCGCGGGCAGCGGCCGGTCCACCATCTCATACACCCGCGTCGCCGCCTCCACCGGCAGCCGCGCACGAAAGCGGCGCCACAGCCGCAGCGTCACGTCGGCGTCCTCCGCGGCGTAGCGGGTGGCGGCCTTCAGATCGACCTGATGGAAGCCGATCGCCTTCTTGCCCGTGCCGGTCACGTCCTTGTAGGCGATGCAGCTGTGCGACAGGTGCGTCGCCGCCAGCTCGTCCATGCCGTGCCCGTGCAGTCCGGCGTCGAGGTCGAAGCTCATGACGATCGTGTCGTCATAAGGCGCGACGTCGATGTCCAGCCTCGCGAGCACGATCATGTCGTACTTCAGGTTGTGCCCGATCTTCAGGACGCTCTCGTCCTCGAACAGGTCCTTCAGCCTGGCGAGCGCCACCTCGCGGTCGAGCTGCACCGGGCGCTCGGCGAACATATCCGCACCCCCCGCCTCGCCCTCGTGCCCCAGGGGCACGTAGCAGGCGAGGTTGGGTGCCAGCGCCATGCTGACGCCGACCAGCTCGGCCAGCATCGGGTCCTTGGCGCTGGTCTCGGTATCGATCGCCACCCAGCCCTGGTGCCGCGCGACGGTGATCCAGCGGTCCAGCGCCGCCTCGTCCACCACCGTCTCGTAGGCATCGTGGTCGCAGGCGGGATCGTCCTCCTGCGGCACGTTCGCCGCCTCGGGCTGCGGCGCGTCGGCCACCTGCTCCAGCCGCGACAGCAGCGTGCGGAAGCCGTGATGCTCCAGGAAGGCGCGCAGCGGGGCGTCGGGAATGCCCTGCAACTGCAGTTCGTCGAGCGGCTGCGGCAGCGGCGAATCACACTTCAGCGTCACCAGCACCTTGGACAGCCGGGCGTTCTCCGCGTGCTCGATCAGGTTGTCGCGCAGCTTGCCCTTCTTCATGTCCGGCGCGGCGGCGAGCACCGCTTCCAGATCGCCGTGCTCGTTGATGAGCTTGGACGCGGTCTTGGGGCCGACCCCGGGGACGCCCGGCACGTTGTCGACGCTGTCGCCCATCAGCGCCAGCACGTCGCCCAGCCGCTCGGGCCCGACGCCGAACTTCTCGACGACGTAGTCGGGACCGAGCGTGCGGTTGTTCATCGTGTCGAGCATGTCGACCGATGGATCTTCCATCAGCTGCATCAGGTCCTTGTCGGAACTGACGATCGTCACCCGCCATCCCTGCGCCAGCGCGGCCTTCGTATAGCAGGCGATGATGTCGTCCGCTTCCAGCCCCTCCTCCTCGATGCAGGGCAGCGAGAAGGCACGGGTGGCGTCGCGGATCATCGGGAACTGCGGCTTCAGGTCCTCCGGTGGGGGCGGACGGTGCGCCTTGTACTGGTCGTAGAGTGCGTTGCGGAACGTGCTGGAGGACTTGTCGAGGATGACCGCCATGTGGCTCGGCCCGTCCGCCTTGTGCAGTGCGTCGGCCAGCTTCCACAGCATGGCGGTGTAGCCGTACACCGCGCCGACCGGCTCCCCATGCTTGTTCGTGAGCGGCGGCAGACGGTGGTAGGCGCGGAAGATGTAGCCCGATCCGTCGACGAGATAGAGGTGCGGCATGGCGTCACCCCTATGCCCTTTCGCGCGCGGGTGGAACCGGTGTCGCGGTCAGTTCGCCGCGTCGTCGTCCGCATCGGCGGCGGCCATGCGGATTGTCGCGGCGGCGCCGGTCAGCGAAGAGGCGACGTTCTGGATCAGCCGCTGACGGTCGCGGATCGGGGCGGTGGTGTCGCCGATCATCACGGCGACGGCGTAGCGTCGCCCGTCGGGCGCGGTGACGAGGCCGACGTCGTTGAACCCTGCGTTGCGGCCGCCCAAGTCCTGCCCGGTGCCCGTCTTGTGCGCCAGTTCCCATCCCGCCGGCGTCGCAGCGCGCAGCCGCGCGTGGCCGGTGCGCGACGCCGTCATCGTCTCCAGCAGCAGCCGCGTCGACGTCTCGCTCAGCAATTCTCCCCGCGCCAGCCGCGCGAGCGCGTCGGCGATGGCCAGCGGGGCGGCGCCGTCGGGCGGATTGTCGACGTAGCGCTGGAACGCCGCGCGGCGCACCGCCGGGTCCAGCCGCGCGCGCGCCGCCTCGAAACCGCGGCCGGTCGCCATCGACTGCGACCAGGTGAGCCCGGCGGTGCCGCTCTGCAGCAACCGCTCGCCCGGGCCGAAGCGGATCGCACCCAGCCGCTTCTCGGAAATGAACGCGCGTACCGCGGACGGCCCGCCGACGAAGGTGAGCAGCCGGTCGTTGGCGGTGTTGTCGCTCTGCGTCAGCGCGCGGGTCATCAGCGCGCCGACGGTGGTGCGATAACCCTCGCCGCGCACCAGCCCGGCGATCGGCTGGTGGAACAGCGTCAGGTCGTCGCGCGTGACCAATACGGGATCGTCCAGCTTCAGTCGCCCGGCATCGCGCTGCGCCAGCACCGTCATCGCCACCCACAGCTTGCTGACGCTCTGCTGCGGCAGGCTGAGCGAGCCGCCGCGCTCCACGCTCCACCCCTCGTCAACCGCGACGATCGCGGCGCCGGCCTTGCCGGGGAAGGAGCGGACCAGCGCGTCGACGCGCGACTGCAACCCGGCCGGCGCCGCGCTGCGGGGCCGCGTGACGGGGACGGCGGCGGGAACCGGGACGGAGACGAAGGTGGCGGCGGCGTCGCGCCACTGCTGCTGCTGGCGCGCGTCCTGCTGCGCGGCGGGGATCAGCGACATGCCCCCGCCCGATCCGCAACCGGCGATCAGCAGCGAGGCCAGGACGATGCCCGGACGGCGCCGGGCTCCTTGCGCGTGGCGATCGGTCTTCAACGTCGTGCAGCCCCCGTGATGACGGGAAAGTGACGGCGTTCGCGGGCGAAAGGCAATCCCGCGGGCGACTCGGGTGCGACGATCATCCCTCCTGTTACGACGAGATGCTTGAACCCCAAGTTTACGGCGCAAACCGCTGAATCCGTGCGAGTCGCGCCGCAGCGTCACGGCACCAGCACGGTGTCCACCGCATCGGCCAGCGTCGACGGGTGATCCAGCGTGAAGTGAAGCCCCCGGCTCTCGTGGCGGTGCAGCGCCGAGCGGACGATCAAGTCCGCCGTCTGCAACAGGTTCCGCAGTTCGACCAGGTCCGGCGTCACGCGGAAGTGGCCGTAATAATCCTCCACCTCGCTGGTCAAAAGGTCGATGCGGTGCTTGGCACGTTCCAGCCGCTTGGTCGTGCGCACGATGCCGACGTAATTCCACATGAAGCGCCGGATCTCGGTCCAGCTCTGCTTGATGACCACCTCCTCGTCCGCGTCGGTGACGCGGCTCTCGTCCCACGCGCGGATCGAGGGCACGGGCGGCAGCCCGTCCCACGATGCCGCGATGTGCCGCGCCGCCGCCTCGCCGAAGACGAAGCATTCGAGCAGCGAGTTGCTGGCGAGGCGATTGGCGCCGTGCAGCCCGCTCTCCGTACACTCGCCCGCGGCGTAGAGGCCGGGCAGGTCGGTGCGCCCGTCGCGGTCGACCACGATCCCGCCGCAGGTGTAGTGCTGCGCCGGCACGACCGGGATCGGGTCGCGCGTCATGTCGATGCCGAGGCCGAGCAGCTTATCGTGGATGTTCGGGAAATGCGCGCGCACGAAGTCGGCGGGCTGGTGGCTGATGTCGAGGTGGACGTAGTCGAGCCCGTAGCGCTTGATCTCCGCGTCGATCGCACGCGCCACCACGTCGCGCGGCGCCAGCTCCAGCCGCTCCGCGTCATAGTCGGGCATGAAGCGGCGCCCGGTGGCGGGGTTGACCAGCCGCCCGCCCTCCCCGCGTACCGCCTCGGTGATGAGGAAGTTCTTGACGTCGAGATTGTAGAGGCAGGTGGGGTGGAACTGCATCATCTCCATGTTCGACACGCGGCAGCCCGCGCGCCACGCCATCGCGATGCCGTCCCCGGTGGCCCCGCGCGGCGCGGTGGAGAACAGGTACGTGCGTCCCGCGCCCCCCGTCGCCAGCACCGTGGCGCGCGCGGTGTGCAGCTCCACCTGGCCCGTGGCGCGATCGATCGCGTAGACCCCCCACACATGGCCCGCGCCGGAATAGCGCTCCTCGTGCCGGCTGGTCGCCAGGTCCACCGCGACGCGGTCGGGCAGCAGGGTGATGTTCGGGTGCGCCTCCGCCGCGCGTTGCAGCGCTTCCTGCACCGCCCATCCGGTGGCGTCGGCGACGTGGACGATGCGGCGGTGGGAGTGGCCGCCCTCGCGCGTCAGGTGCAGCGCACCCGCCTCCTCGGCGAAGGGGACGCCCAGCGCCTGCAACCGCGCGATCGCGGCGGGCGCGCCCTCTACGACGAACTCGACGATCGCGCGATCGTTCAGCCCGGCGCCCGCGACCATCGTGTCCTCGACATGGTTCTCGAACGTGTCGCCGGGTTCCAGCACCGCGGCGATCCCGCCCTGCGCCCAGGCGGTGGACCCCTCGTTCAGCGCGCCCTTGGCGAGCACGGTGACGCGGAAGCGGTCGGCGAGGTTGAGCGCGGCGGTGAGGCCGGCGGCGCCGGAACCGACGATGAGGACGTCGCTGGTGGTCATGTCGTCTTCCTGACACGAAACGCCGCCAATGCGACAGTCCGTTGCGCGGCGGCCGGAACCGGCGCGCGGGATCGGCATTGAGCGCGGCTGTGATGGCACGGGATTTCGAACAGAGGATGGACCGGCACCGGCTTCGCGCCGAACGACTGCGGCGCGAGGCGGGCAATTGCCTGGGCATCGCCGTGTCGACGCGCGACATGGATACCGCGGCGGCGATGATCGACGAGGCGACCCGGCTGGTCGGCCGCGCCGCGACGCTGGAAGCGGCCTAGCGCGTCACCCCGCCGCGCGCGTGAGGCTGAGGAACACGTCCTCGAGGTCCGCTTCCTTGGTCGAAACGTCGACGATGCCGTAGCCGTCCGCCTGCACCGCGCCCAGCACCTCGCCCGCGTTCACCCGGTCCTTCGAATAGGTGATCTCCAGCGTCCGCATGCCCTTCAGCACGATCTTCTCGAAACAGGCGTTCTGCGGCGGCGCGGCGACGTCGCGGTCGACGGTGACGGCGACGATCTTCTCCTGCGCCTTTCCGACGAGGTCCGCGGTCGGCTCGTTGGCGATCACGCGGCCGTGGTTGATGATCGCGATGCGGTCGCACAGCTCCTCCGCCTCCTCGAGATAGTGCGTCGTCAGCACCACGGTGACGCCGGCGTCGTTCAGGCTGCGCACGTAGGTCCACAATTGCTGGCGCAACTCGATGTCGACGCCCGCGGTCGGCTCGTCCAGCACGAGCACCGGGGGCGAGTGGACCATCGCCTTGGCCACCATCAGCCGCCGCTTCATGCCGCCCGACAGCGTGCGGGCGTACGCGTTCGCCTTGTCCTCCAGGTGGACGGCGCGCAGCAGCTCCAGCGAGCGCCGCTGCGCCTTGGGCACGCCGTAGAGCCCAGCCTGGATCTCCAGCGTCTCCACCGGCGTGAAGAAGGGGTCGAACAGGATCTCCTGGTTGACGATGCCGATCGACGCCTTGGCGTTGCGCGGATGCTGGTCGATGTCGAACCCCCAGATCGAGGCCGACCCGCTGGTCTTGTTGACCAGTCCGGCCAGGATGTTGATGAGCGTCGACTTGCCCGCGCCGTTGGGGCCGAGCAGGCCGAAGATCGAACCCCGCGGCACGTCGAACGAGACACCGTCCAGCGCCTGCTTGGGCGGGCCGCCCTTCACCCCGGCGTAGGTCTTGCTGAGGTCGCGGATCGAGATGGCTGCCGTCATACGGGCGCGATTACGCCTGCGGGCAGGTGATTGCTAGGCCGCCGGCCACTTGCTAATCGCACGCGCATGATCGCCCCGCCCGAGACCGTCCGCACCAGCCAGCCCCGCGTCGCCTGCGACGGCGCGGCCGACATCCCCGGCGGCGCCGCGCTGGGCCATCCGCGCGTGTGGCTGCAGATCGACGAGACCGGCTACGTCGACTGCGGCTATTGCGACCGCCGCTTCGTGCTGATCGGCGGCCCGGCGGACGGCGCCGACCAGGCGACGCTCGGCGATCACGGAGACGGCGCGGGGCGGTGAGCGCGACGAAACGGCGAACCGTGATTTTCCGCGTCCGACGCCGCCCGGTTCTTTCGCGGAGGTGATAGTGGCGCGCGGCGATAGCCGGCCTATATCTTCGTCATGACCGATCCCCGATCCTTCCTCTACCGCGACGCGCTCGACCCCGATGCGGCGCAGCGCCTCGCCACGCAGACGCTGGCGCGCGCCGACGACGGCGAGCTCTACCTGCAGTATCGCAAGGCGGAGGCGTTCGGGTTCGACGACGGGCGGCTGAAGACCGCCAGCTACGACACCACGGCCGGGTTCGGCCTGCGCGCGGTGTCCGGCGAGATGACCGCCTTCGCCCATGCCAACGAATTGTCCGAAGCGGCGATCCGGCGGGCCGGCGAGACGATGGCGCTGATCGATCCTTCCGCCCAGGCCCGGGCCCCGGCGCCGCCGGGCACCAATGCGCGGCTCTACACCGATGCCGACCCGCTCGACCTTGTCCCCTTCGCCGACAAGGTGAACCTGTGCCAGACGATCGACGCCGCCGCCCGCGCGCGCGATCCGCGCGTGGCGCAGGTCTCCGTCGCGCTCAGCGGCACGTGGAGCGTGGTGGAGATCGTGCGGCCCGACGGTTTCGTCGCCACCGACGTGCGCCCGCTCGTCCGCCTGAACGTGTCGATCGTCGCCGAGGCGAACGGCCGGCGCGAGACGGGCACGTTCGGCATCGGCGGCCGCTACCTCTACGATCGGCTGATGGGCGAGGACGTGTGGAACCGCGCCATCGACGAGGCACTGGCGCAGGCGCTGGTGAACCTCGAATCGGTGGCCGCGCCGGCGGGCGAGATGACGGTCCTGCTCGGCCCCGGCTGGCCCGGCGTGCTGCTGCACGAGGCGATCGGCCACGGGCTGGAGGGCGACTTCAACCGCAAGGGGACGTCCGCCTTCTCCGGCCGGATCGGGGAGCAGGTGGCGGCGCGCGGCATCACGATCGTCGACGACGGATCGCTCGCCGACCGCCGCGGCTCGCTGACCATCGACGACGAGGGCACGCCGACGCGCGAGACCATCCTGATCGAGGACGGCTTCCTGAAGGGCTATATGCAGGACCGGCTGAACGCCCGGCTGATGGGCGTGGAGGCGACCGGCAACGGCCGGCGCGAGAGCTTCGCCCACGCGCCGATGCCGCGGATGACCAACACCTTCATGAAGGCGGGCAGGGACGATCCGGCCGAGCTGCTGAGCCGCGTGAAGAAGGGTATCTTCGCCAAGTCGTTCGGCGGCGGCCAGGTGGACATCGTGTCCGGCAAGTTCGTCTTCTCCTGCACCGAGGCTTACCTGGTCGAGGACGGCAGGATCGGCGCCCCGATCAAGGGCGCGACGCTGATCGGCGACGGGCCGAGCGTGCTGACCAAAGTCCTCGGCGTCGGCAACGACTTCGCGCTGGACGAGGGGATCGGCATCTGCGGCAAGGGCGGGCAGAGCGTTCCCGCGGGCGTGGGCCAGCCGACGCTACTGGTCGGCGGGCTGACCGTCGGCGGGACGGCGGCCTAGGCCCGCTATCCGACCGGTCGCCGTCGAGCGCCGCCGGAGCGGGGTCGCGAACTGGCGCGGCGTCGTCACGGCAACCTCGCCGCCGATGGCTTCTCCCGCGCACGCGGCGCCGCGCCGCTCGCCCCTGATGCGATGAGCATCGGTGCCTAGCGCACCTGCGCGACGCGCAGCGTGCCGGGGGCAAGGGGGCGGCAAAGCTCCGCGCTGCTCGCCTCCCCGGTCAGCCAGCGCGCATAGTCGGTTGGGGTGAGCACGACGACCTGGCGGTCGTGATAGGGCACGATGTCCTTCCCCGGCGGGCAGGTGAGCATCGCCCACGCCTCGCCGACCTGTGGATCGTTCCGCCACACGCCCGCGATGCAGAACCAGTCGAGCCCGGCGACGGTGAAGGCCCATTTGGACTTGGGCGGCTTCCCGCGCGCCGGCGGGTCCGCCGCGGGCGCGTCGGTGAACTCGAAGAAGCCCTCCACGGGGATCAGGCACCGGCCGGTCCCGTCGCCGTCGCCGATGCGGCGCCCGTCGGAGCGGAAATTGTAGACCGGGTGCCCGTTCGGTGCCGGCCAGCTCCAGCGGCGCGTCACCATCTCCGCCACCGGTGCGCCGTCCGCCGTGCCACCGCGGACGATCTCCACCCGATCGGTGATGCGGAAGCCGTCGAGCGGGGCGAAATTGGGCGCACCCTCCGGAAAGCGGAGCGGGATGCGCACCTCACGCCACTCCTCCACCACCTGGCCGAGCTGCGTGCGGCGATAGGCTTCGTTGCACATGGGCGGCAGAGTAGCGCCGGGCGAGCGGCGCGGCGAGCGAAGGTTGCGGATGTTGAGGCGCGGGCGCGGTCTCGCGCAGGACGCGCCGCGGGAGGCACGGCGATGCGGCGGCGAGGCGACCCTGGCGCGCCCCCAGCCGTGAACGTCCGCTTCTCGTCGCGATCGTGGGCGGAGTATCTCGGCCTGCTCGAGCACGATGCGAAGCTGTTCGCCAAGGTCAACGCGCTGATTGAGGAATGTCGACGGCACCCATCCAAGGGCACCGGTAAACCCGATCCACTGGGCGGCAATCTGTCAGGCTGGTGGTCGCGCCGGATCAGCCACGAGCGTCGGCTGGTGTATCGCGTGGCGGGCAGTGGCGACGAGCAGGTGCTGCAGGTAGCGCAGTGCCGGTATCATTATTGAGGTTGAAGCCGGCTCCCTGACAGCAGGCCTCTGCTCGATTCTGCTGGTTATGCCTCTATTCCGACCCTGGCGCCTCCGTTGGGTCTATTTGACCTTCTCTGAACCTGGTTCCGTGATCTCAAAAACGAACGTCATCTCTACGGACGGGAGCCGAATTCGCGCTGGGCACGCCTCGCCGAACGGCCGCCCCTTTCGCGAACATATTGAAGTGCCGGTGGCGGTTTGACAGGCCCTCTTCTCAATCGTGCTCCCGGTCGCCCGCGCCCATGTAGAGTTCGCGGCCGGTCCGGTGGTAGAGGTCGCTCATCGCCGCCATGCCGGCTTCCGCTTCCGCCTCACCCAGCGGCGCCGCCTTCGCCGGATCAGCCCCCGCACCGTTCCGGGGCGGTCTTTGGGCGGCCACGAACGTTTCCACCGGGGCGTTCTGCTTCGCCGCGAAGTCCGCGCCGCCCGGCATCGCCGGGCGAGGTCCTGCGAGGCCTTCTGCCCCCGGCAGAAGGCTATTCGCCGCCCTGCCGGCGGCGAACTCTCGGACCTCCTGCGTGATCTTCATCGAGCAGAATTTGGGCCCGCACATCGAGCAGAAATGCGCGGTCTTCGCGCCCTCGGCCGGCAGGGTCTGGTCGTGGTATTGCTCGGCCGTTTCGGGATCGAGCGACAGGTTGAACTGGTCGCGCCACCGGAACTCGAACCGCGCGCGGGAAAGCGCGTCGTCGCGCATCTTCGCCGCGGGGTGGCCCTTCGCCAGGTCGGCGGCGTGGGCGGCCAGCTTGTACGTCACGACGCCGACCTTCACGTCGTCGCGGTCAGGCAGGCCCAGATGCTCCTTGGGCGTCACGTAGCAGAGCATCGCCGTGCCGTACCAGCCGATCATCGCCGCGCCGATGCCGCTGGTGATATGGTCGTAGCCGGGCGCGATGTCGGTCGTCAGCGGCCCGAGCGTGTAGAAGGGCGCCTCGCCGCACACCTCCAGCTGCTTGTCCATGTTCTCCTTGATCTTGTGCATCGGCACGTGGCCGGGACCCTCGATCATCACCTGCACGTCCTGCGCCCAGGCGCGGTGGGTCAGCTCGCCCAGCGTGTAGAGCTCGCTGAACTGCGCCTCGTCGTTGGCGTCGGCGATGCTGCCAGGACGCAGGCCGTCGCCCAGCGAATAGGCGATGTCATACGCCTTCATGATCTCGGTGATCTCGTCGAAGCGCTCGTAGAGGAAGCTCTCCTTGTGGTGCGCCAGGCACCATTTCGCCATGATGCTGCCGCCGCGGCTGACGATGCCGGTCACGCGCTTCGCCGTCATGGGGATGTAGGGCAGGCGGACGCCGGCGTGGATGGTGAAATAGTCGACGCCCTGCTCCGCCTGCTCGATCAGCGTGTCGCGGAAGATCTCCCACGTCAGCTCCTCGGCGATGCCGCTGACCTTCTCCAGCGCCTGGTAGATCGGCACGGTGCCGATCGGCACGGGAGAGTTGCGGATGATCCACTCGCGCGTGTCGTGGATGTTGCGGCCCGTCGACAGGTCCATCACCGTGTCGGCGCCCCAGCGGATCGACCAGACGAGCTTGTCGACCTCCTTCGCCACGTCGCTGGCGACCGCGGAATTGCCGATATTGGCGTTGATCTTCACCAGGAAATTGCGGCCGATCGCCATCGGCTCCGATTCCGGATGGTTGATGTTCGAGGGGATGATCGCGCGCCCGCGCGCCACCTCGTCGCGCACGAACTCGGGCGTGACGTAGTCGGGAATGGCGGCACCGAAGCTCTCACCGTCGCGCGCGTACTCGCGCAGCATCTCGCGCCCGAGATTCTCGCGCGTGGCGACATACTCCATCTCCGGCGTCACGATGCCACGGCGGGCGTAGTGCATCTGGCTGACGTTCATGCCCGGCTTCGCGCGCAGCGGGCGCTTCACGACGTTGGGGAAGGGCTGGACGCCGCCGCTGCGGTCGGGGCCCAGCTGGCCGTTGTCCTCGGGCTTTACGTGGCGGGCGTCATACGCCTCGACGTCGCCGCGCCCCTCGATCCAGGCGCGGCGCAGGTCGGGCAGGCCGGCCATGATGTCGATGCGCGCCGCGGGATCGGTGTAGGGGCCGGAGGTGTCGTAGACGTTGAGCGGCGGCTCGCCGCAGCCGGGTTCGAGATCGATCGCACGCATCGCGACGCGCACCTGCGGGTTTCCGGGCGCGCCGACGTGGATCTTGCGGCTGCCGCGGATCGGGCCGGTGGTGACGCGTAGTTCGGTGCGGGCGGGAACGTCTGCCATCGTCGTCTCTCCAGATGTCGGATGGAAAGACGGTTCTGTCGCGACCGCTCCCTCCCTCCGCCGGTATCAACCGGATCAGGTTCGGCGGGTCGAAGGCTGCTGCCTTCCTCTCAGCCGCGCGAACAGCGGCCCCCCGGGGAATGGCGCCAGCATAGGGGTGCGGCGGCGGGAGCGCCAACGAAAAAGGGCCGCGCGGCGGATGCCGGCGGCCCTTGCCCGTCGTTTCGCCCGGTTCAGGCGAAGGCGCCGCTGGTCCGCAGCGCCTCGATCGAATTGTTCGTGCCCGCGGGGAAGAAGCCGCCGCCCACCCCCGCGGTATTGCGCAGGTAGACGATGTTGTGGACCTGCGCGCTGGACCGGGTGAAGGCGATCGCGTTCGCGTCCGCGGGAACGAGGTTCGCGTTGCCGGCCGCGTCGGTGATGCCCTGGTCCAGGTCCGCGTTGGTGCCGGTGGTCCCGTCCAGCGAATCGCGCGCGTTGGAGATGGCGTTGGCCGCGTTGCGGCCCGCCGCGCCGAGATTGTAGAGCTCGGTGCGGATCAGCCCGGCGTGGTACGCCTCCGCCGCCAGGATGCCCGCCGCCGCCTCGAGATAGACCGCGCTGCTGATGAGGGGCGAGGCGCCCTTGTAGGCGTTGACGCCCACGTCCTCGAACAGGAACGCCGCCAGCAGGAAGTTGAGGTCGCCGGCATAGGGATCGAACGTGTCGGTCGCGCCCACCAGCCCCGCCGCGCGCGCCGCGGCGGTGAAGGCGCCGGTCGCGCCGCCGTCGATGTTGATCGCGGGCTGCGCGATGACCAGCGAGGAGCTGACCGTGGTGATCGCGGCGCGGATGACGTTGACGTGCGCGATCTCGTCGCCCGCGATCTCACGCGCGTAGGAGGCGATGAGCGGATCGGCGAACTCCACCTTGCGCCCGCCGGTGACCGCGCCCGGCTGGCCGACCGTCCCGGTGGTGCTGCTGTCGGGCAGGCGGCGGCCGAAGGCGGCGATCGAGTAGAATTGCGCCTCCAGATACTCGAGGTTCAGCGCGAGCTGGAGCACGCCCACGTCGGTCGAGACGCCGGTGGAGGTGGGGGTCGGCGTGGGCGTCGGCGTCGGCGAGGGATCGTCGTCGTCGTCGTCGCCGCAGGCGGAGAGAAGCGCGAGGCCGCCGACCGCGGCGGTGCCGGCACCGGCCAGCTTCAGGAAGCGCCGGCGCTCTGCCCGCCGCGCGTTGGCGGCGTCGAGGGCGGCGAAGACGGAATCCTTGATCATGATCTGTGTCCCTATCGCGGGGAGGAAGACGAGGGGCGTGGCGAGGCGGCAGAGCGCCTCAGGTCGATGCCGCGCTCGTCTTGATCGTGCCGTTGACGCCGGCGGGGAAGAAGCCGCCGGCGGTGACCGCCGCCGCGTTCAGGTAGACGATGTTCAGCACCTGGGGGGCGGTGCGACTGAAGGCGATGCCGTTCACGTTCACCGGCACGATGTTCGACGCGGTGCCGTCCGGCGTCGCGATCGGGCGGATGCCCTGGTCGTCGTTGGGCGCGATGCCGCGGATCAGGTCCTCGGTCGGACGCCCGTCGAGCGCGTTGCGCGCGGCGGCGATCCCCTCCGTCGCGTCGATCAGCGCGGGCGTGGCCAGCCCCTTGCGGTAGAGCGAGGTGCGGATGATGGCGGCGTGATACGCCTCCACTGCGAGGATGCCCGCCGCCGCCTCGAGAAAGGTCTTGCTGCTCAGCAGCGTGGCCGAGCCCTTGTACGCGGACACGCCGACATCCTCGAAGATGTAGGCGCCGAGCAGGAAGTTCTCGTCGCTGGAATAGGGATCGAACGTCGCCGGCAGGCCCGCCGCCACGGCGGCGCGGCCGAACGCGCTGGTCGGCCCGGTCGACAGGTCGATCGCGGGCTGCGCCACCGCCGCGGTGCCCAGGTTGGTGCGCAGGAAGCGGACGTGCGCCAGCTCGTCCGCCGCGATCTCGCGCGCATATTGCGCCACCGCGGGATCGGTGAAGGTGACGCGGCGCCCGCCGGTCGCGGCGACGGCGGTGCCGGTGCCGGTCGCGCCGCCGGCCGCGATGTCCGCCGCCGCGAGCGGCGAGCCGGTGGCGGCGAAGGCATAGAAGTTCGCCTCGAGATACTCGAGGTTCAGCGCGAAGTTCAGCACGTCCGCGTCGGTGATCGGCGCGGCGGTGGAGGTGGGCGACGGGCTGGGCGAGGGCGTGGGCGTGGGCGTCGATTGCGCCGCGGCGCGCCCGCCCATGGCCAGCGCGGCGGAACCCGCCGCCGCGCCGATCGCGTCGGTGAAGAACGACCGGCGCGATTCGCGGCGCCGCACCCGGTTGTCGAGCGCGTCGATGAGCTCCTGGCTGTCCGCCATGTGCAACCCCTTCCTGATCCGGTTCGCCCAGGCGCCGCGAGGATGCGGCCGGTTCGCCGGTTACGGTCAATACGAGTTGCCGTGGATTAGGCTGCGAACGGCCCGGCGCAAATGGAAAAAAACGCCGGTCAGAAGGTATAGGCGACGCCCACCGCGCCCAGCCACTGGCTGCGCGATCCCGCCACACCGACCAGCGGGCTGTCCGCGTAATCGTTCAGCATCTTCTTGTACGTGCCGCCGGCGACGACCTTCCAGCCCTGTAGCAGGTTGCCCGTCAGCGAATAGGTGCCGGCAAGCCCCACGGTCCAGTTCTTCCACCCACCGCGGGTACGGAAGACGGGAAGACCGCTGGCGACCGAATCGGCGGCGTCGACGTCGAAATAGGCGCGGCCGAACCCCCGCCCCACCCGCTCCGCCGACGCGAACAGGCCCACCGCCGCTTTCAGGCTGAGCGGAGTGAAATAGTTGACCGACGGGGTCAGCACGCCGCTGTCGTGCACGCCCGACACGTCGTGGCGATAGCTGATCGAGGCCGACAATTTGTCGTAGGGGCTGGTGATGACGCCCGTCTTGCCGATGCCGGCATAGCCGCCGAGTTCGATCGAGGTGTCCCGTTCGGGCAGCGCGCGCACGCGGGGATCGTCGATCGTGCGGCGGTTGGTGCGACCGAAGTTGACGAGGCCGACCGGGCCGAGCTGCACGTCCCACGTCGGCCCGGGCTGGTTGGGAATGAGGTCGATCGAGGCGCGGTTGCCGATCACCTGGAAGGCGAAGTTGCGGAACGAGCCGATCGCGGCGGGCGCGGGCACGGCGCGATAGTCGTTCGACCCTTCGTAATCCGGCAGCCAGGCGGCGGCGACGCCCACCGTTACCGTGTCGCCGACGGTGTCGGGCGAGGCGTTCGGCTCCGCCGGAACGGGATTGGTCTGCGCCGCGGCCGACGCCAGCGGCGCGGCGGCCAGGACGAGCGAGGCGGCGATGGGTCGGATCAGCTGCATGTGGGTTCCCCTTTTGTCGAGGGGCGCAACCGCTAGATCCGGATTAAGCTCCGCTGCACCGCATCAGAAGATGTAACGCATCCGCACCTGTTGCACCTGTGCACCACCATCCACCGTGAATCGGGCGGCGGCGAAGCGCGGCGCACCGAAGCGGATCGGCGGATTGCGCGAGAAGCCGAAGCCTTCGCGCGGGATGCCGGCCAGCGTGTCCAGCTTCCGGTTGCCGTTCTCGTCGTGGATCACCGCCACCGCATAGGCGCCCGGCGACAGCGAGGCGAAGCGGACCTGCGTGACCGTGGCGGGCAGCGACCGCGTCAGCGCGTTGCGATCGTCGGTGCAGCGCGGGAAGTTGTCCGGATCGGCGGTGAGGCACAGCCGCACCTGCCCCTTGGCGGACCGCAGCTGCGCGAGATCGACGTCGAGGTCAGCGACCGGCGCCGCGCCGATCAGCGTCGCGCCCAGCATCGGCGCCAGCAATGCCACCGCGGCGACGCGCGTTCGCGTGCGCGCGGGCGAAATCGCCGATCCCGTCGTCCGTGCCGCACAGGCGGTCCCAGAACCGGAAATAGAGGCCATAATTGCACCCGTACCGCTCGTGATGACGCTGGTGGTGGCTGGCGGTGATGAGCCAGCGCCCCACTATCCCCCGCCACATGAACCGGGGAAAAACCTCCCACCCCATGTGGTTCGTCACCCCCATAACCGTCATGATCGCCAGCACCAGACCGAGCGCGCCGACGTGGATCGGAATCACGAAGACCAGTAGCGGAATGGCAACAGCGCCGGTCAGCGCCTCGATCGGGTGGAAGGCCATCGCCGCCCAGGCGGTCGGCGGGCGGCTGGCATGGTGGACCGCGTGGGCGATGCGGAACGGCCCCGGCCGGTGCATCCAGCGGTGCGTCCAGTAGAACCAGGTATCGTGCGCCAGCAGGAACAGCAGCACGGAGACGGGTAGGTACCACAGCGGGAAGGCGTGCACGTCGTCGTAGATGCGCGTCCAGCCGTGCGTGCGCCAGCCCCAGGCGACCACGCCCGCGGGGACGCCGTAGATGGCGGCGGAGGCGAGACTCCAGGCGATCTCGCGCCGGATCTGCGGATCGAGCCCGGTATAGAGGCCGGGGTGCCGCGCCCGCGTCGCCAGCGCGAACCCGCCGCTGGTGACGAGATAGCGGACGCCGACGATGACCGTCATTGCGACGGCGGAGACGAGGATGGCGAGCGCGACCGACATGGCGCGGGCTGTAGCGGATCGCGGCGCGCGCGCCCATCCCGTCCGCGACGGCATGGGCGCGCGCGCCGGGGAATGGCCGGCGCGAGGGAAAGAAGAAGGCTGGTTCACGCGAAGGCGCGAAGGCGCGAAGACAGCTCGGTTCGCGCGGAGGCGCGGAGACGCAGAGGCGTGTCGCTTGTGGCGCCGATCCGGGCCGCCATCGGCGACTTCGAATGTGGCTGCCGGGCGGAGGAGCTTCTCTGCGCCTCCGCGCAAAGCAGCTTCTTCTTTCTTGGTGGCTTCGCGCCTTTGCGTGAGCCTTCTCGGTCGATGCGGAAGGAGAGGATCGCCAAGGCGCGACCGGGCGGGGACGGGGGTCGGCGTCATGCGACGACGTCGGGGCATCGCCGCCGTTTCCCCTAGCCTTCGACTGCGCTCAGGCCGAACGGAGGGGGCAACGCGGTGGATGCCGGGACGCCCTCGGGGTGGCGGGGTGCCGACGCGCGGGCCGTCGTTGCGCCGACCGCACCCGCCCCTTGTCCCGCGCGCGCGGCAGATCGTCCTTCCGCGTGGCCGTCCGATCGTCTAGCCGGGGGGCATGTCCGCCACCCACCACTGCGACCTGGCGATCGTCGGCGGCGGCCTGGCGGGGTCGTTGATCGCGCTGGCGATGCAGGCGCGGCGGCCCGAGGTGCGGCTGCTGATCGTCGACGCGGGGGAGACGCTGGGCGGCAACCATCTGTGGTCCTTCTTCGACGCCGACGTGGCGAAGGAGCATCGCTGGCTGCTCGACACGCTGGTGCAATATGCCTGGCCGGCCTACGACATCGCCTTTCCCGCGCACCGGCGCACGATCCGCCAGCCCTATTACTCGCTGACGTCGGAGCGGCTGGACGCGGTGGTGCGTGCCGCGCTGCCGCCGGAGCGGATCGTGACCGGGCGGCGCGTGGCCGCGTGCGGCCCGACCTCGGTGACCATGGCCGACGGCGAGCGAATCGAGGCGGCGGGCGTGATCGATGCGCGCGGAGCGGGCGACGTGTCCACGCTCCAGGCCGGCTGGCAGAAGTTCGTGGGGCGCGAGCTGGAGGTGGAGGGCGGCCACGGGCTGGAACGGCCGATCGTGATGGACGCGACGGTGGCGCAGCACGACGGCTATCGCTTCGTCTACTGCCTGCCGCTGTCGCCCACGCGCGTCTTCGTCGAGGATACCTATTACAGCGACGGGCCGGCGCTGAACGCCGGCGCGCTGTCGCGGCGGATCGACGTCTACGCCGAGGCGCGGGGATGGCGCGTCGTGACCGGCGCGAACGACCTGCGCGAGGAGCGCGGCGCGCTGCCCGTCGTCTACGGCGGCGATTTCGACGCGTATTGGCGCTCCGGCGGGGCGAAGGTGGCAAAGGCGGGGGCGCGTGCCGGGCTGTTCCACCCGACCACCGGCTACTCGCTGCCCGACGCCGTCCGCCTCGCCGTCCGCATCGCCGATGCGCCCGACCTGTCGGGTGCGGCGTTGCACGACCTGACCCACGATCACGCGCGGACCGCCTGGGCGGACCGCCGCTTCTACCGGATGCTCGACGCGATGCTGTTCAAGGCCGCCGTTCCCGACCAGCGCTATCGCGTGCTGGAACGATTCTATCGCCTGCGCAGCGGGCTGGTCGCGCGCTTCTACGCCGCGCGATCGACGCCGGCGGACAAGCTGCGCATCCTGGCGGGCCGGCCGCCGGTGCCGATCGGGCGCGCGATCCGTGCGCTGCGGGGGGTGAAGTGACGCCCCCCGGCCATCGCGCCGTCGTGATCGGCGCCGGGTTCGGCGGGCTGGCGCTGGCGATCCGGCTCCAGGCCGCGGGCGTGGCGACGACCGTGCTGGAAGCGCGCGACCGGCCGGGCGGGCGTGCCTATTACTGGGAGCGCGACGGCTTCACCTTCGATGCGGGGCCGACCGTCATCACCGATCCTGCCTGCCTGGAGGAATTGTGGACGGTCGCCGGGCAGCGGATGGCGGACGACGTCGCGCTGGAGCCGGTGCAGCCCTTCTACCGCCTGCACTGGCCCGACGGCACGACGTTCGACTATACCAACGACGACGTGGTGCTGCGCGAGGAGATCGCGAAGCTGAACCCCGCCGACGTGGCGGGATACGGCCGCTTCCTCGATTATTCCGCGGGCGTGTTCCGCGAGGGATACGAGAAGCTGGGCCATGTCGCCTTCCTCGACTTCGCGTCGATGGTGAAGGCGGCGCCGGCGCTGGCGAAATACCAAGCGTGGCGGTCGGTCTATTCGATCGTTTCCAGCTTCGTGAAGAGCGAGAAGCTGCGCGAGGCGCTGTCGTTCCACACCCTGCTGGTGGGCGGCAACCCGATGACGACCAGCGCGATCTACGCGCTGATCCACAAGCTGGAGCGCGACGGCGGCGTCTGGTTCGCCAAGGGCGGCACCAACCGGCTGATCGCCGGCATGGTCGCGCTGTTCGAGCGGATCGGCGGGCAGGTGCGGCTGGGCGACGCCGTCACGCGGATCGAGACGCTGGGCGACCGCGTGACCGCGGTGGAGACGGAGAGCGGGTGGCGCGCCGATGTCGACATGGTGGCGGCGAACGCGGACATCATGCACGTCTATCGCGACCTGATGAAGGGATCGGGCGCGGCCAGGCGGACCGCGGCGAAGCTGGAGCGCAAGCGCTACTCGCCGTCGCTGTTCCTCGTCCATTTCGGCATCAAGGGGACGTGGCCGGGCATCCCGCACCACATGATCCTGTTCGGCCCGCGCTATAAGGGCCTGCTGGACGACATCTACGACCATGGCGTACTCAGCGAGGATTTCTCGCTGTACCTGCACCACCCCACCGTTACCGATCCATCCATGGCGCCGGAGGGATGCTCCACCTTCTACGCGCTGGCCCCGGTGCCGCACATGGGCAAGTTCCCCGGCGACTGGGACACGGTGGCGCCGATCATGGAGAAGCGGATCCTGGACGAGATCGGGCGGCGCCTGATCCCCGACATCCACGACCGCATCGTCACCAAGTTCAGCTACGCCCCGCCCGATTTCGCGAGCGACCTGAACGCGCATCTGGGCAGCGCCTTCAGCCTGGAGCCGGTGCTGACGCAGAGCGCCTATTTCCGCGTCCACAACCGCGACGACGCGATCGGCAACCTGTTCTTCGTCGGCGCGGGCACGCACCCCGGCGCGGGCATCCCCGGCGTGGTGGGCAGCGCGAAGGCGACGGCGGCGCTGATGCTGGGGCGGGGGTGACGGTGTTCCGCGCGACCTGACCCGATTTCTCTTACCGGCGAACGCCGAAATCCAGGAGGCAAGGCCGTCTTGACGACGTGCCACGCTCATCAACGGCGTTCCCCAACTGAACCCCGGCGTTCGCCGAGAAGGAAGTCTCAGACCGACGCCGACCTAGCGCGTCGCCTTCGCCCCCGCCTTCGCCCTCGCCGCCGCGCGGGCCTGTTGCGCCTCCGCGCCTTCGACCCGGCCGTCGCCGTTCGAATCGTAGCGCGCGAAGACCGCGCCCATCAGCGCGCGGCTCTCCGTGCGGCTGACGCGGCCGTCCTTGTTCGTGTCGCCGCGGGCGAGGAACAGTGCGGAGATGCGCCTGGCCTGCGCGGGATCGAGCGTGCGCCCGCCCGCCACCTTCATCCGCCGCAGGCGCGCCTCGATCTCGGCGCGCGAGAGGAAGCCGTCGCGGTTCGCGTCGGACTGCTTGAACTCGGCATCGAGCTTCGCATTGGCGGAGGCGCGCGTCTCCTGCGCGGCGGCGGGGGCGGCGAGGAGGAGCGCGGCGACGGACAGGAAGCGGATCATGTCCGCGCGCCTGCCCGCGCGCGCTTGTACGCGGCGTGAACGGCGATAGGTGCGGCGGCATGGCCGACGCCCCGCCCACCCCCACCCCGCTCGGCCGGCGCGCCGTGCTGGCGCAAGCCTGGCCGATCGTGGTCGGGCAGGCGAGCGTCCCGCTGGTCGGACTGGTCGATACCGCGGTGATCGGGCGGACCGGCGACGCGACCGCGCTGGCGGCGGTGGCGCTGGGCGGGACGATCGTCAATTTCGCGCTGTGGACCTTCGGCTTCCTGCGGATGGGGATGACCGGGCTGACGGCACAGGCGCACGGCAGGCGCGATGCGCGAGAGACCGACGTGCTGCTGGTGCGCGGGCTGCTGATGGGCATCGCGCTGGGCGCGGGCGTGATGGCGGTGCAGGTGCTGGTGGTCCCCGCCGCGCTGGCGCTGATGGCGGGGGGCGAGGCGCTGCACGCGGCGGCGCGGCGCTACGTCGAGGCGCGGCTGCTCGGCGCGCCCGCCGCGCTGGGCGTCTACGCGATGGTCGGCTGGCTGTTCGGCCTGGCGCGGACGCGCGCGGCGCTGGCGATCCAGCTGGTGCTGAACCTGGCCAACGTCGCGCTGTGCGTCCTCTTCGTCCACGCGCTCGGCTGGGGCGTGCGCGGCGTCGGGCTGGCCACGGCCTGCGCCGACTGGCTGTCGCTCGCCGTCGCGCTGGCGATCGTCGCGCCGGCCCTGCGCGCCGCGCGCGATCCGGCGGTGCGGGATCGCGCCGCGCTGCGCCGGCTGCTGACGCTGAACGGCGACATCATGCTGCGCACGCTGGCGCTGCTCGCCACCTTCGCCTGGTTCGCCAACGCCGGCGCGCGCGGCGGGGCGACGCAGCTGGCCGCGCAGCAGGTGCTGCTGCAATTCGTTGCGGTCGCCGCCTTCGTCCTCGACGGATTCGCCTTCACCGCCGAATCGCGTGTCGGCGAGGCGATCGGCGCGGGATCCCGCCCCGCACTGACCCGCGCGATCCGGCTGACCGGCGAGTTCGCGCTGGCGGCGGGCGCGCTGTTCGCCGGCGCGACGTTGGCCTTCGGCGACGCCGCGATCGCCTTGCTGACCACCAGCGTGCCGGTCGCGTCGCTGGCGCGCGAGTTGCTGCCGTTGGCCGCGCTGGTCGCCATCGTCGGCGTGCCCGCGTGGATGCTGGACGGGATCTTCATCGGCGCCACGGCAGGAAGGATCCTGCGCAACGCCGCGATCGTGGCCACCGCGCTCTACATCGCCACCGACCTCGCGCTGCGACCCTGGGGTGCACAAGGCGCATGGACCGCGCTGCTGGCGAGCTACGTCTGGCGCGCGGCGGCGCTGGGCCGGCACCTGCCCGCGCTGCTTGCGAAGGGGGCACGCGAACCGTAGAGGCGCGCGCATGACCGACAGCTCCATCACGCGGCCCGCCGGCGCCGCCGGCATCGACCGGGTCGTCCTCGCCTATTCGGGCGGGCTCGACACCTCCGTCATCCTCAAGTGGCTGCAGCAGACCTACGGCTGCGAGGTGGTGACCTTCACCGCGGACCTCGGCCAGGGCGAGGAGCTGGAACCGGCAAGGCGCAAGGCGGAGATGGCGGGCGTGAAGCCCGAACACATCTTCATCGACGACCTGCGCGAGGAATTCGTCGCGGACTACGTGTTCCCGATGATGCGCGCCAACGCGCTGTACGAGGGGCTGTACCTGCTGGGCACCAGCATCGCCCGGCCGCTGATCGCCAAGCGCCAGATCGAGATCGCGAAGCAGGTCGGCGCCGACGCGGTCAGCCACGGCGCGACCGGCAAGGGCAACGACCAGGTCCGCTTCGAGCTCGGCTATTACGCGCTGGCGCCCGACATCAAGGTGATCGCGCCGTGGCGCGAGTGGGACCTCAACAGCCGCACGAAGCTGATCGAGTTCGCGGAAGCGCACCAGATCCCGATCTCGAAGGACAAGCGCGGCGAGGCGCCGTTCTCCACCGACGCGAACCTCCTGCACACCTCGTCCGAGGGCCGCGTGCTGGAGGATCCGTGGGAGGAGGTGCCCGACTACGTCTACTCGCGCACCGTCAATCCGGAGGACGCGCCCGACCAGGCCGAGACGATCACGATCGATTTCGAGCGCGGCGACGGCGTGGCGCTGAACGGCGAGGCGTGCTCGCCCGCGACGCTGCTGGCGAAGCTGAACGAGCTGGGCCGGCGGCACGGGATCGGCCGGCTGGACCTCGTCGAGAACCGTTTCGTCGGCATGAAGAGCCGCGGCATGTACGAGACGCCGGGCGGCACGATCTACGCGCTCGCGCATCGCGGCATCGAGCAGATCACGCTCGATCGCGGGGCCGCGCATCTGAAGGACGAGCTGGCGCCGCGCTATGCCGAGCTGGTCTACAACGGCTTCTGGTTCTCGCCCGAGCGCGAGATGCTGCAGGCCGCGGTCGACCACAGCCAGGCGAAGGTGACCGGCACGGTGCGGCTGAAGCTGTACAAGGGCAACGTGATCGTCACCGGCCGCAAGTCGCCGCACTCGCTGTACAGCGAGAAGGTGGTGACGTTCGAGGACGACCAGGGGGCGTACGACCAGCGCGACGCGGCGGGCTTCATCAAGCTGAACGCGCTGCGGCTGCGGCTGCTGGGCCGGCGGGATCGCTGACGCACGTAGGCCGGAACGATCTCTCACGCCGGCGGAAGGAAGGATGGTTCGCGCAGAGACGCGGAGTAGCGAGACGCGGGCTCAAGGCCGGGGTAGCGAGGGCATTCGATCCTTTTTCGAAAATGTCGCGCGCGGACCTGCATTCCGCTAGGCTCGTTCAGGCACGGGAAGGCCGCTGGCGGCCATGGGGCGTTCATGACGAGCGACGGGATGCGACACGGCGTGGGTAACGGGACGAGAGCGATGCGCCGGCTGGTGCCGGTACTGTCGGGACTGACGATCGCGGGCACCGCCGCTGCGCAGGTGGCGCCGCCCCCCGTCGCCCCGCCCCCCGTCGCTCAGACGCAGGTGCCCGCGCCGGTGGCGCCGGTGGTCAGCGCGCCGCTGCCGAGCCTTTCCGACGCGCAGGCGCGGCAGCTGGCCGCGCTGATCGCCGAGGACGAGGTGACGCAGGGCCTGCGCATGACGCGGCGCGAGCTGCCGGCGAGCGACAACGACGGGCTGGTCCGCGCCGCGCTGGACCACGCGCGCGCGGTGCGCACCGGGCGGCTGATGCCGTCGGACTTCCAGAAGGACTGGGGCATCCAGCCGCAGGCGTGGGACCCGCTGCCCGGCCTGACCGACGCGGTGCGGCGCGACCGGCTGGCGGCGTGGATCCGCACGCTGCCGCCGCCCTATACCGGCTACGATACGCTGGCGGCGGGCCTCGCGCGCTATCGCACCATCGCGGCGGCAGGCGGCTGGCCGCAGCTGACCGAGGCGCCCAAGTACGGCGACCGCGGCCCCGCGGTGGCGCGGCTGCGCGAGCGGCTGGCGATCGAGGATGCCGCGCTTCCCGGCACCGGCGACCGCTTCGACGCGGCGCTGCTGGACGCGGTACGGCGGGCGCAGCGGCGCTACGGCCTCAACCCCGTCGGCACGGTGGGCGCGCAGACGATGGCGGCGCTGAACGTGCCGGTGGAGCGCCGCATCCGCCAGATGATGGCGAACATGGAGCGGTGGCGCTGGCTGCCCGCCGAACTGGACCCGCGGCGCGTGCAGGTGAACGTGGCCGCGGCGGTGCTGACCGTGTTCGACGGCGACGCGCCCGTCATGTCGATGAAGGCGGTGACGGGGCGGCCGGGCAACGAGACGCCGATGCTGATCTCGCGCATCAACTCGATCGTGCTGAACCCGCCGTGGAACGTGCCGACGTCGATCGCGACGAAGGAGCTGTGGCCCAAGGAGAAGGCCAGCCCCGGCTATCTGAAGCGCAACGGTTTTCGCGTGATCGATACCGGCAACGGCGGCACGCGATTGCAGCAATCGTCGGAGAAGAGCGCGCTCGGCCGCTACAAGTTCGATTTTCCGAACGATTTCGCCGTCTACCTGCACGACACGCCGTCGCAGTCGACCTTCTCGCGCTTCGATCGCCTCGCCAGCCACGGCTGCGTGCGGCTGGAGAAGCCGGCCGACCTCGCCAAGCTGCTGATGAAGACGACGCCCGAGTGGCAGCCCGCGCAGATCGACTCGACCGTCGCCGCGGGGAAGACGGTGCGCGCGACGATGGCACAGCCGGTCAGCGTGTACCTGCTGTACTGGACCGCCTTCGCCGGGACGGAAGGGCCGGTCGCGTTCCGCGAGGATCCCTATGGCTGGGACGCGCGACTCGCGGCTACGGTGGAGCGGCGCTCAGCCGCGCAGGCGCTGGCCTCTCGATAGGACAAGATGATGAAGACACCGATCCTCCTCACCCTCGCCACCGCCGCGCTCGCGCTGGCGGGCTGCTCGCGCTCCGAGCCGGAGCCCGAGCCCACCAACACGACCATCGTGCAGGAGCTGCCCGAGGAGGCGAACATGGCCGAGCCGCTGCCCGAGCCGACGCCCACGCCCGAGCAGAACCTGGCCGAGGCGCTGCCGCCGGAGGAGACCCCGGCACCCGACGCGCAGATGCTGGACGATGCGTCGGCGACGGGCATGACCTCCCGCTCGGCACGCGGCGTGGAAGAAGAGGCGCCCGCCAACGCGCGGTAGATCGCCGGCACCCGACCATCGGCGTGCTCCCGCCTTCGCGGGGAGCAGCTCACGCGTCGCGCAGTCGCCGCTCCTCCTCGATCATATAGTCGCGCGTCAGCGGCAAAGCGGTGCGGTCGCGGGTGAACTGCACCTGGTAGTTCACCAGCGTGCCGTTGGTGAACGAGACGATCGCGCCGGCGAGGTAGAAGGTCCACATGCGGAAGAAACGCTCGTCGTAGAGCGCCACGATCGCGTCGCGGTTCGCCACCGTGCGCGCGTACCAGGCGCGCAGCGTGAAGGCGTAGTGCAGCCGCAGCGTCTCCACGTCGGACACGAACCAGCGCAGGCCGTCGCTGGCGGTCGCGATCTCCGACAGCGCCGGGATGTAGCCGCCGGGAAAGATGTAGCGGTCGGTGAAGGCGTCGGTGAAGCCCGGCCCTTCCGCGCGGCCGATGGTGTGCAGCAGCATGACGCCGTCCGCCGCCAGCAGCGAGTGGCATTTCTCGAGATAGGTGCGGAAATTGCGCTGTCCGACGTGCTCGAACATGCCGACGGAGACGATGCGGTCGAACGGCCCCTCCACGTGGCGATAGTCGATCAGCTTGAAGCGCACCTTGTCCGATACGCCCGCCGCCGCCGCCCGCTCGCGCGCGATCTTCAGCTGCTCCTCGCTCAGCGTGATGCCCAGCACCTCCGCCCCCGTCTTCTCGTGCAGGTACAGCGCCAACCCGCCCCAGCCGCAGCCGATGTCGAGCACGCGCATTCCCGGGCGCAGCGCCAGCTTCGCCGCGATATGCGCCTTCTTGTCCGCCTGCGCGCGTTCCAGCGTGTTCGCCGGGTCGGTGTAATAGGCGCAGGAATATTGCCGGTCGGCGTCGAGGAACAGGTCGTAGAGCCGCGCCGACAGGTCGTAATGGTGCGCGACGTTGCGGCGGGAGGCGCGGCGCGCGTTGGCGCGCAGCCAGCGCTGGCGCAGCGAGCCGGCGAGGCGGCGCAGCCCGCTGGCGGCCAGGTGGTTCGCGCCGCCCTCGAACCGGCTGTTGGCGGTGGCGAGGAGCAGGAGGTCGAGGATGTCGCCCCGCTCCACCGTCAGCCGACCGTCCATGAACGCCTCCGCCACGCCCAGCGAGGGATCGGCGGCGATCGCGCGATAGACGCCGGCGTCGTGGATGGTGAAGGCCACCGGGGCGAGTTGCGCGTCCGGCGCGCCGAAGCGACTGGTGCTGCCGTCCGGCTTGGTGAGGGTGAGATCGCCGCGATGGATCGCGCGACGGAGGAAGACGTCGATCAATGCCATGGTGCGGCTGCTAACAAGCCGGGCCCCGCGCTGTCACTGACCTGGGTGGGAAACGCTGCGTCTCAGATGCCGGCGTACCAGTCGTAATCGACATTGTCCTCCCAATAGCCGCCGCGCCCCTTGCCGATCCCGGCGAGGGTGGGCACCGCGGTGATGCGCATCAGGTATTTGGCGTGCTTGTAGCCCAGGTGCCGCTCCACCCGCAGCCGGCAGGGGGCGCCGTGGCCGACGTCGAGGAAGCGGTCGTTCATCGCCCAGGCGAGGATCGTCTGCGGATGGAAGGCGTCGATGAGGTCGATCGATTCGTAATAGGGCGCGCCGCCGTAGAGATCGGCGCAGCGGAACACGACGTAGCGCGCCGCGTCGCGCAGCCCCGCCGCCTTCAGCACGTCGCCGAGGCGCGGCCCCTGCCACTTGCCGATCGCGCTCCACCCCTCCACGCAATCGTGCCGCGTGATCTGCGCGCGCTGCGCGAAGCGGCCGAGATCGGCGAGCGAGAGCGAGAGCGGGCGCGCGACCAGCCCGTCGACGGCGAGGCGCCAGTCGGCGAAGCGGCCGGCACGCAGCGCGGCATAGTCCGGCGTGCCGGGATCGCGCGTGCCGTTGGTGCGGAAGATCGGCGACATCTGCGCCGGCGCGAACTCCGGCACCAGCGCGTCCCGGTCGGTCAGCGCACGTTGCAGCGCGCGGTGCATGTCCTCGCCCTTGAACAGGATGTCGCGCGCAGCGGGATATTGGATCACGCGGTCGCATCCCGCCAGCGCCAGCCCGGCGCCCCCGGCGATCAGCGTGCGCCGATCGGGAAGAAGGGGGCGGGCGATCATTCCGGCACCCGCCAGCGCCCGGTCAGCATCGAGCGCACCTCGTTCCACGCGCCCGCCAGGATGACGAGTGCGAGGTGGACGATCGTGAACGCGGCGATCGCGATCATCGCGAGGAAGTGGAGCGAGCGCGCCGACTGTCGCCCGCCGAACAGGTCGAGCAGCCACGGCCACGCCGCCGCCATCGCCGGCGAGAGCGCCAGCCCGGTGAGGATGACGAGCGGCAGCGCGAGGAAGACCACCAGCACGTAGCTGATCTTCTGAAAGGCGTTGTAGGCGCGCGGATCCTCCGGATCGTGGAAGCGCAGCGCCAGGTGCGCGCGCCAGTCCGCGGCGAGGTGCGCGCGCGTCAGGTCGCGTCGCCTGAGCCTGAGGTCGCGCTGGAAGTGGCGGTTGAGGAGGCTGGCGATCATGTACGCCAGCAGGCCGAAGGCCAGCACCAGGGCGAAGAACAGGTGCCAGCGCCGGGAGATCGCCAGATTGTAGCCCGCCGGAATCGTCAGCCACGCGGGAAAGCGCGGCAGCTGCCACCAGGCATGGTCGAAAGTGGCGCCGTAGCGTCCCCAGTAGAGCCGCGGATGCGCGTTCGAGATGCCCAGGCCCGACCCGATCAGCACCACGATGGCGACCGCGTTGATCCAGTGCCAGAGGCGCGTCGGCAAGGCGTGGCGGTGGACGACATTTGCAGCCATGACGCCCATCTAGCAGGAGCGGCGCGCATGACCGAGTGGCATTTCTACGAACCGGAAGCCGGCCACGGCCTGCGCCACGACCCGCTGAACGCGATCGTCGCGCCTCGTCCGATCGGGTGGATCAGCACGGTGTCGGCCGCGGGCGTGCGCAATCTGGCACCGTACAGCTTCTTCAACCTGTTCTCCTATCGCCCGCCGGTCGTCGGCTTCTGCTCCGCGGGCGAGAAGGACTCGCTCGCCAACGTGCGCGCCACGGGGGAGTTCGTGTGGAACCTGGCCACGCTGGCGCAGGCGGAGGCGATGAACGCCACCTCCGCGGCGGCGGGGGCGGACGTGGACGAGTTCGCGCTGGCGGGGCTGGAGCCGCTCCCCTCCCGCCGCGTCGCGCCGGCACGGGTGGCGGGCAGCCCGGTGCAGTTCGAGTGCGTGGTCACGCAGATCGTGCAGCTGTCCGCACGCGACGGCGGCGCCATGCCCTATTGGCTGGTGCTGGGCGAGGCGGTGGGGGTGCACATCGACCGCGCGATGCTGGACGACGGCGTGTACGTCACCGCGCGCGCGGTGCCGATCACGCGCGGGGGCGGGCCGGCGGACTATTTCGCGATCCGCGAGGAGGCGCTGTTCCGGATGCACCGGCCGCGCTGAACGCTACCCGTAGGCGCGAAGGAAGAAGACGATCGTCGTCGCCCCCGTCACCAGCAGCGTCCAGGCGCGCACCGCGCCCGCGGGCAGCCGCTTGCCGACGATCGCGCCGGCCCAGCCACCCAGCATTCCCCCGGCCAGCATCGGCACGGCGAGCCGCCACGCCACCAGCCCCGCGGCGACGAACACGATCGCCGCGGCGGCATTGGCGACGGCGAGCATCAGCGTGCGCGGTGCGAACATCTGCCGCGGGGTGACGGCGGCGAGCAGGCCGTAGGTCGCCGTCGTCATCAGCCCGACGCCGCCGCCGAAATACCCGCCGTAGACGCCGAGCAGCGCCTGCACGACGACCAGGGTCCGCGCGTCGATCGTCACTCGCGCCGACAGCCACGCCGAGGCGCGGCGGCCGAAGGCGAGGACGACGAAGGCGTACAGGACGAGCCAGGGAATAATGACGTCGAACGTGTCGCTGGGCGTGACGACCAGCAGCGTGGCGCCCACCAGACCGCCGGCGAAGGTGATGCCGGCCAGCACGCGCACATCGACGCCGGCGACCGGCCCCAGTTCGTCGCGAAAGGCCCAGGCGCTGGTCGCCGCGCCGGGCAGCAGCGCGACGTTCGACGTGGCATTGGCGACGTTGGCGGGCAGCCCCGCGGCGAGCAGGGAGGGCAAGGTCGCGAACGTGCCGCCCCCCGCCAGCGCGTTCATCGCCCCGCCGACCAAGCCGGCGAGGAAGACGAGCGCAAGCGGGAGGAGATTGGCCATGCGGCGTCTTCGCGGCGCGCGGCGCGCTTGTCGAGCGGAACGCGCGCCCCGCCTTGCGCCGAGCGGCTTTCATCCCCATCTTAGTTCCATCGTCCTCATCCGCTCGTAAGCGGGGCCGACTGAGAGACCATCGTGCTCCCGCTTACAGGCAGGAGTGACGTGCCATGACCCTCAACGACCTTTTCCATCGTCACCAGGTGGCGGTGATGCGAGCCGATTCCGCCCGCTCGAGCGAGGCACGGGTGGCGCATCGCGGGCTGGCGGCGGGCTATGCCGCGCTGATCGTCGACATGCAGCGCGGCATGGGCATCGTGAACCCGCGCCCGGTGCTGGCCAAGTGACGGACGGTACCGCGCCGAAGGACGGCGCCGCCACCGCCGCCCCGCCCGCCCCCGGCGTGCGCGCGCCGCGTTTCCGCGTGGTCTCCAACCTGCCGCGGCTGCCGCATGACGCGGCGGCGCGGGAGGGGCGGATCGTGCGGTTCGCCATCGGTCATCTGGGCCACGCCCGCGCGCTGGCCTTCCTCAACGCCGATCATGCCGGGCTCGCCGGGCGTCCGCTGGCGATCGGCACCGCGAGCGACGCCGGACGCGCCGCGGTGGAGGATGCGGTGTGCGTGGCGGCCGGGCTGCGGCCCCCCGCATGAGCGTGACCGCCCATCGCCGCTGGACGCAGAGCAACATCGACGACCTGCGCGCCCGTCTGGCCGCGGGAGACGCGGCCGCGGCCACGGCGCAGGCGCTCGACCGGTCCCAGGGGGAAATCGAGCGCATGACGCAACGCTTGGGCCTGGGACGGTCCGCGATGCTGGGACGGTCGATCGCCTGACGGGCCCGCCGCAGTGCGGTCGGGTTCCGCGGGAGGTCCGGCGGTTCAGCCCAGCGCCGCCAGCTTCTCCTCCGCCTGACGGTCCAGCTCCGCGCGGGTCTTCTTCTCCGCCGCGGTCTTCAGCTGGCCGCAGGCGGCGTCGATGTCGCGGCCGCGCGGGGTGCGGACCGGGGCGGAGATGCCCGCCTCGAACACGATCTCGCTGAAGCGGCGCACCCGCTCCGGCGTGGAGCATTCGTAGGGCGCGCCGGGCCAGGGATTGAACGGAATCAGGTTCACCTTGGCCGGCAGGCGATACTGGCGAATCAGGCGGACCAGCTCGTGCGCGTCGGCGTCGCTGTCGTTCTTGTCCTTCAACATCACGTATTCGAACGTGATGCGGCGCGCGTTGTTGGCGCCGGGATAGTCGGCGCACGCCTGCAAGAGCTCGTCGATGCCGTATTTGCGGTTCAGGGGCACGATCTCGTCGCGCACCTCCTTCGTCACCGCGTGGAGCGAGACGGCGAGGTTCACGCCGATCTCCTCGCCGGCGCGCGCCATCATCGGCACCACGCCGGAGGTGGAAAGCGTGATCCGCCGCTTCGACAGCGCCAGGCCGTCGCCGTCCATCACGACGCGCAACGCGTCGCGCACCGCGTCGAAATTGTAGAGCGGCTCGCCCATCCCCATCATGACGATGTTCGTCAGCATGCGGCCCTCGGGCTGGCTCGGCCATTCGCCAAGCGCGTCGCGCGCCAGCATCACCTGTCCGACGATCTCCCCCGCGGTCAGGTTGCGCACCAGCCGCATCGTGCCGGTGTGGCAGAAGCGGCAGTTGAGGGTGCAGCCGACCTGGCTCGACACGCACAGGGTGCCGCGGTCCGCGTCCGGGATGAAGACCATCTCGTAATCGTGGCCGTCGCCCGAGCGCAGCAGCCACTTGCGCGTCCCGTCGTTCGACACCTGCGCCTCCACCACGCCGGGGCGGCCGACGACGAACCGCTCGGCCAGCCACGGGTGCTGCGCCTTGGCGATGTCGGTCATCTGCGCGAACTCGGTCGCGCCGCGGTTGTAGATCCAGTGGAAGATCTGCTTGCCGCGCAGCTTCGCCTGCTTCGGCTCCATGCCGGCGGCGGCCAGCGCCTCGCGCAGCGCGTCGCGCGACAGGCCGACCAGGTCGACGCGCCCGTCGGCGCGCGGCGCGCTGGCGCGGGGAACGGGCACGGGATCGATGTGCCCGGGGATGGGCATGGGCGCGGCCGAGGCTGTGAGCATGCGCGCCACATAGGCGAAAACGGCGCGGTTTTCCAGTCGGGCGCTATCCGCGCGCGCAGGCGAGCGCCGCCGCGTCGATCGCGGTGGCGGCGCCGGCGAGCGCGTAGCTGTCCGTCATCGTGCGGCCGGCGCGGTCGAGCGTGGAGATCGTCATGATCCGCGCGCCGCGCATCGCCGCCACGATCGCGCGGTCGGTGGCGGCGTCGGGCGCGCGTGCGGACACGGTGTCGCCGACCAGCGCGAAGCGGCGATCGTCGATGTCCAGCGTCAGCAGCGCGGCCGGGCTGCGCGGGCGCGACAGCCGCAGGTGGAGCGTGCGCACCCCGCCGCGCGCCGCCGCGACGCTGGCGAACCCGCCGCGGCGGTCGGGCGTGCCGTCTGCGCGCAGCGGCTGTGCGACGGCGTAGCAGCGCCGCGGCGCGGCATCGGCGAAGGCGCCCCAGCGCGCCCACGCGCCGATCGCGACGCGGGCGGAGGAGACCGCCGTCGCCGCGGCACCTGCCCCGGTCGCGCCGAGCGTGAGGTAGGGCGAAGGAGAGAATGCCAGGGCCTCGACCGGCTCCGCCCGAACGGGATGGACGATGATGGCCAGCGCGAGAGCGAGGGTCACGCTCCCTGCCTTACGCCGGCGCGTGGCCGGTGCCGAGATGGACGACGCGCTCCACCCCGCGCTCCAGCATCGTCACCGTGCCCTGCGGATGGCCGGGCAGCACGGGCGCGCCGCACGCGTCGACGGGTGCGCCGGTGGCGACGCCGCGCAGCACGCGGCTGGAGATGCCATGCATCACGACCAGCCGGTCGCCGTCGTCCGCCGCGGTGTCCGCCAGCCAGCCGCCGACGCGCGCGGCGATGCCCGCGTAGCGCTCGCCGTCGGGCGCGCACTTCAGCAGGCCGCCGGGCAGGATCACCTCGCCGACCTCGGCGATCACGTCGGCATAATAGCGCCCGCCCCAGCTGCCCATGCCGATCTCCACCAGCCGCTCGTCGGTGCGCGCGGCGTGCCAGTCGAGCTCGAGATGCTCGGCGATCACCGCCAGCGTCTGCAACGCGCGCCCCGTGGGGGAGGCGTAGAGCGTCAGCGCCGGGCGGGCGCCCAGTTCCGCGCGCAGCGCCCGCCCCATCTCCTCCGCCTGGGCGAAGCCGGCGCGGGTCAGCGGGGTGTGCGGCGCGTCCCCCTGCAGGCGGCGGGCGGCGTTGAACACGGTCTCGCCGTGGCGGGCGACGAAGTCGCGCCCGCGGCGAGCGGTGGGAGCGGGGAGCTGCATGGGGTGGGGTCTCCGCTCCCTGTTGCGCAAACGCAACGCTTTTTTCCGTTTAGGTGAGGTTCATGCAACTCCCGGGTCGCCCACCTATTTGACCCCTCCCGGGCACCGAGGGTGGTGCGCGAACGACAAACCGGAGTGATCCCATGCGTAAGTTCCTCATCGCCGCCGCGACCGCGGCCACCGCGCTGTCCGCGCTTCCCGCCGCGGCGCAGGAGATCGCGCCCTTCACCGGCGCGCGCGTCGAGGCGCTGGTCGGCTACGACAACCTGCAGGACGGCGGCGACGGTGAATCCGACGGGCGCGATGGCGTCAGCTACGGCGCGCTGGTCGGCTACGACTTCCAGGTCGGCGGCCTGGTGATCGGTGCCGAGGGCGAGGCGACCGACAGCTCGGTGCGCGTGCGCAGCCGCGAGAATTTCGTCGCCGGCGACAGCCTGCGCCTGGATGCCGGCCGCGACCTGTACGTCGGTGGCCGCGTCGGCTACGCGATCTCGCCGCTGGCGATGATCTACGCCAAGGGCGGCTACACCAACGCGCGGATCGAGAGCCGCTACAGCACCACCAGCGGCAACGTGACCACCACGGTGACGGACAAGAGCGACCTCGACGGCTATCGCGTCGGCGCGGGCCTGGAATACAACATCACGCCGAGCGCGTACGTGAAGGGCGAGTATCGCTACTCGCACTACGGCGACCTGGACGGGATCGACATCGACCTGGACCGCCACCAGCTGATGGCGGGCGTGGGCATCCGCTTCTGACCGGCGCCCCGTCGCTTTTCTCTTCGACGGGCCGTGAAAGGAGGGTCGGGGCGCTTGCTCCGGCCCTTTCCTTTTGGCTAGGAACCAGCCGAGTTGCCCCTGGAATTGCCGGAGGGCCGGGGGACGCGAGATGAAGGCGACGATCGAACGCGCGACGCTGCTGAAGGGGCTGAGCCACGTCCAGTCGGTGGTGGAGCGGCGCAACACGATCCCGATCCTCAGCAACGTGCTGATCGAGGCGAGCGCGGAAGGCCAGCTGCGGCTGATGGCGACCGACCTCGACCTGCAGATCAACGAGAGCATCGCCGCGGCCGTAGACCAGCCGGGCGCCACCACCGTGTCCGCGCACACGCTGTTCGACATCGCGAGGAAGCTGCCCGAGGGCGCGCAGGTGTCGCTGTCGGCGGCGGACGGGCGCATGGCGATCGTCGCCGGGCGCGCGCGCTTCTCGCTGGGCACGCTGCCGCGCGACGACTTCCCGGTCATCGCCGAGGGCGAGCTGCCGACCACGTTCGAGCTGCCGGCGGAGACGCTGAAGCAGATCATCGACAAGACGCGCTTCGCGATCTCCACCGAGGAGACGCGCTACTACCTGAACGGCATCTTCCTGCACCTTCAGGACGACGTGCTGAAGGCGGCGGCGACGGACGGCCACCGGCTGGCGCGCGTGACCGTGGCGAAGCCCGAGGGGATCGAGGCGATGCCCGACGTGATCGTGCCGCGCAAATGCATCGCCGAGCTGCGCAAGCTGCTGGACGAGGTGGACGGGTCGGTCGGCGTGTCGCTGTCGGCGACCAAGATCCGCTTCGACCTGGGCCCCGCGGTGCTGACGTCGAAGCTGATCGACGGCACGTTCCCCGATTACAGCCGCGTCATCCCGACCGGCAACGACAAGATCCTGAAGATCGACCCCAAGAGCTTCATGCAGGGCGTCGACCGCGTGTCGACGATCGCGACGGAGAAGACGCGCGCGGTGAAGATGGCGCTGGACCGCGACAGGATCACGCTGTCCGTCACCTCGCCCGAGAACGGCACCGCCGCGGAGGAAGTGCCCGGCGAGTACGTCGCCGCACCGTTCGAGATCGGCTTCAACAGCCGCTACCTGATGGACATCCTGGGGCAGATCGACACAGACCTGGTCGAGATCCACCTGGCCGACGCAGCCGCGCCGACGCTGATCCGCGAGAACGACAAGGCGCCCGCGCTGTATGTGCTGATGCCGATGCGGGTGTGAGGGGCGCGCGCTCTTCCGTTCGTGCTGAGCAAAGTCGAAGCACATGCCAAGAAGAACATCGTCGGTGGCACGTCCTTCGACTTCGCCCAGGACGAAACGGGTGGAGGCCACGTCATCACGCCCTGATTCCTTCGTGACTGTGTGTGAGCTCCTCCCACGCCGCGCGCGTGGCGGATGACATGATCTCACACGAAGCCATGAAAGATTAAGAGGAGAGCGGCGCTCGGCACCAACAATTGTCGTGGGCGTGCGAGGTCAGAAGATGCCCAGGAACTTCTTCCGTTTCGGCTTCGCATCCACCTTGTCGACGGTGCCGTTGCCGATGTCCTCGCGCGGCTTCCCGTCCTCGTCGCGCTGCGCCGCGGCGGTCTTGCCGGCCAGCACGGGGCCGCACTGCGCCGCCTTCGCGTCGCCGGGATCGATGAACGCGAGCAGGCCGGCGATCGGCGTCGCAACCACCGCCAGACCCAGCCCGGCGCCCGCGCGCGCCACCAGTTGCGGCGACACGACGTCGAGCGAGGGAGCGGCGAAATAGCCGCCGATGCCGACCGGCGACTGGCCGGAGAACAGGCTGAACTTCTTCGAATCGGCGCGGAAGGCGAGGTCCACCGCCTCCGTCGCGAAGCTGAAGCCGCCGCGGCCGGTGATGACGTTCTGCCGCGTGTCGATGAGGATCGGGTCGGTCGCCGCCACGCCGCCGCGCACGGTGAAGCCGATGACGCCGCAGTTGATGCGCACCGGCTCCTTCAGCTTTCCCTGGAACATCTTCTGCACGAAGGTGCCAAGGTCCAGTTCCGACAGTTGCACGTTGCGCGTCCAGAACGTGCCCGCGGGCAGCACGAAGGCGATGCGCCCGCGCGAGGTGGCGAGCGAATCGTGGATCGTGTCGCCGCGCCCCGCCAGCTGGATCCTCCCGCGCACCGTTCCGCTGGTCCCCGCCTCCGCCACGCCATAGCCCGCCAGCAGCCGGCCGAGCGGCGTCGGCGCGAGGCGGATGTCGTAGCTGACCGCGCTCGGCCGCTGCCGCGTGTCGAACACGACATCGGACGCGACATTGCCGCGCGCCATGGCCATCGTCAGCGGCGACAGCGCCAGCCGACCGCGATCGAGATCGAGCGTGAGATCCACGTCGGAGATCGGCAGGTTGCGCGAGCGGACCGTGGCGATCGTCCACTTCAGGTCGGCGTCGAAGCGCTGCATCGTCTCCACCGGCAGCGCGGCGTCGGGCATCACGCGCGCGGGCGCCGCCCCGGTCGCCGCCGCCGCCGCGACCGCGCCCTTTTCCGCCACGATGTCGGGATTGTAGCCGATGAAGGGCGCCGCATCGACGATGTCGAGCGTGCGCGTCGCCATCTGCGCGTCGAGGTGCAGCCGCGCCGCGTTGGTGATCGTCAGCCGACCGGCGACGTCGCTCTCGCCGAAGGTGCCGCGCAGGCGGGTGAAGCGATATTCGTCGCCCGCCTTCACCAGCTGCGCCGTCAGGCGATAATCGCGGGTGTTGGGCAGCGCGACGCCGATGATGCCGAGCAGCGTCGACAGGTTCGCGCCGCGGGCGCGGGTGCGCAGCGGCACGTTCTCGATATCCGCGATCGACGGCAGCGTGCCCGCCACGTCGACCACGTTGCCCGCCGCGCGCGCCGTCATCACCAGTTCGTTGCGCCCGCGCGCCACGGTGGCGTCGGGCGACAGCAGCCGCGCCACCAGGGTGAACGGCGTGTCGCGGATCCGCCCCTTGCCGGTCAGCCCGACCGCGTCGCCGATCCGCGCCTGCGTCGATCGGATCGTGTCGACGTCCAGGTCGGCCAGCAGCCGCATGCGCGGATCGAGGTAGCGGACCCGCGTGCCCGCCACGGTGGCGCGATCGATCCGCGGCAGGTCCAGCGGCTTGCCCGAACCCTTGCCCTCGCTGAAGGTCCAGGTGTTGCGCGAGTGCGCCGCGTCCCACTCCAGGTCGACCGCGCCGTTGGTGAGGTCGAGCGAGTGGAAGCGCCGCTTGCCGAACAGCAGCGACAGCGGCGCGATGCGCGAATCGATCCGGTCCGCGGTGAACAGGTGCGGACGCGTCGCCCAGGCGGGGTTGGAGAGCGACAGCTTCTCCGCGTAGAATTTGATGCGGAGCGGGGCGAAGTAGAGCTGGAAATCGCCGCCGACGGTCACCTGGCGCGAGGTGAGGCGGCCGACGACGCTCTCGAACGGATGCTTCAGGAAGCGGCCCTTGGTGACGAACAGGATCAGCCACACGGCGAAGATCGTGCCGAGGACGCCGAGCACGACGTTGCGGATCAGCCGCCGGCGTCGCGCGCGCGGATCGTCCGGCGCGACATCGGTGGCGGGCTGCTCCATACGCTGCACGGCCTCGTCCATGCGCCGCTCGACGCGCAGGGCACCGTTCCGGTTCCGCATCGGTTGCAATCCGCGCCCGCCCGCGCTAGGGGCGCCGACTTCCCGAGCGAGGTGACACGAACGGCCCGGCCATCAGGGCTGCCGCGGCGGTTCCAGTCTCGCTCCAGTGTGAAAGGACCAAAATGCCCAAGCTCAAGACGAAGAGCGGCGTGAAGAAGCGCTTCAAGCTGACCGCCACCGGCAAGCTGAAGCACGGCGTCGCCGGCAAGCGCCACCGCCTCATCAGCCACAACGGCAAGTACATCCGCCAGAACCGCGGCACCACGGTGCTGTCGAAGGCCGACACCGCGACGGTGAAGGCCTGGGCCCCCTACGGCCTGAACTGAGGAGGGCTGACACATGGCACGAGTGAAGCGGGGCGTCACGACGCGCGCCAAGCACAAGAACATCCTGGAGCAGGCCAAGGGGTATCGCGGCCGGCGCAAGAACACGATCCGCATCGCGCGGCAGGCGGTCGAGAAGGCCGGCCAGTACGCGTATCGCGACCGCAAGGTGAAGAAGCGCACCTTCCGCGGCCTGTGGATCCAGCGCATCAACGCCGGCGTCCGCGCCGAGGGGCTGACCTACTCGCAGTTCATGCACGGCCTGAAGCTGGCCGGCATCGAGCTGGACCGGAAGGTGCTGGCCGACATCGCGATGCACGAGGGCGCGGCGTTCACCGCGATCATCGCGCAGGCGAAGGCGGCGCTGCCGCAGGGCTGATCGGCCCTCGCTGAACGGCAAACGAGGGCGCTGGTGGCGACACCGGCGCCCTTTTTTATCCTCCTTGCCACGGGGAGGGGGACCGCGACGCGAAGCGGCGTGGTGGACGGGGAGCACCCCGAATGCTCCCCTGCCGCCCGCCCCCTCCACCATGCTACGCATGGTCCCCCTCCCCGTGCCGGGGAGGATCGGCTTACGGAACAACCACGCGCCCCGGCGGTAGATGCTCCGATGCCACCCGTCGCCCGCCCGCCGATGGTCGCCGGGCCGATGCCGTGACGACCTCCCGCCTCCAAGCTCCTCGCCTCCTTGCGGTCGGCACCGCCGTGCCCGACCATGACATCCACGCCGCCTTCGCCGACTGGGCGCGGGCGCGGTTGCCCGATGGTGCGCGGCGCGTGTTCGACCGGATGGCGGGGCGCAGCGGCATCGCGCACCGCTGGTCGGTGCTGCCGGCCGGCTGCTCTCCGGTGGCGCCGGGCGGCTTCTACGAAGCGGAGCCGCATCCGGGCACCGGTGCGCGCATGGCGCTGTACGCGCAGGCCGCGCCCGCGCTGGCGCTCGCGGCGGTGCGCGCGCTCGAGGCGCGGCAGCCGATCGGCGACGTGACGCACCTCGTCGTGGCGAGCTGCACCGGATTCGTGGCGCCGGGCATCGACCAGATCCTGGCGCGCGCGCTCGACCTGCCCGGATCGGTCGAGCGGACGCTGATCGGGTTCATGGGCTGCTACGCCGCGGTCGCCGCGCTGCGCACCGCGCGGCACATCGTGCGGTCGGAGCCGGCGGCGCGGGTGCTGGTCGTGACGGTGGAGCTGTCCACGCTCCACCTGCAGGCGGCGGACGAGATCGAGCCGCTGCTGGCGATGCTGCAGTTCGGCGACGGGGCGGCGGCGGCGATCGTTTCCGCAGAGGGGGACGGTGTACCGCTGGGGCGGCCGTTCTCCGTCACGCTGCCCGCGTCCGACGCGCTGATCCGGTGGGACATCACCGACCGCGGCTTCGCCATGCACCTGTCGGGCGAGGTGCCGCAGCGGATCGCCGCGGCGCTCGCCGACCCGGCCACCGTCGCGGCGATCACCGGCGGAGAGCGGGTCGACGGATGGGCGGTCCACGCCGGCGGGCGGTCGATCCTGGATGCGGTGGAGACCGCGCTGGCGCTCGACCCGCACGCGCTCGACGCCTCGCGCGCGGTGCTGCGCGACAACGGCAACATGTCATCGGCGACGCTGATGTTCGTCCTGGCGCGAATGCTGGAGACGCCGCCCGCGCGCGGCGTGGCGCTGGCCTTCGGGCCGGGACTAGCGGCGGAGGGGATCGCGTTCGGCACGGAGGCGGCATGACGCTCGCGATGCGCCGCGACGCCGCCGAGCTGATGGACGCGGACGACCTGCCCGCCGACACCTATGCCGCAGTGGTCGCGGACCTGGCGCGGGTGAACGTGGTGACGCTGGCGGCGCGACCCACGCTGGCGTTCCTGCGGCGGCACGCGCGGCCGGGCGGGCGCTACCGGCTGCTCGACGTGGGCTTCGGCGACGGGGACATGCTGCGGCGGATCGAGCGGTGGGCGACGCGGCGCGGCGTGGCGATCGATCTGGTGGGCGTCGACCTCAATCCGCGCAGCGAGGCGGCGGCGCGGGCGCACACCCCGGCGGGATCCGCGATCCGGTGGATCACCGGCGACCATGAAGCGCTGGCGGGCGAGCGCTGGGATTTCGTCGTCTCGAGCCTGGTGGCGCACCATATGACGGCGGCGGAGCTGATCGCCTTCCTGCGCTTCATGGCGGCGGAGGCGCGGGTGGCGTGGCTGGTGAACGACCTGCACCGCCACCGCTTCGCCTACGCCAGCTGGCCGCTGCTCGCGCGCGTTTTCGGCTGGCACCCGATCGTGCGACACGACGGCCACGTCTCGATCGCGCGCAGCTATCGCCCGGCGGAATGGGAGCCGCTGCTGGACGCGGCGGGCGTTCGCGCGCGGGTGTTTCGCGCCTTCCCCTTCCGGCTGTGTGTGGAGGGTGTTTGCGCGCCCCGCTGATCCTGGGCGGCGGCCCGGCGGGGGCGGCGGCGGCGATCGTGCTGGCGCGCGGCGGTGTGCGCGCGACGGTGCTGGAACGGACGCGCGAGACCGGCGATGCGCTGTGCGGCGGGTTCCTGAGCTGGCGCACGCTGGACGCGCTGGCGCGGCTGGGCATCGACGCCGACGCGCTGAACCCGCGGCGCGTCGCCACGCTGCGGCTGTTCGCCGGCGGGCGGCGACGCGAGGTGGCGCTGCCGCGCGCCGCGGTGGGTGTGTCGCGGCGGCGGCTCGACACGCTGCTTCTCGCCGCGGCGACGCGCGCGGGGGCGGCGGTGGAGCGCGGCGTCGCGGTGCGCGCGGTGGAGGAGGGCGTGGTCCGGCTGGCCGATAGCGCGACGCTGGCGGCGGAGGCGCTGCTGCTCGCCACCGGCAAGCACGACCTGCGTGGGCTGGCCCGGCCCGCCCCGCGCGAGCCCGACCCGGCACTGGGGCTGCGGGTGCGGCTGGGCCCGGCGGCGGCCGTCGACGTGCTGGTGGGCGACGCGATCGAGCTGCACCTGTTCGACGGCGGCTATGCCGGACTGGTGATGCAGGAGGACGGAACCGCCAACCTGTGCCTCGCCGTGCGCCGCTCCCGCCTGAACGGCGGCGGCACCGACGCGCTGCTGGATCGACTCGGGCGCGAGCACGCGGCGCTGGGCGAGCGGCTGGCGTGGCGGTGCGGCGGCGCGGACGCGGTGGCGAACGTCCCCTACGGCTGGCGCGCGACGCACGGGTGCGACGGCCTGTTCCGCCTGGGCGACCAGGCGGCGGTCATCCCCTCGCTGGCGGGCGAGGGAATGGGGATCGCGATCGCCAGCGGCACCTCCGCCGCGCGCGCACTGCTGGCCGGGCGGGGAGCGGCGACGTGGCAGCGCGGCTTCGGCCGCGCGGCGCGGCGCCCGCTGGCGCTGGCGGGCGCTGCGCGCGCGCTGGCCGAGCGGCCCGCCCTCGCCGCCGCGGCGCTGCCGATGGCGCCGGCCACGCTGATCCGGCTGATCGCGGGGGGAACCAGGATCGGCCACGACGCTTGAAATCACCCCGCCCGCTCACGAGATTTCGCGTCATGGATCAGCTCAATCTCTCCGAAGCCGAGTGGAAGGCCCGCCTGACGCCCGAGCAATATCACGTGCTGCGCGAGGCCGGGACGGAGCGCGCCTTTTCCGGTCGCCTGAACGACAACAAGGCCGACGGCATCTACCATTGCGCGGCCTGCGCGCTGGAATTGTTCGACAGCGCGGACAAGTATGACTCCGGTTCCGGCTGGCCCAGCTTCACGCAGCCGATCGCGCCGGACGCGGTGACCGACCATCGCGACACCAGCCACGGCATGACCCGCGTGGAGACGCGGTGCGCGCGCTGCGACAGCCACCTGGGCCACGTGTTTCCGGACGGGCCGCCGCCCACCGGATTGCGCTATTGCATGAATTCGGTCTCGCTGGATTTCCGCGCGCGCGCCTGAGCCGCAGGGACATTGTTAACCATGGCCTAAGCCTCTATTCGCCAGAGGCTAAGCCATGGCCGCCCGCAAGACCTCCGCCCGCAAGCCGACCGCCAGGTCTCCCTGGCGCCGCCGTTTCGGCTTCGCGCTCAAGCTGTTGCTGGTGCTGGCGGTGCTCGCCCTGGGCGCGCTCGTCACCGCGGTCTACGTCGCGCGGGCGCAGTTGCCGAGCTTCGAGGACCTGAAGTCCTCCCCCAACGGGCAGATGATCCGCGTCCACGCCGCGGACGGCACGGTGCTGGTGTCGCTGGGGCCGAGCTACGGCGAGTGGCTGAGCTACGACCGCATTCCGCGGGTGATGCGCGACGCGACCATCGCGGTGGAGGATCGCCGCTTCCGCAGCCACCTGGGCGTCGACCCGATCGGCATCACCCGATCCGTGATGGTCCGCTACGAGCGCGGGCGCTGGGTGCAGGGCGGGTCGACCATCACGCAGCAGCTGGCGCGCAACGTCTTCCTGAACAACCAGAAGAAGTTCGGCCGCAAGTTCCGCGAGTGGATCCTGGCGCTGGCGCTGGAGCGCAAGTTCAGCAAGGACCAGGTGCTCGAGCTCTACCTGAACAAGGTGTATTACGGCGGCGGCGCCTATGGCATCGACGCGGCCAGCCGGAAGTTCTTCGGCCACGGCGCCGACGACCTGAGCCTGTCGGAGGCGGCGGTGATCGCGGGCCTGGTCAAGGCGCCGTCCAACTACTCGCCGACCGCCGATGCCGAGGCCGCCAAGGGCCGCGCCGGGGTGGTGCTGGCACAGATGGTGCGCAACGGCTTCATCACGCAGGCCCAGGCCGACGGCGCGGACGCCGACGCGGTGAAGCTCGCCCCGCCCGCACGGCAGAACAGCGTGCGCTACTTCACCGATTGGGCGCTGCCGCAGCTGGAGCTGCTGATCGACGAGACGGTGAAGCCGCTGGAGGTGTGGACCACGCTGGACCCGGGGATGCAGCGCGACGCCGACGCCGCGGTGCGCGCCAACGTGCCCGGCGGCGCGCAGGGTGCGCTGGTGGCGATCGACCGCGACGGCGCGGTGCGCGCGATGGTGGGCGGGACCGACTATGTCAGCTCCAACTACAACCGCGCCACCACCGCGGTGCGCCAACCGGGATCGGCGTTCAAGCTGTTCGTCTACCTCGCCGCGCTGGAGGCGGGGAAAACACCGGAGGACAAGGAGATCGACGAGCCCGTCACGATCGACGGCTGGTCCCCGCGCAACGATTCGCGCCGCAATTCGGGCGAAGTGACGCTCCGCACCGCCTTCGCCTATTCGCTCAACACCGTCGCGGCGAAGCTGGGCCAGCAGGTGGGGTTCGCCACGATCGCCGACATGGCGCGCCGCTTCGGCATCACCACGCCGGTCAACACGCACCCCTCGATGGTGCTGGGCACGTCGGAAGTGCGGCTGATCGACCTGACCCGCGCCTTCGCCAGCGTCGCCAACAAGGGCGTGGCGGTGACGCCGTTCGGCATCACGCGCGTCAGCAGCGAGGGCGAGACGATCTACACGCACGAGGTGGACCGCAACCGCGTGCTGGTGGCCCCGTATGTCGCGGCGCAGATGACCGACCTGTTGCAGACCGCGGTCAACACCGGCACCGGCCGCGCGGCGCAGATCGGGCGGCCGGTGGCGGGAAAGACGGGCACGACCAGCAGTTCGAAGGACGGCTGGTTCCTCGGCTTCTCCTCCGGCCTCACCACCGGCGTGTGGATGGGGCGCGACAATGCGCGGCCGATCGCGGGGCTGCACGGCGGCACCGCGCCCGCGCGCGCCTTCGCCGCGTTCATGACCCGCGCCGTCGCCAAGCGGCCGATCGAGCCGTTCGAGACGCAGGTGACGCTGCCCGAGTGGCAGCTGGAGCCTGACGAGGAGAGCTATTTCGGCGCGCCCGACAACCGCACCTTCGTCGACGAGGACGGCTATGCGGTGGATCGCGAGCCGGCACCCCCGGCGGTGCCGGACGACCGCGCCGTGCCGCTGCCGCAGGAGGACGATGGCGTTCCGCCCCCGCCGCGCCAGCGCGACGGCACAAGTGGGGGCGGTGACGATCCGCGGCTGGACCAGGACTGGCTCGATCGCGTCACCGGCCGCGACTCGCCGCGCCGCGACGTGCCGCGCGAGCCATCGCGCGCCGCCCCGCGCGAGCGCACCCTGCCGCCGCGCTACGAGGGCGAGCGCCCGTACCAGTGAAGCGCCGCGCCGTGCGCGCGCAGCCAGCGTCGCGCGGGCGCGGGATCGGCCTCGTACAGCCGTGCGACGAGCGCGTGGAAGGCGGGGGAGTGGTTCATGTGCACGCGGTGCGCCACCTCGTGCGCGGCGGTGGCGCGGCGCACCTCGGGCGGGGCCATGGCGAGCCGCCAGCTGTAGCGGATCGCGCCGTCGTGCGCGCAGCTGCCCCAGCGGCCGCGCGGATCGCCGACCGCCACCGCGCTGACCGTCACGCCGGCGCGCGCGGCGTAGACGGCGGTGTCCGCCTCCAGCAGCGCCAGCGCCTGCCGCCGCAGCCACGCCTCGACGCGTCGCGCGACGGTGTCGAGCGGGCCGCCGAGAAACAGCGCGTCGCCCTCGCGTCGCACCGCGCGGGGCGCGCCTTCCTGCCAGCGGATCGTCAGCGTCGCGCCGTCGAACGGCAGCGTCGCGCCGGGAACGAACGGCCGCGCCTCCGGCAGCACCGAGCGCTGCCGCTCCACCCACGCCGCCTGCCCGCGCGCCCAGGCCATCGCGCGGTCGAGCGAGGCGCGCGGCGGCAGCGTCAGCCGCGCGCGGCCGGTGAGCGGATCGAAGCTCAGCTTGGTGCGACGCGCGCGCGGATGGCGCACCACGTCGAAGTCGCCGCTCACAGCTCGCGGTCGACCATGTGGTGCTCGAGGTCGCCGGCATCGTCCTCGCTGATCGTCCAGCCGCGCACCGACTGCCCGGCGCGGTGCACCGCGTCGCGATCGCCGCTGACCAGATAATGCCAGTCCGGCAGCGGCTCCCCCGCCGCGCGCAGACGATAGGCGCAGGTGGAGGGCAGCCAGTCGATCCGGTCGACGTTGTCGCTCGTCAGCCGCACGCACTCGCTGACGAAGGCGCGGCGGTGCCGGTAGTTGGAGCATTGCCCGCTGCGCCGGTCGAGCAGGCGGCAGGCGACGTTGGTGGCGATCAGCTCGCCCGTCTCCTCGTCCTCCAGCTTGTGCAGGCAGCATTTGCCGCAGCCGTCGCACAGCGCCTCCCACTGCGCGCGGTCGAGCGTCGCCAGCGGCGCTTCCCAGAATCTACCCGTCCCCGGGGAGCCTCTCAGTGCGCCCATTTGACGATCTCGTCCGCCATCGCGCCCGGCGCGCCCTCGGGCAGCAGCGCCAGCGGCTTGCCGTCTGTGTCCATCAGGTAGATTTGCCGGCTGTGGTCGACGAGGTAGCCCTGCTTCGTCCCCTGCCCGCGGGCGTAATAGATGCCGAATTCCTTCGCCGTGCGCGCGATGTCCGCCGCGCTGCCGGTCAGCGCGACGAGGCGCGGGTGGAAATTGGCGGCGAACTGCTTCAGCACCGCGGGCGTGTCGCGCGCGGGATCGACCGAGACGAACACGGGGGTGATCCGCGCCGCCAGCGCGGGATCGCGATCCTCCAGCAGCCTCATCGCCAGCGAGATGGTCTGCACGTCGGTGGGGCAGACGTCGGGACAGAAGGTGTAGCCGAAGTACATGATGCGGTAGCGGCCGGCGAGCTGCCGGTCGGTGAAGGCGCGCCCGTTCTGGTCGGTCAGCGCGATCGGCCCGCCGATGCGCGCACCCCGCAGCGGCGGCGCCTCGGCAGGCTCGCTGGAGCAGGCGGCGGCGCCGAGCAGCGCCGCCGCGACGGGAATCCATCGCATGTTCATGGCGGGGGCAGATTTGGTCGGTTATAGCGCGATCCGCAACCTTCTGGAATCTTCCCGCCTATGCGCCTGCGCCTTGCCCTCGTCCCGCTGCTCCTCCTCGCCGCACCGGCGGCCGCGCAGCAGCAGTCGCAGAGCTACAAGTTCCTGGAAGCGGTGCGCAAGGCCGACGGGAATACGGTGATCTCGATCCTGGACCAGCCGGGACAGACGATCATCAACACACGCGACATCTCAACGGGCGAGGGGGCGCTGCACATCGTCGCGAAGCGGGGCGACACGACCTACCTCAACTACCTCCTGTCGCGCGGGGCGGACGCCAACATGCGGGACGCGCAGGGGAACACCGCGATGATGCTGGCGGTGGAGGGCGGCCACATCGACGCGATCGAGATCCTGGCGAAGAAGCGCGCGAATGCGAACCTGGGCAACAAGATGGGCGAGACGCCGCTGCTGCGCGCGGTGCAGCGCCGCGACCTGACGCTGGTGCGCGCGGTGCTGGCGGCGGGCGGCGATCCCGATCAGACCGACTATAACGGCACCACCGCGCGCAGCTACGCCACCGCCGACACGCGATCGGGCGCGATCGCGAAGGTGCTGGCGGAGACGCCGAAGAAGACCCGCGCGGCGGTGTCGGGGCCGCGGCTGTAGGCTTCCCCGTCATGCCGGACTCGTCCCGGCATCCGAAGCCACAGGCCGGGACCGGTCAGCCGGCCTGCACCGCGTCCGGATCGTGAAGGCCGATCAGGCGGCGCGCGGCGCGGCGGGCGAAGGCGAGGGTGACACGCTTTCGCGCCGGGGCGGGCAGCGGATCGGTGCGCGCCTCGCGCAGGATCGCCGCGTCGTAGCGGTCGGCGACGATCAGGCCGGTGCGCTCGGGCAGGAAGGCGGGGCCGTCGATCGGCGAGGCGTCGAAGCCCGCGGGCACCGCCCAGTAGAAGCGGTCGCAATGCGCGAGGTAATCCTGCCACTTGCCGTCGCCCAGCAGGTCCGCGCGCGACACCTTGATCTCCACGATCACCACCTGCCCGCGCGCATCGAGCGCCATCAGGTCGGCGCGGCGCCCCCCGTCCAGCGGCACTTCCGCGATGGCGGTCAGTTCGTGGCGCAGCAGCATCCGCGTGACGCCGCGGCACACGTCGGCGGCGCAGAGCGCGTCGGTGCGCGGGTCCGAACAGGAAACGGGCGGCGAGAGCATCGCCGCCCGATTAGAACATTTCACGAACCTTGGAAAGGGTTCAGCGATAGAACAGGTGGTTGCCGATCGCCGCGACCTTCACCTTCGCGCCCACGGGGCGGCTGGTGTTGAAGAACAGCGCCTTGTCCGCCGCGCCGTCCCACGCGTCGGCCAGCGCCACCTTCGCCACCGCGATGGCGCGGCGCCAGTTGGCGTTCTGAGGGACGTCCGGGATGCGGCCGCCGCGCACGAAGCCGAACTGACCCGGCTGGGTGATGACGTCGCAGACGTTGTCGGCGAACCGACCGGAGGCGGCGCGGTTGAGGATGACCTGCGCCACGCCCAGCTGCCCGGCGAGCGGCTCGCCGCGGGACTCGAAGTAGATCGCACCGGCGAGGCAGCGCAGCGCCTGGTCGTGCGCGCCGTCCACGTCCTGCGCCGCGACGGCGGCCGCCAGCGTGGGATAGACGGTGACGTCGCCGGCGCGTGCATCCGGAGCCTGAAGCTCGACGTCGGGCACGCTGTCGTCGGAGACGGAGAAGGAGGGAACTTCGCCGGTAGTGGCAAGTTCATTCAGCGGGTGAGCGCTGACGGGCACCGTAGAGGGGCCCTGAGCGAGGCTCGCGGCGCTCTGCGCAGCGATTCCCAGCGTGGCAAAGGACATCGCCACCCAGCGGGCGGCGCGCGTCAACAGCGGCATTCATCGTCAACAATGTGCAGTTGGAACGCGATCCGATCGCCTGACCGCCCCATCCAGGGCATCGACCGGCCTTGTCCCCCCCGACTGCGTCACCGCGGGGATCGCACCCCGTCGCGGCACAACGCGAACTTCGATGCCGCGCGTCTGTCCCGCCGCCGGTTAACGGTCAATCACCGCCAATCGTTTCAGCGACGAATCGTTCGCCCGCTGCGACGCACAGTTCGACGACGTACAGGTCCGGATCGCGCGCGCGGCGGGCACGCCAGTAATCGTCCATGGCCGAATCGGTCGCGTCGGTGGGGCCGGCGGCGATCCATTCGTCCCGGTCGTCGAGGGTGCGGATGCGCTCGATGGCGCGCATCCGGCCCGGCCCGAAGCTTTCGCGCTCGTCCAGCAGGACGAGGATCGCACCCGTCTGCGGGTCGCCCGAAGCGCGCAGCGCGCCGAAGCCGCCCGCGTCGTTGGCGCGGCGGATCAGCGCCGCGACGGCGAGATGGCTCGGCAGTCGCGCGCTCACGCCGCGCGATAGCCGTCGAGCGTGGCGAGCGGGATGCGCGAGCGCATGAACGTGCCGGTGCCGCGCGCCACCTCCTCTCCGGTCGCGTCCACCAGCCGCGCTTCCGCCACGAACACGCGGCGCTGCCCGCTGATCCACCGCCCTTCCGCCACGACCGGCCCCTCGCCGAGCGGGCGGGTGAGCAGCAGGCTGAACTGCGTCGTCAGCAGGAACCGGTCGGTGACGAGGCTGTTCGCGGCGTAGAAGGCCGCGTCGTCCAGCATCTTGAAGTAGCTGGTGCCGTGCGCCGCGCCGGCGGCGTGGAAGTGGCGCGCATCGATGGTGAAGTGGATGCGGCTGCTGCCCGCGGCCGGGATTTCCAGCCGCGAATCGAACAGGCGGTTGATCGGCGCGGCGGCATAGAGCGATTCCAGCGCGCGATAATGCGCCGCGGCGCCCTCAGGCGGCATCGCGCGTCTCGTCCGCGGTCAGCAGCGCGTAGACCGCGTCGCGCGAGCCGGCGCCGCGCACCTTCGCGACGAAGCGCGGATCGCGGAAGCGGCGTGCCACCCGTGCCAGCGCCTTCAGGTGCGCGGCCCCCGCGTCGGGCGGCGACAGCAGCGCCACGATCACGTCCACCGGCTGGTCGTCCACCGCGCCCATGTCGATCGGCTGCGCCAGTCGCGCCACCATGGCGACGATCCGCGGCAGGCCGGGAAGCCGCGCGTGGGGCAACGCGATCCCCGCGCCGAACCCGGTCGATCCCTGCTTCTCCCGCGCGGCCAGCGCCTCGGCGACCGCGCGCGCGTCCGGCGCCGGGCTCGTCGCCGCGGCGGCGAGCGAGCCCAGTTGCTGGAACAGCGCCTTCTTCGTCGTTGCGGGCAGCCCCACGACGACGAGGTCGGGCGACACGAGGTCGCTGAGGTCGGTGCTCATCGCGCGGGGCGGCTTATCCGGCGCGCTGCGGCTCGACCCAGCCGATCGTGCCGTCGCCGCGGCGATAGACCATGTTGTAGGCGCCGGTGCCCGCGTTCTTGAACAGCAGCGCCTGGGTGTTGCGCAGGTCCAGCATCATCACCGCGTCGGACACGCTGGCGTCGGGCACGTCGACGCGCGTCTCCGCGATGACCAGCGGCGCGTCGCCCGCCTCCTCCTCGTCCACCGCCTCGGCGAAGAGCGTGTAGCCGGCATTGTCGTAGCCGATGCGTTCCTGCTCTTCGCCCGCAGCGACGTGCGCGGCGTGGCGATCGTTCAAACGGCGGACGTAGCGGCGCAGTTGCTTCTCGATCTTGCCTGCCGCGCCGTCGAAGGCGAGGTGCGCGTCATGCGCGGCGTGGCTGCCCTTCAGGATCAGCCCGCGGGTGACGTGGGCGACGATGTCGCAGGTGAAGCCGGCATCATGCGGCCCCTTGCCGAAGGTCACCTCGTTCGAGATGGCGCGCGCGAAATACTTGTCGGCGATACCCTGGAGACGGTCCTCGACATGGTCCTTCAGCGCGTCGCCGATGGCCACCTGGTGACCTGAGACCCGGATATCCATCATCTGTTCTCCATCAAATCGCTCGGCGTCAACCGGACGCCGCGGCCCCCGCCAACTCCCCCGATCGCCACAAGGGCTCCTTCACCCCCTTCAGAAACGCCGCATGGGCCGCCAGTTCCTCCGCGCTCGGCGAAAAGCGGCGGGGCGGACGCGCCACTGCGGCGACCGGCGCCGCGGCGAGCGTGGGCGCGGCGACGACGATCGTCTCCGCCACCAGCCCCAGCCCGATCTGCCGCCCGCCGTTCAGCTCGACATAGACCTGCGCCAGCAATTGCGCGTCGAGCAGCGCGCCGTGCAGCACGCGGTGCGAGCGATCGACGCCGTAGCGCGAGCAGAGCGCGTCCAGCGTGTGCTTCGCGCCGGGATGCTTCGCGCGCGCGATCTGCAGGGTGTCGACCATGCGCGTGCGGCACACCAGGGGATGGCCGCACCGCTCCAGCTCGCCGTTGAGGAAGGAGAAGTCGAAGCCGGCATTGTGCGCGATCAGCGGCGCATCGCCGATGAAGTCGAGCAGCGCGGGCACCCCGGCGGAGAACACCGGCTTGTCGGACAGGAAGGCGTCGCCCAGCCCGTGGACCGCGAACGCCTCCGGCGGCATCGTCCGCTCGGGATTGAAATAGGCGTGAAAGGTGTTCCCGGTCTCGCACCGGTTCACCAGCTCGACGCACCCGATCTCCACCATCCGGTCGCCGCCGGCGAAGCTCAGCCCTGTGGTTTCGGTGTCGAAGACGATCTCGCGCATGGTCCGCGGGGTTATCGGCCTTCCTTGGGCGCGAGGCAAGATACGAGGCGGCGGACGTGGGCGCGCGTCTCCTCCACCGGCACGTCGGTGGGGATGACGACGTCGGCGCGCGCGCGCTTCTGCGCGTCCGGGGTCTGTCGCGCGAGGATGGCGTCCAGCTTCGCCGCGGTCATGCCCGGGCGCGCGAGCGTGCGGGCGCGCTGAACGTCGGCCGCGGCCGAGACGACCGCCACCTTGTCGACGCCGCGCTCGCCCCCGGTCTCGAACAGGAGAGGGATGTCGAAGACGACGAGCGGCGCGTCGGCGTGGGCGGCGAGGAAGCCGGCGCGCTCCGCCTGGACCGCGGGATGGACGATCGCCTCGAGCGCCTTCATCGCGGCGTCGTCGCCCAGCACCGCCTCGGCCAGCGCGGTGCGGTTCACCCCCGCCTCGCCGGTGGTGCCGGGAAAGCGCGCCTCGATCGCGGCGACCAGCTTGCCGGCGGGGCCCTGAAGCCGGTGCACCTCGGCATCGGCATCGAAGACGGGCACGCCTTCCTCTGCGAACAGGCGGGCGACGGTGGACTTGCCCATGCCGATCGAGCCGGTGAGGCCCAGCTTTATCATGCGAGCAGCCGCGCGCGCAGTTCCTCGTCGCGGTCGCGCGGCGGGGCGGCGCCGAAAAACAGCTCGAAGGCGAGCGCGGCCTGGCCGATCAGCATCTCCAGCCCGTCCACCGTGTCCAGCGCGCGCGCCCGCGCGGCGGCGAGTAGCGGCGTTTCCAGCGGCGCGTAGACGATATCGTAGACGATCGCGTCCTCGGGGAGTGGCGTCAGGTCCGGCGCGAGCGGGGGCTGGCCCGTCATGCCGAGCGACGAGGCGTTCACCAGCAGCGCGGCGGGGGGCAGCGGCGAGTCGAGCGGGACGACGTCGCCCTTCAGTCCGAAGGTCGCCAGCAGCCCCGCGGCCTTCAGTGGCGAGCGGTTCAGCAGCGTCACCCGCCCCACGCCCGCCTTCTCGAGTGCGAACAGCACCGCGCGCGCCGCGCCTCCCGCACCGACGACGGCGACGTGCGCGCCGGCGAGGTCCAGCCCCGCGATCGGCGCCAGGAAGCCGGCGGCGTCGGTGTTGGTCGCGACCAATCCCCCGTCCTGCCCGCGGAACACGGTGTTGGCCGCGCCGATCGAGCCGCGCACGTCGCCGGGATCGGGCACGTGGTCGAGCACCGCCAGCTTGTGCGGCAGCGTGACGTTGCAGCCGCGCCAGTCCGGATCGTCGCGGCGGCGGGCGACGAAGGCGCCGAGTTCCTCCGGCACGACATGGGTGGCGCGATAGTCCGCCGCGATGCCGAGCGCATCGAGCCAGAAGCCGTGGATCAGCGGCGATTTGGAATGGGCGATCGGATCGCCGATCACTTCGGCGTAGGTCATGCGCTCGGCTTCCCGTCCGTCACCCCGGCCTCGTGCCGGGGTCCCGAGCCACGAACACCGGCGCTTGCCGCACTGGATGCCGGGACGAGCCCGGCATGACGGGTCTTTCGCGCGGTCATGCCGCCAAGACCCCCCGCTCTCGCAGAAAGGAAAGGACCGGCAGCAGCGGCATGCCCAGCACGGTGAACTGGCTGCCGTCGATGCGGCTGAACAATTGCGCGCCCGGCCCCTCGATCCGGTAGCAGCCGACGCAGCCAGAGATCGCGGGCCATTCGGCGTCGAGATAGCGTTCGATAAAGTCGGGAGAGAGCGGGCGGACGAACATCTTCGCCTTGTCGACGACGCGCCACACCGGGCGGCCCCCTTGCGCGATCACCGCGGCGCTGACGAGGTCGTGGCGCTTGCCCGACATGCGCGACAGATGCTCGCGCGCTTCCTCCCGGCTGGTCGGCTTGTCGAGGATCGTGCCGTCGTTGAGCACGGCGAGGCTGTCCGATCCGAGCACCAGCGCCTGGGGATGACGCGCCGACACCTTCAGCGCCTTCAGCTCGGCCAGCGCGTCGGCCAGGTCGCGCGGGGGCGCGCCCGCCATCGCGGCCTTCAGCGCGGCCTCGTCGGCATGGGCCGGCTCCGCGACGAAGGGCACGCCCGCGGCGGAAAGCATCGCCACGCGCGAGGCGGATTGCGAGGCGAGGACCAGAGCGCTCATTCCGCCTCCACCGTCGGCTTGCCGCGGCGTTCGTTGACGAGGCCGATCACCGCGGCGGCGGTCTCCTCGATCGAGCGCCGGGTGACGTCGATCACCGGCCAGCCGTTGTCGGCGAACATGCGCCGCGCGAAGGCGATCTCGCGCACCACCGCGTCCTGATCGACATAGTCGGTCTCCGGTGCCTGATTGAGCGAGAGCAGGCGGTTTCGGCGCACCTGGATCAGTCGGTCGGCACTGGTGGTGAGGCCCACGACCAGCGGATTCTTCAACCGGTAGAGCAGGTCGGGCGGCGGGCTTTCCACCACGATCGGGATGTTCGCCGTCTTGAACCCGCGATTGGCGAGGTAGATGGAGGTCGGCGTCTTCGACGAGCGGCTGACCCCGGCCAGCACGATGTCCGCCTCCTCCCACTCCTCCCACGCGATGCCGTCGTCGTGCGCGATGGTGAACTGGATCGCGTCCACGCGCGCGAAATAGGCGGCGTCCAGCACGTGCTGTCGTCCCGGACGCGCCTTCGCCGTCTGCCCCAGCAGCGCCGACAGCGCGTCGTTGACGGGATCGAGCGGCGCGACCGTGGGCAGGCCAAGCGCGCGGCACCGCTTCTCCAGCGCGGCACGCGTCACAGGGTTCACCAGCGTGAAGATGACGAGGCCGGGGTTCTGCGCGATCTCCTGGCAGATGCGATCAAGGTGCGCCTCGGTCCGCACCATCGGCCAGAAATGGCGCACCGTCTCCACGTCGTCATATTGTGCCAGCGCCGCCTTGGCGATGTTCTCCAGCGTCTCGCCGGTGGAATCGGACAGCAGATGCAGGTGGAGCCGGTGCATGAGCGGCTCAGCGGGACCGATCTGTGGACAACATGGGGACGAGCGCTAGCGCAACGCCGCCGCGCCGCCAAGCGCGGGGGCCGGCGGTGGATCAACGACGATCCATCCACAATCCCGTCCACGGTCCCTGCGTTCCTGCACAGCCTGTGCAAAACGTGGACGTTCGAATCGAATCCGCGGCGGGCCGCCGCCCCGCCGCGGTCAAGCTGTTGGCATTTGCGGGACGGACGCCTAATCCCCGGCCTCCACGCGCCAACCGCATCAACAACCCTCTTAAAGATTCTCTTAATGATGGAAGAGCGGGGCGCCCTGCCCGTGACCAAGCCCCTTCTCGCGACGCTGCACGGACAGCGCCAGGCGAGGCCGCCGGTGTGGCTGATGCGCCAGGCCGGGCGCTACCTGCCCGAGTATCGCGCGCTGCGGGCGGAGAAGGGGGGCTTTCTGGCGCTCGCCACCGATCCCGTCGCGGCGGCGGAGGTGACGGTACAGCCGATCCGCCGCTTCGGCTTCGACGGGGCGATCCTGTTCAGCGACATCCTGATGGTGCCCTGGGCGCTGGGGCAGGATCTGACGTTCGGCGCGGGCGAGGGGCCGCGGCTGGCGCCCGCGCTGGCCGATCACGCGCTGGCGGCGCTGGACCGGGTGCCGGCGCGGCTCGACCCCGTCTACGCCACCGTCGCGCGCGTCGCCGGGATGCTGCCGGCGGACACCACCTTCCTCGGCTTCGCGGGGTCGCCCTGGACCGTGGCGACGTACATGGTGGCGGGCCAGGGCAGCCGCGACCAGGAGGCGACGCGCCGCTACGCCTATGCCGATCCCGCCGCCTTCGGCGTGATCGTCGGCGCCATCGTCGCGATGACGATCGAGTACCTGTCCGCGCAGATCGCCGCGGGGGTGGAGGCGGTGCAATTGTTCGACAGTTGGGCCGGCAGCCTATCGCCCGAGCAGTTCGACCGCTGGGTGATCGCGCCCAACCGCGCCATCGTCGAGGGCGTGCGCGCGCGGCATCCGGGCACGCCGATCATCGGCTTTCCCAAGGGCGCGGGGGGCAAGCTGCCCGCCTATGCCGCGGGCGTGGCGCCGGACGCGATCGGGCTGGACGAGACGGTGGACCCCGCCTGGGCGCACGCGGTGCTGCCCGCGGGGATGCCGGTGCAGGGCAATCTCGACCCGCTGGCGCTGCTGACCGGGGGCGAGGCGCTGGACCGCGGGATCGACCGCGTGCTGGCGGCGTTCGGCGAGCGGCCGCACGTCTTCAACCTGGGCCACGGCATCGGCCAGCACACGCCGATCGCACACGTCGAGCGGCTGCTGGCGCGGGTGCGGGGTTGACGTTCCCGTCGGCGCGAGCTTGTCGAGACCGCGTCTCCCTCGCTAGGGGTCGAGCCCTATACCAGCGGCACCTTCGTCGGGCCTGAGCGAAGTCGCAGGCAAGGCGCGGGTGGCTGTGCTTCGACTTCGCTCAGCACGATCGGGGGCTGAGCACGAACGGGGATGGTCGGACGGTGGACATGATCGGTTTCCTGGGCGCGACGTATCTGTGGATCAAGGCGGCGCACGTCATCTTCGTCATCTTCTGGATGGCGGGGCTGTTCATGCTGCCGCGCTACCTCGTCTATCATCAGGAGCGCCTGTCCGACCCGGTCGAGGCGGCGCGCTGGGTGGATCGCGAGACGAAGCTGCGGCGCATCATCCTGACGCCGGCGATGGTGATCGTGTGGCTGCTGGGCATCGCGCTGGCGCTGAACGCGGGGATCGCCGACGGGACGCCGGGGCTCGGCTGGCTCCACGCGAAGATCCTCGTCGTGTTCCTGCTGTCGGGCTATCACGGCTGGGCGGTCGGCTATGCGAGGAAGCTGGCGGCGGGGCGCGCGAGCGTCGCCAACCGGACGCTGCGGATGCTGAACGAGGTGCCCGCGCTGGCCGCGGTGCTGGCGGTGGTGCTGGTGATCGTGCGGCCGTTCTGACCGGCTTGACGAAGCGCCGGGCGAATCCTACGTCGGTGGCACGGTGACGCCGCGGTTCTCGCGGCCTGCCGCCTCCTCCAGCTTCGTCCTTCGAGCGTCCTCTTCGCCGACCGAGCTACTCCCCTTACGACAGGCGCGGGGTTCCGCGCGATCCGGATACCGTCCATGCACCTGAAAGACCTGAAGAAGAAGGCACCTGCCGAGCTCGTCCAGCTGGCCGAGGAACTGGGCGTCGAGGGCGCCTCCACGCTGCGCAAGCAGGACCTGATGTTCGCCATCCTGCGCGTCCAGGCGGACAACGGCGAGCAGATCATGGGTGAGGGCACGATCGAGGTGCTGCCCGACGGCTTCGGCTTCCTGCGATCGGCGCAGGCCAATTACCTGGCCGGGCCGGACGACATCTACGTCAGCCCCAATCAGGTGCGCAAACACGCGCTGCGCACCGGCGACACGGTGGAAGGCGAGATCCGCGGGCCCAAGGACGGCGAGCGCTACTTCGCGCTGACCAAGCTGACCCAGGTCAATTTCGAGGAACCCGAGCGGGTTCGCCACCGCGTCAACTTCGACAATCTGACGCCGCTCTATCCCGACGAGCGGCTGAAGCTGGAGATCGAGGACCCGACGATCAAGGACAAGTCGGGCCGCGTGCTGGACGTGGTCGCGCCGCTGGGCAAGGGACAGCGCTGCCTGATCGTGGCGCCGCCGCGCGTCGGCAAGACGATCATGATGCAGAACATCGCGCGCGCGATTTCGCACAACCATCCCGAGGTATTCCTGCTGGTCCTGCTGATCGACGAGCGGCCCGAGGAAGTCACCGACATGCAGCGCACGGTGAACGGCGAGGTCGTGTCGTCGACCTTCGACGAGCCGGCGACGCGCCACGTGCAGGTGGCGGAGATGGTGATCGAGAAGGCCAAGCGGCTGGTCGAGCACAAGAAGGACGTGGTGATCCTGCTCGACAACATCACTCGCCTGGGCCGCGCCTACAATACGGTGGTGCCCTCGTCGGGCAAGGTGCTGACCGGCGGCGTCGACGCCAACGCGCTGCAGCGGCCCAAGCGCTTCTTCGGCGCGGCGCGCAACATCGAGGAGGGCGGGTCGCTGACCATCATCTCCACCTCGCTGATCGACACCGGCAGCCGCATGGACGAGGTGATCTTCGAGGAGTTCAAGGGCACCGGCAACGCCGAGATCGTGCTGGACCGCAAGGTTTCCGACAAGCGCATCTTCCCGGCGATCGACGTGTCCAAGTCGGGCACGCGCAAGGAAGAGCTGCTGGTCGAGAAGGACAAATTGTCGAAGATGTGGGTGCTGCGCCGCATCCTGATGCAGATGGGCACCGTCGACGCGATGGAATTCCTGCTGGGCAAGATGAAGGATTCGAAGACCAACGAGGACTTCTTCGCGAGCATGAACCAGTAGACGAGCCCGGCCCGCGCCATGCTGGCGCGGGAGTCGGGCCGGCTCGGGCGGCGGGTCGGCAACGCCGAACCCGTCCGACGACGCGGCTTCGCCGCGGCGCGCTACCAGACAGCCGCCCTCACCCTTCCCACCGGCTGCGCCGGGCCCCTTCCCTCTCCCATCGGGAGAGGGAGGGAGGCGCGAAGCGCCGGAAGGGTGAGGGCGACCGCGGTGATGCTTCCCCCCGCCCCCTTCGCGCGTTAGGGCGCGCGTCATGCTGATCGAGCTTCTTTCCGCCGCTGCCGCGCAGGGTCCCGGGTCGCTGGGCGACATCTGGCAGCATATCGTCGCCGACTTCTCGAACATCACCGATCCCAGGGCGCTCGCGACCTTCGGGTCGGTGCTGATGATCGACCTGGTGCTGGCAGGCGACAATGCGATCGTCGTCGGCGCGCTTGCCGCGGGACTGCCGTCGGACCAGCGCCGGAAGGTGATCCTGATCGGTATCGGCGCGGCGCTGGTGCTGCGCATCGCCTTCGCGCTGATCGTCACCTGGCTGATGGGGATCGTCGGCCTGATTTTCGCCGGCGGGCTCTTGCTGCTGTGGGTGAGCTGGAAATTCTGGCGCGAGATCCGCAGCGGCGGGCACGCCGCCGACGCGGTGGACGGGGAGGAGACATCGGGTCTGAAGCCGGCGAAGAGCTTCGCCGGCGCGGCCTGGGCAGTGGCGGTGGCCGACGTGTCGATGAGCCTCGACAACGTCCTTGCCGTGGCCGGTGCGGCGCGCGAGCATCCCGGCATCCTCGTCGTCGGTCTGCTGCTCTCCGTCGCGCTGATGGGGCTGGCCGCGAACTTCATCGCGCGGATCATCGATCGCTACCGCTGGATCGCCTATATCGGCCTCGCCGTGATCGTCTTCGTCGCGTTCCGCATGATCTACGAGGGCTGGGTCGGCGGCGAGGGGACGATCGGGCTGGCCTCGCTGTTCGGCTGAGGCGGATCGGCCGGGTTCACGGCGCGTTCAACGCGGCTGCCGCATCGCCGTGGAGATGAGAAACGTGAACCCGATCCTTCCGCTCGCCACCGCCGTCGCCCTGCTTGCCGCGCCCGCGGTGGCGCAGGCGCCCGCGGGCGAGCTGGTGCAGGTGCAGCGGCACCTGGCGCAGACGGAAACGATGACCGCCGAGTTCACGCAGACCGACCGCAACGGCCGGGTGCTGACGGGCACGCTGACGCTGAAGAAGCCGGGCAAGATCCGCTTCCAATATCAGAAGGGTGTGCCGCTGCTGATCGTGGGCGACGGCAAGGCGCTGACCTTCGTCGACTATTCGGTGAAGCAGGTGCAGCGCTGGCCGATCGGCAACTCGCCGCTGGGCGTGCTGCTCGATCCCAATCGCGACATCTCGCGCTACGCCAAGGTGGTGCCCTCGGTCAATCCGAACGTCCTGTCGGTCGAGGCGTACGACCCCAAGCATCCCGAATACGGTCGCATCACGCTGGTGATGGCCAAGAGCGGGTCGGCACCGGCGGGGTTGATGCTGCAAGGCTGGGTGGCGCTGGACAGCCAGGGGAATCGCACGACGATCCGGCTGGCCAACCAGCGCTTCAACGCGCCCGTGAGCGACGGAACGTTCCGCTGGAACGACCCGCGGAGGCAGGGACGCGCGGGATGACGCCAACATGAACGATCCAGAGCGCGATCGTTCATGTTGGCGACAGGCTTCGCTGCGTAGAAGCGGTGCTGCGGACGTGAGGGGCTGATCGAGGATTTCCCCCTGTTGCCTTCGGCAGCACCCACGCCCCGCCTGCGTGACGAACGTCAGGTCGGCCCTCGCTCCTTGCCCCCGGAGCGGGGGCCTTTTCGCGCAGGGCGGCTGCGCGTGGCGAAGCAGCGCGCAGACTCGCCCAAGCGCGGCCGGCGGGTCGCGGAGCGAACCGTCCGACGACGCGGCTCCGCCGCGGCGCCACCCCGCTTGGGCTTCGACTTCGCTCACCCCGGACGGTGGTTGGGGACAGGCGGCCAACAAAGTCGGTGCTTCGACAGGCGCGGCACGAACGGGAGCGTGACGGTTGTCCCGTTGCACGTGGCGTTCTACGCGGACCTTGATGAAGATCGCCTCGTGGAACATCAACTCCGTTCGCTTCCGCCTCGACATCGTCGAGCGCTTCCTGCGCGAGGCGGCACCCGACGTGCTGTGCCTGCAGGAGACGAAGGTGATCGACGCGGACTTTCCGCTCGGCGCCTTCCGAGACCTGGGCTACGAGCACGTCCTGCTCCACGGGCAGCGGATGCACCACGGCGTGGCGATCGTCAGCCGGGTGCCGGTGGAGGAGGACGACCGGCTCGACTGGCAGGCGAACCGGGAGGCGCGGCACATCGGCGTGCGGTTGCCGGGCGGCGTTCGGCTGGAGAACGTCTACGTTCCCGCCGGCGGCGACGTGCCCGATCGCGACGTGAACCCGAAGTTCGGGCAGAAGCTGGATTTCGTCGAGCGGATGACGCGCTGGTCGCAAGCGCTGTCGTGCCCGACGATCCTGGTCGGCGACTTCAACATCGCGCCGCTGCCCAGCGACGTGTGGAGCCACAAGGCGCTGCTGAAGGTGGTGAGCCACACGCCGTTCGAGGTGGAGGCGCTGGACCGGTTGAAGGCGTCGAACGACTGGGTGGACCTGGGCCGCCACTTCCACCCCGCGCCGGCACGGCTGCACACGTGGTGGAGCTATCGCTCGCCCGATTGGACGAAGAACGACCGCGGGCGGCGGCTGGATCATCAGTGGGCGACCGGCGACGTGGCGAAGACGGCGGTGGCGCATACGGTGTTCGAGAGCTGCCGCAGCTGGCTGAAGCCGTCCGACCACGTGCCGATCATGACCGAGTTCGACTGGTGAGCGCGCGCGACGCCGCCCGCGCGATCGACGCGATGCGGCGCGGCTGGCCCGTGGCGATCCGCGCGCCGGGCGAGGCGCTGCTGACGCTGCTGGCGATCGAGACGGCCGACGAGGGGCGGCTCGCCACCTTCGCACCCGGCGGCGACTATGCGCTGCTGATCTCCAGCGGGCGGGCGGAGACGCTGAAGCTGACCAACCAGCGCGCCGCCGCCGATCCCGACGCGCCCGTGGTCGTCGAGAAGGCGCCCTGGTTCGACATGGCGCTGGCGACCGCGCTGGCCGATCCGCAGCTGGACCTCGCCACCCCGCTGAAGGGACCGTTCCGCACACTGGAGCCGGCGCAGCCGCGGGCGATGGCGGCGGCGCTGCGGCTCGCCCGGATCGCGGGGCTGCTGCCCGCCTTCGTCGTGGGCGGGACCGACCCGGCGGTGACGCTGGATGCCGCCGACGTGGACGCGCACGAGGATGCGGCGCGGCTGGCCATTGCGGTGCGCGCGCGGCTGCCGGTGGCGCAGGCGGAGGATGCGGAGATCGTCGCGTTCCGCTCGCCGGAGAGCGCGGACGAGCACATCGCGCTGCTGATCGGCCAGCCCGACGGCACCGCGCCGCTGGTGCGGCTGCACAGCGAGTGCCTGACCGGCGACGTGCTCGGCAGCCTGAAATGCGATTGCGGACCGCAGCTGGACGCCGCCATCGCCGCGATCCGGCGGGCGGGTTGGGGCATCCTGCTGTACCTGCGGCAGGAGGGGCGCGGCATCGGCCTGGTCAACAAGCTGCGCGCCTATGCGCTGCAGGATCAGGGATTCGACACGGTCGACGCGAATACGCGGCTGGGCTTCGCGATCGACGCGCGCGATTTCGGCGTGGCGGCGCGGATGCTGGTGCTGCTGGGACAGGAGCGGGTGCGGCTGCTGACGAACAACCCCGCCAAGGTCGCGGGGCTGGAGGCGGCAGGGGTGCGCGTGGTGGAGCGGGTGCCGCACGCGCTGCCCGCCAACCCGCACAACGCCCGCTATCTGGCGACGAAGCGCGACCGGACCGGGCACCAACTGTAGTTGCGCGGCGCGACTTGCCCCGCGCGCACGGTTGAATCGGCGGCGCTCATGCGGCATGGCGCGGGGATGGTTCCCCTTTCGTTCGGTGGTCACGAGTTCGCGGCGATGCCGCAGGGGGCGCTGTTCTGGCCCGCGCGGCGCGCGCTGCTGCTGGCCGACCTGCACCTGGAAAAGGCGAGCTGGTTCGCGCGCGGCGGGCAGATGCTGCCGCCGTATGATTCGATCGCCACGCTGGCCGACGTCGCCGCGCTGGTCGCCGCGACGGGCGCTCGGGAGATGTGGTGCCTGGGGGACAGCTTCCACGACCCGGCGGGCTGCGCGCGCCTGCCGGAACGGGCGCGCGACCTGCTGACCGGACTGACGGGGGCGCTGCGCTGGACATGGATCACCGGCAACCACGACCGCGTCTACGTCGACCGCTGCGGCGGCGAGGTGGCGGAGGAGGCGGTGGTGGACGGCATCGTGCTTCGCCACGAGGCGATGGCGGGCGAGGAGCGCGCGGAGATGTCCGGCCATTTCCATCCCAAGCTGCGCGTGCGCGTGCGCGGCAAGCTGGTGTCGCGGCGCTGCTTCGTCGCGACCGGGCGCAAGCTGATCTTTCCGGCGTTCGGCGCGCTGACCGGCGGACTGGACGCCACGCACCCGGCGATCGTGCGCGCCGCGGGGGCACCGGCGGAGGCGCTGGTGGCGGTGGCGGACCGGCTGCTCAGGTTCCCGTTGGCGGCGTGAGCGCGAAGCGCACCGCCGCCGCCGCGTGGAGCGGGGTGGTGTCGAACAGCGGCACCGCCGCATCGCCGGCATCGACCAGCAGGCCGATCTCCGTGCAGCCGAGCACGATTCCGCCCGAACCCCGCGCCACCAGCCGCGCCATGACGTCTCGATAGGCGAGGCGCGAAGCGTCGGTCACGACGCCGCGGACCAGCTCGTCGTAGATGATGCGGTGAACGGTGAGGCGATCGGCCGCGTCCGGCACGATCGTCTCGATGCCCCAGCGCGACGCCAGCCGGTCGCGATAGAATGCCTGTTCCATGGTGAAGGCGGTGCCGAGCAGGCCCGCGTGGACGATGCCCGCCGCCGCGAGCGCTTCGCCCGCGGCATCGGCGATGTGCAGCAGCGGGATCGCCGTCGCCTCCTCCATCGCCGGGGCCAGCAGGTGCATCGTGTTGGTGCACAGCACGATCGCCTGCGCGCCCGCACGCTCCAGCGTGCGCGCCGCGGCGACCATCTCCCGTTCCAGTGCGGGCCAGTCGCCGACGTGCTGGAGCCGGGCGATGTCGGCGAAATCAAGCGAGACCATCACCAGCCGCGCCGAATGTTGCCCCCCGAGCGCGTCGCGCACGCCCTCGTTGACGAGGCGATAGTAGAGCGCGCTGCTTTCCCAGCTCATGCCGCCGATCAGGCCGATCGTTCGCATCCACTCAGTTCTCCGCGACGGGTGCGGGCGGGACGGCGGGGAGCGTGATGCCGAGCCGCGCCGCGCACCAGCGGACGGCGCGATAGTGTCGCGCGCTCGCCCCGCCGCGGTCGCGGCGGATGCGGCACACGACGGGCGGATCGGCCGCGCCGGGCAGGTAGAAGACCGCGATCTCGCGTCCGTCGGCGGCGTGGCGGGTGCGCACCGCCAGGCCGCCGCGCAGCAACGGCGCGGGGTCGCGGCCCTGCCACGGCACCAGCCCGCTGGCGGCGACCAGCGCCGCGGCGGTCCGCTCCGGCGACTCGCCCGCGGGGCGACGCAGCAACTCCGCCACCATGCCGTCGGCAGGCGACGGTTCGGGAAAGCGGGCGACCACCGTTGCGCCCGCGAGCGCGAGCAGGATCACACCGTCAGGCCCATCAGCAGCCTGGGCAGCGTGCCCGATTCGCCGCGTGCCTCCGCCATGAAGCGGTCCTTCAGGGGCGGCAGGCGATCGACCGCGGAGATGCCGACGCGGCGTACCGCACTCGCCGAGCGGCCGGGCAGGCCGAACAGCCGCGTCAGCGTGTCGGTGGCGGCGGCGACCATGAAGGTGTCGAGGCTGCGCCAGCGCTCGTAACGGGCGAGCAGCTGCGCGTCGCCCGCCTCCAGCCCCAGCCGGCGGCCCTCCACCAGCACCTGCGCCAGCGCCGCGACGTCGCGGAAGCCGAGGTTCAGCCCCTGCCCCGCGATCGGATGGATGCCGTGCGCCGCGTCGCCGATCAGCGCGAGCCGGGTGTCGACGATCCGCGCGGCGTGGTGGAAGCCGAGCGGGTAGGAAGCGCGCGCGCTGGGCGCGGAGAGCCGGCCGAGGAAGCCGCCCATGCGCGCTTCCGCCTCGGCCAGGAAGGCGCGGTCGCCCAGCTTCAGCATGGCCGCCTCGTGCTTCGCCGCGACGGTCCACACGATCGCGCAGCGGTGGCCGCCGTCGTCGTCTGGCAGCGGCAGCAGCGCGAACGGGCCGGAGGGATAGAAGATCTCGTACGCCACGTTCTCGTGGCTGCGCTCGTGGTGGAAGGCACCGATGATGGCGCTGTGATCGTACTGCCAGCGCGCGACGGGGATCCCCGCGGCCTCGCGCGTGGGCGAGCGGCGACCCTCCGCGGCCACCAGCAGGTCGGCGGTGACATGGGTGCCGTCGGACAGCTCGGCGCGCACGCCGTCCAGGTCGCGCTCGACGTGGAGCGCACGCGTCTTCATGCGCAGGTCGACCCGCGCCGCCGTGCTCGCCGCCTCGAACAGGACGGTGCGCAGCAGGCGGTTCTCGTACATCGTGCCGAGCGCGTCGTCCTCCGGCGCGGGCGTGAAGTCGAGCTTGCCGGGGCCCAGGCCGTCGCTGACGCGGATCTGCCGGATCGCGCACCCCTTCCCCGCCAGCGCGGCACCGACGCCGATCGCGTCGAGCATCCGGTGGCTGGCGCTCGCGACCGCGGAGGCGCGGCCGTCGAACCCCGCGGCGAGCGTGACCGCGGGATCGGCGGGATCGACGACGATGGAGGAGAGGCCCGACCGGTCGAGCGCGGTCGCGAGCGACGCTCCGACCAGCCCGCCGCCGAGGATGAGGACGTCCGCATGAGCCATAAGCCCGCTCTATCCTGCGCGCGCGGCCGTGCCAACGTCGGCGGCCATTCTTCCGAGCCCCCGTGAACACTCTTGATTGGCCGCCCCGTCTCGTTGCGGATGTGCCACGCCGCGTCCGCCTTCGATGCCGACGGCTTGACGGCAGACTCCCCGGCATGGGATTTATCCACTGGGGATTTCCGGCCGCGCGCGTGTCGCCGGCCCATGGGGACGTCGAGACATGGCAAGCCGGGCGGACGCGTCGATGTGGCGCGAGACGGTGAAGGCGGGGGTGAAGCGCAGCGGCGCGATGGTGGTCGCCATCGCGCTGTTCGCCGCGACCGCGGCGATGGCGCTGGCGCTGGCCAGCTATCGCGCGGGGGATGCCGCCTTCAACACCGCGTCGGGCGGCGTGACGGGCAATCTGATCGGCGCACCCGGGGCGTGGTTCGCCGACCTGGCGCTCACCGTGTTCGGGCCGGCGGTGGCGCTGCTGCTGCCGGTGGCACCGATCGTCGCCCTCCGGCTTTGGCGCGACCAGCCCGCGGGCGAGTGGGGCCGGATGCTGCGCGTCGCGCTGCTCGGCGTGTCGCTGATGGCGATCGCGCTCGGCTGCGTCGCACCCGGCGCGGTGCCGGCGCTGCCGTTCGGGTGGGGCGGCGCGGTGGGCCTGGGCGCGGTCGCAGGCGCGCGCTGGCTGCTGGGCCTGGCCGACAACGCCGTTTTGGTGTGGTGGGGACTGGTGGCGCTGGGCTTCGTCGCCGGGATCGCCGGGGCCGTCGTGTGGGGACGCAGCCTGGAGATCGACTTCGCGCGCTGGACGCCGCGGGCGCGGCTGCCGCGGCTGGCGGCGCGGGATCGCGCGGGCCTGGACGACGACGATTACGGCGACGATTTCGGCGGGGACGAGGACGAGGAGCGCGAGCCGCTGCTGCTGACCCGGCGGCCGGTACCGCGCCCGCAGGCACAGCCCGACCATCGACCCCCGCCGGTCATCGGCGACCGCACCGTCGCCCCCTCCCCCGCCAAGGCGCGCCCGCAGCAGCAGCTGGACCTGCGCGACAGCTACACGCTGCCGGGGCTGGACCTGCTGGTCCCCGCCCCGCCCTCGTCCGGCGGGCCGATCGACAAGGCATCGCTGGAGCGCAACGCGCGGCTGCTGGAAACCGTGCTCGACGACTTCAAGGTGCAGGGACAGATCACCGAGGTTCGTCCCGGCCCGGTCGTGACGATGTACGAGCTGGAGCCCGCGCCCGGCATCAAGGCCAATCGCGTCGTCGCGCTGGCGGACGACATCGCGCGCAACATGTCCGCCATCTCCGCGCGCGTCGCGACGATTCCCGGCCGCACCGTGATCGGCATCGAGCTGCCCAACACCAAGCGCGAGTCGGTCTCGCTGCACGAACTGGTCGGGTCGCAGTCGTTCGACGACCATGTCGCGCAGCTGCCGATCATCCTGGGCAAGAACATCGCGGGGGATCCGGTCATCACCGATCTCGCGCCCATGCCGCACCTGCTGGTCGCCGGAACCACCGGATCGGGCAAGTCGGTGGGCCTCAACTGCATGATCCTGTCGCTGCTCTACCGGCTGACGCCGGACCAGTGCCGCATGATCATGATCGATCCGAAGATGCTGGAACTGTCGATGTACGACGACATCCCGCACCTCCTCTCCCCCGTGGTCACCGATCCGGCCAAGGCGGTGCGCGCGCTGAAATGGGCGGTGGAGACGATGGAGGACCGCTACCGGCAGATGTCGTCGGTGGGCGTGCGCAGCCTGGCCAGCTTCAACGACAAGGTGCGCGCCGCCAAGGCCAAGGGCACGCCGCTGGGCCGCAAGGTGCAGACCGGCTGGGACGAGCACGGCCGCCCGATCCACGAGGAGGAGCAGCTCGACTACGACGTGCTGCCGCAGATCGTCGTGATCGTCGACGAGCTGGCCGACCTGATGATGACCGCGGGCAAGGAGGTGGAATTCCTGATCCAGCGACTGGCGCAGAAGGCGCGGGCCGCGGGCATCCACCTCATCATGGCGACGCAGCGGCCGTCGGTGGACGTCATCACCGGTGTCATCAAGGCAAACCTGCCGACGCGCATCAGCTTCCACGTCACCTCGAAGATCGATTCGCGCACGATCCTGGGCGAGCAGGGCGCCGAGCAGCTGCTGGGCAAGGGCGACATGCTCTACATGCCGGGCGGCAAGGGGATCGTGCGCGTCCACGGCCCCTTCGTCAGCGACGACGAGGTGCGCGCCGTGACGGACCATTGGCGTGCGCAGGGACAGCCCGACTATATCTCCAGCGTCACCGAGGAGCCGGAAGAGAGCTTCGCGCTGGAAGGCGCGCCGATCGGCGAGGATTCGGCCGAGGACCAGCAGTATCGCGCCGCCATCGCGCTGGTGTGCAACAGCCAGAAGGCCTCGACCTCCTGGGTTCAGCGGCAGTTGCGCATCGGCTACAATTCCGCGGCGCGATTGATCGAGCGGATGGAGAAGGACGGCATCGTCAGCCGGCCCGATCATGTCGGCCGGCGTGAGGTGCTGCGCGACCAGGATGGCAACCCGACTTGATCTTGCCTGGCATCACCCCTATATTTCAAAAGCTTGCCGGGAACCTTCCCGCAAAGATGGTCAGGTCCTGGCTCGGCGGAGAGGATGGACCATGACCAAAGAACCCTTCACGATCTCACATGGCGAGGACATGATTGGTGTCGCCCTGTTGCTGGCGACGCTGATCGCCGCCTTGTTCCTCGCCCGCATCGTCGCGGGCGCGGTGATCGGCATCGGCGCGATGATGACGGGCTGAGCCGCCGCGCCGCTCAGCGGAGGTGATCGCGGAAGAAGGCGGCGGTCCGTTCGTCCGCGAGGCGCGCCGCATCTTCCGAGCGGCGGTCGCCGAACTGGGTCGCGAAGCCGTGATCCTCGCCCGGGTAATCGTGCAGCGTCACCTTGGGATGATCGTCCAGCCCGGCGTGCATCGCGGCCTGCGTCGCCTTGTCGACGAAGCCGTCGTCGCCCGCGACGTGCAGCAACAGCGGATGCGCGATGGCGTGTTTCTCGCCGAGCAGGCCGTCGATGCCGACCGCGTAATAGCCCACGCTGGCATCCACGTCGGTCCGCGCCGCGGTCATGTACGCGAGCCGTCCGCCCAGGCAGTAGCCGACCGCGCCGACCTTGCCCCCGCCGACCGCGGCGCGTGCGAAGCGGATCGCCGCCTCGATGTCGCGGATGCCCTGGTCCTGGTCGAAACGGCCCATCCATTCCAGCCCTTGCTGGAGCTGTTCGGGTACGTCCGGATCGAGTTCGATCCCCGGTTGCAGGCGAAAGAACAGGTCGGGCGCGATGGCGAGATAGCCTGCCGCCGCCAGCGCGTCGCACTTGGAGCGGATGCCTGCGTTCACGCCGAAGATCTCCTGGATCACGACGATCGCCGCGCGTGGCGTGTCCGCGGGGTCGGCGCGGTAGGCCGGCATCGTCGTGTCGTCCGCCGTGGGCACGGTCACCATTGTCGCCATCTCGATCCTCCCGGCCGTTCCGCGACGCGCACCACAGACGTTGCGGCGCGGGGGCGTTCGGGCGCATAGACGGCACCATTGCTATCGCGCGCCGCGGGCGCGCTCAAGGGAGCGCTGCGCCAAGATGAAATTCACGATCGAGGTCGATTGCTCGCCGGAGGAAGCGCGCCGTGTCATGGGCCTGCCCGATCTCTCCCCGCTCCACGAACGCTATCTCGCGAAGATGCAGGAAGCGGTGGAGAACGGCACGATCGGGCCCGAGATCGTGGGACAGATGCTGAAGAGCTGGGCACCGATGGGCGATGCCGGCATGGATTTCTGGCGCAAGCTCTTCTCCAGCGGCGGCAAGCCGGGGAGCTGATGGAGACGATCTTCGCGCTGTCGAGCGGACGGCCACCGGCGGCGATCGCGATCGTACGGATCAGCGGGCCCGACGCACTGAGCGCGGCCGCGGCGTTGGCCGGTACCTTGCCGGAGGCTCGGCGAGCGGGGTTGCGGACGTTGCGCGATGGGGCTGGCGAGGTCCTAGACCGCGCGCTGGTCCTCGCCTTTCCCGGGCCCTCGACCGCGACGGGTGAGGATCTGGTGGAGCTTCACCTTCACGGTGGACGCGCGGTGGTGACGGCAGTGGAGGCGGCCCTCGCGGCGCAGCCGGGTCTGCGAGCGGCCGAGTCCGGCGAATTTACGCGGCGATCGCTGGAGAACGGACGCGTCGACTGGGCGCAGGCCCAAGGGCTCGCCGACCTGCTCTCCGCGGAGACCGAGGGTGAGCGACGCGCGGCCATGGCGGCGACGGAAGGGGCGGTCGGGCGCGAGGTGCGCGGATGGATGGACCGCCTTTCCGACGCGGCGGCCAGGATCGAGGCTTCGATCGACTATGCGGAGGAGATCGACGAGGCCGCGGCGCTGGAGGACATCAGGGAGATCCTCGCCCGCCTGGTCGGCCAGATGCGGGAGGTGTGCGCGCGACCGACGGTGGAACGGCTTCGCGACGGTGCGGTTGTGGTTCTGGCGGGACCGCCGAATGCGGGCAAGTCCTCGCTGTTCAACGCGATGCTGTCCCGCGAGGCGTCGATCGTCACCAACCGGGCGGGAACGACGCGCGACGTGATCGAGGCGCAGGTGGTGCGCGGAGGATACGCCTACCGGCTGGTCGACACGGCCGGACTGGCGGAAGCGACCGACGATCCGATCGAGCAGATCGGGATCGAGCGCGCCCGCCGCGTGATCGACGGTGCGGACCTACTTCTGTGGCTGGGTGATCCGTCCGGCTGTCCGGCAGGAGCGGTGCAAGTTCGCGCGAAGAGCGACCTGCGACACATGGGCGATGGTATTCCAGTATCGGCCCGTCTTCCGCGAACGGTGGACCATCTGTGGCAGATGGTGGAGCAGGCGACCGCCGATCGCACGATCGGCAGCGACGTTCGCCTTCACGACGATCAGCGACGCTCGGTGATGCTCGCTGCGGAAGAGCTTGCGTCAGCCGGGTTGTGCGACGATGTCGTGGTGGCGGCGGAACATGTGCGGCGCGCGCTTCGGCTGCTGGCGATGGTGATGGGGATGGATGCGACCGAGGCCATGCTGGACGCGCTCTTCTCTCGCTTCTGTCTCGGGAAATGATGTTTCACGTGGAACAAGACCGATCGTTCGATGTCGCAGTCGTGGGCGGAGGCCACGCAGGGGTGGAAGCGGCGGCGGCAGCGGCGCGCCGGGGCGCATCGGTCGTCCTGATCTCGCAGGCCGTGTCCGCCATCGGCGTGATGTCGTGCAACCCGTCCATCGGCGGGGTCGGCAAAGGCCATCTCGTTCGAGAAGTCGATGCACTGGATGGCATCATGGCGCGCGCCGCGGATCATGCGGCCATTCACCATCGCATGCTGAACGAGAGCAAAGGGGCGGCGGTTCACGGCCCGCGGGTGCAGGCAGATCGGGCTCTCTATCGAACTGCGGTGCGAGCGCTGCTGGGATCATATCCCCACGTGACGATCGTCGAAGGGACGGTCGACGATCTGCGGATCTCAAGTGGGATTGTCGAAGGGGTCGTGCTGGAGAACGGCGAGACGATCGCCGCTCGTGCGGTCGTGCTGGCGACGGGAACGTTCCTCGGCGGGCGGATCTTCCGCGGCCTGGAGCGCGAGGCGGGTGGTCGCGTCGGTGAGCGTCCCGCCAATCGCCTGGGTGAGCGGATGCGATCGTGGAAGCTTGCCATGTCGCGGTTGAAGACTGGAACGCCGCCCCGCCTCGACGGGCGGACGATCGACTGGGCGCGGCTGCAACGCCAAGGGTCTGACGATGCGCAATGGACCATGTCGACGATGTCTACGGGGCGCCAACAGCCCGCCCTGGCCTGCGCCATCACCCGCACCAGCGCGCGCACGCATGACGTGATCCGAGAAGGTCTGATCGATTCGCCCGTGGCGTCGGGGGCGATCGATGGTCGCGGACCACGATACTGCCCGTCGATCGAGGACAAGGTCGCCCGTTTCGGTGATCGAGACGGCCACCAGATCTTCCTCGAGCCGGAGGGTCTTTGCGACAGCACCGTTTATCCCAACGGCATCTCGACCTCGCTCTCGACCGACACACAGGTGGCGTTCCTGCGCACGATCGAGGGGCTTAAGCAGGTGGACGTGACCGTGCCCGGTTACGCAGTCGAGTACGATCATATCGACCCGCGGATGCTGGACCATCGTCTCGCGCTGCCGATGATCGGCGGGCTTTTTTGCGCGGGCCAGCTCAACGGAACGACGGGCTATGAGGAGGCGGCCGCGCAGGGGCTGGTGGCAGGTGCGAATGCGGCAGCTTATGCGCGTGGAACGGAGCCGCTGCTGCTCGACCGGGCATCGAGCTACATCGGCGTGCTGATCGACGATCTCGTCCTTCAGGGGATTAGCGAACCCTATCGTATGCTGACCGCGCGCGCAGAGTACCGCCTGTCACTTCGTGCCGACAACGCGGAAGCTCGACTGGGTGAGATCGCGAGGGCTGCCGGATTGATGACCGACGTCCGACATCGGCATTACGAGCGGCGTGCCGAGCAACGGGAGCGATTGAGACGGGATGATCTCCGTTCCGACGAAGTCGACGCGGACATCGGGGCGGAAGTCGCGGCCGATCGCGGCTACGCCCCCTATGTGGCTCGCCAGGAGGTGGAAATTGCGTCGATGCGCCGCGATGGTGCCATTGCGATCCCGCGAGGCGACGCGCTGCGGGGCGTCGCGGGATTGTCTAGCGAGATGGTGGAACGGCTAGAACGGAGCGCGCCGGCGACGCTGGATCACGCGCGCCGCATTCGGGGGATTACACCGGCGGCCTTATCGGCGTTGTGGCTGCACGCGAGGCGGAGCGCATGACCGAGGATGAGGCGCAGCGGTGGGTCGAGACCCAGTTCGGCGCCGTCGCTCTCGAACGACTGATGCGCTTCGCCGAGTTGGTGCGCGCGGAGGCGGACAGGCAGAACCTGGTGGCCCCGTCGACGCTGCCCCATCTATGGGTACGACATTTCGTTGACTCGGCTCAACTTCTCTCCTGGGTGCCGCGGGGCGGAGCAGGCTGGATCGATATCGGTACCGGCGCCGGATTTCCCGGCGTCGTTGTCGCTGCCCTTCGGCATGCCCCTGTAACGCTGGTGGAGCCACGAGCGCGTCGCGTCGAGTTTCTGGCGTCGGTGTGCCGCGAACTGGACCTCGATCATGTCACGATCGAAGGCCGGCGGGCAGAGCAGGTCAGCGGGATCTACGATGTGGTAAGTGCGAGAGCCGTGGCGAGCACCGCAGACCTCCTCGCCATGACGAAGCATCTTCGGCACGATCGCACCTGCATCGTGCTACCGAGGGGACGAAACGGGGTGGGCGAGCTTGCATCCCTGCCGGTCGAATGGCAGGAAATGTTCCACGTGAAACAGAGCATCACCGATCCCGCGTCGGTCATTCTCGTCGCGAACGGAGCTTCGTGATGTACCGTATCGCCATAGCCAATCAGAAGGGTGGCGTCGGAAAGACGACCAGCGCGATCAACATCGCGACAGCGTTGGCCGCCACCGGGTTGCGAGTGCTGCTCTTCGATCTCGATCCGCAAGGAAATGCGTCAACGGGACTGGGCATCGGTCAGGCTCAGCGAGGCCGATCAAGCTACGACGTGTTGATCGAACGCGGCGGAGTGGCGGAAGCGGCGGTGCCCTCCTCGGTTCCCCGGCTGTCGGTGGTGCCCGCGACGGTCGACCTCTCCGGGGCGGAGATCGAGTTGGTGGAGCTGGAACAGCGGACGCACCGGCTGCATCGCGCGATCGAGGAGACCGCGCCGTTGTGGGATGTCGTGCTGATCGACTGTCCGCCGTCGCTCGGCTTGTTGACCATCAACGCGATGGTGGCGGCGGACTCCCTGCTGGTGCCGCTGCAATGCGAGTTCTTCGCGCTGGAGGGATTGAGCCAGCTGCTCGGCACGGTCGAGCGGGTCCGCGAGCGGTTTAATCCCTCCCTCTCCATCCTCGGCGTGGCGCTGACGATGTATGATCGACGCAATCGCCTGACCGAACAGGTTTCGACGGACGTACGCGCGGTGCTTGGCAAGGTGGTGTTCGAGACCGTTATTCCGCGCAATGTCCGCCTGTCGGAGGCGCCGAGCCACGGCCTGCCCGCGCTGATCTACGATCACCGCTGCGCGGGGAGTGAGGCCTACATCTCGCTCGCACGGGAGGTGATCGAGCGGATGCCGCGCGCGAGGGTGGCGGCATGAGCGACGCCGGTTCGCGTCGGACGCGCGGGGGACTGGGGCGCGGCCTGGGGGCGTTGCTGGGCGAAGTGGCGCAGGACGAGCGCGCCAGCGCGGAAGCGCGCGACGGCCAGACACCGCGCGGCGGTGTCCGGATGATCCCGGTAAGTGCGATCGCGCCGCATCCCGGCCAGCCGCGGCGTCACTTCGACGAGGACGCGCTGTCGGAGCTGGCCGCCTCGATCAGCGAGCGCGGCGTGATCCAGCCGATCATCGTCCGTCCGCACGGCCACGATTATCAGATCGTCGCGGGTGAGCGACGCTGGCGCGCGGCGCAGCGCGCGCGGCTTCACGAAGTGCCCGTCGTCGTTCGCGACTACACCGACAGCGAAACGCTGCAGATCGCACTGGTGGAGAACATCCAGCGGCAGGACCTGAACGCGATCGAAGAGGCGGAGGCGTACCAGCGATTGCAGAACGAGTTCGGCCACACGCAGGAGGTGCTGTCAAAGGTCGTCCACAAGTCACGCAGTCATGTGGCCAACCTACTCAGATTGCTGGACCTTCCTATGAGCGTGCAGGACCGCGTGGTTGACGGCACGCTGTCCATGGGCCATGCGCGCGCCATCCTGGGCGCGTCCGATCCGGCGACCGTGGCGGAGGATGTGGTCGCGCGGGGGCTGTCGGTCAGGCAGACCGAGGCGCTGGCCCGCCGCACGCGCGAGGACAGTGGCCGCGCGCCGCGCCAGCGGCCGGCACCCGCCGCCACCGGCAGTGCGGATATCCAGGCGCTGGAGCAGCAGCTGGCGGACCTGCTGGGGCTGAAGGTACGGATCGCCTTTCATCCCGAGGGACACGGGTCGATCACGCTGGACTACAGCACGCTGGAGCAACTCGATATGGTGTGCCAGCGGCTCAGCGGCGAGCGGATCTGAACTCCGCCGCCCGAAACTCGGCGAGCGCAAGCAGGGTCTGAGCGGCGACGCTGCCGCCCGCCGGTCCGGCACCGATCGTATCGCGCTGTGCCGCAGCGACGCGCGTCAGCGCGACGCGCAGTGCGCGTGCGTCCCAGCGCCGCAACGCCGCCGCAGTCGCCCCCTTCTCCTTCCAGAACACGCGGGCGCGATCCACCACCTGGTCGATCCCCTCCCCGCCATCGACCTGGGCGCGCATCTCCATCAACTGGAGGAAGCGCCGTTCCAGCGCGCGCAGGATCGGAATGGGCGAGGCATCCGGCCCCTGCTGGCGCCGCAGCGCCAGCACCAGCGCGCCGGCGTCGCCGCCGACGACCGCCGCGACGATCTCTCCCGTCTCGCCTTCCACCAACGTCGCGCCGACCGCCGCCAGCGCCTCGTCGTCCGCCTCCGCCGGCCGGTCGGGCGAGGCGTCCAGATAGAGCGCCAGCTTCTCGACCTCCCGCGCCATCACCGCGCGGTCGCCCTCCGCCGCGCGGGCAATGCGTTGCGCCACGACGGGGGTCACTCGCAGACCCGCCTCCCGCGCCAGCTCGGTGGCGATCGTCGCGGCGTCGCGCTCGCTCGGCGCGTAGCAGGCGAAGGCCATGGCCCGGTCGCTGTCGATCGCCGCCTTCACCAGCTTGCCCGTGGCCTTCACCCCGGGCGCGACCATGACGGCGGGGTTGCCGGCGCGATCGGCGGCGAGGAGCGCCTCCACCGCGCCCAGCGCCTCCTCCCCCGCCCCGGTCACGCGGATCGAGCGAGCCCCGCCGAACAGCGACAGCGCCGCCGCCTCGTCGGCCAGTCGCGCCGGGTCGCCGCGCAGGGTGGCGGCATCGAGATCGATCCGCTCCGCATCCGCGCCCATCGCCGTGGTGAGCCGGGCGGCGAGCGCCATGGCGGTTGATTCGTCGGGCCCGTGGAGAAGGTAGAGCCGGATATCCGCCGGCGGCCGGTCCAGCGCGGCCTTCAGCCGCGCCTCGGTCGCCTTCACCGCGCGGCCTGGGCCTGGCGCCGCGCGTGGATGGCGAGACGCGCGACGATCTGGTCCGCGATCGTCTCCGACAAACGCTCCAGCGCAGTGCTCTCCGCCGCGATCACGGCATATTCCGACCCGACCACGTCGATGCCCGCATCTGATCCCGCGGTCGCGTCCACCAACACGGTGCCCGCCCCCGCCTCGACCAGCTGATAGCGCGCGCGCAAGGTCCGCCGCTCGCGCGCGACCGAATCGTCGCTGCGGCTGCCCAGGCCGACGATGCGGTCATCCAGCCGCACGTCCAGGCGGTAGCGCGGCGCTCCCTTACCCATCGCACCAAGGCGGTCGCGCAGCGCGTTGGTGACGAGCCAGCCCGCCTTGCCCTCGATCGGCGCGATCTCCACGCCCGCCAGCCCCTGCGCCACCGCGCCGTTGCGACCGCCGGAATATACCGGCTGGAGCCCGCAGCCGGCCAGCGCCAACGGCGTGGCGAGGAGGAGCGCGAGCGCCTTCATGCGACCAGGTTCACCAGGCGGTCGGGCACGACGATCACCTTCTTAGGCGCGCGTCCCTCCAGCAGGCGGACGACCTTGTCCGACGCCAGCGCGGCGGCCTCGATCGCCTCTCGCGGCAGGCCTTTGGCGAGCACCAGCGTGTCGCGAAGCTTGCCGTTGACCTGGATCGCAATCGTCACCTCGTCCTCGACCAGCAGCGCGGCGTCGACCGCAGGCCACGGCGCGTCGGCGACCAGTCCGGCGTGGCCGCGCAGCGACCAGGCCTCCTCGGCGAGGTGCGGCACCATCGGCGCGACAAGCCGGATCATCGCCTCCACCGCGTCATCGCGCGAGGCGGACGGCGCGGCCTTCTCCACCGCGCTGGTCAGTTCGTAGAGTTTGGCCACCGCCTTGTTGAACGACAGCGCCTCGATGTCCGCGGCAACCCCGGCGATCGTCTGGTGCAGCTTGCGATCGAGCGCGGCGTCGCGACCCTCGCTGCCCCGTTCTCCATCGACCAGTCGCCACAGCCGCTGAACGAAGCGCCACGCGCCCTCGATCCCGTTCTCCGACCATTCCAGATCGCGCTCGGGCGGCGAATCGGAGAGCATGAACCAGCGCACCGCGTCCGCGCCGTATTGATCGACGATCGGTTCGGGATCGATCGTGTTCTTCTTCGACTTGGACATCTTCTCGACGCGGCCGACCGTGACGGGCACTGTCGCGCCGTCCGCCATGCGCGCGAGGCGCTGCCCGTTCTCGCCGACGACGATGTCGTCGGGCGACACCCACAGCGCGCCGCGCGGCCCGTCATAGTCGGGCAGCGCGAGGCGATAGGTCTCGTGCGTCACCATGCCCTGCGTGAACAGGCCGGTGAACGGCTCCGCCACGTCGATCATTCCGACGTGGCGCAGCGCGCGGGTGAAGAAGCGTGCGTAGAGCAGGTGCAGGATCGCGTGCTCCACGCCGCCGATATACTGGCCGACCGGCAGCCAGCTCTCCGCCACCGCGCGATCGAACGGGCGGTCCTGCGGCTGGCTGGCGAAGCGGATGAAGTACCAGGACGAATCGGCGAACGTGTCGAGCGTGTCGGTGTCGCGCAGCGCCTCGCCGCCGCACGACGGGCATGCGACGTGCTTCCACGTCGGATGCCGGTCCAGCGGGTTGCCGGGGACGTCGAAGGTCACGTCTTCGGGCAGCACTACGGGCAATTGCTCGCGCGGTACCGGTACCTCGCCGCAGGCGGCACAGTGGACGATCGGGATCGGCGTGCCCCAGTAGCGCTGCCGGCTGACGCCCCAGTCGCGCAGCCGCCACACGGTGGAGCCCCTGCCCCATCCGTCCGCCTCCGCGCGGCGGATCACCTCGCGCTTGGCGTCGGCGACGTCCATCCCGTCGAGGAAGTGCGAGTTCACCAGCGTGCCGGGACCGGTGTACGCCTCCGCCTCGTCGAAGGCGGGATCGGCCTTGTCGCCCTCTGCCACCACGCGGCGGATCGGCAGGGAGTATTTGGTGGCGAAGTCGAAGTCGCGCTGGTCGTGCGCGGGCACGCCGAAGACCGCGCCCGTGCCGTAATCCATCAGCACGAAGTTCGCGATGTAGACGGGCAGCGGATGGCCGCTGAAGGGGTGCGCCGCGGTCAGCCCGGTGTCGAAGCCCAGCTTCTCCTGCGTCTCGATCTCCGCCGCAGTGGTCCCGCCCTGCTTGCACCGGGCGATGAAGGCGGCGACAGCGGGATCGCCCGCCAGCGCCTGCGCGATCGGGTGGTCCGCCGCCACCGCGACGAAGCTGGCGCCGAAGATGGTGTCCGGCCGGGTGGTGAACACTTCCACCTCGCCGCCGTCGGACAGGCGGAAGCGGAACGTGAGGCCCTGGCTCTTGCCGATCCAGTTCTCCTGCATCAGCCGGACCTTGTCGGGCCAGTGCTCCAGCGTGGAGAGGCCGTCGAGCAGTTCGTCGGCGAATTGCGTGATCTTCAGGAACCACTGGTTCAGCTTGCGCTTCTCGACCAGCGCGCCGGAGCGCCAGCCGCGGCCGTCGATCACCTGCTCGTTGGCGAGCACGGTCATGTCGACCGGGTCCCAGTTGACCGCGCTTTCCTTGCGATAGACAAGGCCGGCCTTGTAGAATTCGAGGAAGATCGCCTGTTCGTGGCCGTAGTAATCGGGCTCGCAGGTCGCCAGTTCGCGCGTCCAGTCGAGTGCGAAGCCCAGACGCTTCAGCTGCGCCTTCATCGTCGCGATGTTGGCGCGGGTCCAGCCGCCGGGGTGGACCCCCTTCTCCATCGCCGCATTCTCCGCGGGCATGCCGAAGGCATCCCACCCCATCGGGTGCAGGACCTCGTGCCCCGTCATGCGGCGATAGCGGGCGAGGACGTCGCCCATCGTATAGTTGCGCACGTGCCCCATGTGGATCTTTCCCGACGGGTACGGGAACATCTCCAGCACGTAGCTCTTCGGCTTCGCACTATGGTCGTCGGCGGCGAAGGTACGGCGTTCGTCCCACACCTGTTGCCAGTGCGCGTCCGCCTTCAGCGCGTTGAAGCGGGATGCCATGTCGCTGGTCGTCGCCTCAGCCGGTCACCGCGCCGCGGCGCAGGTCGCGCGCGCGGGTGAGGATGATGTCCTCCAGCTTCTGAGTCGTCGCCGCCTCCACCGGGGCGGAGACCCACTGGCCGCCGCGGTTCACCTCGCGCAGCGCCGCGACGCGGACGGCGTCGGCGCGCAGGTCCTGATCGAGGATCGCGATCGTCACCTTCATCCGCTCGCCCGGCACCTGCGGATTGACGTACCAGTCGGTCACGATGACGCCACCGTTCGAGTCGGTCTGCAGCAGCGGCATGAAGCCCACGGTGTCGAGGCTGGCGCGCCACAGGTAGCTGTTGACGCCGATGGTCGTCACCCGCGACGCCGCGAGGTCCGTCTTCGGCCGACCGCCTCCGCCGCAGGCGGAGAGGGCGAGCGCGGCACTGGCGGCGATCATCAGGCGCAACGGGCGGGACATGGCGGAAATCCTCGGGTCAGAACGGCGTCCTGCGCTCTACCCGCGCACCCGCGCAGCCGCAAGCATCGGGCCGCGCCCACCGACACAGGTTGTGGACATGGTGCAACAGCGCGCCGGAAAAGCGTGGCCGCGGTGATGGACTCGCAACCGTTTCCTGTTACGGCCGCTGAATGGGACCGGTCACACATCGTGGCCGACGAGGGGATGAGTGACGTGCGCCTGGGGCACACCATCGTCGGGAGCGTGATCGCGGGGGCCGCCATGGCCGTCGCGCTCGTCGCGGCGCCGGCGATCGGCGCGCCCGACGCGTCGCCGCGCGGCGCCAAGCGCGCGGTCGCGCCGCGGATCGCCGGGTCCTTCACTCCCGCCGCCGCCGATCCCAAGCTGGCCGCCCTGTTCGCGCGCGGCGGGCTGGGCGCACCGGGCTTCCGCTTCACCCCGTCCGAGGTGCGGACCGGCCGATCGGTGACGGTCGCGGTGCGCGCGCGCGGCAACCAGCCGGCGGCGACGCGCGACGCGACCCGCACCGCCAACGCCGCACCGACCGTCGGGTTGGCGCCGATCGCCTACAATCTGGGCGTGGCGGTCGGCTGGAAGCGGTTCGCGGTCAGCGGCGACGTGGCCAAGGTCGATCTCGCCGGGCTGCCGGGCAGCCGCGAGGCGGCGGACGTGGCGCTCAGCTACTCGGGTCGCAAGTTCTCGGGCCGCGTCGCGGCCTCGGCGGACCGGGCGCTGCCGGGGGTGCCGCGCGCGCTGGCGGAGCCGGAGAGCTACGCGCTCGACGTGGGCGGCAGCTACTCGCTCACGCGGAACCTGGACCTGACCGCGGGCATGCGGCTGAAGTCCGAGCGCGAGCGGCTGAGCCGGCTCGACGACGACCGCCGCGACAGCCAGGCGGTCTACCTGGGCACCGCCTTCCGCTTCTGATCGCTCCAGCAGTCGATTCCCGCGTAACCGTCGAAGCCGCGCGCCTTGAGCCGGCGGAAGCGCGTCTCGTCCATCCCGCCCAGCGCGATCCGCGCGATCGGCATTCCCCGCGCGATCCGCGCGGCGCGGCGCGCGCCCAGCGACGGCGCGCCGGGGTGCGAGCGCGTCGGGAAGACCGGCGAGACGAAAACGGCGTACGCCCCCGCGACCAGCGCGCGCCGCGCCTCGCGCCGGTCGTGCGCGGGCCAGGTGACGATCCCACCGCCGCGGCGGCCGTGCACCCCCTGCTCGCCCGGCAACCGGTCCGGTCCGGCGCGTAGCAGCACCAGATCGCGCACGCGGGTGATCTGCCGCACCCGCGCGAATAGCCGCCGGCGCTCCGCTGCGGCGGTGGCATGGTGGCGGAAGATCACCCCGCCGCCGCGCGGCAGGCGTCGGATCGCCCGCCATAGCCCCTCGCCCATTCGCTCGTCGGTCATCAGCCAGCGCGTGGGAACGGGAGGGTGGCGGGTCGGCATCCGCCTGCCTATAGCGCCGCGCATGACGCCTGCCGACCGCCTGTCCGCCGTTCGCGACCGCATCACGCGCGCCGCCAAAGTCGCGCGGCGCGACTTGGCGGGCGTGACGCTGATCGCGGTGTCGAAGACGCAGTCCGCCGACGCGATCCGGCCGCTGCTCGACCTCGGCCACCGCGACTTCGGCGAGAACCGGGTGCAGGAGGCGCAGGAGAAATGGCCTGCGCTGCGCGAGGCGTTTCCGGACGCGCGCCTGCACCTGATCGGCCAGTTGCAGTCGAACAAGGCGGCGGATGCGGTGGCGCTGGCGGATGCGGTGCACAGCGTCGACCGCCCGTCGCTGGTCGCGGCGCTGGCGCGGGCGATGGACGCGAGCGGGCGCCGCCCGGCCTGCTTCGTGCAGGTGAATATCGGCGACGAGCCGCAGAAGGGCGGCTGCCGGATCGGCGATGTGCCCGCGCTGCTGGCACAGGCGCGCGACGCCGCGCTGCCGGTGGCCGGGCTGATGTGCCTGCCGCCGCACGGGCTGGAACCCGCGCCCTATTTCGCGCTGCTGGCGAAGATCGCGCGCGAGGAAGGGGTGGCGGGGCTGAGCATGGGCATGTCGGACGACGTGGAGACCGCAGTGACGCTGGGCGCCACCCACGTGCGCGTCGGCTCCGCTTTGTTCGGTGCGCGCACATGAAGTTCGAGGCGATCCTGTTCGACTTCGACGGCGTGCTGATCGAGAGCGAGGAGAGCGGCAACCGCCACATCGCGGATTATCTGTCGCGCATCGGCCACCCGACCACAGCCGAGCAGAGCATGGCGAACTTCATGGGGCTGGCCGGTGCCGACTTCCTCGCCGCGGTCGAGCGATGGATCGGCCGCCCGCTTCCCGACGACTTCGCCGAGGAGCGCCGGATCGAGAACGATCGCTGCATCGCCGAGGGGATCGCCGAGGTGGCGGGCGCGGTCGCCTTCGTCCGCGCGCTGCCCGCCGCGCTGCCGCGCGCAGTGGTCTCGTCCAGTCGCCCGCCGTGGCTGCACGCGCATTTAGCCCACCTGGGCCTGACCGACGCGTTCGGCGCGCACGTCTATTCCGGGGCGGTCGACGTCGCGCGTGGGAAGCCCGCGCCCGACCTCTACCTCCACGCCGCAGAGCGGCTGGTCGTGCCGATCGGGCGCTGCGCCATCATCGAGGATTCACCCGTTGGCGCGACCGGGGCGGTGGCGAGCGGCGGGCACGTGATCGGGCTGGTCGCCGGCACGCATTGCGGACCCGACCACGCCGACCGGTTGCGCGCGATCGGCGTCCACGCGGTGGCGCGCGACTTCGCCGAGGTCGCGCGCGAGCTGGGGTTGTAGCCCGGGTCTCCAGCCCCGGTTTTCCGGCCCCGGCCTCCAGCCCCGGCCTCCAGCATTGCCACCGCGGGCCTCACCGCCTAGCGGAGAGGGGCCCCGCAATGGACCCTGACACGATGACCGACCCCGCCGACATTTCGAAGCACTTGCTCGCCGCGACCGAGGCGGCCGCCTCGCTCGACGCGCTGGAGGTCGTGCGTGTCGAGGCGCTGGGCAAGCAGGGCCGGGTGACCCAGCTGCTGAAGACGCTGGGCGGGATGTCGCCGGAGGAGCGGCTGGCGAACGGCCCCGCGATCCACGCGCTGCGGGAAGCGGTGACGGCGGCCATCGCCGCACGCAAGGCGCATCTCGAACAGGTCGCGCTGGACGCGCAGCTGGCGAGCGAGGCGCTGGACATGACGCTGCCCGTCGACGCGGTGGCGCCCGGCACGATCCATCCCGTCAGCCAGGTGATGGACGAGATGGCGGAGATCTTCGCCGATCTGGGCTTCGCCGTCGCGACCGGGCCGGAGATCGAGGACGACTGGCACAATTTCAGCGCGCTCAACATTCCGGAAACGCACCCCGCGCGCGCAATGCAGGACACGTTCTACCTCGAGCCGAAGGCGAAAGCGGCCGGCGACGGGCAAGGCCCGTCGTCCGACGGCGGCGGCTTCGCCGCCGACGCGGACCGGGCGAAGCCGGAGCCGCCGATGGTGCTGCGCACGCATACCAGCCCGGTACAGATCCGCACGATGCTGGCGCAGAAGCCGCCGATCCGCATCATCGCGCCGGGCCGCGTCTACCGGTCCGACTGGGACGCGACGCATACGCCGATGTTCCACCAGATCGAGGGGCTGGTCATCGACAAGGGCATCACGCTCGGCCACCTGAAATGGACGCTGGAGACGTTCCTGAAGGCGTTCTTCGAGCGCGACGACATCGTGCTGCGGCTGCGGCCCAGCTACTTCCCGTTCACCGAGCCGTCGGCGGAGGTCGACGTCGGCTGGACGATGGTGGACGGGCGCAAGCGGCTGGGCGGGAGCGAGGGATGGATGGAGCTGCTCGGCTCCGGCATGGTTCATCCCCGGGTGATCGCGGCCTGCGGGCTCGATCCCGCGGAGTGGCAGGGGTTCGCTTTCGGCGTCGGCGTGGACCGGCTGGCGATGCTGAAATACGGCATGGACGACCTGCGCCCGTTCTTCGAGGCGGATGTCCGCTGGCTGAAACACCATGGCTTCTCCGCGCTGGACGTGCCGACCCTGTCGGGCGGCGTCGGCGCATCGGCCTGACGGAACGACACTCATGAAGTTCACCCTCTCCTGGCTGAAGGACCACCTCGACACCGAGGCGTCGCTCGATGCGATCGTCGACGCGCTCACCCGCGCCGGGCTGGAAGTGGAAGGCGTCGAGGATCCCGGCGCGCGGCTGGCGGGTTTCCGCGTCGCGCGCGTGCTGAGCGCGGAGCGGCATCCGCAGGCGGACAAGTTGCAGGTGCTGTCCGTCGACGCGGGCGCCGATGTGAATGGTGGCGGCCCGGTGCAGGTCGTCTGCGGCGCGCCCAACGCGCGTGCGGGGCTGGTGGGCGTGTTCGGCCTGCCCGGCGCGACGGTGCCGGCGAACGGCATGGTCCTGCGCGTCGCGGCGATCCGCGGGGTCGAATCGAACGGCATGATGTGCTCCACGCGCGAGCTGGAGCTGGGCGACGATCACGACGGCATCATCGAGCTGGCGGCGGACGCGCCGGTGGGCGCCGCCTTCGCCGATCATGCCGGGCTGACCGACGCGGTGATCGACGTGTCGGTCCTGCCCAACCGGCCCGACTGCATGGGCGTGCGCGGCATCGCGCGCGATCTCGCCGCGCTGGGCCTCGGCACGCTGAAGCCGCTGGCGGCCGAGCCGGTCGCGGGCGAGGGCGCGGGGCCGGACGTGCGCACCGACGATCCCGCCGGCTGCCCCGCCTTCTACGCGCAGGGTGTCACGGGCGTATCCAATGGCGCCGCGCCGGACTGGATGGCGCGGCGGCTGCGCGCGATCGGACAGAAGCCGATCAGTGCGCTGGTCGACATCACCAACTATCTCACGATCGACCTCGGCCGCCCGCTGCACGTCTACGACAAGGCGAAGCTGACCGGCGGGCTGGTCGCGCGCAAGGCGACGGCGGGCGAGCAGGTGCTGGCACTGAACGGCCGCACCTATGCGCTGGCGGAGACGATGACCGTCATCGCGGACGACGCGCAGGTGCACGACATCGGCGGCATCATGGGCGGCGAGCATTCGGGCGTGTCGGACGCGACCACCGACGTCGTCATCGAATGCGCCTATTTCGATCCCGATTCGATCGCGCGCACCGGGCAGAAGCTGCAACTGACCAGCGACGCGCGCTCCCGCTTCGAGCGGGGCGTGGACCCTGCGTTCCTGGACGCGGGGCTGGCCATCGCGACGCGGATGGTGATCGAGGCGTGCGGTGGCGCCGCTACCGGCGTGACCCGCGCGGGCAAGCCCCCGCTGGCCATGCGGAGCCACGCCTACGATCCCGCGCTGGCCGAGACGCTGGGCGGGCTCGCCATTCCGGCGGCGCGGCAGCGCGCTATTCTCGAGTCGCTCGGCTTCGCGGTCGCCGACGACTGGCGCGTGACGCCGCCGACCTGGCGTCCCGACGTGGACGGACCCGCCGACCTGGTGGAGGAGGTGATCCGCATCGAGGGGATCGAGAAGGTCGCGCCGGTGCCGCTGCCGCGCGACCCCGGCGTCGCGCGGCCGACCGCCACGCCCTTGCAGAAGCTGGAGCGCCGCGCCCGCCGCGCCGCCGCCGCCCGCGGGCTGGACGAGGCGGTGACGTGGAGCTTCATCAACGCGCGCGATGCGGCGCTGATGGGCGGGGCGGCGTGGACGGTGGCGAACCCGATCAGCGAGGAGCTGAAGGTGATGCGTCCCTCGCTGCTGCCCGGCCTCCTCTCCGCCGCCGCGCGCAACCTGCGGCAGGGTGCGGACGGCGTGCGGCTGTTCGAGCTGGGCCGCCGCTACCTGGCCGAGGGCGAGCGCGTGACGCTGGGCGTGGTGCTGGCGGGCGATCGCCGGCCGCGCGACTGGCGGGAGGGCAAGTCGGCGGGCTTCGACGCCTATGACGCCAAGGCGGAGGCGCTGGCGCTGCTGGCCGCGGCAGGCGCGCCGGTGGAGAACCTGGCGGTGATGGGCGAGGCAGGCGCGGCCTTCCACCCCGGCCGCTCGGGCACGCTGCGGCTGGGACCGAAGACGGTGCTGGCCGCGTTCGGCGCGCTCCACCCCGGCATCGCCAGGGCGTTCGACCTGCCCGCGGGCGTCGCAGCGGCGGAGGTGTACCTGGACGCGATCCCCGCCCGGCGCGGGAAGGACGGCTTCGCCCGCGCGCCCTACGCGCCGCCGGCGCTGCAGCCGGTCCGGCGCGACTTCGCCTTCGTCGTGCCCACGGACGTGACCGCGGAGGCGCTGACCCGCGCGGTGAAGGGCGCGGACAAGGCCGCGATCGTGCGCGCGCGGGTGTTCGACGTGTTCACCGGCGCGGGGGTGGAAGAGGGCCGCAAGTCCGTGGCGGTGGAGGTCGTGCTCCAGCCCGGCGAGAAGAGCTTCACCGAGGCGGAGCTGAAGGCGATCGCCGACAAGGTGATCGCCGCCGCGGCGAAGCAGGGGGCGGTGCTGCGGGGGTAGGCGGAAGCTCCTTCCGTTCGTGCTGACGAGAGGCTGAGCTTTGTCGAAGCCTCGTCTCAAAGGAGCGTTGCTTCGAAACGGCGCTTCGACAGGCTCAGCGCCTCCTCAGCACGAACAGGAAGGAAAATCAGTTCGGCCCCGTCGCCGGCCCCGCCGCCGCCGATACGCTCGGCGCCACGGGGGGCGTGCCCGACCGCGCCACCGACACCGCGCGGTCGTACCAGTCGGCGAGGTCGCGCTTCATCGTCACCAGCGCGTCGGGATTGAGGTACGTCATGTGCCCGGCGGGATAATAGGTGAAGCGCAGGTTCGGGCGCTGCGCCGGCTCCAGCATCATGTGCGCCAGGTCGTTCTCCGCGCCGAAGAAGGGCGTGGCCATGTCGTACCAGCCGTTCATCGACAGCACGTGCAGATAGGGGTTCGCGCGCATCGCCGCGCCCAGGTCCACCGCGGTGTTCGGGTTGTTCTGCTGCCCGCCCATGCCGCTGCCGGGCGCGCGGTGCTTCCAGTTCCAGGTCCAGCCCTCCGCGTCGCGGGCGGACAGGCGATAGGGCATGTCCGTCTTGTAGCCGAGCGTGTGCGTCACATAATCGTGGAAGGTCGCGATGAACGCGCCCGAGATCGCGTCGGACGAGGCGTCGGTCTCCGGCCGCTCCCCCGCCGCGTCCGCGTCGACCCCGGTGTAGCGCGAATCAAAGCGGCCGATGGTGCGGCGGCTGTCGCGCAGCAGCTCCTTCTGGAAGCGCGGCAGGTCGATTCGCAGGTTCGCGCGCCGGATGAAGTCGGGCGAGACGCCGATCAGCTGCGACAGCTGCTGCGCCACCTGGTCCGCCTCCGCCGGGCTGATGTCCTGTCCCTTGGCCAGCGCCGCCATGTACGGGCCGCGCGCGTAGTCGCGCGCCTGCTGCACCACCGTCGCCACGTCCGCCGGGCGGTTGGGCAGGCGGTTGTGGTACCAGGCGGTGGCGGCGTAGCTGGGCAGATAGTTCAGATAGACCTGGTCCAGCCCCGGCTGGCGATAGCCGTAGTTCATGATCGAGCTGAGCAGCACCACGCCGTTCAGCGCCATGCCGCGGTCCTGCAACTGATAGGCGAGCGCGCCGGAGCGCAGCGTCCCGTAGCTCTCGCCGAAGATGAACTTGGGGCTGTTCCAGCGGCCGTATTTCGTGGCGTAGCGGATGATCGCCTTGGCGAAGGCGTCGGCATCCTCGTCCGTCCCGTAGAAGCTGGACGGCTTGGCATCACCCAGCGGCCGCGAGTAGCCCGCGCCGATCGCGTCGAGGAAGACCATGTCGGTCTTGTCGAGCAACGTGTGCGGGTTGGGACCGAAATCGTAGGGCGCGGGTCGGATCGTCTCCGGATTGCCCGTCTTCAACCGCACCGGCGCGAACGATCCCATGTGCAACCAGAACGTCGGGCTGCCCGGCCCGCCGTTGAAGAAGAAGGTGACGGGGCGTTTCGTCCCCGGCTTCGTGCCGTCGAGCGTATAGGCGGTGTAGAACATCGACGCCTGCGGTTTCCCCTCCAGGTCGCGGATCGTCAGCGTGCCGGCGGTGGCGGTGTAGGCGAGACGCCGGCCGTCGACGATCACCTGGCCCTTCGACCGCTCCTCGCGCTCTTCGACCGGGGCATTGGCATAGGCGGCCTCCACCGCCTCCTTCTGCGCCTCGGCATTGCTCTTCACCGGTTTCCTGTCCTGCGCGGCGGCGGCGGAGAGGGGAAGAGCGGCGATCAGGCAGGCCGCGAGGCGTGATGACATTTCCAGTCCTTGCAAGGATGTAGGGCGCAGGACCTTAGCCCGGGGCGGACCACGCGCAAGCCGCTCGCCCGCGCTGCGTTAACGGGTAAGCAGGCGATCGGCGCTAGGACGGGCGCCATGGACGGCAACTTCACCTTCGCGGTCGAGCCCGACCGCGATCTCATCCGCACCCGCATGGCGGGCTTCTTCGACGACGACGCCTTCGTGCGCTACGTCGCGGCGCGGGCGGCGGCGTTCCGGCAGCTGCGATGCGGCGCGAACCAGCACCTGTGGCTGGTCGACCTGCGCGAGATGAAGATCCAGTCGCAGGAGATGGTCACCGCCTTCTCGACGATCCTGTCCGATCCGGCCTATCGGTCGAAGCGGCTGGGGTTCGTCGTGGCGACGTCGCTGGCGCGGATGCAGCTGCGGCGGGCGCTGGGCGACCGGTGCGGCAACGGCGTGCAGCTGTTCGTCGACGCGAACGAGGCGGAGGCCTGGGTGCTGACGGGTTCGCTGCGCGCCGCGGCCTGACGCGACGTCAGTCGTCCTCGTCCTCGAACCCCGCCAGCGCCAGCGCGCGCGCCTTGATCTGGTGCGTCATGCACCAGTGGACCAGCGCGTCGTCGCGCCCATGCGTCACCCACACCTCGCGCGGCGCGATCTCGCGCAGCGTGTCGGTCAGCTCGTCCCAGTCGGCATGGTCGGACAGGATCAGCGGCAGCTCCACGTTCTTCTGCCGCGCGCGCTGGCGCACCCGCATCCATCCCGACGCCATGGCAGTGATCGGATCGGGCAGCCGCCGCGCCCAGCGGTCGTTGAGCGCGGACGGCGGGCACATCACGACATGCCCGGCCATGTCCGCCTTGGCCGCGCCGGTGGCGGGGCGCAGCTCGCCCAGCTCGACGCCGAGCTCCGCGTAGAGGTCGCACAGCCGTTGCAGCGCGCCGTGGATGTAGATCGGCGCGGCGTGGCCGCGCGCGCGCAGCTCGGCGATGACGCGCTGCGCCTTGCCCAGCGCATAGGCGCCGACGACGACGCAGCGCGCCGGATTGGCGTGGAGCGCGGCGAGCAGCTTGTCGATCTCGTCCCCCGTGTCGGGATGGCGGAAGACGGGCAGGCCGAATGTCGCCTCGGTGATGAAGACGTCGCAGGCGACCGGCTCGAACGGGGCGCAGGTGGGATCGGCGCGCCGCTTGTAGTCGCCCGAGACGACGACCCGCTCGCCGCGATGCTCCAGCACGATCTGCGCCGAGCCGAGGACGTGACCGGCGGGAACGAAGCGCACGTCCACCTCGCCCAGTCGCACGCCGCCGCCATAGGAGACCGGCTTGCCCGTCTGGGTGCCGTAGCGGCAGTCCATGATCGCCAGCGTTTCCGGCGTTGCCCACACCCGGCCGTGGCCGCCGCGCGCGTGATCGGCATGGCCGTGGGTGACGAGGGCGCGCGCCTGCGGCGTGGACGGATCGACCCAGGCGTCGGCGGGGCGGACGTACAGCCCGTGCGGATAGGGTTCCAGCCAGTCGCCGAGCGTCGCCATCGCCGCGTCAACCCGCACCCCGCCGTGCGCGTTCCCGGATCGAACCGGCCGCCCCCTCGTTCACGGGCGGTATCGCAGAGGAGAACGAGATGCTGGGTGACAGTCTGTGGGCGATCGTGGTCGTGCTCGGGTTCGTGATCCTGGCCGGCGCGCTGCTCTTCGCCAAGCTGGGCAACAAGCGCTCGCCGCAGGAAGAGGCCCGCACCGAGGCCGCCACGCGGGACCTGTATCGCGACGGCGCGGCGGAGGATCCCGCCAACCGGCATTGACGCGGACCGGCGCCGGTCTGATCTAGCCGGGGTGCTGCCCGACAAGCTGGAGACGTGGTTCGACGCACGCGGCTGGCGGCCGCGACGGCACCAGCTGGACATGCTGGCCGCCGCGCGCGCGGGCGAGCACGCGCTGCTGGTCGCCGCGACGGGCGCGGGCAAGACGCTGGCGGGCTTCCTGCCGACGCTGGCGGAGCTGATCGAGTCGCCCACGGAAGGGCTCCACACGCTCTACGTGTCGCCGCTGAAGGCGCTGGCAGTGGATATCCAGCGCAACCTCGTCACGCCGGTGGACGAAATGGGCGTCGACATTCGCGTCGAAACCCGCACCGGCGACACGCCGTCGGACCGCAAGGCACGCCAGCGCGCCAGGCCGCCGCAGATCCTGCTGACGACGCCCGAATCGCTGTCGCTGCTGCTGAGCTATCCCGACAGCCTGACGATGTTCGCCGGGCTGCGCGCGATCGTGATCGATGAGGTCCACGCCTTCGCCACGGGAAAGCGCGGCGACCTTCTCTCGCTGTGCATGGCGCGGTTGCAGGCGATCGCGCCCGGGATGCGCCGCGTGGCGCTGTCTGCCACCGTCGCCGACGCGGACGGCTATCGCGCGTGGCTGGCGCCCGACGGCGACATCGACACGGTGACGCTGGTCACGGGCGAGCCCGGCGCCGATCCCGACATCGCCATCCTGTTGCCCGAGGACCGCGTCCCCTGGGCGGGCCATTCCGGCCGCTACGCCGCGGCGCAGGTGATGGCGGAGATCGAGACGCACCGCACCTCCATCGTCTTCTGCAATACGCGCAGCCTGGCCGAGCTGATCTTCCAGGACCTGTGGAAAGCCAATGCCATGCAGCTGCCGATCGGCATCCACCATGGCAGCCTGGAGAAGGAGGCGCGGCGCAAGGTGGAGGGGGCGATGGCGGCGGGGAAGCTGCGCGCTTTGGTCGCCACCGCCAGCCTGGACCTGGGCGTGGACTGGGGCGACGTCGACTGCGTCATCCAGATGGGCGCGCCGAAGGGGTCGTCGCGGCTGCTCCAGCGGATCGGGCGATCGAACCATCGGCTGGACGAGGTGTCGGAGGCGATCCTCGTGCCCGGCAACCGCTTCGAATATCTCGAGGCGCGCGCCGCGCTGGATGCGGTGGAGGCGGGCGAGCTGGACGCCGACGTGTTTCGCATGGGCGCGCTCGACGTGCTGGCGCAGCACCTCGTCGCCTGCGCCTGCGCCGCGCCGTTCGACCAGGCGGCGATGCTGGACGAGGTGCGATCCGCGCTCCCCTATTCCGCGTTGACCGGCGAGCTGTTCGAGCAGGTGCTCGGCTTCATTAGGGACGGCGGCTACGCGCTGAAGGCGTACGACCGGTTCAAGCGGCTGACGCAGGACGCCGATGGCAAGTGGCGCGTCAGCCACCCGCGCTTCGTCGCGCAGCATCGGCTCAACGCCGGGATCATCGTCGAGGCAACGATGCTGAAGGTCCGCTTCCGCAACGGCCGCGCGCTGGGCAAGGTGGAGGAGGGATTCGCCGCCACGCTGAGCCACGGCGACACCTTCTTCTTCGCTGGCATGAGCCTGGAGGTGGAGAAGATCGACACCGAGGACCTGATCGTGCGCGCGACCAGCCGGCCGGCACGCATCCCGACCTATGGCGGCAGCCGAATGCCGCTGTCCACCAACCTGGCCGACCGCGTCCGCGGCTTTCTGGCGACGCCGTCCGAGTGGCACCGCTTTCCCGACGACGTGCGCGAGTGGCTGGAGATCCAGCAGCGCCGCTCCACGCTGCCCCGACCAGAGCAACTGCTGGTCGAGACCTTCCCGCGGGAGGGGCGGCACTACATGGTCGCCTACAGCTTCGAGGGGTGGAACGCGCACCAGTCGCTGGGCATGCTGGTGACGAAGCGCATGGAGACGCAGGGGCTGAAGCCGCTCGGCTTCGTGGCCAACGACTATGCCATCGCCTGCTACGGGCTGGAGCCGGTGCGCGACCCCGCCTCGCTCTTCTCCGCCGACATCCTGGAGCACGAGTTCGTCGAGTGGGTCGAGCGCTCGCACCTGCTGAAGCGCGCGTTCCGCGAGGTGGCGGTGATCGGTGGGCTGGTCGAGCGGCAGGTCCCCGGCAAGCGCAAGACCGGGCGGCAGGTCACCTTCTCCACCGACCTCATCTACGACGTGCTGCGCGAGTACGAGCCGGGGCACGTCCTGCTCCAGGCCGCCTGGGCCGATGCGCGCGCGCGCATGACCGACGTCGGACGCCTCGCCGGGCTGCTCGACCGCGCGGCGGACACGATGGTCCACGTCGACCTGCCGCGCGTGTCGCCGCTGGCCGTGCCCGTTCTGGTGCTGATCGGGCGCGAGAAGGTGGCGACGGGCAGCGCGGACGACGCGCTGCTGGTGGAGGCGGAGGCGCTGGCGCGCGAGGCGATGGCACCGGACTGATCCGGCGCGCAAAATCGCTTGGGAAAAGACCGGAACGGGCGTAGCTTCGCGGCATGGAGAGATGGGCCGTCCTCGCCGTGGCGCTGGGGCTGGCCGCGGCACCCGTCGCGGCGCAAGTGACGCCCGCGCCCTTCGGCACCTCCGACGCGGCGGCGACGGACGAGGCGGGAGAGGACCTCGCCTTCCTCGACGCGGAACAGCGCATGACGGTGCCGGTCGCGATCGCCGGGGCCGGGCCCTATCCCTTCGTGGTCGATACCGGGGCGCAGCGCAGCGTGATCTCGCGCCAGCTGGCGCGGCGGCTGGGCCTGCCCGCGGGGCGGCGGCTGCGTCTGACCGCCATGTCGGGCATCAGCGACGTGGAATCTGTGCTGATCCCGTCGCTTTCCGTCAGTACGCTGGGCGCGGCACGGATCGAGGCGCCCGCGCTGGAAGCGCGCCACCTGGGCGCACCGGGCATGCTGGGCATCGACACATTGCAGGGCCACGCGCTGTCGATCGACTTCGACCGGCAGACGATGACGGTGATCCCGTCGGCGAAGCGCGACCGCCGCGCGCGGCGCAGCGGCGACGAGATCGTGATCCAGGCGCGCAGCCTGTTCGGCCAGCTGGTCGTCACCGACGCGAAGGTGATGGGCAAGCGCGTGCGTGTCGTGCTCGACACCGGCACTTCGGTCAGCGTCGGCAATCTGGCGCTGAAGCGGCTCATCACGCGGCGCACGAAGGGACTGGCGCAGGCCACCTTCACCAGCGTGACGGGCGGCGAGCTGGCCGCGGACTATGTGGTGGTGCCGGCGATGGAGATCGGCAGCGCGGGGATCAACAACCTGCCCATCGCCTTCGCCGACGCCGCGCCGTTCCGCGCCTTCGGCCTGGAGGACCGGCCGGCGATGCTGCTGGGCATGGACGCGCTGAAGCTGTTCCGCCGCGTCAACATCGACTTCGCCAACCGCGAGCTGCGCCTGCTGCTGCCGCGCGACGTGCAGCGCCGCGACCTCTTGAAGACCGGGGTGTAGAGACGACGGATCGTCCCGTGCGCCGGGCTGAACGGAAAGCGCCGCCGGCGCCCCCGTCACATCACTGGTGCGGTCGAGAAGACTCGAACTTCCACGTCCTTTCGGACACAACGACCTCAACGTTGCGCGTCTACCAATTCCGCCACGACCGCACGTGATGTCCACCGGGCGAGGCCGGCGGTTGGCAGGGACGCGCCGGTAGCAAAGCGGATCGCGGCTGGCAACCGGCAAGTCGCCCACGCAACAGCGTCAGCCCGCCGTGTCGCGGTCCTCGCCGACGAAGCTCAGGTCCAGCCGCTTCGAGGTGGCGGGCACGTCCACCTGCGCCGAGTTGAAGTCGATCGCGGCATTGGGCGCCAGCGAGCGCTGCGGCGGCGTGATCGTCCAGCTGAACACGATCTTGCCCTGCGCGTCGCGCAGGTCGGCACGGATGTCGGGGACGCGCTGGCGCTGCGAGGAGGGGTTGGTCACCTGCCCGCTGACGGCGAACAGCTCCGACCCGTTCGCCATCTTGCGCCGCTCGATCGGGTTGTCGACGATGCGCAGCGGCAGCTCCGCCGGGCCGATCGACAGGCCGATCTTCTCCGCCAGCCCCGGCGCCGTCGTCCACAGGATCACCGCCACCGCCGCCAGCATCAGCAGCCCCGCCGCGATCGAGGCGATGGTGCGGATGCGGTTGGTGTTGCGCGTCGGGCGGAAGGGCGCGCGATGCGCGAAGGCGTCGTAGGGGGCTGGATCCGGCTCCTCGATCACCATGGCGGGGTGAGGCGACGGTGACGGCGGGGGCGGAGCAGGGGCGGGGGGAGGAGCTGGGGGCGGAGCGCCCGCAATGGCCTCCTCCGGCGTATCGACCGACGGCGATGTGACCTCGGCGGGCGGCGTCCGCTCCGGCAGGGGGGGCGCATCCTGGTACCAGCTGTGGCGGCAGTTGGCGCAGCGCACGGTCCGCCCCGTGGTGCCGATCGCGCTGTCGGGAACGAGGTAGCGGGCGCGGCATTCCGGGCATTCGAGGATCATGGAAAGACGCGCCCACCCCTGGTTGATTCCGCAAGCTAAACACCGCCCTTGCCGCCGTGGCAAGCGGCCCCATGCGTCAAATATGGCCGCGGCGGCTTGAAGCCACCGTCGCGGGCGTGCCATGGCTGCCGCGGGGGCGCCGGTATCGGAGCGGCACGGGATAAAGAAGCGCGCGCGTGGGCACCATCGTCCAGTTCGAGAACGTCGGCCTGCGCTACGGCCATGGCGACGAGGTGCTGACCGACCTCAGCTTCTCGCTGACAGCGGGCGAGTTCTACTTCCTCACCGGGGCCAGTGGCGCGGGCAAGACGTCGCTGCTGAAGCTGCTGTACCTGGCGCAGCGCCCCAGCCGCGGCGTCATCCGCCTGTTCGGCACCGACGTGGTGACGATGCCGCGCCAGCGGATGCCCGGCTTCCGCCGCCGCATCGGCGTCGTCTACCAGGATTTCCGGCTGGTGCCGCACCTGTCGATCGCCGACAATGTCGCGCTGCCGCTGCGCATCGCCGGCGTGCACGAGGAGGAGGTGCAGGACGCGGTGGCGGAGATGCTGGCGTGGGTGGGCCTGGCGCACCGCGCCGGCGCGCGCCCGCCGACGCTGTCGGGCGGCGAGCAGCAGCGCGTCGCCATCGCGCGCGCGGTGATCGGACGGCCCGAGCTGCTGGTGGCGGACGAGCCCACCGGCAACGTCGACGAGGCCATGGCCGATCGGCTGATGCAGCTGTTCGCCTCGCTCAACGGGCTGGGCACCACCATGGTCATCGCCACGCACGACATGCACGTCATCGCCCGCATCCGCGCTGCGCACCTGCTGCGGATCGAGGGCGGCCGGCTGTCCGACCCCACCGGCGCGCTGCGCTTCCCGCCCCGGCGCGAGCCGGCATGAGCGCGGATCCCACCCGCATCCTGGACGCCGCGCGCGGCGGGCGCGCGATGGCCTGGGTGCTCGCGATCATGCTGTTCCTGACCGTTCTGGCGGCCGCCGCGGGCATCGGCACGGCGCGCGCCGCGGGCGCGCTCGCCTCCTCGCTGGAGGGCCGCGCCACCATCGTCGTGGCCACCGCCGACCCGCTCCGCCGCGACCGCGAGGCCGCGGCGGCGCTGGCGGCGGTGGCGGCACTGCCGGGCGTCGCGCGCGCCGCGCCGGTACCGCGCGCGGAGCTGGCGCGGCTGCTCGGCCCTTGGCTGGGCGCGGAGGCGGGGAACGCCGACCTGCCGATCCCGGCGCTGATCGACGTCGACCTTGCCGACGATGCCGCGGCGGCGCGGGTGGCGGCGGCGGTGCGGCGGGCGGCGCCCGGCGCCAGGATCGACCGCCACGGCGACGCGCTGGCGGGGGTGGCGACGCTGCTGACCAGCCTGACGGTGGTGGCGGCGGCGGTGGTGGCGCTGATGCTGGCCGCCACCTCGGCCGTCGTGCTGCTGTCGGCCCGCGCGGGGCTGGACGCGCATCGCGCCACGATCGACGTCATGCATGGCCTGGGCGCCACCGACGTGCAGGTGGCGCGGCTGTTCCAGCGGCGGCTGGCGCGCGACGCCATCCTGGGCGCGGTGATCGGCGCCTTTCCGGCACTGGCCGTGGTGGCGCTGCTGGGCGCGCAGGTCGGCGGCATGGGCTCGGCGCTGCTGGAGCAGGTGACGCTGGGATCGGCGGGCTGGGTGGCGATCACCGCGCTGCCCTTCGTCTTCGTCGCGCTGGCGGCGTGGGTGGCGCGGCGCGCGATCGTGACCATGCTGGGCGGCACCTTGTGAGCATCATCCCGTGATCGGCCGCTTCGTCGCGCTGGTGCTGCTCGGCTGGGCGCTGGGCTTCGCCGCCTTCATGCTGACGCTGCCGGGGCCGGCGGGCGACGCGCGCACCGACGCCATCGTCGTGCCCACCGGCGCGCCGGGGCGGATCGACCGCGGGCTGGCGCTGCTGGAGGCGGGGCGGGCGCGGCGGATGCTCGTCACCGGCACCGCGCCGGGAGTGCGGCGCGTCGACCTGGCGCGGGTCTACGGCTACGCGGGCACCATCGCCTGCTGCGTCGACCTGGGCGGGGAGGCGGTGGACACGCGCGGCAACGGGGCGGAGACCGCCGCCTGGGCGCGCGACCGCGGCTACCGCAGCATCCGCCTGGTCACGTCCGACTGGCATGCCCGCCGCGCGCGGCTGGAGCTGGCGGAGGCGACCGGGCCGGGCGTCGCCATCCTGGTCGACGGCGTCGCGGGCAAGCCGACGCTGCGCCAGGCGCTGAACGAATATCACAAGCTGCTGCTGCGGCGGATGGTGCTGCTATGGGAGCGGTGGACGTGAACTGGGTGCGCACGATCGTGTTCCGCACGATCTTCTATCTCTTGTCCGTCCCGATCGTGGCGACGGTGCCGGTCAGCGCGCTGTTCGGCCAGCGCGCGGTGATCGCGCATTCGGACAGCTGGTCGCGGCTGCACCGCGTGCTGCTGCGCTGGATCCTGGGCATCACCCCGCGCGTGGAAGGGCAGGTGCCGCGCGGCCAGTATCTGTACGTCGCCAAGCACGAGGCGATGTACGAGACGCTGGAGCTGCAGCTGATCCTCGGCTCCCCCGCCATGGTGCTGAAGCGCGAGCTGATGAAGATCCCCGTCTGGGGGTGGGCGACGACGAAATACGGCGCGCTGGTGGTCGATCGCGACGCCTCGGCCAAGGCGCTGAAGCAGCTGATGCGCGAAGGCCGGGCGATGCGCGAATCGGGCCGTTCGGTGATCGTCTATGCCGAGGGCACGCGCGTGCCGCACGGCGAGCGCCCGCCGCTGCGCTCGGGCTTCGCCGGGCTGTACAAGGCGCTGGACCTGCCGGTGGTGCCGATCGCGCTCGACAGCGGGCGGCTGTTGCCGAAGAAGGGCGCCAAGCGTCCCGGCGTCGTGACGATCCGCATCGGCGAGGCGATCCCCCCCGGCCTGCCCCGCAGGGAGGCGGAGGCGCGGGTGCACGCGGCGATCAACGCGTTGAACTGATTCGTCCGGCTCACGCCGGATGGTGCCGGGAGGCGCGAAGATCAGTCGTGGCGACGGCCGAAATCGGCGGCGGCATCGTCCTGGCCCTGGTCGACGATCGAGCGGCGGATCGCGCGGGTGCGGGTGAAGCGGTCGAACAAGGCGTCGCCGTCGCCGTAGCGGATCGCGCGCTGCAGTTGCGACAGGTCCTCGCTGAAGCGGCCGAGCATCTCCAGCACCGCGTCGCGGTTCGACAGGAACACGTCGCGCCACATCGTCGGATCGGACGCGGCGATGCGGGTGAAGTCGCGGAAGCCGCCGGCGGAGAATTTGATGACCTCCGACTGCGTCACCTGTTCCAGGTCGTCCGCCGTGCCCACGATCGTATAGGCGATCAGGTGGGGCAGGTGGCTGGTGACGGCTAGGACCAGGTCGTGATGGTCGGGATCCATCGTCTCGACGTCGGCGCCCAGCCGTCGCCAGAAGTCGGCCACTCGTGTCGCCGCCACCGGATCGCCGCCCTCCAGCGGGGTGACGATGCACCAGCGGCCGCGGAAGAGCGTGGCGAAGCCCGCCTCCGGCCCGCTCTTCTCGGTGCCCGCGACGGGGTGGGCGGGGACGATCGTCGCGCCGGGCAAGGCGGCGCGCAGCGCGGCGGCGACCGACGCCTTGCAGCTGCCGACGTCACTGACCACCGCGTCGGCGGGCAGGTCCGCCGCCATGTCCGCCGCGACCGCGCCCATCGCGCCGACGGGTACGCACAGCACGACGAGGTCCGCGTCGATCACCGCCGCGCCCGGCGTGTCCGCGACGTCGTCGACGAGGTCGAGCGCGCGCACCGTCTCGCGCACGTCGGCGCTGGCATCATAGCCGGTCAGTCGCACCGTCGGCATCGCCGCCCGCACCGCGCGCGCCAGCGAGGAGCCGATCAGCCCCAGGCCGACGATCGTCACGCGCGCGAACGGCAGCATCAGCCCTGCCCGGCCAGGGCGCGCAGTGCCGCCATGACGCCGCGCGTCTCCTCCTCCGTGCCGATCGTGATGCGCAAACCCTGCGAAAGGCCCTGGCCCGGCAGCCAGCGCACGATGTAGCCCGCCGCCATCAGGCCCTTGTACGCCTCCTCGGCGGTCAGCGCGCCTTCGAAGACGACGAGGACGAAGTTCGCCTCGCTCGGCACCGCGCGCATCCCGGCGTTGCCGAGCTTGCCGATCTCGTCCGCGAACCACGCCCGCCAGCGCGCATTGTGCTCGCGCGTGTGCGCCACGAAGTCCCGGTCGCCCAGCGCGGCGATGGCGGCGCGCTGCCCGCCGATGGTGACGTTGAAGGGCAGGCGGATGCGGTGCATCGCCGCGATCACGTCGGCATGGGCATAGCCCCAGCCGATCCGCTCGCTGGCCAGGCCGTGGATCTTCGAGAAGGTGCGCGTCACCAGCACGTTCGCGGCGGTCTTCGCGAGGTCCAGCCCGCCGTCGTCGTCCGCGGCGTCGAGATATTCGGCATAGGCCTGGTCCAGCACCAGCAGGATGTCGGGCCGCAGCCCGGCGTGCAGCCGTGCGATCTCCTCGCGCGGGGCGAAGGTACCGGTCGGGTTGTTCGGATTGGCGACGTAGACGATGCGCGTGCGGTCGGTGACGCAGGCGAGGATGGCATCGACATCGGTCGCATAGTCGCGGTCGGGCGCCACCACCGGCACCGCGCCGACGCGCCGCGCCGCGATCTCGTACACGGCGAAGCCGTAGCGCACGAAGATCACCTCGTCGCCCTGGCCGGCGAAGGCGCCGGCGGCGAGGTGCAGCACCTCGTCGGACCCGTTGCCCTGGATGACGCGCGCGGCGTCCAGGCCGAAGCGCGCCGCGATCGCTTCGCGCAATTCGGGCGCGCCGGCGTCGGGATAGCGTTCCAGCACCGTCGCCGCCGCGGCATAGGCGGCGCGCGCCGCGGGGCTGGTGCCGAGCGGATTCTCGTTGGACGACAGCTTCACCGCCTTGCCGCCGTCGTCGGTGGTGGACCGACCGGGGACATAGGGGTGGATCGCCATGATCCAGGGCTTGGGCTGCGGAGCGTGGGTCATGGCCGCGCGCTTACGCATTGTGCGGGTCGCAGGGAAGTGGGGCGCAGGCCAGCGGCGAGTTGCTGGCACCCGGCACGCGCGCTAACGCCGCGGGATGATCGACGACCAGCGCTTCGGCCTCGCGCGCCGCGTGACGTTGCCGGGGCCGCTGCGGCTCGACAGCGGGGCCGCCTTCGCGCCGGTCGAGATCGCCTACGAGACCTACGGCACGCTGGCGGCCGACCGCGGCAATGCGGTGCTCGTCTGCCACGCGCTCACCGGGGACCAGCACCTCGCCAGCGCGCACCCGCGCACCGGCAAGCCCGGCTGGTGGACGCGCATGGTGGGGCCGGGACGGCCGATCGACACCGGGCGCGATTTCGTCGTGTGCGCCAACGTGCTGGGCAGCTGCATGGGATCGTCGGGGCCCGCCAGCGTCGATCCCGCGACGGGGCGGCCCTATGCCATGGCGTTCCCGGTCATCACCATCCGCGACATGGTGCGCGCGCAGGCGATGCTGCTGGACCATCTGGGCGTCGGCACCTTGCGCGCGGTGGTCGGCGGATCGATGGGCGGGATGCAGGCGCTCAGCTGGGCCGCGACCTTTCCCGATCGCGTCCGCGCCGCGGTGGTGATCGCCTCCACCGCGCGACACACCGCGCAGAACATCGCCTTCCACGAGGTCGGGCGGCAGGCGGTGATGGCCGATCCCAACTGGCGCGAAGGCGACTATTACGCCGCCTCGGCCCCCGCGGCGGGGCTGGCGGTGGCGCGGATGGCGGCGCACATCACCTATCTGTCCGAAGCGGGGCTGACCGAGAAGTTCGGCCGCCGGTTGCAGGGCCGTGATGCCAAATCGTTCGGCTTCGACGCGGATTTCCAGGTGGAAAGCTACCTGCGCCACCAGGGCATGGCCTTCACCGACCGGTTCGACGCCAACAGCTACCTCTACATCACCCGGGCGATGGACTATTTCGACCTGGCCGAGGAGCATGGCGGGCTGCTGGCCAACGCGTTCCGCGGCACGCGCACGCGCTTCGCGATCGTCAGCTTCGACACCGACTGGCTCTATCCCACCGCCGAGTCGCGCGCGGTGGTGCAGGCGCTCCACGCCGCGGGTGCGCCGGCGAGCTTCGTCGAGCTGTCCAGTCCCTTCGGCCACGACGCCTTCCTGCTCGACGTGCCGGCGCTGGACCGGATCGTGGCGGGGTTCATGGAGGCGGGGCGATGACGATCGAGCTGGACGACGACAAGGCGCGGCTGGACGTGGCGCGGGTGCACGGCTGGCTGGCGGGCAGCTACTGGGCACGCGGCATCGCGCGCGAGCAGCTGCAGCGGCAGATCGCGCACTCCCACTGTATCGGCGCTTATGATGCGGACGGACAGGTCGGCTTCGCCCGCGCGATCACCGACTACGCCTCCTTCGCGTGGATCGACGACGTGTGGGTGGCGGAGGCGGCACGGCGGCAGGGGATCGCGCGTCGCATGGTGCGCTGGTTCTTCGATCATCCCGAGTTCACCGCCGTGCGTCGCTACGCTCTGGTGACTGCCGACGCCCACGGCGTCTACGAGGACATCGGCTTCCACGCGCCGCTGCGGCCGGCGCGCTGGATGGAACGGCTGACGCCCGAGTTCGAGGCGCGCGTGAGAGCCTCGACGTGACGCAGCTGCGACCCGACCTCGCGCTGATCGCCGCCCACGTCGCGCCGGGATCGCGCGTGCTGGACGTGGGCTGTGGCGACGGGGCGCTGATGGCGGCGCTGCGCGACGACCGCGGGTGCGATGCGCGGGGGCTGGAGATCGACGGCGGCAACGTCGCCGCGGCGATGGCGCGCGGGCTGTCGGTGGCGCAGGGTGACGCCGACGTCGACCTCGCCGGCTATCCCGACGCCAGCTTCGACTACGCCATCCTGTCGCAGACGTTGCAGACCGCGCGCGCGCCGCACGTGGTGTTGGACGAGCTGCTGCGGATCGGCCGCCGCGCCTTCGTCAGCTTCCCCAATTTCGCGCACTGGCGCGTGCGGCTGTCGCTGCTGCTGGGCGGGCGGATGCCGGTGACGCGGCTGCTGCCGGAACGTTGGTACGACACGCCGAACATCCACCACGTCACCGTTGACGATTTCCGCGCGCACGTGGCGGAACGCGGCCTGGCGGTGGAGCGGGCGTGGTTCCTGCGCGGCGACCGGCAGACCGGCGGAGGCGCCGCGAACCTGCTGGCCGAGCACGCCGTGTTCCTGCTGGCGCGGAACCATCATCACTAATTGGTGTTAGCCCGTTCCATAACGGATTCACGAGCCCCATGAGCAAGACCGCACTCATCGTCGAGGACGAGATCTTCGTCGCGCTGGACCTGGAGCGCATCCTGACGGATGCGGGCTACCAGGTCGTGGCGATCGCGGCCGACAGCGACACCGCGCTGGAGGCGGCGCCCGGCTGCGCGGTCGCCTTCGTCGACGTGAACCTGCGCGACGGCGCCACGGGGCCGCAGATCGCGCAGCGCATCGCACGCGACCACGGCGTGAAGGTGGTGTTCGTCACCGCCAACCCGGGGCAGATCGGCCATGTGCGCGACGCCCTGGGCTATATCAGGAAACCGTTCAGCGAGGCGGCGATCCTGGCGGCGGCGGCGGTCGCCACCGACGGGGCGGAGGCGGGCGACGTCGAGTTCGTCAGGCTGGCCGCGAACGACTGAACGCCGCGACCGGCGTCTCGCACACCAGGGTCAGCCCCGCGGGATCCCAGCGCCGCTCCACCGTGCCGCCCAGCTGGCGCACCGCGCTCATCTCCACCAGCTGCGTGCCGAAACCGGTGCGGTCGTGCGCCCCGGACACCGGCGGCCCGCCGCGCTCCTGCCAGGTGAGCGTCACCACGTCGCCGTGCGGCGCGACCGTCAGCGCCACGTGGCCGCCATCCGCCGACAGCGCGCCGTACTTGCTCGCGTTGGTCGCCAGCTCGTGGAACAGCAGCGCCAGCGGGGTGGCGGCGCGATCGTCGATCGGCACGTCGGGACCGGACACGGTGATCCGTTCCCCCGGCGTGGACTGATATGGCGCGAACAGCTCCTCCAGCAGGCCGTGCAGGCTGTCCTGCCGCGCGTGCGGGCGGGAGTTGGGGCTGTGGGGACGGACGAAATCGTGCGCGCGGCCCAGCGCCATGATGCGCTGGCGCAGGTCGGTGGCGATGGGCGCGAAGGGGGGATGCGAGCGCGCGGCGAACTGGATCAGTCCGGCCACCACGGAGAAGATGTTCTTGATGCGGTGCGACAGCTCCTGGCTGATGACCTCGCGCTCCTCCATCGCCAGCTTCTGCTCGTGGATATCGGTGCAGGTGCCGAACCAGCGCGTGATCCGCCCCGCCGCGTCGCGCATCGGCAGCGCGCGTCCCAGCACCCAGCGGTACGTGCCGTCGGCGTGGCGCAGGCGATACTCGATCTCATAGGGTGCGCCCGTCTCCAGGCTGCGCCGCCACACCGTCCAGGCGCGGTCCTGGTCGTCGGCGTGGAACATGCCGGCCCAGCCCTCCCCATCGGTGGAACCCGCCGGAACGCCGGTGAACTCGTACCAGCGCGCGTTGTAATAGTCATGGTAGCCGTCGGGCAGCGTCGACCACACCATCTGCGGCATGGAATCGGCGAGCACGCGGAAGCGCGCCTCGCTGTCGTGCGCCGCGCGCCGCGCATCGTGTTCCGCCGCGCGCCGCGCCGCGCCCTCGCGCGAGTCGCGCAGTCGCGCCATCACGTTGGCGGCCAGCACCTCCAGCCCCTGGCGCTGGAGCGCCGTCAGGCCCGCGCGCGGCGCCGTGTCGATGACGCACAGCGCGCCCAGCGGAATGCCGTCGTCGGAGACGAGCGGCGCGCCGGCGTAGAAGCGGACGTGCGTCTCGCCCAGCACCAGCGGATTGTCGGCGAAGCGCGGGTCCTGCGTCGCATCCGGCACGACGGTGATGTCGTGCTCCATCATGGCGTGCGCGCAGAAGCTGTCGCAGCGCGCCGTATCCTCGCGCGGAAAGTTGGTGCGCGCGAGGAAGGACTGGCGCGTCTCCTCCACCAGCGAGATCAGCGCGGTGGGCGCCTCGCACAGGGCGGCGGCGAAGTCGGTCATCTGGCGCAGCGCGGCCGAATCGCGCAGCGCATCCAGTTCGTAGGCGTCGATCGTCGCGCGGCGGCGCGCGGCCGTCGCCTCGGCTCGCGCCTCTGTCCGTGCCTCTGTCCGTGCCTCTGTCCGTGCCGCTGGGGGCGCGCCGTCCGCCACCTAGAAGGGCACGTCGTCGTCGAGATCGTCGGCGAAGCCGCCGCCGTAGCCGCCACCGCCGCGGTTGCCGCCACCGGACGCTCCGCCGCGGCCACCGCCGCCGCCGCCCCCGCTGCCGCCGCCGCCGAAATCGCCGCCGCCGCCACCCCAGTCGTCACGGCCGCCCCCGCCCCCGCCGCCGGCACCGCCGCCACCACCGGGCGCGCCGTCCAGCATCGTCAGGACCGAGTTGAAGCCCTGCAGCACGATCTCCGTCGAATATTTGTCGTTGCCCTGCTGGTCCTGCCACTTCCGCGTCTGCAGCTGGCCCTCGATATAGACCTTGGACCCCTTGCGCAGGTACCGCTCGGCCACGTTGGCCAGCCCTTCGTTGAAGATCGCGACCGAATGCCACTCGGTCTTCTCCTTGCGCTCTCCGCTGTTGCGGTCCTTCCAGCTCTCCGACGTGGCGATGCGCAGGTTCACCACCTTGCCGCCGTTCTGGAAGGAGCGCGATTCGGGGTCGCGACCCAGGTTGCCGACGAGTATGACCTTGTTGACGCTGCCTGCCATCTTCCAGCCTCTAGAGCCCCGCGGCGACCGCGAGCCAGTAAGTGATACCGGCCATCACGTACGCGGTGGCGAACAGATAGCCAACCATGAACAGCGGCCATCTCCACCCGTTCGTCTCCCGCCGGGTAACCGCGATGGTACTGATGCATTGCGGGGCGAAGACGAACCACATCAGGAAGGCGAGCGCGGTGGGCAGCGTCCAGCGGCGTTGCAGGTTCTCCACGATCGTGCGCTCGCCCTGTTCCGGATCGTCGACGGCGTAGACGGTGCCGATCGCCGCCACCGCCACCTCGCGCGCGGCCATGGCGGGGATCAGCGCCAGCGCGATGTCGCGGTTGAACCCGATCGGCGCCACGACCACCTCGATCCCGCCGGCGATCCGGCCGGCGACTGAGTGGTCGACCTGGCTCTGCCCCGCGGGCGCGCGCGGGAAGCTGAGCAGCAGCCACAGCACCACCGTCGTCAGCGCGATGATCGTACCCGCCCGTTTCAGGAAGATCTCCGTGCGCGACCAGAGGCCCAGGCCGACATCGCGCAGCCGCGGCATCTGGTACTTCGGCATCTCCATCATGAAGCCCGACGATTCGCCCTTCGTCACCGTGCGCCGCAGCGCCAGCGCGGCGACGAAGGCGCCGGCGATACCCATCAGATAAAGGCCGAGCAGCACCAGCCCCTGCAAGCCCACGCCGGGCAGCACCTGCCGCGCCGGAATGAAGGCGCCGATGATGATCGTATAGACCGGCAGCCGTGCCGAGCAGGTCATCAGCGGCGCGATCAGGATCGTGGTCAGCCGGTCCTTCTCGTCGTCGATCGTGCGCGTCGCCATGATGCCGGGCACCGCGCAGGCGAAGGAGGAGAGCAACGGGATGAAGGCGCGTCCCGACAGGCCCACGCCCGCCATCATCCGGTCCATCAGGAAGGCGGCGCGGACCATGTAGCCCGACGCCTCAAGCACCAGGATGAAGAGGAACAGGATCAGGATCTGCGGCAGGAAGACGATGACCGCGCCCACGCCGGCGATGACGCCGTCGGTGATGGCCGAGCGCAGGATCGAATCGGGCATCACGGCGCGAACGCCATCGTCGATCCAGGCGATGCCGCCCTCGATCCAGCCAATCGGCGCCTCCGACCAGCTGAACACCGCCTGGAACATGACGAACAGCAGCGCGACCAGCAGCACCGGGCCGAACACCGGGTGCAGCGCCACCGCGTCCAGCGCGTGGTTCCAGCGGCGCACCGGCGTCTCGCTGACGGTCGCGGCGGCGGAGATCTGCCGCGCGCGCCGCTGCAAGGTGACGATATCGTCCTCGATGCTGCCGTCGGAGGTCGTCAGCCGCCGCACCTTCTCGCCCGTGACGGTACGGGTCAGCCGCTCGCGCAGTTCATCCAGCCCGCGACGGCGCACCGCCACGGTGGCGACGACCGGCACGCCCAGCTCGCGCTCCAGCGCGGCGGGATCGAGCACCAGGCCGTCGCGCTCCGCCAGGTCGACCATGTTGAGCGCCACAACCACGGGCAGGCCGAGCGCGATCAGCTGAAGCGCGAAGCGCAGGTGGTTGTCGAGATTGGAGGCGTCCACCACGACGACCAGCGCGTCGGGCAGCCGCTCCCCCGCCTGCGCCCCCGTCACCACGTCGCGCGTGACGCGCTCATCGGGCGAGGAGGGATCGAGGCTGTAGGCGCCGGGCAGGTCGACCAGCTCCACCGGGCGCCCGTCGTCCAGCGCGATGCGGCCGGAATGGCGCTCCACGGTGACGCCGGGATAGTTGCCCACCTTCTGCCGGGCGCCGGTCAGCGCGTTGAACAGCGCGCTCTTGCCGGCGTTGGGATTGCCGACCATCGCGACCAGCGGGGGCAGTTCCACGATTACTCGGCGGGTTCGGGCAGGGCGGAAGATTGCGGATCGAGCGAGACGGCGATCGCGACGGCGACCGCGCGGCGCAGCGCCACCGTCATGCGGCCGACCCGGCACGCGATCGGCCCGCCGCCCAGGCGAGCGCGGTGCAGCACCTCTACCGCGACCCCGCGGTCGAAGCCGAGTTCGCGCAGCCGACGCGCTTCCGGCGTGGCGAGCCGCGCCCAGTCGATCGCCTCGACCGTCGCGCGCCGGTGGCGGGGCAGGGTGCCCAGGTGAAGCGGGGAAGTCACGCCGCTCTCTGTAGAGAGGTTGCGAGCGATTATCAATAACGGATCAGACGACGGGATAGCGCAGCCGGCCGACGAAGCGCGTCAGGCTCGGCCGGTGGCGGGTGCGCGCGATCGCCCCGGCCTTGGCCTTCTCGATCCGCATGACGTCGTCGATGCGACGGCCCAGGAAGGCGCGGGTCTCCGCCTGTCCCTCGCTGTCGTCGTCGAGGAACACCGTGATCGTCGTTCCGTACACGCCCAGCAGCATCGCCCGCTTCGTGTAGTGGTTGTAGTCGGTCGCCGTGTCGCCGGCGAGCCGCCACATCGCGTCGACGCTGCGCCATCCGAGCCGGGCGGCGCGCGGCAGGTTCTGCGGCTGGGCGAGCACGGCCAGCGCGCGGCGCAGCGCCTCGCGGTCGGGTGCCAGCACCGCCAGCCGTGCCTCCACCAGCGCGGCGATGCGGGCGCGGATCTTCAGCGCGGCGAGCCGGTCGGGCGGGCAGGCCGCGGCCATCGCGCGGTCGACGTGCGCGAACCAGGCGTCGATCATCGCCACCGCTCCGCCCTCAAAGGCGAGTGCGGCAACGTCGCGGTCGATCCCCTCCGCCTCCGCCGCCATGTCGCGCGCGGCGTCGCCCCAGCCGTCGAACGCGGCATTGGCGGCGATGGCGGGCGCCAGCGCGGCGCGGATCTCGTCCAGGGTCAGGTCGGCAGGGTCGGTCATCGCGCCGTTCTAGCAGGATCGGGATCGCGACGCACCAGCACCAGCGCCGCCGCCACCATCGCCACGCCGACGAGATCCGCCGCCGCCAGCCGCTCGCCGAACACCGACCAGCCGATCGCGGCGGCCACCACCGGCTGGATCAGCAGCGCGAGCCCGATCACCAGCGGCGACAGCTTGCCCAGCGCGTAGATCATGCATCCCTGGCCGATCACCTGGCTGGCCAGCGCCAGCGCGACCAGCGGGGTCCAGTCGCCCGGCACGATCCGCTCGCCCAGCCACCACGCGAACAGCAGCAGCGGCGCCAGCCCGGCGGCGGATGACAGCGCCAGCGCGGGCAGCGGTGCGGTGGCGCGGCGTACGTCCGCCATCAGCGCGAAGTAGACCGCGTACAACACGCCCGCCAGCAGGCAGAGGAGGTCGCCCACCAGATGCCCGGGGTCGAGCTGGTACGACCGCCCCAACAGCAGTCCCGCCCCCGCCGCCGCCAGCGCCAGCGCGGCGCCCTGCGTCCGCGACGGCCAGCGCCGCGCGACGAGGAAGCCGTAGAGCGGGAAGATGAACGTCGCCGAATTGCCGAACAGCGTGGCGTTGGCGAGCGTGGTGCCCAGGATGCCGACGTGCCAGGCGCCGAGATCGCCGGCGAAGGCGACGCCCGCCGCGGCGAGCAGCCACCACGTCCGCGCGGGCAGCGCGGGCATCGTCCGCCCGCGCGTTGCCGCCACGGCCAGCAGCGCGATCAGCGGCACCGCCAGCGCCAGCCGCCAGAACGCCGCCGCCACCGGTCCCACGTCCGACAGCCGCACGAACAGCGGGCCGAAGGCGAGCGCGACGTTCGCGACCAGCAGCGCGGCGAGCGCGAGCGGCGGCGCGCTTGCGGGGCGCGAAGATTTCCTATCGGCGGCAGCGGCGTGCATGCCGCCCCGTAGCGTCCTATGTCCGCCGCGTCACATCTTCCGCCGCATCCCAATCACTGGAGGTCCGATGCCCAGTCTGTTCGATCCGATCACGATCGGCGCGATCGAAGCGCCCAACCGCATCTTCATGGCACCGCTGACGCGCACCCGCGCCACGCCGGCGCACGTGCCGACCGACCTGATGATCGAATACTACCGCCAGCGCGCGGGCGCCGGCCTCATCATTTCCGAGGCGACCGGGATCAGCCGGCAGGGCCTGGGATGGCCGAGCGCGCCCGGCCTGTGGACCGACGAGCAGGTGGAGGCGTGGAAGCCGGTGACCGAGGCGGTGCATACCGCCGGCGGCCGCATCGTCGCGCAATTGTGGCACATGGGCCGGCTGGCGCGTCCCGACGTCACGGGCTTGCAGTCGCTGTCGTCCTCCGCGACGCGCGCGCCCTATCACGATCCGGACAAGAACCCCTACGACACCGCGCGTCCGGCGACGCTGGACGACATCCGCCAGACGCTGGACGATTACGCCGCCGCCTCGCGCAACGCGATCCGCGCCGGGTTCGACGGGGTGCAGGTGCACGGCGCCAATGGTTATCTGATCGACCAGTTCCTGCGCGACGGCACCAACCTGCGCGACGACGATTACGGCGGCTCGCCGGAGAACCGCATCCGCCTGATGCGCGAGGCGGTGGAGCGCGTGATCGCCGAGGTGGGCGCGGACCGCACCTCGATCCGCCTGTCGCCCAACGGCGAGACGCAAGGGGCGGACGACAGCGACCCCGCGTCGGTCTTCATTCCCGCGGCGAAGGTGCTGAACGACCTGGGCATCGCCTTCCTGGAACTGCGCGAGCAGGCACCCGACGGCACCTTCGGCAAGACCGACGTGCCCAAGCTGAGCCCGCAGATCCGCCAGGTGTTCAAGGGCCCGCTGGTGCTGAACCAGGACTATTCGAAGGAGGCGGGGCAGGCCGACCTCGATTCGGGCGTGGCGGATGCCATCGCCTGGGGCCGGCTCTTCATCGCCAATCCGGACCTTCCCGAGCGCTTCCGTCGCGACGCGGCGCTGAACCCACCCAATCCGAAGACCTTCTACGCACCGGGACCGGAGGGATACACCGACTATCCCGCGCTCGACGGCCTGGAAGCGGCGCGGGTGTAACGCGACCGCCGTTCGTGCTGAGCGAAGTCGAAGCACATGCGCCGGCTGGAGCCTGTGCCCTTCGACGTCGCTCAGGGCGAACGGGATCTAGGACATCGGCACCAGCTTCAGCGGCAGGCCGTCCTTGGGCCGCGGGATCGGGAAGATCGCCCAGTCGGCGCCCGATCCCTCGTCCAGCTCGATGCGATAGCGGCGCAGCACGTGCGCGATCAGCAGGCGGATCTGCATGGTGGCGAAGTGCAGCCCGATGCACATGTGCGCGCCGCCGCCGAACGGCACCCAGGCGAAGCGATGGCGGCCCCTCGCGTTCTCCGGCGCGAACCGCATGGGATCGAACCGGTCGGGATCGGGCCAGTGTTCGGCCATGTGGTGCGTGTAGGCGACGTTGACGCCGACGAACGTGCCCGCCGGGATGTCGTACCCGCCAAAGGAGAAGTCGCGCATCGCCCGCCGCGGGATCGACGGCACCGGCGGCATCACGCGCAGCGCCTCCTTGAAGGCATATTCGGTCAGCACCAGCCGGTCGAGGTCGTCGTAGCCGACATGGTCGTCGTTGCGGCCGAGCGACAGCACCTCGGCGCGCAGCCGCTCCTGCCACTCGGCGTGGCGGCCGAGCAGCATGACGAGGCTGGTCGCCGACGACGTGATCGTGTCGTGCGCCGCCATCATCAGGAAGTTCATGTGGTCGATGATGGCGTCGTCGGACAGCGGCTGCCCCGCCTCGTCGGTGGCGCGGCAGAATTGCGAGAAGAAGTCGTGGCCGGTCCCGGTCCGGCGCGCAGGGATCTCGCGCCGGAAATAATCGACCAGATAGGCGCGCGCCTCCACGCCCCTGCGCATCATCGTGCCCGGCAGCGGCGAGCGAACAACCGCGACCGAGGCGCGCACCTCGTCGGTGAAGGCCTGGTTGATGCGGTCCGCCTCCTCGCCCAGCGGCACGCCCAGGAAGCTCTCCGCGGCGAGGTCCAGGCTCAGCTTCTTGATCGCGTCGTAGAAGCGGATCGGGCGGTTCTCCCACCCCGCCACCGCGGCGGCGATGCCGCGGTCCAGTTCCGCGGCATAATGGCGCATCGGCTCGGGCTTGAAGGCGACGGACAGCGCCTTGCGGTCCTGACGGTGCTTCTCAAAGTCCATCAGCATCAGGCCGCGCGGGAACAGCAGGTTCAGCACCGGGCCCCAGCCCTGCTCGCTGCTGAAGTTCTTGTCCTTGTCGAACAGCACCAGCTCGTTGGCGTCCGCGCCCAGCAGCACGACCGAGTCGCCGCCGAAGGAGTTGCTGCGATAGACCGGGCCGTAGCGCGCCACCATCTTGCGCTGGAACGCCAGCGGGTCCTTCAGCACCTCGAACGTGTTGCCGACCACCGGCCAGCCGCGCTGCCCCGGGATATGGCCGAGGGACCGGCGCGGGTTGAGCGGCAGCCAGTGCGGATTGGCCTCGATCGTGTGCGCGTGGGGCATGGCGGCGCTCTCTCCCGGTATCTTATTGACATCGGTATAAGTAAGCGCGGCGCAGGAAGCTAGCCCCGCGGTCGGCTGTGGACCAGCATCACCCCAATCGCTGCGCCAGCTCCAGCATCGCGAGCGCCGCCTTCGCCGCGCCGCCGCCCTTGTCGAGCTGCGCGGGATCGGCGCGGGCGATCGCCTGCGCCTCGTTCTCGGTCGTCAGGATGCCGTTGCCGATCGCCACGCCGTCCATCGTCAGCGCCATGATGCCGCGCGCGCTCTCGTTCGCGACGATCTCGAAATGATAGGTCTCGCCGCGGATGACCACGCCGATCGCGACATAGGCGTCGTACCGTCCGCTCTCCACCGCCAGCGCGATCGCGCCGGGCACCTCCAGCGCGCCGGGGACGGTGACGACATCGACGTCATGCCCCGCCAGCGCCGCGCGCGCGCCGGCGACGAGCATGTCGTTGAGGTGGTCGTAGAAGCGGGCTTCGACGATGAGGATGCGGGCCATGTTGATCTCCTGAGGACCACCGACCTTCGTTCGCCTGAGCGAAGTCGAAGGGTACGCGCCCGTTACCGGGCATGGGCTTCGACTACGCTCAGCCCGAAAGGATGTTGATGAGGCGGAGCGATCAATCCACCGCGCGCTCGCTGACGATCGACAGGCCGTAGCCGTCGAGACCCACCAGCGTGTGGTGCGTGTTGGTCAGCAGCACCATGTCGTGGACGCCCAGTTCCGCGAGGATCATCGCGCCGACGCCATAGTCGCGCAGTTCCTCCATCTCGACCTCCACCGGCTGCCCCGCCTTGCGCTTCACCGCGGTGGTGAAGGCATCGGCGCGCTGGCGATTGATGACGACGACGACGCCCGCGCCTTCTTCCGCGATCAGCTCCATCGATCGCGACAGCATCCGGCTGCGCTCGCCGTCCTCGCCGAAGATGTCGGCGAAGGGGGACAGCGCGTGCATCCGCACCAGCGTCGGCCGCGACGGATCGACGCGGCCCTTCACCAGCGCGATCTGCTCCGTTCCCGTCGCCTTGTTGCGATAGGCGCGCACGGTCCAGTCGCCGCCCCAGCGGCTGGTGAACGGCGCCTCGCTGACCAGCTGCACCAGATGGTCGTGGCGGCGGCGATAGGCGATGAGGTCGCGGATCGTGCCGATCTTGAGGCTGTGCAACTGCGCGAAGGAGACGAGGTCGTCGAGCCGCGCCATCGTCCCGTCCTCGTTCATGATCTCGCAGATCACGCCCGAGGGATTGAGCCCGGCGAGTCGCGACACGTCCACCGCTGCCTCGGTGTGGCCCGCGCGCACCAGCACGCCGCCGTCGCGCGCCACCAGCGGGAAGACGTGACCGGGCGTGACGATGTCCGCGCGCCCCTTGGTGGCGTCGATCGCCACCGCCACGGTGCGCGCGCGGTCCGCCGCGGAGATGCCGGTCGTCACGCCCTCCCGCGCCTCGATCGAGACGGTGAAGGCGGTCTCGTGCCGGGTGCCGTTGTTGCGGCTCATCAGCTCGAGGCCGAGCGTGTCGACGCGATCCTTCGTCATCGCCAGGCAGATGAGGCCGCGGCCGTGGCGCGCCATGAAGTTGATCTTCTCCGGCGTGGCCATCTGCGCGGGGATGACGAGGTCTCCCTCGTTCTCGCGATCCTCGTCGTCGACCAGGATGAACATCCGCCCGTTGCGCGCCTCGTCGATGATCTCCTCGGGCGAGGAGAGATAGCCGTGGCGCAGGCGCGCCAGCTCTGCGGACTTAACGGCCACGATAATGCTCCATGCGTTGGAGGTAGCGGGCGAGAACGTCGATCTCGACGTTCACCGCCTGCCCTTGCGACAGGTCGCCCAGCGTGGTGACCGACTGCGTGTGCGGGATCAGGTTGATCGTGAACGCCGTGCCCCCGTCGTCGTCGCGCACGTCGTTGACGGTCAGCGACACGCCGTCGATCGTCACCGACCCCTTGGGCGCGAGGAAGGGGGCGAGATCGCTGCTGACGCGGAAGGCGATACGTCGCGAATCGCCGTCGGCGCGCACCTCCGTCACCTCGGCCACGCCGTCGACGTGCCCGGTGACGATATGCCCGCCCAGCTCGTCGCCCAGCTTCATCGCGCGTTCCAGGTTCAGGCGGCGACCGTCGGTCCACTGGCCCTGCGCGGTGCGTGCCTGCGTCTCGCCCGACACGTCCACGGCGAACCAGCCCGCCCCCTTGTCCACCACGGTCAGGCAGACGCCCGAGCAGGCGATGGACGCCCCCATCTCCACGCCGGCGGTGTCGTAGGCGGTGTCGATGACGACGCGCAGGTCCCCGCGCGGCTCCACGGCGCGGATGGCGCCGACGTCGGTGACGATCCCGGTAAACATCACCCGCGCTCGTACACCTCGACCCGGTCCGCGCCAAGCGCGGCCGAATCGACCAGCCGCCAGCGCCCGTGCGCGTCGGCAAGATCGGCGAGGCCGATGTCGGGGAGCGTCCGCCCGCCGCCCACGATGACGGGAGCGCGATAGAGGAGGAGGCGGTCGACGAGATCGGCGGCGAGGAAGGCAGCCGCCGCCTTCGCGCCGCCCTCGACGAGGAGGTGGTCGCCGGGAAGGGTGGCGATGTCGTGGGGCGACGCGATCGCGAGCCACTCACCCTCACCCTTCCGCGGCGCAGCCGGGTGGGAAGGGTGAGGGCGAGTAGAGAGCAACACCCGCACCGGCGAGCGCGCCTCCAACCCCGACAGCCGCACGTCCAGAGACGGCGAATCGGCCTCGCCCGTCCCCCGTCCGACCAGGATCGTCTCGTGCCGGCTGCGCTCCAGATGCGCATGCGCGCGCGCCTCCGCCCCGGTCAGCCATTGCGAGCGGCCGTCCGCCAACGCCACCGCCCCGTCGAGCGACAGCGCCAGCTTCAACGTCACGTGCGGACGCCCGAGCCGACGTCGCGTCAGGAACCCGGCCATGCTGCGCGCCGCCTCCGCCGCGCGGACGCCGACCGTGGTGGCGATCCCCGCCGCCTCCAGCCGCGCCATCCCGATGCCGTTGGTGCGCGGGTCGACGTCGCGCTGCGCCGCGACCACGCGCGCGACGCCGGCGGCCACCAGCAGGTCGGCACAGGCGGGGCCGCGCTCGCTGCAATGCGCGCACGGCTCCAGCGTGACATAGGCAGTTGCGCCGGGCGACTTCTCGCCGGCCTGGCCCAGCGCCATCGCCTCGGCATGGGGACGGCCGCCCGGCCGGGTCCCACCGCGCCCGACCACGATGCCGTCGCGCACGATCACGCAGCCGACGCTGGGATTGGGGGCGGTGCGCCCGCGCCCGCGCTCCGCCAGCGCCAGCGCCGCGCCCATCCAGCGCGAGTCGCTCTCGTCGGTCAGAGGCCCATCCGCGTCAGCTGGTCGTCCAGCTTCTTGAACTGCGCCTGCGTTGCCGCCTGCCGCTTCTTCAGCTCGGCCAGGTCCTTGTCCTTCTGCACCTGGTCGACCTTCTGCTGCGCGACGATCTGCGCGTCGGTACGGTCCAGCTTCCACTGCTGCACGTAGATGATGTCGGGCTTGTACGCCTTCACCGCGTGCGAATCCTTCACGAAGGCGTAGATGAAGAACATCGTGATCGCGATCGCGGCGCCGAGGAACCAGAATTCCTGCGGCCCGCGCCCGACCATGAAGTCGCGCAGGTCGCGATAGGCACGCAGCGGGTTCATGCGGGAGAAGAAGCCGGTCATGACGTCTAGATAGGCGTTCGCGCGGCGGCATTCGAGTCCAGCCGTGCCAGTGCCCTCGCCCGGCCGATCAGCGGCAACAGCGCCGCCATGTCGGGCCCGTGGTCGCGCCCGGTCAGGGCGCGCCGCAGCGGGAGGAACAGCGCCTTGCCCTTGCGTCCGGTCTCCGCCTTCAGCCGGTCGGTCAGCGCGTGCCAGGGATCGTGCGCCCAGTCGATCGCGCGCGCCGTCGCGGCGGCCCGGGCGAGGTACTCGCGCTCTTCGCCGTCCGGCACCACCTCGCCCGCGATGACGGCCCACCAGTCCGCCGCCTCCGCCACGGTCGACAGGTTCGGGCGCACCGCCTCCCACGCGGCGGCGTCCATGCCCGCGGGCAGGCGATCCGCCACCGTCTCGAACGGCAGCTGGTGAACGATGCGCGCGTTGACCTGTGCCAGTTCCTGCGGATCGAAGCGGGCGGGCGCGCGGCCGAAGCGGGCGAGGTCGAACGCCTCGATCAGCGGGGCCGGCTCGGCGCTGGGCACCACCGGGTCGCTGGTGCCCAGCCGCGCCAGCAGCGAGACGAGGGCGGCGGGCTCGATCCCCTGGCCACGCAGCTCGGCCACGCCGATCGAGCCCTGGCGCTTCGACAACTTGCCCTCCGCGCCGGTCAGCAGCGCCTCATGCGCGAAGTCGGGGGCGCGGGCGCCGAGCGCGGCGAACATCTGCAGCTGCACCGCGGTGTTCGTCACATGGTCCTCGCCGCGCACGACGTGCGTGACCCCCATGTCCACGTCGTCGATGACGGAGGGGAGCAGGTACAGCCACGACCCATCGGCGCGACGCACCACGGGATCGCTCATCGCGCGCGGATCGAACGCCTGCGGCCCGCGGATCCGGTCCTCCCATGCCAGCGGCGTGTCGTCGTCGAGCCGGAAGCGCCAGTGCGGGCGCACCCCGTCCGCCTCCAGCCGCGCGCGGTCCGCGTCGCTCAGCGCCAGCGCGGCGCGATCGTAGATCGGCGGCAGCCCGCGCCCCAGCAGCACCTTGCGCCGGAGGTCCAGCTCCTGCTGCGTCTCATAGGCGGGGTAGAGCCGGCCGGCGTCGCGCAGCCGCGCGAACACTGCCTCGTAGCGGTCGGACCGTGCGGACTGCCGCTCCTCCCCGTCGCGGTCGAACCCGAGCCAGTCGAGGTCCGCGCGGATCGCGTCCACGAACCGCTCCTCGCTGCGCGCCGCGTCGGTATCGTCGATGCGGAGCAGGAAGCGCCCGCCGCGCTGGCGCGCCAGCATCCAGTTGTGCAGCGCGGCGCGCACGTTGCCGACGTGGAGCAGCCCGGTGGGCGAGGGGGCGAAGCGGGTGACGACCGTCATGACGAGCGGCTTAGGGCCCGGGGCTTCCGCTCGCCACCCTTTCGGTTCTAAGGCGGCGCGCGAAAGGGCCCGTTCCATGAAACTGATGACCGGCAATTCCAACCTGCCGCTGGCAAGAGCGATCTCCGACTATCTGGAGACGCCGCTGACGGAGGCGCTGGTGCGCCGCTTCGCCGACGAGGAGATCTTCGTCGAGATCATGGAGAACGTGCGCGGCGAGGACGTCTTCCTGATCCAGTCGACCAGCTACCCGGTCAACGACAATCTGATGGAGCTGCTGATCTGCATCGACGCGCTGAAGCGCGCGTCCGCGCGGCGGATCACCGCGGTGGTGCCTTATTTCGGCTATGCGCGGCAGGACCGCAAACCCGGGCCGCGCACGCCGATCTCGGCGAAGCTGGTCGCCGACCTCATCACCACCGCCGGCGCGGATCGCGTCCTGTCCGTCGATCTCCACGCCGGGCAGATCCAGGGATTCTTCGATATTCCCACCGACAATCTGTTCGGTGCGCCGGTGATGTCGGCGGACATCCGTGCGCGGTTCGGCACGCAGAACCTGACGGTGGTGTCGCCCGACGTCGGCGGCGTGGTGCGCGCCCGCGCGCTGTCGAAGCGGCTCGACAACGCCCCCCTCGCCATCGTCGACAAGCGGCGCGAGCGCGCCGGCGAATCGGAGGTGATGAACATCATCGGCGAGGTGGAAGGCCGCTTCTGCATCCTGATCGACGACATCGTCGACTCGGCCGGCACCCTGTGCAACGCCGCCGCGGCACTGCGCGAGGCGGGGGCGCAGGACGTCGTCGCCTATGTCAGCCACGGCGTGCTGTCCGGCGGCGCGGTGGCACGGGTGGAGGGATCGGTGCTGCGCGAACTGGTCGTCACCGATTCGATCGAGAACGCCGAGGCGACCGGCGGCGCGAAGAAGCTGCGCCACCTGACCATCGCGCCGCTGCTGGCGGAAGCGATCCGGCGCATCGCGGACGAGACGAGCGTGTCGTCGCTGTTCGATTGACGGGCGAAACGCTGCGGCTGTGCTCCGGCTTCGCCCAGTACGAACGGACGTGGAACCTGCCGCCGACCTCCGTTCGGCCCGATCGCAACCGTCGTTATGCCCGGGCACGACCTTCATTCGGCCTGAGCCCAACCTCCGTTCGGCCTGAGCCCAACCTCCGTTCGGTCTGAGCCCAACCTCCGTTCGGCCTGAGCCCAACCTCCGTTCGGTCTGAGCCCAACCTCCGTTCGGCCTGAGCCCAACTTCCGTTCGGCCTGAGCCCAACTTCCGTTCGGCCTGAGCATAGTCGAAGGCTACGCGCAAACATCCGAGACAAGCATGTCGCGACCGCGCCTAACGCTCGCTCAAGGCGACGATATGCTCCAGCACCGCGGGGTGGAGCGGGCGGGCGAAGGCGCAGCCGTAGCGGCTCTTGTCGCGCCATGCGACCACCGCCTCCAGCGCGGCGAGGCCGGGCAGCGTCAGCCACACCGTCGTGCCGGGCCACAGCGAGAAGCCGGTCTGCGCACGGAATCCGGTGACGGACAGGTCGACCACCTCGATCTCGAACCGGGTCGTGCCGCGGTCGCGCAACTGCGCGCGCATCGTCACCGCCTTGCGCAGCGCGTGCCGGCTGTCGTCGTGCGCGGACGGGTGCGGAAGCGGGATGGCCTTGTCCATGGCGCATCGTCATGCGCGTGGAAGGTTAATCTTCGGCAAACGCCCCGGTCTTCGCCGCGCGCGGCTCGCGCATCCCGGCGCGGCCGCGCCGCTTCAGTTCCGCCTTCAGCGCGTCGGGCCGCGGCGCGACGAGGAAGCCGAAGCTGACCGTCCCCTCCTTCGTGCCGACCGCATGGTGCAGCCGGTGCGCCTGCACGATCCGCTTCATGTAGCGGGATTTGGGCAGATATCGCGTCCGCACCCGCTCGTGCACGATCACGTCGTGAAAGCCGAAGTAGATCGCGCCATAGGCGGCGATCCCGGCGCCGATCCACGCGAACCCCGGCCACCAGCCCAGCTGCACGCCGCCGAGCAACAGCACGATGGAGGGGATCGCGAAGATCACGCCGTACAGGTCGTTCCACTCGAACCGCGCGCCGACCCCCTTTTCCGGCCGCTCGCGATGGTGGCTCTCGTGCAGGAACCAGCCGGGGCCGTGCATCACCCAGCGGTGCATGACGTACGCGAACCCCTCCATGAAGGCGACGGTCGCGAGGAACAGCAGGATGCCGGCGGGCCAGGACATGCGCTCGATATAGCCATCGCCCGGCGCCTTCGCTACGCCGCACCGCATCATGACCGACGACGCACGCCGTTCCGCCGCCCTAGAATCCAAGGCCTGGCCCTACGAGGAGGCGCGCAAGCTCATCAAGCGCTGGCCGGACGGCAAGCCTCATGACGCGCCGATGCTGTTCGAGACGGGCTACGGCCCCTCGGGCCTGCCGCATATCGGCACGTTCCAGGAAGTGCTGCGCACCACCATGGTCCGCCGCGCCTACGAGGAGATGACGGGGCGGCCGACGCGGCTGATCGCGTTCAGCGACGACATGGACGGCCTGCGCAAGGTGCCCGACAACGTGCCGCAGCGGGAGATGCTGGCGCAGCATCTGGGCAAGCCGCTGAGCCGCATTCCCGATCCGTTTGGAAAGTTCGACAGCTTCGCCGCGCACAACAACGCGATGCTGCGCGACTTCCTCGACCGGTTCGGCTTCGAGTATGAGTTCGCCTCGTCGACCGACTATTACACCTCCGGCCGGTTCGACGCGACGCTGCGCGACGTGCTGCGCCGCTACGACGACATCATGAAGGTGATGCTGCCGACGCTGCGCGCGGAGCGGCAGGCGACCTATTCGCCGGTACTGCCGGTCAGCGCGAAGACGGGCGTCGTGCTGCAGGTGCCGATCGAGGTGGTCAATGCCGAGGCCGGGATCGTGCGCTTCGTGGATGAAGGCGAAACCGTCGAACAGTCGATCTTCGGCGGGCAGGCGAAGCTGCAATGGAAGCCGGACTGGGGGATGCGCTGGGCCGCGCTGGGCGTCGACTACGAGATGTACGGCAAGGACCTGATCGATTCGGCCATCCTCAGCGGCAAGATCGCGCAGATCCTGGGCGGGCGCCGGCCGGAGGGGCTGATCGCCGAGCTGTTCCTCGACGCGCAGGGCGAGAAGATCAGCAAGTCCAAGGGCAACGGCCTCAGCATCGAGGAGTGGCTGACCTACGGACCGGACGAGAGCCTGGCCTTCTACATCTATCGGGAGCCGAAGAAGGCGAAGTCGCTGCACCTGGGCCTGGTCCCGCGCGCGGTGGATGATTACTGGCAGTTCCTCGGCAATTACGAAGGCCAGGGGTGGAAGGAGCGATTGGGCAACCCCGTCCACCACGTGCACGGCGGCGAACCGCCCGCGGCGACGCTGCCGGTCACGTTCGGCCTGCTGCTGAACCTGGTCGGCGTGATGGGCGAGGCGTCGCGCGAGCAGGTGTGGGGCTATCTCGCCAACTACCTGCCCGGTGCCACCGCGGCGGACCATCCCGAGCTCGACCGCCTGATCGGCTATGCGCTCGCCTATCACCGCGATTTCGTGGCGCCGACGCTGCACCGCCGCGCACCCGACGCGACCGAGCGCGCCGCGCTGGAGCGGCTGGACGCCGCACTCGCCGCGCTGCCGGCGGATGCCAGCGCGGAGGACGTGCAGAACGAGGTGTACGAGATCGGCAAGACGGGTGGCTTCGCCGAGCTGCGCGACTGGTTCAAGGCGCTGTACGAGACGCTGCTGGGGACCAGCCAGGGGCCGCGGATGGGCAGCTTCATCCGCCTGTACGGCATCGACAATTCGCGCCGTCTGATCGCGGAGGCACTGGCGCGGTGAGGCCGGGGCTGTTCGTGGGCAAGCAGGCACGTGTGCTGGGCGGCATCGCGCTTGCCGCATGGACGGGGGGCACCCGGCCGCCCGCCGACCTCGCCGTTCCCGGCCACCCGGCGCTGATCGACAAGGTGAGGCCGGGGGTGCCGGCGTATCGATCGCGTCCGTCCCGGCGGGGACGGCGGTGCCGGCGCGGCCGGGTGGGATGAGATGAGGAGCTTTTTTCACCCCGCGCAGGCGCATCACGCCCCAGCACGGGAGCTGCACAACGGCGGCTTCGCGGATTATGCCGAGGTGCCCGCGCGCGCCGCGGCGATCCGCGCGGCGATCGGGGCGACCCAGGTGCCGACCGATCGCGGCGAGGCGCCGATCGCGGCGGTGCACGACCCGGCCTATCTCGCCTTCCTGCGCGACGCGCCGCGGCTGTGGCGCGAGGCGGGGCGGCCGGGCGACGCCATCCCCTACGCCTTCCCGATCGTCGGCCGCCGCCCGCTGGCACCGGCGCGGATCGACGCGCTGATAGGGCTCCACAGCTTCGACGCGACGACGCCGATCACGCCCGAGGCCTGGGCGGCGAGCTACGGCAGCGCGCAGTCGGCGCTGGCGGCGACGCACGCGGTGCTGGCGGGCGAGCGCGCCGCCTTCGCGCTGTGCCGCCCGCCCGGCCACCACGCGGGGCGCGACTATTGCGGCGGCTATTGCCACCTCAACACCGCCGCCATCGCCGCGCAGGCGGCGCGCGACGCCGGGAACGCGCGGGTCGCCATCCTCGACATCGACTATCACCACGGCAACGGCACGCAGGACATCTTCTACGCGCGCGGCGACGTGTTCTACGCCTCCGTCCACGCCGATCCGGTGAGCGACTATCCGTTCTTCTGGGGCCATGCGGACGAGCGCGGCAAGGGCGCGGGAGAGGGGACGACGCTGAACCTGCCGCTGCCCCACGGCACCCGGCTGCACGCGTTCCGCCGCGCGCAGGCGACCGCGCTCGACGCCATCGCGCGGTTCGGCGCCGGGCTGCTGGTGGTCAGCTTCGGCGCCGACACGTGGGAGGGCGACCCGATCAGCCACTTCGCGCTGACGACTGCGGATTACGCGGTGCTGGCGCGCGACATCGCCGCGCTGGCGCTGCCGACCGTGGTGGTGATGGAGGGCGGCTATGCGGTGGAGGCGCTGGGCGCGAACGTGGCGAGTTTCCTGTCCGGCCTCTAGCCAGAGCTAGGACGGCGGCGGATCGCCGCCGTCGCGCGCGCGCACATCCAGCGCCAGCAGCGCCTCCACCTTCGCCTCCAGCCGCAGCACCGCGTCCTTCAGCTGCTCCTGCTCGTCGTGGGTGAAGGCGTCGCTGTCGACGATCAGCTTCGCCGCGATCTCCGCGGTCAGCAGCGGCATGACGAGGAGGGTGGTGAGGTGCATCAGCGCCACCGCCACGCCGCGCCCGACCGCGGTGGTGGGCGACAGGTCGCCGTATCCGACCGTGGTCGCGGTGACGACCGCCCACCACAGCGAGTTCCAGATATCGCGCCCCTCCGCCAGGTCGAACACCGTCGCCGCGACGATCAGCGCGGCGAGGTACAGGGCGGCGAGGGTGGCGAGGCGGCGCGTCATGATCGACAGTCTGTCGCGGCCACCGCGCGGGTCAAGCGGGGCTCGCGCGATCAGCGCAGCGCGATCTCGTACAGCGTGGGCCAGTTCTTGCCGGTGACGAACAGGCGCCGCCGCTGCGCGTCCCAGGCGATGCCGTTCGCCACCGCTTCCGGATCGGAGAGGCCCAGTTCGGCGACCAGCGCGGAAAGGTCGATCAGCGCGGTGACGCGGCCCGAGGCGAGGTCGATGCGCAGCAGGTATGGCGTGTGCCAGACGTTGGCCAGGATCGCGCCGTCGACCACCTCCAGCTCGTTGATCTGCGTGACGGGGCGGCCGTTCAGCGTCACGCGCAGCCGCCGGGTCTCCGCCAGCGTGCGCGGATCGTGGAAGGTGAGCGTGTCGCTGCCGTCCGAGCGGACGAAGCCGCGCGAGTCGCTCGCCAGGCCCCAGCCCTCGCCGCGATAGCGCAGGGTGCCGAGCGGCTTCAGCGCCCCGGTCCAGCGGTGCGCGATGCCGTCGTGCCAGGTGAGGCTGACGAGCGTGCCCTTCCACGCCGCCAGTCCCTCACCGAACTGTGTCGCGGGGATCGCCGCACGGGCGAGGACGCGACCGGTGGCGAGCTCGACGCGGCGGACGTCGGATCGCCCGGTCTGGCCGACGCTCTCGTAGAGGTGGCCATCGTGCCAGATCAGCCCCTCGGTAAAGGCGGCGCGATCGTGCGGGAAGCGGGCGACGACGCGCGGGACGATGACGGGCGCACGGGCCGTCCCGGCTCCGGCCGGTGCCGCGGCCGGCGCCTGGGCGCGAATCGGCAGCGCGGCGACGAGCGGCGCGCAGAGCGCCAGCGCGGCGAGGAGAAGACGCAGCATCGGCGTTCGACGTCCTTCGAGAACGAAGCGGCCCGCCGGGCAGGTGCCGGGCGGGCCGCTCGTTACCGGAACGACGCGAGGATCAGGCCTCGCCGGACAGGTTCACCGCGGCGTACTTGCCGCGACGATCGACCTCGATCTCGAACGACAGGCGGTCGCCCTCGTTCAGCGTCGGCATGCCGGCGCGCTCGACGGCGGAGATGTGCACGAACGCGTCGGGCTGCCCGTCGTCGCGCTGGATGAAGCCGAAGCCCTTCATCGCGTTGAAGAACTTGACCGTGCCCGTCGCCTTCTCGCCGGTCAGCTGGCGCTGCGGAGCGCCGCCGAAGCCGCCGCCCGCACCGCCACGCGGACCGCGGTCGCCGCCGCCGAAGCCGCCCTCACGCGGGGCCCGCTCCTGCACCGGCATCGGCTCGCCGTCGATCTTCAGGTCGGTGGCGGAGATGCGGCCACCGCGATCGACCAGCGTGAAGCCCAGCGGCTGGCCATCGGCCAGGCCCGACAGGCCGGCCTGCTCCACCGCGGAGATGTGAACAAACACGTCCTCACCGCCGTCGTCGCGAACCACGAAGCCGAAGCCCTTCTGCGCGTTGAAGAACTTCACCACGCCGGTGCCTTCGCCGACCACCTGCGGAGGCATCCGGTTGCCGCCGCCGAAGCCGCCGCCACCACCGCCGCCGCGGAACCCGCCGCCGCCGCCGCCGCCGAAGCCGCCACCGCCGCCACGGAACCCGCCGCCGCCGCCGAAGCCGCCGCGATCACCGCCGCCAAAGCCGCCGCCGCCGAAACCGCCGCCACCGAAGCCGCCGCCGCCGAAGCCACCCTGGTCGAAGCCGCCGCTCTCACCGCCGAAATCGTCGCGCTTGTCGCGTCCGCGCCCGCCGCGATGTCCGCGGCCGCCCTTGTCGTAACTCATACCCTGTTCGTCTTCCCGGTCCGCCCGAACGTCAATCGCAGGAGCCCGCGCGCAGGACGGCGTACGCGGTTCCCGAGACGCGATCGCACGCGCCTACCCCAGACCATAGACCATCGCGCGCGGCATCGCGACTCGTTTTCGTCACCAAGCGGCTGCTTTCGATCGACCTTGTTGCCATTCGGTCGTGCCCGCGCCACAGCTGGTCGCATGGAGGACGCCGCATGAACCTCGCCGCGCTTGCCGCCGATCCGTCGGTGTGGGCCGCGCTCGTCACGCTGATCGTGATGGAGGTGGTGCTTGGCATCGACAATCTGATCTTCATCTCCATCCTGTCGAACAAGCTGCCGGAAGCGCAGCGGCAGAAGGCGCGGCGGATCGGCATCGGCCTGGCGCTGGTGATGCGGCTGGTGCTGCTGACCGCGATCGCGTGGATCGTCGGGCTGACGCAGCCCGTGCTGGACCTCGGCATCACCGGCCCGCTCGACCGTCACGGCGCGCCGACGTTCGAGACCGCCTTCTCCTGGCGCGACCTGATCCTGATCGGCGGCGGACTGTTCCTCGTCTACAAGGCGACGAAGGAGATCCACCATTCCGTCGACGGGGAGGAGGACGCGGGCGAGAACGGCGGGGCGGCCGCCGGCGGCATCGGCTTCGGCGCGGCGATCGCGCAGATCCTGGCGCTAGACGTCGTCTTCTCGATCGATTCGATCCTGACCGCGGTGGGCATGACCGAGCATGTCGAGGTGATGTACGTCGCCGTCGTGGTCGCCGTGATCGCGATGCTGGTCGCGGCCGACCCGCTGGCGAACTTCGTCAACCGCAACCCCTCGGTGGTGATGCTGGCGCTGGGCTTCCTGCTGATGATCGGCATGGTGCTGATCGCGGAGGGGTTCGGCGCGCACGTGCCCAAGGGCTACATCTATACGGCGATGGCCTTTTCGGCCGGGGTGGAGGCGCTGAACCTGTGGTCGCGCCGCGCGCGCGCGAAGAAGGGTGCAGGCCATTGAGCGATCGGCGCGCGGCGGCTATCGCGCGGCGATGACCGTTCATTTCCACGAGGAAGACCTGCCCGCGGGCGTCTTCGCGCCCGGCGCCTCGATCGCCGTCGACACGGAGACGATGGGCCTCGTCACCCCGCGCGACCGGCTGTGCGTGGTGCAGCTGTCCGACGGCGGCGGCGACGAGCACCTCGTCCGCTTCAACCCCGGCAGCGACTATGCCGCGCCGGAACTGCGCCGCGTGCTGGGCGACCCGTCGCGGCTGAAGCTTTATCATTTCGCGCGCTTCGACCTCGCCGCGATCCGCCACTATCTCGGCACGGTCGCGGCGCCCGTGTACTGCACGAAGACGGCGTCGCGGCTGGTGCGCACCTACACCGACCGCCACGGGCTGAAGGAGCTGGTGCGCGAGCTGTTGCAGCAGGACATCTCGAAGCAGCAGCAATCGTCCGACTGGGGCGGGCCGGAGCTGTCCGAGGCGCAGCGCGACTATGCCGCCTCCGACGTGCGGTTCCTCCACCGGCTGAAGGAGGAGCTGGACCGCCGCCTGGCGCGCGAGGGGCGCACCGCGCTGGCGCAGGCGTGCTTCGACTTCCTGCCCGCGCGCGCGGATCTGGACCTCGCCGGCTGGCCCGAGGTCGACATCTTCGCGCATGTCTGACGCCGCCGTCCGCGTCCGCTCGGAGCGGCAGCGCTGGGCGCTTCCCGGCGGGCGGCACGACCGTGTCATCGCCACCGCGAACGGCCTGCTGCCGCTCTCGATCGGCGTGCTGGCCGCCTTCCTCGTCATGGCGCCGCTGACGATGGGCGGCGACGCCTCGTTCGTGCTCGACAAGGACAAGGTGGACGTCGCGCGCGAGCGACTGAAGGTGCAGAAGGCGCAGTATCGCGGCACCGACGACAAGGGACAGGCGTTCCGGCTGGACGCGGGCTCGGCGATCCAGCGCAGCTCGGCCGAGCCGGTCGTGCGCTTGCAGGACCTCGCCGCCGCGCTCCAGCTGTCCGACGGCCCGGCGCGGCTGACCGCGCCCGGCGGCCGCTACGACATGGACCGGGAGCAGGTGAACGTGGACGGGCCGATCGCGCTGCGCGCGCCCGACAATTACTCGCTCGACACCAGCGACGCGACCGTGGACCTGAAGACCAACCGGCTCCAGTCCAACGGCGACGTGCGCGGCACGGTGCGGCAGGGGCGGTTCCGTGCCGACCGGCTGGACGCCGACCTGGATGACCGCACCGTCACGCTGCGCGGCAATGCCCGCTTGCGGATCGATCCCGCTGCGACGAAATAGCGAGCCCATGCCGCGCCTTGCTCTTCTTCCGGCCCTGCTGCTGGTCTCGCTGCCCGCCGCCGCGCAAACGCGGCACGACACCAAGGCTCCGATCGATTTCGGTGCCGACCAGATCCAGTTGCAGGATCGCGCCAACCGCGCGGTGCTGAGCGGGAACGTGAGCGTGAAGCAGGCGGAGATGACGCTGGACGCCGCGCGCATGACGGTCAGCTACACCGGGCAGGTGGTCGGCGGGAATCCGCAGGTGTCGCGGCTCGACGCCGCCGGCGGCGTGACCGTGCGCCGGCCGTCGCAGACCGCGCGCGGGCAATATGCGGTGTACGATCTCAACCGCCGGGTGATCACCATGGCGGGCGACGTGCGGCTGACGCAGGGGGCGGGCAACACCGTCAACGGCGGGCGGCTGACGATCGACCTCGATTCGGGACGCGCGACGATCGACGGCTCCGCGGTGGCGGGCGGGGCGGCGCCGGGCAACGTGGTGCAGAGCCCGCGCGGGCGCGTGACCGGCACCTTCTCCGTGCCCGACCGCCGCTGACGCCACTGGGGGCTTTCCCTTCGCCGCAAGCTGATGCAGGAATCCTGCCAAGTCCGTCCGCGTTAAGGCGGCGGTAACGATGATTTGCGAGGCGCCGCGACGATGACGCAGGATACGATCGACCGCAGCGTGCTGGACCGGGCCGAGCCGATCCAGGAGGCTCCCACCGCCGACGGCCTCCAGGTCGTCTCGATCGCGAAGAGCTACGACAAGCGCGTGGTGCTGACCGACGTGTCGGTGTCGGTCGGCCACGGCGAGGTGATCGGGCTGCTCGGCCCCAACGGCGCCGGCAAGACGACCTGCTTCTACTCCGTCATGGGGCTGGTGAAGCCGGACGCGGGCCGCATCATGCTGGACGGCGACGACATCACCGGCCTGCCGATGTACCGCCGGGCGATCCTGGGGCTCGGCTATCTGCCGCAGGAGACGTCGATCTTCCGCGGGCTGACCATCGAGAAGAACATCCTCACCGTGCTGGAGCTGGCGGAGCCGGACAAGGCGGCGCGCGCGGCGAAGCTGGAGAAGCTGCTCGACGAGTTCGGCCTGACGCGGCTGCGAGACGCCCCCGCCATGGCGCTGTCGGGCGGCGAGCGACGGCGGGCGGAAATCGCGCGCGCGCTGGCGGCGGATCCCTCGATCATGCTGCTGGACGAGCCGTTCGCGGGTATCGATCCGATCTCGATCGCGGACATCCGCGACCTCGTCTGCCAGCTGAAGGAGCGCGGCATCGGCGTGCTCATCACCGACCACAACGTGCGCGAGACGCTGGACATCGTCGACCGCGCCTACATCATCTACGACGGCAAGGTGCTGTTCACCGGCAGCCCGGCGGAGCTGGTCGCGAACGAGGAGGTGCGGCGCCTGTACCTGGGCGAGAACTTCGAGCTGTAGGTCGTGGAAGCCGCCGCTTTCATGACCGTCATCCCAGGGACAGCTGGAATCTCGTGCCGCGCAAGCGCGCGGGCGCAGGAGGACGCGAGCGTTCGCTGGGGTGACGCGTCGCCATGAGCCTCGCCCCGCGCCTCGACCTGCGCCAGTCGCAGTCGCTCGTCATGACGCCGCAGCTCCAGCAGGCGATCAAGCTGCTGGCGCTCTCCAATCTCGAGATCGAGGCGGTGATCGCCGAGGAGGTGGAGAAGAACCCCTTGCTGGAGACGAGCGCCCCCGTCGAGGATGCGCCCGTCGCCGCGGCCGCGGCGGCGGAGGCGCCGCGCGAGGAACCGGCGGGCGCGGACGAGCTGGTGATGGCGGGCGAGGCGGCGGGCGAGGCGCTGGACGTCGACATCGCGACGGAGCGGTTCGACGACGGACCGTCCGACTTCGCCGGCGCGGGCGCGGGTGCGAGCGGCGAGGCGATCGACTTCGATTCGTTCGCCGACACCAGCGAGAGCCTGGCCGACGTGCTGCTGGCGCAGGCGGGAACGCTGCTGGCCGACGCCGACCTCTTCATCGCGCAGCACCTGATCGACCAGATTGACGAGGCGGGATACCTGCGCGCGGACCTGATCGACGTGGCGATGCGGCTGGGCGTGCCGCTGGCGCGGGTGGAGCGCGTGCTGGCGGTGATCCACACGTTCGAGCCGAGCGGGGTGGGCGCGCGCGATCTGGCCGAGTGCCTGGCCATCCAGGCGAAGGAGGCGGACCGCTACGACCCGTGCATGGCGCGGCTGCTCGACCACCTCGACCTCGTCGCGCGCGGCGAGCTGGCTCGGTTGAAGCGCATCTGCGGCGTGGACGACGAGGACATGGCGGACATGATCCGCGAATTGCGCCACTACGATCCCAAGCCCGGCTGCCGCTACGGCGGGGAGGCGAGCATCGCCGTCACGCCCGACCTGTACGTCACGCGAGCCGCGGCGGGCTGGAACATCGAGATCAACGGCGCGACGCTGCCCCGCGTGCTGGTGAACCGGCGCTACTACAACGAGCTGAGCCACGGTCCGCAGGACCGGTCGTCCAAGGCGTGGCTGTCCGATCGCCTGGCCAGCGCCAACTGGCTGGTGAAGGCGCTGGACCAGCGGCAGCGCACGATCGTGAAGGTCGCGACGGAGATCGTGAAGCAGCAGGAGGCGTTCTTCCTCCACGGCGTCGCGCACCTGAAGCCGCTGACGCTGGCGAAGGTGGCCGAGGCGATCGAGATGCACGAATCGACCGTCAGCCGCGTGACGAGCAACAAGTACCTCAGCTGCGCGCGCGGGCTGTTCGAGCTGAAATATTTCTTCACCTCCGCGATCCAGGCGGCGGACGGCGGCGATGCGGTGTCGGCGGAGGCGGTGAAGAGCGCGATCCGCGCGCTGATCCAGGCGGAGGGCGACCAGATCCTGTCCGACGACACGCTGGTCGAGATGCTGAACGCGAAGGGCTTCGGCATCGCGCGGCGGACCGTCGCCAAGTATCGCGAGGCGATGGGGATCGGCAGCTCGGTCCAGCGTCGTCGCGCGCGTGCGCTGGCGGGCGGGTGAACCGCGCACGTCCGTTCGCCTTGGGCCTGCCGACGGGCCGTCCTCCTGCCGCGAAGACAGGGCAGTGCTTCGACACGCTCAGCACGAACGGTGCGAGAGGCTGGCCGTCCGCATCCATCCCCGGCTAGATAGCGTGCCATGATCCACCTCCGCTCCGACGCCCTCGCCGCCACGATCGATCCGCACGGGGCGGAGCTGCACTCGCTGACCGACGCCGCGGGGTGCGAGCTGATGACCGACGCGGACCCGCGCTTCTGGTCGGGCCGCGCGCCGCTGCTGTTCCCCATCGTCGGGCGGCTGGCGGGCGACACGCTGCGCGTCGACGGCCGCGCCTATACGATGAAGCAGCACGGCTTCGCCCGCCGCCGCGACTTCGCCGTGACCGCGGCGGCGGAGGACCGCGCGGTCTTCACGCTGAGCGACGATGCGGAGACCCGCGCGGCCTTTCCCTTCGCCTTCCGGCTCGACGTCGCCTTCGCGCTGGCAGGGGCGACGCTGTCGATCGACGTGGCGGTGCACAATCCGGACGCGGCCCGCGACCTGCCGGCCAGCTTCGGCTTCCACCCCGCCTTCGCCTGGCCGCTGCCCTACGGCGAGGCGCGCGAGGATCACCGCATCGTCTTCGCGGCGGACGAGCCGGGCGCGCTCCACCCGCTGGCGGCGGACGGCACGCTGCTGTCCGGCGAGAGGCCGAGCCCGCTGGACGGGCGCACGCTGCCGCTGGCCGACGCGCTGTTCGAGGAGGATGCGCTGATCTGGTCGCCGGTCGCGTCGCAGGCGGTGCGCTACGGCGCCGGACGCGGCCCGCAGCTGGAGGTCGCCTTCGCCGACACGCCCTCGCTCGGCATCTGGACGAAGCCGGGCGCGCGCTTCGTCTGCATCGAGCCGTGGCACGGCCACGCCGATCCCCATGGCTACGACGGCGAGTTCCGCGACAAGCCCGGCGTGTTCATCGTGCCGCCGGGGGGCACGAAGCGGATCGCGATGCGGGTGACGCTCTTGGCGTAGTGCTCCTGCGCACGCGGGCGAACGCCGGTCAGTGATCGTGGTCGTGAACGGTCGCGCGCAGCGCCTCCAGCACGTCGTCCACCCGCGCCGGATCGCCGATCGCCAGCACGTGCCCTGCGCTGTCGGCGGTCAGCGGGTCGCCGTTCCAGTCGCACATCCGGCCGCTCGCGCCCTCCACCACCGGGACCAGCGCGGCGAAATCGTGCAGCATCAGTCCGCTCTCGCAGACGATGTCGAGGTGCCCGCTCGCCAGCAGCCCGTAATTGTAGCAGTCGCCGCCGTAGACCGGCCCCTGCCGCGGGTTGCCCCCGCTGGCCGCCGCGACCAGCGCCAGGAAGTGCGGCACGTCGCCTTCCGCGAACAGGTGCGGGCTGGTGGTGGCGACGATCGCGCCGTCCAGCGCGGCGCAGGCGCGGGTCCGCGCCGGCGCGCCGTTCAGCAGCGTCGGCTGCCCGGCGACGCCGATCCATCGCTCCTTCTGCACCGGCTGGTCGATGATCCCCAGCACCGGCCACCCGTCCTCGACCAGCGCGATCAGCGTGCCGAAGATCGCGCGCCCCGCGGTGAAGCTGCGCGTGCCGTCGATGGGGTCGAGCACCCAGCGGCGGCCGGTGACGCCCGCCTTCTCGCCGTGCTCCTCGCCAAGCACGCCGTCGCCGGGGCATTCGGCGTCCAGCAGCCGCCGCATCGCCGCCTCCGCCTGACGATCGGCGATGGTGACGGGCGAGCGGTCCTCCTTCAGCTCCACGTCGAAGCCGCGGCGGAAATGCTGGCGGATCACCTCGCCCGCGGCGTCGGCGAGGCGGTGGGCGAGGGCGATGTCGGCGGGGCGGACGGGCATGCGCCCCGCCTATCGCCTCGCGTGGCCCTGCGCTAGGAAGCGAATGTCCTATCGGGAGCCTTTCGATGCGCCGCACCCTTCTCGCCGTCTCCGCCCTGCTCGCCGCCGTCCCCGCGCAGGCCGCGCTGCCCGTGGGCGCGAAGGCGCCCGATTTCGCGACTCGCGGCGCGGTGGCGGGCAAGGTGGTGAACGTGCGGCTGGCGCAGGTGCTGAAGAAGGGGCCGGTCGTGCTCTACTTCTTCCCCGCCGCCTTCACCGACGGCTGCAACGCGGAGGCGCGCGCCTTCGCCGAGAAGGTGGACGCGTTCCGCGCCGCGGGGGCGACGGTGATCGGCATGTCGGCCGATTCGGTCGCCGACCTGCAGCGCTTCTCCGCCAGCGAGTGCGCGGGCCGATTCGCGGTGGCGAGCGCGGGGCCGCGGGTGATCGCCGGCTACGACGCGAAGCTGGGCGTGCAGGTGAAGGGTCGCGACGTCAGTGCGCGGGTCAGCTACGTCATCGGGCGCGACGGTCGCATCGTGCTGGCCCATGCCGGGCGCGATCCGGTGGAGCACGTGTCGGCCACTCTGGCCTCGGTGCAGCGGCTATCGCGTTGAATTCGCTAAAGGTCGTATCCTAGTCACCATATCTTAGCGCTTCCTCGCTAGCCTTTCGGCCATTCCCGCGTGGCGCGTCCACGCGACTTGAAGGGGCCGGGGATGGGGACCAGGACGATCGAGCGCGGTAGCGCGCAGGGGGCGGCGACGCCGCAGGGGCAGGAGCTGTTCGGACAGATCGGCAACTTTCTGCTGGCGCATCGTTTGACGCCCGATCCTCGCAACTACCAGATCGCGTACGAGGCGATCGCCAACCCGTCCGGCGTGGTCGGGCGGGAGGTGGCGGCGCTGACCGACGGCGGCGTGCGGCTGGCCGCGGAGGACGTGGCGCGGCTGGGCGGCGTCGCGACGAAGGGCGACGGCAAGGCGCAGGAACAGGCGCTGCTGAACCGCGCGCTGAGCCAGGTGGAGGGCTTCGCCCACACCGTGGAGATCGCAGCGGCGGAGGCGAACAATTTCGGCCGCGACCTGATGAAGAGCGCCGAGACGATGCGCGACGTCGGCCCGCACGCCGGCGTGGCGGAGATCGAGCGGCTGACCGGCGCGATGATCGAGCGGGTGCAGCGCGCCGAGCAGAAGCTGGAACATGCCCGCCGCGAGACCGACGAGCTGCGCAGCGCGCTGGAGGAGGCGCGCGGCTCCGCGCGCACCGATCCGCTGACCGAGCTGGGCAACCGCCGCGCCTTCGACGACGCCTTCTCCGCGCTGTCGCCCGACGACCGCGTCACGGTGGTGATCTGCGACGTCGACCATTTCAAGCGCGTCAACGACCATTACGGCCACGCCGTGGGCGACCGCGTGCTGCGCACCGTCGCGCGCACGCTGGAGGAGGAGTGCAAGGGCCTGGCCACGCGCTACGGCGGCGAGGAGTTCGCCGTCCTCTACACCGACACGGACGACGCGCTGGCCAAGGAGCGCATCGACGCGGTGCGCGAGAACCTGGCGAGCCGTCGATTCCGCGTGCGCGAGACGGACCAGCCGCTCGGCGTCATCAGCTTCTCCGCCGGCCTCGTCACCGGGCTGGTGGGCGAGGGCCGCGCGTCGCTGATGGCGCGGGCTGACGCGGCGCTCTACCGCGCCAAGGGCGAGGGCCGCGGGCGGACGATCATCGCCCCCTGACGGCAGGATCTCCACTTCCCCCTGCCGTTGCGCCGGGCCTGTCCCGGCATCCACCAAGCCGCACGGGCCCACCTCGCGGTGTGAGCGGCTCGGTGGACCCCTTCACGAGGCCGGGTGACGACAGTCGCCGCAATCTGGCGCGACGCGCCAGCCACGCGTGGCGGATTTCGCCAAGCGCCAACGCGCCGCTTGGTAAGAAGGGCGGAAAACCGTGGGTTCGCGCACTTGGCACGCGCCGTGCAACGTCCCTGGCATCGGTCGGATGATCCGGCCGCAAGCTAGGGAGAAACACCATGACGATCCGTTTCGAGGAACTCCGCCGCGCCGCCCTCTCGATGGTCGCCGCCTTCGCCGTCGCCGCCGTGATGGTCGCCGCCGCCGTGCCCGTCACGCCGATCGCCTGATCCGCCGCATCCATCCTCTCTCCTCAAGGAACCTCATCATGATCCGCAGCCTCTTCCTCGGCGTCGCCGGCTTCGCCACCACCGCCCTGCTGCTCTACGTCGACGCCGTCGCCGCGATCGCCTGATCGCGGCGGCACCGTCCCGCCTCGTGGGTCGTTGGGGCGCGATGCAGGATGACCTCGACCGCTTCGTCCGCGCCCAGGCGGACAGCTACGACAACGCGCTGGCCGAGCTTCGCGCCGGGACCAAGCGCTCCCACTGGATGTGGTACGTCTTTCCGCAGATCGTCGGCCTCGGGCAGAGCGCCATGGCGCGGCGATACGAGATCCGCGACCTGGACCAGGCGCGCGCCTATCTCGCGCACCCGCTCCTCGGCCCCCGCTACGCCGCCGCCGCGGAGGCGCTGCTGCCGCATCGCGACCGTTCGGCGACGTCAATCATGGGGACGATCGACGCGATGAAGCTGCGCTCCTCGCTCACCCTGTTCGACCGCGCCGGCGCGCCGCCGGTCGTCGCCGAGGCGCTGGCCGCCTTCTTCGGCACGCCCGATGCGGAGACGCTGCGGCGGCTCTAGCGGCGCACGTCCAGCCCGCCCTTGAGGAAGGCGTCGATGTCCGCCTGGCGGAAGAGCGACGCGTCGCCGGGCAGCGAGTGCTTCAGTGCCGCGAGCGCGAGGCCGGTGCGCGCCGCCGCATCGATGCCACCGCCCGATTGCAGCCCGTGCAGTACGCCGGCGGCAAAGGCGTCGCCCCCGCCGATGCGGTCGACGATCCCGGCCAGCACCGTCTCCTCGGTCTGTGCCTGATCGTCGCGCGTGTCGATCCGCACCGACAGACGGTTCAAATCGACGTGGTCGACGTGGCGCGCGGTGGAGGCGATCGTGCGTAGCCGCGGGAACCTGGCGAAGGCGGCCTCGGCGGCGGCACGGCGGCGATCCTCGCCATCGCCGCCGAAATCGTCGCGGCCGAGCAGCAGCGCGATGTCGCGATGGTTGCCGAACAGCAGGTCGGCGCAGGCGACGATCCGCGACAGGATGGCGCGCGGGTCGCCGTCCCACCGCTGCCACAGCTTGCCCCGCCAGTTGCCGTCGAAGGAGACGGCGATACCGCGCGCCGCCGCCGCCTCCGCCGCGGCGATCGCGCTCTGCGCCGGCACGGGACCGAGCGCGGGGGTGATGCCCGACAGGTGGAGCCGGTCGACCCCGGCGAGGATCGCGTCCCAGTCCCATGCCGACGCCGGCGCCTCCGCGAAGGAGGACCAGGCCCGGTCGTAGATCACCTCGGTCGCGCGCATCCCCGCGCCCGAGGTGACGAAGTAGAGCCCCATCCGCTCGCCGCCGAGCGCGATGTGCCGCACGTCGACGCCATGCCCGCGCAGCGTCGCGATCGCGGCGCGGCCCAGGTCGTTGTCGGGCACGCGGCTGGCGAAGCCCACGTCGTGGCCGAGCCGCGCGAGCTGCGTCGCGACGTTCGCCTCCGCACCGGCGACCCAGACATCGAGCTTCGGCGTCTGCATCAGCAGCTCGCGCCCGGGCGGCGACAGCCGCAGCATGATCTCGCCGAACGCCAGCAGCCGCGTCATGACCGTCCCTCCTCGTCCACCGCCGCGCGCGGGTCCGCCAGCCTGTCGTACGCCCGCGCCACCGCCTCGCGGAAGCGCGGGTCGGCGGCCAGGGCGGGGGGAAAGACCTGCTCCACGCCCAGCAGCGCGAGCGGATCGTCCCCTCTCGCCAGCGGCAGCAACCGGTCGCGCAGCGGATCGACGAGCGGATCGTCTGCCGCTCGGGACCGGCGCAGGAACCGCATCCACGCCGCGACCGGCCACGCCAGCCGCGCCACGTCCGCCCGCGCCGCCAGCCGGTCGGCCATCGTGCCCAGCAGGCGGATCGGCAGCTTCTGCGACCCGTCCCACGCGATCTGCGCCAGCAGGTGGCGCATCGCCGGGTTGCGGAAGCGCGCGAGGATCGCGGTAACGTAATCGTCGAGCGACTGCCCCTCCAGCGGGTGCAGCGTCGGCGCGATGTCCGCGCGCATCAGCCGCTCGACCAGCGCGGCGAGCGGGGCGTCGGCCATCGCGTCGGCGACCGTCTCGTGCCCGAGCAGGATTCCGAGATAGGCGAGCGTCGAGTGCGCACCGTTCAGCAGCCGCAGTTTCGCCTCCTCGAACGGCGCCACGTCCTGCACGAACTGCACCCCTGCGATACCCAGCGGCGGCCGCTCTCCGGCGAATTCGTCCTCCACCACCCATTGCGCGAACGGCTCGCGCTGGATCGGCCAGGCGTCGATCACGCCGGTCGCCTCCCGCACCGCCGCGCGCAGGCGATCGTCGGTGGCGGGGGTGATCGAATCGACCATGGAGGAGGGGAAGCGCACCTCGCGTTCGATCCAGTCGGCGAGGGCGGGATCGCGCAGGCGGGCGAAGTCGCGCACCGCGCCGCCCAGCAGCCGCCCGTTGCCGGGCAGATTGTCGCAGGAGAGGATCGTCAGCCCGCCCACGTCCGCGTCGCGCCGCGCGGAAAGGCCCGCGACCAGCCAGCCGATCAGCGTCGTCGGTCGTTCCGGCTGCGCCAGGTCCTGCACGATGCCGGGATGCTCGCGGTCCAGCGCGCCGTTCGGATCGAGGCAATAGCCCTTCTCCGTCACCGTGACGGTGACCAGCAGCGTCGTCGGGGCGGCCAGCCGGGCGAGGATCGCCGCGCCGTCGCGCTTCGCGGTCAGCAGCTCGCCCAGCGCGCCGATCACGCGGTGGCGCGGGGGCGAGGCGATCTCCGCCAGCACGTACAGCCCGTCCTGCGGCGCGAGCGCGTCCGCCACCGAGGTGGAGTGCAGCGCCACCGCCGCGATCGACCAGCGGGGATCGCGCGGCAGGATCGCGTCCACGTACGCCGCCTGGTGCGCGCGATGGAAGGCGCCGGGACCGAAATGGACGATGCCGGGGGGCCGCTCGGCGAGCGGATAGGCGGGCCGCGCCACCATATCGGGCAGGCGATCGAGCGTCGCCCGCGACAGTCGCATCCCCTGCGTGTCCGCCATCTCCATGCGCCCGTCGCCCTCCCTCGCGTTGCGCTCGCCTATCATTTGTGCCAGCGCTGGCACAAGCCACATAGGATCGACCATGCGCCCGTTGCAGCTCCATCCCGATCGCCTGTTCCCCGCCGATCCGGCGACGCGCGACATCGCCCGCGCGCTGTACGCGCAGGTCGCCCACCTGCCGATCGTCAGCCCGCACGGCCACACCGACCCGGCATGGTTCGCCACCGACGAGAAGTGGACCAACGCCACCGCGCTGCTGCTGCAACCCGACCATTACGTCTTCCGCATGCTGTACAGCCAGGGCGTGGACCTGGACGCGCTGGCGATCCCGACGCGTACCGGCGTGCCCGCCACCGATCCGCGCGCGGCATGGCGTCTGTTCGCCGAACATTATCACCTGTTCCGCGGCACGCCGTCGCAGCTGTGGCTCGACCACGTCTTCGCCGAGGTGCTCGGGTTCGACGTGGCGCTCGATGGCGACAGCGCCGACCATTATTACGACGCCATCGGCGAGAGACTGGCGAGCGACGCCTTCCGCCCGCGCGCCCTGTTCGAGCGGTTCCGCATCGATTTCCTGGCGACGACCGAGGGCGCGCACGACGACCTTTCGCATCACCGCGCGATCCGCGAGTCGGGCTGGCACGGCCGCGTCGTCACCACCTATCGGCCCGACGGTGTGATCGACGTGGAACACGAGGCGTTCGCCGGCGCGATGGAGCGCTTCGCCGCGCTGACCGGCGAAGACGTGCACAGCTGGCGCGGCTATCTCGCCGCGCACCGCCGCCGCCGCGCCGACTTCCGCGCGCTTGGCGCGACCGCGACCGACCACGGCCATGCCAGCGCGGCCACGGCAAACCTGTCCACCGCTGAATGCGAGACGCTGTTCGCGCGCATCGTCGGCGGCACGTGGGACGCCGCCGACGCGGAACTGTTCCGTGCGCAGATGCTGACCGAGATGGCGAAGATGAGCGTGGAGGACGGCATGGTGATGCAGCTGCATCCCGGCTCCTACCGCAACCACAACGCCCGCCTCTTCGCCAGCCACGGCCGCGACAAGGGTGCGGACATTCCGCTGCCGATCGACTTCGTGCGCGCGCTGAAGCCGATGCTGGACGTGGTCGGCAACGAGCGCGACCTGACGATCATCCTCTTCACGCTGGACGAGGATACGTACACGCGCGAACTGGCGCCGCTGGCGGGCCACTATCCCTGCCTGCGGCTTGGCCCGGCATGGTGGTTCCACGATTCGCCCGAGGGGATGCGCCGCTATCGCGAGATGACGACGGAGACGGCGGGCTTCTACAACACCGTCGGCTTCAACGACGACACGCGCGCGTTCCTGTCGATCCCGGCGCGCCACGACGTCGCGCGCCGCGTCGACTGCGCGTTCCTGGCACGGCTGGTGGCGGAGCATCGGCTGGCCGACTGGGAGGCGGCGGACCTGGCGCAGGAGCTGACCAGCGGGCTGGTGCGCCGCGCCTATCGCGTCGATGCCGCCGCCTGACGCACCGCGCGGCCTCGCCACCATCGGCAACGCGACGATCGGTGACGTCGCGGCGCGCGCGGGCGTGTCGATCCGCACGGTCTCGCGCGTCATCAACGGCTCGCCCAAGGTGAATGCGGAAACGCGCGCGGGGGTGCAGGCGGTGATCGACTCGCTCGGCTTCGCGCCCAGCGCGCGCGCGCAGGCGCTGGCGTCGGGCCGGTCGCGGCTGATCGGGGTGATCCAGGGCGACGCGAACGCTCACGTCCTGTTCCAGGTGCAGAACGGCATCGTCGCCGCATGCGCGCCGTCGCGGCACGAACTGATCGTGCACCCCGCGGCTCTGTCGGGCGAGGCGCTGGTGGCGGACCTGACCGGCTTCGTCCGCCGATCGCGCGTCGACGGCGTGATCGTGCTGTCGCCCACGTCGGAGGACGAGGCGGTCGCCCCCGCGCTGGCGCGGCTGGGCGTGCCCGCGGTCGCGCTCGCCTCCGCCGCGGTACCGGGCTTCGCCGCCACGCTGGTGCCGCGTGACCGCGCGGGCGCCGCGGCGGTGGCGGAGCACCTCCACGCGCTCGGCCATCGCCGCATCGCGCTGGTCGGCGGCCCCGCGGCGCGGCTCTCCTCGCGCGAGCGGGTGGAGGGGTTCCGCGACGCGCTGGGGCGGCGCGGCGCGGCGCTCGACCCGGCGCTGGCGATCGAGGGCGATTACGGCTTCGCGTCCGGCGTGGCGGCGGCGGAGCGGCTGCTGGCCCTGCCCGAGCCGCCGAGCGCGATCTTCTGCTGCAACGACCTGATGGCGGCGGGCGCGCTGAAGGCGGCGGCTCGACGCGGCGTGGCGGTGCCGCGCGACCTCTCGATCGTCGGCTTCGACGGCACCGACCTCGCCGCGATGCTGACGCCCGGCCTCACCACCGTAGACCGCCCCGTCACCGCGATCGCGCGCCGCGCCACCGAGCTGCTGCTGCGGCTGATCGCGGGGGACGAAGTGCCCGCGATCGAGCATTTCGACGTCGCGCTGGTGATGCGCGAATCGACCGGACCGTTGATGCAGCACGACAGTTAACGCTATCACCTCGGTCCTGAGGTGATGGGAGAGCGACATGACGGTAGCGGCGCGACGGATCGGCATCGCCCTGGCGGCGCTCGTCCTGCCTGCGCTGACCGAGGCGCAGACCGCGCGGTTCGAGCGCTTCAGCTATCGCGGCCGCTCGATCGAGCGGGTCGCCGTGCGGCCGGGCGAGTATCGCAACCCGATCCTGTCCGGCTATCACCCCGATCCGTCGGTGATCCGCGTCCGCGACACCTACTATCTCGTCAACTCCTCCTTCGCGCACTTCCCCGGCATCCCGGTCTTCCGCTCGCGCGACCTCGTCTCGTGGGAGCAGATCGGGAACGCGATCGACCGGCCCGAACAGCTCGACTTCGCCGGGCTGCGCACGTCGCAGGCGGTGTTCGCGCCCGCCATTTCGCACCACGACGGCACCTTCTACATCGTCACCACCTGCGTCGGCTGCCGCGGCAATTTCGTCATCACGGCGAAGGATCCGGCGGGGCCGTGGTCGCAGCCGGTGTGGCTGCCGTTCGAGGGCATCGATCCGTCGATCTACTGGGAGGGTGACCGCGCCTTCATCGTCAACAATCGCGCTCCTGCGCAGCCGCCGCGCTACGACGGGCATCGCGCGATCTGGTTGCAGGAATACGACTGGCGCGCCGGGCGGATGACCGGCGAGAGCACGCAGCTGGTCGACGGGGGCGTCGACCTGTCGAAGAAGCCGGTCTGGATCGAGGGGCCGCACCTGCTGCGCCGCGACGGCTTCTACTATCTGACCGCCGCCGAAGGGGGCACCAGCGTCGACCACAGCCAGGTCGTCTTCCGGTCGCGCGCGCTGCGCGGTCCCTACGTGCCTTACGCGGGCAATCCGATCCTGACGCAGCGCGACCTGCCGGCGGACCGACCCAACCCCGTCAGCGCCGCCGGCCACGCGCAACTGGTGGAGACGCAGCGCGGCGACTGGTGGGCCACGTTCCTGGCGACGCGGCCCTATGCCGGGGACGCCTATACGATCGGGCGGGAGACCTTCCTGCTGCCCGTCACCTGGCGCGACGGCTGGCCGCACATTCTGGAGCGCGGGCGCGCGATCCCCTTCGCCCATGCCCGTCCCGCGCTGCCCGCCGCTCCGGCGCCACGGGTGCCGAACGCGGGCGACTTCTCCTACGTCGACGAGTTCGACGGCGCGCGGCTGGCGCGGCAGTGGATCGGCATCCGCACGCCGCGGCGTCCCTTCCACCGGCTGGCGGACGGCGTGCTCGAGCTGACGCCGGGCGCGCCGCTGGGCGACCTGACGGGCGTGCCGGCGTATCTCGCGCGGCGCCAGCAGCACCATGTCGCCACCCTCTCCACCCGCCTGCGCTTCACCCCCGCGACGGAGGGTGCGCGTGCGGGGCTCGCGGCGGTGCAGAGCGACGAATCGTACCTCGTCTTCGGCATCGCGCGCCTTCGCGGGCGCACGATGGTGGCGCTTCACGCGCGTGACAAAGGCGCGGAGACGCTGGTCGCCGCCGCGCCGGTTGCGCCGGACCGGGCGGTGACGCTGACGATCCGCGCCGACGCGGGCCGCTGGAGCTTCGACTATGAGGTCGACGGCCGCCGTCGCACGCTGAAGGCCGGCTTCGACGCCGCGCTGCTGACCACCGGGCGCGCCGGCGGCTTCGTCGGCACGACGATCGGACCCTACGCCGACGGCGGTAGGCGGTGACGCACGGGCGCGGACGTCTTGCCGCGCGGGCCGGCGAGTCGGTGGCGCGCGGGACGGCTTCGACGGTCGCGGGCCGGTTCGAACCCGGTGAAACAAACGAAGCGACCGGTAGACCGGTGGGGGCCGGATGCCTGCACGACTTTGTCCTTCAACCAAGGCGAAGAAAGCGGCCGGTCTTCAGGGAGGCGCGGCTGATACGGGTCGACGCCGCCACACCTCGCGTGAAACTACGCGTCGCGAAAAGTTCCATTACCGCCCACGAAAATCGTGCTTATCTCGTCGTGTGGTGCAAACGACCCATCTTGGGACAAAGATTTACATTTTGTAAATGAGGATGGACTTTCCGGATGGTGCGGTGCAGAAAACGAGCACGTCGATTTGGGTTCAGATTCGAACAGGGGTAAACGATATGCGTATGGGTGTTCTTGCCGCGATGGCGGTTGCGGCGACTGCGGTGCCGGCTGCGGCGGCTCCGGTTATCACGTTCCAGGGCGGCGTTGGGGGCAACGCGGCGGGCACAAAGGTCATCCAGAACTTCGACAGCCTGAAGGCCGGCAGCTCGATCGGCAATTTTGCCTTCGCCTATGGCAGCACCAACGAGAGGGGCATCCGTCCGGCCTTCGGCAGCACGGGCAATTTCGGCGCAGCGCTGGGTGGGGGTACCTACTCGATCAACTTCAATCCGGCGACCAACTTCTCGTTCGTGCTGGGCTCGCTGGACCAGTACAACCTGCTGATCCTGAAGCTAGAAGGCAACAAGGAAGTGCGGCTTTGGGGCAACCAGATCATCGGTGGCGCTGCGTACGTGATGGGTAGCGCCACGTCGCCGCTCAGCAATGGTCTGGTCAGCTTCAACGCCGGCAACGGGCCGCTGTTCGTCGGTGCCACGTTCATGTCGGAGACCAACTCGTTCGAGTTCGACAACATCGCCGCGGGCGTGCCCGAGCCGGCGACTTGGGCGCTGATGATCCTGGGCTTCGGCGCGATCGGTGGCGCGATGCGTCGCCGCAAGGCGCAGGGCTCGCTCGCGACCGCCTGATCGCTGTCGCTTCGATGCGATGAAGAGCCGTCGGCCGAGAGGCCGGCGGCTCTTTCGCATTACGGACGCTGTGCGCGGACCGTCTTTCGATGAGGGCCGGTGCGTCGCAGCGAGCGGATCCAGGCGGTCCGAATCGCCTCGTCGCTCTTTCGGCGAACCTCGTGGCTGAGCCCGTGCCGCGCTGCGGAACGATCGCGAGGATGTCGCACTCCGTCGCCGGAGTCCCGTCGGCCCGGCCCCGGCCCACGCCGACGCGCTTCGGCCCGGCCGAACCGCGTCTAGCCCGGTTGCATCGTTGACGATGGCCCTGCCGCCCCGCGCGCCGCGACGCGCCGGGAGGTGAAATGGTCGCGGATCTCGGCTTCGGGCAGCGCGTCATTCTTGACCGCGTGGATGATGCCGTAGCCGCGCCGCTCCAGTTCGTCCGGGGGGAAGGGGAGGCCGATGTACTTCACGCCGAACACGCCGCCCTCATCGACGTCGTCGAGGAAGCCGTGGCCGACCGCGCGGACGTGCAGCCCGTTCATGACGTCCTCGGGCAGGTCGATCGTCTGCCACAAGGCGGCGTGGTCGAGCCAACCGTCCGCCGCCATCGCGCGCAGCGTCCGCCCGGCGATGGCATAGCCGCCGCCGAGGCAATGCTCCCCGGCGACGTAACCGTGGCGGCGCGCGGCGCGAACGAGCGCGCGAACGTGCCGCATGGCGTCGGCCGGGGCGGGGGCGGGGCGGCGCAGCAGTGCGTGCAGGGCGGGATGGCGCGCCAGCGCACGGATCGGCCGCCCGTGATGCGACCAGTCGCGCCGCCCGCCGCCCGGCGAGCGCGCATAGGCCCCCGCCATCCCCACGTCCGGATGCCGTTCGAACAGCGCGGCGACGCGATCGGAGAAGGGCGCGATGACCAGCGAATCGGTGTCGAACTTCAGCGCGAAGCTGACGTCCAGGTGGCGCGCGACCCAGGCGAATCCCGTCATCACCGGCGCGCAGACGCCGATCCCCTTGCGGAACGTGCGCACGGCCGTGCGGCGGTGGGGCAGGACGACCGCGCGCAGCGTGTCGGGAACGGGCAGGTCCTCGACCCCGCGCGGCTCCGGCACGTCGTCGACGATCACCAGCGTGCCGCGGTGCGGTTCGTGATGGGCGAGCGCGTCGATCATGTCGCGCAGCCGCGCCACCTCGCGGTCACCGGGCCCGACCGGCATCACGGCGGCGAAGAGAGGGGCGTCGCGCATGGTGGGAACCCTGGAAAGTAAGCCGACAATGGCTCGGCGTATCAGGTAAGCCGATCCCGCGGCAGGCCCTTTCGCGGCGCTGGCACTCGGGTGCCGCCGGCGTTAGGAGGCGGCTCTCCCGTCCACAATCCGGCGATCCGCATGCAGCAGGCCCGCGTCGCGTGGTTCATCATGGTGCACCACAAGCCCGATCAGCTCGCCTGGCTGCTCAACGCGCTGTCCGACCCCGCGGACACGATCATCGTCCACGTCGACCTGAAGTCGCGACTCGGGTTGAAGCGCGACCGCCGGGGGTTGATGAAGGCGGTGCGGGCCCTCTGCGCGGGCCGTCCCAACGTCCGCTTCCTGCGCTCTCGCTTCACCAACTGGGGTGGCTGGTCGCTGTCGCGCACCCTGCTCGACGCGATGCGGCTGGCGCTGCGCGTCGACGCGGGGTGGACGCATTTCGTCAACCTCAGCGGACAATGCTATCCGCTGAAGCCGCTGGAGCGGATCCGCCGCGAAATGGCGGAGGCGCAGGACGCCGTGATGGTGGAGATGCGGCCGTTCGACAGCCTGCCGCCGGACGACTGGCACCTCAACTGGCACCCGATGCTGGAACTCCCGGTGCGGGCGCTGAAACTGCCCGGACGGCGGCGTCCGCCGCGCGATTTCGCGCTGACGCACAAGGGATCGCAGTGGGTGGTGCTGCCGCGCGCGTTCTGCACCTGGGCAGTGGACGCGCCGCTGACCCGGCGGGTGTCGGCCTATCTGCGCCACCTGCTGCTCAGCGACGAGCTGGTCGTGCAGGCGCTCGCGCTCAACGGGCCGTTCCGCGATCGCATCCGCCCGTACCGGCGCCACATCGTGTGGCCGGGCCCCAGGACGCTGACGCTGGAGGACCTGCCCGCGATCGAGGAGGGCGATGCCTGGTTCGGCCGCAAGTTCGACCTGTCGGTCGACGTGGGCGTGCTCGACGCGCTGGCGGCGGAGATCGGCGCACCTCCCGGTCCGCGTCCTGTCCCGGAACGGGACGATTCGCGCTAATCGGTTGAACCTGTTGCGGTAACGATAAGCGGACTAGGACGTTCAGGCGTGGAAGCGGCGGACGGGAGACCGATCCGCCCCCGGAACGACGAACGACGCTCAAACAGCGACAAGTCGATGCTGCATTGCAAAATATCGACTGTTACCCCATAAGGGTTTCTCGCTAAAGTGTGACAACGCTGGGGTGCCTCCGCATGAGGGGGCGGCCGATACAAGGGGCTGGCGAATGATCCACAGTGCCACGCGACGATGGACGGTGCCGGGTACGGTGGCGACGGCTGCCTCGTTCCGGACGGCCGGCACGGGCGATGTCGTGGCCGATCGTGGGCGCGGCAAGCGCGTGCTGGACGTGACGATCGCGGTGATTGCGCTCGTCCTCGTCCTGCCCGCGATGGCGTGCATCGCGCTGCTGGTGTGGATGCACGACCGCCACTCCCCCTTCTTCGCCCAGCAGCGGATCGGTCGCGGCGGCGCGATGTTCGCGTGCCTGAAGTTCCGCACCATGGTCGCCGATTCGGAGCGCGTCCTGCAGGAGCATCTCGCCGCGCATCCCGAGGCGATGGCGGAGTGGGTCGAGACGCGCAAGCTGCGCGACGATCCCCGCATCACCCCCATCGGCCGCTTCCTGCGCAAGTCCAGTCTGGACGAGCTGCCGCAGTTGTTCAACGTGATCGCCGGCACGATGAGCGTGGTCGGCCCGCGTCCGATCGTGGTGGACGAGATCAGCCGCTACGGGCGCTATTTCCACCATTATTGCAGCCTGCGTCCCGGCATCACCGGCCTGTGGCAGGTGAGCGGTCGCAACGACGTCAGCTATCGCCGGCGGGTGGTGCTGGACTATGTCTACAGCCGCTCGAAGTCGGTGCCGCTGGACCTTCTCATCATGTCGCGCACCGTGCCCAGCGTCCTGCTGCGCCGAGGCTCCTATTGATACGGTTCCCGGGGCGTCCGGCCACGGCCTGAAGGCGCTGCTGCTCGACCCCGCGCTGTTCACGGCGCCCTACGATGCTGCGCTGTCGCGCGGGCTGGAAGCCGCGGGCGTGCAGCCGCGCTGGCTGACGCGGCCGTTGCGCCGCGACGAGGAGCCGGCACTGCCGCCCCGGGCGGTTCGCCCCCTCTTCTACCGCATGACCGACGGGCCGCGCCGCCGCGTCGGTCGTCTCGCCAAGGTGGCCAAGGGCGTGGAGCATTGGCTCGGCCTCGCCGCTGCGGGTCGTGAGGCGCGATCGTGGCGGCCGGACGTGATCCACCTCCAGTGGCTCGTCCTGCCGCTCTTGGACGCACGCGGGGTGCGCCGGCTGCGTCGCGTGGCGCCAGTGGTGATGACGGTGCACGACGTCACGCCCTTCAACGGCAAGGACGTGAGCGCGCTCCAGCGGCGCGGTTTCGCCGAGGCGCTGGCGCTGGCGGACCGGCTGATCGTCCACACCGCGGGCTCGCGCGCGCAACTGGTGGAGGCGGGGCTGCCCGCCGCGCACATCGACGTGGTGCCGCACGGCCTGCTGGAGACGCCCGTCGGCAGCGCGGCGCCGGCGGTGGACGAGGCCGGGGACGCGCGCTGGCGGATCGTCCAGTTCGGCCGCATCCAGCATTACAAGGGCGTGGACCTGCTGATCGAGGCGCTGGGCCGGATCGCACCGGCGGATCGCGCGCGGATCGAGGTGGTCGTGGCGGGCGAGCCGCAGGTGGATACCGCGCCGCTGCTCGCGCGGGCGCGGGCGCTGGGGCTGGAGGACACCATCGACTTCCGCTTCGGATTCCTGTCCGAGCGCGCGATGGGCGACCTGCTCGCCTCCGCCGACGCGTTCGTCTTCCCCTATCGCACGATCGAGGCGAGCGGGGTGCTGCACCTGGTGGCGGGGCTGGAGCGGCTGATCGTGGCCAGCGACACCGGCGCCTTTCCCGACCTGATCGGGCGCGACGGGGCGGCGGGGACGCTGGTCGACCCGGCCGACCCGGACCGGCTGGCCGCCGCGCTGGTCGACACGATCGGGCGGCGGCCGACGCGCGGCATCGGCGACGCGGTGCCCGGGTGGGACGAGATCGGCCGGCGCACCCGCGCGGTGTACGAGCGGGCGCGGCGGCAATGGGCCGGGCGCGGGGCCGCGGGGTCGTGACGCGGCGCCTGCTCGCGCTGCACGACAGCGCCGACTTCGGCGGGCACGAGCGCATCCTGCTCGACCTGCTGCCCGCGATCCTCGACGGTCGCCGGTTCGACGAGGTCGTCTTCATCGTGCCCGAGGCGAACCAGCGCCTGCGCGATGCGCTGGCGGCGCTCGGCAGCGCGCGGCTGAGGGTGGAGACCTGGCCGTTCGTGAAGCGACGCGCGGAGCCCTATCTCCACCCGCTGCGGCGGCGCTACGCCGCGCGGGTGCGCGCGGCGATGGCGCGCGAGCGGCCGCACCTCGTCCTCCTCGTCCAGGGACGGATCGAGCATCTCGCCGTGGCGGCCAGGGCGCTGCCACGCGACGTGCCGGTCGTCAGCTTCCTACCGATGGCGCACCGGATGGTCGACATGGGGCGCAGCGGGACGCTGGGCGATCGGGTGCGGCGCCGGCTGTATCGCCGGCCCGACCTGTTCGTCGTGCCCGACGCGGCGGTCGCGCGGCAGGTCGCGCGCGCCGGCGGCACCGCGCCGGTGCGCGTGGTGGACAACGTGGTCGCGCCGGTCACCGCCACCAGGGAGGCGGCGCGCGCCGCGCTGAGCCTGTCGGCGGACGCGCGGATCGCGCTGTCGCTGGGCCGGATGGAGGCGGGGCAGAAGGGCACCGACCTGCTGCTCGACGCCATCGTGCGCGACGCACCCGCGCTGTCGGACACCACCTTCCTGTTCGTCGGCGACGGGCCGGCCGCGGCGCGGCTGGCGGCGGTGGCCACGGCGCATCCCGGCGTCGACATCCGTCATGCCGGGTGGAGCGATCGCCCCGACCTGTACCTCGCCGCGGCCGACGTGCTGCTGATGCCGTCGCGCTGGGAGGGATTGCCGCTGGTGATGCTGGAGGCGATGACCGCCGAGGTTCCGCTGCTCGCCTCGCCCATCGACGTGTTCGCGACCTACCTCCCCCCCGACAATCTCGCCGACTTTGCCACGGTGACGCTGAGCGAGGCGATCGCGCGCGTCACCGCGCCGCCGGCGCGCGCCGCCTATGCCGCGCGCGCGCGCGAGGTGCTGGCGCCGCGCACGCTGACCGCCTCGCGCGCCGCCTTCGCCGCGGCGCTCGAAGAGGCGGCGCGATGACCGCCGCCGTCGTCATCCCCACGCTGGACGAGGAAGCGCACATCGCCGCACTGCTGGCGCAATGCGCCGCCCTGCCCGCCGCGGCGGTGCGCGAGATCGTGGTGGCGGACGGCGGCAGCCGCGACGCGACCCGCGCGCTGGTGGCGGAGGCGGCGGCGCGCGACCCGCGCATCCGGCTGGTCGACAATCCCCGCCGGATCCAGTCCGCCGGCATCAACGACGCGGTCGCCACGCTGGACCCCGCGGTGACCGCCTTCGTGCGGATCGACGCGCACGCGGACTATGCCGACGATTACGTGCCCCGCGTGCTGGCGGAGCTGGCGCGCACCGGCGCCGACGTGCTGGCGACGCGGCTGCGCACGGAAGGACGCACGCCGATGCAGCGCGCCATCGCGGCGGCGCAGAACAGCTCGTTCGGCGCGGGCGGATCCGCGCACCGCCAAGGCGGCTATTCCGGCTGGGTCGATCACGGCCACCACGCCGGATTCGCCCGGGCCATGTTCGCGCGCCTCGGCGGTTACGACGCGACGTTCGTCGCCAACGAGGACGGGGAGTACGACGCGCGCGTCCGCCGCGCCGGCGGGCGCATCTGGTTGGCGGGGGAGATCGAGGTCGGCTATTACCCGCGCCGTACGCTGGCGGCACTGGCGCGGCAGTACCGGCGCTACGGCACGGGCCGGGCGGCCAATTCGCTGAAGCACCGCGAGATCCGCGTGCGCCAGTTGCTGCCGCCCGCGGTGGTCGGCGCGTCGATCGCGGGGCTGGTCGCGGCGCCGTGGTGGCCCTGGGCGCTCGTTCTGCCGCTCGGCTATCTGCTCGGCCTGGCGGCGGCCACCGCCTTGCTGGTCCGTCGCACCGGCCGTGCCGAAACGATGCTGGCGCTGCCCGCGCTCGCCACCATGCATCTTGCGTGGGGAGCGGGATTCCTTACCGAAACGATCCGCCACACACTGGACAGGTTCCGGAGCACCCGTGTTCGTGCCAAAAGGGGCTCGGGCGTGGCGAACAAGGGGTAGAGCGTATGAAGCGGCGAGTGGTGTTGGGCTTCGCGATCGCGATGCTCGCAGGATGCGCGGGCAACCAGGGCGTGGCGCCCGACGCGCCGCTGCCCACGCGGGAGATCCCGGTGTACCGCCTCGCCGCGGACGACAAGCTGAAGATCAGCGTCTTCGGCGAGGAGGGACTGAGCGGCGACTATACGATCGGCAGCGACGGGAACCTGGCCTATCCCCTGCTCGGCTCGATCCCGGCCAAGGGCCTGACCCTGGCGGAGCTGACGCAGCGGATCACCGCCGGACTCGCCTCCTCGATCCAGGCGCCGCGCGTGTCGGTCGACGTCACGCAATACCGTCCCTTCTTCATCCTGGGCGAGGTGAACCGGCCGGGCCAATATCCCTATCGCACCGGCATGACGCTCAACAGCGCGGTCGCGACGGCCGGGGGCTTCACCTATCGCGCCAATCAGAAGCAGGTGCTGATCCAGCATTTCGGCGAGGCGGGCGAGCGCCGCTACGACCTGACCGCGGACCTGCCGGTGCTGCCGGGCGACACGGTGCGGGTGCGCGAGCGGTTCTTCTGATGCGCCACCTCCTCGTCGTGGCGGCCCTGCTGGCGGGAGCCGCGCCCGCGGCCGCGCAGCTGATGCCGAACGACCAGAGCCTGGTCACCTTCAACCGCTACATCGCGGTGCGGGAACGGCGGGTGCCCGGCTTCGACAGCCCGGGCATCCCGCTGGGGTCGTTCACGCTCCAGCCCACGCTCGACGCCAACGTGCTCTACAACGACAACGTGCTGGCAACGCAGGACGATCGCGACGGCGACGTGATCGCGCGGATCACCCCGGCGCTCACCGCCAACTCCAACTGGTCGGACAGCCTGCTCTCGCTCAGCGCGATCGCCGACATCGACCGCTATGGCCGGCTGGGCACGGAGAACACGGTCAACACGAACCTGTCCGCCTACGGCTGGCACGACCTGTCGCGCGCCACCCGGTTCCGCAGCCTGGTGCGGTTCCAGTCGCTGCGCGAATCGCGCGAGTCGCAGGACGTCTTCGTGCTGACGCGGCGGCCGATCCGCTTTCGCACGCTGGAACTGGGCGTGGGCGCGCGGCATCGTTTCGCCAACACGCAGGTGTCGGTCGACGGCGGCGTGGTGAAGAGCGACTTCGACGATGCGGTGCGGCGCAGCGATAACGTCCTGATCGATCAGGATTTTCGCGACAGCGTGCTGAAGCGCGGCCGTGCGCGCGTGGAGTTCGGCCAGTCGCCCGCGGTCGCCTATTTCGTGCAGGGCACCTACGACCGGCGCACCTACCGGCTGCGCGCGCGCGACCCGCTGGCGAGCGCGCGCGAATCGGAGATCGTGGAGGCGCTGGGCGGCGTGCGGTTCGAGCTGCCCATCCTGGCCCGCGGCGAGGTGGGCGTGGGCTATACCCGCGGCAGCTATCGCGGGGTGCAGTTCACGCCCGTGTCCGGCCTCGCCATCCGGACCCAGGTCACCTTCTTCCCCACCCAACTGACCAACGTGACCGTGTCCGCCGAGCGGCGCGTGAGCGACACCGGCGTCCCCTCGTCGGGCGGCTTCGCCACGCTGTCCGGCTCGATCCGCGTGGATCACGAACTGCTGCGCCAGCTGGTGCTGGGTGCCAGCGCCGGGTTCCGCCGGGATTCGTTCAATGGCGCGGACCGCGACGACGAGCGGTTCGAGCTGGGAGCATCGGCCGACTATCGCCTGAACCGTCGTCTGTCGGCCCGTCTGAACCTCAGCCGGCTCGACCTGACGTCCAGCGGGACCGGCGCCTTCAAGTCCTTCGTGGCGAACCGCCTGCTGTTCGGCGTAGGGGTGCGGCCATGACGGAGACTTCTGACCAGGCCGCCCGGATGCCGCTGCCACGCTCGCGCGCGGTGGTGGCCGTGCCGAAGAGCGCGACGGGAAATGCCACGGACGCCGCGCGCCGCGCGCTGGCGGTGCTGCGACGCCGCTGGCTGCCGGCGCTGGCGGTGTTCCTGGCCGTGATCGGCGGTGTGATCTACTACACCTGGCGCCAGCCGCTGGCCTATACGGCGAGTGCCAGCCTCGTCGTGAACGCGCGCATCCTCGACGTCGTCTCGCCCGACAAGGGCGTGGTCCCCAAGGCGTCGGACAGCGACGCGGCGGTGAACACCGAGGTGCAGATCCTGCAATCGCGCGAGGTGGCGCAGCGCGTCGCCGCCACGCTGTCACAGCAGGAGCCCGGCTTCGCCGAGCGCGTGACCGAGCAGGCGCAGCCGCGCGCCGACCGGATCGTGGCCAACGTGCTGCAGAGCAAGCTGTCGGTCCGCCGGCCGGGCGACACGAACGTGCTGAGCGTGAGCTACACCGCGGCCGATCCCGAGCTCGCCGCCAAGGTGGCGAACGCCTTCGGCGCCGAGTATCTCGCGGTGAAGTCCGGCACCCGGCTCGGCGCCGCGCGCTCCGCCGATGCGGACATCTCCACGCAGATCGAGAGCATGCGCTCGCAGGTGGAACAGGCCGAGGCGGCGGTGGCCCGCTACAAGGCCGCGAACAACCTGCTGTCCGCGGAAGGATCGACGCTGACCGAGCAGGAGGTATCGCTCTACCGCCAGCAGGAGGCGACCGCCAACACCACCCTTGCCGAGGACCGCGCCCGGTTGAACACCGCGCGCGCGCAGCTGCGCGGCGGCTCGACCGGCGAGGACGTGGGCGAGGCGCTGGGGTCCTCCGTCATCGCCGGCCTGCGTCAGCAGCAGGCGCAGGCGGGAGCCCGCGTCGCCGAGCTGCGCACCCGCTACAAGGACGGCTATCCCGAGCTGGAGAAAGCCAAGCAGCAGCTCGCCGAGGTCAACCAGGCGATCCAGGCCGAGATCCGGCGCGTGATCTCCAACCTGGAGGCGCGCGTTTCCGTCTCGCAGCAGCGCGCCGCGACCGCGAGCGGCATCCTGGGCGGGGCGCGCGGCGAGCTGGCGTCGAACAACGCCGCGTCGGTCCGCCTGGGCGAGCTGGTGCGCCGCGCGGACGCGCTGAAGGCGACCTACCAGGCGATGATGGAGCGTCGCAACGCGGTGACCAGCGAGGCGATGATCGGCACCGCCGACGCGCGCGTGTTCTCGCCCGCGCAGGTGCCCGAGACGCCGTCCTCGCCCAATCGCAAGCTGAACCTCGTGATCGGCACGATGCTGGGCGTGCTGCTGGCCGGGATCGTCGTCGCGCTGTTGCAGATGTTCGATCGCCGCATCACCACCTCGCATGATGCGGAACGGCTGCTGGGCCTGCGGCATCTCGCCAACTGGCCGCTGCTGCGATCCATCGCCACGCGCGAGGAGCGCGGCATCGCCCCCGCGGACTTCGCGATGGAACGCCCGCTGTCGATGGTGGCGGAGGCGGCGCGCAACGTGCTGGTCGCGGTGGAACGCAGCGACGAACTGGGCGGCGGGCGCACCATCGCGGTCACCTCGTCCCGTCCGGAAGAGGGCAAGACCACGCTGGCGATCAGCCTCGCCCGCCTGTCCGCGCTGGGCGGACGGCGAACGGTGCTGGTCGACGGCGATATCCGCCGCGGCCGGGTCTGCCCGACGCTCGGCCTCACCCCGGTGGCCGGCGTGGTCGAGGTGATGCAGGGCAAGGCGACGCTGCGCGACGCGCTGTTGAAGGACGAGGCGAGCGGCTGTTCGGTGCTCCCCGCGCTGGTGCAGCGCTACGACGCCGGACAATTCGGCGCGGCGGATCGATTCGACAAGCTGCTGGAGATGCTGTCCCCGCTGTTCGACACGATCATCATCGACACGCCTCCCGTGCTGGCGGCTGCCGAATCGCGCGCCATCCTGCAGGACGTGGACGCGGTGGTGTTCGCGGTGCGGTGGAATACCACGCTGCTGCCGGTGATCCGCGCCGCGCTGAAGCGGCTGCGCGACGTCGACGTGGAGCCGGTGGGCGTGGTGCTGACGCTGGCGGACATGCGAGCGATCGCACGCTACGGCATCGACGACGTCGACTACAGCTACAAGGCCTATACCAATTATGGCTACAGCTGACCGATGGCGCGGCCCGGCGCCGATCGCCGCGGGACTCACCGGCGGGGAGGCCGCCGGTCGGATCAGGGCCGGTCGGATCAGGGCCGGTCGGATCAGGGCCGGTCAGATCAGGCGCAGCAGGATCGTCCAGGCGACGATGCCGAACGTCGCGGCGCCGGCCCAGTAGACCGGCACGATGCGGTGGGCGGGCCCGTCCGGTCCCCTTCCATGCCAGGAGGGCTGGCCGCCGGTCCACGACGACCCGCTCCAGGGCCCTGCATCACCCGCGACAGGGAAGATCGACATGCTATCGGTGGCCAACATGGCATTGATGCCATTATGCTCTTTCATACGACCCCCTCCCGTAGCGCGGCTTTTCGCCGTCGCTGCGCCTTGACGAAGCCGGTCTTGCCGGCGCGACATCCATCCCCCGAAAGATGCCGATGAGCGAAGTATTTCACACCTCATCGAACGATACAATCGTTTGGGCGCGCCAAGGTACCTCCATGGTCCGAAACGAGTATTCCGGGCGGGCGCGGTGACGAAGGCTGGCTCCTTCAACCCCCACGTCCACGGCGCCCGCGGCCTGTTCGCGGCGATGGTGTTCGTGTTCCACGTCGCCAATTCCGGGCTTCCCACCTTCTCGCCCGTCGCCTCAGGCCTGCCGTATCAGGCGGCGATGAGCCTCCAGTTCGGTGTCGAGCTGTTCTTCGGCATCAGCGGCTTCGTGATCGTCGGCGCGATTGCGCGCGCGCCGTCGGTGCGGGCGTTCCTGTGGGACCGCGCCACCCGCATCTATCCCGTCTTGTGGATCTCGCTGGTGGCGATCAGCATCGCGGCGCTCGCGCTCGATCGCTGGCGCCCGCCGCCGGGCGAGTGGATCCTGAATTTCGTCGCGCCGCCGCCCTTCATCCACATCGGCCAGATCAATCCGGCCGCGTGGTCGCTCGGTTACGAACTCACCTTCTACGCGCTGGTGGCGCTCGCCTGGTGGCTGCGCCCGCGCCTGCCCGGAACGTGGCTGTGGATCGCGGGCGTGCTGGGCGCGGTGCTGATCGTGCTGTTCCCGCGCGCGCTGCTGATCCCGGCGGGCATCCTCATCGCGCTGGGACGGGGAGAGTCGCGGCCGTGGCGCGCGCTGTCGGCGGTCCCGGGATGCTGGCTGGTGCTGTTCCTCGCGCTGTGGCGGTGGAGCGACGTGGCGAGCGGCAGCGTGCAGACCGCCAGTCCGGTCGTGCTGCCGTCGGCCATCTGGCTGGGCGTGCTGCCCGCGATGCTGGTGGCGGGCGTGTGCGGCGGGCTGGCGCTGAACGGCATCGCGGCGGGGCGCGGCACGATCGGGCGGCTTCTCTCGACGCGGGTCTTCCAGTGGCTGGGATCGGTCAGCTACAGCTTCTATCTGTGGCATCCGGTGGCGATGGCGACGGTGAAGGCGGTGATGGAGAAGATGGACGTGCCGGCCGCGCTCGGCCCCTGGTCGCAGCTGGCGTTCGGGGCGCTCAGCCTGCCCCCAACGCTGGTGGCGGCGCACGTCAGCCAGCGCTGGCTGGAAGTGGGCCTGACACGGTGGCTGCGCCGGCACGGCCCGCGCGAGGACGCCGGCCACGCGCCCGTCACCGCGCGCGCGGCGGACGGGGCGGGGAACGGCCCGGCATGACGATGGCCCTGGCCCGCGGCCTGCCCCGGCACGGCGGCGGCGACCACGCCGTCGCCGACGATCCGGGGCTTGCCGCCGCCGTCCCGATCCGCACCGATCTCGCCGCCCGGCTGTTCGTGCACGCCGGCTTCATCGGCGCGATCGTGCTCCAGCGCTTCTGCCTCTACGTCGGCGGCGGCGCCTTCTTCCTGGCGCAGATCCTCTTCATGGCCGCGATCGCCGCCATGGTGCTCACCGGGCGCGCGCGGGTGCGGCCGGTGGTGTCGCTGCTGCTGGCGGGGTTCGCGGCGCTGGCGCTGGTCAGCACCTTCGTCGCGGTGAACATGCCCGATCCGCGGATCACCTTCAGCATCGGGTCGATGCTGGTGCTGCTGCTGCTGTATGCGCTGCTGGCGGTCGGGCCGGACGCGCGCTTCGACGGGACGCGCACCTTCGCCATCTTCGTCGGCTACGTCCGGCTGTGCGCGGTGCTGGGCATCGCGCAATACGTCCTCCAGTTCGCCGGCCTGCGCTTCTTCTCGTTCATGCAGATGGCGCCGGCGCTGAAGCCCGTCCTGCTGGAACAGCTGTACAACCATCAGCCCTGGGTATCCTACGGCTCCAGCATCATGCGCTCCAACGGCTTCTTCCTGGTGGAGCCCAGCGTCTTCTCGCAGCTGCTGGTGCTGGCCGCGCTGGTCGACATCTTCGTGCGGCGCAGCTGGTGGGCGCTGCCGCTGTACGTGGTGGCGCACCTGCTGTCCTACTCGGGCACCGGGCTGCTGGCGCTGGCGGTCACGCTGCCGATCCTGGCGCTTGCGGACACGCGCTCGTCGGGGCGGATCCTGGCGCTGGTGGCGGGGCTGGCGGTGGTGGGCGTGATCGGCGCGATCGCGCTGCCCGACCAGGTCGCGGCCATCGCCGGGCGCGCGGACGAGCTGCAGTACAGCGGCAGCAGCGGCTATGCCCGCTACGTCGCGCCGTTCCACGTGATCGGCGCGGTGTGGGGGGAGACGCGCACGCTGATCGGCTACGGCCCGGGCGCGATGGAGCGCGCCAGCTTCTTCATGGCGGGAAGCGGCAACGCGCTGCTGAAGCTGTTCATCGACTATGGCCTGCTCGGCCTCATCGGGTTCGTGACCTTCCTGATCGCGTCGGTGTGGCGGCGCGATCTGGCGATCGTGTCGGTGTACGGCCTGGTGAACTTCCAGCTCGGCGGGGGTTTCCTGCTGTTCCCGCCCTTCGTCGTCATCATGGCGATCCTGTGCATCTGGTCCTCGCCCGCCGACACTGCGCGCGTGGGCGAGGAAGCGGACGACGCTGCGGAGCGGGCGGATGGCGGATCGCAGGCGAGAGGACGCGCATGAGGATCGCCGGCATCATCGCGGCGGGCGCCCTGGCGGCGGTCGGCTGCTCCGCGCCCACTCCGGCCAACCCGGCCCCGACCCCCGCCACGACCCCCGCCACGACCCCCGCCACGACGGCGACCGCCAAGCCGCGCCCGGTGAGGGTGCCGATGTTCGTCTATCGCGGCGCCGGCTGCACCGGGAAGGGGCGCATGGCCGCCTTCGAGAAGATGCTCGGCCGCCCTGCCGACGGGGTGGTGGAATTCAGCGAGCGCAGCGACTGGTCGCATATGCTCAGCTCGATCAACTGGGCGCTGGGCTGCTGGGACGGCACCTCCTATCGCCTGGCGCAGTCGGTGCCGATGCTGATGGACAAGGGCACCTCGCTCGCCGCGGGGGCGGACGGCGCCTACGATCGCCACTTCCGCGCGCTGGGCGAGCTGCTGGTCCGCAAGGGGCACGCCGATGCCTATCTGCGCATCGGGTGGGAGTTCAACGGCGGCTGGTATCCCTGGGCCGCCAAGCGCGATCCCGCCGCGTTCGTGCGCCTCTTCCGGCGCATCGTCACCGTCATGCGCGCGGTGCCGGGGCAGCGCTTCGTGATCGTGTGGAATCCCGCCCAGGGGGAGCAGCAGATCGCGCCCGACCGGGTGTGGCCCGGTGCGGCCTATGTCGACGTGGTGGCGCTCGACCTCTACAATCAATCGTGGAACCCGCTCGACCGGCTCAGTCCGCAGCGCCGGTGGACGACGCTGGTGGAGCAGCCCTACGGACTTTCCTGGGCGGCGCGCTTCGCCCGGGCGCAGGGCAAGCCGCTCGCGCTGCCCGAATGGGGCACGGGCACGCGCCCCGACGGCCACGGCTTCGGCGACGATCCGGTGTTCATCGCGGGCGTCGCCGATTTCGTACGACGGCACCGCGTCGCGTTCACCGGCTATTGGGACTATAACGCGGGCGACTACAATGCGGAGCTGTCCAATGGCCGCCAGCCCCGCGCCGCCGCCGCCTTCCGCACCCATTTCGGGCGCTGAGCGCGCGCGGCACTAGCCGCGGCGTTGACGCACGTAGCGCAACGGGTCTCCCGCCGCGGACCACGGGTCACCGGCGCGGCGCTCGCACGTCGTCCCCGACAACAGCTATCGCGAGATCGGCAGTCGCCTGGATGGCGGGCGGTGGGTTGGTGCAGCAGACTGTGCCACCGCCGCCCCAAGGCTGAGCGGAGTCTATTTCACCGGCGCGCCGTGGCGTCGCGCCATGCGCGCGCGAAGGGCGCGGAACACCGGCGCGCGGATCGCCCAGCGCGCCGCCATCTGCGGCAGCAGCGCGGCCGGCACCAGCGCCAGCCCGTCGGCCACCCGACCCCCCGCGGCCAGCCGCGCCCCCGTGCCGGTCAGACGTCGCACCTGAACCCCGCGCGCCGGCGCGGGAAGGTGCGCGAAGCCGCGGTCCACCACGCGGCGCACGAAGTCCACGTCGCCGCGATCGAGCTCGTAGGGGCGATAGCCGGTCAGTTCGAGCAGCTTGCCCGCGACCGCCTCCTCGAACGCGACGCGCTCGTCCGCGGCCATGCCGGCGGCCGCGATCTCCACCATCGGCGCGATCGCACCTGCCGCCTCCAGCTCGCGCTGCTGCGTCCTGGCGAACACCAGGTCGGTCCGCCCGGCGGCGCGCCGACGCGCGGAGAAGGCGGCGAGCTGCGATCCGATCGCGGCGACGCGGCCGTTGACGATCGACTTGCTCGTCACGCTTTCCGCATGCATCCGATAGTCGCCGAGCACGTCGGGAAGGTTGTGCAGCCGCCCCTCGCCGAGCAGCCGCCAGTAGAGATCGGCGTCCTCCGCGTGGTGCGCGTGGCGATAGCCGCCCACCCGCTCCACCGCATCGCGCCGCACCATCAGGAAGGGGTGGATGATATAGGGCTCGCGCGCGGGCACCGCGAACAGGTCCGCCTGGTCGGGCTGGAGGAGCCGCGCGCTGGTGCCCAGCGGCCGGTCGTCCGCGTCGATGTGGCGCGCCGCGGAGCCGACCGCGACCGCGTCGGGATTCGCGTCCAGCCACGCCTTCTGCACGGCGAAGCGGTGCGGATAGGCGAGGTCGTCGGCGTCGTGCCGCGCGATCAGCGGCGCGGTGCAGAAGGACAGGCCATGGTTCAGCGCGTCGACGATGCCGCCGTTGGCCTTGTGGTGCACGCGCAGCCGCGGCTCCTCCTGCGCCATGCCGGCGAGGACCGACGCGGTGTCGTCGGTGGACCCGTCGTCGACGACGTGGATCGCGATGTCGCGCACCGTCTGCGCGCGGATGCTGTCCACTGCCGAGCGGATCGTGCGGGCGGCATTGTAGGCCGGGATGAGGACGTCGATGCTCGCGGTCATGGCCCTTCCTTCCGGCGCCGTGCGTAGAGGCGCGCGACCTCCTGCCACAACGGGTGGTCCGATGCACGCAGCGCCACGATCCAGCCCGCTCCCCCCGCCGCGATGGCGCCGAGCACGACCGGCAGCGGCACCGCGGGCGACCAGCGCCACGCCGCCATGACCGCCGCGGCGGGCAGGATCGCGGGCAGGCTGGTCAGCGCGCTGGTGCGATAGATGCGCAGCAGCTCGGCCGGCGTCGTCTCCGTCAGGCGGTGGAGGTGGCGGCGGTACAGCCACTGCGCCACCAGCGCGTCGCCGACCCGCGCCAGCGCGGCCGCGGCCAGGCTGTGGAGGCAGCCGGCGACGAACAGCGCGAGGCCGACCGTCGTGCGTATCGCCTCCAGCCGCGCTTGGCGCTTCGTCTCGCCGGTGACCACAAAGACCTCGAACGTCATCGTGATCGAGGTCAGCAGTACGCCGGCGAGGCACAAGAAGCTGAGCGGGACCGCTGCTCCGTCCCATCGTGCGCCGTATACGATGCGAACCAACGGGCCCGCCAGGATGGCGAGACCAAGAAAGGCGGGCCACAACAGGCCGGTGATGGTGCTTACCACTTGAAGGTAGCGGTCGCGCAACGGAAGCCCGTCGCGACGACGGTTCGCAAAATCGACGAACAGCACGCGCGTCGCGATCATGTGAACGTTGTCCCACAGCATGTTGAAGTTGCCGGAGGCGCGTGTGTAGAGCCCGAGCGCTCCCAGGCCGACGAGCTTGCCCAGCGCGATGTCGGACAGGCGCTGCGCCATGCGGGTGATGCCCGACACGGCGAAGATCTGCGCGGCGAAGCGCGACACCGCCGGCCAGTGTTCCAGCGACAGGCGGAAGCGGACGTGGCGCCGCGCGACCGCCATCACCGTCAGGTTGGTGAGGAGCGTGGTCGCGATCTGGCTGTAGGCCAGGCTCATGTAGCGGAACCCGGCGAGCGCCAGCCCGACGGTCAGGATCAGCCCGGTCGCGGTGGAGCCGGTGCGGATCAGCGCCAGCGTGCGGAACTGCCCCTCGCGTTCCATCATGGCGTTGGGCAGGAACGACAGCGGGCCGAGCAGCGGCACGAGGGCGAGCACCAGCAGCACGTCGCGAACGCCGGGATCGCCGAAGAAAGCCCCGCCGAGCAGCGCAGCCAGCGCCACCAGCGCCGCCAGTACCAGCGACGCCAGCACGTTGACGGTGAAGGTTGTGGCGAGCAGGCCTGGCGACAGCGCGGGCTCGCGGATCAGGAAATTGTTGAGGCCCATTGCCTGGATGATGGCGAGCAGCCCGACCATCGCGGTGGCGATCGCGTATATGCCTGTGTCGTGGGGTGTGAGCAGGCGGGCAACCGCGACCGAGCCCAGGAAGGTGAGAATGAAATAGCTGACCTGCCCAAACCCGACCCAGGCGAGCGATCGGCGAATGGTTGGCGAGGGGGTGTCCGAAGCCACGGGCCTGCGATTATCCGATCTGCGAGAGAGATGCGCCGACTAGCAGGGTCGCGCTGCAGTGCAATATAAACTTGCCGCCACGGCAGGGCGTGGGTAGGTTGATGAAATGACTGATTTCGTAGCGGTTGTCACCATCAACTGGAACCGTTGGCGAATGACGCTCGATTGCGTCGAGGCGCTTCGTGCCACCCGAGGAGCGGCATGGCATCTCTACATCGTCGACAATGCGTCGAGCGACGACTCGGTGGATCGACTCCGCGGGATAGGCGGCGATGTGACGCTGATCGAGAACCCAGTGAACGAGGGTTGGACCGGCGGCAACAATCGCGGGATCGAGGCGGCCCTTGCCGATGGTCACGATCATGTCTTCATTTTGAATAATGACGCTTTGGTTGAGCCTGACACCCTGGCAACTCTGCTGAAGGCGAGGGGGGAAACGGGGACAGACGCCGTGCTCGGCCCGCTGCAGATCGGGGTCGATGATCCCGAAGCGGACTTCTTCGGTGCCTATCGGCACGAACGAACCGGGATGCCGGTCCAATACCGCAAGAACCCCGCGCCAAGCGATAGTACATACGCCAAGACCTATACGGTAAAGGGTGCAGCGATCTTCGCTCATCGTCGCCACTTCGACCGCGTCGGTCTTCTCGACGAGCGCTTCTACCTCAACTGCGACGACACCGACTGGTGCCTCCGTGCCGCAGCGGCCGGTTTTCCTCTCCTGATGGTCCAGCCGTCGAGCGTGCGGCACATCGGCTCAGCTTCGCTGGGCGATTACATGGCGCCTTTGCAAACCTACTTCCGCACACGCAACCGGCTTCTGCTTGCAGAAAAGCACGGCACGCGTCGCGAGCGACTGCGGCAATGGCGATCAACCGTCCGCCAAGTGATCGATCTCGCAGGGCAGAGTGCTCCAAAGAACAGCCGCGCCGCGGCTCGTCTCGGGGCTTTGCACTATCTTGTGCGGCGCTTCGGTGATTGCCCCGACATCGTTCGCAAATGGCACGCGGAAGCCCGCGCGCAGATTAGGCCATCCTGAAGGGTCAGCGGGAGCAGGTCCGTAGTCCAGGCCCCTTCGAAGAAGCCGTTCGTCAGCCAGCCAGGTGGGTCTGGTGTCGAGATGAGTCAAAGCTATGCTTCAGATCGCTTTCGATCAGCGACCAGAGGCGCCTCGTAGTGTGCGCCGCAGTCCGCTCGCGGCCGAATTCGCGAATGTGTTCCTCGCGAAACATGTGCCGGGTGTAGGCGAACCGACGAACACCGTCTGCGATGGTTTGCGGAGCCGGATCTGGAAGCAGGATACCCGTATGACCGTCCTCGATGGCGTCGCGGACGCCACCGGTGGCCACTGCGATTGATGGTACGCCGGCGCAGGCGGCCTCGACATAGACCATCCCGAAGCCTTCGACGTCGGTCGCCGTCGGCTTGACCGCAAGAACGAGCACGTTAGCCCGCGCAAGGTGGAGTCCGATCTCGCTGCGCGTGGCGTCACCGGTAAACGTGACCCGCCTGTCCAGGCCTTTCGCTTCTGCAAGCGCCCGCAGGCGCGGCAGATCGTCTCCGTCGCCGATCACGGTCAGGCTCACCGGAAGGTCGTCCATCAGAAGGGCCATGGCCTCGATCAGGCCGTCGACATTCTTGCGTCGTGCTGCTGGCTGCAGCCGCGCGATGGTCAGGATCTGCAAGCCTTCGGCGGGCTCACGCACGACCCTCAGATAGTCGGCATTCACGCCCGGATGCACGACATGCACCTTTGCCGGATCCACGGCTGCGAACTCGAGGGCAAGGTCGGCCGTGTAACGGCTGTTGGCGAATATCAATCGCGCTGATGCGAGCCCGTGGCGGACCTTGCGACGACGCCATGCGGGGGTGACCGATGTCGGCAAGCCCAGCCGCTTCAGCAGCCGATCCGCTTTATCGAGGGCGTCATTATACGGCATCCAGGGCTTAAGCGCATCGCTGCCGTGGACGTAGCCGTAAACGGGTGCATCGACATAGGGTGCCAGGGCGGTCAGCGGTGCGCTCAGCGCCAGCCAGGCGTCGACCTTCTCTGCCTGCATCATCTCGGCATCCCGGCGCAGTCGACCGGTAAGGCGATTGATGATGCGCCCGCGTCTCAGCGGGACATGCCGGTCCGGCCATGTCAGCACCGTGAGGTCCGCCATATCGTCGAGCGCTCGAACGAGTTCGCCCGCGTGCTCCTCCATGCCACCGCGTTGCGGCGGAAATTCGGACGCAAGAATTCCTAGGCGCAAGACGGTCCTCGAAACGGAGGTTGCCCAAACGCCCCTGGGTGACGGACGTCGTCCTGGGGCGAGCGATACTAACCATCGGCGCTTATCTCATTGCTGGTGCTGCGGCCAGCGCATTTGCCTTCCCTTGCGGTCCGGCCGCTGGACCTCCTAAGGACGCGAGCATCCGCCCCCACGCCGCGAAAGCGAATTGTGCGATCCTTGTTCGCGCTGGAGACTTGCAGATGAGATGGAAGGGTTCTGACGTCACCGTCGTCATTCCCACCTACAATCGCGCGGCGCTGCTGGAAAAGGCGATCGCCAGCGCGCTCGCGCAGACCGAGCCGGTGGGCGCGATCATCGTCGTCGACGACGGCTCCACCGACGACAGCCGGGAACGGGTGGCGGCGCTGGCCGCGCGCGATCCCCGCATCAGCCTGCGGACGCAGGCCAACGCCGGCGCCAACGTGGCGCGCAACACCGGCGTGGCGGCGGCCGCGACGGCGCTGGTCGGCTTCCTCGACTCGGACGATCGCTGGATGCCGGAGAAGATCGAGCGCCAGCTGGCGGCATGGCGGGCGCGTCCGGACGCGGTCGCCAGCTTCACCGGCATTCTGGCGGTGGACGGCGACCGGCCGCTCTACAGCTACGACATCCCCGTGGAGCTCACCATCGACGAGATCCGGCGCCACAACGTGCTGGGCAGCACCTCCTCGGCGCTGGTCCGCACGGACGTGCTGCGCGCCGTCGGCGGGTTCGATCCGGGGCTGCCCAGCTGCCAGGACTGGGACCTGTACCTGCGCCTTCGCCGTGCCGGCCCGTTCGCCACGGTGACGGACGACCTCGTCCTCTACGACGACGGGCCGCACGATCGCATCACGCACCAGTCCGGCAAGACCGTGGCCGGACACGAGGCGGTGTTCGCGCGCGCGCTGTCCGACGTGGACGACCCGCGCGAGCGGCGCCGCATCCGTGCCGCGCACGCCGAGGTGATGACGCGCCTCTACCTGCGCCATGGCGACTGGCGCGCCGCTCGCCGGCAGGCGATCCGCGCCGCGGTGCTCGATCCCAACCTGATCCATGTCAGGAAACTGGCGCGAATTGTCGTGCGGCGAGCGAAATCTTAACCCTTTAGTGACGCTTACGTACAAGCCACGGCACCAACGATGCTGTATTGCGTTCATCTTCGGGCAAGGTTTTCTTGTCGATCAAAAGGGAGAGACACATGCGATACGCGATCATGGCGGCCGTCGCGCTCGGCGCGGCGGCGGTCCCCGCCTCGGCGGCGCCGGTCATCACCTTCAACGGCGGACAGGGCGGCAACGCCGCCGGCACCACCGTATTCCAGAACTACGACTCGCTGACGAGCGGCAGCTCCATCGGCACGGATGCCTTCGTGTACAGCTCGTCGGGGAGCACGGCCTCGCGTCCCGGTTTCGGCAGCTCGGGCAATTTCGCCGCGGTCCTGGCGAACGGAAGCTACTCGGTGGCCTTCGCCGCCAGCAGCGTCTTCTCGTTCGTGCTGGGCTCGCTCGACACGTACAACACGCTCCTCCTGAGCTTCGAGGACGGCACGTCGCTCTCGCTCGCAGGCGGCGACATCAAGGGCGGCGGCGCCTTCACCAGCGGCAGCACCGGCTCCGCCACCAGCAACGGCCTCGTCACCTACAACGCGGGTACCGGTCCGCGCATGGTCGGCGCGACGTTCACCTCGACAGACAATTCGTTCGAGTTCGACAACCTGGCCGCCAACGGCGTGCCGGAGCCGGCCACCTGGGCGCTGATGATCCTGGGCTTCGGCGCGGTTGGCGGGGCGCTTCGCCGTCGCACCGGGCGTCTGGCTATTGCGACCGCCTGATGGTTTTCCCGACGGGACTGGGGGCCGCCGACCCTTGGTCGGCGGCCCCTTCTCTTTGTCCTTTTCCCTTTCCCGAAAGGAGTTTGTTCACCCTATTCCCGTATCCCTTTCCGAGTGGCGCTGCCGCGGCCCCGCAGTCCCGGCGTCCCGCACCCCTGCATCCAGCTCCTCGGAAACGTCATGCGCATGTCAGTTGATCTCGGAACCGGGACGGTCGATCGCGACCGCGGCTTCCCGCGCGATCCCTTTAACCCTATCGATGGGACTCCTGACCACGATCGGACGCGCGCGGCGCGCCGGAAAGGCCCGGCGCTGCTCCTCTCCCTCCTGTCCCTGGCGACCGCCGCGTGCGGCGCGGAGAGCGCGGAGAGCGCGGATGCGCCCGTCGCCGCGCCGCCGGTCGTGGTCGCCCCCACCGTGGCGCTCTCGCTCAACGCCGCCGAGGCGGTGACCGGCGCCCCCGCGACGCTGACTTGGACGTCCACCAACGCGAACTCCTGCACGGCGACGGGCGCGTGGAGCGGAAGCCGGGATGCCGCCGGCAGCGGCAGCGTGACGGCGGGCTCGCCGGGGAGCCACACCTACACCCTGACCTGCACCGGTGCGGGCGGCAGCGCGTCCGCGTCCGCGACGCTGCTGGTCAACGCGGTGGCCGCTTCGTCGCCCCTGCCCGGCAGCGGTGCGTGGCGCCCGCCCTACGGCCTGTACGTCGGCAACCCGCACGGCAACGATGCCACCGCCATGGCGCTGTTCCAGTCGCGCTGGGACGCGTCAGTGCGCCAGCTGCGCCGGCAGCCGCAGTTCTTCGGCACGTTCACCGATTTCAGCAAGGACTGGAAGGAATGGGCCGGCAACGCCAGCTGGTTCGCCTGGTCGTTCAACAAGTCGGAGCGGGTGGCGGGCATGAAGCCGGTGATCGGCATCAAGCTGTCGACCAACGCCTATTGGAACCGGCAGAACGACGCCTTCCGCGAGATCATCTCCGGCAAGCACGACCAGGTCTATCGCGACGTCGTCGCGGCGTGGCGCGACAACGGCTACAAGGAGCTTCGCTTCCGCATCTCCTACGAATTCAACGGCAATTTCATGCCCGATAATTTCGGCAAGGACGCGGAGACGCTGAACCTGTGGAAGCAGGCCTTCGCGCACGTCGCGGACGTCCTGCACGACGTGCCGGGCGTGAAGGTGCTGGTGGTGTGGAACCCCGCCAATATCAACTGGAACGGCAATTCGGTCATCGGGTCCTACCCGGGGGACGAGTATGTCGACGTGATCTCGTCGGACATCTACAGCACGATGTACCCGCTCAGCCTGGTCGACTGGTCGAACGGTCCAAAGGCCGCCAACCTGCTCGAATGGTCGAAGAACCCGGTCAACCGCATCCATTACTGGGATTTCCCCGGTGCGACCGAGTGGACCGCGCGGGGCAGCGGATGGGGCATGGTGCAGGCGCTCGAGTTCGCGCTGGCGCGGCGCAAGCCGTTCGCGATCAGCGAGACGGGCGTCGGCGGCGACAACGTGAAGACAGGGCCGGCCGACGATCCCGAATTCCCCGCCTACCTCGGCGCGCGGCTGGCCGATTTCGTTCGCCGCGGCGGGACGGTCGATCACGTCGTGATATGGGATTACGACGCAAGCGACGGCAAGTGGCGCTTCACCGACGTGCCCGCCAAGTCGGCGACCGCGGCGGCCTGGACCCGCTTCGTCAACCCCTGAGCCAGGGGGCCGCACCGGGGCAGGGGCGGCCCCCGCTCAGGAGCTGCGGCTCACCTGATAGGCGGGTGCCCCTTCCGGCTCGACGCGCAGTTGCGCGGTCCAGGCGCGGCGGCGGTCGCCGCCCAGGGTCGACGTCAGCAGGATCGTCGTCTCGCCCGGGCGCAGGCGGACGCTGCCGCGCTGGACGGTGCGGCTGCCCGCACTCGACACCTCCAGCGAGTAGCGCGCCGCTACGCCCGTGGCGGCACGCCCCACCACCTGCACCTTCACCCCCGTCGCGACCGCCTCCGTCACCAGCGTGATCGGCGCGTCGGGCGGCGGCGGGGGCGCCTGTTCCGCCGGGGCGGCGATGGCGCCCAGCGTGGCGGCGATCAATACCGACGGGTCCATGGCTCAGTCCTTCCGGTTGCGAACCCTCAGCGCGGGGGCGTCTGGTTCAGGATGGCGTCGATCACCACCAGCGCCTCGGGCGAGACCCCGGCGGGCAGCGCGCCCGGGGCGACGGCGGCCGCGGCGGCGGCATCGTCGTCGCGACGCACGATCGCGGCGACCGCCTGGGCCTGCGGACTGGCGGGATCCGCCTTCTCCGCGTCGTCCGGTCGCGGTGCGAAGGGACTGCCCGACGGCTGCCCGGCGCGCAGCCGCTGGTCGACCAGCAGCCGCTGCTCGGGCGACAGCACCAGCGGATCGGGTCGCGCATAGTCGCGGGCGCGGGTCTCGATCGGCCGGACGCAGACGGGGACGCCCGCGTTGCCGGCCGACGGATCGCAGCGGTCCTGTCCGACGACACGGGCGGTCGGCACGCCGCGCCCGTCCGCCGGGCGCGACAGCGGCTCGGACGCCTCGGCGCTGCGACCATCGCTCAGCTGACGGGTGGGCAGCGCGGAGCGCGGGCCGGTGCTGACTTGCGAGGCCGTCGTGGCGCGCGCGCCGGTGATGTCGGGAAGGATCTGGTCCGAGCGCACGTCGCGCGGCGCCGATGGCGGGGACAGTAGCGCGCGATCGACGTCGCGCTCGGCGGCCTGACCCGGCGCGGCGAGCAGCAGGAGAAGCGAAGCGAGCGTCACAGGCCGCCCGTCTGTGTGATCGACATGACCCCGGCGCCCTGCTGCACAATGCCCAGGTCGGGCAAGCCGTTGCCGTGCTGGGTCCAGATCAGACGGTTGCCGTTGCCCTCCTGCACCGGGTTCATCGTGTTGCGGTCGCCTTGCTGTGTCAGCACGGCGCGATTGTCGCTGCCCGTCTGCGCCAAGGACAGGCGATTGTCGGCGCCGGCCTGGGTGATGGCGGCGCCGTTGTAGAGCGCACCGGTCGTCGCCTGGTCGACCTTGGCGATATTGCCGGCGCCCGACTGGTCGAGCAGCAGCGTCGCGGGGGCGGTGCCGTCCTGCGCGATCGTCGCCTGCTGCGTCGTCCCCGTCTGCCGCACCCAGGCGTAGGCCGCGCCAGTGCCGCGTTGCGTCGCCTCGAGCACATGGCCGTGGCCGCGCTGCGTCGCGTCGACCCGCGCGCGCGCCGCCTGCTGCCGCACCGTGGCGGCGTTGTCGGTGCCGATCTGCGACACGTAGACGCTGCGCCCCTCGAAAGCAGGGGCAGGGACGGCGATATCGACGGGAAGAGATGCGCCGTGCTGCTGTGCGATGGCCGGCACGGCACCGGCGAGGGCGGCGGCCAGCGTGGCAAGGGCGGCGCCCGGGTTCAGGCGTTGGCGCATGGTGTCATGTCCCGCGAAAGAAAAAGGACGTGCCCGCATGTCGGACGATAGCATCGCGGCGCCGCGGCGTCACGATGGGTCGCGTCCCGAGATGCGGGCACGAGGCCGGGGGATCCCGTGAGGGACCGCCCCGGCACCGTCGCTTACTTGGTGCCCTGCGTCACGTTGGCGTAGTTGTTGTTGCCGTTCTGCGACACCCACGAGTTGTTGTTGCTGCTGCTCTGCAGCACCATCGCCTCGTTGCCGCGGCCGGCCTGCGAGACGCCGGAGATGTTGTCGCTGCCGGTCTGCTCGACCGACGCGTACTGACCGGTACCCAGCTGGACGATACCCGACTCGTTGCGGTCGCCGCTCTGGGAGACCTCGGCCTCGCTGTTGTTGCTCGTCTGCCCGACGTACGAGGTGTTGCGGAAGCCCTCCTGCGTGACGGTCGCCAGGTTGTTGGCGTTGGTGGCGCCGCCCTGCGACACGTCGGACGTGTTGCGATTGCCCGTTTGACGCACGTAGGCGGTCTGATAGGTCCCGATCTGCGCCACTACCGACTCGTTGTTGCGAGCGCCGTCCACCTGATCGACGAAGGCCCACTGGTCACGACCGGTCTGCTCGATCGTCGAGACGTTGCTGGTGCCGTCCTGGCGCACCTGCGCGTAGGTGCTGTCGTTGTCCGGATAGACGTCCGTGCTGCGGGCACCCTGGTTGACGTACGAGTCGTTGCTTGCTCCCGCCTGGCGCACGTCGGCGCGGACGTTGTTGCGGGTCTGGATGACCTGCGAGGACTGGCCCGAACCGCGCTGGTCGACGATGGCGCCGGTGTCGCTCGCGGTCTGCGCGATGTCGGAGGCGTTACCCGAGCCGATCTGATCGACGTCGGCGTCGTTGCGGGCGCCGGTCTGGACCACGTCCGACTGCTGGGAGTCGCCCGCCTGGTCGACGGCGGCCAGATTGTCGAAGCCGTTCTGCAGCAGCGCGCTGCGACCGAAGCGGCCGCCCTGCGTCACGTACGCCTGGTTGAAGCTGCTGCCCTGCTGCGTCACCGTGGAGGTATTGCCCCACGATCCGTCGGTCGCCGCCAGCGCCTTGTCGCCTTGCTTGACGACGGCAGTGTTGTCGCTGCTGGTCTGCAGGATGGTCGAGTTCTGGCCATCGTCATACTGCGTGGCGGACGCGAAGTTCCGCTCGCCCTGCTGCGTGATGGTCGAATTGGAGCGGAGCTGGAAGGTGGCGGTATCCTGCAGCACTTCCGCGTTGTTCTCGCTGCCGCCCTGATTCACCGTGGAGACGCTGATCGGTGCGCTGTCCAGGGCGCTGCCGTCGTCGGCCTGCTTGACCTGGACGTTGTTCTCGCTGCCGGTCTGCGACACGTCCGAACGCGAGCCGGTCTTGGCGCCGTTCTGGTCGATCGTGGCTTCGTTGCCGACCGCGCTCTGCGTGACGTTCGACACCGACTTGAAGCCGCCCTGCTCGACCGTGGCGTCGTTCGACGTGCCGGTCTGCGTCACGTTGGAGTTGTTGCGCTGCGCGGAGGCCGAGCCGGCGATCAGCAGCGCGGCTGCCGAGACGGAGGCGAAGAACGAAACATTTTTCATGGTTGTTAGTCCTAGCAAGAGGATTAGAAACCATGCCGCCCCTGCAAGGGCCAACATGGAACAGATGCACTCATTTCCTCGCGCCGGGCTCGCCCGGCGCGTCTTCTCTTCGCGGTCATTCCGATCGGCTCCGGCGCTGCAACGCCGCCTCCGACCGGGCTGGAACACTCACTTGCCGACTAGGCGCCCAGCCCGCCCGTCGATCTTCTTTCAGGATCCGCGCCCCGGGATGCGATCGTCCCGATGCGGTGCACGGAGCCTAATTCCCCTGTGTCACGTTCGCCGCCGACGGCGAGGCATCGCCGCCCCGGCCGCGGTCGGCGGCCAGCGCTAGGCGTGACGTGCTGCGCTCCGGCTTGGCCTCCGCCGCGCGGCGCATCGCCGCGACGACGTTCGCCGCCGGGACGCCGCCGTCCCGCTCGCGGTGATAGGCGTCGAGCAGCGCCTGGCCCCGCGCCGGGTCGGCGAAGTTCCACAGCTTCAGGTCGATCCCCTCCATGACGAGGCCGTAGAGCGCCTTCTCGATCGCCTGTTGCAGCGCGAGCTGGTCGGGTTCGTTGGTGGTGACGCCCAGTTCGGCCTCCAGGATCTCCTTGAAGGCGACGTAGGTGAAGGCGTTGGCGCCGAGCGAGCGCGAGGCGATCGTCTTCGACGCGGTGACGGTGGTCAGCACCTCGCCCGTGCGCACCGACACGGCGCGCAGGTACACGGTGACAGTGTCCTGGCGATATTGCGTACGCGCGCTGATTCCCAGCAGGCCGGCGCCCGCGCCCCCGGTGACGGTGTTGCTGTCGTAGCCGATCACGCCGCCTTCCAGCAGGACGCCGGCGAACAGCAGTGCAGGCAGCGCCTGGGCGTTCACCCCCGTCTCGCCCAGGTAGCGCTCGCGCATTTCGCGGATGATCTGGCGCTCCGACAACAGGTTCTTCAGCGATTCCCGCTCGATGATCGTGAACCATTGGCGCCGGCCGCTGTCCTGCAGCGCCTTGACGAGGATCGAGCCGCCGCCCTGCGACACCGCGCGGCTCAGCGTCTGTCCGGTCTCGCTGGGCTTGAACTGGCCGGTCTGGTCGGTGAAGCCGTAGACTGCCACCGCGACGGGACGCTGCGGCGCGGGCAGTGCCTCCAGCGCCAGCTGGGTCTGCGTCTTGCGCGGATAAACGGCGTTGGGCGAGGTCTCCGGCAGGTCCGCCAGACGCCCGACGGTGGTGCAGCCCGACAGCAGCAGCGCTCCGCCGAGAAGGAAAGCCAGCGCACGCACGTCAGTTCACCTTCAGGAAGATCGGCACGACGATCGTGGTGACCTGACCCGTCCCGTCGTTCGTGATCGTCAGCGTCACGTTCTCCAGGTCGCGGACGAAGTTGATCGTCTGCCCGCCGAAGCTGATCGTGCCGCTCTGCTGCGGGTTCTCGCCGAAGATCGCGTCGACGATCTGCGACGACAGGGCGGACAGGAGCCGCGACTGCAACTGGCGCGCGAAGACGTCCGCCTCGCTGTTGCTGCTGGTCGCGGTCGGATCCTTGCGATCGTTCTGCGCATTCGCCAGGCCCAGCAGGTGCGACGAGTTGAACGGATTGCCGCCGAACGTGGGATTGATCGGCTGGTACGTCATGTCCTGCGCCAGCGCGCCGACCGGAATGATGCCGACGGCGCATGGCGACATCGCCAGCATGGCGGCGCAGCATCGACGAAGTATGGACACGCTTCTCACGCCCGTCCGACCGTGTTCGCGCACGTTCTGAATCCCCCCCGGTGCGCGGACGTTGATTACCCCCCCCGGGCTGTCCGCGTTAACGCCCTATTCATGGCTTTCCACGGGCGGAGCAATCTGCTTTTTCTTACATAAATTGCTGGTTTCCCAAAAGGGTACATCGGAAACCTTCAGCTAACATCGTGCAAATACGGCCTTATCACAAAGGTTGGCGACGGCGCGTCGCAAAGGCGCCGGACCGAAACGGTGATAATGGCATGTCACACGCCCGTCACCGAAACCGCACGCCAGCGTAACAAACCCCCGCCAAGGCGCCGCAACGAACAGCCGGCGCCGCGAGCGTCGGCGTCACAGGGCTCACCGGGGGAGCACATCCATGAACGCCGCCACCTCATGCTTCCGCGCGCTCGCGGGGGCCTCGCTGATCGCACTCGCCGTCGCCACCGGCGCCGCCCCCGCGCGGGCCGACTCGGCGGATCCCGCCGACACGCCTGCGGCCGATGCGGCGCCCGTCACCGGACCCAGCGTCTCCGGCCGCCTGTACGACGCGACCGGCGCCGCGCTGCCCGGCGCGCGCATCGTCGTGGAGGCGACAGGGGCGAGCGCGACCACCAACCTGCAGGGCGAGTTCACCGTCGCCGCGCCGGACGCGGCGGGGGAGGTGGTGCTGACGATCGACTATCTCGGCCGCCCCCCGGCCACGCGCACCGTCGGCGCGGCGGAGCGCGGGCGCGCAGTGTCGATCACGCTGCCCGCCGCGGGCGCGTCCGACGGCGACATCGTCGTGACCGGTGCCTCGCTGCTCGACAACACCGCCCGCGCGCTGAATCAGCAGCGCCAGGCGGACAACACCGTCACCATCCTGTCGGCCGACGCGATCGGCCGCTTTCCCGATCCGAACATCGCCGAGGCGCTCCAGCGTGCGCCCGGCATCGCGATCGAGCGCGACCAGGGCGAGGGCCGCTACATCAACGTGCGCGGCGCGCCCGCGGAGTTCAGCGCGATCAGCGTGGACGGGGTGGAGATCGCGTCGGTCGACCCCACCACCCGCGCCGTCGATCTCGACACCCTGCCGTCGGACATCGTCGCCAACATCGAGGTGACGAAGTCGCTGCTGCCCTCGCAGGACGCCGATTCCATCTCCGGCGCGGTGAACATCACCACCCGCTCCGCCTTCGATCGCCGCGGGTTCGCGCTCACCGGCATGGCGGGGGCGAGCTACAACCAGTTCGGCGACACCAGCGACTATCGCGCCAGTGCCGCCGTCAGCGACCGCTTCGGCGCCGACCGCCAGTTCGGCCTGCTCCTCTCCGGCAGCTACTCGCGCACGCGGCGGATGCCCGACAACGTCGAGAACGGCTGGACCCGCGACGGCGACCGCTACCTCGTCGCCGAAACGCTGTTCAAGGATTACGACACCACGCGCGAGCGCATCGCCGGCACCGGCGCGGCGGAGTGGCGCCCGGCCGAGGGGCATCGCCTCTACGTCCGCGGCTCCTACGCGCGTTTTGAGGACGACGAGTATCGCAACCGCCTGGGCATCGTGTTCGAGGATGGCGCGGTGCGCGCTGGCGCGACCGACCGCGCCGCCACCTTCGATCGCGTCCGCCTGAACAAGCAGGTGCGCCACCGCACGCAGGTGAACGAGATCCTGTCCGTGGTCGGCGGAGGCGAGCATCGGCTTGGCGAGGGGCTGCTGAGCTACGACGTGGCCTACACGACTTCGGACCAGACCTATCCCAATCGCAACGAGCTGCTCTACCGCTCGACGCTTCGGCCGACCGTCTCGTACGATTTCGGCGGCGATGCGGACCTGCCGTCCTACTCGCTGTTCCAGACCGGCGAGCATCTTCAGGTCGACCGCTACGGCTTCTACGAGAACACCTTCCGCTCCAACACGACGCGGAACGACACGTTCATCGCGCAGCTGCGCGCCGACGTGCCGGCCGAGCTGGGCAGCGGCGAGGCGACGCTGAGCGTCGGCGGCAAGTATCGCGCCCGCACCGTCGACGCCGACGAGGAGCGCTTCCGCAACCGTGCCGCCGGCGCCGCGCCGGCGCAGCCGCTCTCCGCGCTGCTCAGCGGCGATCCCTCGCGCAACTTCGGCTACGACCTGGGCGAGACGATCGATCCCGACGCGGCCGACGCCTATTTCGACGCCGCCCGCCCCGGCTCCGCCCGGCGCCTGCCCGACAGCGTCATCGCCGACTATCGCGTGACGGAGAAGGTGCTGGCGACGTTCCTGCAGGGACGCTTCGTCTTCGATTCCACCACGATCGTCGCGGGCCTGCGCATGGAGAGCACCACCTTCCGCGGCACGACGCCCACCTACGACGCGGACGCCGACCGCTACGGCGAGGCGACGGCGAAGAGCGACTATGTCGAATTCTTCCCCAGCGTGACGCTGCGGCAGGCGTTCACGCCCAACCTGATCGGCCGGGTGGCGCTGACCCGCGGGCTGAACCGGCCCAATTTCGTCGACGTCGTGCCCCGCACCCTGGTCGAGGACGACGGCGTGCTGGTCGTCCAGTCCGGCAACCCCGCGCTGCGCCCCACGCTGTCGAACAACACCGACGCGGGGATCGAATATTATATCCGCCCGCTCGGCATCCTGGCCGTCAGCGCCTTCTACAAGGACCTGACCGACTATCGCTACACCGTCACCCGCGACGGGGCGGTCGACGGCCGCACCGCGCGGCTGACCCGGCCGGAGAACGCGCCCGACGGCAAGCTCTACGGCGTGGAGGTGAACTGGCAGCAGCAGTTCGGCTTCCTCCCCGGCCTGCTCGGCGGGTTCGGCGTGTTCGCCAATTACACCTACACCGACGGCGACGCGCGGCTGGCGCAGCCCTACGAAGGGCGGCAGACCTTCGCGCTGCCCGGACAGTCGAAGCACATGTGGAACGCCAGCCTGTTCTACGAGCGCGGGCCGGTGAACCTGCGCGTATCCTATACCAAGCGCTCCGACTATCTCGACGAGATCAACGCCGAGGACCCGACGCTCGACCTCTATTGGGAAGGGCGCGGCCAGCTCGACGTGACGGGCAGCGTGCAGCTGACGCCCGCGATCAACCTGTTCGCCGAGGGCAAGAACCTGACGAACACCGCCGGCGTACGCTACTACGGCATCAGGGAGCGGACATACGAGTATGAGAAGTTCGGCTACACGCTGTTCGGCGGCGTGCGGGTGAAGCTGTGAGGCGCACGCTCCCCCTTCTGCTGCTGGCCGGCTGCGCGAGCCTGCCCGCGCCGCCCCCTGCCGAGGCACCGAACGTCCCCGCCAGCGCGGAGACGGACCCCGTCGACACCGCGCAGGACGCCGCGGACGATCCCGCGATCTGGCGCAATCGCCGCGATCCGGCGCGCAGTCTGGTGATCGGCACCGACAAGAAGGCGGGGATCCACGTCCACGACCTGTCGGGCAGGCGGCTGTCCTTCACCCCCGCCGCGCGACTCAACAACGTGGACCTGCGCGAGGTGGGCGGGCGCGTGATCGTCGCGGCGAGCGACCGCGCGGACGTGGCGCAGGCGCATGTTGCGCTGTTCGCGCTCGACACCGCGGCGGCGCGGCTGGTGCCGCTCGGCCGCCATCCGGTCGGTTCGGGCGAGGCGTACGGGATGTGCCTGTGGACGCGCGCCAAGGACAAGGCGCTGTTCGGCTTCGTCGTGATGAAGGACGGCCGGATCGACCAGGTCGCGATCGACACGGCCGCGGCGACGCCGCGGGTGACGACGGTGCGCAGCCTGAAGCTGGGGACGCAGGCCGAGGGTTGCGTCGTCGACGACCGTACCGGCCTCCTCTACGTCGCGGAGGAGGACGTCGGCCTGTGGCGCTTCGCCGCGGACCCGGGCGCGCCGGCTTCCACTCCCGCCGGGGCGACGCCGGTCGCCCGCGTGGACGGTCGCACCCTCGTCGCCGACGCCGAGGGGCTGGCGCTGGCGCCCAAGGGTCGCGACGGCGGCTATCTGGTCGTCTCCAGCCAGGGCGACAACGCCTATACGCTCTATCGCCTGCCCGCGGTCACCTACGCTGGCCGCTTCCGCATCGCGGGCGGGGCAATCGACGGGACCGGCGAGACCGACGGCATCGAACTGGCGCTCGGTGATTTCGGCCCGGCCTATCCCCAGGGGCTGTTCGTGGCGCAGGATGGCGACAACGCGCCCGACACGCAGAACTTCAAGTACGTGAGCTGGGCGAAGGTGCGGAAGGCGCTGGGGCTGCGGTAGCCGGCGCGCCCGTCGCGACCGTGATGGAACGGCTGACGATCTGAGGCTTTGTGACACTGACAAGTCATCGACACGAGAGCCGGTGGCATAACGGTGCCGTAGGGATCATGTCCTCATAAGGATCGATGCGGCACGGGAGAGGGCGCGTATGCGCGAACCGAGCCGAATGCCGATCGCCGCCAAGGACGGCCTGTTGCGCGGGATGATGGTCGCCGCACCGTTCAGCGCCTGTCTCTGGCTGGCGCTGGTGCAGGTCTTGCTGAAGCTGTGACCCGATCATAGAACGGCGCCCCGTTGTAGGGGGCGTACATGTCGATCAGGTGCCGGTTGGGCCTTCACCGCCTGGTGAAGAAGGCCACGTTCCGCGAGGGAACCTTCGTCCATCGCTGCACGCGGTGCGCCATGGTAAAGGTGAAACATCGGCGAAAGACCGCGCCATCGGTCTGATCCGCTGGCCCGGGCCCGAATGGTCGCGGGTGGGTTGCGGGGTCCGCTGCCGCCCGGCGGGCGGAAACCATCAGTCGGTAATACGACCGTCGCTCATCATCACGGACATCGTGTTCCGCCGACGGCAGTCGCCGATGAACCGGTTCAGCCCTTGGCGCGTCCGCGAGAAGGACGGACGATCGGGAGCCCCCGCGCCTGACCCGGGGGGGGGGCAGACCGGCAGGCGACGCCGCTGCCGTCGGCCTCATTCGGCGATGATCAGCCTCACCCCGGCCTTCTCGATCATCGCCGCGTCGCGATCCCCGATGGCCGCGTCCGTGATGAGCGTGTCGATCTCCTCCAGGTCGCAGACGACGTTCCCCGACGAGGTCGCGAACTTGGAGCTGTCGACGAGGACGATCACCTCGTCCGCGCGATCGACCAGCCGTCGCTCGGCCGCGACGAGGATGACGTCGGCCTGCATCACGCCCTGCGCGCCGATCGATGCCGCACCCATGAAGAGCTTGGGAGCGTGGAACCGGGGCATGCTGTCCTCGCCGGCGGGAGCGAGGATGATGTTCTGCTCCCTGAACACCGCGCCGGAGGGCACCAGGATCCTGGTGCCCTGCTGCGGCAGGAGAGCGGACACGATGTGCAGCGAGTTGGTCAGCACCTGAAGGCCCAGGCTCTCGAGATGCGGGCACATCTGGAAGGTCGTGGTCCCCCCGTCGATCATGACGCCCTCGCCGGGGCGGCAGAGCGCGGCGGCGGCCCGCCCGATCGCCCGCTTCTGCTCGGTGTTCTGGCCGATCGACTGCTCGAACGGTGTGCCGAGGAGCGCGGCCGAGGGAGCGGGCGGAGCGACCGGGAGATCATCCTGCGCCAGCTTCGCGCCGCCGCGCACGCGCTCGATGCGTCCCTCGCCCTCGAGGCGCGCCAGGTCGCGCCGGATGGTGGCGGGCGAAGCGGACAGCCGCGCCTCGAGCGCCCGGTAGGCGATGAAGCCGTTGTCGGCCATCGCTGCCAGGATCAGGCGTTCGCGTTCCTCCGCATGCATGAAGCCGTCGCCGTCCCGATCAGTGGTCGTCCTGATCTTCTCGGCTGTCGGTTGCACCGGATCAAGCAACTTCGATCATCCGGCCGCCAGCATGTTGCCGGATCCGATCACGACCGTCGACATGACGAGCGTCCCTATGCCCGTCCAGACGGTGCGGCGGGTGCGCGACGACGCGCTGGCCCATTCCCGCAACGCGAACCCCCACAGGGTGGAGAACAGGATGATCGACGCCATGTGGAGCGTCCAGCTGGAGAAGCCGAACCGTCCCATCTGGCTTTCGCCCATCGTGTAGAAGAAGAACTGAAAATACCAGAGCGTGCCGCCGAGGGCGGCGAGGAGGTAGTTCCGGAGCAGCGGGATCCTGGCGGCCGGGAATGCGGCCGCAGCGTCCGCCCGGGCAGCCGGCCTGCCGGCGAGCTCCCCGACGCTGCGGTTGCGCGCGATGAGGTAGGCGCACCAGACCAGATTGGTGGTGAGGCCTCCGGCCAGGACGACGCAGAGCACCGGAAGTCCCTGCCACAGGGGCGCGGTGCCGGCGGCGACGGTCAGATCGCGAATGGGCTGCCCCGCATCGAGCCCCCAGGCGAAGCAGCCGGACAGGACGCCCGAGAAGATGGCGATGCCGAAGCCCTTCTTCAGGTCGAACTCCGCGACGCCGGCGTCGGCGCCGCCGTCATCCGCTTCCCGCTCCTTCATCCGCCCCGCATGGGCGACGATCGCGATCCCGAGGAGGGTGACGAGGATGCCGAGGAGGGTCACACGGCCGCTGCCGGTCGAGGCGAGCTCCCCGAAGGTGCCACGGAAGATGGGCGGTCCCAGCGTTCCGATGACGGTGGTGAGGCCCAGCGCGACGGCCATGCCGAGCGACAACCCCAGGTAGCGCATGGTCAGGCCGAACGTGAGGCCGCCCAGGCCCCACATCGCTCCCCAGAAATAGCACCAGCCCAGCGTGTCGCCGGGCGTGCGGGACAATACGCCGGCCAGATCGCGGGTCTGCAGGGAGGCGAACAGCCATGGCGCCACGACCCACGAGAAGATCCCGCCGACGATCCAGAAGATCTCCCAGGACCAACCGCGGATGCGCTTGTAGGGGACGTAGAAGCTGGCGGAGGACAGTCCGCCCAGCCAGTGGAAGACGACGCCCAGTAGCGGATTGCCCATCACTGCCCCCTCCGGTCGGCATCCTTGACCAGGATGTCCGTTGTGATTCCGTCGATGCTGGTCGCACCCGTGAGCGCCATGGCGACGCGCATCTCCGCCTCGACCAGCGCGAGCATGTGCCGGACGCCGCGTTCCCCGCCGCCGGCGAGCGCGTAGGCCCAGGCGCGCCCGAGCAGCACGGTGCGCGCGCCGAGCGCGAGCATGCGAACCACGTCCAGGCCCGACCGCACCCCGCCGTCGGCGAGGACGGCGAGCGCGTCGCCGACCGCGTCCACGATGGGGGGCAGGGCCCGCACGGTCGAGGGCACGCCGTCGAGCTGACGTCCGCCATGGTTGGAGACGACGATGCCGTCGGCGCCCAGGGCGGCGGCCTGGCGCGCGTCCTCGGCGTCGAGGATGCCCTTGATGACGAGCGGCCCGCTCCACTCCGCCCGGATGAAGTCCAGGTCCCGCCACGACACGGTGGGATCGAAGTTGTTTCGCATCCAGGCGAAGAAGTCCTCGAGCCCGCTGTTCCGGCCGAGTACGGGGGCCACGTTGCCCAGGCTGTGCGGGCGTCCCCGGACTCCGACGTCCCAGGCCCAGGAAGGACGGATCGCGGCCTGGAATGCCCGCCGCAATGAGCCGAGAAGACCCGATGCTCCGGCCAGCCCGGACCGGTAGTCGCGATACCGCGATCCGGGCACCGGCATGTCCACCGTGAACACCAGCGCCGAGCATCCCGCTTCGCGCGCCTGCGCGAGCAGCGCCCGCATGAAGCCGCGATCCCGGATCATGTAGAGCTGGAACCAGAAGGGGTCGGCGACCGCTGCCGCCACCTCGTCGAGCGGGCACGCCGACACCGTCGACAGGCAGAACGGGACGCCGGCGTCGCGCGCCGCGCGTGCCGCCTGCACCTCGCCCCGCCGGGCATTCATGCCCGCCAGGCCGATCGGCGCCAGCGCCACCGGCATCGACAGCCTGCTGCCGAAGAGTTGGGTGGTGAGATCGAGCCGGGAGACGTCGTTCAGCACCCGCTGCCTGAGCGCGATGTCGGCGAGATCCGCGACGTTCCGCCTCAGCGTCTGCTCGGCGTAGCTGCCGCCGTCGATGTACTCGAAGAGGAAACGCGGAAGCCGTCGCCTCGCGAGTTCGCGGTAGTCAAGCGTCGACGCGGCCTTCATGCGGCCACCTCCATCCGGTCGATCGCGGCTCGCCAGCCGGCCCTATAGCCGTCGAGATCGCCCGCGAGCGGCCGGACGGGCTCGAGCGCTCCGGCCGGTCGCAGCGCAGGGGCCAGCAATCGCAGGGCGCCGAACGACACGTCGTTATGGGCGTTGGCACGGTAGACCGCGTCTCCCGGCCTCAGCGCCGCCAGCGCGCGGACGAACACCTCGGCCTCGGCGAATCGTCCCTCCACGAGGATGCGGTCGCACGCGCCGATCAGGTCGAGAGACGCGTCCGCGACGAGCGCGGCGTAGAGGGATACGGCCGCCCGTTTCGCGAACGCGTCGTCGGGTTCGCACATCCACCGGCCGCGATGGTGCGGAAACGGGCCGACGCCCGCCGCGAAGGTCGGCAGCAGCGTTGCGCCGCTCTCGACGACGCCCGGAACGGCCGCGAGCAGCTCGGGCTGATCGGGCTTGATGTCGATGCGCCGGGTGTCGAGGCCGATGAGCTGCTCGATCTCGCGCCCGCCCATGAAACGGGCGCTCGGCACGAGCTGGCCGTAGGCGTCGATGTTGACGAGGCAGTCGCGGGCCCCGGACATTTCTTCCGGCAGACCGCTGCCCGGGGCCGGAGACCGCATCGCGACGAACCACGTACCCGTCGACAGCACGGTCGACTCCCCGCCGGCCAGCTCGGGAAAGGCGCGCGCGGCGAGCAGCGCGGCGTTCGAATCGTGCAGGCCGCAGTGTATCGCCGTGTCGGCAGGCAGGCTGCAGCGCTCGCGCCACTCGACGCCGATCGTTCCCAAGACGTCGGCGGCGCTCCGCAGCGGCGGAAGAGCCTCCGCCCAGCCCAGCGCGCGGGTCAGGCGCGACGGGCCGCCATCGAAGAGATTCCAGAGGTCGGTGTGGCAGCCCAGGCTGGTCACCTCCGAGGCGGCGACGCCGCACAGGCGCCAGGCCCAGTATTGCGGCCAAAGCAGGATCCGGGATCCGCCCGTGAGCAGGTCGGGCTCCAGCCGCGAGAGCGCGTAGAGCTGCGCGCCCAGATTGAGCCCGTCGGGCAGCGCGGGCGATCCCGTCTCGCAGAACGGTGCGCGAAGGCGGTCGTATTCCGCACGGATCGAGGGATCGATCGCATGCTCGTAGTCCATCGGTGCCATGACGATGGACCCGTCGCGCACGACGACGGCGGCGGCACCGTGCCCGACGGGCACGATCGCACCGATCCTGCCCATGGTCGCGAACTGGCCGAGCGCGCCGTAGAGCCAGGTCTCGATCCCCTCGACGTCGAGCGTGGCATAGCCATCGGTCCTGGGCCGATCGTTGGCCCGGGTTTCGCGAGCCACCAGCTCTCCCGCTCTCGTCCACAGCGTCAGCTTGGCCATCGTCTTGCCGATGTCGAGCACCGCTACGAGACTGCCGTCCACGACCCCTCCTTACGTGATTATGATTGCTTGTTATCGAAACTGATTGAATTATGCCAGTCCTCGCGGTAGCGGGCGATCAAATTCCACCGGAGAGGTTCATCGTGCAGGACGTGCTCGACCAGTCCAGTTCCACGGCTGCGGATGCGGCCATTCCCTTCGCCATCCCCGAGAGCCGCTGGGACGAGGCCGAGGCGTCGTCCCTGACGCCCGAGCGCCTGCTGCTCTACCGCTCGAACCTGCTCGGATCGGACCTGACGATCACCAACTTCGGCGGTGGGAACACGTCGGCCAAGCTGGACGAGATCGACCCGCTGACGGGCGAGACCGTGAAGGTCCTCTGGGTCAAGGGATCGGGCGGCGACATCGGCTCGATGAAGCTCGACGGCTTCGCGACGCTCTACCTCGACAAGTTCCGCGCGACCGAGCGGCTCTACCGGGGCGTGGAGCACGAGGACGACATGGTCGACCTTCTTCCCCACTGCACCTTCAACCTCAACTCGCGCGCGTCCTCGATCGACACGCCGCTGCACGGCCTGCTGCCCTTCAAGCATGTGGACCACGTCCACCCCGACGCGGTGATCGCGCTCGCCGCTTCCTCCGAGGGCGAGGCTGCGACGCGCGAGATCTGGGGCGACGCCGTCGGGTGGATCCCGTGGAAGCGCCCCGGCTTCGAGCTGGGCGTGATGATCCGCGACTATGTCGCCGCCAATCCTCAATCGCGTGGCGCCATCCTCGCCGGTCACGGCCTGATCTGCTGGGCGGACGAGGGCCGCGCCTGCTACGAGAACACGATCGGCCTGATCGCCGACGCCGCCCGCTACCTGAACGGCAAGCTGGCCGGTCGCCCGGCGTTCGGCGGTCGCGCCGTCGCGGCGCGCCCTGCCGACGAGAGGGCCGCCGTCGCCGCGGCGCTCATGCCGCGCCTGCGCGGGCTGCTGACCGGTCGCGGCAAGGTCGGCCACTTCGACGACCGGGCGGAGACGCTCGAGTTCGTCGGATCGGCGGACGTCGCGAGGCTGGCGCCGATCGGGACCTCCTGCCCGGATCACTTCCTTCGCACCAAGATCGCGCCACTGACGCTCGACCCCGCCCGCCTCGAGGACGACGCCTACCTCGCTGGCCGGGTGTCGGACTACCGCGCCGGCTACGCCGGCTATTACACCCGCTGCGCGCGTCCCACCGATCCTGCGCAGCGCGACGCGAACCCGGTCGTCATCCTCGTGCCGGGCATCGGCATGATCACCTTTGCCGCCGACAAGACCACGGCGCGGCTCGCTTCCGAATTCTACGGCAACGCCATCAACGTGATGCGGGGCGCCGAGGCGATCGGCACCTACCAGGGACTGCCCGAGCAGGAGGCGTTCGACATCGAGTACTGGGCGCTCGAGGAGGCAAAGCTGCAGCGCATGCCCAAGCCCAAGCCTCTCGCCGGCCGCATCGCCGTCGTGACCGGCGGCGCCGGCGGGATCGGCTTCGCCACGGCCGAGCGCATGCTGCGCGACGGTGCCTGCGTGGTCCTGCTCGACCAGGCCGGCGATCTGCTCGATCAGAAGCACGTCGAACTCGCCGGCGGGTTCGGCCGGGACGTGGTGCGGTCCGCCGTCTGCGACGTGACCGACGAGGCGGAGATCGCGGAGGCATTCGCGACCGCCGCGCGCGAGTTCGGCGGCGTCGACATCCTGGTGGCGAACGCCGGCATCGCTTCCTCGGCACCGATCGAGGAGACGACCGTCGAGCTCTGGCGCCGAAACTACGACGTCCTGGCGGAAGGATACTTCCTCACCGCCAAGGCGGCGTTCCCGATAATGAAGCTGCAGAACGGCGGCGCCATCGTGTTCATCGGCTCGAAGAACGGCATCGCCGCGGCGACGAACGCGTCGGCCTACGCCTCGGCCAAGGCGGCATCGCTCCACCTGGCGCGCTGCCTTGCGCTCGAGGGCGCTCCGCACGGCATCCGAGTGAATACCGTCAACCCGGATGCCGTGATCCGCGGCTCCCGGATCTGGGATGGTGACTGGCGACAGGAGCGCGCCGGGGCGCACGGCATCGACGCAGGGGCCGAGCTGGAGGAGCATTATCGCAAGCGCTCCATGCTGAAGCGCGACGTGCTTCCGCAGGACGTCGCCGAGGCGGTCTACTTCCTCGCGTCGGATGCGTCGGCGAAGTCGACCGGGAACATGATCAACGTCGACGCCGGGAACGCCCAGGCGTTCACGCGCTGACGGTGTAAGGGGGGGGCTCGGGCGTCGTTCGCGGTGCCCGACGCCTCCCGGCTCAGGAGAGGGGAAGAAGGATGGCGACCAAGCCGCCGCTGTCGGCCGATCAGATCGCCGACCTCAATGCGAAACACGTCAACGATCTGGACCGCGACTACGACCATCTGTGCCGGCAACTGGCCCGGCGAGGCGTCGACGCCGAGGCGGCTGTCGCGAAAGTGGCCGCCTTCTCCGTCGCGATCCCGACCTGGGGTGCGGGCCGCGGGGGCACGCGCTTCGCCAAGTTCCCGCTGGCGGGGGAGCCGACCAACATCCACGAGAAGCTGCAGGACTGCGCCGTCGTCCAGCAGCTCGCGACCGTTACCCCGCGGGTGAGCCCGCACCTCCCGTGGGACACGGTCGACGACTACGTGGGACTGCGTGAGGAGGCCGCGGAGCTCGGTCTCGGGTTCGATGCGATCAACTCGAACACCTTCCAGGACCAGGCGGGTCAGCCGCACAGCTATGCGACGGGTTCGTTGACCTCGTCCGACGCAGCGGTGCGCGCCCAGGCCGTTGAGCACAACGTCGAATGCATCGAGATCGGCCGCAAGCTGGGCAGCCGCGATCTCACGGTGTGGATCGGCGACGGCACCAACTTCCCCGGCCAGCAGGACCTGGGGCGGCAGTTCGACCGCTATCTCGACTCCGCGTCGGGGATCTACGCCGCCCTTCCCGACGACTGGCGGATGCTGCTCGAGCACAAGATGTACGAGCCGGCCTTCTACTCGACCGTCATCCAGGACTGGGGAACGTCGATCCTCGCCGCGCAGGAGCTCGGGCCCAAGGCCAAGTGCCTGGTCGATCTGGGTCATCACGCGCCGAACGTGAACATCGAGCAGATCGTCTCCCGGCTCCACCGGTTCGGGAAGCTCGGCGGCTTCCACTTCAACGACAGCAAGTACGGCGACGACGACCTGGATTCGGGTTCGATCAACCCGCACCAGCTCTTCCTCGTCTTCAACGAGCTGATCGAGGCGGAACGCAATCCGCGTGACGGGTTCGACCCGGCCTACATGATCGACCAGTCGCACAACGTCACCGATCCGATCGAGAGCATGCTCGTCTCGGCCGAGGCGATCGTCCAATGCTACGCCAAGGCTCTGCTGGTCGATCGCGACGCACTGCACGACGCGCAGGACCGTGACGACGTGACGATGGCGTTCCAGGCGCTGCGCCGCGCGTACACCGTCGACGTGACGCCGATCGTGGCGAAGGCGCGGGTCGAGGCGGGAGGCGCCTGCGACGTCATCGCGGCCTATCGCGCATCCGGATGGCGCGACCGCAAGGCGCAGGAGCGCAAGCCGGTCGGTCTGGGCGCCGGCATCGTGTAGTGATCTTCGGGCGCGCGCCCTTGTCGCAAGCACAGGTCTTGCAACCACAAAGTCGAGACCAGGTGAGTGACACTGCCTGGTACGGGCCGAGAAGAGAGGCTGGTGGGTCCGCCGGGGCTCGAACCCGGGACCTCTCGATTAAAAGTCGCTTGCTCTACCGACTGAGCTACGGACCCATGCGGCGGCGCCTAGGCCGTGTCAGGCGCGCAAGCAAGTGCCGCACGCGACGCCCCGTCACCGGATCGCGCCACGCCGGCGCCACCGCGGCGAGCGGCGCGAGCACGAAGCCGCGGTCGCGGAAGGCGGGATGCGGGATGGTCAGGCCCGGCGACGACCAGGCGCCGCCGCTCCACAGCACGAGGTCCAGATCGATGACGCGCGCCCCCCAGCGGCGGCCCGTCCGGCGGCCGAACGCCCGCTCGATCGCCTTCACCCGCGCCAGCATGGCGGGAGGATCGAGCGGGCTCGCCACCAGCGTCACCGCATTGGCGAAGGTGCGCGAGGAGGGGCCCACCGGCGCGGAGGAGAAGATCGGCGAGGCGAGGCCGCCGAGACGCTCCAGCGCCGCCGCCACTTCCGCGCGCGGCGCGCCGTGCCGCCCGCGCCGGTTGGAGCCGACGGCGACGACGTAGACGCGGGAAGGCTGGGAAACGGCCACGCGGCCACCCATTAAGGCGAGGTGACGTATTTCGCACCCTCTCCCATCATCGCCACCGAACCGCCGCGCGACTGCCCGCGCTGCCCGCGGCTGGTGACGCTTCGCGACGAACTGCGCGCCCAGCATCCCGACTGGTGGAACGCGCCCGTCAACGCCTTCGGCGATCCCGCCGCGTGGCTGGCGATCGTCGGTCTGGCGCCCGGCAAGCACGGCGCCAACCGCACCGGGCGGCCGTTCACCGGGGACTATTCGGGCGACCTGCTGTTCTCCACGCTGCGCCGCTACGGGCTGGCGCGCGGCAGCTACGCGGGGACGCCCGAGGACGACCTGGCGCTCGACGGCGCGATCATCATCAACGCGGTGAAATGCCTGCCACCTGCGAACAAGCCGACGCCGGAGGAGATCCGCAACTGCCGCCCGTTCCTGGCCGGGCAGGCGGGGGTATTGCCCCACGCGCGGGTGTTCGTGGCCCTGGGACAGATCGCGCACCAGTCGATCGTGAAGGTGCTGGGCGGACGGCTGCCCAAGGCGAAGTTCGGCCACCTCGCCGAGCACCGCCTGCCCGACGGGCGCGTGCTGATCGATAGCTACCATTGCAGCCGCTACAACCAGAACACCGGTCGGCTGACGACGGCGATGTTCGAGGCGGTGTTCGCGCGCGCGCTGGCCGTGCGCGACGGCCTTGCCGGGGAGGCTGTGCCGGCTACAGTCAGCGAATGATCTCCAGCGTGATTTCGGCCCTCCTGCTCGCCGCGGCGAGCCCCGCCGCCCCGACCCTCTCCGCCGAGCGGATCAAGGCCGACGTCAAGGTGCTGTCGAGCGACGGCTACAAGGGACGCGGCCCGGCGCAGTCGGGCGAAGCGCCGACGCTGGCCTATCTGGAGAAGCGGTTCCGCGACCTGGGGCTGAAGGTGGAGCGGCAGGCGGTGCCGCTGGTACGGCTGACGCGGACCGACGCCAGCTTCCGGCTCAACGGCAGGCCGCTGACGCCCGGGCGGGAGATCGCCGCCACGTCGGGCATCGTCGGCGCGACGCGGCTGGCGCCCACGCCGGTCGTCTTCGCCGGCTACGGCATCGCCGCGCAGGGCTACGATCCCTATGCCGGGGTCGACGTGAAGGGGAAGGTGGTCGTCGTGCTGGTCGGCGATCCCGATGGCGAGGCGGGGCGCGACCTGGGCTTCGGCGGGCGTGCGCTGACGCTGGCGGGGCGGACCAAGGCGGCGGAGGCGTGGAAGCGCGGCGCGGCGGCGGTGCTGACCATTCACGAGGATTTCGCCGCCAGCTATCCCTGGCTGCAACGCGCCAGCAGCGACCCCGCACCCGCCTATCGGCTGGACGACGGCAAGGCGGCGCCCGCGCTCGGCATTCGCGGCTCGCTGCGCGAGGATGTCGGCCGCGCGCTGCTGAAGGACGCCGGGCTTGACCTCGATCGCGAGAAGCTGGCGGCGCGCGACCCGGCGTGGCGGGCGAAGCCGCTCGCCGGCGTCACCTTCGCGGGCGAGGTGGAGACGCGCGAGGATCGCGTCGTCAGCCACAATGTCGTCGCGGTGCTGCCGGGCAGCGAACCCGCCGCGGGCAGCATCCTCTACGGCGCGCATTGGGACGCCTATGGCGAGAATGCGTTCGACCCGCCGGCGGACCGCATCCGCAACGGCGCGGTGGACAACGCCACCGGCACCGCGACGCTGCTGGAGGTGGCGCGCGCCTTCGCGAAGGGGCCGCGACCGCGGCGCTCGGTGGTGTTCGGCCTGTGGACCGCCGAGGAAAAGGGGTTGCTGGGTGCCTATCACTACGCCGCGCACCCGGTGCTGCCGCTGGCGACGACGGCGGCGCAGTTCAACCTCGATCCGCACGTCGTCTTCCCCGCGGTGCGCACGATCGAGCTGATCGGCGGCGGGCGCACCCCGCTGGAGGCGGAGCTGACCCGCGTCGCCGCGGCGCAGGGACTGAAACTGGTGCCGGAGGAGAACAGCGAGGCGGGCTGGTACTTCCGGTCGGACCACCTGCCCTTCGCGGAGAAGGGCGTGCCGGGCGTCTACTTCCGCGCCGGGCGCGAGCTGGCCCGCGGCGGTCGGGCGGCGGGGGAGGCGTGGCGCGCGCGCTACAACGCACGCTGCTATCACCAGACCTGCGACGCGTTCGATCCGGCCTGGGACATGACGGGCGCGGCACAGGAAGGAAGCGTGGCGCTGGCGCTGGGCCGGGAGATCGCCGGATCGACGGCGTGGCCGGGGTGGAACGCGGATGTGTCCTATGCCGCGGTGCGCGCCGCGAGCGCGGGCGAGCGGCGCTGACTATCCTCCCCGGTACGGGGAGGTCAGATATCCTCGACCAGCCGTCCGTACAGGTCCGGCCGGCGATCGCGGAAGAAGCCGAAGGCGGCACGGTGGCGCTTCACGCGGGCGAGGTCGAAGGTGGCGGTGATGACGCCCTCCTCCTCCCGGCCCAGCTCCGCCAGGATGTCGCCGCGCTCGTCCGCGATGAAGCTGGTGCCGTAGAAGGTCTGGCCGTGCTCGGTCCCGACCCGGTTCGAGGCGACGATCGGAACCACGTTCGACACCGCGTGGCCGACCATCGCGCGCCGCCACAGCCGCGCGGTGTCGAGCGACGTGTCGTGCGGCTCGCTGCCGATCGCGGTGGGATAGAACAGCACGTCCGACCCCATCAGCATCAGCGCGCGGGCGGTTTCCGGATACCATTGGTCCCAGCAGACGCCGACGCCCAGCGTCGTGCGCTCCGGCCCCTTCCACACCTTGAACCCGGTGTTCCCCGGGCGGAAGTAGAACTTCTCCTCGTATCCCGGCCCGTCGGGGATGTGGCTCTTGCGATAGACGCCCTGAATCTCGCCGTCTGGCCCGATCATCGCCAGGCTGTTGTAATGGTGCGGCCCGTCGAGTTCGAAGAAGCTGGTCGGAATATAGACCTGCAGCGCCTCCGCCAGCGCCTGCATCGCGAGCACCGCCTTGTGCCCGCCGACCGGCGCGGCGTTGGCGAACAGGCCCTCGTCCTCGACACGGCAGAAATACTCGCCCTCGAACAGCTCGGGCGGCAGGATCACCTTCGCCCCCTTTCCATGCGCTTCGCGCACGGCGTCGGAGACCTTGGCGATGTTGGCGTCGATGTCGCCGGAGAAGGCGAGCTGGATCGCGGCGACGGTGATCTCGGTCATGCGCGCGCATGTAGGCCCGCGAACCGCCGAGGGCCAGAGCGGGTAGCGTCGAACGTGCGACGCCCTCGCCCCGCAGACGCGCGCGTGCTACACGCCCCCGCCACAGCAAGAGGAGGCGACCATGACCCACCATCGCGATCCGTTCGACCTGCCCTGCTTTCGAGCGCTCGTCTAAGCGCCGCAAGGGCTTCCCGTCCGAGACCCGGGTGAAGCGCGGGCTGCGCTTCGTCCACGGGGACAAGGAACTGGTCGAGAAGCTCGGCCGCGAGGATCCGTGTCCTTGCCGGTCCGGGAGGAGATTTCAAGCGCTGCTGCCTCGCCGCCGGCGGATTTCGACGGCAGCGAACGGCATGATTACTGGCGCGATTGAGCGCCGCAGGGGCCGGCAGTGGCCGGCCCCGTTCACGCGATCAGCAAGCCCGCCAGCGCCGCGCTCATCAGGTTGGCGAGGCTGCCCGCCGCCAGCGCGCGCAGGCCGAGGCGCGCGATCGTGGGGCGCTGGTTGGGCGCCAGGCTGCCCGTCACCGCCATCTGGATCGCGATCGACGAGAAATTGGCGAAGCCGCACAGCGCGAAGGTGACGATGGCGACGGTGCGCGGGGACAGCTGCGCCGCCTGCTTGCCGAGGTCGATATAGGCGACGAACTCGTTCAGCACGATCTTCTCGCCGAACAGGCCGCCCGCGATCCCCGCCTCGTTCCACGGGATGTTGAGGAGGAACATCACTGGCTGGAAAATGTAGCCGAGCAGCCCCTGAAAGCTGAGCTCGGGATGGCCGAACCAGCCGCCGACGCCGCCGAGCAGCCCGTTGGCCAGCGCCACCAGCGCGACGAAGGCGAGCACCATCGCGCCCACCGCCACCGCCAGCTTCACGCCGGTCTGCGCGCCCTGCGCCGCGGCCATGATGAGGTTCGCGGGCTTCTCCTCGTCGTGCGTGGCATCGGGCAGCGGCTCGCCCGGCGTGCCCTCCGGCAGCAGCGCGGCGGGACCGCGGCCGGAGACGCGCCCTTCGGCCAGCGCGATCTCCCGGTCGGGATCCGGCGCGTCGCCCAGCGGCAGCTCGCCCTCGGGCGTGACGCTGCGGTCGGGCATGACGATCTTCGCCATCAGGATGCCGCCCGGCGCCGCCATGAAGCTGGCGGCGAGCAGATAGTCGATGCTGATCCCCATCGAGGCGTAGGCGGCCAGGATCGTGCCCGCCACGCCCGCCATCCCGCTGGTCATCACGGTGAACACCTGCGGCGGCGTCAGCCCGGCGAGATAGGGACGGATGACGAGCGGCGATTCGCTCTGCCCGACGAAGATGTTCGCGGCGGCGCACAGCGATTCGACCTTGCTGGTGCCGATCACCCGCTCGATCGCGCCGCCGATCCAGCGCACGACCAGCTGCATGACGCCGAGATAGTAGAGGATCGACACCAGGCTGGCGAAGAAGATGATGACGGGCAGCGCGGCGATGGCGAAGCTGGTGCCGCCCACCGCGGGACTGGCGAGATTGCCGAACAGGAATTCCGTCCCCTTCTGCGAATAGCCGAGCAGCGCCGCCACCCCCGCCGACGCTCCCGCCAGCGCGGCGCGCCCCGGCGTCCAGTACAGGACGATCACGGCGATCAGCGCCTGTAGCGCGAAGGCGCTGGCCACCACGCGCGGGCGAATGGCGCGGCGATCGGTGGAGAGCAGCAGCGCGAGGAGGAGGATAACGGCGATGCCGGCGATGCCGATGAGGATGCGCTGCATGGGTGATCCGCGAGAGTGAAAACGGCCGCGGCCCCCCGCGTGCGGCGCGCACCCTTACACGCTGCGGCGGAACGGGGAAGGGATCGTGCCATCCCACGCCGCGGTAAGCCCCTGGGAATTGACCCCGTCGCCCAAGCGTCTAGCGTCGCGGCGATGGATACGCCTCCGTCGCGGCTCTCGCCGCCCGCGCTTTTCGCCTTCTCGATCTTCTACGGCGGCATGGTCTGCATCGCGGGGGTTCTGGGCAACAAGCAGGTCGCCCTCGGCCCGCTGGCGGTCGAGGCAGGGATCTTCGCCTTCCTGCTGCTGGTCGTCACCTCCAGTGCGATCGCCGAACTTTATGGCCGCACGATCGCCAACCGGCTGGTGCAGATCGGCTTCGTGCCGCTGGTCGTGTCGATGCTGCTGACGTTCGTCGTGCTCGCCGTCCCCGCCTCGCCGGAGATGCAGCCCGACCGGCTGGGCGCGTTCGAGCTGATGATGGGCGCCACGCCCCGCATCTGGCTGGGCGGCATCGTCGCCTATGGCATTTCGCAGACGCTGAACGTCACGATCTTTGCCCAATTGAGGGAGATGGGGTTGAAGGGGCGGGAGGGGGCGGGGCTGCTCTGGTTCCGCGCCGGCCTCGCCAGCGTGCTGAGCCAGGTGGTCGACACGCTGCTGTTCGTCACCATCGCCTTCTACGGCGAGTTCCCGATCGGGCCGCTGCTGGTCGGGCAGATGCTGGCGAAGGTGGTGCTGTCCGCCGTGCTGGTGCCGCCGCTGATCTACCTGTTCGTCGGGCTGGGCCGGCGGCTCGATCGCTGAGCCGCCGGCCACGCGCTCACTTGTCCGGCCGCGCGGCGGCGTCGGCCATGGCGACGGCGGTGCCGCTCATCGGACGGATGTGGAACCACTCCTGCTTCTCGATCACGGTCAGGAACGCCAGCGCGCAGATGCCGAAGGCGAGCGCGAACAGCGAGGACCACAGGGTTTCGTTCGACCGGTTCATGCTGACTCCATTGATTGCGGGGCGGGAGATAGGAGTGCGGTTTCTCGCTCGTCTTAATCTGCCGTAACGATTTCTTGCTGCGTTGCAGCGTGTGGCTGGACGGCGGCAGGCGGTGCGGCTTCCGTGACGGGCGGCGTGCCGCTATGCGCCGGGCACGATGACCGATCCCACCCTTTCCCCCGCGCTGAAGGCAGAGACGCTGGTCGAGGCGCTGCCGTACCTGCAACGCTATGCCGGGCAGACCTTCGTCGTGAAATACGGCGGCCACGCGATGGGCGATCCCGAGGCGCAGGCCGATTTCGCCGAGGATGTGGTGCTGCTGAAGGCGGTGGGCATCAACCCCGTGGTCGTCCACGGCGGCGGCCCGCAGATCGGCGCGATGCTGAAGCGGCTGGGCGTCGAATCGCGCTTCGTCGACGGCTTGCGCGTGACCGACGCGGAGACCGCGCAGATCGCGGAGATGGTCCTCGCCGGATCGATCAACAAGGAGATCGTCGCCTGGATCGGCCGCGCCGGCGGGCGAGCGGTCGGCATCAGCGGCAAGGACGCGGGGCTCGTCCAGGCGGAGAAGGTGGGCGGACGCGACGCCGATCCGAACCAGGGGATCGAGCGCAAGGTGGACCTGGGCTTCGTCGGCGAGCCGGTGGCGGTGGACCGCCGCATCATCGATTCGCTGGTGCGCGACGGCATCATCCCGGTCATCGCACCGATCGGCATCGGCGCGGACGGCCACACGTACAACATCAACGCCGACACGATGGCGGGCGCCATCGCCGCCGCGCTGGGCGCGAAACGCTTCTTCCTGCTGACCGACGTGAAGGGCGTGCTCGACAAGCAGGGGGAGCTGCTGTCCGACCTGGCGCCGCAGGACGTGCGACGGCTGCGCGAGGACGGGACGATCAGCGGCGGCATGATCCCCAAGCTGGAGACCTGCGTCGCCGCGGTGGAGGCCGGGGTCGACGCCGCCGTGGTGCTGGACGGCCGCGTGCCGCACGCGATGCTGCTGGAAATCTTCACCAGGCGCGGCGCGGGCACGCTGATCCGGCGGGGGTAGGAAGGAGGCCTCACACAAAGGCACGAAGGCACGAAGAAGGGATCAAGCGCGGTTTGCGCGCAGCAGGTTTTCGCGACGTCGATGTCGCATCGTTCAGGTTATGATGCCGCAATCCTCCCTTCTTCCTTCGTGGCTTCGTGCCTTTGTGTGAGCGCCCCCACCCGTTCACCGCGCACGCCACGCCCCAGGGAGGAACGCCTTTCCGATCCGGTCCCATTTGCCCTACACCACGTTGCGGCGCGCCCCGCGTGCCCTATATCGGTGATACACCCTGTTCGGAGACCGTCTTGCTCTCGCTGACCATCATCCAGATCCTCCAGGTGCTGCTGAACGTGGTCTGGTGGGTCATCGTCATCCAGTTCGTGCTGTCGCTGCTGATCGTCTTCAACGTCATCAACACCGGCAGCCCGTTCATCCGCTCGCTCCACGACGGGCTCGACCGGCTGACCGAGCCGCTTTACCGGCCGATCCGCCGCATCCTTCCGAACACCGGCGGCATGGATTTCGCGCCCGCGGTGGTGCTGGTGCTGATGGCGATCCTCAACATCATCCTGAACAACGTGGCCGCCAGCATCCTGGCGGGCGGCGCGGTCTGAGGCCGCGGGCCTAGCCTATCGGCCCGCCGCGCATTATGCGGCGGGCATGACGGCACGGATCATCGACGGAAAGGCGTTCGCGGCCGGGCTGCGCGCGCGAGTGGGCGAGGGCGCGGCGGGGTTCGCGCGCGCGGCGGGGCGAAAGCCCGGCCTCGCCGTCGTGCTGGTGGGCGAGGATCCCGCCTCCTCGGTCTATGTCCGCTCCAAGGGAAAAGCGACGCTGGCCGCGGGCATGGAGTCGTTCGAGCATCGCCTGCCTGCCGACACCGACTCGGCGACGCTGCTGGCACTGGTCGACCGGCTGAACGCGGACGATGCGGTCGACGGCATCCTGGTCCAGCTGCCGCTGCCCGCGCACATCGACGAGCGCGCGGTGATCGCGCGGATCGACCCCGCCAAGGACGTGGACGGCTTCCACCCGGTCAACGCGGGCCGGCTGGCCACGGGGCTGGACGCGCTGGTGCCGTGCACCCCGCTCGGCTGCCTGATGCTGCTGAAGGACGCGCATCCGCATCTCGCCGGACTGGAGGCGGTGGTGATCGGCCGGTCGAACATCGTCGGCAAGCCGATGGGGCAGCTTCTCCTGCGCGAGAGCTGCACGGTGACGATGACGCACAGCCGCACCCGTGACATCTTCGCGCACGTGCGCCAGGCCGACATCCTGGTCGCCGCGGTCGGCATCCCCGGCTTCGTGCAAAAGGAATGGATCAAGCCCGGCGCGACGGTGATCGACGTCGGCATCAACCGCACCGACGCCGGGCTGGTCGGCGACGTGGCGGCGGACGCGGCGGAGGTGGCGGGCGCGATCACGCCGGTGCCGGGCGGCGTGGGGCCGATGACCATCGCCGTGCTGCTGCGCAACACCTTGGTCGCCGCCGGCCGGCGCGCGGGCGTGGCGGTGGACGAGTCCGCGCTTTGATCGAGCTCTTCGTCTCCGCCTTCGTCACCTTCTTCGTCGTCATCGACCCACCCGGCTGCGCGCCGATCTTCGCCTCGCTGACGGCGGGGACGACCGCCGCGCACCGCCGCGCCATGGCGGTGCGCGCCGTGATGGTGGCGGCGGCGATCCTGCTGGTCTTCGCGCTGGCGGGCGAGCCGCTGCTGCACGGCCTGGGCATCGAGCTCGCCTCGTTCCGCATCGCGGGCGGGATCATGCTGTTCCTGATCGCGCTGGAGATGGTGTTCGAGAAGCGGACGCAGCGGCGCGAGGATCGCGCGGCGAAGGTGACGCCGGACGAGGCGGAGGACGTCTCGATCTTTCCCATGGCGATGCCGATGATCGCCGGGCCGGGATCGATCGCGACGGTCATGCTGCTGGTCAGCCGCGCCGACGGCGTCGAGCGGACGTTCACCGTGCTGATGGCGCTGGCGGCGAACCTGGCGCTGATGCTGGTCGCGCTGCTGGCCGCCGGGCCGCTGATGCGGATCCTGGGGGCGAAGATCGAAGCGGTCATCACCCGACTGCTGGGCGTGCTGCTCGCCGCGCTGGCGGTGCAGTTCGTGATCGACGGGGTGCAGAGCCAGTTCGGCCTCGCCGTCAGCTGATCCGGAAGGCGCGGAAAGGCGATCCCTTCTTCAGCGGCACCGGCGCCAGCCAGTCGAACGTCTCCCCCTTTGCCAGCCGTGCGTAGAATCCCGCGGGGGAGCGCGCGCGGTAATTGGTCGATTCGGCCATGTTGGGGCAGACCAGCAAAAGCGTCGCGCCATGCGCCTTCATGATCGCGCGCGCCTGCGCCGGTGAGCGCTCGAAGGCGTGGTGAACGTCGAGGATGGCGTCGCCGTTGCGGTGATAGGGGCCGGCGATGGCGTCATGATGTGTCAGCGTGATGAGCCGCGGGCCCAGGTCGACGAAGGTGAAGACGGTCTGCCGCGGCAGTCGGTTCAGCGGCGCCATCGCCGGCAGCGTCAGGCAGCGGCCGGTGGAGCGATTGACGCGCCGCATGTACTTGCTCGTCGGATCGACGTTGAACCAGCCGATCGCCAGCCCGGCGAACTGGCCCGACACGAGCGTGAACAGCGCCACCGCGGCGAGCAGCTTGGCCGGCCACCAGCGCGGCGCCAGCAGCCACGGCACCGCCGCCCAGGCGAGCGCCGCCGCGCCGGGCACCGCCAGCAGCTGCGCCGCCGGCCCGGCGCGCGCCTGCCACAACAGCATCAGCGCGGCGAAGGCGGCGAACAGCGTCACCGCCGCCCACCCGCGCAACGCCGCCCCGCCCCGCGCCCGCCAGGTCGCGACCATTGCGCCGATCAGGCCGATCACCGGCAGCGCGACGATGGGCGCCGCGACGCGGAAGGCGTGCTTGTAGATCGGCTTCGCCTCCCGCACGTTCTTGAGCCAGCTCTCGTAGAGTTCGGGCGAGACCTGCTCGGGCCGCCCCAGGCAGTGCGGGAAGGCGAGCACGAAGAACGCCCCCACGGCCGCACCGGCGACCGCCGCCAGCGCCAGCCGCACGCCGGCGTGGCGCGGCGAGACGAGCGCCAGCGCCAGCAGCAGTCCCGCGGCCAGCACCACGGTCGACAGCCATACCGGCGTCAAGGCGTCGCAGCGCGGCACGCGGTTGGCGTAGGAGGCGAAGGTGGCGAACCCCGCCGCCGTGCCGCCGCCCAGCGCCAGCGCATAGGCAGCCAGCCGGTCGCGCTCGCGCGCGTCCGCGATCCAGGCGAGCGCGACGATGCCGCCCGCCATCGCGGCGTAGGGCAGCAACTCCAGGCCGATCGTCAGCGACACGGCGGTCGCGATGCCGACCGTCGCGCCCCCCCGTGCCGCGCGGGGATCGCACAGGCCGGCGACGGTCAGCGCCAGCATCGCCAGCTGCCAGCCGTGATGGTCGATCCGGTCGGGCATGAACATGCCGAGCGCGACCGTGGTCGCCAGGAACAGCGCGATGGCCAACGGCCAGGCGAGCGGCGCCACCAGCCGGCGCACGGTGGCACCCAGCGCGGCGAGCACGATCGCCATCGGCAGCAGCGGCGCGATCCCCGCGGCCAGCTTCTCCGCCGCAAAGGCGCCCGTGATCGGGCGGAAGATCAGCACCAGCGCGGCGATCGGCAGGTCGACCAGCCGCGACCAGTGGATGTCGAACCCCTTGGGCGGGTTCAGGCGATAGTTGGTGAGGTCGAACCAGCCCTGCCCGGCGAGCCACGCGCGGACCTGCATCATCCGCATGTTGTCGTCGGTATCGCCCAGGCTGAAATACTGGATCGCGGTCCACTTCTGCCACACGTACCAGGCGGCGACGGCGAACCAGACAAGCCACGTCAGGTCGAGCCAGTAGCGGTCGAGAAAGCGCGACAGGCGGCGCAGGCGCGATCCGGTCATGCCGGCGCGCGCCCGGGGCGATCGGCGTCGCATCGCCGGGGGGCGGACACGGCCGTTGCCACTTCTATCGCCACGACCTAGACGCCCGAACCATCACGCGCCCGCCCTAATGCGGTGCGCGCAAAGGGCAAGGTTCGTGGCGGCGCTCGATATCGGTCGACAAGGTGAGGCACGCGCCATGTTCTGGCAGCTGGTACGCTTCGGCATCGCGGGCGGGATCACCACGCTGATCTACTGCGTCGTGTACCTGCCGCTCACCGCCTGGGTGCTGCCGCACGCGCAGGCGGTCTATGCCGTGCCGCCGTCCTTCGCCGTGGCGGTGACGTGCGGCTTCTTCCTGCACAGCCGCTTCAGCTTTCGCGGCCACGGCACGCGCGCGCCCGGCCTGTCCCAGCAGGCGAAGTTCGTCGCGGTGCAGGCGACCGGCATGGCGCTGAACGCGATCGTCACCTGGGTCGGCACGGCGAAGCTGGGCCTGGCGCCGTGGGTACCGCTGTTGCCCGCGATCGTGCTGGCGACGATGCTCACCTTCCTGCTCAACCGCTATCTGGTGTTCAAATAGATGGATCGCCGCGTCTACGACCGCATGGCGGAGCATGATTCCACCCATTGGTGGTATCGCGCGCGCCGCGACATCCTGTCCGACTATCTCGCGCGCTACGGCGGGCTGCCGGGCGATGCGCGCATCCTGGAGATCGGCTGCGGCACCGGGCACAACCTGCCGATGCTGAGCGGCTTCGGCACCGTCGACGCGATCGAGATCGATCCCGCCGCGCGCGCGATCGCCAGCGCGCGGCTCGGCCGGCCGGTGGGCGACGCGCCGCTGCCCGCGCTGCCGGGGGTGGAGCGCGGCGCCTATGATCTGGTCGCGGTGCTGGACGTGGTGGAGCATATCGAAGACGACGTCGCCGCGCTGGCCGCGATGCGCGCCTGCCTCGCCCCCGGCGGCAAGGTGCTGATCGCCGTTCCCGCGCACCAGTGGATGTGGAGCGCGCACGATGTGGTGAACCATCACCACCGCCGCTATTCCAAGGCGACGCTGGTGAAGGCGATCCGCGCGGCGGGGCTGCGCGAGCGCAAGCTCGGCTATTTCAACTCGCTGCTGTTCCCGCTGGCGGCCGCGGCGCGGGTGGCGGGGCGGATCACCGGCCGCGACGACAGCGACGATTCGCCTCCGGCCGCCCCGGTCAACGCGCTGTTCGAGCGCATCTTCCGCGTGGAGCGGCATCTCGTCGGGCGGGTACCGATGCCGATCGGCGTGTCGATCGTGACGCTGGCGGAGCCGGTTTGAGAGCAGCAGGCTCGGGCGAAGGCACGAAGCCACGAAGAAGGAAGATCGTCGCGCGGAGGCGCGGAGGCGCAGAGAGGTTTCGCCATCGGTGGTCTCCTCGCGTCAGCGAGAACCCTATCCGCGCGGCAGCCATGACTTGGATCCGCCTGCGGCGGCTAGGAAACGGGCCGCGAGCGCAACTCTCCGCGTCTCTGCGCCTCCGCGCGAACAAACCTTCTTCTGTCTTCCTTCTCAGACGCGCTCCTCGCTTGCCACCAGCGCATCGGGAATGCGCGTGCCCTCCGCCTGGAAGCCCAGCGTCGCGCGCCCATGGACCTGGCCGGCGATGTCGGCGACCAGGTACAAAGGGCGCCGCTTCGCCTCGATGTACAGGCGGCCGAGATACTCGCCGATCATGCCCAGCACGAACATCTGGATCGACGAGAGGACGACGACGACCAGCATGGTCGAGGTCCATCCCTGCACCCGCTCGCCGCTGAAATACCCCCACGCGATGTAGAACAGCAGCAGCAGCGAGCAGGCGGCGAGCACCACGGACAGGTGGCTCGCCCAGCGTAGCGGCGCGGTGGAGAAACCGGTGACGGCGTCGAGCGCGAGGCGCACCATCTTGCCAAGGGGATAGTTGGTCTCGCCCGCGTGCCGCTCCGCGCGGTCGTAGGCGAAGGGGATCTGCCGGAAGCCGACCCACGCCACCATGCCGCGGATGAAGCGCGCCTGTTCGGGCAGCGCCAACAGCGCGTCGAGCGCGCGGCGCGTCATCAGCCGGAAGTCGCCGGTGTCCAGCGGGATCGGCGTGTCCGTCACCCGGTCGAGCACGCGGTAGAACAGCGCCGCCGTCGCCTTCTTGAACCAGGTCTCGCCATCGCGCTTGCGGCGCACGGCGTAGACCACGTCCGCGCCCTCGCGCGCCATCGCCGCGCGCATGTCGGCCAGCAGTTCGGGCGGGTCCTGCAGGTCGGCGTCGATGACCAGGATCTGCTGGCCCGAGCACAGGTCCAGCCCGGCGGTCAGCGCCAGCTGGTGCCCGTGGTTGCGCGACAGGTTGATCGCGACGACGCGGCGGTCGGCGGCGGACAGCGCCTGCATCGCCGCCCAGCTGCCGTCGCGCGAGCCGTCGTTGACCAGCACGATCTCGTGGTCGTCGCCCACCGCCGCGCGCGCCGCCGCGGAGACGCGGGCGTGGAGCAGCGGCAGCGTCGCTTCCTCGTTGTAGCAGGGGACGACGACGGAAAGCGCGGGGCGGTGCATGGCGCCCCGCCGTTACCCCGTGGTGACGACCTTGACCAGCATTCCGGCGCGCAGCGGCTGGTCGTCCTCCAGCGCGTTCAGCGTGACGAACCGCTCGCGCTTGAAATCGGGATAGGCCATCTGCCGCGCGAAGGTGTCGATCGTCTCGCCCGCCCTCACCGTGCGGATGCGGATGCGTCGCCCGCTCTCCGCGGCGTCGAAGCGCAGCCCGTCGAGCCGGCGCAGGAAGGCGGTGTCCTGCGGCGGCTCGGTCATCGGGCGGCCGGCCTCCTCCGCCAGCCGGGCGGCGCGGCGCACGCGATCCGGGCCGTTGGGGTGGGTCGACGCCCAGCTCGGCAGGCGGCCCTGCTGCCCGCCCTTGATCTCCGCGTTCAGGCTGGTCGACGCGTCGAGCTGCGCCAGCATGTCCGCGGCGGCATAGGGATCGTATCCCGCCTTGGTGATGTAGCGGACGCCCAGCCCGTCGGCGGCATATTCCTGGTCGCGGCCGTATTTCAGCGAGTAGAGCTGCGCCGCCCCGCTCGCCGCGCGCCCGGCGAGCTGGCCCGCGGTGCTGTTCCCCGCCGCCGCTCCGACCACCGCGGCCAGCACGCTTCCGATCGTGCTGGTGCGGTTGCGCGAGCTGGAGTGGCGCGCCGCGACGTGGCCGACCTCATGCCCCATCACGCTCGCCAGCTCCGCCTCCGAATTCATGATGCCGAGCAGCTGCCGCGTGACGTAGATGTAGCCGCCGGGAATGGCGAAGGCGTTCTCCACCGGCGAATCCAGCAGCGCGACGGTGAAGTCGCTCTGCGCGTTGGACAGGCCGGACTGCACGGCGACGCGCTTGCCCACCTGCTCGACATAGGCCGCCTGCGGCCCGGCGTACTTGCCGCCGAACTCGGCCAGCAGCTGCGGGTTGGCCCGCGCGCCCAGCTGCTTGTCGGCGGCGGAAATGGCCTGCACCTCTTGCGCCGCGGCCGGCGCGGCGATGGCGAGAACGCTGGCGAGCAGCAGCGGCTTGAGCATCGACTTTCCTCCCGTTTCGGCCACGTAATGCGGGAGGGAGGCGATGGGTTGCACGCGGTTCGCGCGTTCACCCTCACCCTTCCGCGGCTTCGCCGCTCCCTCCCGCTCCCATCGGGAGAGGGAACGGGCCCGCTCGGCGCAGCCGAGTGGGAAGGGTGAGGGCGACTGTATCTACCGTCCCACCGCCAGGTCCTTGAACGCCGCGTCCTTGTCCGTGCGGATCTCGCCCGGCAGGCCCAGGACGCGCTCGGCGATGATGTTCTTCAGGATCTCGTCGGTGCCGCCGGCGATGCGCAGGCCGGGCGCGTTGAGCGTCGCCGACTGGAACAGGCCCTTCAGCGGCGCCAGCGCGGGATCGGCGATGATGCCGTATTGGTCCATCGCCTCCACGGCGGAATTGCCGATGTCCTGCAGCTGGTTGGCGGCGATCACCTTGCCAATCGAGCTCTCCGGCCCGGGCGTCTGCCCGCGGCTGAGCGCGGTGATGGTACGCATCCGCGTGTTGCGCAGCCCCTCCGCCTGCACCCACCAGTCGGCCAGCTTCTGCCGGAAGGCTGGATCGTGGAGCAGCTTGCCCTCTCCGGCATCGACCTCGCGCGCCAGCTTCAGGATTTCCTTGGGTCCCGCGCCGCCGCCGCCGCCGACCGCCAGCCGCTCGTTCATCAGCGTCACCAGCGCCACCTTCCAGCCGTCGTCCACGCGCCCCAGCCGCTGCGCGTCGGGAATGCGGACGTCGGTGAAATACACCTCGTTGAAGTTCGACCCGCCCGACATCTGGTGGATCGGCCGGATCTCCACGCCGGGCGAGCGCAGGTCCAGCCAGAACATGGTCAGGCCCTTGTGCTTGGGCACGTCGGTGTTCGTGCGGACGAGGACGATGCCATAGTCGCTGTAGTGCGCGCCGGAGGTCCACACCTTCTGCCCGTTGACGACCCAGTCGTCGCCGTCCCGCACCGCGCGGGTGCGGATCGCGGCCACGTCGGAACCGCCCGCCGGCTCGCTGAACAATTGCGACCAGATCTCCTCGCCGCGCAGCGCCGGGCCGACGAAGCGCTGCTTGGTCGCATCGTCGGCGAAGGCCATGACGGTGGGCACGCACATCCCCAGGCCGATGGTGAAATAGCCGTACTGGACGGGATGCTTCGCCTCTTCCTGGCCGAAGATCACCGACTGGATCGGCGTGCCGCCGCCGCCGCCCCACTCCTTCGGCCAGGTGATCTGCGCGTAGCCTGCCGCGGCCTTGCGCGCCTGCCACGCGCGGGCGGCGGCCATGTCGTCGGCGTGGGACGCGGCCTTGTGCTCGGCGACGTTGGCGGCGAGCCAGTCACGCGCGGCGGCGCGATAGGCGGCTTCCTCGGGTGTGTCGTTGAAGTCCATGTCACTTGCCTTCCGTTCGTGCCGAGCCTGTCGAGGCACGTGCCCCGCACACGCCCTTCGACAAGCTCAGGGCGAACGGGGAGGGGGATCGTCTTTACGCCGCGTTGCGCGTCTCCAGCTGGCCCACCAGCCGTTCCTTCCACGTCGCCGGCGCTCCCGCCACCAGCGACAGCTGGCGCGAGCGGCGATAGTAGAGCTGGGGATCGGCCTCCCAGGTGAAGCCGATGCCGCCGTGGGTCTGGATGTTCTCCTTCGACGCGAACCAGAACGCCTCCGACGCGGCGACCCGCGCGGTGGCGGCGGCGAGGGGGAGTTCGGCGGCCGAGGTGTTGAGCGCCCATGCGCCGTAATAGGCGTTGGACCGGGCCACCTCGTTCTTCACGTAGATGTCGGCCAGCTTGTGCTTGATCGCCTGATAGCCGCCGATCTGCCGGCCGAAGGCGTAGCGGTCGAGGGCGTAGCCCTTCGCCATTTCCAGGCACTTGTCCGCGCCGCCCAGCTGCTCGAACGCGAGCAGCACCGCGGCGCGATCCAGCACCGCCTGCATCGCCGCCACGCCGTCCTCGTCGCCCAATCGCTCGGCCGCATGGTCGAAGGTGACGCGGGCGGCGGGGCGCGTGGGGTCCAGCGTCTGCAACACCTGCGCCTCTGCCCGTCCCTCGACCAGATAGAGGCCATCCTCGGCGAGGACGACGAAGAGGTCGGCGATGTTGCCGTCGGTGACGGGAATCTTGGTGCCCGTCAGCCGCCCGTCGACGACCCGCGTGCGGATGGCTCCGATCGGGCCCGGTCCCTCCGACGTGGCGAAGGCGCCGATCACCTCGCCCGCGGCGATCCGCGGCAGCCACGCCGCCTTCTGCGCGTCCGAGCCGAACAGCATCAGCGCCTCGGCGACGAAATAGACCGTGGAGGCGAAGGGGATCGGCGCGCAGGCGCGGCCCAGCTCCTCGGCGAGGCCGCAGAGCTCGACATGGCCGAGGCCGAGGCCGCCATGCTCCTCCGGAATGGCGGCACCCAGCCAGCCCTGCTCCGCCACCGCGCGCCACAGCGCCTCGTCATAGTGGCGATCGTCATGGTCGAGCACGCCGCGCACGACGGCCACGTCGCAGCGCGCCGCGAGGAACCTGCGCGCCTCGTCCTTGAGCATCTTTTGATCGTCGGAATAGTCGAAGTTCATCTCTCTCCCTCTCCCCGACCCTCTCCCCGCGAGCGGAGAGAGGGAGAAATCACCGCGGCTGCATCCGGATCGCGCCGTCCAGCCGCACGTCCTCCCCGTTGAAATAGCTGTTGCGGATCATCTCCAGCGCCAGCCGCGCATATTCTTCCGGCATGCCCAGCCGCTTGGGGAAGGGCACCATGGCGGACAGCGCCGCCTTCACCTGCGGCTTGGCGCGGCCCAGCAGGGGCGTGTCGAAGATGCCCGGGAGGATGGTGTTGCACCGGATGCCCTCCGCGGCCAGGTCGCGCGCGACGTTCAGCGTCATGCCGACGATGCCCGCCTTCGCGCTGGTATAGGCGACCTGCCCGATCTGCCCGTCCTCCGCTGCGACGCTGGCGGTGTTGACGATGGCGCCGCGGTCGCCGTCGTCGGTCGGCGGCAGCGTCATCATCCCCGCCGCGCTGCCGACGATGCAGCGGAAGCTGCCGATCAGGTTCAGCTCGATCGTCCTCACGTAATTCTCGATCGGATAGGGTGTGATCGCCCCATCCTCCTTCGAGCGCGCGACCGTCTTGTTCGGCCCGCCGAAACCGCCGCCGGCGCAGTTGACGAGGATGCGCTCCTGCCCGTTGGCGGCGCGTGCCGCGGCGAAGCCGGAGTCGACCGAGGCCTGGTCCATCACGTCGACTTCGACGTAGGTCGCGCCGATCTCCTGCGCGACTCCCGGGCCGACCTGAGCGTTCCTGTCGAACAGCGCGACCTTCACGCCCTCGGAAATCAACGCCCTGGCCGTCGCCAGTCCCAGACCCGACGCGCCGCCGGTCACGATCGCTGCGATTGGCGGTCCGAGTTTCATGCCCTCTCCTCTTTCCGGCGTAACATCTGTTATGCCGGGAAGAGGGTCAAGCGCTTTATCCTCCGGCCACGATGCGCACCGGCACCGATTTCGCCGCGGGAACGTGGCTCTCCTCGGCGTGGTGGGCGAGCGCGATCAGCGGGTTGCACTCGGGATAATAGCCGACGACGCAGCCGGGGGGCACGTCGTAGGCGACCGCCATCAACCCGGCCACGCGGCGGTCCATGTTGTCGTCGGCGTCGCCCGCCAGCGTCACCTTCTGCCCCTGCGTCACGCCCAGCGCGTCCATGTCGGCGCGGTTCATCAGCACCACCTGGCGCGTGCCGTTGATGCCGCGGAAGCGGTCGGAATAGCCGTAGACGGTCGTGTTGAACTGGTCGTTCGACCGCACCGTCAGCAACCGGAACCGCCCGCCCGCGTCGGCGAAGCCCGTCGCGTTCAGCACGTCGGGAATCACGAACTCCGCCTTGCCGGTCGGCGTGTCCCACTCGCGGTTCGCCGCCTTGTTGCCCTTCCAGAACCCGCCCGGCTCCTTCAATCGCTCGTTGAAGCGCGCGAAGAAGTGCGGAAACACCGCCGCGATCTCGTCGCGCACCAGCGCATAGTCGCCGACCCATTCATCCCACGGCACTGCGGGATTGGGCGGCAGCGTCGCCTTGGCGATGCCGGCGACGATCGCGGGCTCGGACAGCAGGTAGGGACTGGCGGGATCCACCTTGCCGACCGAGGGGTGGATGACGCTGGTGGAATCCTCCACCGTCACCATCTGCGCGCCCGCGGCCTGCAGGTCGCGCTCGATCCGGCCCAGACAGGGCAGCAGCCACGTCTCGCCCGCGGCGGGGATCAGATGGCTGCGGTTCAGCTTGGTCGCGATCTGCACGGAAAGGTCCAGCCCGGCCCAGCCCTCCTCCAGCAGCCGCGTCTCCGGCGCGGCGCGGACGAAATTGCCGCCCAGCGACACGAACGCCTTCACCGTGCCGTCGATCACGCCGCCGCACGCCTCCACCGTGTCGAGACCCTTCTGGGTCGGCGGCTCGAAGCCGTAGCGCTCCTTCAGCTTGTCGACGGGGGCGAGCTCGGTCTTCTCCGTGATGCCCACGGTGCGCTGGCCCTGCACGTTGCTGTGCCCGCGCACCGGGCAGGGCCCGGCACCCGGCTTGCCGATGTTGCCGCGCAGCAGCAGCAGGTTGACCAGCATGCGGACGTTGTCGACGCCCTTCACGTGCTGCGTCAGGCCCATGCCGTAGATCGCCATCGCCGCCTTCGCGCCGGCGTAGGTCTCCGCCGCCCGCTCGATCTCGGCGCGGGCCAGGCCCGATTCGCGCTCGATCTCGTCCCACCCCGTCGCGCGCGCCTTCGCGGCGAAGGCATCATAGTCGTGCGTGTGCTCGGCGATGAAGGCGGCGTCGACCCGATCGTGCTCGATCAGCCACTTGGCCATGCCCATCATCGCCGCCAGGTCGCCGCCCGCCTTCACCTGGAGATATTGCGTGGCGATCTGCGTCTCCTTGCCGGTCGCCATCTCGATCGGGTTCTGCGGATCGGTGAACCGTTCCAGCCCGCGCTCCTTCAGCGGGTTGAAGACGATGATCGGCACGTCGCGCTTGCGCACCGAGCGTAGCTGGTGGAGCATCCGCGGCGAGTTGGTGGCGACGTTCTGCCCGAAGTGCAGGATGCAGTCGGTGGTGTCGAAATCGTCCAGCCGCGTGGTGCCCACCGGCACGCCGATCGCGGCCTTCAGCCCGACCGACGTCGATTCGTGGCACATGTTCGAACTGTCGGGCAGGTTCTGGTTGCCGTACATCCGCGCCATCAGCTGGTAGAGGTACGACGTCTCCAGGCTGGCGCGGCCGGAGGCGTAGAAGACCACCTGCCGCGGGTCGTAGCCCTTCAGCTTCGCGCCGATCGCGGCGAACGCCTCGTCCCAGGTGGCGGTGACATATTTGTCCGTCGCGCGGTCGTAGCGCATCGGGTGGGTCAGCCGGCCCGCCTCCTCCAGCCGATAGTCGCTCCACTCGCGCAGCGCCGTCAGCGTGTGCGCGCGGAAGAAATCGGGGGTGACGCGCTGGCTGGTGATTTCCCACGCGGTCGCCTTCGCGCCGTTCTCGCAGAACTCCGCCGGGTGCGGCGGATGCGGCTTGGCCCAGGCGCAGCTGACGCAGGCGAAGCCGTCATGCTTGTTCTGCCGGAGCAGCTCCTTGCCCGTTTCGACCGGGTTCTTCTCGCGCGGGATGATGTCGGCGAGCGATTTCACCGATCCCCATCCGCCGGACGGACCGGGGTAGGGCGTGAAGTCGGGGCGATCGTCGTGCTGGGTGGCCATGCGCGTCAAACGTCCGTCGGGCTGAAAAGCACCGCATCGTCGCGCGCGAGGTGGACCAGCGCCAGCCCCGCCTGTCGCGCGCGCGCGACGGCAAGGTCGGTGGCGGCGGAAACGGTGACCAGCATCGGGCAACGCGCCAGCGCCGCCTTCTCGACCAGTTCGTAGGAGCAGCGCGAGGAGAGGAGGGCAAAGCCGCCGTCCCAGCCGAGCCCCTGCCGCGCCATCGCGCCGATCACCTTGTCGAAGGCATTGTGCCGGCCGACGTCCTCCCGCGCCAGCCGGACGGTGCCGTCCGCGGCGCACAGCAGCGCGGCGTGTGCGGCCCCGGTGGCGCGGGTCAGCGGCTGGTGCGCGCGCATCGCCCCCAGCGCGCGGAAGATCGCGGGAGGATCGACGCGGGCGGGGGGCACGCGCGGCAGCGGTCGATGGACCGCGTCGAGATTGTCCATGCCGCACAGCCCGCACGAACTGTCAGACGTCCGCCGCCGCGCACGGGCCGCGATCGCCGCGGCGCGGTCCGGCCCGACGGTGAGCCGCGCGATCGTGCCTTGCGGCGTTTCGTGCAGGTCGAGCGCGATCAGGTCCGCCGCGTGATCGACGATGCGTTCGGCCAACGCGAAGCCCGTAACGAAATCCTGGAGGTCCGCCGGGGTCGCCATCATCACCGCATGGCCGATCCCGTTCACTTCGATGGCGATCGGTGATTCGCCGATCAGGTCGCGGTCGACTTCGGTGATGGCGCCGTCGGCGGCGAGGCGGTGGAAACGCGGCATGGCTATGCTTGTGGGCTGCTCCGCACGCAACGTCACTCCCCTGTCATGCCGCGCTTGTCACGGCATCCACCGCCACCGTACCGACCGATGGAGCGGCGTAAATTTGCACCATAACAATCGTTATGCCACGATCGGCCGCGAAGAGGAGAGGACGATGGGCGAGACGCTGACGATCGAGCGGCGCGGCGAGGTCGACTGGGTGACGATGAACCGGCCCGACCGGCTCAACGCGCTGGACGACGCGATGGTGGAGGAGCTGTCCTCCTATTTCGGTGCCCTGGCGACCGACCGCGACGTGCGCGTCGTCGTATTGCGCGGCGCGAGCCGCGCCTATTGCGCGGGGCTGGACCTGAAGGCGGGTGGAGGGCGCGAGGGGTGGGACACGATCGACCGGCTCCGCCACCAGCGCAGCATCGCGGAGCTCGTGATGCGGATGCGCTACGCCCCGCAGCCGATCGTCAGCCTGGTCCACGGCCCGGCGTGCGGCGGCGGCTTCGCGATGGCGCTGGCGAGCGACATTCGCATCGCCGGGGAGAGCGCGCGAATGAACGCGGCTTTCGTGCGCATCGGCCTCAGCGCCTGCGACATCGGCGTCAGCTACTTCCTGCCGCGACTGGTGGGCGCCAGCCTCGCCGCCGAGCTGATGCTGACCGGCGACTTCATCGACGCGCCCCGCGCGCTCGCCTGCGGGCTGGTGAGCCGGGTGGTCGCCGACGACGCGCTGGAGGCCGCGGCCGGGCCGCTGATCGACCGGATGCTGACCACGGCGCCGCTCGGCCTCAGGCTGACCAAGGAATGCCTGCGGATGAGCCTGGACGCGCCCAGCCTGGAGGCGGCGATCGCGATGGAGGACCGCAATCAGATCCTCGCCGCCACCTCGCCCGATTTCGGCGAGGGCATCGCCGCCTTCCTGGAGAAGCGGCGGCCCGACTATGCGGGAACGCGCGCATGAACGGGCTGGCGGGACGGGTCGCGCTCGTCACCGGAGCCTCCCGCGGGATCGGCCGCGCCATCGCGCTGCGGCTGGCGGCGGACGGTGCCGACGTGGCGGTCAACTATCGCCGCGACGCCGACGCGGCGGCGGAGACGGTAACCGCGGTGGAGGCGGCGGGACGAAGGGCGCGCGCCTATGCCGCCTCGGTGGACGACGCGCAGGCGGTGGCGGCGATGGTGGACGCGGTGATCGCCGACTTCAGCGGCGTCGACATCCTGGTCAACAATGCCGGCATCGCCAGTCGGGGCCGTGCGGTGGCAGACACGGATGCCGCGGAGCTGGAGCGCGTGATCCGCACCCACGCGCTGGCGCCGCACCAATTGTCGCGGCTGGTGCTGCCGTCGATGCGCGCGCGGGCACGAGACACGGGGCGCGGCGACATCGTGATGATCTCCTCGGTCGCGACGCTGCGCCACGCCGCCAACGGCGCGCCCTACAACATGGGCAAGGCGGCGCTGGAGGCGCTGGCACTGACGCTGGCGAAGGAGGAGCGCCGGCACGGCATCCGCACCAACATCGTCGCGCCGGGGCTGACCGTTACCGATATGGGCGAGCGGCTGGCGAAGGCCACGATGGGCGTCGGCGACATCGCCGAACTGGACGCCCGCTCGCCGTTCGGTCGCGTCTCGACGCCGGAGGACGTGGCGGCGGCGGTGGCGTATCTCGTCTCCGCCGACGCGGCATACGTGAACGGGCAGAAGATCAATCTGGACGGGGGCGGGTAAAGGAAACACACGGCTTTCGACAGGCTCGGCCCGAACGGGAGAGGGGCGCTCGGTGCGCGTTCACGCTGAGCTTGTCGAAGCGCCCTCGTTATTCGCCGCCTCAATCGATGCGATAGTGGATCGGTTTGAAGCTGCCCCCGTTCGACGCGGGGGCGGAACAGGCGGTGAGGCCGATGACGAGGTCCATGCGCGCCTCGAACGTGATGTGGTCGCCCGCGGCGCTGGTCGGCGGCAGCACCTCCAGCTTGCCGCTCGCGCCGTCCACCGGCACGTTCATGAAGCAGTTGAACGCGACGGGAATCATGTCCTCGGTCACGCCCCAGGGCGCCAGCGCCTCGGCCAGGTTGCCGAAGCAGCCGCGGTGCGGCGGCAGGTCGGGATAGAAATGATGGAACGTGTCGTAGGAGCAGGGCGTCAGCAGGAAATCGTGCCGGCCCACCGTATCCTCGACGATCTCCAGCATCGGCCGCGAGCGGTTGGAATAGAGGAGGTGGCCCGTCGTCAGCCGGATCGTCTCCGCATAGTCGAGCGTGCGGCCCGACGAGATCACCTCGCGCACGTCGTCGCGGCTGTACGCGAGCAGGTCGGACACCTGGCAGCCGCGCGGGTCGATCACCGTCAGCCGGCGGCCGGCGTCCAGCGTGAACCCCGCCCCGCTGCGGACCGGGATCTCGTGCACCTCACCCATCGGCGCGTTCTTCCGCGCCGGTGTAGTGGAACGGGCAGCGCCAGGCGCCGTCCACCGCGCGGCCGCTGTACTGCCGCGCCTCGCTCGCCTCACCGTGGCGCGCCAGCATCGGATTGCGGCTGCCGGCGACCGCCTCATCGCGCACCATGATCGCCTCGCGCATCGTCTCGTAGCGCCCGTCGGCGCGCAGCGTCTCGAACTGATCGTGCAGGTTGAAGACCATCGTCGGCCGAGCGAAGCGGCGCGCGGGGCGCGAGGCGTGCGGGTGCAGGCCGACGACGAAGAACGCTTCGCCGCCGAAGCTGAGCGAGAAATGCGGGCTGTCCGGATCGGCGCTGACGCGGCTGTCATAGCTCTGTCCGCGCCACACGTCCTTGTCGGAGAGCGACTGCAACCGCCGCCACAGCGCCGCCTCGAACGCCGCCTCGTCCAGCGTGTCCGGCCCCGCGAACACGACCGCCAGGCTGCGGAACAGCGACGGCGCGGCGCGATAGTCGGCGGCGAACTTCATCAGCGCGTCGTGAATGCGCACATCGTCCCACGCGCTGTCCACGCGATCGCACGCGAGTACCGCCAGCGTGCCCTTGCCCAGCGCCGCCTTCGCGCCGACGCAGGGAAAGTCGCGCGCGGCGACGTGGGACGTCAGCGCCGATTCCAGGCTGTGCTGGTCGGCGTGGGTCCAGGGGAACAGCGGGGTGGCGGGAGAGGGCATAGGGGCCGTCGATACGGCCCGGCAGGATGAATCGTTCCGCACAAACAGGCTGATACGGATCAACCGGGATCAACCGCAGGCGCTAACGTGGGTGAGCGGCGCCCGCTTCGTCGACGATCGCATGGGGCACGTAGCGCGCGAGGTCGCGCGTGATCGGGCCGTCGTCCTCGCGCACCGACAGCGCCACCGGGTCGTCGCCGACGATCCACGATCCCACCACGGCGTGGAGGCCGCCGAAGACCGGCAGCGGCGCGAACGCCTGCACGATGTGGCCTTCCTCGCCGTATCCGCCCGCCGGCCCATGCGCGCTGTCCGCGCCGGCGACCAGTTCCACGTCCCAGCCCTCGCGCGAGAACAGGGGCTTGCGCACGTGGCGGGAGCCGATCGATGCCAGCCCGGCGGGATCGTCGGCGAAGGCGGCGGGGAGCAGATTGGGATGGCCCGGGTGACGTTGCCACAGCAGCGGCAGGATGCCCTTGTTGCTGAGGATCGCCTTCCACGCCGGTTCGAGGAACAGCGTCGCCGATCCGGGAAGGTGGCGGGCATAGGGCTCGCGCAGCATGTCCTCCCACGGGTAGAGCTTGAACAGCGCGGCGATCAGCACCGCCTCCTCGTCCACGAAGCGGCCGTCGGCGTCGACGCCGATCCGGTCGACCGCGACGAACGCGGGGTCCAGCTTCGCCTGACGCGCCACGTCCTCCAGATAGCGGACGGTCTGCCGGTCCTCGACATGGGCAGCGTCGCTGGCGAAATGGACGAGGCTGCCGGGGGTGAACAGCGCGGCGAAGCGGTCGCGCAGCGCGTCGTGCAGGCGGTTGTACTGGTCGGCGTCCGCGGGAAGGTCGCCCGCGGCGATGCGGTCTTCCAGCCACTGCCACTGGAACAGGGCAGTCTCGAAGATGCTGGTCGGCGTGTCGGCGTTGTATTCCAGCAGCTTCGCGGGGCCCGTACCGTCGAACGCGAAGTCGAACCGGCCGTAGAGCGACGGTGCGCCTGCCCGCCACGACGCAGCGACGAGGTCGCGCATCGCGTCGGGAATGGCGAGCCGCGCCATCAGCGCCTCGCTGCCCACCGCCTCCTCGACGAGCGCGAGGCACATCTGGTGAAGCTCCGCGCTCGGTGCCTCGATCCCCTGCTCCACCTCGTCCAGGGTGAAGCGGTAGTATGCCGCCTCCTCCCAGTATTTCTGTCCGTCCTGGTGGTGAAAGGTGAAGCCCATGTCCCGGGCGACGTCCTGCCAGTCGGCGCGGGGGGCGAGGGGGAGGCGGATCATCGGAGCCAAAGCCCGTTCGTGCTGAGGAGCCGCTGAGCCTGTCGAAGCGGTGTCTCGAAGCAGCGGCACGTCGAGACGGGCCTGCGGCCCTCCTCCGTGCGAACGGGGAAGAAGGTGGTGGGCATCAGTCCCGCTGGTCGGTCAGCTTGCGCGGCTCCTGCGCGGGCGGCGCGGCGAGCCGGGCGAGGATGTCGTCGGCGCTGGACGATCCCGGCAGCAGCCCGGCGTCGCGCAGCTTGGCGTCGAGGTCGGCGCCGGTGCGCATGTCCTCCAGCTCCGCGGCGGCGCGGAACTTCTCCTCGCGCACCGCCTGCCGCTCCTTCAGGCGGGCGAGGCTGTCGGCGGCGGAGCCCAGCTGCGACATCGCGCCGCCCTGGCTGCTCGCCACCGCGGCCTGCGCCTTCTGCACGCTCTCGTTGGCGCGCACCACGTCCACCTCGCGGCGCAGCGCCTCGATCTTGCCGTCGCTCTGCTTGATGATGCCGCGCATCCGGTCCTCGGCGGCGCGCATGTCGGCGATCTGCGGATCCTTGGCGGTGACGTCCGCCTCGATCGCGGCCAGCCGCTCGGCCACCTGCCGCGCGAGGTCCATGTCGCCGCGCTGCATCGCCGCGCGGGCGGACGCCTCGTAGCGGGTGCGCTGCTCGACCAGGCCCTCCACTTCCTTCTCGATCATCCGCCGCCGCGCCGTCAGCGTGGCAAGGTCGTCGCGCGCCTTGCCCTGCGCGGTGCCGGCGTCGCGGATCTGCTGGTCCAGGATCGTCAGCGCCTTCGCGTCGGCGATCGACTGCCCCGCCTCGTGCGCGGTGCCGCGGACCAGGGTGACGAGCTGCTTCCACATCGACATATTTGGCTCCTCAGGCCGCGAATTCGGCGCGCAGGTCGGACGCGGCGTCGATGGCGTTCTGCGCCAGCACCGTCAGCTCGATCTCCACCGCGCGCAGCGGCGATTCGATCGACAGTTCGCCGATCAGTTCGTACCAGTCGCGGCCGTCCACCTCGGTGATCGCGAAATTGCTGAGCGGGACCAGCTTCTGCGCCTTCAGGAGGAAGCGGTTGAACGCGTCCGCGTCCGCCTGCTCGTCCACCGGCCACAGCAGCGTCGAACAGACGATCTGCTCCCCCGCCACGCTGAGGAAGATGGAAAGGTCGCCGTGCGCGTGCATGGTGACGCGCAGCACGGGATCGGCGGCGGCGATCCGCTCCACGCTGATCTCGCCCGCGCGATCGCCCCCGGATAGCGCATCGGCCAGCGCCGCCGTGGTCCAGGCCCGTGGTATCGCGTCGCTCACCGCTCGTCCTCTCGTTGCTCCGGCCGCTCCTTAGCGGAGGTGGGGAAAGGCGGAAAGATGCTCGCCGCTACCGCGCGCGGCGGAACGCCCAGGAGAGGCTCGCTCCGCCCGCCGCGGCGGTGCCGGCGACCACGATCTGCTGCGTCGGCACGAAGCGGCCCTCGCCGTCGATCCACACGCTCTCCTCCACCGCCAGCGTCTCCGCGCGGGTGCGGAACTGCCAGATCGCGCCCGACGGGGTACGCAGGATCGCCGCCTGCCCGTCGGCGGTGCGCACCGCCTCCACCCCGGCGCCCAGGTGAAAGCGCAGCGCGAACGGCGTCGCTCGCTCGACGCGGCGCGCGCGGCCGGTGGGCAGCAGCGCGTCCTCGCCGCGCAGCTCGCGCCCGTCGGCGGTCAACACCAGCTGGCGGCGGTGGGTGAAGCCGAAGCGGCGGGCGTAGCCGTCGTGGCTCGCCTCGATCCGGCTGGCGACGTCGCTCTCCTGCCGTGCCAGCTCCACGCCCGAGACGCCGCGGCCGAGCGAGCCGTCGGCGTGGATCGCCGTGGAGTTCGTGTCGGCCACCACCAGCGTCGAATGCGCCGCGGTGGAGCGCAAACCGCGCGCGAAGGCGGCGGGAACGGGCGTCGCCGCCGCCCGCGCGCCGCCGCAATTGACGACCAGCCGGTCCGGCCCCTCGGCATATTCGAACGCCAGCGTGGAGGCGCAGCCGCCGCCCTGGCCGCCGCCGTCGCGGACCGGGGCGGCGGGGGGCGGCGCGGCGTCGACCACCACCACCGCGCGCCCGCCGATCAGCCGCTGATAGCCCCAACCCTTCGCCTGGCGCAGCGGGCGCGGGTGCAGGCCGGCGGCGTCGAGCACGTCCGACAATCGCTCCGACGGCGTCGGCCCGCCGCCCTGCCAGCTCGACAGCGCCCCGTCGCTCATCACCGTGCCCGCCAGTGCGGCGCCCATCCGCACCAGCGTCGCGCCGACCTCCTCCGGCAGGTCGCGGCGGCGCGTCTGGTAGCAGGCGCGCAGCATCGCCAGCAGCGCGATGGCCTCCACCAGCGCGGCCGGGGAGCGGCTGGCGATGCCGCCGTCCTCGCCGATCGTCGCCGCCAGCGCGCGCGCCAGCCCGCCCTCGCCATAGGCCAGCCGCGCCTCGCCGCCGGGCAGCAGCAGCCCGGCGGTGACGACGCCGCACCACGCCGCCAGCCGCTCCGGCCCCGCCCCCGCCTTGTCCGCGGCGCGATCGAGGTGACGGGCGGTGCGCGCGATGGCGTTCAGCACGCGGCTGCGGAAGACGATGTCGCCCGAGGACAGGATCAGCGGCGCGTAGCAGGCGATCATCGTCAGCCGCCGTGCCGCAATTTCCGGCCGCCAGGCGGGATCGCGCACGCGCTCGCCATGCGCGTCGAGCCAACGCGCGGTCAGCGCCTCCGCCACCGGCACGGCCCGCGCGCGGTCTCGCGTGGCGGCGAGGTTGCGCAGCCAGGTGAAGCCGTGGAGGTGATCGAGCAGCGCCTCGCCGTGCCTCGTCGACCCCAGGTCGAGCGTCGCGACCTCGTACGCGCTACCCCCTGCCAGCAGCGTGCCGTCGAGCAGCGCCAGCCCCGCGTCGGCATCGCCCGGCAGCGGGTCGACCGGAACGGCCAGCAGGCGCAGCGGATGCCGCCCCTTCAGCCGCATGTCGTGGAGCGGGGTGCGCCAGGTCAGCCGTTCGAGATACTGGCCGAGCCGCTGACTGAGCGACTGCGCCGCGGCGGGATCGGCACGGACGAGGCGGCGACCGCTCTCGATCCCGTCCGCCGTCTTCTCCTCGCCGCCGTCCCCCGCCATCAGCCGCGCAGGCCTGCGATGTTGGCGGCGTAGCAGTCCGGCCCGCCGCGGAAGGTGGCGGTGCCCGCGACCAGCGCGTCCGCCCCCGCGTCGATCGCCGCCCGGGCGGTGGTGGCGTCGATGCCGCCGTCCACCTCCAGGTCGATGGCGCGGCCGGTGGCGTCGATCATCCTGCGGATGGCGGCGATCTTCCTCAGCTGGCTGTCGAGGAAATGCTGCCCGCCGAAGCCGGGATTGACGCTCATGACCAGCACCAGGTCGACCATGTCGATCAGGTAATCGAGCATCTTCGCCGGCGTGGCCGGGTTCAGCACGACGCCGGCGCGCTTGCCCAGCGACTTGATGTGCTGGATCGAGCGGTGCACGTGCGGCCCCGCCTCGGGATGGACGGTGATCGTGTCCGCCCCCGCCTCGGCGAAGGCGTCGAGATAGGCGTCCACGGGGGAGATCATCAGGTGAACGTCGAACGGCTTGTCCGTGTGCGGACGCAGCGCCTTCACCACCGCCGGGCCGATGGTGATGTTGGGCACGAAGTGGCCGTCCATCACGTCGATGTGGATCCAGTCCGCGCCCGCGGCGTCGATCGCGCGCACCTCCTCGCCCAGCTTGGCGAAATCGGCGGACAGGATCGACGGGGCGATACGGACGGGATGGGACATGGACGCGACCGTTAGCGCGCGTTCACGCCTTGCGGAAGCGCGCGATGAAGAAGCCGTCGCATCCGCCCGCCGCAGCCAGCGTCCCGGGCAGGGTGCGCACGAAGCCCTCCGCGGTCGGTGCGATGCCGGCGGGCAGTTCCTCCTCGCGCGCGGGCGCGACGGCGAAGTCGTCGTGGTCGCTGAGGAACCGCGCCGCCTGCTCCTCGCCCTCGGCAGGTTCCAGCGAGCAGGTGGCGTAGACCAGCGTGCCGCCCGGCTTCACCCATGCCGCGGCGCGGTCGAGGATGCGCGTTTGCAGCGCGGCCATCTCCTCCACCACCCGCGGGTGCGCGCGATAGAGGACGTCGGGATGGCGGCGGAAGATGCCGGTGGCGCTGCACGGCGCGTCGACCAGCACGCCGTCGGCCGGCGCGGGCGGCGACCAGTCGAGCACGTCGGCGACCGCCACGTCGAAGGCGAGGCGCGTCCGCTCGCGGTTCTCGAAAAGTCGCGCGGCGCGACTTTTCGATGCGTCGATCGCCGTGACGCGGTGGCCCGCGGCGGCGAGCTGGAGCGTCTTGCCGCCCGGCGCCGCGCACAGGTCCAGCACGTCGCCCGCGGGCAGGGGCAGCAGCCGCGCGGGCAGCGACGCGGCGAGGTCCTGCACCCACCACGCGCCCTCGGCATAGCCGGGCAGCTCCGCGATCGGCGCGGGATCGACGAGGCGGACGTGGCCGCGGGCGAGACTGGTGCCGCCCAGCCGCTCCGCCCAGCCCGCCGTCTCCGCCGGGTCGCGCAGCGTCAGGTCGACCGGCGGCGGCGCGGCGATGGCGCGGGCGGCACCGGCCACCGCCTCCTCGCCCCATGCCGCCTGCCAGCGCTCCGCCACGGCGGCCGGAAGGGCGGGCAACTCCGGCAGGGTCGCGCCGCCGCGGACCAGCGTGCCGAACACGCCGTGGACCAGCCGCTTCGGCCCGCCGTCCACCAGCGGCAGGACGGTGGCGATGGCGGCGTGCGGCGGCGTGCCGAGCGCCAGCACCTGCACCAGCGCGACGCGCAGCGCCGATCGCGCCTTGACGTCGTCCGCCAGCCGGTTGCGCGTCGCCGAATCGATCAGCGCGTCGAGATCGGTCAGCCGGCGCAGCGTCTCCGCCGCGATGGCGTGCGCAAGCCCGCGGTCCGGCCCGCCGGGCAGCGCGCGCGTCGCCTGCGCCAGCGCGGCCTCCAGCGGCTCGCCGCGCCGCAGCACGGCGTCCAGCAGCCGGAGCGCGGCACGGCGCGCGGCGGTGCCGAGCGGTTCGGGCGGATTGCGAAGGGCCATGCCCGCGCCTACCTGTTTTGACCTTGCAGGAGCAATCCCATGGGCAAGCGCCCCGACCACGTCACCCCGCCCGACTATCTGACGCCGAACACGCCCGTGCCCGAACCCGCGGAAGGCACGCGGCAGCAGGACGACCCGCTCGGCCGCGACCCGGTGCGCTTCGGCGACTGGGAACTGAAGGGCGTGGCGGTCGATTTCTGAGCCGCGCTCGATGGGGTGCGCGGGTCACTCCCCTCGCAGCGGTCGTGCCAGCAGGTCGCCGATCACCGTCTCCACCGCCGCGCCGTCCAGCAGGCGGCACACCGCGTCCGTGATCGGCATGTCGACGCCCGCCGCCGCCGCGACCTCGCGCAGCACGGGGGCGGTGAAGGCGCCCTCCGCCACGGTGCGGCGGTTCGCCATCAGGTCCGCCGCCGCCTCGCCGCGACCGATGCCGGCGCCCAACGAGAAGTTGCGCGAGGCGGTGGAGGAGCAGGTGAGGACGAGGTCGCCGAGACCCGACAGCCCCGCCAGCGTCTCCGCGCGCGCGCCCTTGGCGAGGCCGAACCGCGTCATCTCGGCGAAACCGCGCGCGATCAGCGCGGCGCGCGCATTCTGGCCCAGCCCCGCGCCCTCGACGACGCCGCAGGCGATCGCGAGCACGTTCTTCACCGCGCCGCCGATCTCCGCGCCGACCACGTCGGTGGCGGCATAGGGCCGGAACGCGCGGTTCGCGAGCCGGGCGGCCAGCGCGTCGCGCAGCGCCGCGTCCTCGCAGGCGAGCGTGACGGCGGTGGGCAGGCCCTTCGCCACTTCGTGCGCGAAGGTGGGGCCGGAGAGGACCGCGATCGGCGCGGCCGGGCAGGCGGCGCGCGCCACCTCGCCCACCAGCCGGCCGGTGCCCGCCTCGATCCCCTTGGCGCACAGCACCAGCGGCGTGGCGCCGACCGGCGCCTCCGCCAGCACGCGGCCGACATGCTGCGCCGGCGCGACCACCAGCAGCGCGTCGCAGGCGGAAAGGTCGGCGAGGTCGCCGGTGGCGCGGATCGACGCGGAGAGCGACACGCCGGGCAGGAATGCGTGGTTGACGTGATCGGCGTTGACGCCGTCGACCACCTCCGCCTCGCGCGCCCACAACGTGACGGGCTGCCCCCCGTCCGCGGCCACCTGCGCCAGCGCGGTGCCCCAGGCGCCGCCGCCGATCACGCCGATCCTCATGCCTTCACTCCCGCCCCGCGCACCGCCTCCGCCGAGGGGTCGAGTGGCCAGCGCGGGCGCGCCGGCGTGTCGAGCGGATCGGTGAGGCCCGCCGCGAACCGCTCCGCGCCGGCCCAGGCAATCATCGCCGCGTTGTCGGTGCACAGCCACAGCGGCGGCGCGATGAAGGGCAGGCCGTGCCGCGCCGCCAGCGCCTGCAGCGCGGCGCGCACCGCGCCGTTGGCCGCGACCCCGCCGGCGACGACGAGCGCGGTCGCGCCGTGGCTGCGCTGCAGCGCGCGCTCGGTGCGGTCGAGCAGGCAGTCGACCACCGCCGCCTGGAACGAGGCGGCGAGGTCCGCCGCCGCATGGTCGGGCGCGGCGCGCATGACGGCGGCCTTCAGCCCGGCGAAGGAGAAATGCGGCTCCTTCGATCCCTTCAGCGGACGCGGCAGCGGCACCGCGCGCGGATCGCCCAGCGCCGCGGCACGCTCCACCGCCGGACCGCCGGGGAAGCCCAGCTTCAGCACCTTGGCAGTCTTGTCGAACGCCTCGCCAGCGGCATCGTCGATCGTCGTCGCCAGTCGGCGATAGGCGCCGACCCCTTCGACCAGCAGCAACTGGCAATGCCCGCCGGAGACGAGCAGCAGCAGATAGGGGAAATGGAGGTCCGGCTCGGTCAGCCGGGGGCTCAGCGCATGACCCTCCAGATGGTTGACCGCCACGAACGGCTTGCCCGCGGCGTGCGCCAGCGCCTTGCCGGTGACCAGCCCCACCATCACCCCGCCGATCAGCCCCGGCCCCGCGGTGGCGGCGACCGCGTCGACCTCGGCCAGCGCCACCCCCGCATCCGCCAGCGCGCCCGCGACCAGCGGCTCCAGCGCCTCGACGTGCGCCCGCGCCGCGATCTCCGGCACGACGCCGCCATAGGGCCGGTGCGCCGCTTCCTGTCCGGCGAGGCGATGCGCCAGCACCTGCCGGTCGCCGGTGACGAGCGCGGCGGCAGTCTCGTCGCAGGAGGATTCGAGGCCCAGGATCAGCATGGCGGCTATGTAGGGGGTCGGCGGGGGGGGCGTCGAGGGGGGCTCGCGGCAGAGGGTGGAGTTCACGCGAAGGCGCGAAGAGGAAGCATGAAGGTTTGTTCGCGCGGAGGCGCGGAGGCGCGGAGGCGCAGAGAGGGCGCCTGCGGTGCCCGTCTCGCGTCAGCGAGACCTTCATCTCCGCTTCGCCGAAGAGTGAGCCGCCGGTGGCGGCTCGGGACAGTGCCGCCAACGTAACTCTCCGCGTCTCTGCACCTCCGCGCGAACAAACCTTCCTTCTTCTTCGCGTCGTCGCGCCTTCGCGTGAAGCTTCAGCGGTTGCCGCCCGAGCGACGACGCGGCAAGGACGCGGGCATGTTTCGATTGGGCACCCGCGGTTCCCCCCTCGCGCTGACGCAGGCCGGCATGGTCCGCGACGCGCTGATGGCCGCGCACGGGTGGGACGAGGTCGAGATCGTCGTCATCCGCACCACCGGCGACCGCGTGCAGGACCGCGCGCTGGCGGAGATCGGCGGCAAGGCGCTGTGGACCAAGGAGCTGGACCGCGCGCTGGTGGCGGGCGAGGTCGACGCCTGCGTCCACTCGATGAAGGACGTGGAGACGTTCCGGCCGGAGGCGATCGCCATCGCCGCGATGCTGCCGCGCGCCGACGTCCGCGACCGGCTGATCGGCGCCGACAGCGTCGCCGCGCTGCCCCGCGGCGCGACCGTGGGGACCAGCAGCCCGCGCCGCGCGGCGCAGCTGGCGCGGCTGCGACCCGACCTTTCCACCACATTGTTCCGCGGCAACGTCGACACGCGGCTGGGGAAGCTGGCGGCGGGGGAGGTGGACGCGACCCTGCTCGCCGCCGCGGGGCTCGACCGGCTGGGCCGGCACGACACCGGCGCGCCGATCCCGCTGGAGACGATGCTTCCCGCCCCGGCGCAGGGGGCGGTGGGGATCGAGACGCTGGCGGACGGCCCCGCCCGCGCGCTGGTGGCGGCGATCGACGACGTCGACACGCATCGGGCGGTGCGGGCGGAGCGGGCGCTGCTGGCGGGGCTGCGCGCCGACTGCCACTCGCCGGTGGCGGCGCTGGCCTTCCCGAAGGACGGCGGGTTGCTCCTCTCCGCGCAATTGCTGACCGAGAATGGCGCGGAGGCGGTCGAAGGGCAGATGGCGGGCGCGGAGCCGGTCGCGCTCGGCACCGCGCTGGCGCAGGATCTGCTCGCCCGCGCGCCTGCGTCGGTGCGGCGGCTGTTCGCCGGGTGAGACGCGCGCTGGTGCTGCGGCCGGAGCCGGGCGCGACCGCGACGGTCGCGCGGCTCGCCGCCGCCGGCGTGATCGCGACGGCGGTGCCGCTGTTCCGGGTGGTACCCGTCGACTGGCAGCGCCCGGCGGGCGAATTCGACGCCTTGCTGCTGACCAGCGCCAATGCGGTGCGCCACGGCGGCGCCGGGCTGGCCGCGGTGCGTGACCTGCCGGTGGTGGCGGTCGGCGAGGCGACGGCGGCGACGGCACGCGCGGCGGGCTTCGCCGTGATCGCGGCCGGCGCGGGCGATGCCGCCGCGGCGGTCCAAGCGGCGGAGGGGCGCCGCCTGCTCCATCTCGCCGGACGCGACCGCGTGGCGGCGCCCGCCGTGACCGCGGTGACGGTCTACGCCAGCGAGGCGATCGACCCGCCCGCCGGCGCCCTCGACGCGGCGGCCGACGGCCTCGTGCTGCTCCACTCCGCGCGCGCCGCCACGCGCTTCGCCGCGATCGTGCCGGTTGAGCGCGAGCGGGTGCGGATCGCCGCGATCAGCGCGGCGGTGGCGGTGGCGGCGGGGTTCGGCTGGGCGAGGGTGGCCGTCGCCGAACGGCCCGCCGACGCGGCGCTGGTCGCGACCGCCGCATCGCTGGCGATTGACCCGTGACGCGCGCCCGCGGATAAGCGGCGGCGATGAGTGACGCAGGCTTCACCGAGCGGCCCCGCCCGCGTCCGCGGCTCGGCCCGGTGGTGGTGATCGCGCTGATCGCCTTCCTCGTCGGCCTGGGGCTGATGGTCTTCGCCATCCGCAACACGCCGGGCTGGCTGTCCGGTGCCGCATCGCCCGCGCCGGCCGCGCCCGCGCGCGCCGCCGCGACACCGGCGCCCGCCGCGGCCACCGCCCCCGCCGTGCCGGGCATCGACCCGGTCACCCTGGCGACGCGCGAGGCGGCGCTCGGCGCGCAGCTCGCCAGCCTGGAGGCGCGCGCCGCGACCATCGCCGCGGACAGCAGCGCCGCCGCCGGCCGCGCCTCGCGCGCGGAGGGGATCCTCGTCGCCTTCGCCGCGCGGCGCGCGATCGATCGGGGCATGGGGCTCGGCTATCTCGAGGAGCAGCTGCGCCAGCGCTTCGGCGGCGCCGTCCCGCGCGAGACCGAGTTGGTGATCCGCGCCGCGCGCGCGCCGGTGACGGTGGAGGACCTGCGCATCGCGCTCGACGCCGCGCAGCCGACGCTGCTGGCGGGCGAGGACGATTGGTGGGCGGGCATCGGCAGCGAGTTGCGCAACCTGGTGGTCATCCACCGCACCGGCACGCCGTCCCCGCTGCCCGCCGACCGCATCGCGCGCGCACGCCGGATGCTGGACGCGGGCAACGTGGAGGCCGCGCTGGGCGAGATCGGCCGCCTGCCCGGCGCCGCCCGCGCGCAGAACTGGAGCGCGGCGGCGACGCGCTACGTCGAGGCGCACCGCGCGCTCGACACGCTGGAGGCCGCGGCGATCACCGGGGCGGTGGCGCAGCCGGGGGCAACTGCGACCTACCCCTGACCGCCGGCGACGCCCGCTAATCGGATCGATTATCGAGCGGCGCGGCCGACCGCGCTGATCCCCGTCCGGTTTCCAGCACCGGAAGGTCCTCATGGTCGGCACCAACCCCGTCGGGCGGAGCGCCCCCGTCGCCATCGACGCGGCGAGCCACGCCGCCACGCCACCGGCCGGTGCGGCGCCCCGTCAAGGCCGCGCCGACGTGGCACTGGACGTGACGCAGGTGGCGCTCGACATCGTGGGCATCTTCGAACCCACTTCGTTCGCCGACCTTGCCAACACCGGCATCTCGATCTGGCGCGGCGACGGCTGGGGCGCGCTGGCGTCCTTCGTGGGCGTCATCCCCTATGTCGGCGACGCGGCGAAGCTGGGGAAGCTCGGCCATTGGGCGCGGACGATCGGCAATGCGGTCGATCTCGCACGGCGTGATCCGGGCTTCGCGCAGGCGGTGCGGCCCGCGCTGCAGAAGGTGCAGGACGCGATCCACGCGATTCCGCAGGGGGCGCTGGACGCGCTGCCGGCCTCGGCGCGGCAGCATCTCGCGCGGACCGGGCGCGAGGTGGACGGGGTGCTGGGCACAGGAACCCGCGCACCGTCCTTCATCCCGTCGCGTACCGCGCCGACCAATTCCGTCGGCGGGGTGCCCGGGGGGCAGCGCGCGACCAACGCGCCCGATGCGGCACCGGACTTCAAGCGCGGCATCGCGCGGGAGAACGAATCGGCGGATATCCTCACCGGACGGGGCTACAAGGTGGAGCAGAACCCGCACCTGACCGACGCGGACCGCGCCGCCGCGGGGATCGCGCCGGGCAAGAACCCCGACTATCGCATCGTGGCATCTTCGATGGCTATTCGCCGCAATCGCCGACGGCGGGCGGCGTCTATGCCGGGATCGCGGACAAGGTGGGGAAGGGGCAGGCGCATCGCATCGTCCTGAACCTGGGCGACAGCCCTGTCCGCCCCGGCGACATCCAGCAGGCACTGCGCGACAATCCGATCCAGGGACTTCAGGAAGTCGTCCTGATTGACAGGAACGGCGCGGTCCACAAGACCTTCCCCAACGGACCCCGGCGGAAGGACGCGCCCGAGTGGCGATTGATTATCAGCTGAAGTTCGCTGAGGACGTCGCCCCGTCTGCGCTGGCCGGGTGGCTGCGCACCGCCGGCCTCGCAGACACGGACAGCCCCGCCACGTTCGTGGCGCCCGCGCTGACCGCCACGATCGGCGATGCGCGCGATATCGGCAGGCGCTGGGCCGCGCTGGGCTTTGCGCCGCACGTCGAGATCTTCTTCACGCAGGACAAGTTCGCCCCCTACGAGGAAGGGATCGCCCGGCTGGTGGAAACGGTCGCGCTGTTGCTGCGCGAGGTGCCGGCCGATGCCGCACTGGCGAGCAACAACGACGTCGTGCTGGCGCTGCGGCTGCGCGGCGACCTGGTGCTGACCAGTCGCGACGACTGGTGGATCCGCCCCACGTTCGCGCCCGGCCTGGCCGACCGCCTGGGCGCACCCTACCGGCTGGAGCCGCTGCCGATCATCTGATCGTCACCCGTGACCCAGCCGCCGCAGCAGTGCCATCGCCGCGGCGGGCGCGCGCACCTTGGCGCCGTTGATCATGAACACGAAGGTGTCGCGCGGTCGCGCCGGCGCCGCGTCGGCGACGTAGGGCAGACCCGCCGGCGCCACGCCCGCGGCCCACTCGCGCGCCCTGGCGGCGAGCGCGTCGAGGTCGGCGGCGGCGAACCCCTCCGGCTCCTCCTCGCGCGCGTCCTCGATCCGGACATAGGCGAAGTCGCCCGATAGGTCGGCGAGCGACGGATAGTCGTCGGAGCGGGCGTGGACGATCGCGACCTTCGCCGCGCGGCACAGTGCGACGAACTCGGGCACGGCGAAGCTCTCGTGCCGGACATGGATGGCGTGGCGCAGCGCGACCCCCTGGTGCGCGTCGGGCAGCAGCGCCAGGAAGGCGGCGAAATCCTCGGCGTCGAACTTCCGCGTGGCGGCGAACTGCCACAGGATCGGGCCCAGCTTCTCGCCGAGCTCGACGATTCCCTGGCCGACGAAGCGCGCGATCGATTCGCCCGCCTCCGCCAGCACCTTGCGCGTGACGCAATAGCGCGACGCCTTCAGCGCGAAGACGAAGCCGTCGGGCGCGGTGTCGCGCCAGTTGGCGAAGGTGGCGGGCTTGAAGCCGGAATAGAAGGTGCCGTTCACCTCGACGGCGGTGACATGGCGGCTGGCATATTCCAGCTCGCGCTTCGCCGGCCATTTCGGCGGATAGAAGGCGCCGTCCTTCCATGGTTCGTAGGTCCAGCCGCCGATGCCCACGCGGATCGTGCCCGTCATTCGCCCCTCCTGCGAAAACACTGCGGCTCATGATCGTCGATCACGCCCGTCGCCTGCAACCAGGCATGGACGATCACCGGGCCGACGAACTTGAACCCGCGCGCCTTCAGCGCCACGGACAGTGCGTCCCCGGGTGGGGAGCGGACCATCGAGCCCGTGCCGCGCCACGGCACCCCGTCGACGAACGACCAGACGAAGGGCGCGAACGCCTCCCCGGCGTCGCGCATCGCCAGGTACGCGTGCGCGTGGCCGATCGCCGCGGCGATCTTCGCGCGCGAGCGCACGATGCCCGCGTCCGCCATCAGCCGCTCGACGTCCCCTTCGCCCCAGCCGGCGATCCGTTCCGGTACGAAGCCGTCGAAGGCGGCGCGAAAGGAGTCACGCTTCTTCAAGATGGTGATCCAGGCGAGCCCGGCCTGGAAGCCGTCGAGGATCAGCTTCTCGAACAGCGCGCGCGAGTCGCGCTCGGGCACGCCCCACTCGGCATCGTGATAGGCGGTGAGCAGAGGGTGCCCTTCCGCCCAGCGGCAGCGCACGGTCACGACGCCTCCCGCTCGATCAGCGCGCGCTTGCGCGCCACGCCCCAGCGATAGCCGGAGAGCGCGCCGTCGCTCCTGACGACGCGGTGGCACGGAATGGCCACCGCATGCGCGTTGGCGGCGCAGGCACCCGCCACCGCACGCACCGCGGCGGGGGCGCCGATGCGGCGCGCGACGTCGGCGTAGCTGGCGGTCTCGCCCGGCGGAATGGCGCGCAGCGCGTCCCACACCCGCTGCTGGAACGCGGTGCCGCGCACGTCGAGCGGCAGGTCGTGGCCGATCGCGGGCGCCTCCACCAGCGCGACCACGCGCGCGACCAGCGCCTCGTAGCCCGCGTCCGCGCCGATCAGCTCGGCGTTCGGGAAGCGGTCCTGCACCTCGCGCAGCAGTGCCGCCGCGTCGTCGCCGAGCAGGATTGCCGCCACGCCGCGCGCGCTGGACGCGACGAGGATCGCGCCGAGCGAGGTCGCGCCGATCGCGAAACGCAGCGTCTCCCGCGCGCCGCCGTCGCGATAGCGTGCGGGCGCCATGCCCAGCATCGCCGGCGCGCCCGCGTAGAAGCGGCTGCTGGAGCCGTAGCCCGCGTCGTGCAGCGCGGTGGTGACCGGAGTGCCCGCAGCCAGCCGCTCGCGCACCCGCGCGGCACGATGGGCGGCGGCGTAGCCGCGAGGCGTCAGGCCCGTCTGCGCCTTGAACAGGCGGTGGAAGTGCGCGGGGCTGAGCCCGGCGGCGGCGGCCAGCGCGGCGAGCGCGGGCGTCTCCTCCGCCCGCTCGATCAGGCGGCACGCCCGCGCGACCAGCGCGGCGCGACGCTCTGTCGGGGAAGCGCCGTCGGGCCAGCAGCGGCGGCACGCGCGGAAGCCCGTGGCACGCGCCTCCGCCAGCGTGGCGTGGATCGCGACGTGCTCCGGCCGCGCCGCGCGAGAGGGGCAGGACGGGCGGCAGTAGATGCCGGTGGTCGCGACCGAGTAGAAGAACGCTCCGTCCGCGCTGGCGTCGCGGGCGAGGATGCGGGGCCAGCGGGGGTCGCTGGCGGTGTCGGGCTGGTGGGTCATGGTCGCCGGTATCGCCGTTGACGGGAGGATAGGCGTTCCGGTTCTTGCGGTCGAATCGGCAATCGTGCGCGCGGGTCGGGACCGCTGCACACGCGCTTTCGTCATGCCGGGCGTGCCCCGGCATCCACCGTGCCGCAAATCTGCAAGCCGTTGTGAGCGCGACGACGGACCCCGGCAGGGGGCCGGGATGACGGGGGAGGGCGGCTTGCGGCGGGCGCGCCGCTCGCAAACGAGGTGGCGGGCATGGAAGAACAGTGAAGCCGCGTCGTCAATCGCCGCTTCGCGCCGCTGGCCGCGCCGTCTTCGAGAAGCTGATCGAGCCTCGCTAGATCAGCGAGGCGGCTGGAGCGGGCGAAGGGATTCGAACCCTCGACCCCAACCTTGGCAAGGTTGTGCTCTACCCCTGAGCTACGCCCGCTCTGGCGCCGATGCCCGGAAAACTGCGCTTCCAGGCGGGTGAGGCGGGGCCATTAGCAGCGGCTTTTCGGCTCCGCAAGCGGCTTGATCGACGAAATCGGCGTGGGCGCCCGATTTGACCCGCATCGGCCCCGGCTCTACCTGCGCGAAACATGACCGCACCCACCATCCTCCTCGTCGAGGACGACCCGTCGCTCCGGATGCTCACCGCGCGCGCGTTGCAGGAGAACGGCTTCCTCGTCCGCCCCGCCTCCGCCGCGCCCGAGATGTGGCTGGCGCTGGATTCCGGACCCGTCGATCTCGTCCTGCTTGACATCATGCTGCCCGGCACCAGCGGCATCGACCTGTGCCGGGCACTGCGGCAGAAGAGCGACGTGCCGATCATCTTCATGTCGGCGCGCGCCAGCGAGACCGACCGAGTCGTCGGGCTGGAGCTGGGCGCGGACGATTACATCGCCAAGCCGTTCGGCACGCGCGAGCTGGTGGCACGGGTGCGCGCGGTGCTGCGCCGCCCGCCGCTGGATCGCACCACCGGCGCGGGCGACCAGGGGATGCTCACCTTCGACGGGTGGACGGTGAACCTGCCGCGGCGCGAGCTGACCTCGCCCACCGGGGCGATCGTCGACCTGACCGGCGCGGAGTTCGACCTGCTGACCGTGCTGGCCGACCACGCGCAGCGCGTGATCGCGCGCGAGCGGCTGATCGAGCTGTCGCGCACGCGGCTGGGCGACAGTTCGGACCGCTCGATCGACGTGCTGGTCAGCCGGTTGCGCCGCAAGCTGGGCGGGGCGGGGCACACCGCGCCCATCGTGACGGTGCGCGGCGTCGGCTACATGCTGAACGCGCCGGTGGAGCGGCATTGAAGCGGTTCCATCGCCCGGCCATCGGCCTGCTCGGCCAGGTGCTGGCGATCCTGCTGCTGACGATCATCATCGAGTTCGGCGCCAGCACGCTGCTGTACGAGCGCGCCAGCCGCTACGCCGTGCAGGACGACGAGGCCAACCGCCTGGCCGAGCACCTCGTCATCAGCCGCCGGCTGGTGGCCGAGCGCCCCGCCGCCGGGCGCCCCGGCATGGCGGCGGAGCTGAGCACCGACCGCTACCTGGTGCAGTGGCGCGACGCCTTGCCCTCGCCCCCGCCGGTCGCGCCGTCGCTGGACGCGATGCGGCAGCAGGTGATCGCGTGGGAGCCGTCGCTGGCGAAGACCGACCTGCGGCTGCGGCTGGTGTCGCCGGGGCGCAGCTCCGCGGTGTCGGGCGGGTTGCGGCTGGACGACGGCAGCTGGCTGTATTTCCAGACGCTGGAGCCGGTGGCGGCGATCAACCTGGCGTTCGAGCGGGTGGCGCTGGCCATGGTGCCCGCGATCGCGCTGATGGTGCTGGGCGCGGTGGTGCTGCGCCAGCTGCTGCTGCCGCTGCGCCGGCTCGCCTCCGCGGCGGAGCGGGTGGGGCACGGCGACGCGGTGCCGCTGGAGGCGGACGGCCCGGGAGAGGTGCGGCGGGTGATCCTGGCCTTCAACGCCATGCAGGATCGCATCGCCTCGCTGATCGCGGGGCGGACGCAGGCACTGGCCGCGGTGGGCCACGACCTGCGCACGCCGCTGGCGCGGCTGCACCTGCGGACCGAGGCGCTGGCGGACGCGAACACGCGCGACGCGATCGCGCACGACGTGGCGGAGATGGAGGCGATGATCGCCTCGCTGCTCGCGTTCCTGGGAGGCGAGGCGGAGCCGGAGCGGCCCTCGCGCGTCGATCTCGCCGTCATGTGCGCGACGATCGCCGACGACGCGCAGGACCGCGGCCGCGATGCCGACTATGTCGGGCCGGACCATTGCGAGCGCGTGCTGCGCCGTTCCGCCGTCAAGCGGGCGATCGTCAACCTGGTCGACAATGCGCTTCACTACGGCGAGCGGGTGTGGATCACGCTGGAGCCGCGCGACGACGGCCTGTCGGTGCGCGTGGAGGACGACGGCCCCGGCATTCCGGAGGAGAAGCTGGCGAGTGCGGTGGAGCCGTTCGTGCGGCTCGACCCCGCACGGCGCCGCGACACGGTGGGCTTCGGTTTGGGCCTCGCGATCGTGAAGGAGGCGGTTACCGCGGAAGGGGGACGGCTGATCCTGTCCAATCGCGCCGCCGGCGGGCTTTGTGCCGAAGTGTTGCTGCCGCCGGCGGAAACGAAATAACACAAAGGCGCCGCGCCGCGGCAAATGACGCGCCGTAGACCCGTCGGTCATGATACTGACAGGAGTAGTCCCGGTGAACGAGGTGATCGGCCGCGTCTTCAGCTTCGAGAAGCAGACTTATCCCGATGCGCGAGGACTTTACAACAAGCTCGCGACCGATGGCCAAAGTCCCAAGGCCCTCATCATCAGCTGCGCCGATTCTCGCATCGTGCCCGAGCACATCGTGCAGGCGGCGCCGGGCGACCTGTTCGTCTGCCGCAACGCGGGCAACATCGTGCCGCCCTATTCGACGCAGAACGGCGGCGTCACGTCGACGGTGGAATATGCCGTCGCGGCGCTCGGTATCCGCGACATCATCGTCTGCGGCCATTCCGATTGCGGCGCGATGAAGGGCCTGGCGGGCGATCCGGCCAAGCTGGAATCGATGCCCAACGTCCTCGCCTGGCTGCGCCACGGCAGCGCCGCGCGGCAGGTGGTGGACCAGAGCTACCCCGAGCTGGACGAGACCGCGCGCGTCCGCGCGCTGAGCCTGGAGAACGTGGTGGCGCAGCTGGCCCACCTGCGCACGCATCCGTCGGTCGCCGCCGGCCTCGCCCGCGGCGAGATCGCGCTGCACGGCTGGTTCGTGGACATCCACAACGGCACGATCCTGGCGCTGGACGGCGAGACCGGCCGCTTCGCGCAGATCAGCGAGGATCGCCCGCTGCCCGTCGCCCAGCCCGCCGAGAAGCGGCTGGCCGCCGACTTCATCGCAGAGGCGGCTGAGTAATGAAGCACGAAGCGATCGCGACGCCGGGGGTCTCCGTCCCCCGGCTCCAGTTCCTCGGGCGCGACTTCACCGCGTCCATCGTCGTGTTCCTGGTCGCCATGCCGCTGTGCATGGGGATCGCGATCGCTTCGGGCGTTCCGCCGGAAAAGGGCCTCATCACCGGGATCATCGGCGGCATCATCGTCGGCGCGCTCGCCGGCTCGCCGCTGCAGGTCAGCGGCCCCGCCGCGGGTCTGGCCGTCATCGTCTACGAGCTCGTGCGCGACCATGGCCTCAGCGCGCTCGGCCCCATCCTCGTCCTCGCCGGCGCGATCCAGTTCGCTGCCGGCGTCTTCCGCCTGGGCGGCTGGTTCAAGGCGATCTCTCCCGCGGTCGTCCACGGAATGCTCGCCGGGATTGGCGTGCTGATCGTGATCGGCCAGTTCCACGTGCTGTTCGACGAGCGTCCGCTGTCGAGCGGACCGGAGAATTTGGCCGCCATGCCGGCGCGCCTGCTGGGCCTGTCCACCGACATCCAGGCGACGGAGATCGCCTTCGGCGTCGCGCTGCTGACGATCGCGGCGATGCTGGGGTGGGAGAAGTGGCGGCCCGCGTCGCTGCGGCTGATGCCGGGCGCGCTGGTCGGCGTGCTGGCAGGCACCATCGCCGCCTTCGCGCTGGGGCTGGAGGTCGCGCGGGTCGAGGTGCCGGCGAGCATCACCGCCGCCATCTCGCTGCCCGGCGACGGCTTCCTCGGCGCCTATGCCAATTTCGGCATCGTCGCGACCGCGCTCGCCATCGCCTTCATCGCCTCGGCGGAGACGCTGCTGTCCGCCGCCGCGGTGGACAAGATGCACGACGGGGTGCGCACCGACTACAACAAGGAACTGCGCGCGCAGGGCGTCGGCAACCTGTTGTGCGGCGTGGCCGGCTCGCTGCCGATGACGGGCGTGATCGTGCGCTCCTCGGCCAACGTGCAGGCGGGCGCGATCACCCGCGCCTCCGCGATCATGCACGGCGTCTGGATCCTCGGCTTCGTCGCGGCGCTGCCGTGGCTGCTGCGCGAGATCCCGATGGCGGCACTGGGCGCGATCCTGGTCGTCACCGGCTGGCGGCTGGTCAGCCTGAAGCACGCCTCGCACCTGTATCGCGACTATGGCGTGCTGCCGGTCGTGATCTGGGCGACGACGCTCATCATGGTGGTGGCGACCGACCTGCTCACCGGCGTGCTGATCGGCATCGCGCTCACCGTGCTGGAACTGGTGCCGCACCTGCGCCGCCTGCGCCTGCGCGTGTTCGAGGCGAGCGAGGATGGTGCCCATGCCATCACGCTGGACGGCGCGGCGACCTTCGTCTCGCTGCCCCGCCTTGCCGAGACGCTGGACCGCGTGCCCCACGGCACCAACGTGCGCATCGACGCCAGCCGGCTGGACGCGGTGGACCATACCAGCGCGGAGATGCTGCGCGACTGGTTCACCCGCCGCCGCGCCTCCGGCGCCTCGGTGGAAGTGACGGGCGGACGTGGCAAGTTCGCCACACTGGCCGGGGGCTGATCCAGCGGAAACGTTTTGACATAGACGGGACATATTGCTGCAACGCAGCGCGAATACCTCGGGAGGGTGGCCAGTAGCCGCCCTCCCGTTCTCGTTGACGGGGGAGAGCGGCGCGGACCGCAGCAGGAGGAGCCTCTACCACTCAGGAGGTTCCATGAAGACGCTTCTTACGCTTTCCGCCGCCCTCTTCGGTGCGCTGGCCGCGGTTCCCGCCGCCGCGCAGGATGCCGAGCCGCCCAAGGCGTTCACCGTGTCCGGCTCCGCCGCGCTGGTCAGCGACTATCGCTTCCGCGGCGTGTCGCAGACCAACGAGGATTTCGCCGTCCAGGGCGGCCTGACGCTGGCGCACGAGAGCGGCTTCTACATCGGCACCTGGGGCTCGAACCTCGCGGGCTGGGGCACGTTCGGCGGCTCGAACATGGAGCTGGACCTGATCGGCGGCTTCAAGAAGGATTTCAACGGCACCGCGCTCGACATCGGCGTCACCACCTACGTCTATCCCGGCGGCGCGACCAAGACGACGGTGGTGGAGCCCTATGCCAAGGTGTCGGGCACCTTCGGCCCCGCCGCGCTGACCGCGGGCGTCGCCTACGCCCCGGCGCAGGAGTCGCTCGGCAACTGGTCCAACACGCCGGAGAGCCGCGCCGGCGACAAGGAGGACAACCTCTACCTGTGGGTCGATGCCGCCGGCGCCATTCCCGACACCGGACTGACGGTGAAGGGGCATATCGGCTTTTCCGACGGCAACCCGGGCCTGGGCCCCAACGGCACCAGCCTGGCGCCCACGGGCAAATATGCGGACTGGCTGGTGGGTGTCGATTATGTCGTCCCGGGCACGCCGCTGACGCTGGGGGTCGCCTATGTCGACACCAACATCGGCGCGGCCGAATCGGCGTACCTGCAGAACCTGATCGTGCAGAAGGCCGGCAGCAAGTTCGGCGACCAGATCGCCGATTCGCAGGTCGTCTTCTCGATCAGCGCCGCCTTCTGACGACGCGGGCGGCAATGTCGGCGGGGGTGGGGGTTTGTATCCCCCGCCCCCGTCTTACATAAGGGCCTGCGTCAGGAGGAGCGGGCTTTGGCAACGTTGGGCATGTCGGCGGCGGAGAAGGAAGCGGTTCAGACCTTCCGTGCGGAGGTGGTCGAGCCGTCGATGACGAAGCTGGTCATCATCGACTTCTGGGCGGAATGGTGCGGGCCGTGCAAGGCGCTGACCCCGGTGCTGGAGAAGGTGGCGGCCGATTACGCCGACAAGGGCGTCGTGCTGGCCAAGGTCGACACCGACAAGAACCAGTTCATTGCCGCGCAATTCCAGATCCGATCCATCCCCACCGTCTACGCGATGTTCCAGGGACAGCTGGTCGCCGATCTGACGAGCGCGCGCACCGAATCGCAGCTGAAGGCGATGCTGGACCAGCTGCTGCGCCAGCTGCCGATTGAGGGCGAGGCGCAGGCGCAGGAGGCGGAGCTGGAGCCGCTGATCGCGATGGGCGAGGAGGTGCTGGCCGCGGGCGACGCGACGCGCGCGCTGGCGATCTTCGACCAGCTGGCGGAGATGGCGCCGGACCATCCCGCGGTCGCGTCCGGCCGCATCCGCGCGCTGGTGGCGGCGGGACAGGCGGAGGAGGCGGAAGCCGCCGTCGCCGCGCTGCCGCCCGAGCTGGCGAAGCTGCCCGAGGTGGAGCGCGCGCGCGCGTCGCTGGAGCTGGCGCGATCGGCTCCGGCGGTGGACGACCTCGCCCCGCTGGAAGCGGCGGTTGCGCGCGATGCCGGCGACCTCCAGGCGCGCTACGATCTCGCCAACGCGCACATGGCGGCGGGCGATCGCGACGCCGCGGCGGACGGGTTCCTGGCCATCGTCGCGGCGGAGCGCGACTGGAACGACGGGCAGGCGCGCCAGCAGCTGCTGAAGCTGTTCGACGTGGTCGGGCTGGAGGATCCCTGGGTCTCGGCGCAGCGGCGACGCCTGTCGGCGATCCTGTTCGGATGAGCAGCCGGGAAGACGGGGCGATCACGCGGCTGTCGGTGTTCCCGCTGCCCGGCGCGCTGCTGTTCCCCGGCCTGCACCTGCCGTTGCACATCTTCGAGCCGCGCTACCGCGCCATGGTGTCCGACGCGATGGCGCGCGACCGCCGCATCGCGATGATCCAGCCGCGGCCGGGCGCCGAGGAAGGCGGCCCGCCCGCGCTGTTCGAGATCGGCTGCGTCGGCCGCATCGCCGAGGTGGAGGCGCTGGACGACGGGCGCTACAACATCGTGCTGGAAGGGCTGGCGCTGTTCCGCGTGGTGCGCGAACTGGAGGTGACCACCCCGTTCCGCCAGGTGGAGGCCGCGCTGCTGCCGCCGATGCCGGACGAGGCGCTCTCGCTGGGCGCGCGCGCGTCGCTGGAGATGGAATCGAAGCGGTTCGCCTCGGCGCAGGGCTATGCGGTCGACTGGGACGCGGTGGGGCGGCTGGACGACACCAGCCTGGTCAACGGGATCGCGCAGATCGCCCCCTTCGACGTCGCCGCCAAGCAGGCGCTGCTGGAGGCGCCCGACATCGCCACCCGATGCGAGCTGATCGTCCAGCTGATGCGCTTCTTCGGCCGCCACGACGGCGAGGAGCGGGTGACGTTGCAGTGAGCGCGGGCGCAGTGACGATCGACCCGTGGCTGCTCGAGCGGCTGGTCTGTCCCGCGACGCGCACCCCGCTGCGCTGGGACGGGACGACGGGGGAGTTGGTGTCCGATGCGGCCGGCCTCGCCTATCCGGTGCGCGACGGCGTGCCGGTGCTGCTGGTCGAGGCGGCGCGGCGCGTGAATGGTGTGGAGGGCGTGCGTTCCGCCTAGAACCCCGCTCGTGCTGAGGAGAGGCTGAGCTTGTCGAAGCCTCGTCTCAAAGCATCATGGCCTTCGAGACGCCATTTCAACAGGCTCGATGGCTCCTCGGGACGAGCGGGGATCATGCCGCCCGCGCCAAGCCCGTCAGATCAGCGCCAGTTCCGCCAGCCGCCCGACCAGCGCCGGGGGCATGGTCGCGATCCCGTCCGCCGCGTCGCCGCCCAGGTCCGCGGGCGCGTCGGCGTGTTCGAGGTAGCGCCAGCCCTGGTGCGCGCGGCGTGCCCGCGCCTGGACCAGCCGCAGCGCGGGGTCGAGGAGGATCGACACGCGCCCGCCCTCCGCCTCGCCGAACGCCAGGATCGGCGAGCGCGCGACCAGCTGGTGCTTGATGATCCAGTAGAGCGAGCCCTGTCCGACGACCTCCTCGTGCCGCTTCGGCAGGTAGCGCGTCGTCAGCAGCACCGGCCCGTCGAGCGCGCGCGCCTTCAGCCGCTCGGCGAGCAGGTCGACGCTCGCCGCGCCGAACGCGACTTTGGTGAGGTGAAGCGGCATGGACGCGTTGATGTGGGGACGCCGTGCCCGGCGCTCAAGGCGTCAGCCGGTCAGCCCCGCCGCGGTGGCGAGGCCCAGGAAGGCGAGGAAGCCGATCGAATCGGTCGTCATCGTGACGAAGATGGAGGAGGCCACCGCCGGGTCGGCGCGCATCCGTTCCAGCGCCACCGGCACCGCCACGCCGGCGAGGCCGGCGATGACGATGTTGGTCATCATCGCCGCCGCGATCACCGCGCCCAACGCGCCGTTGGCGAAGACGACCGAGACGCCGACGCCGATGATCGCCGCGATCGTCCCGCCGTTCAGCAGCGCGACGCGGATCTCGCGCCAGATCGCGCGCGCGGTGTTCGATTGCGTCAGCTGGTTGGTCGCCATCGCGCGGACTGTCACCGCCAGCGTCTGCGTGCCCGCGTTGCCGCCCACGCCTGCGACGATCGGCATCAGCGTGGCGAGCGCCACCATGCGCTGGATCGTCCCCTCGAACGCCGCGATGATCGAGCTGGCGACCAGTGCGGTGAACAGGTTCGCCACCAGCCAGCGCACGCGCGCCTTGTAGCTCTCGACGACGGGCTCGTTGATGTCGCCGTCGCCCGCACCCGACAGCAGCAGCGTGTCCTCACCCGCCTCCTCCTGGATGATGTGAACGACGTCGTCGACGGTAATCATGCCCACGAGGCGTCCCGACGCGTCGGTAACCGCGGCGGAGATGAGCGCGTATTTCTGGAAGCGGAGCGCCACCTCCTCCTGGTCCATGTCGACCGGGATCAGCGTCTGCTCGCGCTTCATGACGTCGCCGATGGCGATGCGGCGCGGCGTGCGCAGGATCCACGAGAGCGCGCACGTGCCGACCGGGCGATGCGCCGGATCGACGACGAAGATTTCCCAGAAATCGGTCGCCAGTTCCTCGTCGCCGCGCAGATAGTCGAGCACATCGCCAACGGTCCAATGCTCGGGCACCGCGACCAGGTCGCGCTGCATCAGGCGGCCGGCGGATTCCTCGGGATAGGACAGAGCCTCCTCGATCGCGGCGCGATCGTCCGGCTCCATCGCGCGCAGCACCTCGCGCTGGTCGTCGGCGTCCAGGTCCTCGATGATGGCGACGGCGTCGTCGGTGTCGAGCTCGCTGGCGATGTCGGCCACCTGCCGCGCGTCCAGCGCGTCGATCAGGTCCTCGCGTACATAGTCGTTCAGCTCGGCGAAGACGTCGGCGTCGACCAGGTCGCCGATCGCGGCCGCCAGTTCCCTGCGGCGGTCCTCGGGCGTCAGTTCGAACAGGTCGGCGATGTCGGCCGGGTGGAGCGGCGCGACCAGATCGTGCGCGGTCTCGACGTCGCCGTCCTCCACCGCGGCGAGCACGGCGTCGACGAAGGCGGGCTTCAGCCGGTCGTCGCGGTCGAGCTGGCTGTCGGCGGCCTCGTGCGCGGCGTCGTCGGCAAGCGGCAGTTCGGTGTCGTTCATCAGCCGCCCTTCCGCCCGTCGCTGCCCTGCCCGCGCCTTATCTCCCGCGCGCGGCATTTGCCAGCGGGGCGAGGGCACACTACCTGCCGACCATCCCCATTCGAAAAGGACTTTCCATGGCCGATACTGCGACCACGCTCGTCATGACGCTCGACGGCGGCGACGTGACCATCCGCCTGCGGCCCGACCTGGCGCCCGAGCACGTGAAGCGGATCGTCGAGCTGGCCGACGAGGGCTTCTACGACGGCGTTCCGTTCCACCGCGTCATCCCCGGCTTCATGGCGCAGGGCGGCGACGGCGGGCGCGGCGACGGCACCGGCGGATCGACCAAGCCGAACCTGAAGCAGGAGTTCAGCAAGGAGCCGCACGTGCGCGGCGTGTGCTCCATGGCGCGCACGATGGACCCGAACAGCGCCAACTCCCAGTTCTTCATCTGCTTCGACGACGCGCGCTTCCTCGACGGCCAGTACACCGTCTGGGGCGAGGTGACCGACGGCATGGAGCTGATCGACGCGCTGCCCAAGGGCGAGCCCCCGGCGAACCCGGGCAAGATCGTGACGATGCGCTCGGCGGCGTGAGACGTCTTAGAGCACCGGGTGGGAAATTCCGGCACAGCCTCCGTTCGGCCTGAGCGAAGTCGAAGGCCACGGGCGAAGGTGGCTGTGCTTCGACTTCGCTCAGCACGAACGGATGGGGATCGACCCCCGGCGCTCTGGCCCTCTCCCCGTCGGGAGAGGGCTCACTCCCGCAGCGTCGCGATCAGCCAGTCGCGGAACAGCCGCACCGGCTTCGTCTGCAAGGCGCGCGGGCGGCAGGCGAACCAATAGCTGTACGGGCTCGTCACCTCGATATCGAACAGCTTCACCAGCCGCGGGTCGTTGGCGTCGACGAAGTGGCTCTCGTGCATGAACGCGACGCCCAGCCCCTGCGCCGCCGCTTCCAGCATCAGCGCGCCCGAATCGAAATGGTCGATCGCCAGCGGTTCGATGTCGGTCAGGCCCGCGGCGTGGCGCCACGCCACGAACGTGTCGATCATGTCGCGGTGGACCAGCACGCTGTGCTGCGCCAGCTGTTCCGGACGGAGCAGCGGGTTCGCGCCCTCCACCAGCGAGCGCGCGGCGATGGGATAGACGGTGTTGCGGTCCAGCCGCTCGGCGTGGAGCAGCGGGTCGATCTCGCGCGCCAGCACGATCACGGCGTCCAGCCCCTCGCCCAGGCGGGCGATGGCGTTGCCCGCGGTGTCGATATCGAGGTGCAGTTCGGGATGCTGCGCGCGTAGCTGCGCCAGCCGGGGGAACAGCCGCTGCGACGCGAACAGCGGCAGCACGCCCAGCCGCAGCCGCAGCACCTCGCCGTCCGTGGTCATCGTCTCCACCGCGTCGGACAGGCTGTCGATCGCGGGCGCGATGGCGGCCAGCAGCCGCTCCCCGTCCGCGTTCAAGGCCATCGCCTGGTGGCGGCGGTCGAACAGCGGGCGCGACAGGAACCGCTCCAGCGTCTGTATCCGGCGGCTGAGCGCGGGGGCGGACAGCGCCAGTTCCTGCGCCGCGGCCTTGATCGAGCCCAGGCGCGCGACCGCGACGAACGCCTCGATGGCGGTCAGCGGGGGAAGGCGGCGCATGATCGGGCGGTCCGTGCCATGGTGCAGCGCATCATGACGCGCGGGACGCCGGGCGCAAGGGTGCTACCGCTAACAAGTGCAGGATATGCATCCGCAAATCACGCTTTTCGCACTTGCACAAAGACGTGCCGCACCGCACATAGAGCAGGCCTTTCAGGCATCCTCTCCTAAAAACTTTCATGGGCCGGCCTTTCGAGGCTGGCCCTTTTTTCGTGTGCGTTTCCTGCCGTGGGTCGCGATCGCTGGCAATCGGGAACCGCGCCCCCATCTCCTGCGCTCCACCCCCTCCGCGCTCGTGGCGTTCGGCCAAGGCGTTGGAATCGATCAGGAGCGACAATGGCGGACGGCGAGGATCGGATCACGCGGATCCAGGTGGCGAACGCGCGGCCGGAGGACAGCGGGCGCGGCATCGCGCACCTGCCCCGCGCTGTGATGGCGCGGCTGGGCCTCGGCGACGGCGACGTGGTGGAGATCGTCGGCAAGAAGACGACGCCTGCCCGCGCGGTCGGCCCCTATGCCGAGGATGAGGGCCTGGAGATCGTGCGGCTGGACGGGCTGCAGCGCGTCAACGCCGGCGTCGGCTCGGGCGACTTCGTCGAACTGCGCCGTGGCGAATCGAAGGCGGCGACCCGCGTCGTCTTCGCGCCAGCGCAGCAGAACCTGCGGCTGCAGGGATCGACCAACGCGCTGAAGCGCACCTTCTTCAACCGGCCCTTGTGCCAGGGCGACGTGGTGGCCACCGCCGGGCACCAGCGCGTGCAGAACATGCCGCCCGGCATGGAGCGCTACGTGAACGCGCCCGCCTATGCCTTGCAGGAGATCCGGCTGACCGTCGTCTCCGCCAGTCCCAAGGGCATCGTCCACATCGACGAGAACACTGACGTCGAATTGCGCGCCGAGTACGAGGAACCGGATGCGGCCCGGCGCGCGGACGTCACCTACGACGACATCGGCGGCATGGCGGCGACGATCGACCAGCTGCGCGAGATGGTGGAGCTGCCGCTGCGCTATCCCGAGCTGTTCCAGCGGCTGGGTGTTGACCCGCCCAAGGGCGTGCTGCTCCACGGTCCGCCCGGCACCGGCAAGACGCGGCTGGCGCGCGCGGTGGCGAACGAGAGCGACGCGCAGTTCTTCCTCATCAACGGGCCCGAGATCATGGGCTCGGCCTATGGCGAATCGGAGCAGCGGCTGCGCCAGGTGTTCGAGGAAGCGACCAAGGCCGCGCCCTCGATCGTGTTCATCGACGAGATCGATTCGATTGCGCCCAAGCGCGGTCAGGTGTCGGGCGAGGCGGAGAAGCGGTTGGTGGCGCAGCTGCTGACGCTGATGGACGGGCTGGAGGCGCGAGCCAACCTGGTCGTGATCGCCGCGACCAACCGGCCCGAGGCGATCGACGAGGCGCTGCGCCGCCCCGGCCGGTTCGACCGCGAGATCATCGTCGGCGTGCCGGACGAGCGCGGGCGGCGCGAGATCCTGGGCATCCACACCCGCGGCATGCCGCTGGGCGAGAAGGTGGACCTCGGCGAACTGGCACGCACCACCTTCGGCTTCGTCGGCGCCGATCTCGCCGCGCTGACCCGCGAGGCGGCGATCGAGACCGTGCGGCGAATGATGCCGAAGCTGAACCTGGAGGATCGCACGATCCCGGCGGACGTGCTCGACACTCTGGCGGTGACGCGCGAGGATTTCATGGAGGCGCTGAAGCGCGTCCAGCCGAGCGCGATGCGCGAGGTGATGGTGCAGGCGCCGACGACGAAGTGGAGCGACGTCGGCGGGCTGGACGACGCGCAGGTTCGGCTGAAGGAGGGCGTCGAACTGCCGCTGAAGGATCCCGACGCCTTCCGGCGGCTGGGTATCCGTCCGGCCAAGGGCTTTCTGCTGTACGGTCCGCCCGGCACCGGCAAGACGCTGCTGGCGAAGGCGGTGGCGCGCGAGGCGGAGGCGAACTTCATCGCTACCAAGTCGAGCGACCTGCTGTCGAAATGGTATGGCGAGAGCGAGCAGCAGATCGCCCGGCTGTTCCAGCGCGCGCGTCAGGTGGCGCCGACCGTCATCTTCATCGACGAGCTCGACAGCCTCGTGCCCGCGCGCGGCGGTGGCCTGGGCGAGCCGCAGGTGACCGAGCGGGTGGTGAATACCATCCTCGCCGAGATGGACGGGCTGGAGGAATTGCAGTCGGTGGTCGTCATCGGCGCCACCAACCGCCCCAATCTGGTCGATCCGGCGCTGCTGCGGCCGGGTCGGTTCGACGAGTTGGTCTACGTCGGCGTGCCGAGTGCCGAAGGCCGGCGGCGCATCCTGGCCATACAGACGCAGAAGATGCCGCTGGCCGACGACGTCGACCTGGACGCGGTGGCGCGCCGGACCGAGCGGTTCACCGGCGCGGACCTGGAGGACGTGGTGCGCCGCGCCGGCCTGTTCGCGCTTCGCGAATCGCTCGACACGCGCGAGGTGACGCAGGCGCATTTCGAGCGCGCGCTCGACGACAGCCGCGCCAGCGTGACGCCGGAGGTGGAGCGCGAGTACGAGCAGATGGCGGCGCGGCTGAAGCAGGAGGTGAACGCGATCCAGCCGCTCGGCTTCATCGCGCCGGGCCAGTTGACGCCGCGCGGACCCAAGGGAGCCGATTGATCCCCCTTCGTGCTCCCGCGCAGGCGGGAGCCCAAGGGAGCAAGCGGCGCGTTTGCGGCTCCAGGCTCCCGCTTCCGCGGGAGCGCCCTGGATCAGACGCGCGGCTTCGGATTCCGCGCCGCGACGCGCGTCACGCCGCCACGGCAAGCCGCACTGACGACGGGGTAGGACAGGTCCGTGTTGCGCATCAGCGCCGCGGGCATTGCCGCCTGGCATTGCCGCATCGTGGCAAACCGCGCCGGCTCCACCCGAGCCTCCGCGCAGGAGGTCGCCGCATCGCCGCAGCCCATGATTGCGAGTACGAAAAAGACCGGTTCCATTCCCTGCCTCCTCGCCGCCGAAAACGGGTAAATCGCGACGACGGTTCCGCCTTTCGCTCTTTGTAACCAAGTGCCATAGTCCACTAATACGCGGCAGGAGAGACGAGGCGTGACCATCTTGAAGACGGTGTTGGCGGCGGGACTGGCGGCGGCGGCCGGGTCCGCCACGGCGCAGGACGTGCCGCTGATCGAGCGCGCGAAGCTGTTCGGCAACCCGAGCAAGGTCGGTGGCCAGCTGTCGCCCGACGGCCGGTGGATCAGCTTCATCGCGCCGCGCGACGGCGTGATGAACATCTACGTCGCGCCGGCGAACGATCCCGCCGCCGCGAGGCCGCTGACCGCGGAGAAGACGCGCCCGATCCGGCAGACCTTCTGGTCGCCCGATTCGAAGCAGGTGCTGTTCGTCAACGATCACGGCGGAGACGAGAACTTCCTGCTCTACGGCGTCGACGTGGCGACTGCGGCGCAGAAGACGCTGACCCCGTTCGAGAAGACGCGCGCGATGGTGATCGGCGCGTCGCAGACGATCAAGGACCGCATCCTCGTCGGCATCAACAACCGCGATCCGCGCTGGCACGACGTGTACGAGCTGAACCTGTCGGCCGGCGCGCTGACCAAGGTGTTCGAGAACACGGGCTACGCCGGCTTCGTCGCCGACGACGCGCTGAAGGTGCGGCTGGCGGAGAAGGCGCGCGACGACGGCGGCACCGACTATTTCCGCGTGAACGGCACGACGGTGGAGGCGACGCCTTTCGCCACCGTCACCTACGAGGATGCGGGCAACACCACGCCGCTCGGCTTCACCACCGACGGCCGCACGCTCTACTGGGCGGATTCGCGCGGGCGCGACACCGCCGCGCTGGTGGCGCAGGACGTCGCGAGCGGGCGGACGACGATCGTCGGGCAGGACGCGAAGGCCGATATCGGCGGCGGCCTGTTCAACCCGAGGACCGGGCAGGTGGAGGCCTATGGCGTCAACTACCTGAAGAACGAGTACGTGCCGGTCGGCGGCGCGATCGCCGCCGACCTCGCCTTCCTGAAGGCGCAGAACAAGGGGCAGTTCTTCGTCGGCACGCGTACGGACGCGGACGACAAGTGGCTCGTCACCTTCGACGGCGTGTCCACGCCGTCGGCGACGTACCTCTACGATCGCAAGGCGAAGACGCTCAAGGAGCTGTACGTCAGCCGGCCCGAGCTGGTCGGCGCGCCGCTGGTGCCGATGTTCCCGGTCGAGATCCCGACGCGCGACGGGTTGACGATGGTCAGCTACCTGACGCTGCCCAAGGGTGCCGATGCCAACGGCGACGGCACCGCGGACCGCCCGGTGCCGATGGTGCTGTGGGTGCACGGCGGGCCGTGGGGCCGCGACAATTACGGCTACAACGGCTACCATCAATGGTTCGCCAATCGCGGCTACGCGGTGCTGAGCGTCAATTACCGCGCCTCCACCGGGTTCGGAAAGAAGTTCGTGTCCGCCGGCGACCTGCAATGGGGCCGCAAGATGCACGACGACCTGATCGACGCGGTCGAGTGGGCCGTGAAGCGCGGCGTGACACGCAAGGACAAGGTCGCGATCGGCGGCGGCAGCTACGGCGGTTACGCCACGCTCGCCGGCGTGACGATGACGCCCGACGCCTTCGCCTGCGGCGTCGACATCGTCGGCCCGTCGAACCTCAACACGCTGCTGGCGACGATCCCGCCCTATTGGGAAGCGGGCAAGCAGCAGATGTACCGCCGCATGGGCGATCCCACGACCGCGGCGGGCAAGGCGCTGCTGAAGGAACGCAGCCCGCTGACGTACGCCGACCGGATCAGGAAGCCGCTGCTGATCGGCCAGGGCGCCAACGATCCGCGCGTCAACGTGGCGGAGAGCGACCAGATCGTCGCCGCGATGCAGGCCAAGAACATCCCCGTCACCTACGTCGTGTTTCCCGACGAGGGGCACGGCTTCGCCCGCCCGGTAAACGCCATCGCCTTCAACGCGGTGGCGGAGAACTTCCTGGCCAAGTGCCTGGGCGGCCGCGCCGAACCGATCGGCACCGCGCTGCAGGGATCGACCGCGCAGGTGAAGGCGGGCGCGGGCAACGTGGAAGGGCTGGGGACGACGGCGGGCAACTGATCCTATCCTCCCCGCTAGCGGGGAGGATACTTGACGCCCGCCGCCCGCGCCCCGACCTAAAAGCGGTCCATGCCGCCTCAACGCCCCGCTTCCACCGTCGACCGCCCGCTGTGGCCGACGCTCCGCCGCTTCCTGCCCGATCTGTGGCCGAGCGACGCGCCGGGGATGCGCGCGCGCGTGGCGGGCGCGATGGCGCTCGTCGTCTGCTCGAAGCTGGTGCAGGTCTACGGCGCGCCGTTCGCGCTGCAGGCGGCGGTGGACGGCATGGCGGTGCCGACGACGCCGGTGTCGCTGATCGTGCTGCTCGTCGTCGGCTATGCCGCCGCCCGCTTCGGATCGACGCTGTTCGACAACCTGCGCAATACCGTGTTCGAGCGGGTGGGGCAGGAGGCGACGCGGCGGCTGGCCGCGCGCGTGTTCCGCCACCTCCACCGCCTGTCGCTGCGCTTCCACCTGGAACGCCGCACCGGCGCGGTGACGAAGGTGATCGAGCGCGGGACGAAGAGCATCGACACGATGCTCTACTTCCTCCTCTTCAACATCGCGCCGACGGTGCTGGAGCTGACGCTGGTGCTCGGCATCTTCTACGTGAAGTTCGGCTGGCCGCTGGTCGCCGCCACGGTGGCGATGGTCGCCGTGTACATCTGGTTCACCCGCGCCGTCACCGACTGGCGCGCGTCGTTGCGCGAGCGGATGAACGATCTCGACACCGGAGCGGTGGCGCACGCGGTCGATTCGCTGCTCAACTTCGAGACGGTGAAGTATTTCGGCGCGGAGGAGCGCGAGGCGCAGCGTTACGACCGCGCGGTGCGCGCCTATGCCGATGCCGCGGTGAAGAGCGAGAACAGCCTCGCCTGGCTCAACATCGGCCAGGCGGCGATCACCAATCTGATGATGGGCGCCGGCATGGCCTATGTCGCCTGGGGATGGAGCCAGGGGCGGTTCACCGCGGGCAATGTGGTGCTGGTGTCCACGCTGCTGGCGCAATTGTTCCGGCCGCTCGATCTCCTCGGCATGGTCTATCGCACGATCCGCCAGGGCGTGATCGACATGGGATCGATGTTCGACCTGATCGACACGCCCAGCGAGGTGGTCGACGTGCCCGGCGCCCGCCCGCTGGCGGTGGTGCGCGGGCACGTGCGGTTCGAGAAGGTCGTCTTCGGCTACGACGACGCCACCATCCTGAAGGGCATCGATCTGGACGTGCCGGCGGGCACGACGCTGGCGGTGGTGGGGCCGTCGGGCGCGGGGAAGTCGACGCTCGCGCGGTTGATGTACCGCTTCTACGACCTGGACGCGGGCCGGATCACGATCGACGGACAGGACATCGCGCAGGTGACGCAGGACAGCCTGCGTGCCGCGATCGGCATCGTGCCGCAGGACACCGTGCTGTTCAACGACACCATCGGCTACAACATCGCCTATGGCCGCGAGGACGCGAGCGAGGCGGAGATCGAGGCGGCGGCGCGCGGCGCGGCGATCGCGCCGTTCATCGAGCGCCAGCCGGATCGCTACGCCACCCGCGTCGGCGAGCGCGGGCTGAAGCTGTCGGGCGGCGAGAAGCAGCGCGTCGCGATCGCGCGCACGCTGCTGAAGGATCCGCCGGTGCTGATCCTGGACGAGGCGACCAGCGCGCTGGACAGCCGGACCGAGGGCGAAATCATGCAGACGCTGGAGGCGATCGAGCGCGGCCGCACCACGATCGTCATCGCGCACCGCCTGTCGACCATCGTCCACGCCGACCGCATCGTGGTGCTGGAGGCGGGGCAGGTGGTGGAGCAGGGCCGCCACGCCGAGCTGCTGGCGGCGGGCGGGGTCTACGCGGAGATGTGGCAGCGCCAGGCACAGGAGCGCGACGAGGCGCTGGCGGCGGCATAAGGGAGGGCGGCGGCGTGATCCGCTACCGCCCGATCGCCCCGCTGCGGATCAGCGCCTCGCGCCGGCGTCTCATGAACTCGACGATGTAGCGCGGGATCCCCAGTTGCTCGTCGGTGGCGACCGGCGGCGCGATCGAGCGATCGACGCGGTACAGCGCGCTGTTGCTGTACGGCGACCGCCAGACGAGCGTCAGGTCCGGCATGAAGCGCGGGTCGAAGCGCGGCGGGCGGATCAACCAGACATAGTCGAACGCCGCGCGCGGGAAGCGGGCCAGCGCGTAGTTCACCGGGCGCCACCACTCGCCGCGGCAGCGCCCCGGCGTCACCAACTGCGTCGGATCGTGCGCGAACCCGCCCGCCGCCTCGTAGCGGGTCGTCAGCAGCTGCCCGCCCGCCATCGACCATTGGTCGTCGGTATAGGCCAGTCGCCGCTCCAGCGCGAGCGCGGGCAGGTGCTCCAGCCGCGACATCTTCCAGGTGTTGCGGCAATTGTGCCCGACGAAGCTGAGCAGCCGCGCGCCGACCGGCACGTGGTCCAGCGCGGCCAGCTCGACCTTGTAGTCCCGGTCGAAGCGCGCGTAGCTGACGGTCTGCGCGCCGATGCGGACGAGGAAGAAGGCGAGCCCCAGCGTCGCCCAGATGGCGGCGTGGCGGATCGTCGCGCCCATCCGCGGGCGGATCGCGATGATCGCGAAGGCGAGCAGGAACGGCGCCAGCCGCATGTCGGCATAGGCCGAGCCGAAGACGATCCGCGGCAGCAGGATGTAGACGGCCAGGATGAACAACGCGGAGAGGCCGAGGTGGCGCGAATAGGCGATCCGCGGGTCACGCGCCGCCTTGAACAGGACGAGGTAGATCACCGCCATGCTGGCGACGTCGAACCACAGCCAGCGGTCGCGCAGCGCCATCAGCACCCAGGCGATCTTCGTGCGCCAGTAGAAGAAGTCGGCGGTCTGCCCCGTCACGTCCGCGCCGCTGCGCCACGCGACCATCAGCACCATCGGCAGCGCCAGCGGCACGCAGCCCAGGCCCGCGCGCACCCAGCTCTCGATCCAGTGCCCGCTCTCGCGCGTCTTGCGCCGGTCGTGCTGCCGGATCATCTCCGCGGAGAAGGCGAGCACGCCCAGCACCCCCCAGCCGAAGGTGTGGACGACCCACAACAGGCAGGACAGCGGCACGAAGACGATCGCCCGCGCCACGATCGCGCCGCGCCGCGCCATGCGCAGCCACAGCGCGAACAGGCACAGCGCGAGCGCCATCGACAGCGCGAAATTGACGAAGCCGAACTGGAACGGGTAGCCGTAGGCGAGCGGCAGCGCGAACAACGCGGTTGGCGGCACGCGGCCATGCACCTCCCGCGCGATCAGCAGCAGCCCGGCCACGGTGAGCGCCGGAATCGCCGTCACGATCAGCTTCACCGCGGGTTCCAGCCCGATCAGCGGCGCCAGCGGCTCGATCAGCAGGTCGACGCCCAGATTGCCGATCAGCGACCATTCGAACTTGTACCAGTCGGCCAGCCACGGATGCGCGCCGCGATCCAGCTGCACGCGATAGCGACCCATGTGCCCCGGCAGGTCGACGATCGGCGCGATGTCGGGGTACAGCAGTGGCACGCAGGCGATCAGCGTGGCGAGTGCCACGAACCAGCGTGTCTGCCACCAATGGATCGGCTCGCTCGCCCCCTGCATGGCGCCCGCCCCTACGGGCGAACGGGCCGTGTTCGCAAGCGATTGTGCCGGTCGGCGGCGAGGCGGTCTAATCGATAGACGGCGGCGTCGCCGCGCGCCACGGGCACCAGCCACGATGGCGGCGCCCCGCGCGCCAGCGCCGCCGCCAGCGATCCCGGCGCCACCGCGCTGCCCAGCGCGGCACGCGGCGTGCCGCACCACAGGACGTAGACGGGCGCCGGCAGCGCGGTGAGATCCGGCGCGCGCGCCGCCGGTGCGTGGAAGACGCGCAGGGCCAGCAGGTTGCCCGCGCCGTTGCGGTGATAGGGCGCGGCGAGGACGCGGTGCGGCGTGTCGAGCAGCGCGCGCGCGCCGACGTCCACCGGCGCGATCAGCACGCCCGGCGGGAGCCCCGCCGCCGCCCGCGCGCTCGCCGCATCGCAGCCGGTTGCTGCCGAGGACGGCGCGCCGGATCGCTCGACCAGCCGTCCCGCCAGGGCATAGGCCAGCCCCGCGGACAGCAGCCACGCGGCCGCCGTCGGCGCCGCCCCGCGCCGTCGCGCCGCCGCGATCGCCGCGGCGAGGGCCGGGGCGGCGAGCAGCGCGCCGGCATAGGCACCACGCAGCTGGACCAGCGTCAGCGCCAGCGCGGTCGCCAGCAGCGCGACCATCGTCCACCACGGCGCCCGCCGCCGCCGCCAGGCCAGTATCGCCGCGGCGAGGAGCCCCGCGAGCAGGACGCCGGCATAGCCGATCGCGTCCGCCGCACTCGCCTGGAGCAGCGGCTGCGCCTCCGCCACCTGCGCCAGCCACACGCGGGCAAGCAGCGGATCGACCCGGCCGTAGGGGCGAAGGCAGTCGGGTGAGACAAGCGCCGCGACCACCCCCGCCGCCAGTGCGGCGGCCGCCGCCGCCGCGGCGCGCCGGCGCGCGGTGGCGAGCGGGCGGTCGAGCAGCGCGAGCAGCAGCGGTACCGCCGCCGCCACCTGCGCCCCGCGCCACATCTCCCGCGTGAAGCCGTCGCAGGCGGGATAGGTCCAGCCGCCCGTCCGCAGCGCCCCCGCCGCCAGCAGCAGCCCGGCGGACAGCCCCGCCGCGTACCCCGCCAGCCGCGGTCGCGCCGCCGTCCCGTCGATCACCCAGCCCAGCGCGATCGCCGCCGCGCCGATGGCGAGCAGCGGCGCGGTCTCGATCCCCACCGCCAGCGCGGCGGCGCTCGCCAGGCCCCCGGCGAGGCCCCAGCGCCACTCGGCCCCGGTCGCGACCGCCGCGCGCACCAGCACCAGCAGCAGCACCATCTGCAATCCGTGGTGATCGATCCGTCCGGGCACGAACAGCGTCGTCGCCGGATAGCCGAGCGCGGCGACGATGGCGGCGGTCGCGCCGTCGACACGCAGCGCCCGCGCGATGGAGGCGACCAGCACCAGTGCCGCGGCGAACAGCAGCAGCGGCGCCAGCACCACCGCCAGGATCGTCGCCGCGGGCGCGCCCAGAAGCGGCGTCGCCGCCAGGATCAGCGCGGCCGCAAGCAGGTCGGCGAGCCGCGACCAGTGCATCTCCAGCCCGCGGCCCAGCCCCAGCCCCAGCCCCAGCCGATGCTGCGCCACGTCGGCGAAGCCTTGCCCGTGCAGCCAGTCGCGGACCTGTTGCAGGCGGACGGCGTCGTCGGTGTCGGGCAGGCGCAGCGCCGAGAGCGCGTTCCAGTCGCGCGCGGTCCAGGCGAGCCCCAGGACCGCGGCGAGCAGCAACGCGGCCAGGGTGTCGCGGCGGGCTGCGCGTGCTGGCGTCACCGATCCATCCTTTCCCCCGCGCGGAACCGGTGCTGTGCCCGGTCGCGGTTGAGGCCGCGTTAACGGTATGAAGGAACCGAGGTGGCATCGGCGCGGCGGGCTGTTCTATACGCGGCGACGATGCGCCGGCTCCTTCGCTTCCTCGCCCCCCTCGCCGTTCTTCTCGCCGCGCCCGCGGCGGCGCAGGGCACGTTCGACCTCGCCGGCCCCGCGCTGGTGATGACGGTGGAGCGCGGCGGCACCACCCTGCCGATCGCGCAGGTGCCCGCACTGGCGGAAGGCGACCGGCTGACACTGGCGGCGGACCTGCCGGCGGACCAGTCGGCGCACTACCTCCTCGTCCTCGGCTTCCTGCGCGGCGCGACCAACCCGCCGCCGAAGAACTGGTTCGCCGTCGCCGAGACGTGGAAGCCGAAGAAGGCGCGCCTGTCGCTGGCGGTGCCCAAGGGCGCGACCCAGGCGATCGCCTTCCTCGCGCCCGATACCGGCGGCGGCAAGGACGCGCTGATCGACGCGGTGCGCAACAAGCCCGGCGTGTTCGTGCGCGCCTCGCAGGACCTGTTTCAGGCGTCGCTCGATCGCGCGCGGCTGGAGACGTTCGTCGGCGGCGTGGCGCGGATCGAGGAATCCGCGCCCGAGCGGCTGGCCGCGGTCTCGCCCCGGCTGGCGGGGGCGCTGGCGATCCGGCTCAACACCGACTGCCTGGCCCGCCCGCGCGCGCTCCAGGCGGCGTGCCTGACGCAGAACCGCGAGGCGCTGGTGCTGCAGACGGGCGGCACCACTTCGCTCGCGGACACGCTGACGGGCACGCCGACGCAGGTCGCCTACTCGATCGCGGCGACGCGCGAGGGCGGGGCGGGTTTCTACAGCCCGTATATCGGGCTGGCGCGCGACATCGCGCGGCTGTTCGGCGCGTTCCGCACGGCGAACTACCAGTATATCCCGGCGCTGGGCGTCGGTGCGGGCGACCGGCTGAAGCTGCAGCTGAACACCGCGCCTTCCTTTCAGAACCCCAAGTCGGTGCTGGTCGTCCCGCTGCCGCCGATCGGCGGGGAGCGGACGCCGGGGGTGCGCGCGAAAGGCGACATGGCGTGCCTGACGCGGCCCGACTTGGTGCTGGCGATGGAGGACGCCCCGCTGCTGTTCGCGACAGGTTTCGCGCGCGACCTGAAGCTTCACGTCGTCACCGCCGAGGGCAAGGCGCTGGATCTGCCGCTGGTGGCCGATGCGGAGCGCGGCGGGCTGGTGCTGACGGCGAGCGCGGCGGGCGCGATCGGCACCGCCGCGATCCAGCAGGCGGTGCTGACCGGTGCGTGGGGCTTCGACCGGTTCAGCGGGCCGCGCTTCGCGCTCCAGAACGGCGCGGCCGAGGCATGGACGCCGCGGCCCGACAACAACGTGATCGTCGGGCGCGACCACCCGCTGACGCTGACCGGCGGGGCGGCGACCTGCGTCGACCAGATCGGCCTGCGCGACGCCGCGGGCGCGGTGCGGCCGGTGGCGTTCAAGGCCGCGGGCAGCGACGAGATCGCCGCCACGCTGCCGCTCGCCCGCGCGAAGCCCGGCGACCTGGCGCTGGTGGTGACGCCGTTCGGCGGGGCTCCCGCCACGCTGCCGCTGGTCGCGCGGACGGAGGCGAGCCGGCTGGAGAGCTTCACCCTCCACGTCGGCGAGACCAGCGGCGAGCTGGCCGGCGCGCGGCTCGACCAGGTGACCGAGCTGACCGTGGCGGGGCTCCGCTTCGCGCCCGGCGCGCTCGCCCGGCGCGACGATTCGGACCGGCTGACGATGACGCTGAAGCCCGCGGGCGACGCGAAGGAGATCGACCCCGCCGCCACCGCAGCGCTGGAGGCGGGGGCGGAGCTGGCGGGCAAGGTGCGGCTGCGCGACGGGCGCGGCGCGAACGTGGCGGTCGCCGTCGTCCCGCCGCGGCCCAAAGTGGCGCTGGTCAGCCGCAACGTCGAGGCGCCGGCGGCGGGCGGCAAGGTGGCGCTGCACCTGCCGGAGACGATGCTGCCGATGGGCGGGCGCATCACCTTCTCGCTGCGTGCCGCCAACGCCCGGCTCGATGCCGCCGACAAGGTGGAGGTGGCGGCGAACGACGGCGGCGCGACCGCCACGCTGACCGCCGCCGCGGGCAATCTTCAAATCGTCGGCGACGATATCGCGGTTGCCACGCTCACCCCTCAGGCGGCGCTGGGCGCGGGCGGCACCGGGCCGATCCGCGCGCGGCTGGTGATCGACGGCGTGGCGGGCGAGTGGTTGCCCGTCGCCGACGTGGTGCGGCTGCCCGCGATCGAGGCGCTGTCGTGCGGCAGGAAGGGCGCCTGCACGCTGGCGGGCGAGCGGCTGTTCCTGATCGCCGCCGTCGCGCCCGCCGCCGACTTCGCCGGCGCGAAGCCGGTGCCGCCGGGCTATGTCGAGACGAAGCTGGAGGTGCCGGCGCCGAGCGGCGACACGCTGTACCTCAAGCTCCACGACGCGCCCGACGCGGTGATCCGCGTGACGGCGAAGCCCTGACGCTTGCGATCCCGAACTCCAGCGCCGCTTGTTCCTCTCCGCCGCATCGCCTAGCGCCGGGGGCATGAAGCGCCTCGCTGTCTATTGCGGCTCCGCCACCCCCGCCGATCCCGCCTATCTCGATCTCGCCCGCGACGTCGGCGCCGGCCTCGCGCAGCGCGGCATCGGCGTCGTCTACGGTGGCGGGCGGCTGGGCCTGATGGGAGCGATCGCCGACAGCGCGCTCGCCGCCGGGGGCGAGGTGATCGGCGTGATACCGCAGGCGCTGGTCGATGCGGAGGTCGCGCACCGCGGCCTCACCGAACTGCACGTCGTGCCGGGGATGCACGAGCGCAAGAAGGCGTTCACCGACCTCGCCGACGGCTTCGTGACGATCCCGGGCGGCACCGGCACGATGGACGAATTGTGGGAGGCGCTGTCCTGGGCGCAGCTGGGCTACCACGCCGACCCCGTCGGGCTGCTCAACGCCTTTGGCTATTACGACGACCTCGTCGCCTTCTGGGCGAAGATGGCCGATGTCGGCTTCCTGCGCCCGCAGCACCACGACCTGCTGATCGTCGGCGCGACGCTGGACGCGCTGCTCGACCGCATGGCGGCGCACGTGCCGACGCAGCCGATCGTCAGGATGGCGGCGTCGGACCTGTGATTCGCGCAACGACGCGAAGGCGCGAAGAAGGGGGTTTCCGCGCAGAGGCGCAGAGGCGCAGAGAGGGCGTCCGGACGGCTTTCGACTCGCGCCAGCGAGAGCTGAAACCTGCGTCGCAACGATCGCGATCCTGGCCGCTCGCGCGGCCGGGACGTCACTCGCGCACGCTCCCTGCGTCTCCGCGCCTCCGCGCGAACATCTTCCTTCTTCGCGTCCTCGCGCCTTCGCGTGAACCGACATGACCCGCGCCGACCTCGTCGCCGCCGCGCACGAATCGATCGCGAAGGGATCGAAGAGCTTCGCCGCCGCCTCCACGCTGTTCGCACCCGACGTGCGCGAGCGGGCCTGGCTGCTCTACGCCTGGTGTCGGCGCTGCGACGACATGGTCGACGGGCAGGACCACGGCCACGGCATGACGCGCGTCGCCGATCCGATGGCGCGGGTGGAGGAGGCGCGGGCGCTGACGCTGGCGGCGCTGGCGGGGCGGACCACGGGCGATCCGGCGTTCGACGCGCTGGGCGTGGTCGCCGCGGAATGCGCGCTGCCGCCGCGCTTCGCGATCGACCTGATCGACGGCTTCCGCCTCGACGCGCAGGAGTGGCAGCCGCGCAGCGAGGCGGACCTCTACCGCTACTGCTACCACGTCGCCGGGGCGGTCGGCTGCATGATGGCGATCGTGATGGGCGTGCCGGCGGAGGACGAGGACACGCTGGACCGCGCCTGCGACCTGGGCCTCGCCTTCCAGCTCGCCAACATCGCGCGCGACGTGGAGGAGGACGACCGCGTCGGCCGCTGCTACCTGCCGCACGAGTGGCTGGCGGAGATGGACGTGCCGCCGGGCCAGCACATGAAGCCGCCGTTCCGCGACCGTCTGGTGGTGCTCGCCCGCCGCCTCGCCGCGCGCGCCGCGCTGCACGAGGCGAGCGCGCGGGTGGGGGCGAAGCGGCTGGACCGGCGCTCCGCCTGGGCGGTGCTGGCGGCGGCGGGCATCTACGGCGACATCGCGCGCCAGGTGGCGGCGCGGGGCGCCCACGCCTGGGACCACCGCGTCACCACGTCGAAGGCGGCGAAGCTCGCCTGGATCGCGCGCGCGGCGACGCAGGCGGCGCGGCGCGGCGCCATCGCCGAGACGCCGCGCGATCCCGCCTTGTGGACGCGACCGCGCGGCTGAGGCTCAGCGCACGCTGGCGACCTGCACCGCCGCGGGCGTTGCCGGAACGGTGACGGGCGCGAGCGTCACGCCCGGCACGTCGCCGGCGCGGATCGCCTCCAGCGCGGCGGCGGTCAGCACCACCGTCACCGCCTGCGTCGGCTCCGCCGGCGCGACCGGTACCGCCGCCGCGGTCGCGAGAACCGGAGCGGCATGGCGCGCCTGCCATCCCGCCAGCTGGTCGCGATACCGGTCCCATGCCGCGAAGAAGGCGAGGAACGGCGCCTCCAGCCGCGGCAGCGCGGTGATGGCATAGTCGCCGAGCGCGGCGGGCTCCAGCATCGCGGTTTCCGCCAGCACCGCCTTGGCCGTGGTGCAGAAGCCGGCGTGGCCGGTGGGCTGCGCGAAGAAATTGTAGAGCCGCGTCATCGCGTCGTCCTGCCGCGCCTGTGCCGCGGTGCCGTGGCGCTGGCGATAGACGATCGCCATCCCGCCCTGCGCCGTCGCCAGCGCGTCGCGCCCGCGCGCCAGCAATGCGTTGTACGACGCGACCGTGGCGGACTCGTCCGCATCGCGGCAGCCCAGCGCGGCGACGTTCAGCGCCACGCGCAGGTGCCACAGCGCCTCGGGCGCGGACAGGTCGCGGTTGGGCGTGGCATAGCGGCCCGCGGCGTCGCGCGCGGGCGTGGCGAAGGTGGCGGCGGCACCCTCCGGTGCCAGCGGCATCGCGTCGCCGTCCGCGGAAAGGGCCTCCTGCGCCGCGGCAGGCGTGGCGAGGAGGGCGACGGGCAGCAGGAAACGCGCGTAGGACATGGACACCCCCTGGCCGGCGCGTGGGGGAACCCCGCCCCTTGGCGCCGCGATCGATTGCAGGTGCCAGCATCGCGCCGTCCGCTGACCCCGCGCTTTCGCGACGTGACGAAGCGCGCGTTAAGCACGACGCCCGCGCTTGACCGCGCGCGCCGGGCTGCGCAGGACGGGCGCATGACCGACCGTATCGATCGCGCGCTCGCCGACCTAGGCCTCGCCCTGCCGCAGGCCGCCGCCCCCGTCGCCTCCTACGTCCCCGTGGTGGAAGCGGGCGGGCTGCTCCACATCTCCGGCCAGCTGCCGTTCCGGGACGGGAAGGTCGTCACCGGCCGGCTCGGCGACGGCTTCTCGATCGACGAGGGGCAGGATGCGGCGCAGCGCTGCGCGCTGATGCTGGTGGCGCAGATCAAGGCGCACCTCGGCAACCTTCAGCGCGTGTCGCGCGTCGTGAAGTTGGGCGTGTTCGTCAATTCCGCCGCCGACTTCACCGACCAGCCCAAGGTGGCGAACGGCGCGTCGGACCTGATGGTCGCACTGTTCGGCGATGCGGGGAAGCACGCCCGCGCCGCAGTGGGCGTCGCCGCGCTGCCGCTGGGCGCGGCGGTGGAGGTGGACGCCATCGTCGAGGTCGCGCCGGCGCTGTAGTCATTCCCGCCCGTTCGCTCGGCTCGAACGGGTGCCGGAGCGTGTGGCGGATCAACACGGCGCGGCACCCACCGCGCCCCTCGCGCGTTGGCCCGTGCCATGCACGCCTTCGCCGCGCTTCTCGACTCGCTCATCTACACCCGGTCGCGCAATGCGAAGCTGAAGCTGATCGGCGACTACCTGCGCGCCACGCCCGATCCCGATCGCGGCTGGGCGATGGCGGCGCTGACCGGCGACCTTGACCTGCCCGCGATCAAGCCCGCGCTGATCCGCGCGCTGATCGAGGAGCGGGTCGACCCCGTCCTGTTCCGGATGAGCCGCGACTATGTCGGCGACACGGCGGAGACGGTGTCGCTGCTGTGGCCCGAACCGGACCCGCCCGTCGCGCAGCCGCCGCTGACCGTGGCGGAGGCGATCGACCGGCTGATGCACCTTTCCCGATCCGACGCGCCCGCCGCGCTGGCCGCGATGCTGGACCGGCTGGACGCGGAGGAGCGGTTCGCGCTGCTCAAGATGGCGACGGGCGCGCTTCGCGTCGGCGTCAGCGCGCGGCTGGCCAAGCAGGCGCTGGCCGACGCCTTCGCGCTGGACGTGGAGGCGGTGGAGGAGGTGTGGCACGGGCTGGAGCCGCCCTATCCCACGCTGTTCGCCTGGGCGGAGGGGATGGGAGCGCAGCCTACCGCGGCCGACGTGCCGGTGTTCCGCCCGTTCATGCTCGCGCACCCGCTGGAGGAGCTGCGCGTCGACCTCGCCGACTATGCCGCGGAGTGGAAGTGGGACGGCATCCGCGTCCAGATCGTCCACGTGGTCAATGCGCAGGGAGTGGGCGAGACGCGGCTCTACAGCCGTACCGGCGACGACGTCACCCGCGCTTTCCCCGACGTCGCCTCGGCCTTCGCGACGCCCGGCGTCCTCGACGGCGAGCTGATGGTCCGCGGCGACTTCCAGGGCGGCGCGCTGGAAGAGGGGGGCGGGGCGGCCAGCTTCAACGCCTTGCAGCAGCGGCTCGGCCGCAAGGTCGTTTCGGCGAAGATGCTGGCCGAGGCGCCCGCCTTCGTCCGCCTCTACGACATCCTGTTCGACGGCACGGAGGATCTTCGCGCTTTGCCGTGGACGGAGCGGCGGCGGCGGCTGGAGGCGCTCGTGCCGCGGCTCGATCCCTCGCGCTTCGACCTGTCGCAGCTGGTCGAGGCGGCGGACTTCACCGCGCTGGAGGGCGTCCGCGCCGGCGCCCGCGACGCCGCGATCGAGGGGATGATGCTGAAGCGGCGCGACAGCCCCTATGTCGCCGGTCGCCGCACCGGCCTGTGGTACAAGTGGAAGCGCGACCCGCTGACCGCGGATTGCGTCATGATGTACGCGCAGCGCGGCAACGGTCGCCGGTCGAGCTGGTACAGCGACTATACCTTCGGCTGCTGGACCGAAGAGGGCGAGCTGCTGCCGGTCGGCAAGGCGTACCAGGGCATCACCGACCAGGAGATCGCGCAGCTCGATCGCTTCGTGCGGCAGCACACGCTCGCCCGCTTCGGCCCGGTGCGCGAGGTGGAGAAGACGCTGGTGCTGGAGATCGCGTTCGATTCGATCCACGAATCGAAGCGGCACAAGTCCGGCCTCGCGATGCGCTTCCCGCGGATCGTGCGCATCCGCACCGACAAGCCCGCGGCGGAGGCGGACACGCTGGCGGGGTTGCGGAAGCTGGTGACCTGATGCGCGCGGTCAGTCGGTGCGCGCGGCGCGGCTGACCGATCCGTCGCGCTGCATCACCTCCGCCGCCGTCACCCGGCCGCCTTCGGCGACGAAGCGCACCTGCACGGCCGGGTCGCCGTCATAGGCGAAGGTGTCCGCCGCGACCGGGACCAGCCGGCTGGCGGGCCGCCCGGTGCGCCGGATCGTCAGCGCGTCGCCCGCGGCCGTCACCGTGCGCTCGCCGTATCGCCCGGCATAGGCCGCGATCGCGCGTGCGGGCGCGACCGGGGTGGCGAGCGCGCGGTAATAGGCCAGCAGGCGCGCCGCCTCCGCCTTCTCTTCCGCCGGGGCTGCGGCGGCGACGGCGGCCATCGCCTCCGCCTTCGCGCGCGGCAGGGCGGCGGCGGCGCCGGTCGCGATCGTCGGCGCGACGCCGACGCGCTCCCAATCCCTGCCCGTCTTCAGGCTGACCGCGCGGCCGGTCGACACGCTCAGCACGTAGCCGCCGGGCAGCGGCACGAGATCGTTGCGGAACCCCGCGCCCGCGGTCGTCTCGCCCACCAGCGTGCCGAAGCCATAGGCCTTCACGTGGGTCGCGAACTCCTCCGCGGCGGACGCGCTGGCGCCGCCGGTCAGCACGAACAGCGGCTTGCCCGCCAGGCTGAACGGCGCCGCGGGGGATCGCGTCGCCTCGCCCGCGCGCCCACGCATCTCGAAGCGCATCAGCGGCGTGCCGGCGGGCAGGAAGTAGCTCGCCATCGCCGCCACCGCGCCGGGGGAACCGCCGCCGTTGCGGCTGATATCGATGATGTAGGCGTCGCCGCCCTTCAGGAACTGCATCGCGGTGCGCAGTCCCGCCTCCGCCTCCGGCGTGCCCCAGGCGAAACCGTCGTAGGCAAGGTAGCGGATGTTGCCCGGCAGCACCTCCATCGCGCGGGCGCCGCCGTTCATCCGCGTGAACATCCGTGCCAGCGCCGGCGGGATCGCCTCGTCCTCGGCGCCGTCTCCTGCCCCGTCGCTCAGGCCGCGCTCGCCCAGCATCGCCGCGCCGCGCGGGTCGTAGCTCACGCCCAGATGCTTGTCCTGCGTCACCGCGGCCATGTCCGCATTCACCCGCGCCGCCAGCGCCTCGCCCGTCAGCCCGGCGTAGCGGCGCTGCTTCAGCCCCGCCGCCAGTGCCGCGTCCAGCTTCGCCGCCACGTCCGGAAGGACGTAGCGCGCGACGATCGCCGCCCGCGCCGCGGTGACCGTGGCGGTGCCGTCCGCCGGCTGCGCCTGCGCCGCGCCCGCCGTCATCGCCAGCACCGCCGCACCCCACGCCCCCATCGCGCGCATCGTTGTTCTCCTTCCCGCATCATGGCCCGCTTATCGCTTGGCCGACCCGCCGATTGGAGGCAAAGATCGCGCCGGCGGCGCCTCCTGCGGGCGCGGGGCAGGGGACGGATGCCGGAAAAGCGCGAACTCGACGGCCACGACCGCGCGCTGCTGCGGCTGTTGCAGGTCGATGCCGCGCGCACCGCCGACGACCTGGCGCAGGAGGTGCCGCTGTCGCCCAGTGCGATCACGCGCCGCGTGCGCCGCCTGCACGAGGACGGCACGATCGTCGCCGACGTCGCCATCGTGTCCGACCGGGTGGCGCCGTTCCTGTCCGCGCTGGTCGACGTGCAGCTCGACCGCCACGCGCTGGCAGAGGTGGACGCCGTGCTCCGCCGGCTTTGCGCCGCGCCGGAGGTGCAGGCGCTGATGGAGGTGACCGGTCCGTCCGACCTGGCGCTGCTGGTCGTCGTCGCCGACATGCACGCCTTCAACGCCTTCGCCGACGCCATGCTGGGCAGCGATCCCGTCGTGCGCCGCTACGAGACGCGCTTCGTGAAGAAGCGGCGCAAGTTCACCACCGCGCTGCCGCTGTGAGCGCCCCGGCCGGCGACTGGACGCTCGCCGCCGCGCTGATGGTCGCGTCGGGTTCGTTCCACGCCGTCGTCAACGCCATCGTGAAGGCGGGCCGCAGCAAGATGGCGGCGCGCGCCGCGACCGACGGGACCAGCGCGATCCTTCTGCTGCCCGCGACGCTGCTGGTGCCCGCGCCCGCGGGCGCATGGCCCTATCTGGCGGCCAGCGCGGCGATCCACGGCGTCTACCTCGTCGCGCTGGTCCGCGCCTACGAGCGCGCGGACTTCTCCGCCGCCTATCCGGTCCTGCGCGGGGTCGCGCCGCTCATCACCGCGCTGGTGACGCTCGGATGGCTGGGCGAGCACGCGACGCCGGTGCAGGTGGCGGGGATCGCGCTGCTCGGCGGCGGGATCGTCGGCCTCGCGATCGGCCGCCACCTCGATCCCGCGGCGCTCGGCTGGGCGCTGCTCAGCGGCACGTGCACCGCCTGCTACACCGTGGTCGACGCGATGGGCGTGCGTGCGGCGCCGTCCGCCGCCAGCTACATCGTCTATGACTTCGCGCTGATGGGAACGCTGGTGGTGGCGCTGTTCGCGCTTCTCTCCCGCGGGCAGGTCTTCGCCGACATGCGCGCGCAGTGGCGGCCGAGCGCGATCGCCGGCGCGCTGTCGATCGTCACCTACGGGGCCGCGCTCTACGCCTTCTCGCTCGGCCCCACCGCGCCGCTGGCGGCGCTGCGCGAGACGGGGATGGTGACGGCGCTGCTGATCGGCTTCCTGTTCCTGGGCGAGCGGGTGACGCCACGCCGGGCCGCCGCCGTCTGCGCGATCCTTGGCGGGGCGGCGCTGATCCTGTGGCGCTAGACCCTGGTTCAGCCCTCGACCGCCGGGTTGCCGAGTCGGCGGACGTCCAGCGCGTGGATGCCCTTCAGCATCACCTCGCCCAGCCGCCGCGTCCCCGTTTCCACCACCACGCCGTCGTACGTCTGGCGCAGCGCGGCCCAGGGAACGGCGCCCGCACGGCCCCCGGCGGTCACGACGACGACGCGGCCGTCGTCGCCCAGCACCAGTCCCGCGCGCCCGTCGTCGCCCACCACCGCGTCACGCGCGGCGAGGCCGGGGATCGCGGCTTCCGCCGCCTGCGCCGCTTCCTCGGGCGTGCGCAGCATCCGCGCCGCGCCGCGCAGCCGCACGATCGCGACCAGCGCGGCGGCCAGCGCCGCCGTCACCGCACACAGCGCCGCGATCAGCCCGGCCGTCACGCGCCCGGCTTCACCGCGTCCATCAGCGGACGCAGGTTGGTGAGGTCGTATCCCGCCGCCGCCGCGTGGGCGGTCAGCGCGTCGGCGTCCGCGCCCGCCTTCGCCGCGGCCAGCGCGTAGAGGTTGCACGAGCGGGTACCCGAGCGGCAAAAGGCCAGCACGGGCCCTCCGGCGTCGCGCAGCGCCTGCGCCATCGCGTCCACCTGCGGGTGGGAGAAGCCGGCCTGCGTCACCGGAATCGCGACGTAGGACAGGCCCGCGGCCTCCGCCGCGGCGCGGATGTCCTCGCCCGCGGGCTGGCCCGCCTCTTCCGCATCGGGACGGTTGTTGACGATGGCGACGAAGCCCGCTTCGCGGATCGCGGGCAGGTCCCTCGCCGCGATCTGCGGCGCGACGGAGACGTTGTCGTCGATGCGGCGGATATCGGCCATGCTGTCCTCCTGGAGCCGCGCCTCCTCTACCGCGCGCCGCAGGCTTGTCCACTCGGTCAGCCGCGCCACCAGTGCCGGCGCGCGAAGAACAGCACCGTCCCCGCCGCGATGACCGCGCACAGGACGACGATGGCATCGAACGCCCAGGGCTCCTTGGCGAACCACAGCCCCTCCACGTTCATGCCGTAGAGTCCGGTGATGAAGGTGAGCGGCAGGAACACCATCGCCGCGATCGCGATCAGCAGGCTGCGCTGGTCCAGCTGCTCGGCACGCAGGTCGGACAGCTCCTCGTGCATCAGCCCGGCGCGCTCGCGGATCGCCTCCACCTCCTCCGCCATGCGCGCGGCGCGATCGGCGGCGGCGGCCAGGTGCGCGCGGTCGTCGTCGGCCAGCCAGTCGCCCGGCAGCGCGGCCAGCCGCTCCAGCGCGGCGCGCTGCGGGCTGAGGAAGCGGCGGTAGTTGATCGCCTCCGCGCGCACCCGCGTGACGCCGCGGCGCAGCGCGAAAATGCGCTCCACGTCCAGCTTCTGCTCGCAATCGTCCAGCCAGTCGCCGAGGTCCGCGACGACGGGATCGAGATCCTCGGTGATCGCGGCGGCGAAGGCCGCGATCAGGTCGCCGGGGTCGCGCACGGCGCCGCGCTCCACGTCCTGCGTCACGGTCTTCAGCGCGACCAGCTGCTTGCGCGTGACCGACACCACCTTGCCCCGCGTCGCCCAGATGCGGATCGAGACCAGCATGTCGGAGCTGTCCAGCTCCTCCTCGGTCCGGCCGCGCAGGTTGACGAAGGCGCCGTCCGCCATCCGCTCGCAGCGCGGGCGCGTCTCTGCCGCCGTCAGCGCGTCGATGACGATGGACGTGACCCTGGCCTCGTCGCGCAGCCACGCCTGCGCGTGCTCCGCCGTGGTGCTGAGGTGCACCCAGACGAAGTCCGCGCCGCACGACAGCGCCCCCTTCACCGGCACCTGCGTCGCGCCGCTGCCGTCGATGCGCCAGGCGAAGCCGCTCATGGGAACGCGACGTCCACGGTCAGGCCGTCGGCACCGGCGAGGGGCGGGGCGTCGGTCGCGCGGCGGGCGGCGTCGGCGCGGGCGCGATCGAGGATGGCGGCGGGCACGTCGGCACGATGCGTCACCAGGTCGGCGGACGCCAGCCATCGCGCCTCGCGCAAGGTGAGGTCGTCGGGATCGGCGGAGCGCAGCCGGACGTGGACGAGGCGGGTGTCCTGCGCCGCGCCGATCGCTGCCGGGTCGGGTGCGTCGTGCGAGGCGAGGGGATCGAGCGTGCCGCCCGGCGCCAGCGCCGCCGCGATCGCGCGCCGCCGCTCGCCTCCGTCGGGAAAGCGGGCGCGCAGTGCGGCGCGCGCGGCGTGCAGCGCCTCGGCCAGCCGGCCCAGCCCGGCGGGCAGCACAGCCTCCAGCCGCTGCCGCAGCGCCGCCGCCAGCCCGGCGGAGACGCCGCCCGTGCCGATCGCGACCAGCACCGGCGCGCGATCGACGATGGCGGGCAGGGTGAAGTCGCACAATTCGGGCCGGTCGACCGCGTTCACCAGCACGCCGCGCGCCTTCAAGCGCGCCACCGCATCGTCGTCGTCGACGACGATGGCCAGCCGCGCGTCTCTCCCTCTACCACCGGGAGAGGGGAGGGGCCCGTCCGGCGCAGCCGGATGGCAAGGGTGAGGGTGATCTTCTTCCACCACGACCGCTCCGGCCCGCTCCAGCAGTCGCCGCTTGGCCTCCGCGCTCTCGCCGCTGCCGACGAGAATGACCGGGCGGCCTTCCAAGCGGACGAAGATCGGAAGGCTGTGCAGCGTCATGGTTCGCGCGAAGCCGCGAAGCCGCGAAGGGAAGATAGGCTCGCGCGAACACCATGTTCCGCGCCTTCGCGGCTCCGCGTGAACGCCGAAGCGACGCGGCTCAGGCCAGCCATTCCGGCACCCGCTCCGCCGCCAGGATCGTCTCCGCGGAGATGCGGTCGGCCACCACGGCGTAGCGGTCGCCGTCCACCAGCACCTCGGGCACCAGCGCGCGGCTGTTGTACGTGGAGGCCATCGTCGCGCCATAGGCGCCCGCGGTGCGGAACACGGCCAGGTCGCCACCCTTCACCGCATCCACCTCCCGCGCCATGGCGAAGGTGTCGCCCGTCTCGCAGACCGGGCCGGCGATGTTGGCGGTCATCCGGTCGCCCGTCGGCACGACGGCGTCGAAATCGTGCCACGCATCGTACAGCGCGGGCCGCGCCAGGTCGTTCATCGCGGCGTCGACGATGATGTAGGGATGCACGACGCCCGGCTTCACCCAGATGACGCGGGTCAGCAGCACGCCGGCATTGCCCGCGATCACGCGACCCGGCTCGAACATCAGCGTCGCGTCCCAGCCGCGCGTCGCCCGCGCCACCATCGCGCCGTAATCGGCCGGCTCGGTCGGCACGTCGCCCGCCTTGTAGCGCACGCCCAGTCCGCCACCCAGGTCGACGTGGGTGATGCGGTGCCCGGCCGCGCGCAGATCGTCGACCAGTCGCTTGACGCGGGCATACGCCGCCTCCAGCGGCGCGATGTCGAACAGCTGGCTGCCGATGTGGATCGCCACGCCGCGCAGGTCGAGGCCGGGCAGCGCCGCCAGCCGCGCGAACATCGCCGGCGCCTGGTCGATCGGCACGCCGAACTTGTTCTCCCGCTTGCCGGTGGAGATCTTCGCGTGGGTGCCCGCGTCCACGTCGGGATTGACGCGCAGCACCGCGCGCGCGGTCACGCCCTTCTCGCGCGCCAGCCGGGCGAGGACGACGCCCTCCTCCTCCAGCTCCAGGTTGAACTGGCCGATCCCGGCGTCCAGCCCGCGCGCCAGCTCCGCCTCGGTCTTGCCCACGCCGGAGAAGACGATGCCGGCGGCCGGGATGCCCGCCGCCAGCGCTCGCGCCATCTCGCCGCCCGACACCACGTCGGCGCCATAGCCCTCCGCCGCCAGCAGCCGCAGCACGGCGAGGTTCGGATTGGCCTTGATGGCATAGGCCAGGTGCACGTCCCCGGCCGGCTCCAGCGCCTCGCGGAACACGCGGGCGTGACGGCGGAAGGCGCCTGCCGAATAGACGTAGACGGGCGTGCCCACCTCTTCGGCGATACGCGCCAGCGGCACGTCCTCGCACCACAGGGCGCCGTCGCGATAGTGGAAGTGATCCATGGAAACCGTCAGTTGGGGGGAAGGTCGAAGTCGTCGCTGCGCCGCTCTTCCGACCGCCGCAGCGTCGAATCGCCGCGGCCGGGGCGCGCCTGCACGCCGGGGGTCAGCAGCTCGCCGGTGGTGGCGGGCGCGGTGGCGCCCTGCGCCACGGGGATCGGCGGGCGGCCGGCGGGCGGTTCCAGCGGCTTGGTGGAGCCGCAGCCGGCGAGTGCCAGCGCGAGGAGGAGGACGCTCCTCACGCCCGCGCCTCGCGCGCGGCGCGGATCGCGGCGCGCACGTTGTCGGGGGCGGTACCGCCGAAGCTCCTGCGGCTCGCCACCGAGGCGTCGACGGAGAGCACGTCGTACACCCGCGCGTCGATGCGCGGGTCGATCGCGGTCAGCTCCACGATCGGCAGCGCGTCCAGCGCGACGCCCAGCGCCTCCGCCCGCGCCACCGCGCGGCCGGTGATGTGGTGCGCCTCTCGGAACGGCACGTTCGCCTCGCGCACCAGCCAGTCGGCGAGATCGGTGGCGGTGGCGAAGCCGCTCTCCGCCAGGGCGCGCATCCGGTCGGTGCGGAACGTCGCACTCTCCACCATCCCCGTCATCGCCGCGATCGACAGCGCCAGCAGGTCGTGCGCCTCGAACACCGGCGGCTTGTCGTCCTGCATGTCCTTGGAATAGGCGAGCGGCAGCCCCTTCATCGTCACCATCAGCGAGACGAGGCACCCGGTGATCCGCCCGGCGTGCCCGCGCACCAGCTCCGCCGCGTCCGGATTGCGCTTCTGCGGCATGATGCTGCTGCCGGTCGACCATTGATCGGACAGGCTGACGAAGCCGAACGGCTGCGACGCCCACAGCACGAACTCCTCCGCCAGCCGGCTGAGGTGCAGCGCGCATTGCGCCGCGGCCATCAGGTAATCGAGCGCGAAGTCGCGGTCGCTGACCGAATCGAGGCTGTTGCGCGTCGGCCCGTCGAAGCCCAGCGCCGCGGCGGTCGCCTCGCGATCGATCGGAAAGCCCGTGCCGGCGAGCGCCGCCGCGCCGAGCGGGCACAGGTTCGCGCGCGCGCGATTGTCGCGGAAGCGCGAGACGTCGCGCGCCACCATCTCGTGATAGGCCATCAGGTGATGTCCCAGCGTCACCGGCTGCGCCGATTGCAGGTGGGTGAAGCCCGGCATCACGCTGGCGGCATGTTCCTCCGCCCGCGCCAGCAGCGAGTCGTCCAGCGCGAGCAGCGCGGCCAGGACCTGGTCGGTCGCGTCGCGCGTCCACAGGCGGAAGTCGGTCGCGACTTGGTCGTTGCGGCTGCGCGCGGTGTGGAGCCGCCCCGCCGCCGGGCCGATCGCGTCGGCCAGCCGCGCCTCCGTCAGCATGTGGATGTCTTCCATGGCGAGATCGTCGGGCACGCCGTCCACCGCGTAGCCGGCGGCCACCCGCTCCAGCCCGGCGTCGATCGCCCTGACGTCGTCGGCCGCGACGATGCCCTGCGCGCCCAGCATCGCCACGTGCGCGCGGCTGCCCGCCACGTCCTGTTTCCACATCCGCTTGTCGAACGGGATGGAGGCGTTAATCTCGCGCATCACCGCGGCGGGGCCGGCAGCGAAGCGCCCCCCCCACATCTGGTTGGAGAGGTCCTTGCTTCCGTCACTGTCGGCACGATGGGCGATCGTCGGTCTCCTGGCCACCGCGGCTTGCGATAGGGCGTCGCCGCCAGTGGAGCAAGCCGAGGGCAACGCCGCCGCGGCGTCGCCGGACGAGGCCGCGCCGGCCGCTGCCGGCGTGCCGAAGGCGGACGCGGTGGATCGCGCGCACGCGGGCGAGAAGGCCCCCGACCTGGCGGTCACCGATGCGGCCGGCAAGGAGGTGCGGCTGCGTTCGCTCGCCGGCCGGCCGCTGCTGGTGAACCTGTGGGCGACGTGGTGCGCGCCGTGCGTGAAGGAGCTGCCGACGCTGGACGCCGCGGCGAAGGCGGGCGCGGCCCGCTTCCGCACCGTCGCGATCAGCCAGGACATGGATCCGGCGAAGGCGCGCGCCTTCCTGAAGGAGAAGCCGCTCGCCGCGGCGGAGCCGCTGTTCGATCCCAAGCTGTCGCTCGGCCTCTCCTACCAGGCGAACCTGCCGACGACGATCCTCTACGACGCGAGCGGTGCCGAGCTGTGGCGCGTCACCGGCGAGCTCGACTGGACCGGCGAGGCGGCACGCGCGCTGCTGGCCGAGGCGAAGTAGCGTTCGCCGCGACGGTTTGACAAGAAACTGCCACGATGGGCGGGCAAGTGCCCGCGAATGCGCCTCTTTCTGCTGACCATCGCGGCGGCCGCCGTGCTTTCTCCCAACCCCGCCCTCGCCTGGGGCAAGACCGGCCACCGCGTCGTGGCTGCCATCGCGCAGGAGCATCTCTCGTGGCGCGCCCGCGCGGGCGTACGTCGCATCTTCGGCGTCGAGACGCTGGCGGAAGCGGCGAACTGGCCCGACACGATGAAGTCGGATCCCTCGCCCTTCTGGCAGAAGACGTCGGGTCCGTGGCATTACGTCACCGTGCCGGAAGGCCGGACCTATGCCGAGGTGGGCGCGCCGGCCGAGGGCGACGCCGCCACCGCGCTCGCCCGCTACGCCGCGGTGATCCGCGACGGGGCGGCGTCCTGCGCTGACCGGCAGACCGCGCTGCGGTTCATCGTCCACCTGGTCGGCGACCTGCACCAGCCGCTCCATGCCGGCAACGCCACCGATCGCGGCGGCAACGACGTGAAGGTGACGTGGTTCGGCCGCGCCACTAACCTCCACTCGGTGTGGGATTCGGCACTGGTGGACGAGCAGCAATTGTCTTTTTCCGAAATGGCCGCGTCGCTGGACGCGCACGTCACCAGGACCCAGGCGCGCGACTGGCGGCAGGTCGATCCCGCGGTGTGGATCGCGGAGAGCACGCGACTGCGCGACCTGATCTACCCCGCCGATCCGGCGCTCTCCTATCGCTATGTCTATGACAACACGCCGCGAATGGAGCGGCGACTGCAGATGGGCGGGATCCGCCTCGCCGCCTATCTCGACGATCTGTTCGCCCGCGGCGGCAATCCGCGGCGCTGCGCGACCGCGCGGTCGTGGGTCGACGCGGAGGTGTGGGCGACGCGCCACTAGGGCGGCGAAACCGCCGCGCCCGCTTGCGCTTCGTTTCGGCGTCGGCTTTGCTGGGGCGGATGAACGAACCGGTCAGGCCCGCCCCCGCGCAATATCTTCGCGAAGATTCGATCCGCGGCGGGATGGACCTCCTGCTCTTCGCCCACAAATCGCACCTGCGGAAGGCGGACGACGAACTCGCCAAGCTGAAGCTCGGCCGCGCGCACCACCGCGTGCTCTACTTCGTGGCGCGCCGCCCGGGGCTGACCGTCGCCAACCTGCTCGACCTGCTGGGCATCACCAAGCAGTCGCTGAACCGGATACAGAAGGACCTGCTCGCCCGCGGGCTGATGGTGCAGGAGGTAGGCAAGCAGGACCGCCGCCAGCGCCTGCTGCGGCTCACCACGGAGGGGCAGGCGCTGGAGCAGCGGCTGTTCGACGACCTGCACGACAACATGCTGCGCGCCTATTCCGAGGCGGGGGAGGCCGCGGTGAACGGCTATTGGCTGCTGATGCAGGCGCTGATGTCGCCCGAGGCGAGAAAGCAGTTCGCGAGCTTCCACCGCAAGGCGTGAGGCGATACGAGAAACGCCGCCAGCGCTCGGGCTGGCGGCGTCTCGTGGCTGCCGACGAAGAGCGGCAGGCAGGCTCAGGCGAAGCGGACCTTGGCCGCAACCGCCTGGCGGCGGCGCATCGCTCCACCCACGGCGCCGAAGCCGAGGATCATCAGCGCCCAGGTCGCGGGCTCGGGCACGCCGGCGGCGATGTTGTCGAACTCGAACGAGTTCTGGCCGGACGAGAAGGTCACGCGGCTGATGAGCGGGCCGGTGCTCCGGTAGCTGACGAAGCCGTTGGTCTCGCCGACGATCTGGTTGCCGCTCGGGAACGACAGGTCGTTGATGATCTGGCCGCCGAAGTAATCCTGGAACGTGCCGTCGGTGAACTCGAGACGCAGCGCGTTGTAGGTGTCGAGCGAGCCGAGCACGAAGCCGAAGGAGCGCACGCCGCCGGCCGGATTGTACTCGAACCCGTAGAAGGTCGCCGCGCCGCCGCCAAGCACCGCGCCGAACTTGCCGGTGCTGCCGAACGCCGGCCGCGCCGCGACGTTGCTCACCGAGTCGGAGAAGACGCGGGCCTCGCCGGTGCCGTTGCTGATGGAGAGGCCGTCGGGATAGCTCTCGAAATCGTCGACGACGGTATAACCCGCCGCCACGCCGGCGGCCGGAGCGAAGGAGACCACGACGGCGGCGGAAGCCGGCAGCGCCGCGGTGGAAGCGAGTGCGGTCAGGCCAAGCGCAAGAAACTTCATCGGACATCCCCTGATTACACCGACTTAGGTGCCGGCTGGGGAAACCTTTCCGCCCGATGAACGCCAACCACAATGGTTCGATTCTTACACCCGAGGGCGCCTGTCCCGAGTTGGGCCACCGCCGCTCGCCGTCACCCCGCCGGCCGACCCATAACGGCAGCCGCACGCCGCGCCGGCGTGGGCGGTCGCTTCAGTTCGGCCGAGGTGGAAGGTGGATGCCCGACAAGGATTCGAACCTTGATTGACGGAGTCAGAGTCCGCTCTCTTACCATTAGAGGATCGGGCAACGAGGGGGCGCCTCTAGAAAAGTCGGCCCGTGCTGTCAACGCCCGCATCGACCGCCGGTTGCGGGGATAACGCCAAGCGTGTAGCGCTGAAGGCCAAGCACCGGGTCCGGCATCGCGCGGACCGCGGCAGAGACAGAAAGTGACGGCAATGGGGGAGTTTCCCGCCGGATTGCCGCACCGGCGGGGTGGGGATCGACGCCCGCCCGCCCGGACGGCATCCGTTCCGCCGCGCTCGCGCGGCACGCCGCGGCATTATGCCGCGCTCGACCTTGGCACCAACAACTGCCGGCTGCTGATCGCGCGGCCGCAGGGCGACGGGTTCGCCGTCGTCGATGCCTTCTCGCGCATCGTGCGGCTGGGCGAGGGGCTGGCCACCACCGGGCGCCTCTCCGACGCCGCGATCGAGCGGACCATCGCCGCGCTGCGCGTCTGCGCGGAGAAGCTGAAGCGCCGCAACGTCACGCTCGCGCGGTCGGTCGCGACGGAGGCGTGCCGCCGTGCCAGCAACGGCCAGGCGTTCATGGAACGGGTGCTGGCCGAAACCGGCATCCACCTCGACATCATCTCCGCGGAGGAGGAGGCGCGACTGGCGGTGCTGGGCTGCCACGTGCTGCTGGAGCCGGGCGACGGCCCCGCGCTGGTGTTCGACATCGGCGGCGGATCGACCGAGCTGGTGCTGATCGACACGGCCACGCCGGTACCCACGGTGCGCGACTGGCATTCGGCGCCGTGGGGCGTCGTGTCGCTGACCGAATCGGTCGGCGGCGTGGTCGGCGACGACGCGGCGCGCGCGGCCATCTATGGGCGGATGCGCGCGCTGGTGGCGGACAGCTTCGCGCCGTTCGCCGCGCGGCTTCCCCGCTTTCCGGCCAGGCCGGACACGCCGCCGCGGCTGCTCGGCACGTCGGGCACGGTGACGACGCTGGCCAGCGTGCACCTGGGGCTGGAGCGATACGACCGCGCGCAGGTGGACGGGCTGATCGCGCCGGCGGCGGCGATGCGGCGGATCAGCCAGGATCTCGCCGGCCTGTCGCTGCCCGACCGCGCGGCGCTGCCCTGCATCGGTCGCGAGCGGGCCGACCTGGTGGTGGCGGGCTGCGCGATTCTGGAAGGGATATTGGACCTGTGGCCCGCCGAGCGGCTGGGCGTCGCCGACCGCGGGATCAGAGAGGGCATCCTGCGCCGCCTGATGGAGACCGCGTGATGAAGCCGGGCGGCGGGAGCGGGGGCGGGCGCCCGGTGCAGGGGCGCCAGCGCGTGAAGACCGCGCGCAACCGCAGCGCGCAATCGACCCGCTGGCTGGAGCGGCAGCTGAACGACCCGTATGTCCGCCGCGCCAAGGCGGAGGGCTATCGCAGTCGCGCGGCGTACAAGCTGCTGGAACTGGACGAGCGTTTCGGCTTCCTCAAGGGAGCCAGGCGCGTCGTGGACCTCGGCATCGCGCCCGGCGGCTGGACGCAGGTGGTGCGCCGCCGCGTGCCCGGCGCCGCGGTGGTGGGGATCGACCTGCTGCCGGTGGACCCGATCGACGGCGCGACCATCTTCGAGATGGACTTCATGAGCGACGAGGCGCCCGCGCGACTGATGGAGGCGCTGGGCGGCGCGCCCGACCTGGTGCTGTCCGACATGGCGGCGAACACCGTCGGCCACCCGCAGACCGACGCGCTGCGCACGATGGGGCTGGTGGAGGCCGCGCATGCCTTCGCGATCGAGGTGCTGCGCCCCGGCGGCGCCTTCGTCGCGAAGGTCTTCGCCGGCGGCGCGGACGCCGCCTTCGTGGCCGAGATGAAGCGCAACTTCGCCACGGTGAAACATGCCAAGCCGCCCGCGAGCCGCAAGGGATCGGTCGAATGGTTCGTCGTGGCGCAGGGGTTCAAGGGGCGGCCGTCGGCGGGCGAGCCCGCGGCCGAAGGGTAGCTGGCGACCCTTTGCCCGCCGTCATCGCTCGGCCCAGGGCGGCTTCGCCTTTCCCTGTCCTACCTTCCTGCACCCTGCTAACCGCGCGTGGAACGCCGGCGCACCCGTTCGGCGGAAACCCGTTCTCGCCTCAACAGTCTCAACATTCGCGCGCCTGCGCCTGATTGTGGAACCAGCATGACCTCCCCCCGCCGCACCTTCGCGATCATCTCCCACCCCGACGCAGGCAAGACGACGCTGACGGAGAAGCTGCTGTACGTCGGCGGCGCGATCCATCTCGCCGGAGAAGTGAAGGCGCGCGGGGCGAACCGGCGCGCGCGGTCGGACTGGATGAAGATCGAGCAGCAGCGCGGCATCTCCGTCACGTCCAGCGTGATGACGTTCGAGCGCGACGGGATCACCTTCAACCTGCTCGACACGCCGGGCCACGAGGATTTCAGCGAGGACACCTATCGCACGCTCACCGCAGTCGATTCGGCGGTAATGGTGATTGACGCGGCCAAGGGCATCGAGCCGCAGACGCGCAAGCTGTTCGAGGTGTGCCGGCTGCGCTCCGTTCCGATCATCACCTTCGTCAACAAGGTGGATCGCGAGGGTCGCCCGCCGTTCGAGCTGCTGGACGAGATCGCCGACGTGCTGGCGCTGGACGTGTCGCCGATGAATTGGCCGATCGGCATGGGTGGCGAGTTCGAGGGGGTGATGGACCTCGCCACGCGCCGCATCAGCCGGCCGGAAGGCGACAGCCGCACGTTCCAGGGAACGGTCGACGAGGCGCCGCTGTCCGATCGCTTCGCCGAGGAGGTGGAGCTGGCGGAGGCGGGATACGCCCCTTTCGACGGCGACGCCTACCGCCACGGCGACCTGACGCCGGTCTATTTCGGCTCCGCGCTGAAGGATTTCGGACCGGCGGAGCTGATCTCGGCGCTCGCCGCGCACGCGCCCCCGCCGCGCCCGCAGCCGGCGGAGCCCGCGCCCGTCTCGCCCGACGACGGCGAGGTGACCGGCTTCGTCTTCAAGGTGCAGGCGAACATGGACCCGCAGCATCGCGACCGCATCGCCTTCATGCGGCTGTGTTCGGGCACGTTCAAGCGCGGGATGAAGCTGACGCCGACGGGCCACGGCAAGCCGATCGCGGTCCACTCGCCCATCCTCTTCTTCGCGCAGGACCGCGAGATCGCGGACGAGGCGTTCCCCGGCGACATCATCGGCATCCCCAACCACGGCACGCTGCGCGTCGGCGACACGCTGTCGGAGCGCGCCGACGTGCGCTTCACCGGCCTGCCCAATTTCGCGCCGGAGATCCTGCGCCGCGTCGCGCTGAAGGATCCGACGAAGACCAAGCAGCTGCGCAAGGCGCTGGACGACATGGCGGAGGAGGGCGTGACGCAGGTCTTCTATCCGGAGATCGGATCGAACTGGATCATCGGCGTCGTCGGCCAGCTGCAGCTCGACGTGCTGATCTCGCGGCTGGAGACGGAGTACAAGGTCGCCGCCGCGCTGGAGCCCGCGCCGTTCGACACCGCGCGCTGGGTGTCCGCGGCGAACCCGGCGGACCTGAAGGCGTTCACCGACCTGAACCGCGCCGCCATGGCCAAGGACCGCGACGGCAACCCGGTGTTCCTGGCGAAGAGCGCGTGGGAAGTGGGCTACGTCGCCGATCGCTACCCCGCCGTCACCTTCGCCGCGACGCGGGAAAGGTAGGCCGTACGACCGCCGACTTTCTAGGCAACATCCTCCGTTCGTGCTGAACGAAGTCGAAGCACAGCCATGGTCGCGCATGGCCTTCGACTACGCTCAGGCCGAACGGAGTAACGGTGGGTTCACCCTTCTTGCCCTCCCACGCTCACGCCAGCAGGTCGCGCGTTTCCGGATGCTTGTCCATATAGGCGCGCACGAACGGGCATTGCGGCACCACCTTCAGCCCGCGGTCGCGCACCAGGTCCAGCGCGCCGCGGATCAGGCGGCTGCCGACCCCGCGCCCCTCGATCGCGCCGGGGACGATGGTGTGCGTGAACACGATCGTGTCGCCTTCCAGCTGATAGGCGGCGACGGCCTGGTGGCCCTCCACCGTCAGCTCGAACTCCGCCTCGGCGCGATTGTCGATGACCTTCACAAACACCCTTCCACGTATCGGATCGCCGCCTCGCCCACGCGGATGGAGGCGATGCGGCCGTTCTCGCCGACCTCGTAGTGGATGCCGCGGCGCTTGTCCCTCCACCAGGTCAAGTCCGCGGCGGGCGGATCGGCGTAGGTGTGCGCGGCGCGGCGCAGCCCGCGCGGGTAGGCGCGGCGAACGCGCGCCGCGGGATCGCCCACCGCCACGCCCGCCGCGGTGGCCAGCCCCGGCCGCGTCGCCGCGATCCGCGTCAGCCGGCCGTCCTCGATCATCACGATCAGCCCGGCGGGCGCGCGGCGCGGGTGGAACTCCTCGCATCGCGCCGGCTCCGGGCCGGTGACACCGCCGCCGTGCGGGGCGCCGAGCGCGCGAACCACCGCGCGGCGCGTCATGCCGATGCGCAGCGTGCCCCAGCCGTCCGGGGTCAGCACGGCCGCCGCGAGCGCGAAGAGGATCATCGCGGTATGTCGATCGTGACGCGCCGGTTGCGCGCGCGACCGGCAGGATCGTCGCTGCCGTCGGCGGCTTCGTTGGGCGCCACGGGATCATTCTCGCCGAGCCCCACCGCCTGATAGTCGCGCCCGCCGAGCCCCGGCTGCGCGCGCAGCCACGCCGCCACCGCCTCGGCGCGCCGCTTCGACAGGTCCAGGTTGTAGACGTCCTCGCCCTTCGCGTCGGTGTAGCCGTTGATCGTCACCGTCCCCGCGCCCCCGCCGCGCACCGCATCGGCGGCGCGGCGAAGGTTCTCCTCCGCCGCGGGAGTCAGGGTCGCCTTGTCGAAGTCGAACAGCGTGTCCGCCGCCAGCGCCACGCGCGTGCCGAAGTCGGTCTTCTCCACGGCGAAGCCGCTGATCGTGCCCGTCAGCGCGCTGGTCTGTCCCGTCAGCCCGCTGACCGTGCCGATCCCGCGGGTGGCGGCGGGCGCCGGCGCGGACGTCGCCGATGCCGTGGGCGCGGGGGTGGGCGGCGAGCTGCCGCCGCCGCCGCAGCCGGCCAGCATTGCCGCGCCCGCCGCCGTGACGAACGCGATCCTCATCGCGTCACGGGAACGGCGTCGAAGGGGGCGACGCCGGGGACGGTGATCGACACCGTCTTCGACGTGGCGGGCGGCGCCGGGAACTTGAACCAGATGACCGAGGGCTTGCTGAAGCTGTCGGGCCCGACCGACTTGCCGCTCGTTTCCAGCGGCGCGGCGATCCACTTGCCGCTGTTGTCCTTCAACACGCTGATCCGCTGCGAGGTGGCGTCGTCGATCACGCTCACCTCGTCCAGCGGCAGGTGGACGCAGCAGCTGCCGCCGGAGAAGGTCATCGACACGGTCAGGATGTCGCCCGTCACCGCCACCTTGTTCAGCGCCACGGTGTTGCCCTCCGGCCCCGGCTGGGTTTGTATCGCCGGCGCGACGGCGGTGACGGCGGGGGAGGGCGTCGGCGCGGGCACCGCCTCCCGTGCGACGCCGGTGTCGCCGGGCGCGTCGGTGGCGGTGTCGGCGGCCGGCTGGCTGGCATTCTCCTGCCGCACCGAGCAGGCGGCGAGCGTCGCGGCGGCCATTGCGGCGATCAATATCCGGTAGGGCATCGGTTCCTCTCCCGTAACGATGCCGGTCAATGTTCCGCGCCATGGCGGGGTTCCCCGCGGCGGTCCCCGGCCCTAGATGCCGTCGCGACGATGGCTCTCGACCCGCTTCCCACCCTCCACCGCATCTTCGGCTTTCCCGACTTCCGCGGCGTCCAGCGGCAGGTGGTGGACCGCGTGCTGGCGGGCGAGCGGACGCTGGCGGTCATGCCGACGGGGGCGGGCAAGTCGCTGACGTACCAGCTGCCCTCCGCCATGCTGGACGGGACCTGCGTCGTCGTCAGCCCGCTGATCGCGCTGATGCACGACCAGCTGCGCGCGGCGGAGGCGGTGGGCCTTCGCGCCGCGACGCTGACCAGCGTGGACGAGAACCGGGCGGAGACGCGCGGGCGCTTCCTCGACGGTCAGCTCGACCTCCTCTACATCGCGCCCGAGCGCGCGTCTGGCGGCGATTTCCGCGACCTGCTGCAGCGCGGGCGCGTGGCGATGTTCGCGATCGACGAGGCGCATTGCGTCAGCGAATGGGGGCACGATTTCCGGCCCGACTATCGCCTGCTGCGCCCGCTGCTGGACCTGTTTCCCGACGTGCCGCGCCTAGCACTGACCGCCACCGCCGACGCGCACACGCGCGACGACATCCTCGACCAGCTCGGCATCCCGCGCGAGGGGATGATCGTCGCCGGGTTCGACCGGCCCAACATCCGCTACACGATCGGCGCGCGCGACAACACGACCCGCCAGCTGGTGGACCTGATCCGCGCCACGCCCGGCCCCGGCATCGTCTACGCGCAGACCCGCGCCGCCACGGAGAAGCTGGCCGCCGCGCTGGCGGTGACGGGGCGGCCGACGCGCGCCTATCACGCGGGGCTCGACCCGGCGGTGCGCGCGAGGAACCAGGCCGATTTCGTCCGGTCGGAGGACATGGTGATCGCCGCCACGGTCGCCTTCGGCATGGGCATCGACAAGCCCGACGTCCGGTTCGTGGCGCACGCCGGCCTGCCCAAGTCGATCGAGGCCTATTATCAGGAGACCGGCCGCGCCGGGCGCGACGGCGACCCGGCGGTCGCGCACCTGTTCTGGGGCGCCGAGGATTTCGCCCGCGCGCGCCAGCGCATCGGCGAGGTGGAAGCGGCGCGCCAGCCGGGCGAGCGCGCCCGGCTGCAATCGCTGGCCGCGCTGGTCGAGACCGCGGGGTGCCGCCGTGCGATCCTGCTGCGCCACTTCGGCGAGCATCCGCCCGAGCGATGCGGCAATTGCGACAATTGCCTGAACCCGCCCAAGGCGATGGACGCGACGCAGGTGGCGCGCAAATACCTGTCCGCCGTCTTCCGCACCGGGCAGATGTTCGGCGCGACCTATGTCGAGCAGGTGCTCACGGGGAAATCGTCAGAACGCTCGCTGATGAACGGGCACGAGGCGCTGTCCGTGTGGAACATCGTCGGCGAGGAGGAACTGGCGCTTCTGAAGCCGGTCGGCCGCGCGCTGCTGCTGCGCGACGCGCTGCGCACGAACGCGCACGGCGGGCTGGAGTTCGGCCCCGGTGCCCGCGCCATCCTGAAGGGCGAGGCGGAGGTCGCGCTGCTGGAGCCGCCGCCGCGCGCACGCCGTTCGCGGTCGAAGGCCGGGGAGGCGAACCCCGTCGACGACCCGCTGTTCGAGGCGCTGCGCGCCGCGCGCCGCGACCTGGCCAAGGAGGCGGGGGTGCCGCCCTACGTGATCTTCCACGATTCGGTCCTGCGCGAGATCGCGGCACGGCGCCCCGCCACGCTGTCGGACCTCGGCCATGTCGCGGGCGTGGGCCAGCGCAAGCTCGACGCCTATGGCGAGGCGTTCCTGAAGGTGGTGCGGGACAATTAGTCCGACCGGCACCGGCATAATCCTGCGACATTTGGACCCTAGCGCCGCGCTTCGACAGGGAGAATGACGAATGCGCGCGTTGGGTTTGCTGCTTCTGACCGGCACGGCGGCGTCGCCCGCGCTCGCGCAACAGGCCGAGCCGGCGGCGGCGCAGGCGCCCGCCGCCGCCGCCGGGGCGCAGCAGGAGCCGGAACCCGACGAGGCGGAAGGCGGCGGCAGCGGCGGTGCGGCGGAGAACGCGGCGGCGGAGGACGAGGCCGCGGAGCTGGTCGTCACCGGCGCGCGGCTGCCCGGCAGCGTGCCGGGCGACATCACGCCCGAGCAGCAATTGTCCCCCGCGGACATCCGCAGCTACGGCGTCAACTCGGTCTCCGAGCTGCTGACCGAGCTGGCGCCGCAGACCCGCTCCGGCCGCGGCGCGGGCGGGCCGCCGGTCGTGCTGGTGAACGGCCGCCGCATCTCCGGCTTCCAGGAGATCCGCGATCTGCCGACCGAGGCGATCCAGCGCGTCGACATCCTGCCCGAGGAAGTGGCGCTGAAGTTCGGCTACCGTGCCGACCAGCGCGTCGTGAACTTCGTGCTGCGCCGCCGCTTCCGCGCCGCCACGGTGGAACTCGACCACCGCGTCGCCACCGACGGCGGGCGGCAGCAGCCCGAGGCCGAGGTCGACCTGCTGCGTATCCAGGGCGCGAGCCGTACCAACCTGCACGTCGAATACACGCAGGCGGGGCGGCTGACCGAGGCGGAGCGGGGCGTGCGCCAGCAGGCGACCGACTTCTCCGTGCCCGGCAACGTGGTCGGCGCCGACGGGGCGGAGGTGGCGCCGGGACTGGGCAGCGTCGTCGGCGTGCCTGCCGCGGCGGCGACGCGCCCGCCGGTGCTGGCGGATTTCACGCCGGGCGCGTCGGTGACGGACCAGTCGCGCTTTCGCACGTTGCTGCCCGAGACGAGGACCTTCGCCGCCAACGGCACCTACGCGACCAGCGTCTTCGGCAACGTCGCCTTCAGCGTCAACGCGACCGTCGACCACAACCGGACCGAGGCGGACCGCGGCCTCGCCACCACGTCGCTCGCGCTGCCCACGGGCAACCCCTACTCGCCCTTCGCCGGGCCGGTGACGGTGGCGCGCGCGTTCGACGGCCCCGGCGCGCTGGTGCAGCGCGGCGAGAGCACCGACCTGCACCTGGGCAGCACGCTGAACGGCGATGCCGGACGCTGGCGCTGGACGGTGACGGGCACCGCCGACCGGTCGAGCAGCGACACGGTGACGCAGACCGGGCTGGACGCCACCCCCTTCCAGGCGCGGCTCGTCGCAGGCGACGCGGCCGCCAATCCGTTCGGCCCGCTGGACCTCGCGCGGCTGCCCGACAATATCGGCCGCTCGCGCAGTACCAACCTGTCGCTCAACTCGCTGGCCAGCGGCCCGCTGTTCGCGCTGCCGGCGGGCGATGCCAACGCGTCGATCCGCATCGGCGCGTCGACCAGCGACTTCTCCAGCTTCTCCTCGCGCGCCAGCGGGGAGCAATCGGCGTCGATCGCGCGCGACATCGCCGGCACGCGCATCAACCTGGACCTGCCGATCGCGCGCCGCAACGTCGCGCTGTCCGCGATCGGCAATTTCTCGCTGAACGGCAACATCGAGATCGAGCGGCTGTCCGACTTCGGCACGCTGGTGACGCTGGGCTATGGCGCCAACTGGTCGCCGCTGGTCGGCGTGCGCTTCCTCGCGTCCGTCACCGACGAGGAGAATGCGCCGGGCGCGTCGCAGCTCGGCAATCCCGTGGTGCTGACGCCGGGGGTGCGCGTGTTCGACTATGTCACCGGCACGACCGCGACGGTGACCACGGTGAGCGGCGGCAACCCGGGGCTGGAGGCGGAGGAGCGCCATGTCACCAAGCTGGGGCTGGACCTGAAGCCCTGGTCGTCGCGCGAGATCAACCTGATCGCCAATTACGTCACCAGCCGCACCGACGGCGCGATCGCGGGCTTCCCCACCGCCAGCGCGGCGATCGAGACCGCCTTTCCCGACCGCTTCGAGCGCGTGAACGGCACGCTCGTGCGGCTCGATTCGCGGCCGATCAACTATGCGCGGACGGAGCGGTCGGAGCTGCGCTACGGCATCAACCTGTCCTTTCCGTTGAAGTCGGCGATCCAGAAGCAGCTGGAGGCGTTTCGCGCCGGCACCGGGCCCAACCCCTTCGCCGGCCTGCGCCCCCCGGGCGGACGCCAGCGGCCGGCGACGCAGCCCGACGGCAGCGCCGCCCCCGGCGCGCCGCCGCCCCCCGGCGATGTGCCGCCCCCGTCGTCGGGCGAGGAGCCGCGCCGGTCCGGCGGGCCGGGTGGTAGCGGGCCGGGGGGCGGACGCGGCTTCGGCGGCGGTGGCCGAGGCGGCGGCGGGGGCCGCGTGCAGTTCGCGCTCTACCACACCTGGCACCTCAGCGATCGCGTGCTGATCGCCGACGGCGGGCCGCTGCTCGACCTGCTCGACGGCGACGCGGTGGGCAGCAACGGCGGCCAGCCGCGGCACGAGCTGGAGGGGCAGGCGGGCTATGCCAACAACGGCCTGGGCGCGCGGCTGTCGGTGAATTTCCGCAGTGCGACGCGGGTGAACGGCGGCACGGTGGACGCGCCGGAGACGCTGAGCTTCGGCAGCCTCGCCACCGCGGACCTGCGGCTGTTCGCCGACCTTGGCCAGCGGCTCGACTGGGTGCGCGCACATCCCTGGCTGCGCGGCACGCGCGTGTCGGTGGGGGTCACGAACCTGTTCAACCAGCGCCAGCGCGTCACCGACCGGACCGGCGAGGTGCCGATCGGCTTCCAGCCCGCCTACCTCGATGCGTTGGGCCGCACGGTGCGCGTGTCGGTGCGCAAGATCTTCTTCTGACGGAGGATTTCACGCGCAGCCGCGAAGAAGCCTTCTTCTCCACGTGAAAGCGATTTGCCCTCAAAGCCCGGTGCGAGTCGCCAGCCAGCGCGCGGCGGCCTCGGGCGACACCTTGCCCGCATCGCGGTCGACCATGTAATTGGCCTCGCGCATCGCCTCCACGGAGATGCGGCCGGCCAGCGGGCGCAGCGCTGCCACCAGCCGCGGGTCCGTCGCGGCGGTGGGCGAGAGCAGCAGGATCGCGTCGTAGCCCGGCATGGCGCGCTTCGGATCGGTCAGCACCGTCAGCCGCTCCGCCGCGATGCGCCCGTCGGAGGAGAAGGCGCTGATGACGTCGGCGCGCCCGCTCTCCAGCGCGCGGTACATGAACGTGGGGCTGTAGGGCGTCGCGCCGGCGAAGCGCAGGCCGTAGGCGCGGCGCACCGCCGCCCATTCCGGGCGGTCGAGGAATTCCAGATCCGCGCCCAGCCGCAGACGCGGTGCCGCGCGGGCCAGGTCGTCCAGCGTGCGCACCGCACCGCCGGGCCGCATCGCGAAGGCATAGGCATTCTCGAAGCCGAGCGCGCCCAGCAGCGTCACGCCGCGAGTCCGCTTCGCCCAATCGGCGATGGCGCGCACCTGCTCGGCGCGCGGCGGGACGTCGGTACGCTTCATCTCGCCCGACCAGATCGTGCCCGCATAGTCGACATAGGCGTCGATCTCGCCCCCCGCCACGGCACCGAACGCCACGGCGGAGCCGAGCCCGTCGCGATAGTCGACCCGGTAACCCGCCCGCACCAGCCGGTCGCCGATCAGCCGCGCCAGGATATATTGCTCGGAGAAGTTCTTGGCGCCGATCACCACGCGCCTCTCGGACGAGGACCACAGGGGTGCGCTGGCCGCCAGCGTGGCGAGCGCGAGCAGCCCCAGCGCCGCGCCCGTCCACGTTGGCCGCCGCCGTGCCGCGCCCGCTTCCGCCACGGCGAGCAGCGCGTCGACGCCCAGCGCCAGCCCCGCCGCGCCCAGGCAACCGGCCAGCACCAGCGCCCACGCCTGCGTCTGCAACCCGGCGAAGATCAGGTCGCCCAGGCTCGGCTGCCCGACCGTGGTCGACAGCGTGGCGGCGCCGATCGTCCACACCGCGGCGGTGCGCACGCCGGCCATCGCCACCGGCAGCACCAGCGGCGCCTCCACCCACCGCAGCTTCTGCCCCGCGGTCATGCCGATCCCGTCCGCCGCCTCGCGCACCGCGGGGTCCAGCCCCGTCAGCCCGGTCGCCACGTTGCGGACGATCGGCAGCAGCGCGTAGAGCGTCAGCGCCAGCAGCGCGGGCAGGAAGCCCAGCGCGGGCACCCCGCCGATCCAGAGGAGGATCGGATAGAACAGCGCCAGCAGCGCGAGGCTGGGCACCGTCTGCACCAGGCTGGCGATGCCGAGCACCACGCGACCCACCGCCGGCCGCCGCGCCGCGACGACGCCGAGCGGCAGCGCGAGCGCGACGGCGAGCGCCAGCGCCGCCATCGCCAGCAGCAGGTGCTGCGCGGCGAGCGCGGGGACGCGGGCCAGCGCCTCGCTCACGCGCCCGCCATCGCCGCCAGCCGCTCCGCCTGCGCGCGCGGCACGGCCACCAGCGCCTGCGCGGCCGCGCCGCCCGCCCCGGCGAGCAGCGCCGCGGGCGTTTCGTCGGCGATCGCGCGCCCGGACTGCATCACCAGTACGCGGGTGGCGTGGAGCAGCGCCTCCGCCATGTCGTGCGTCACCATCACGGTGGTGAGGCCGAGCCGGTCGTGGAGCGAACGCACCGCGCTCGCCAGCGTCTCGCGCGTGACGGGATCGAGCGCGCCGAACGGCTCGTCCATCAGCAGCAGCCCCGGCTCGCTCGCCAGCGCGCGGGCCACGCCGACCCGCTGGCGCTGCCCGCCCGACAGCTCGGCCGGCATCCGCGTCGCGAGGGCGCGCGGCAGCTCGACCAGGTCCAGCATCGCCGCCACCCGGTCGCCGGCCGGCACGCCGGCGAGCCGCAGCGGCATCGCGACATTCTCCGCCACGGTCAGGTGGGGAAACAGGCCGACGTTCTGGAAGACGTAGCCGATGCGCCGCCGCAGTCGCCACGCCGGCCCTTCCGCCACATCGGCGCCGTCCAGCAGCACGCGACCCGCGTCGGGCACGACCAGGCGGTTGGCGGTCTTCAGCAGCGTCGACTTGCCGGATCCCGACGCGCCGACCAGCGCCACGAACTCGCCCGGCGCGATCCGCACCGCCACGTCGTCCACCGCCGCTGCGCCGCCATAGCGCTTTGTCACGCCCTCGAAGGCGAGCGCGGGTCCGGTACGGGCTGGCATCGCGCGCGAGGATGGGGGATGAGGCCGCATCGGTAAAGGGGAGACGGCGGGCATGAAGGCGATCCTGGTGACGGGCGGCGGTTCGGGCATCGGCCGCGCGGTGGCGCAGCGTTTCGCGCGCGAGGGCTGGCGCGTCGGCCTCGCCGACATCGACGCCAAGGGACTGGCGGAGAGCGCGGCGCTGCTGCCGGCGGAGCGGGTGTCGACGCACCAGATGGACGTGCGCGACGCGACGGAATGGGAGCACGTGCTGGCGGAGTTCGCCGCGCTGTCGGGCGGGCGGCTGGACGTGCTGTTCAACAACGCCGGGATCGCCGCGGGCGGGCCGTTCGGCGACATCCCGCTCGACGCGCTCGACCGCGTCATCGACATCAACTTCCGCGGCGTCGCCTACGGCGCGCGGCTGTCGCACCCCTATCTGAAGGCGACGCCCGGCGCCTGCCTGCTCAACACCGCATCGGCCAGCGCGATCTACGGCTCCGCGGGGCTCTCCGCCTATTCCGCCACCAAGTTCGCGGTGCGCGGCCTGACCGAGGCGCTGGACGCGGAATGGGCGGCGGACGGCATCCGCGTGCGCAGCCTGATGCCCGGCTTCATCGACACCGCCTTGCTGGCCGTGCCGATGGCGGGCAGCAACCGCACCGCGCGCGAGGCGGTGGTGGGATCGGGCCTCGAGTTCACGCCGGTCGAGACGGTCGCCGACCTCGCCTGGGCGGCCGTGCACGGCGACCGGGTCCACACCCTGGTCGGCCCCACCGCGCGCCGCCTCGCCTTCGCCGCGCGCTGGATGCCGGGACGGTTGCGCCGGATGATGCGGCGCCGCGCGCTGGAGGGGTGAGGCCGCGGCGGCGGATCACCCGCCCAGGATGCCGTCGATCGCGCCCGCCAGTTGCACGTCGCGCTCCGACAGGCCGCCGGCGTCGTGCGTGGTCAGAAGGATGTCCACCCGGTTGTAGACGTTCGACCATTCGGGATGGTGGTCCATCCGCTCCGCCAGGATCGCGACCTGCGCCATGAAGCCGAACGCCTCGGCGAAGTCGGTGAAGACGATCGTGCGCGTGATCGCGTCGCGCGCCTCGTCGAAGTCCCATTCCGGCAGGCCGTCCAGCGCATCGGCGCGCTCCGCCTCGCTCAACTGCTCGACCATGCCCGTTCCTTGCGATGTTGGGGAGACGAGGGGTATGGCCGCGGGCGTGAACGCGCAAGATGCCCTGGGCGAGGCCCCCTCCGCCGCCGCGATCGAGGCGCACGCCCGCGCGACGATCGCGCGCCTGCCCGACGCCTTTCGCGTGCATCTGGGCGACGTCGTCCTGCTGGTGGAGGAGGAGGCGGACGAGGAGACGCTCGCCGCGCTCGACATCGACCACCCGCTCGACCTGACCGGCGTCTACGTCGGACGACCGGTGGGCGAGAAGTCCGCGTTCGACACCGGTGCGCTGCCCGACCGCATCCACCTCTATCGCCAGGCGATCCTGGCGGAATGGTGCGAGACGGGCGTGCGGCTGGACGATCTGGTCGCGCACGTCACCATTCACGAGATCGGACATCACTTCGGCCTCAGCGACGCGGACATGCACGCGCTGGAAGAGGCGGTGGCGGATTGACGCTGCGCGTCAGCGACCTCGCCGTCGTCCGCGGCGGGCGCGTGCTGGCGGAGCGGCTGTCCTTCGCGCTCGCGCCGGGCGAGGCGCTGCTGGTGACGGGGCCGAACGGCGCGGGCAAGTCGAGCCTGCTGCGCGTGCTCGCCGGGCTGGGGCGGAAGGACGGGGCGGTGGAGCGGCCGGCACGCGTCGCGCTGATGGCGGAGGCGGCGGCACTGGACGTGGAGCGGACGCTGGCCGATGCGCTGTCCTTCTACGCGCGACTGGACGGCGGCGACGTGGGTGCGGCGCTGGTGGACGTGGGCCTCGCCGACCTCGCGGACGTGCCGGTGCGATGGCTCTCCACCGGGCAGCGTCGCCGCGCCGCGCTGGCGCGCGTGCTGGCATCGAACGCGGAACTGTGGCTGCTCGACGAGCCCGCGACGGGGATGGATGCCGCCGCCGTGGCGATGCTGGAGGCGCTGGTCGCGCGCCACCGCGCGAAGGGGGGCATGGCGGTGATCGCGACGCACCAGCCGCTGGCGGTGCCGGGCGCGGCGGAGTTGCGGTTGTGAGAGGCGCGCGTGCTATCCCGCTCCTCGCCGGCGCCGTCACCCCGGAGCGGTGCCGGGGGCCAGGGTGCTGCGTCCCGGCGCCGCGACGAGGCCGGCCGGACGATACGGGAGGAGGCACCGCGTGACGGCGCTGATCCTGCGCGACCTGCGGCGGTTCTACACCGGCGGCGGGGCGGCACTGACGGTGGCGTTCTTCCTGCTCGTCGCGATCCTCTTCCCCTTCGCGATCGGGCCGGACGCGCGGCTGCTGGCGCGGGTGGGCGGCGGCGTGCTGTTCGCCGCGGCGCTGCTCGCCGCGCTGATGCCCGTCGAGCGGCTGGTGCAGCCGGACCTCGACGCGGGGGTGATCGATCAGCTGGCGGTGCGTGGCCTGTCGCCGACCGTGGCGGCAGCGGCGAAGGTGGTCGCGCACTGGCTCGGCTTCGCGCCGCCGCTGATGCTGGCGAGCGTGGTCGCCGCGGCGCTGCTCGGCCTGCCCGCCGACCGCCTGCTGATGGTGGAGGCGGGACTGCTGCTCGCCACCCCCGGCCTCGCCGCGCTGGCCGTCGCCACCGCGGCGCTGGTGGCGGGGCTGCGCGGGGCGGGGGCGGTGGCGGGGCTCGTCATGCTGCCGCTGGCGGTGCCGCTGCTGATCTTCGGCGCGGGGGCGATCGACGGCGGCGCGGGGGGGCTGAAGCTGCTGGCGGCGGTCAGCCTCCTGCTGGTGGCCGGCGCGCCGTTCGTCGCCGGGGCGGCGATGCGGGTGGGGATGGAATAGGAACACGCCCGTGCGCCTGAGCGAAGGCGAAGGGCAAGCGCCTGGCCGGGGCTTCGACTTCGCTCAGCCCGAACGGAGGTCGGCGCTAAGTGAGGGTGTACACCTACCGGCTCCACCGCGCGAAGATGGCGGTCGGCAGCGCAAGCCCGCGCGCTTCCTCGCGCACCGCCAGCTCGCCCGCCTCCACCGTGCCGGGCAGGTCGGCGAACGCCTGGCGCAGCATCTCGCCGATCGCCAGCGCGGACATGCGCACCGCGTAGACGGTGAGGAACAGGAAGCGCGACTCGGCGTCGAGCAGCCGCCGGCAGTCGGCGATCAGCGCCGGCAGATGCTCCTCCAGCCGCCACACCTCGCCGGTCGGCCCGCGGCCATACTTGGGCGGGTCGAGCAGGATGCCGTCGTAGCGCCTTCCGCGCCGCACCTCCCGCCCGGCGAACTTGGCGGCATCCTCGACGAGCCAGCGCACCGGCGCCTCGGCAAGTCCGGAGAGCCGCGCGTTGGCGCGCGCCCCCTCGACCGACTTCTTCGAGGCGTCGACGTGCACCATCCGCGCGCCGTGGCTGGCCAGCGCCAGCGTGCCGACGCCGGTGTAGCCGAACAGGTTCAGGCACTCGGGCGCCGTCGCATCCGACAGCTGCCCCTGCATCCACGCCCACACCGGCGCCATGTCGGGAAAGAAGCCCAGGTGCCGGAATGGCGTGGTCTGCGCGATGAAGCGCACGTCCTGCCAGCCGAGCTCCCACCCGTCGCGCGGCACGGAGCGCGCGAACTTCCACTGGCCGCCGCCCTCCTCGTCGCTGCCGGGCACGAACTCCGCATCCGCCTGCCAGTCGTCGGAGGCGGGCGACCACAGCGCCTGCCCCTCCGGCCGGACGAAGCGATGGCGACCATAGCGCTCCAGCTTGCGCCCGTGACCCGAATCGAGCAGCGCGTAGTCGCGCCACGGCTCGCCGATCAGCGTCGTCAGCTGCACCGCGTCAGTCCCGCGCCGCCGCGCGCGCGGCGATATAGCCGCTGACCGCGTCGAACGTGCCGTCGAGCGTCACGTAGCGCTCCTCACGCTCGAACAGGTCGCCGACGCGCGTGGGCAGCGGCGGGCGCGATCCGGTGGCGCGCTCCACCGCGTCGCGGAACTTGGCGGGGTGCGCGGTGGCGAGCGTCACCATCGGTACGCCGACCTGCGCCTGCCGCCGCGCCGCCGCCAGCGCGATGGCGGTGTGCGGGTCGATCGTCTCGCCCGCATCGTCGCACGCGCGGCGCATCGCCCGCGCCATGTCGTCCACGTCGACGCGCTCGGGCGCGAACAGCGCGGCGGAGCCGTCGCGCTGCGCGTTGGAAAGGCGCATCGCGCGCGACGCCTCGAACCCCTGCATCTGCGCCGCCAGCGCCGCGCCGTCGCGGTCGCCCAGATCGAAGAGCAGGCGCTCGAAATTGCTGGAGACCTGGATGTCCATCGATGGGGTCGGCGTCGCCACCACCTGCCGGCTGGAATAATCCCCATCCGCGAGCGCGCGGGCGAGGATGTCGTTGACGTTGGTGGCGACCACCAGCTTCGCCACCGGCAGCCCCATGCGGGACCCGACGTAGCCGGCGAAGACGTCGCCGAAATTGCCCGTCGGCACGCTGAATGCGACCGGGCGCCCGGGCGCGCCCAGCCGCACCGCGGCGTAGAAGTAATAGACCACCTGCGCCATCAGCCGTGCCCAGTTGATCGAATTGACCGCGCTCAGCCGGAACCGCCGGGAGAAGGCGCGGTCGTTGAACATCGCCTTCACCAGCGCCTGCGCGGTGTCGAAGTCGCCAGTGATCGCGATGTTGTGGACATTGGGCGCGCCCACCGTGGTCATCTGCCGCCGCTGCACGTCGCTGACGCGGCCCTCGGGATGCAGCATGAAGATGTCGACGCCGCTGCGCCCCGCCACCGCGTCGATCGCGGCGGAGCCGGTGTCGCCGCTGGTCGCGCCCACGATGGTCAGATGCTCGGTCGAGCCGGTCAGGAACCGTTCGAAGAGGAGGCCGAGCAGCTGAAGCGCCACGTCCTTGAACGCCAGCGTGGGGCCGTGGAACAGCTCCAGCAGCCAATGGTCGTGATCCAGCTGCACCAGCGGTGTCACCGCGGCGTGGGCGAAGCGGCCGTAGGCGGCGGCGCACAGCTCGCGCAGCTCGTCCTCGCTCAGCACACCGGCGGTGAAGGGCGCCATCACGCGCGCGGCGGTGTCGACGTAGGAGAGGCCGGCGAGGCCCGCGATCTGCTCGTGCGTGAAGCGCGGCCACGCCTCCGGCACGTAGAGGCCGCCGTCCGAAGCGAGGCCGGCGAGCGTCACGTCGCGGAAGTCGAGCGCAGGGGCGGTGCCGCGGGTGCTGATGTAGCGCATCGCCCCGCGCTATCGCCGCGGCGGCGCGACGGCAATGCCGCTTGGCCTTGCGCGTGCCCTGCCGGAGCTTTCGCCTAACGTCGTCGCCGCGCCGCCAGCACGTAGATGATCGCCGCGATGCCGGCGAACAGGAACCATTGCACCGCGTAGGCGAGGTGGTTGTTGGGCACGAGCCCGATATCCGGCCGCGTGTTCGGCGCCAGCCCGGCGACCGGCCGGTCGGCGACCAGCAGCATCGCCTGGGGCGCGGGCGCGGCGACGAGGCGCGCGATCAGCGGCGTCGCGTCGGGCGCATGGCTGACCCAGCCGGTGACCCGTCCGCCCTCCCACGCCACCATGCCGAGCGGATCGCGCGTGGTGCCCAGCTGGACGCGGATGCCGTCGGCGCAGGTGGCGATCAGCCGGAACCCCGCCTTGCCCGCCCCGGCGCGAGCCACGGCCACCGGGGGGCGGCAATCGGCGTAGGTGCGGCGGAACAGCAGCCGGTCGTCGGGTGCGCGCGGGAAGGCCACCGCCGGACGCGCCGGATTGGCGGCAAGCTGCGCGAGATACGCCTCCTTCGCCGGCAGCCGGTCGAGCAGCTGCCACAGCCCGAGCGCGACCATGGCCGCCACCGCGACGGCCACAATGATCGTCGGAAGCGACCTCACGATTCCACCCGCCCCTCGCGCGCGGCGTTGCGATACTCCAGCGCCAGCAGCCACCCCTTCGCGACGCGAAGCGCGGCTATCACGCCGGCCAGCGCCAGCGGCGGCCACAGCAGCGCATGGACCCACCACGCCGGCTCCGCCGACAGTTCCAGCGTGATCGCCAGCACGGTGACGATCGCGCCGATGCCGAGCGTCAGGAACGCCGCCGGCCCGTCGCCCACGTTGAAGTCGGCGAAGCGCAGGCCGCACGCGGGGCAGCGATCCGCGAAGGCGATGGCGGAACGGAAAAGGGTGCGCGCCCCGCAGCGGGGACACGCACCCTTCAATCCGCTGTCCACCGGGCGCGGCGCCGGCGCGGGCGCCCGGTCGGTCATCGTGCCGGCCGTCTCAGCCGCCGTGGACGGGCGCGCCCCAGCCGCCCCACACATAGACGGTGACGAACAGGAACAGCCACACCACGTCGACGAAATGCCAGTACCAGGCCGCCGCCTCGAACCCGAAATGCTGCCGCGGCGTGAAGTCGCCCTTGTAGGCGCGGATCAGGCAGACGATCAGGAAGATCGTGCCGACCAGCACGTGAAAGCCGTGGAAGCCGGTCGCCATGAAGAAGGCGGCGCCGTAGTTGATGCCCTTGAACGGGAAGGGCGCGTGCATGTACTCATACGCCTGGATCGACGTGAACAGCACGCCCAGCGCCACCGTCAGCCACAGCCCCTTCAGCACGCCGTCGCGGTCGCCGACGCCCAGAAGGCCCCAGAACCCGCGCTTCTCGCCGCCGCGCTGGTCGTGGATCAGCGCGTGGTGCGCCCAGGTGACCGTGGTGCCGCTGGTGAGCAGGATCAGCGTGTTGAGCAGCGGCAGTTCGAAGGCGTTGATGACCTCCAGCCCCTTGGGCGGCCACTGCGCCGCGATCGCCGCGCCGCCTTCCACCGCGCGCTCCACCTGGCCGTCGACGAACGACATGGCGGTGGGGAACAGCGCGAAGTCGAAGAACGCCCAGAACCAGCCGACGAAGAACATGACCTCGGAGGCGATGAACAGGATCATGCCGTAGCGGAAGTGCAGCTGGACCACCGGCGTGTGGTCGCCCGCGTGCGCCTCGCGGATCACCTGGTGCCACCACCCCCACATGGTGAACAGCACCGCGGCCAGGCCGATCAGGAACACCCAGCCGCCGTGCGCGGCCTCGTGCATGTACATGATGCCGCCGACCGCCATCACCAGCGCCGCCATCGATCCGATCAGCGGCCAGGGGCTGGGTGGCAGGATGTGGTAGTCGTGGTTCTTGGCGCCGGCCATGTGGCTTCCCCGTTGGTGCTTTGCGGACCCGCTTAGCTTGTCGTTTTCGATGAATCCACCGGGTAAAACGTGTAGCTGAGGGTGATGGTCTCCACGTCCTTCGTGTCGGGATCCGTCAGGATCTTCGGATCGACGTAGTAGATGACGGGCATGCGCTGCGTCTCGCCCGGCTTCAGCGTCTGCTGCGTGAAGCAGAAGCACTGGATCTTCGTGAAATACTTGCCGGCGACCGCGGGGGTGACGTTGTACGTCGCCGTACCCGTCACCGGCGTCGCCCCGCGGTTGGTGGCGGAGAAGAAGGCCATGTCGCGCGCGCCGATGTCGACCGTCTCGCTCTCCGCCTCCGGCACGAAGCGCCACGGCAGCCGGGGGCTGGTGTTCGCGTCGAAGGCGATGCGGATCGACCGGTGCACGCCGCCCGGCGCCGTCGTGCCGCGGCCGGTGGTGCCGTTGAGGCCGGTGACCTCGCAGAACATGCGGTACAGCGGCACGCTGGCGAAGGCGAGGCCGGTCATGAAGCAGATGCCGAGCACCGCGAGCAGCGCGGTCCGCGTCGCCCGGTTCACGCGCCCATCCCCTGCCGGATCTTCGCGATGGTGATGAAGAAGATCAGCACCACGAACGCCGCCAGCAGCAGTGCCAGCACGGTGGCGCGCGCGCGCTGGCGCTTGCGGATCAGGTCGTCGTCGGGATTCATGCCCACCACCGGTCGGCGACCAGCGCGCCGAAGATCACGAAGAGATAGAGGATGGAATAGGAGAAGAGCTGCTTTTCCCGCGCCATGGTCGGCGTCGTCCGCCCCGCCGCGACCAGCGCTGCCAGGATGGCGAAGACCGCGGTCGTGGCCAGCGCCGTCACGCCGTAGATCGCCCCGGTCAGGCCGAGCGGCCAGGGCGCGACCGCGACGATCGCCATCGGCACGGTGTAGAGGCCGATCTGCCGCCGCGTCGCCTTCTCGCCCGCCACCACGGGCAGCATCGGCACGCCGGCATTGGCGTAATCGGTCTTCACGAACAGCGCGAGCGCCCAGAAATGCGGCGGCGTCCACAGGAAGACCAGGCTGAACAGCAGCACCGGCAGCAGCGCCACCTCCCCCGTCGCCGCGGCCCATCCGATCAGCGGCGGGAAGGCGCCGGCCGCACCGCCGATGACGATGTTCTGCGGCGTCCGCCGCTTCAACCACACGGTGTAGACGAGGACGTAGAACAGGATCGAGACGGTGAGGATCGCCGCCGCGGCGAGGTTCACCGCCAGCCCCATCAGGATGACGGAGAAGGCGGAGAGGCCGACGCCGAAGTGCAGCGCCGATTGCCGGTCCATCCGCCCCGCGGGTAGCGGCCGTCCGGCGGTGCGCTTCATCACCGCGTCGATATCCGCCTCGTACCATTGGTTCAGCGCCCCGGCCGCGCCCGCGCCCAGCGCGATGCACAGGATGGCGGTGAAGCCCAGCACGGGCGCGATCTGCACCGGCGCCGCCAGCATCCCGCACAGCCCGGTGAAGACGACGAGGGTCATCACCCGCGGCTTCGTGAGCGCGAGGAAATCCCGCCAGTCGGCAGGGGGCAGCAGGGGCGTGGCGGTGGTCATCGGCTGCGCGCGCCATACGCGGTTGGGGGGAAGGGGGGAAGGGGCGGTGCGAGCTGCGGACGTCGCCGCCGTCACCCCGGGCTTGTCCCGGGGTCCAGAGCCAGGGCCGTTACCGTTCGTGGCCCTGGATGCCGGGACGAGCCCGGCATGACGAGGGTCTAACGGGCCGCCCGCACCCGCCCCAGCCAGTCGAGCAGCAGGCGGTTCACCTCGGCCGGCCGCTCCTGCTGCGTCCAGTGGCCGCAGCCGTCCAGCATGTGCCCTTCCAGCCGCGGCACCATCGGCGCCATCGCCGCCACCGGATCGGCCACCGCACCGAACAGGGTGGAGGCGGGATCCTTCGTACCGCCGACGAACAGCGCCGGTTGCTCGATGCGGCGGTCGGCGAAGCGCCGCGCCCATTCGAAGTCGCGCTCGTGATTGCGATAGCGGTTCAGGGGGCCGGCAAGGCCCGACGCCTCGAACTCCGCCACGTAATAGTCGAGGTCCGCCTCCGTCAGCCACGCCGGGAAGGGATCGGGATCGGCCAGCCCGTCCAGCAGCCGCGAATCGACCGGCTTCTCCGGCCACGACCCCGCGGGCGCGTCGCCGCTGATCGAATAGATGAAGCGGCGCAGGAAGCCGCGCACGTCGGCCTGCAGTTCGCCCTCCGCCTTGCCGGGCTGCTGGAAATATTCCTGGTAGAAGAAGCGGCCCTTGGCGGTGAAGGCCTGGCGGAACACTTCGGTGAAGGGCCGCTTGGGCACGCCGAGGAACGGTACGGACAGCGCGGCCACCGCCGCGAAGCGGTCGGGCCGTGCCAGCGCGCTGTTCCAGACGATCGGCGCGCCCCAGTCATGGCCGAGAAGGATCGCCGGTGCGCCGGGTTGCAGCGCATCCGCCACGCCGACCAGGTCGCCGACCAGCGCCTCCATGTCGTAGGCGGCCACGTCCTGCGGCTTGTCCGACCCGCCATAGCCGCGCACGTCGATCGCGCAGGCGGTGAAGCCGGCGGCGGCCACCGGGCCGATCTGGTGCCGCCAGGAATACCAGCTCTCCGGAAAGCCGTGGACCATCACGACCAGCGGCCCGGCCCCCTCCACCACGGCCCGCAGCCGCACCGCGCCGGCATCGATCGTCCGGAATTCGGTCATCGCGCTCTCCTCTCGCCCGCGCATCCTAGGCGCGGCGGCGAAAGGATCAATCATAGGCGGCGGGCAGCCAGTTTCGGGTCACGATCACCTCGTCCCCCTTGCGCACGTTGGCGTAGAGGATGCGCGCGAAGGCGGTGGGCACGCCGATGCAGCCGTGCGTCACCCAATCCTCCTCCACCGGGCTGCCGTGGATGGCGACTCCGCCCCAGGTCAGCCGCAGCATGTAGGGCATCGGCGCATTGTCGTAGGTGCTGGAATAATGGTCGGCGTGCTTCTGCAGGATGGGGAAGCGGCCGATCGGCGTCGGCTGTTCGGGCGGACCGACGACGACGTAGCTGCGGCCAATCTCCACCCCCGCACGATAGACGTACAGGCGGCGCTTCGTCACGTCGACGACCACCCGCGCGGCGCCCGCGGGCACGTCGTCGTCCTCCCAGACATAGTCGCCGGGGCCGAGGGGGCGACCGACGTCGAGGATGGTGTGCACCGCGGGCACCCCGCCCGCCCGGGCATGGGCAGTCGCCGGCAGGAGCAGCAGGAGAAGGGCGAGCGCGAGTCGGGCCATGCCCGCGATGTTGCGCGGCGGCGGGTCTCGCGCCAGTCCCGTGTCGGGACGTGCCGGTGCGGGACGCCCCGCCCGCCGCGCCCGCCCCGCAACGCGACGCAACGCGACGCAACGCAACGTTGCACCAAGGTTCGGCACCTGCTCGACTATCGTGCGTTAGGAGGATTACGCTTTCCCGCCGGTGACATGCCGGTAGGGCGCTGGGAGCATGATCGACATGGAAGACGACGCCGGCCTCGCGATCTCGCGCCGGGGCATGATGGCGGGGAGCGCGGCGTCGATGGCGCTCGCCGGCACCGCGACCGCGATATCGGCGGAGGCGCAGCCCGCCGCGCCCGCACCGACGATGCCCGTATCGCTGACGGTGAACGGCCGGCGCCGCGACCTGTCGCTCGACACGCGCACCACGCTGCTCGACGCCCTGCGCGAGCATCTGAAGCTGACCGGCACGAAGAAGGGCTGCGACCACGGCCAGTGCGGCGCGTGCACCGTGCTGGTGAACGGGCAGCGGATCAATTCCTGCCTCAGCCTCGCCGTGCAGCACCAGGGCGACGAGGTGACGACGATCGAGGGGCTGGGCACGCCCGAGAAGCTGCATCCGATGCAGGCCGCCTTCGTCCGCCACGACGGGTATCAGTGCGGTTATTGCACGCCGGGGCAGATCTGCTCCGCCGTCGCCGTGATCGACGAGATCAAGGCCGGCGTACCCGGCCATGCGACGCAGGACATCACTCGCCGCGCGCCGCTGACGCGCGAGGAGATGCGCGAGCGGATGAGCGGCAACATCTGCCGCTGCGGCGCCTATTCGAACATCGCCGACGCGATGGCGGAAGTGGCGGGAGCGAAAGCATGAAGCCCTTCACCTACGAGCGCGCGAGGACCCCGGCACAGGCCGCCGCCGCGGTGGCGCGCACGCCCGGCGCGAAGTTCCTCGCCGGTGGCACCAACCTGCTCGACCTGATGAAGCTGGAGATCGAGGCGCCGGGCCACCTGGTCGACGTGCAGGACCTGAAGCTGGACCGGATCGAGAAGACGCGCGAGGGCGGCATCAGGATCGGTGCGCTGGTGACGAACACGGCGCTGGCCAGCGACGATCGCGTGCGGCGCGATTATGGCGTGCTGACCCGCGCGATCGTCGCAGGCGCGTCGGGCCAGCTGCGCAACAAAGCGACCACGGCGGGCAACCTGCTCCAGCGCACGCGCTGCCCCTATTTCTACGACCCCAACCAGGCGTGCAACAAGCGCAAACCGGGATCGGGCTGCGCCGCGATCGGCGGCTATTCGCGCCAGCTGGGCGTGATCGGCACCTCGGACGCCTGCATCGCCACCTATCCCGGCGACATGGCGGTGGCGCTGCGTGCGCTGGACGCCACGGTGGAGACGGTGAACAGCGCGGGGGCGGAGAGGCGCATCCCCATCGCCGACTTCCACCGTCTGTGGGGCGACACGCCGCACATCGAGACCGCCCTGGCGCCGGGCGAGCTCATCACCGCCGTCACGCTGCCAAAGCCGCTCGGCGGCACGCACCTCTATCACAAGGTGCGCGACCGCGCGTCCTACGCCTTCGCGCTCGTCTCCGTCGCGGCGGTCGTGCAGAAGGACGGCAGCGGGCGGCTGGCGATTGGCGGGATCGCGCCGAAGCCCTGGCGCGTCGAGGCGGCGGAGGCGGCGATGCCGCAGGGTGCGCAGGCGGTCGCCGGCCGGTTGCTCGCCGGCGCGCGGCCGACGCGCGACAATGCGTTCAAGGTGCCGCTGGTCGAACGCACGATCGCGGCGGTGATGGCGGAGGCCAAGGCGGCATGAAGTTCGACACGCCCGCGGGCACCAACCCGATCGACCGGCTGACCGTCGTCGGCAAGCCGACCGATCGCATCGACGGCCCGAAGAAGACGACCGGCACCGCGCCCTACGCCTACGAACGGCACGACGTGGCGGCGAACCCGGCCTATGGCTACGTCCTCGGCGCCGGCATCGCCAAGGGGCGGATCGCGTCGATGGACCTGGCCGCCGCCCGTGCCGCGCCCGGCGTCCTCGCCATCGTCACGCACGAGAATGCGGGCAAGCTGGGCAAGGGCGACATGAACACCGCCCGGTTGCTCGGCGGCCCGGCGATCGACCATTACCACCAGGCGATCGCGATCGTCGTCGCCGACACGTTCGAACAGGCGCGCCACGCCGCCGGGCTGATCCGCGTCGATTACGCGCGCGCGAAGGGCCGGTTCGACCTGGACGAGCAACTGAGGGCCGCGCCGCTGAAGGGCGACAGCAGCGGCGAGGGCAGCGCCGCCCCGCCGATCGAGCGCGTCGGCGACTTCGACCGCGCCTTCGCCGCCGCGCCGGTGACGCTGGACCAGCGCTATACCACGCCCGACCACAGCCATGCGATGATGGAGCCGCACGCCACGATCGCGGCGTGGGAGGGCGACAAGCTGACCGTCTGGACATCGAACCAGATGATCGCCTGGGCGGTTGGCGACCTGGCGAAGACGCTGCTGATCCCCAAGGAGAACATCCGCGTCGATTCGCCCTTTGTCGGCGGCGGCTTCGGCGGGAAGCTGTTCCTGCGCGCCGACGTGGTGATGGCGGCGCTGGCCGCGCGGGAGGCGAAGCGCGCGGTGAAGGTGGCGCTCCAGCGCCCGCTGATCGCGAACAACACCACCCACCGCCCGGCGACGGCGCAGCGCATCCGCCTGGGCTGCGCGAAGGACGGCACGATCACCGCCATCGCGCACGAGAGCGGGTCGGGGGACCTGCCCGGCGGCGGGCCGGAGACGGCGACGTCGCAGACCAAGCTGCTCTACGCCGGCGCCAACCGGCTGACCGCGATGCGCCTCGCCGTGCTCGACCTGCCGGAAGGCAATGCGATGCGCGCGCCGGGCGAGGCGCCGGGGATGATGGCGCTGGAGATGGCGATCGACGAGATGGCGGAGAAGCTGGGCATGGACCCGGTCGCCTTCCGCGTGAAGAACGACACGCAGGTCGACCCCGCCAAGCCCGAGCGCCGCTTCTCGCAGCGCCGGCTGGTCGAGTGCCTGGAACGCGGCGCGCGCGAGTTCGGCTGGGATCGCCGCAGCGCGACGCCGGCGCGGGTGCGCGACGGCCAGTGGCTGGTCGGCCTGGGCGTGGCCGCCGCGTTCCGCAACAACATCAACATGAAGTCGGCGGCGCGGGTGCGCGTGTCGGGCGGGCGCGTGACGGTGGAGACCGACATGACGGACATCGGCACCGGCAGCTACACGATCATCGCGCAGACCGCCGCGGAGATGCTGGGCGTGCCGCTGTCCGCGGTCGATGTGCGGCTGGGCGATTCGACCTTCCCCGTCTCCTCCGGATCGGGCGGGCAATGGGGCGCGAACAGCGCCACCGCTGGCGTCTACGCCGCCTGTGCGAAGCTGCGCGAGGCGGTGGCGGCGAAGCTGGGCTTCAACTCCGCCGACGTGACCTTCGCCGACGGACAGGTGAGCGCGGGCGGGCGGCAGGTGCCGCTGGCGCAGGCGGGCGACCTCTCCGCCGAGGATGCGATGGAATATGGCGACCTGGCGAAGAAGGAGCAGCAGTCCACCTTCGGCGCGCATTTCGTCGAGGCGCGGGTCCATGCGCTGACCGGCGAGATCCGCGTCGAGCGGATGCTGGCGGTGTGCGCCGCGGGACGCATCCTGAACCCCAAGTCCGCGCGCAGCCAGGTGATCGGCGCGATGACGATGGGCGTCGGTGCGGCGCTGATGGAGGAGCTGGCGGTCGACAAGCGCTTCGGCTTCTTCGTCAACCATGACCTCGCCAGCTACGAGGTGCCGGTCCACGCCGACATCCCGTACCAGCAGGTGATCTTCCTCGACGAAGTGGACCCGACCACGTCGCCGATGAAGGCCAAGGGCGTCGGGGAGCTGGGCATCTGCGGCGTCGGCGCGGCGGTGGCGAACGCGATCTACAACGCGACGGGCGTGCGGGTGCGCGACTATCCGATCACCTTGGAGAAGCATCTGGAGAAACTGCCGGCGACGGCGATGGCCTGACTGCGCGGCATGGCCGTCATGCCGGACTCGTCCCGGCATCCGCCGCGCCTCGCACCTCAAAGGTGTGGTGAGGCAATACGGTGGACCCCGGGACAAGCCCGGCGTGACGATGGTGCAGGACGGTCTCTGCCGCTCAGAAGTCCTCCGCCGACAGCGCGTAAAGCTGGCTTGCCGGGGCGGTCGCCGCCGCCTCCAGCCCCAGCGCCTCGGGCACGATCTGGTCGAGGTAGAAGGCCGTCACCGCGCGGCGATTGCCGTCGCCCGCGCGAGCCAGCCGCTCCAGCAGCCATCCCGACGCGGCGACGGAGAGCATCGTCAGGAAGGGATAGCTCGCCGCCAGCCGGTCGTCGGCGTCCGCGGTCTGCAGCCGCCGGCCCACGCGCTCGCATGCGTCGACCAGCGCGACCAGCGGCACCGCTTCCGCCTCGCGCCGCATGTCGTCGATCAGCGCGGCGAAGGCGGCCCCGTTCGACAACGACAGCTTGCGCCCGACGAGGTCGGCCGCTTGAATGCCGTTCGTCCCCTCGTAGATCGGCGTGATGCGCGCATCGCGGAAGAATTGCGCGGCGCCCGTCTCCTCGATGAAGCCCATCCCGCCGTGCACCTGAATGCCGAGCGAGGCGACCTCGTTGCCGAGGTCGGTCGCGTGCGCCTTCGCGAGCGGCGTCATGATCTCCAGCCGGTCGCGCGCCTCCGCGCGGCCGACCTGCGCGCAGGAATAATAGACCAGTGCGCGCGCCGCGGCGGTCTGCGCGCGCATCCGCATCAGCATCCGACGCACGTCGGGATGCGCGACGATGGCACTCGGCCCGCCCTCGCGCGCGCCCTGCACCCGCTCGCGCGCAAAGGCGGCCGCCTTCTGCGTCGCCGCTTCCGCCACCTGCACCCCCTGCAGTCCGACGTTGAGGCGGGCGTTGTTCATCATCGTGAACATCGCGCGCATGCCGCCGAACTCCGGACCGATCAGCTCGCCGACACACTCCCCCTCCTCGCCGAACGCCAGCACGCAGGTGGGCGAGGCGTGCAGGCCCATCTTGTGCTCGATCGACACGACGCGCACGTCGTTGGGCGTCCCGTCCAGCCGCACCTTGGGCACGAGAAACAGGGAGATGCCGCGCGTGCCGACGGGCGCGTCGGGCGTGCGCGCGAGGACGAGGTGGACGATGTTGTCCGTCAGGTCGTGGTCGCCGAAGCTGATGAAGATCTTCGTGCCGCGGATCGTGTACGTCCCGTCGCCGCGCGGCGTGGCGGTGGCGCGCAACGCGCCGACGTCGCTGCCCGCCTGCGGCTCGGTCAGGTTCATCGTGCCGGTCCATTCGCCGGTGGCGAGCCTGGGCAGGTAGGTCGCCTGCTGCTCGGGCGATCCGTGGTGCGACAGCGCCTCGATCGCGCCGACCGTCAGGATCGGCGCGAGCGCGAACCCCATGTTGGCGCTGCCCAGCGTCTCCAGCACCGCCGCCTGCACGACGAAGGGCAGGCCCTGCCCGCCATGCGCCTCCTCCACGCCGATCGTGCCCCAGCCGCCCTCGACATAGGCGCGGTACGCCTCGCGGTAGCCCGCCGGCATCCGCACGCCGTCGTCGGTCAGCCGCGGCCCCTGCGTGTCGCCGATCCGCGCGAGCGGCGCCCACTCGCCCTCGGCCAGCTGCGCCGCGCCTTCCAGCACGGCGTCCAGCATGTCGGGCTCGATGCCGAGTCCGGCAAGTTGATCGAGGACGAAGCGCTGCTCGGCGACGGGTGCGGCGTAGGTCATTTCTCTCTCCCGGTTGCGCCCGCTATAGACCGGCGCGATGGACGCTCAAGCACCCGTGATCCTGCCGTTCGGCGATGCGGCCCTGACGCGCGCGGCGGCGGCGATCCGCGACGGCGGCGTCGTCGCGGTGCCGACGGAGACGGTGTACGGCCTTGCCGCCGACGCGCGCTGCGCCGACGCGGTGGCGCGGGTCTACGCGGCCAAGGGGAGGCCGTCGTTCAACCCGCTGATTGTCCACGTTTCCGACCTCAAGGCTGCGGCGCGACTGGCGGTGCTGGACGACGATGCGCGGGCGCTGGCGGCGGCGTTCTGGCCGGGACCGCTGACGCTGGTGCTGCCGCTGCGCGACGGAGCGGGGCTGGCGGGGGCGGTGACGGCGGGCCTGCCGACGGTGGCGATCCGTGTGCCCGCGCACCGGGCGATGCGCGCGCTGATCGCCGCCAGCGCGGCGCCGATCGCGGCGCCGTCCGCCAACGCCAGCAACGCGATCAGCCCCACCCGCGCCGCCCATGTCGCGGCGAGCCTGGGCGCGGCGGTGCCGCTGATCCTCGATGACGGGGCGTGCCCGGCCGGGGTGGAATCGACCATCGTCGCCGGCCGCACGATCCTGCGGCCCGGGCCGGTCACGCGGGAGATGCTGGCTGCGGTGCTGCCGGTGGCGCCGGGGCGGACCGCGCACGTCAGCGCCCCGGGGCAGCTGGCGCACCATTACGCGCCCCGAAAGCCGCTGCGGCTCGACGCGGTCGCGCGGCAGGGCGACGAGTGGCTGATCGGTTACGGTGCGGTTGCGGGCGACGACACGCTGTCCGCCGCAGGCGACCCGGTGGAGGCGGCGGCGCGGCTGTTCGACGCGCTACACCGCGCCGACGCGAGCGGGCGCGCGGGTATCGCCGTGGCGCCGATACCGGAGGCGGGCATGGGCGCGGCGATCAACGACCGGCTGCGGCGCGCGGCGAGGCGGTAGCCGCGCTGGCTCGGCACGAACGGGCGTAACCGTGCAGTCACACCCGCTCCGCCGCGTTCACGACGCCGGTGGCGCGCAGCGCGGCGAGGAGGCGCATCAGCTGGTGCGCGTCGTGCACCTCCACGTCGATGATGTTGGTGTGGAATTGCGTGTCGCGCGTGTCCAGGCGCAGGTTGATGATGTTCGCCTTGTGCTGGCCGATGATCGTGGCCAGCGCGCCGAGCGCGCCGGGCTCGTTCTTCACCTCCACGGAGATGCGCGCCGTGGCGCCCTCGGTCTTGTCGCCCCACTGGACGTCGATCCAGTCGGTCTCCTCGTCCGATCGCTCGGCCAGGTCCGTCAGCGTGGCGCAGTCGATCGCATGGACTTCGATCGAGGCGTCGGGCCGGCGCAGCCCGACGATGCGGTCGCCGGGCACGGGGTGGCAGCAGGTACCAAGTTCGTAGGCGACGCCGGCGGTCAGCCCCTTGATCGAGATGGCGGAGCTCTGCGGCGGATGCGCGACGTCGGCGCCCGCGGAGCCGGGCATGAGTGCCTCCATCACCTGTCCGTCGGTCAGCGTGCGGCGAGCGATCGCCTGCATCAGCGCGGCTTCGTCGGGCAGCTTCAGCCGCTTCAACGCCGCGTCCAGTGCGCCCGGCGCCAGCACCGCGGGCAGGCGCGCCACGATGTCGTCGTACAGCTTGCGCCCCAGCGTCACCTGCTCGTCGCGCTCGACGTGGCGCAGGTGGCGACGGATCGCGGCCAGCGCCTTTCCGGTGATCGCGAAGTTCAGCCAATTGGCCTGCGGCACCTGCGCGTTCGATCGCAGCACCTGCACCTGGTCGCCGTTCTCCAGCACGGTGCGCAGCGGCACGACGCGGCCGTTCACCTTGGCGCCCACCGCCTGGTCGCCCAGGTCGGTGTGCACGGCGTAGGCGAAGTCGATCGGCGTCGCGCCCTTGGGCAGCTGGATCAGCTCGCCCTTGGGCGTGAAGGCGAAGATGCGGTCCTGGTACATCGCCATGCGCGTGTGCTCGAGCAGCTCCTCGGGCGTGGCGGCGGTCTCCAGGATCTCGACCAGATCGGCGATCCAGCTCGGCTTGTTGTCGGGCGCGACCGGCGGCTTGTGGTCGCCCGCCTGCTTGTAGGCCCAGTGCGCGGCGAGGCCGTATTCGGCCTGGGCGTGCATTTCGGGCGTGCGGATCTGTATCTCGATCCGGCGATTCTCGGCGTGGATCACGCTGGTGTGCAGCGAGCGATAGCCGTTGCGCTTGGGCGTGGAGATGTAATCCTTGAACCGTCCCGGCACCATCGGCCAGCGCCGGTGGATCAGACCCAGCGCGCGGTAGCAATCCTCCTCCGTCGGCACGATCGCGCGGAACGCCATGATGTCGGACAGCTGCTCGAAACTGATGTGGCGCTCCTGCATCTTGCGCCAGATCGAGAAGGGATGCTTCTCGCGCCCCGACACCTCGGCCTCGATGCCCTGGCGACCGAGCAGCAGCTTCAGGCCCGACGCGATCTTCGCGATCCGGTCTCCGCCGCCCTCCTGCAATTGCGCCAGACGGCGGGTGATCGATTCGTACGCCTCGGGTTCGAGCTGCTGGAAGGCGAGCGTCTGCATCTCCTTCATGAACTCGTACATGCCGATCCGCTCCGCCAGCGGAGCGTAGATGTCCATCGTCTCCTTCGCGATTCGCCGCCGCTTTTCCGGCTTCGGAATGTGGTGGAGCGTGCGCATGTTGTGGAGGCGATCGGCCAGCTTGACGAGCAGGACGCGGATGTCGCCGGACATGGCGAGCAGGAACTTGCGCAGGTTCTCCGCCGCGCGCTCGTTCTCCGTCTGCGCCTCGATCTTGCTGAGCTTGGTCACGCCGTCGACCAGCCGGGCGACGTTGCCGCCGAAGATGCGCTCGATCTCGTCGGAGGTGGCGACCGTGTCCTCCACCGTGTCGTGCAGGATCGCGGTGGCGATGGTCTCGTCGTCCAGCCGCAGTTCGGTCAGGATGCCGGCGACCTCGATCGGGTGGCTGAAATAGGGGTCGCCACTGGCGCGCTTCTGCGTGCCGTGCGCGTTGACGGAGAAGACGTAGGCGCGGTTCAGCATCGCCTCGTCCGCGTCGGGATCGTAGGCGAGGACGCGGTCGACCAACTGATATTGTCTCAGCACGGGATCAGCATGGCGTGTCGCAGCGCCGCATTGCAACGAAAATGGGCCGAGATCGGGAGTCGCGCACGCAAAAGTCCCCCGCCGCGGGAGTTGCGGCGGGGGACCGGAGCACGCGCGGCGTCGCCGCCACGCGAGAAGGGATCAGTTCTTCGCGACCGCAGTGGCGACGATGCCGGCCTTGCCGTTGCACTTGTCGAGCGCGGCGGCGTCATAGGGCTTGCCGCCGACGCTGAAGGCGGAGAGTCCGCCGACATCGCGGGCGACGAGCTGGCACAGCAGCTGGTCGCGCTCCGGCGCGCGGGCGGCGACGAACGAACCGTTGGCGAGGCGCCACGGCGTCGCGCGGGTCATCAGCCGCTCCTTGGCCGGGGCGGCGGCGGGGGTGGCGACGTAATAGGCACCGGTCTGCGCCTGCACGCCGGCAGCGGCGAGCAGCGCGGCGGAGGTGACGACGGCGGAGAAGACGGCACGAAGCATCACAAGAACCTCCCGGGAAAAGAGTTGCTGATCGCTACCTAGATGCTGCGCATGCGAGTTGCAAGCGGAAACTCGCACTTGCGAGTATCTTTTTGCAACCTATTATCGCGCTTGTGCCGCCACCCCGGGGCGGTAGGCTGCCGGTCTGCGATAGGAGACGCCCTTGGGCGAGGTGCGCGAGAACCTGAAGGAGTGCAGCCTGCCCGCGGCGCTGGAGTCGATGGGTGAGCGCTGGGCGTTCCTGATCCTGCGCGCCGCGTTCAACGGCTTCCATCACTTCGAGGAGTTCCAGCAGGAGCTGGGCATCGCGCGCAATATCCTGGCCAATCGCCTGGCGCGCTTCGTCGAGCACGGCATCATGGAGCGGGCGTCCGTGCCGGAGGATCGGCGCAAGATCGTCTACAATCTGACGGAAAAGGGCTTCGCGCTGCTGCCGACGATGGTCGCGCTGCGGCAATGGGGCGAGCGGTGGGAGACGGGCCAGCCCGCCTTCCCGATCCTGGTCGACGAGCGCGACCGTCGCCCGATCCGCCAGGTCGCGGTCGTCAGCCACGACGGCCGTACGCTGGGCAAGGGCGACCTCCACTGGGCGCTGCCAGGCGACGTCGATGCCGACGACAAGGCGCCCGCCGCGGGGCTGGCGCAGGCCGCCGAGTAGCAGCCGCCGCTTGTCGCGCGGGCGGGAACCCGCCGGGCCGCGTCCTGTTGCAGCGCGATGTCCTCGTCCGTTCCCGGTCTCTCCGTGCCGTTCTCCACCGCCGCGCATCACCTGATGGTCTTCGCCGCGGCGATCGTCGTCGCGCTGGTGCTCCACGTCGCGCTGGTCCGCGTCGGCCGCCATGCCGCGCGGCGCAGCGCCAGTCCCGCCGACGACGCGGTCGTCTCGCGCATGGCGCCGCCGCTGCGCTGGGTGCTGGTGGCGGTGGCGATCGCCTGGGCCGGGCGGTTCGTGGCGGTGGAGGCGGAACCGCCGGGCTGGTTCCGCCAGATCGCGGGCCTCGTCATCCCCGCGCTGATCGGATGGATGGCGCTGGCCGGATGGCGCGCGCTGGTCGATGTGGTGACGATCCGCGCCGACATCAGCGTGGAGGACAACCTGCGCGCCCGCCGCCGGCGCACCCGCGCGGGCATCCTCGGCCGGATCGGCAGCCTCTTCATCGTCTTCGTCACCGCCTGCCTGATGCTGCTGAGCGTGCCGGGCATCCGCGCGCTGGGCGTCACGCTGATGGCGTCGGCCGGCATCGTCGGCCTGGTCGTCGGCGCCGCGGCGCAGCCCGCGCTGAAGAACCTGATCGCCGGGATCCAGATGGCCTTCACCGAGCCGATCCGGCTGGACGACGTCGTCATCGTCGAGGGCGAGTGGGGGCGCATCGAGGAGATCCGGCTGACCTTCGTGGTGATCCGGCTGTGGGACGAGCGGCGGCTGGTCGTGCCGGTATCCAGGTTCCTCGAGCAGAGCTTCCAGAACTGGACGCGCGAGACCAGCCGGCTGATGGGCAGCGTGTTCTGGCACCTCGACCCCGCCACCGATATCGAGCGGATGCGCGAGACGCTGGAGCTGCTCGTCCGCGCCAACCCGCGCTGGGACGGCCGCTTCTTCAACCTGCAGGTCACCGACATGAAGGCGGACGCGATCGAGGTGCGGGCGCTGATGACCGCCAAGGACGCCAGCCTCGCCTTCGACCTGCGCGCCGACGTGCGCGAGCAGATGCTGGCGTGGCTGCGCGTGGAGATGCCCGAGGCGCTGCCGAAGCGGCGACTGGTGGTGGAAGCTGAATGATGCCGCCGCCCCTGTGCGGGCGGGGGCCGGTCACTGTCGCCCGTCGCCGAGCGATCGTCACCGCGCGCGGCCTATCGGCGTCGGACGTCTTCCCGCGGGTCACGCCACCGCAGCGACGTCCGCGTCCTCCAGCGCGTCGAGGAAGAGGTCGCACCACCAGTGCACGTCCTCCCGCCGGACGCAGTCGATCAGCGATTCCCAGCGGCGGATGCGTTCCTCACGCGGCATCGTCAGCGCGCGCAGGATCGCCTCCGACATCTCGTCGGCGCTGTACGGGTTCACCAGCACCGCGTCGGTCATCTGCGCCGCCGCGCCGGCGAAGCGGGAGAGGATGAGGACGCCGGGATCGCGCGGGTCCTGCGCGGCGACGAACTCCTTGGCGACCAGGTTCATGCCGTCGCGCAGCGGCGTCACCAGCCCCACGCGCGCCGCGCGGTAGACGCCGGCCAGCTCGGGCCGCGGATATCCCTTGTTGACGTAGCGCAGCGGCGTCCAGTCGATGTCGGCATATTCGCCGTTGATCCGGCCGGACAGCCCATCCAGCGCGGCGCGGATCTCCTGATAGGTGTCCACCTTCTCGCGGCTCGGCGGCGCGATCTGCAGCATGTAGACGAGACCGCGGCGGTCGGGATGCTGCGCCAGGAAGCGCTCGTAACCGGCGAACCGCTCCGGCAGGCCCTTCGAATAGTCCAGCCGGTCCACGCCGACGATCAGGCTGCGCCCGGTGGCCGACATGTACATGCGGTCGCGCGCGAAGGCGGCCGCCTGCGTCTGCGCCGCGGCCTCGAACTCCGCGGTCTCGATGCCGATCGGCGCGGGAATGGCGCGGATGGTGCGGTCGCCCACCGTCACCAGCCCGTCCTCGCCCACCGTGCCGTCCAGCTGCGTCGTCACGTAGTGGCGGAAGTTCTCCAGCCAGTCCGCGGTCTGGAACCCGACCACGTCGTAGGCGAACAGCGCCTCCACCAGCCGCCGGTGGCTGGGCAGCGAGACCAGCAGGTCGGTAGGCGGCCACGGGATGTGCAGGAAGAAGCCCAGGCGGTTCGCGACCCCGCGCCGTCGCAGCTCCCCACCGAGCGGAACGAGGTGGTAGTCGTGCACCCAGACGAGGTCCTCCTCCTCGATCAGGGGGGCGACCGTGTCGGCGAAGCGGTGGTTGACGCGCGCGTAGCCGCCCTCGAAGTCGCGCTCGAACTCGGTCAGATCGACGCGATAGTGGAACAGCGGCCACAGGGTGCGATTGGCAAAGCCGTTGTAATATTCGTCGATGTCCTGCGGCTCGAGGTCGATCACCGCGGTCGTGGTCGGCCCCTCGTGCTCGTAGGCGATCTCGCCGGTGAATTCGGGCACGGTGCTGCCGCTCCAGCCGAACCACACCCCGCCGCGCTCCTTCAGCGCGGCGAGCAGCGCGACGGCGAGGCCGCCCTGGTTGCCGCCGGGACCCTGGTTCAGCTGCTGCACCCGGTTGGAGATGACGACGAGCCGCTTCATCGCACCGCCGTCCACGGGCGGCTGAGCATGACCGCGCAGTTGATGAGGCCGACCAGCGAATAGGTCTGCGGGTAATTGCCCCACAGCTCGCCGGTCGCCGGGTCGATATCCTCGGACAGCAGCCCCGCGGGCGTGCGCCGCGCCACCATCTCCTCGAACAGCACGCGCGCGTCCTCCGCCCGACCGGTGGCGTGCAGCGCCTCGATCAACCAGAAGGTGCAGACGTTGAAGGCGGTGTGCGGCAGGCCGAAATCGTCTTCGGTCGCGTAGCGCAGCATGTGGCTGCCGCGCCGCAGCCCCTCCTCCACCGCGTAGAGCGTGGAGCGGAAGCGGCGGTCTTCCGGCGCGAGGAAGCGCAGGTCGAGCAACTGGATGATGCTCGCGTCCAGATCGTCGCCGCCGAACGTCGCGGACATCCGCTGCGTTTCCGGCCGCCACGCCGCGCCCTCGATCGCGCGGCGCATGGTGGCGGCGCGATCGTTCCAGAACGCCTCGCGCTCGGCGAGGCCCAGCGCCCTGGCGGCATTGCCCAGCCGGTCGCACGCCGCCCAGCACATGGCGGCGGAATAGGTGTGGACGTGCGCCTTCGTGCGCAGTTCCCACAGCCCGGCGTCGGGCTTGTCGTAGGACGCCCAGGCGCGCTCGCCGACCCGCTCCAGCGCGTGAAAATCCTCCACGGTTGCCATGCGCAGCAGGCGGTGGTCGAAGAAGGCCTGCACGTTGGAGAGGACGATCTGGCCGTAGGCATCATGCTGGACCTGTTCATAGGCCTGGTTGCCGACGCGCACCGGGCCCATGCCGCGATAGCCGGGCAGATCGGTCGCGGCGCGCTCCACCAGCGTGGCCTCGCGGCCGACACCGTAAAGCGGCTGGATATGGCCGCCCTTCGCCGCGTCGACGATGTTGCGCAGATAGCCGAGGTAGCCCTCCAGTACGTCCAGCGCGCCGAGCCGGTTGAGCGCCTGCACCGTATAATAGGCGTCCCTGATCCAGCAGTAGCGATAGTCCCAGTTGCGACCTGAATCCGCGTGTTCGGGCAGCGACGTGGTCAGTGCCGCGACGATGGCACCGGTCGGTTCGTGCTGGCACAATTTCAGCGTGATCGCGGCGCGGATCACGACGTCCTGCCATTCCAGCGGGATGTTGAGCCCGCGCACCCACAGCCGCCACTCCTCCGCCGTCCGCTCCAGCATCTGCGACACGGTATCCTGCAGCCGTCCGGCGAAGCTCTCGTCGGGACCTAGGAAGAAGTGGAGCGGGCGCTCGATGCGGAAATGGTCCTCCAGCCGCAGATGGTCGATCGGCGCGTCGGTGGTGAGCCGCAGCGTCTGCTCGCTCATCAGGAAGCGGATGTGGTTCGATCCCTGCGTGATGCTGGTGGGACGGCCCCAGTCGGTCGCGATCCGCGTGACGACGCGGATGCGCGGGCTGCCCGCGACGGGGCGGACGATTCGGACGAAGGCGGTGGGGCGGTAGGCGCGGCCGTCGCGCATGAAGCGCGGGCAGAAATCGGTGATCTCCACCGCATTGCCGTCCGCGTCCTGGTGGCGCGTCACCAGGATCGGCGTGTTGCGAAGATAGTGCTGCGTCGTGGACACCGCGCCGTCGAGCTCGATCGACCAGAAGCCGGTCTCGGCCTCCTCGCGGTCGAGCAATGCGCTGAACGCGGGATCGCCGTCGACGCGCGGCACGCATCCCCACACGAACCGCCCGGTCGCGTCGACCAGCGCGGAGACCTGGCAATTGCCGATCGGCCACAGGTCCATGCCGCTCATGCCGCACCGACCGTCGCGGCGTCGATCCAGCGGCGCACCGCGGCGGGATCGTCGAGGCGATAGCGCGCCGCGCTCGCGCGCGCGGGGCCGACCAGCACCCCCGCGCCGCCCGCGCGGGTGGCGGCGACGAAGCCGTCCTCGTCGGTCACGTCGTCGCCGAAGAACAGCGGACGCGTGCCCACCATCGCCTCTTCGCGCAGCAGTGCGCAGAGGGCGTCGCCCTTGTCGCCCGGCGCGCGCAGTTCCACCATCATCTTGCCGCGCTGGAGCACCAGGCCGTGGCGGTCGGCCAGGACCGCGGCGGCGGACGCGGCGATCGCCTCGCGCCCGGGCGCGTGGCGATAGTGCAGCGCGGTTCCCATCGATTTCTCTTCCAGCAGCAGTCCGTGCGCCTCGGCGACGTCACGCAGCGCGCGCGTCGCGGCGGCGAGGGCGGGAGGAGCGCTCCGCTGGCGCGCGTCCTGTCCGGCGAGGCGGATCTCCGCGCCGTGGCTGCCCGCGACGGCGACGCGACGGGCGAAGCGACCGAGCAGATGGTCGAGCTGGTCCAGCGACCGACCGCTCAGCACCGCCACCCGCCCCGGCGCGGCGGCGACCAGGCGGTCCAGCGCGGCCAGAAGGTCGGGCGACACGACCACCCCGTCGGGTGTGGCGGCGATGTCGATCAGCGTGCCGTCCAGGTCGAAGAAGACGCTGGTGCCGTCCAGCAGCGTGGGGGGCGCCCCCGCGGGGACGGCGTCGGCGTCGGGCAGCCGGTGCGAAGCGAGCATGACAGGGTTAACCGCCGCCACGCGTCCCCGTTCCCTCCTTTTTGTGCACCTGCGAAACGATGTTGCCCCGACGGGCCCGTCGTCAGACCCGCGCGAGGGCGTCGGCGCGCGTGCGGCCGATCAGCGCGGCGCGATCCCTCGCCGCGGTGCTCATGAGCATCTGCGACAGGAATTGCTGGAGGATCGGGAACGACGGCTCGCCGCCCCGCCGCAGCATGGAGGCGCGGACGAGCACGCCATCGCCGACATAGCCCGCCATCGCCGCGCGCAACCGTACCCAGCGCTGATCGCCGCCCGTCTGCGGCAGGTCGTCGCCCAGCCGCGTCCAATAGGCGACGTCCTCCATCCGCCCGCCGGCCTGTGCCGACAGCAGGACCGCCGGCACGGTGACGCCGGGCGCCACCGGCAGCGAGACGAGCCGGCGCTCCTTGATGGTGAAGCCGACCGCCGGGTAGCACACCTCCGGCCGGTGGAGCTGGAGCACGTCGCTCTGCGCCGCGCCATAGGCGGCCAGCAGCATGACCTCCTCGCTCCCGTCGCCGTCGGCATGGCGATAGGTGCGCGCCACGCGATCGCTGTAGAGGCGCGAGGCGAGGCTGCCCGGCGTCTCCGGCATGACGATGTCGCCGCCCTCACCGATCGACCAGCCCGCGAACGCCCCGGGAATGACCCGGGCCATCGTCTCGCCGTCACGCAGCAGCTTCAGCGCGCGGCGCGGGCGCAGATACTCCGCCGCGCCAAGCGCCGCGGCGCAGCCCGCACCCACCAGCAGGTCGCGTCGCGCGATCATGCCGCCGCGTGTCCGCGTCCGCCACGGCGCAGGACCGCCTGGAACGCCATGTCGGTGAGGAACATCAGCGCGATCGCCAGCGTGAAGAGGACCAGCCCCGTGGTGACGTGGAGGAAGCCCTGCGCCGCGGCATTGCCGAAATAATAGGTGATGAGGATCAGCGCGAGGACGCGAAGGATGTTCACGAACACCGCGATCGGCACGATCAGCGCCACCATCAGCGCGGCGTAGCGCCAGGATGCGCGATGCATCAGGTAAATGTAGAACAGGCTGATCGCGGTGAGGCCGATCAGCGAGTTCATGCCCGCGCACGCGTCCTCCACCAGCAGCTGGTATTGCGCCACCGTCAGCGTCACGCCCTCGCGCGAGATCGGATAGCCGAGCGGCGCGAGGATGTGCACCGCGGCGAAGGAGACGAAGGTCTGCAACGGCGCGGTGATGCGGTCGATCACCCAGCCTGGCGGCGGGACGACGAAGCCGAGGTAGAAGAGCGGGAAGAGGTTGCGCTTCCACTCCGCCCAGCCGGACAGCAGGTACAGCGCCACGGCGAACACGACGTAGAGGCCGAGCGCCTCCAGGCTGATGAAGTCATAGGCGCGCCCGAAGACGTAGAGCGCGAACGCGAACAGCAGCGGCGGGACCCACAGCAGCCGCCCGGCCCCGGGCGACCCGTCGAGGCGCAGCTTGTTGTAGCTGAACAGCCACAGCCCGGTGGCGAGCACGATCGGGCCGTGCGCCCCCACCTCGGTCGACCAGGTCTGCTTGCCGATGCTAACGAGGGTCGGCACCGCCAGCAGCAGCAGCCCCGCGAACAGCGGCCAGTGCCGCAGCAGGAGGCCGCGCGGGCTGCGCGGGTCGGCGGTGCGCCATCCGCGCGACAGCCCGCCGGACGCCCCCTGCGACGGCAGCGTGTCAGATGTCATTGAGATAGGTGCCCACCACGCGGACGCGATCCGACGTCAGTTCGTCGATCAGCGTGCGCACGTCGCGAACATAGCTCTTGTCGCGCCGCGCGACGACCATGGCGTAGCGCATGACGGAGGCGATGCGGCGCGCGTCGGCGTAGCTGTTTGCCGGGGGCGTATCGATCAGCGTCAGGTCGTAATCGCGCACGCAGGCGTCGACCAGCGCCTTGAACCCGGCCGCGCCCAGCAGCTCCTGCGCCTCCGGCGCGGCCTGGCCGGCGAACAGCAGCGACAAGCCGGGCACCACGTCCTCGTGGATCGCTTCGCGCACCGCCAGGTCGTCGCGCGACAGGCAGTCGTACAGGCCCGGCGCACCCGCGCTCGGGCGAAAGTAATTCTCCAGTCCCGGACCGCGCATGTTGCCGTCGATCAGCAGCGTCTTGACCCCGGTCTGCGCCAGGCCGACCGCCAGGTTGGCGGCGATGTAGGAACAGCCCGCCCCCACCGCCGGCGCGCAGACCGCGAGCGAGCGGCGCCCGTCGCGCAGGTGCTGCGCGATCAGGTGGGTGCGCAGCACGCGGACCGATTCGGCGCGCGCGCCGGTCGGTTCCGACAGCAGGTGGACGTCGGCGGACACCTGGAACGTCGTCGCGCGCTGAACCGGTGCCCCCTCCCTTGCGGCGACGGGCGGCACCGCAGTGGCGGTGGTGGTGGCCATGGCTCAATATCCCCCTTGAACGGCCGGGCGCCGGAACGGCATCAGCCGGTCAAGCAGCGAGCTGCGCCGCACCGGCTTCGCCTTCGTCATCACGCCCAGCACGGGCACCTCGCGGAAGGTGAGGTCCTCCGCGCTGCGCACGCGGCGCCCGAGCAGCTCGACCACCAGTGAGGCGAGCAGCCCGAGCGCGAAGCCGAGACCCAGCGAGCCGAAGATCACCAGCGGCCAGTTGGGGAAGATCGGCGAGGTCGGCACGACGGCGCTGCCCAGCATCTCCAGCCCGGTCTCGTTCGATTCGCCCTGCTGCTGCAGCTCGGCGGCGCGGGCCGCGGTCTTCGCATATTGGTCGCGCAGGACGCGCACGTCGGTGCTCAGCTGCTGCGCCTCGGCCACCTTGCCGCGCTGCGCCAGCACCTTCTGCTGCTGCGCCGAATAGAGGCTGGCGACCGAGGGCCCAGCGGCCGCGGCGACCGGGGAGACCGCGCGCTGCGCCGCGGCGACCGTGGACGCGATCGCGTCGCGCTGGCGCTTCATCGCCAGCAGCTCGGGATTGTTCGGGCCCAGCACCTTCTCCGCATTGGCGATCGCGGCATTGGCCGATTCCAGCTGCGGCGAGGCTACCGCCTGCGCCGCGGCGATCTGTGCCGCGGCCTGCGGGGGGGCGGCCCCGGCCAGGGCGGTCAGCCGCGCCGAATCGACGTCGGTGTCGTTGTCCGCCAGCACGATGCCGTTGGCGCGCTCGAACGCGGTCTTGCGCTGCTCCGCCGCGGTCAGCTCGGCACGGATGCGCGTGGCCTGCTTGCGGAACCAGTCGGCGTTGTTGGCGGCGTCGTCGCGGCGGAAGGTGAGCGCCTGGTCGACATAGGCCTGGCGCACCGTGTCGGCGATGCGCGCCGCCTGCTCGGGCGAATTGGAGGTGAACTGGATCTCGAGGATGTTGCTGGTGTCGACCAGCTTCGTGTCCGTGTTGTCCATCACCTGCTGCGCCAGCCAGCGGCGCACGTCGCTCTGGTCGGACGGGTCGCGCCGCTGGTACGCGGCGACCAGCTGCGGGTTCTCCGCCCAGCCCAGCTCGTCCACCACCTTGCCCGCGATGCGATAGTCGCGGATCAGCTCGCCCTGCGTCTTCACGTAGGCGCGCGCGAAGCCCGACGAGATCGCCTCCCCGGTGACAGGATCGGGCTTGAACATGTTGAGCATCACGCGCGAGCTGGCCTGGTAGCGCGCCGGAAAGCTGCGCGCGACCAGCATCGCCGCCACGAAGCAGACGAAGGTGGTCGCCAGGATGATCCAGCGGCGTGCCCACAGGATGCGAAAGAATTGTGCGATGCTCATGAGATCATCCCGTCCGTCTGCCCGTCCGCCCGATACCGTCGCGGCTTAGAAGAAGCGCTCGCCCACCTTGATCGAATCGCCGCCCTTGATCGGCTCGTCCAGGCCGATCTTCACTTCCCTGCCGTCGCGGAAGACCTTCACCTTCTTGTCCGAACCGCGATCGGTCAGCCCGCCCGCGCGCGCGAGCGCCTTGCGCACGGTGAGGCCGCGGTCGACCTTGTACGCGCCCTGGCCGGTCACCGCGCCGCTGATGTAGAAGATCGGCGCCTCGGGCAGGAACAGCTTGTCGCCGGGCGTGACATAGGGGTCCTGGTCGGGCCCGCCGCTGGCGATCGCCGCGATCGGCAGCGAGATCGACTGACCGTCGGCGCGGCGCAGCTCGATCGCGTCCGCCGCGGTCGGCTGCGCCCCGCCGACGCGGGCCAGGATCTCCGATATGCGATAGGCGCGGTCGACCGGCACCAGCCCGGGCTGTCCCACCTGGCCCAGCACCGTGACGTAGCGGCTGGTGTAGGTCGCTACCGTCACGGCCACGACCGGATCGGTGTAATAGCCCCCCGCCTGGAGCCGGCGACGGATATCGTCGCGCAGCTGCAGCACGGTTTTGTCCGCCGCCGGCACCGATTTCAGGTACGGCAGCTGGATCGTGCCGTCGACCTGCACCTGCACGCGCGCCGCGAACTCCGCGCGGCCGAGCACCGATACCTCCACGACATCGCCGTTGCCCAGCACGTAGCCGTCGGACAGCGAGGTCGTGGGCGCGGGCGTGCCCGTGGCGGGCGCCGTGGCCGGGGCAGGGGAGGGCGTGGTCTGGGCCAGCGGCTGCTGTGCGGCGGCGGCGGTGGCGAGGAGCATCGCGGCGAGGCCGGCGGTGCAGGGGATGGCGCGAAGGCCGACGCGAACCATGGTGTCGATGGTCTCCATCAAATCCGATAGGTGGTGCGAATACCGACGTAGACGCTGCTATAGTCGAAGAACGTGCCGTTGCCGTCGCGGTCCTGGTAGCCGACGTCGATCGCGGCGCCGAGCGGACGACCTTGGTTGAATGACCAGCTGGCGCTGACAAAGCGCTGAACGGAATCGGTTAATGGCAGGCCGAAGAAGCGGCCCGCACCGACGAAACGGCGGTCGTTGATCGAGCCGCGGATCGTCAGCGCCTGCTCGCGCACGAATTGGTAGGTGGCGTCGAGCGAGTAGGTGTTGCCCACCTGGTACAGCGCGTCGGTGCCCAGCGAGGGCGACACGTCGCGCGCGAAGGCGCCGGTGATCTGCAGGTCGGGCCTGGGCACCGCGGTGAGCGCCACGTTCCAGCCCACCGTGCTCAGCGAGGGATCGCTTCCCGCGATATCGGGCTTCAGGCTGATCCAGGAGATGCCGGCGGACCCGGTCAGCACGGATCCCAGCTCGCGCCGGGCGGTCAGCTCGATCCGGTCGCTGCTGAAACCGGTCTGCGAGAAGGTCGCGGGGCGATCGGGATACTCGCTGTCGGTGCGCAGATATTGCGCGGTGAACGAGCCGAGCGCCGGCCCGTCGTAGGACACGCCGCCGCCGTAGCGGGTGGAGCGATAGTTCGAGATCCGGCGCAGCTCGTTGGAATTGTTGCCCTGCGAGTAGCCGAAGCTGGCCATCGGCTTCAGCCCGTAGGGGGAGCTGCCGAGCCGCACCGATCCGCTGTAATCCTGGACCGTGGACCTGTTGCGCAGGCTGTTCGCGCCCGGGATCAGCAGCGGGGCGAGGTCGCCGGGGTCGCTCTGCGAGCGCGACAGCGTGGCGGCGAGATCCACCGTCAGCGGGCCGGCGAGCACGTTCGCGGCGCTGCCCAGCGACAGCCGCTCGCGGTTGAAGCGCTTGTTGCGGCGGTAGAAGTCGTAGCCGGCCGACGCGTTGAGCGACAGCATGTTGCGCCCCAGCGGACGCGAGACGACGACGTTGATGGCGGGCGTGGCGCGCTGGTCGGCACGCGACAGGTTGCGCGCCGACGCGCTCGCCGCGTTCGATCGTGCGACGTTGCTGTCGTGCCGCACGTCCAGCGACAGCGAGATCGCCGTTTCCGGTTCGCGGCGCGCCTGCGCGGCCGCGGTCGTGCCCGTGCCCAACATCGCCAGTCCTGCCAGCGATGCGGCCGCCCGCGTGGACGCCGTGATCCCCATCATTCTTCCCCGGTCCCGAAAAGATGCCCATATCCCATCGGGGTGGACGAAGGAAGCGCCGCGCGCACCACGGCGGTCAGCGGCGCCCCAGGATGATACGCCGGGCGGTACCGACGAGGTTGCGCAACGCCGTGCCGAGCGTGCCCCGCCGCATCGCCGCACCGGTGGCCAGTCCGCGCACGTCCGGCCGTGGCTGGAACAGCAGCGCGCAGGCGGCCAGCCGCGGGATCACCAGCCGCTTCCGATTCGCCTGCGATCCCTGCATCCTGACGATCTCGCCGACCGGCAGCGGCGCGGTGACGATCGCGCCCGCCGCCCGCGCCGCCGCCAGCGCGGCGACGCCCGCCGGCGTGCGCGCCATCACCAGGCTGCGCCCGTCCTGCTCGGCGAAGGAGGGATAGCCGCTCGCGTCCTCGTACCAGGCGTCGGCGACCGCCACGTCGGCGACCCCGCCCACCGCGTCGGGACAGATCTTGCAGCGGAACTGCACTTCCTTCGACAGGTGGCCGCCCCAGCTGTCGGCGTAGCTCATCTCGCCGTGCGTCCCGTCGGCGAGATCCGCGCGCGCGGTGCCGGGCCAGCCGTGCCCGCGATAACGGAAGCGCGCGAGCTGTGCCGGGTCCAGCCCCATGGCGCGCACGATCCGGTCCGCGCCGGCATGGCTGGGCAACCCGCCGCAGAAGAAAGCGATCTTCAGCGGCACCTGCGCGTCGACGCGCGGGTCGGTGAGCGCGAGCTGGCGCAAGGCGGACACGTCGCACGGCTTGCCCACGAAGGCGAAGCGGCGGCCGGAGGCGAGCGCGGCGTCGATCTCCGCCAGCGGCGAGGAAGCGGCGTAGCGCGATCCCGCACCCGCCAGCACCTCCTCGCGCGTCGTCGACCAGTGGAGCACGTTGCGGGTCGGGCGCGCGGGGTCGGCGGCGACGTGGAGGGCGGCATCGACCGCGCCCGATTCGATCGCGCCGATCAGCAGCGCGCTGGCGACGCCGCCCGACGAGCCGACGAAGCGCACCTCCTCGTCCGTCGCATGGCCCGTCTCGCAGGAGTGGAACGGCCCCCAATAGGGATCCACCTGCGGCGCGTCGCTCCACGCGCGGCCGCGGGCGCGCGGGCCGACCCAGGGCGCGACCGTAGCGCCGGGGCACGCCCGGGCGATCGTCCGCTCGGTCGCGGCGTCGAGGGCCGCGGACTGGCGCGGCCGGGTGTAGCCGGGCGCTACCGTCTCCAGCGCGATGCGACCGTGGGAAATCCCCGCGCACAGCCCGCAGCCGCTGCACAGCTCGCCCGCGAGCACGCGGGCCAGCGTGGGCGAGGACGGGCGCGACGCGGACGCGGCGGTCGCGGGCCGATCCGCGACCGCGGGGAGGGGATCAGCCATGCCGGGAGACGTGCGGGACGCGGAACGTTGGGTGGCGGGCGGATCGGCTCAGTTCGCCGCAGCCTTCGGCGCGCCGGCCGCCTTGCCCGCATTCTTCGGCTGGAAGGCGGCGTTGATCTTCACGTCCTTCTGCCCTTCCTTGATGATCGCATCGAACTGCGAGCGGACCTGGCCGACCGTCTGCCGCTGGCTCAGGACCGCCTGCGCGGCGCGCTGCGCCTCCTCGCCGGTCAGTGGCGCGTCCTTGTAGCCGGTGATGCGCGAGATCTGCACGCCGCCCTGCGCGGGTGTGATGAACACCTTGTTCTCGCCCAGTGCCACGACCTTCTTGTAGACCTCGGGCTCCACCTGCAGCGGATCGAGCGCGCCGTTGCCGCGGCGGAACGGCACCTTGTTCGCCTCCAGGAGCGCGACGATGCCGTCCATCGTCTCGATCGGCTCCATCTGCTTCACGACCGCGGCCGAGATCTGCGGCGCCTGGATCTGCTCCAGCAGCGCGACGCGGCGCTGCGCGAACAGCTCGGGATGGTCGCGCACGTAATCGGTGGCCTGCCCCGGCCCGACCTTGGGCGCGGCGCCGACGATGGTGCCCTGCAACATCTGAATCAGCGCCAGCTCGCGCGCCTTCTGCAGCATCATCGCGCCCTGCGGGGTCTTGTCGAGCCCCTTCTCCTCCGCCGCCTCGGCCAGCAGCTTGCGGTTGATGACCGCGCGCAGCGCCGCCGGCTGCTGCGCCGCCGCGTCCTGCGGATCGGTGCCCGCCTCGCCCAGCTCCATCCGCACCTCGGACGCGGTGATCTCCTTGCCATCGACCGTCGCGGCGACCTGCCCCTCGGGCGCACCGCCCCCGTCCTTGTTGCAGGCGACCAGGGCAGTGCAGGCGAGCAGGAGGACGGTGCAACGGTTCATCGCGATTATCCTGAAAGAGAAGGCAGGTCGGCGGCAGTCGCCACTACAGAAGTTTCACGTCTTGCGCGATAGGCACGCATTCTTGAGACAAGATGAACCCCCCGGTGCGGCCCTGCGATGCCGCCACGCGATTGGAGACCCGATGTCGTCGGCGCGCAAGCCCCTAATCTGCCTTGCCGCGTCCGGCGGCGGGCATGTCCGGCAGATCCTCGACCTGAAGCCGGTGTGGCAGGACTATCCGCACTACATCGTGACGGAGGATACCGCGCTCGGCCGCTCCATCGCCGCGGAGGAGGAGGTGCATTTCGTGCCCCACTTCGCGCTGGGCCAGGCGCGGCTGGGCAATCGCGCGGGGATGCTGGCTGCCGCGTGGCGCAGCATCGCGGCATCGTGGCGCATCGTGCGACGGCGCCGGCCGGACCTGTTCATCACCACCGGCGCGGGATCGCAGCTGTTCGTCATGCTGTTCGCGCGGCTGGCGGGAGCGACGGTGGTGCTGATCGATTCCTTCGCGCGCTTCCGCGCCCCGTCCGCGTTCGCGCGGCTCGCCGGGCGGCTGGCGCACGTGCGGATCGCGCAATCGCGGGAGAGCGCGGCGGCGTGGGGCGGGGCGCTCTCCTTCGATCCGTTCCGCGTCAACGACGGGGATCCGCCGGTTAAGGACCCGCTGCTGTTCGCCACCGTCGGCGCGACGCTGCCGTTCGACCGGCTGGTCCAGCTGGTCGAGCACGCCCGCGACGCCGGGCTGATCGCGGAGCAGATCGTCGTCCAGCACGGGGAGGGCGGCCGCCCGGTGCCCGGCGTGCGGTCGGTCGAGGGGCTGCCCTTCGCCGAGGTGCAGGGCCTGCTGCGCCGGGCGAGCATCGTCGTGTGCCACGGCGGGACGGGCTCTCTCATCACCGCGCTGCGCGAATGGTGCCAGGTGATCGCCGTCCCGCGCAGCTTCGCGCGCGGCGAGCATTACGACGACCACCAGGAGGAGATCGTCGACGCCTTCGAGGAGCGCGGGCTGATCCAGCGCGCGGACGACGACGCGCAGTTCGCCGCCGCGCTGGCCGAGGCGCGGCGCCGGCCGCGGCGGTCGGCGACCACCGATCCGGCGGAGCTGATCGCCTATCTGCGCGATCTGGCGGAGGCGACGCCCGCGCGGGGCTGATCGTCAGAAGGCGCGGGGGTGGACGATCACCTTCAGCGTGTTGAAGATGATCGCCACGTCGCGCCACAGCCGCCAGCCGTCGATATATTCGAGATCGGCCTGGAGCCGGTTCTCGAGATCCGACTGCTGGTGCGTCGCCCCGCGGAAGCCGCGAATCTGCGCCAGCCCCGTGATCCCCGGCTTCAGCGTGTGGCGAAGCCAGTATTTCTGCGACACCTGCCAGAACAGTTTGTCCCCGGCCAGGCTGCCGAGCGCGTGGGGACGCGGGCCGACGATGCTCATGTCGCCCTTCAGTACGTTGAACAGCTGGGGCAGCTCGTCGATGCTGGTCATGCGGATCAGGCGCCCGACGCGGGTCACCCGGTCGTCGTCGCGCGACGCGGAGCGGTTGCCGTCGTGGTCGGTCCGCGCCACGTGCATCGAGCGGAACTTGAGGATGCGGAACCGCTTGTTGCCGCGGCCCAACCGCACCTGCGCGAACAGCACGGGACCCGGGCTGTCCAGCTTGATCGCGATCGCCACGATCAACAGCAGCGGGCCGGCAAGCAGCACCGCGGTGCCGGCGATGACCAGGTCCATGATTCGCTTCTTCAGCCGGTTGCCCAGCGACATCGGCCCGCGCGCGACCACCACGGTGTCGGCGCCGTGGAAGCGCGAGATGCCGATCGCGCCCAGCGGATCGCCGCTGTCGAGCTGCACCTCGCTGGTCACGTGATACGCCTTCATCAGCACCGCCCAGTCGTGGCGGCGCTCCTCCGTCGCGGCCACCACCACGCGGTCGTAGGGTTCGATCAGCACGGCCAGGCGCGACAGCATGTCGGGATCGTTGATGTCGGGCGACACGCCCGCCGCGCGGGCGTCGAACACGTGGCGGGCCCCGGGCGCGGGCGGCACGCCGTCGACGATCTGCAACTCGCCCATCAGCCCGCCGCGCACCGGCTGGACGAACAGGACGGAGAAGGTGGTCCGCAGCAACGCGATGAAGAACAATGTGCTGACGATCGCGATGCCGAATGCGACGCGCGACACCAGCGGCCCGGCATATTGGAAAAAGATCAGCAGCGCGATCGCACTGGTGGCGATCATGAACGCGCTCATGGCACGCCGCAGCGATTCCGATCGCCGGAACAGCGCATGGTGCGCGTAGGCGCCGCTGCGCAGTCCCACCAGCACGTGGATCGGCAGGATCAGCCAGCCCAGTTCGATGCCGTTGGGCGCCAGCCATTGCCAGCGACGAAACGAGCCACCCACGGCGAAGCCAGCGCGGATCGCCGCCACGTCGCACAGCATGAGGCCGAAGTAGAGGAGCAGGCGGATGCGCTGCTTGTCCCACGCCACCCGGCGCCCCTCGCGCACCTCGCGCGTGGCGTCGCGGCTCGACGGGGGCAGCGTAGTCGCCATCGTGTCGTCCGGTTCAGCGGGAACCCGACGCATCAGCGGCTCGCTGAGGCGGGACTTGCTGGTGTGGGGTTTGCTGATGAGGGACCGGGGACATGGCGTAGCGTTCTCCGTCGGGACGGCGGCCCGCCAGGGGGACGGGCAGCCGCGATAAGGCGGCGACCTCTCCCTATCGTTCGAGTCTTTCCAAACCCCTTTTGCACCTCGTCGACGGCAAAGGCCAGCGCCGCGAGCGCCGAAAAAGCGCCCGCGGCGAGATCGTTACACGTAGGCGCCGGCACTGTCCGGCCCGTCGGGCGTCCGCGGCGCGCCGGCGAGGTCGTGGCTGAGCACCGCCACGTCCACCAGCCCTCGGGCGGCGGCGCCGGGTTGCAGGCGATAGTCGCCGCCGCCCGCGCCCGCCCCCGCCGCGGTGACGCCGCGATAGTCGACGAAGCCGGGTTCCCGACGCGCCGTGGTGCTGGTGCCGATCAGGCTGCGCACGCCGGGCCACGCCTGAAGCTCGACGTGGGCGGTGGCCGTGGCGACGCGGAACTGCGTCAGGTTGCCGCGGCAGCCGACCCCGTGCTGATACGCCAGGTGGCCGAGCGCCGCCGCCTCGCCGATGTCGACGTCGCCCTTCACGTTCAGCTGCACGCCGACGTCGCCCTGGTGCCACATCCGCCGATGCGTCCGCCGCACGCCGCCGGTGTCGTTGTCGTAGAAGACGTTGTAGCGCCCGGCCGATCCCTGCCCGGTGATGGTGTTGCGGCCCAGCCCGCAATGGTCGGTGTTGCCGAAGGCGGGGGCGTCGGACGAGATGCGGACCATCGGCCCCGCGCCGGTGCGTGTCAGCTCGATCAGGTTCTGCACCGCCCAGAACCCCGTCACCGTATCGCCCGCGCCGGACGCGCTGATCGCGAGCGGAGAGCCCGCGGGATTGGGGTTGAGGAAGCGGTTCTGGAACGCGATCGCGCCCTTGGTCGCATCGCGGATCGCGCCGGTACCCGGCCGCGTCAGCGTGCAGGCCAGCGTCACCCAATTCTCGTACATCGCATCGGCCAGGTCGGCCGCGACGCCGCGCATGATGCGCTGTTCGCCGTTGGCGCCGGCGGCCAGCGTCGTGCCGGCGAGACCGGTGAAGGCCACGCCGAAGAAGTAATTGTCCGATCGCGTCAGCCAGTTGCCCGACACGCCGTTGTTGTCGAAGGCCACGTCCTCCCACTGCAATTCCAGCCGGGCCGCGCCATCGCCGCTGAGGAAGGCCGCGCCGGTGCGGCGGACGGTCAGGTCGCGGAAGCGCAGGCAGCCGGTGGCGACCGGGCCGGTGAAGCCGGTGGAGAGCCGCGGCGCGAAGCCGGCCGCGCCCCACGTGACGATCGCGCTGGCGCGCGGCACCGCGGGATCGCGCTCGATCGTCAGCGCCGCCACGCGCTGCGTCCGCGCGGCGGCGGCGCTGGCCAGTGGAAACGTGCCCGCGCCGATGCGCACGATCGCGCCGTCGAGGCCGGTGGTGGCGGACAGCGCCGCCTGGAGCGCATCGATCGCCCCCTTCACCGTGGCGAACGGCGCCGCCGACGCGGTGGCGGGCACGGTGGAGATCGTGCCGCTCGCGTCGTTGCCCGCGGCTGCGACATAGGCCAGCGGCGGCGCGGCGTGGAGCGCGGGGTGCCTCAGGAAGTATCGGGCGGAGAACTCGCGCGGGGCGGCGAGCTCGGCGCTGCGCAGGACGGCGGCGGCGTCGCCGATCCAGGGATACACTTCGGCGTGGACGGTGACGAGACCCTGCGCCAGCGTCGAGACGTCGAGCGCGCAGGCGAAGACGGGCAGCGGCTGCCGGTCGCCCGGGCGCGTCGATAGCGTCGTCGCGGCGACGACCTGCGACACGACGGTCGCGCCGTCGGACGCGAGGAAGCGGACCGCGGCGACCATGCGCCCGCCTCTCGCGTCGCGGTGGAAGGCGACCACTTCCAGCGGGATCGTGTCGCCCACCACGCGGCGGTGCGGCATCGCCCAGGCGGCGACGGGGCGCGGACTGGTTTCCGTCGACAGGTTCGCCACCCCCGCGATGGTGTCGGTGGCGTAGACATAGTCGTCCAGCGCCACCACCGCGGGCGTGTCGCTCGTCTGGTCGGGCCAGGGAAGGCGGCGGCGGCGCGTGAACAGGCGGGTGGCGGCGTGGACGGTGGGTCGCGCCTCGGCGTCGAAGCCCATCCGCGCGACCGCGATCGTTTGTGGCGCGGCGTCCGGTGCGAAGGTCGGCGGGGTGCCGGTGGCCCATCGCGCGGACCAGCCGTCCGCCTCGATCGCGGAGATGGCGGCGGCGGCCACGGGTCCGGCGATCCCGCCGCGCCGCCGCGCGCGCAGCGACAGGCCGAGCGAGAGCCCCGGCATCAGGCGAGCGCCACGATGTCGGCGGCGGTGGTGCCCGTCGCGCGAACGTGGCTGACGCGCAGGTCGAGGATCTGGCCGCCGGCGACGTTCTTCAGCGTGACGTCGGCGGCCGAGTCGACGCATCGCACCACCAGCGTGCCGCCGGTGCCGACGAACAGTGCGCGCGGCAGCACCGCGAGCGGCGTCGTGTCGTGCGGCGCGATCGCCACGGCGTCGCGGGCGGGATCGTTGAGCGCGCCGGCGAAGGCGGCGAAGGGATCGGTCGGCATCGGCGGTCCTTTTCTCGCGAGAGGAAGGACGCAGCACCTATGCCGGAAGGGACGATGTAGGACAGAACAATCGAAGAACGTGAACTCAGGCGAGCGCCGCCCACGCGCCACCGATCGCCAGCCACGGCACCAGCACCGCGGTACCGATGATGAGCAGGCGGACGCGCGCCGGGTAGCGCTCGTCCCCCGACGGCGCGGTATCGCCGAAGGATTGCAGCAGCTGCTCGTGCAGCGCGCGCGCGGGGGACGCGGACCATTCGACGGCCACCTCGCCGACCGCGACGACCTGCGCCGCGCTGGGCAGCGTGACGGAATGGACGGGTTCGATCGAGCGTGCGGGCTGGGCCATGAATACCTCCGAGAGCGCGACCATCGCCTCGTCGTCGTGAAGGGAGCGTGAAAGGCGAGGGTTAACGCGGCGTTTGCAATGGTACGGGCGCCGCCACCGCCTCCAGCGCGGCAGGATCGCGCAGCGGGCGGTCGCGCATCGTGTCGCCGTTCGCCACGCCGTCGATGCGCGAGAGCAGCGGCGTCAGCAGCGGAACGTCGCCCTTTCCGCGCACGCGCCGGAAATGCGCGTCGGCGTCGTAGCCGGCCAGACCGGGCACCAGCAGCGGCGCCTCCAGCTGGCCCATCGCCGCCAGCAGCGCGGCACGCGCGACATATTCGTCGGCCACCGCGGCATTGTAGCTGAGCCGGATGTTGAGGAGGTCGCGCGCCAGGTCGAGCACGTCCAGCGTGGTGCGGTCGCCCGCGCGCTGCTGCAATTGCGCGCCGTCGTAGGCGCGCTGCGCCGCGTCGACGGCCACGCGATAATGGTCGAGCGAGGCCCGCGCCGCGGTCAGCACGTTCCACGCCTCCGTCACCGATTGGTGCGTCGCGCGGACGGCGTCGTCGATCAGCCGCCAGTCGGCCTGGTTCGCCTGCGCCGCCTCGTTGCGCCGCGCGTTGCGCAGGCCCGAATCGATCAGCGGCTGCGTCAGCACCGCGCGGCCGACCAGCTGGGTGGTGCGCGCGCGGTCGGAATAGGGGGTCAGCGTGCCGTAGTCGGCGGTGCCCTGCAGGTCGAGGCGGGGTCGCGACTCGGCTTTGGTCGCTTCCCAGGCGGCGCGCGACACCTTCTCGCGTGCCTGCGCGGCGCGGACCAGCGGCGCGTTGACCTCCGCCACCGCCAGCGCCTGCACGAGCGAGGCGACCTTCACGTCGATCACGTCGGGCGCGGCGAGCGTGCCGGGCCGCGCGCCGACGTCGCGCAGGAACGCGCCCTGCGCGGTGCCCAGCTGGCCCAGCGCGTTCGTCACCTGCGCGCGGCCGAACGCCACGCGGGTCTCGATCTGCTGAAGGTCGCTCGACGTAATGTCGCGCACGCGGAAGCGCTCGGCATTGTCGCGATACTGCCGGTCGAGCAGCTCCAGGTTCTGCTTCGCGATCGTCACCGCGTTGGCCTCGCGTTGCAGGCGCACGTAGCTGCCGACGATCGCCAGCATCACGTCCGCCTCCGTCACGCGCAGCGAGTCGCGCGCGAACTGCGACTCGGCGAGCGCGCCCGCTGCGGCGGCGCTGTTGCGGCCGAAGGTGAGCAGCGGCTGGTTCAGCACCGCGCCCGCGGTGGAGGTGAAGCCCTGCGCGCCGAGCCACTGGCCGGGCAGCACTTCGGACCGGTTGCGCGTGAAATTGTAGGCGCCGCTGACCGACAGGCTGGGGCCGAACTGCGACCGCGCGGCGGGGTAGCGATAGTCGGCCGAGCGGGCGTCGGCGCGCGCCGCCTGCAACCGCGGGTTGCCCCGGTAGGCGAGCGCCACCGCCTGCGCGAGCGTCGTCACCGGCATCTGCGCTGCGGAATGCGTGACGCCGAAATCGTCCTCGGCGGGAACGTAGGCGAGCAGCGGGCGCCCAACGCGGGCCATGGTCGCGGGGCGTTCCACCGTCAGCGGCGCGGCGGCGGTGTCCTGCGGTGCGACCGCAGCGGCGGCGGCGCCGCTGCTGGTGTCGGGCCGGGTCTGCGCCATCGCGGCCGAAGCCACGGTTGCGAGCAGGACGGCGGCGAAGGGCGCGATACGGGTCACGCGGAAACTCCTCAATTGTCGCGGAAGGCGCGGGCGAACTGGTCGCGCAGCGGCTTGGTGATGTAACCCAGCATCGACCGGCTGCCGGTCGCGACGAAGACCTCCGCCGGCATGCCGGGGCGCAGCTTCATGTCCGGATTGCGCGCCAGGTCGCGCTGGTCGATGGCGATGCGGACCGCGTAGAAGCTCTGCCGCGTCGCCTCGTCCGTGGTCCGCTCGGGCGCGACGACGAGGACGCGGCCGTGGATCTCGGGCGTGGAGGGCGAGCTGAAGGCGGAGAAGCGGATCCGCGCCTCCTGCCCATCGCGCACCTGGTCGATGTCGGCGGGGCTGACCATCGCCTCCACGATCATGCGGTCGCGATCGGGCACGATCTCCATGATCGTCTCGGCGGGGCGCACCACCTCGCCGATCGCGGCGAAGGCCAGCTTGTCGACCGTGCCCGAATAGGGCGCGCGGATGACGTTGCGCTCGTGCGCGTCCATCGCGGTGGCGCTCCTCACCTGCTCGGTGTTGAGCGTGCCGTTGACGGTGGCGAGCTGCGCGCCCGCATCGGCGCGGCGGGTGTCGCTCATCTGCAGCGCCTGTTCCTGCGCCTCGGTGATGCGCGCCTGCGTCTGCGCGATCTGCGCGCGCAGGCTGGCGATCGACCCTTGCAGGTCGGCGCCCGTGCGTTCCAGCTGGTTGAGGCGCCCGATCGTGACCAGCCCCTTGTCCCACAATTCGCGCACGCCCTTCTGCTCGGGCTCGATCAGCGCGGCCTGGCGGTTCAGCGAGGCGATCTGCGCCTCGTACCCCTGGATCTGCTTGCGATACTGCGCGACGCGGGCGGTGATCTGCCCGCGCATCCCGCCGCTCTCCGCGCGGCGGATGCGGAACAGCTTCTCCTCGTCCGCCATCGCCTTCAGCGCGCCCGCGTCGCGGCGGCGCGCCAGTTCGGCCGGGAAGGCGATCGACGGAATGCCCAGCCGCTCCGCTTCCAGCCGCGCGCGCTGCGCGAGCAGCTGGTCGACCGACAGCGAGGACAGTTCGGACTGCACCGACGACACGCCGTCGTCGAGGCGCATCAGGATGTCGCCCTTCTTCACGCGGTCGCCGGTCTTCACGTAGATCTCCGCGATCGTGCCGCCGATCGGGTGGGCGATCCGCTTCACGCGCGACTCGGCCGCCACCTGTCCCCCGGCGATCACCGCGCCGCCGATCGGCACGACGATCATCAGGAGGCCGATGCCGAAGACCAGCACCGCGACCAGGGCGAGCGACAGCCGCAGGCGGTGGCGCATCTGCACGGCGGGATCGAAGGAGAGCAGCTGGCGCTCCCCCGACGCGGGCACGGCGGGTACGGTGGCGGCGGTCACGCGGCATTCTCCACACCCGCGACCGGGCCGGCGCGGCGGTTGGGCACGTCGAGGGGGACGGCGGGTTTCATGATGCGGCTCATCACCTGGTCGCGCGGGCCGAACGCCTCCATCCGACCATCGCGCATGAAGAGGACGTGGCTGACCTGCGCCAGCGCGGAGGGGCGGTGCGCGATGACGATGGCGATGCCGCCGCGCGCGCGCACCCCGGCGATGGCCGCGGCCAGCGCGTCCTCGCCGGCGGCGTCCAGGTTCGAATTGGGTTCGTCGAGCAGGACCAGGAACGGGTCGCGGAACAGCGCGCGGGCGAGGCCGACGCGCTGGCGCTGCCCGGCGGACAGCTGCGCGCCATCGCTGCCGACGGGCGTGTCGTAGCCGCTCGGCAGCTTCACGATCATCTCGTGCACCCCGGCCGCGGTGGCGGCGGCGATCACCTCGTCCGATGTGGCGGCGGGATCGAAGCGGGCGATATTCTGCGCGACGCTGCCGTCCAGCAGTTCCACCGCCTGCGGCAGGTAGCCGACGAAGGCGCCGAACGTGTCCGCGTCCCACTGGTCGGGCGTGGCGCCGTCGAGGCGGATGGTGCCGCGCAGCGCCGGCCAGCTGCCGATCAGCGCACGCGCCAGCGAGGTCTTGCCCGCCGCACTCGGCCCGATCACGCCGACGCCGTCGCCCGCCTCCAGCCGGAAGGTGATGCCCTGCGCCGCGACGCGCTCCACTCCCGGCGGTGCGACGGCGAGCTGCTCCACCGCCAGCTCCTTCGCCGGCGCGGGCAGCAGGACGTGCGCGTCGGCGGCGGCGGGCAGGTGCTGGAACATCGCGTTCAGCCGCTTCCAGCCGCTGCGCGCGGCGGAGAAGCCGCGCCAGTTGGCGATGGCGGTGTCGATCGGCGCCAGCGCGCGGCCCGACAGGATCGAGCTGGCGAAGATCACCCCGCCCGATGCCTTGCCGTCGATGACGAGCAGCGCGCCGACCGTCAGGATCAGCGATTGCAGGAACAGGCGGAATACCTTGGCCGACCCGCCGATCGCGCCGACCGAGCGGGCCAGCCGGTCCTGCGCGGCCAGGTGGTGCTGGTTCACCTCCACCCAGCGATCGCGCATCCGCCGCTGCATGCCCAGCGCGGTCAGCACCTCGGCGTGGCGCAGGTTGTTCTCCGCCATGCCCAATCGCCACGCGGTGATCTGCGCGACGAGGCGCGAGGGCTTCTTCGTCGCCCGCTCGGTCAGGACGGTCAGGCCGATCATGACCAGCGCGCCCGCCAGCGCGGTGACGCCCAGCCACACGTGGAGCATGGCGAGGATCAGCAGGAAGAAGCCGATCCACGGCAGGTCCAGCAGTGCGGCGGGTCCGCCGGACGCGAGGAAGGAGCGGATCTGGTCGAGGTCGCGCATCGGCGTCATGCCGTCGCCCCCGCCCTTGTGCCCCTTCAGCGCGGCGGCGGACATCATCCGCTGCACCTCGGGCGCGAGTTCCTGGTCGAGCGCGCTGCCCACGTCGGTCAGGATGCGCGTGCGCATCGCGTCGAACACCCCCTGGAAGGCGTAGACGACGACCAGCATGCCGAGCAGGCTGAACAGCGTCGGCAGGCTGTGGCTGGGCAGCACCGAGTCGTAGACCAGCATCATGTAGATCGAGCCGGCGAGCACCAGCACGTTCAGCACGGCGCTGAGCACCGCTACCGTCACGATGGCCGTGCGATAGCGCGCCAATGCGGCTCCGATCCGAGTTGTGCCGTCGGCCAACCCCTTCACGCTCATCACGTTTCGCTTCCCACCCGCTGGGCACCGGCCCCTTTTTCCGGTGCGATTCTGGATGGTTCGGACCTAGCGGATCGTGGTGCAGGAACGGTTAACGATACCCGTCGGCGAGCGGGTCTACGCCGCCTGGCGCTGGCCCGCGGCGTTCAGCCGCGCCATGTCGAACGGCCGGTCGAAGGCGACGCCCGCGCGCCCCTCCTCCGCCCAGCGGATCGTGCCCGGCGTGGGATCGCCGTCGACGATCTCGACCGTCACCGGATAGCCGATCGCCTCCGCCGGGAAATCCACGCCGTCGATCAGCACGCCGGTGACGGAGATGTCGCGCACGCGCACCTCCCCCGCCTCGTCGCCGATCGTCAGCCACGCCGCGCGCAGCATCCGGTGGCGGGGCGAGCGGCTGGTCTTGAAGCCGATCGGCTCGGCCCAGCCTCCGGCGCGGTCCAGCTGCTCGAACACCACCGCGCACCGTTCCGGCCGGCCGTAGACGAACCCCTGGATGTGGCTGCATCCCAGCTCTCGGATCAGCGCGATCTCGTCCTGCTGCTCCACGCCCTCGGCCGTGGTCTCCATGTCCAGCGTGTCGGCCAGGCTGACGATCGCCTTGATGATCGCGGCGTTGCGGCTGCCCGGCTCGATCGCGCCGCGCACGAAGGACTGGTCGATCTTGATCTTGTCGAACGGCGCCTTCTTCAGATAGCCGAGCGAGGAATAGCCGGTGCCGAAATCGTCCAGCGCCAGCCGCACGCCGATGCCCTTCAGCGCGCGGAACATCTGATCGGACGAGGCATCCTCGTTCAGGAACACGCCCTCGGTGATCTCCAGCTCCAGCCGGTCCGCGGGCAGGCCCGCCGCGGCGATGGCGCTGGTGACGATGCCAGGGAGCGCGGGGTTGGCGAACTGGATCGGCGACACGTTCACCGCCACGCGCACGTGCTGCGGCCAGGTCGCGGCCTCCGCGACCGCGGTGCGCAGCACCCACTCGCCGATCGCCTCGATCAGCCCGCACTCCTCCGCCACCGGCACGAACTCCGCCGGGCTGATCGATCCGCGCTCCGGATGCTCCCAGCGCAGCAGCGCCTCGTAGCCGACGATCCGCTCGTCCGCGGTGGAGACGACGGGCTGGTAGGTGAGGTAGAACTGGCCCGATTTCAGCGCGTGGCGCAGGTCGTCCTCCAGCCGCTTCCGGTTCTGCGCGCCTTCCAGCAGCGCGTCGCGGTAGAAGCGGTGGACACCGCGCCCCTCCGCCTTGGCGTCGTAGAGGGCGAGGTCGGCGTTGCGGACCAGCACCTCGGGCGTGTCGCCGTGGGCGGGCGCGACGGCGATGCCGACCGAGCAGCCGATGGAGAGCGTCGCGCGGTCGATGTAATAGGGTTCGGACAGCGCGGCGATGATCGCGTCGGCCAGCGCGGAGAGCGCCGCCGGACTGCCCTCGCGCGGGACGACCACCTGGAACTCGTCGCCGCCCAGCCGCCCCACCAGTCCCGCCTCGCCCACGGTGCGTTGCAGCCGGAGCGCCACCTGCTTCAGCAATTCGTCGCCGACCTGGTGGCCCTGCGTATCGTTCACCGCCTTGAACCGGTCGAGGTCGAGCAGCAGCAGTCCGGTCGCGCCCTGCGCCGACTGCGACGACAGCATCTGGTCCAGCGCGTGGCGCATCCGCTGGCGGTTGGCGAGGCCGGTGAGGCTGTCGAACAGCGCCAGGCGCGCGATCTCCGCGTCGGCGCGCCGCTTCTGCGTCAGGTCCGAGCCCGATCCGACGAAGCCGCGGAAGCGGCCCTCCTCGTCCAGCATCGGCCGCCCGCTGATCGACCACCAGCGTTCCGGCGCGTTGTCCGCGGCGGGCCGGACGGGATAGTCGGCGAAGGACGTGCGCGAGGACAGGTGGAAGGCGAGCGTGCGCGCGGTGCCCGCCGCGGCGGCGTCGAGGCAGAACAGGTCGATCAGGGCCGCGCCCGCGGTGGCGCAGCCGAACTGCGCGAACTCGCGCGACACCTTGTCGGACAGGTAGACGATGCGGCCGGCACGGTCGGTCTGCCAGAACCAGCCGGGCCCGTGCGATTCATATTCGGCCACCAGCCACCCCGCGCGCTGTTCCGCCTCGCGCGCGGCGCGGTCGTGCAGCAGCGTGGCGAAGCTGCGCCGCGCGGCGCGGACCGTGCCGATTGCGAACAGGAGCGCGATGATCGCGGCGCACTGGCTGGCGAGCCCCGCGCCCGTCGTCGCCAGCAACGCCGCGACCAGGCCCGCGGCATAGGCCAGCACCGCGGCGCGCAGCGGTGCCAGGGCGGCGGCGACGATGGCGATCGCACCCACCGCGGCGGTGCCGCCGGCGATGCGCCACGATGCGGGACCCAGCAGCGCGGCATCCTGGGCCAGCAGCGACAGCGTGACCGCGATGCCGCCCGCGCCCGCCGTAACCACGGTCGTGCGGAAGTGCGGCGACCAGGCGCGCGGCTGCCGCAGCCGGAGAATGCACCAGACGACCGCGCCGAACCCGGCGGCGAACGTTCCCGCCAGCGCGACGGCGGCAGCGAGCAGCCACTGCTGCTGCCGGATCGCCGCGGCGGCCAGCGCCACCGGCAGCGCCAGCAGCACCAGCGCGGCGGCCGACCACGTCGATGCCGCGGTGTCCAGCGCGGCCTCGCGCGCCCGCGCGATCAGGTCGTCGTCGGTCGCCGCCAGACCCAGGGCCATGCGCACGCCCGGTCGGGCAGCGGGCAGGGCGGGTGGGGCGGAGACGGACATGCGACGTAACTAACGGAACGAAGGTTGCGATTTTGCTTCCGTCGCCGTGCGCCGCGCTTGCCGTTGCCGAGGCGCGCCGCCGGTCCTAAACGACCTCGCCATGACCATTGTGATCCGCGAAGCCGACCTGATCGAGAGCGTGGCCGACGCGCTCCAATACATCTCCTACTTCCACCCGATGGACTATATCCGTGCGCTGGGCGACGCATATCGCGCGGAGCAGAGCCCGGCGGCGAAGGACGCGATCGCGCAGATCCTGACGAACAGCCGCATGTGTGCCGAGGGACACCGGCCGATCTGCCAGGATACCGGCATCGTCACCGTCTTCGTCAAATGGGGGCAGGACTGCCGGCTGGAGAGCGACCGTTCGCTCCAGGAGGTGATCGACGAGGGGGTGCGCCGCGCGTACCTCCATCCGGAAAACAAGCTGCGCGCCTCGATCCTGGCCGACCCCGCCTTCACCCGCCGCAACACGCGCGACAACACGCCCAGCGTGCTCCACGTCGAGATGGTGCCGGGGGCCACGGTATCGGTCGACGTCGCGGCGAAAGGTGGCGGATCTGAGAACAAGTCCAAATTCAAGATGATGAACCCGAGCGATTCGATCGTCGACTGGGTGCTGGAGATGCTGCCGCAGATGGGGGCCGGCTGGTGCCCGCCGGGGATGCTGGGGATCGGCATCGGCGGCACCGCGGAGAAGGCGATGCTGCTCGCCAAGGAATCGCTCATGGGCGCGATCGACATGGCGCAGCTGAAGGCGCGCGGGCCGCGCAACGACGTGGAGGCGCTGCGCATCGAAATCTTCGACAAGGTCAACGCGCTCGGCATCGGCGCGCAGGGGCTGGGGGGGCTGTCGACCATCCTGGACGTGAAGATCGCCGACTGGCCCACCCACGCGGCGTCCAAGCCGGTGGCGATGATCCCCAATTGCGCCGCCACGCGCCACGCCCACTTCACGCTGGACGGCAGCGGGCCGGTGTATCTGGAAGCGCCGAAGCTGGACGAGTGGCCGGAGGTGAACTGGACGCCGGACAAGGCCGCGATCCGCGTCGACCTCGACACGCTGACGCCCGAGGTGGTGGCGACGTGGAAGCACGGCGACCGCCTGCTGCTGAACGGCAAAATGCTGACCGGGCGCGACGCCGCGCACAAGCGGATCGCCGACATGCTTGCGAAGGGCGAGCCGCTGCCGGTCGAGTTCGCCGGCCGCGTGATCTACTACGTCGGCCCCGTCGATCCGGTGGGCGAGGAAGTGGTCGGCCCGGCCGGCCCGACCACGGCGACGCGCATGGACAAGTTCACCCGCATGATGCTGGAACAGGGCTTGCTGGCGATGGTCGGCAAGGCCGAGCGCGGCCCCGCCGCCACGGAGGCGATCCGCGACCATCGCAGCGCCTATCTGATGGCGGTCGGCGGGGCGGCCTATCTGGTCGCGCGCGCGATCAAGGGCAGCAGGGTGGTCGGGTTCGAGGATCTGGGCATGGAGGCGATCTACGAGTTCGAGGTCGCCGACTTCCCCGTCACCGTGGCCGTCGATGCGCAAGGCGCGAACGTCCATCAGCTCGCCCCGCTGGTGTGGAAGGAGAAGATCGCGCGGGAGGGCCTGCTGACCCCGGCATAGCCGAACAATTTGCGATTGATTTGCAATAGCCGCGTCGCTAGAGGCCGCGCGTGCCCGCCGATCGCGGGCGACGTTCGGAGACGATGGAATGACGCGCAGCCTGCTGATCGGATTGCTGGCCACCGCCGCCTTTCCGGCGACCGCGATGGCCGAGGCGCCGGTAGCGGACACGGGCCTGGAGACGGCGGGCGACACCACCGCCGATCCGCAGAACGACCTGATCGTCACCGGCGCGCGCGCGAGCGCCGCCGATGACAAGCAGAGCGCATCGCCCACCGGCCTGTCGCTGTCGCTGCGCGAGACGCCGCAGTCGCTGACGATCGTCGATCGCGAACGGATCGACAGCTTCGCGCTGACCAACGTCAACGACCTGCTGACGCAGACCGTCGGCATCAACGTCGAGCGGACGGAGACCGACCGCACCGAGTTCAACTCGCGCGGCTTCGACATCACCAACTTCCAGTTCGACGGCATCGGCCTGCCGATGTTCTTCAATATCCAGACCGGCGATCTCGACACCGTGCTGTTCGAGCGGGTGGAAGCGGTGCGCGGCGCCAATGCGATCATGACCGGGGTCGGCAATCCCTCCGCCACGATCAACTACCTGCGCAAGCGCCCCACGCGGGAGTTCCGCGCCAACGCCTCCGCGTTCGGCGGCTCGTTCGACCTGTGGCGCTTGGAGGGCGACGTGTCGGGGCCGCTGACCGCGGACGGCAGCCTGCGCATCCGCGCGATCGGCGCGCACGAGGAGCGCGCAAGCTACCTCGACTACAATCACGTCAACCGTGACGTCTTCGCGGGGCTGATCGCGTGGGACGCGACGCCGGACCTGACGGTGACGGCGGGCTACTCGCTGCAGGACAACCGGTCGGACGGCGTGCTGTGGGGGGCGTTGCCGCTGGTCTACAGCGACGGCTCGCGCATCGACTATCCGCGTTCGGCATCCACCTCGGCCGACTGGACCTACTGGAACGTCCGCGACCAGACCGCCTTCGCCGAGGTGGCCTACAAGCTGGGCGGCGACTGGTCGCTGCGCGGCGTCGCGACCTATCGCCACTGGCGCGAGCGTGCGCGCATCCTCTACGCCTATTACGCCAACGGTGTTGGCGCGGACCCCGCGACGGGGCAGGGCATCGTCGGTCTGACCGGCACCTATCCGTCGAAGTACGAGCAGCTGCTGTTCGACGGCTATGCGTCGGGCAGCGTGAACGTCTTCGGCCGCGACCATCAGCTCGCCTTCGGCGTGGCGACGGGGCGGTCGGACGGCGAGCAATTCTCCGCCTCCTCGCTCGGCGGGGCGATCGACTATGGCGACATCCGCCAGCTCGCGTCGTTCCGCGCGCCGCTGCCCGCCTATGCGCCGCTGGTGCAGCAGGCGGATACCTATGATCGGCTGACCCGCGCTTACGGCGCCGCGCACCTGAACCTCACCGACCGGGTGAAGGGCGTGGTCGGCGCCACTGCCATCTGGTTGCGCAGCGGCGGCCTATCCTACGGTGCCGACCAGACGCGCCGCAACGACAAGGTCAGCCCCTATCTCGGCGTGCTCTACGACCTGACGTCGAGCCTGACCCTCTACGCCAGCTACACCGACATCTTCAATCCGCAGCGGGAGGTGGACCGCACCAACGTCCGCCTCGATCCCGCCAAGGGCACCAGCATCGAGGGCGGGATCAAGGGCGAGTGGCTCGACGGCCGTCTCTACGGCAGCGCGGCCGTCTTCCGTGCGAAGCAGAGCGGACTCGCCGTGGTCGCCGGCCAGTTCGTCGAGGGTGAACCCGGCCAAATCGGTACGTCCTACTACACCGGCCAGGACACGACGTCGAAGGGCTTCGAAATCGAAGTCGCGGGCCGCGTCGCCAACCGCTGGCTGCTGTCGGGCGGCTTCACCCATTTGTCGATCGAGGACGAGCAGGGGAGTGACGCGCGTACCTTCATCCCGCGCGACACGCTGAAGCTCGCCGCGACGTACACCGTGCCGGAATGGCGCGACTTCAAGCTGGGCGCGCAGTTCCGCTACCAGAGCGAGATCTCGACACCGAGCAGCGTGGTCGTCGGCGGCACTGCGGTGCCGATCGTGCAGGACGCCTTCGCCACGCTGGACCTGCTCGCCGGCATCCGCCTCGCCGAGCACGTCACTGCCACGGTGAACGTGCGCAACGTCAACGACGCCAAATATCTCGGCACGCTCAAGTACGGCCAGGCCTTCTACGCCGCGCCGCGCAGCGTGATCGCGACGCTGCGGTTCGACTATTGATGACCGCCGCCGCGCTCCTCGTCGTTCTGGCCGGCATCGCCGCGGTGCGCGCGGGCTGGGGAGGGCGTCGTCGCGTGGCGGCGGCTGGCTGGGCGGCGATCGTCGCGGGTGCGGGGATGCTGACCACCGCGGACGGCGCATGGGGCCTCGCCGTCGCGACCGTCGTGGTAATGATGGGAGCGCTGACGATGGTGCTTCACGCCGGGTGGCGCTCGCCGCCGAAGGTGCAGCGTCCGCTCCGCGAGGCGCCCGCCGTGGCGCTGCCGCGCCGCGCGTCCGGCCTGTTGCGGCGTGGCGCGGTCTTCCTGCTCGTGATACCGGTCGGCTTCGCCGCGGCGCAGTGGCTCGCCTTCGGGCTTCAGGCGTTCGCGCGCACTTGCGGGATGGGAGAGACGGACGCGACCGTGCTGACCTTGTTCCTGCAACCGCTGCTGTGGCTCGCGATCCTGACGGTGCAGATGACCCGCGCGCGCACCATGCAGATGGTGGCCGCGCCTGCGATGGCGGCGCTGGCGGGCACGTTGCTGTGGAGCGCGGCATGACCGCGCCGATGCGCCCCCCGGCAACGCTGGTGCAGCGCTCGCTGGGTGGGCACGCCGCCATCGGCCTGCTCGCCAGCGCGCTGCTCTACCTCATCTCGCTCAGCGGCACGCTGATCGTGATCCACGATCGCTGGCAACGCTGGGAGCAGCCGACCGTCGTCGACAGCGGGCCGCTGTCCCCGGCCGCGGTGCAGGCCGCCGCCGTCGCCGCGATCGCGCGCGACGCGGCCGACGGCAAGCCGCGCACCACCCATCTCTACGTCCGCCTGCCGACCGACGACCTGCCCCGCGCGGTCGTCACCACCGATCATGCCGCCTGGTACGTCGACGCCCGCGGTCGCCTCGTCGCGCGGGAGGCGCACGCCTGGACCGAGTTCGTCATCGCGCTGCACGAATATCTCCACCTGCCGCTGACGTGGGGGATGATCGTGGTGGGCGCGCTGGGCGTAGTGCTGGCTGGCCTCGTCACTACCGGCGTGCTCGCGCACCCGCGCATCGTGCGCGACGCCTTTCGCCTGCGCACTCGCCACGACAGCCAGCTCGCGCGGGCGGACTGGCACAACCGGCTGGGCGTGTGGACGCTGCCGTTCGCGCTGGCGGTGGCACTGACCGGCGCGTTCATCGGGCTGGGAAGCGTGGGCTTCACCGTGCTGGCGAAGGCCTATACCGGCGGCGACCTGGAGAAGGCGTACCAGCCCGTGTTCGGCAGCGAGCCGGCGCCCGACCCGCGCGTCGCGCCGCTGCCCGACATCGCCGCGGCACTGACGACGCTGGCGGCGCGCGTTCCCGCGGCGGCACCGATCTACGCCATCGTCCACGATCCCGGCACCCGCGGGCAGCACGTGCAGATCCTGGCGGAGCACCCGCGGCGCCTGATCTACGGCGAGAGCTACGGGTTCGATGCGCGCGGGCGCTGGCACGGCGCGGTCGGGCTGGCCGACGGCGCACTTGGCAAGCAGGCGGCGGCGTCCGCCTACAACCTGCACTTCGGCAATTACGCCGGGTTGCCGGTCGAGGTCGCCTATATGCTCCTGGGTCTCGCGCTGTGCGTCGTGACGGCAACGGGCACGACCTTGTGGCTGGAGAAGCGGCGGCGGCGCGGGCGCGGCGGTGACCGGCTGCGTGGCGCATGGGTCGCGACGGTGTGGGGAACGCCACTGCTGCTGATCGCGACCCTCTGGCTACGGGCCGTGGCGGGACCGGATGCGCCGCTGGTCGCCACATTCTGGTCGGCACTCGCCGCGCTGGTGGCCGCAGGTCTGGCCCAGCCACGCCGGCTGAGCGCGGCAGCCTTGCGCCGTGTCCTCGCGGCGGCGCTGTTCGTGACGGGGGCCGGCCACGCCTTGCTGCTGCGCCCCACCGATGCCGGGTCGATCGCGATCGACGCCGTCGCCGCGCTCGCTGCGCTGATGTTGCTGGTGCCGGACCGCCGGATGCTTCGTCGCGCCTGAGCAAGCGGTTGGTGAGCCGCGAAGGTGTCGACCCGCACGTCGGTCGTCCCCATCCGTGCGCGCGTCCGCTACCGCACGGTGCCTCTGAGGCCCGCTCCTTTGGCGCAATCGAGATGATCCTATCCGATGAACCGGCCTGTCAGCCGGCGTCACGGCCTGTCGCGGCATGGGCCCGTGACCCAAGAACCTGAGCCACGCGCCGCTCGGCCGATGCGTCGGAATGGCACCGATCAATCCAGCGTCGCGCCGCTGAACGCGATCAGCTGGCATCCGAGCTGCCTGAAGCCCGATGGCAGCGCCTGGCGAAAGCGTCGCCCCTCAAGCATCGGCGCGTGCGAGCGCATGCCTGCCGCTCGTGACCACGCGAGCTTTTCCCGCGACGGCCAACCTCCCGGGGCACGTACACAAAGAAAAGGAGGCCGGCTCGCGCCGACCTCCCTTCTTGTTCCACCTCTCGGCGGGATCGCTTACTGACCGGCGCCCGGTCCGTAGGTGATCTCCACGCGACGGTTCTGCACTTCGCGCACGCCATCGGCAGTGTCGACACGCGGGCGGCTCTCGCCGAACGCCTCGGTCGAGATCGTGCCTTCCGGGATCGCCTTCGACACCAGATAGCCCTTCACCGCGTCGGCACGGCGCTGCGACAGGCCGACGTTGTACGAGGCTGCACCCGAACGGTCGGCGTGACCGGCCAGCATGACCTGCGCGTTGTTGCAGGTCTGGTACTGGGTAACGGCGTTGTCGAGGATCGACGCGGCCTCCGGCGTGATGTCCGACTTGTCCCACTCGAAGAACACGATGAACGGACCCGGCGAGCAGACCACCTCGGGCGGAGGGGGCGGCGGCGGCGGGGGCGGCGGGGGCGGCGGCGGGGGCGGAGGAGCCGCAGCCGGCTCTTCCGGCGCACCGAAGTTGTACGTCACGCCGCCCAGGATGCTGTGCGAGCGGAAGCGGCCATCGTACGCGCTGTTGCGCGCGTCGACGAGCTTCACGTTGTCGGCGTTGAAGAAGCGATACTTCAGCGAGACGTCGACGTTGTCGCTCAGCGGAGCGCGGACGCCCGCCAGGGCCTGCCACGCGAAGACCGTGTCGGAATCGTCGATCAGCTGGTAGGAACGACGCAGCGACGCGCGCTCCTTCACCCGGGCGACACCCGCACCGCCGCCGACGAAGCCCTGCAGGCCGTCGTCCGGACCGAAGTCGAGCAGGCCGTTGACCATGAAGCTGAGCGCCGAGGTGCGGCCGCCGGCGCCGCCGTACGAACCGGGGGCCACGGTGGCCGTGCCAGAGACCGGGATCGAGCCGGTCGAGCTGTAGCCGTCGACGGTCGCGGTGCGATAGCCGACTTCCGCCTCCAGGCGGAACGCGCCGAAGTCGTAACCGACGACGCCGTCCAGATCGTAGCCGTAGTTGCTGTCGACCGTGCCGGTGCCCGACAGGCCCGCGGTGGCGCTGCTGATCGAATAGTCGATGTCCTCGACAATCATCGCGCCGCCGTTCACGCCGACATACCACGCCTGATCGCGCGCGAGCGCGGGCGAGGCGATGGCGGTGGAAGCAAGCGCCATGACCATGGCAAGCTTACGCATCATATTCCCCTTTCCTTGGTGTCACTACGGACAGCGCAAACTCACTATAGAAGCGATGGTTTCCACACAAGCCGACAAAACCCGGGGACTGTTGCTCCGGCGCAACAGCCAGGGTCAGGCGCCGAGCAGGCCGTGGGCGGTCAGCGCGGCGAGGATCTGCTGGATCGCCGCCCGCGCCTCGACGTCGATCACCGTTCCTCCGCTCGGTGCGGGCACCGCCACCCGGCGCGCGCCCACGACCTGCTGCCCGTCGATCATCAGGGCGCGGCCGCGCAGCACGCCGTCCTCCCACGTTCCGTCAACCCGCGCCGCCGGTCGTCCCGTCGCCCGGTTCCACACCGCCATCCCGTCGCGCGCGGGAAGGAAGCGCCAGCCGCCGGCGGTCCACCCGGCCACGCTGCCCGCCCGTCCCGCCCACTCCTCGGTCGGCGCGCTGCCGACGATCCAGCATTGCCCGGCCAGCGGCGAAGCCGGCGGCGTGTTGGTGGCGACGGCCTCCACCACGGTGTGCAGGCCGATGTCGATCAGCGCCAGCGCCTCGTTGTGCGTCAATTCCTTCTGCGCCTGGCCGCTCTCCAGCAGCGGCAGGGCGAAGCGTGCGGTGTCGCTCATGCGGTGCTCCTTCCTCAGATGGTGATGGTGGCGGCGGGCGATGGCGCCAGCGTGCCGATCTGCCGGACGCTCACCGTCGCCGGCCCGGCGCCAATGCCGCCCGCGGCGAGGGCGAAGGCGGGCGTGTCGACGATCCATTCGCGGATCGTGCCCGCCTGGTCGACGACGACGCGATAGGTCTCGCGCTCCTCCACCAGCGGAACGTCCACGCCGTCCTCCCACCGCCAGCCGCGGCGGCTGCGGCGGATCCAGCTCGCGCGCAGTCCACCCGCGGTGTCGCGATGGGCGCGCAGGTGGACGGGCGCGGGCGGCGCCACCGACAGGCGCGTCGGCGCGACCGTCCGGGTGGCGGCGTTCACGCCGTCGCCGATCCCGCTCGCGCTGACGGACACCGGCCGGGATGCGTCGGCGAGCGGCAGCGCGACCAGCGTCGCGCGCTCGATCAGGACGAAGCGTGCACCGGCATCATGCGCCGCGACGGCGGTGCCGCGTCTCCCGCGCCACAGGCCGGACAGGCGCCAGCGCCGCGGCGAAAGCCGGGCGGCGTCGGCGAATTGGATCAGCTCGTCGCCCAATAGCGCCAGGTTCGCGCCACCCGCCAGGGCGGCGGCACCGGCGGGTTCCAGCCCGACGTCGTCGTGCGCGAAAACGACGGTGAGCGTCTCGGCATGGTCGGTCAGCGCCGCGGTGGTCGCTCGCACCGGCAGGTCGAGCATACCGATGATCGCGGGCGGCGCAGTCGCTCCGGCATCCTCCCACGCGATGCCGTCGCGGCTGATCGACAGGGCCGCGCCGCGCCAGCCCGCCTCCGTGCCCGCCGCCGCGATCAGCAGCTGCGGCACGTCGGGCAGCGCATCGTCGAGCGGGGGCAGTTCGAACACCTCCAGCACGGTCCGGCCGGCCGGATGGTCGGCCTCCAGGATCGGCCGGCCGGCATCCGCGGGGCGCGCCGTCACACCGGCCGCGACCGGCACCAGGTCCAGCGTCACCTGCATCCCCTCCACCGATGCCTGCGTGACGCGCCAGTCGCCCGTCTCGCCGGCCACGCGTACCGGGTCGCCCGGTGCCACGCCGATGCTGCCGATGTCCGCCGTCACCCGCCGTCGCACCCGCGCCGTCTCGCGCGCCAGCAGCGCGGCATCGGCGATCCGCCGCGCCTGGGCCGCGGAAAGCGCGGCGGGCAGCTCGATCGCGAGATGGCCGTGCCCCGCGCCCGGGCGCCGCGCCAGCTGCCTGCCGATCTGATAGTCTCGCGCCGCGTCATAGTGCGACAGCGACAGCGAGAGCGGCACCGCGTCGATCGTGCCGCGCACCATCTCCTGCGCCACGTCGGCGTCCAGCACCGTCGCCGGCCCCGCCGCGGCGTCGCGCATGGCCAGCCCGCCGCCCTGCGGCACGAACCAGGCGCCCGCCGCCTGCGCCAGCGTCTCCAGCGCGCCGGCCACGCCGCTGCCGGCGGCGGCGAAGCCGTCGACCGTCGCCGTCGGCCCCTCCCCGACGATCGCGCCCGCGCCCAGCTCGCGCGCGATCGCGCCGACCGGCACCGCGCGCTCGTCCGCGGTCACTTCGAAGGTCAGCGACGGGATGCGGTTGCCGAAGTCGGCGAGCTGCAGTTCCTCGAACACGGCATAGGCGATCCCGCGGTGCGCCGGTGTCGGGTTGGACAGGCTGGCGATCAGCGGGTCGGCCGCCTGGTCCTCGTCGCCGCGATGCAGCCGGAACCCGGTCGCGCTCTTCCAGTCGCCCGCCGCGCCGCGCAGCAGCTTGCCGTCCGCCCATATCCGCCCGACGCGCAGCACCGGCCGCGCCGACAGCGCTACGGCGAAGGACGCGGCGTAGCTGTAGCTCGCGGTCGCCGGCTGTCCCTTGCCTCCGCGCCGCCGGGCGCGCGTCTCGATCAGGTCGGTCGACCAGATCACCGTGCCCGCCACGCGCATCGTGCCAAACACGCGCGGGATCTGCGTGCCGTAGGTCGACGTCTGCAGCGCCAGTTCGGTCAGCCGCGGGCCCTGGCGCGCGGGCGGGGCGAGCAGCCGCCGGTCGATCGCCTGCCCGGCCAGGGCGCCCAGCGCCGCGCCGATCGGCCCACCGATCGCCCCGCCCACCGTGGTCAATACCAGTGTCGCCATGTCACTCCTCCTCCCGTGCGACGCGCCACGCCGTCACGATCGGCCACGGCACCGCGCCGGGCCGCTCGACCACCCGACGCGCCGCCGCGTCGGCGTGCACCGTGCCGCCCGGCACGCGCACCAGCAGGTGCAGCTGCGTCGCCGCGACGCGGCACAGCAGGACGTCGCCAGTCGCCGCGCCGTCGCACTCGGCGAGGCCGGCAGGCACCGCCAGCGGCGCGCCGGTGCGCAGCGCGTAGCCCTCCGGCACCTGCCCGCGCCAACCCGCGGCGCGAAGCGCGCAGGCGGCCACGCCGACGCAGTCCAATCCGCCGGCGCGATCGCGGCCGCGCGCCCGGAACCGCGCGCCGACGCACGCCCGTGCCGCCGCCGCGGCGCGCTCCCCCGCCGTCATGCGCCGGGGTAGCGCGTCAGCAGGTCCATTCCCGGCAGCTAAGGCTCGCCGCGGAAGTTCGCGACGTTACCGAACCGGCTCGCGCAGGTCGCGATCGTCCCGTCGCACCCCTCGATCAACTCGACCAGCGCTCCCGCCGCGACCGAGAAGGCCGGCGGCGTGCGCAGCGTGACGCCCGCGCCGTGCGAGCGCGCGACCGCCGTCTCCAGCCCGGCGTTGGCGCCGCCCAGCCAGCGCACGCGCCCGTCGCCATAGGCATCGTCCACCGGCTCCGCCGCGTCCAGCGTCAGCGCGGTGCCCGCCGACGCGACGACCCGGGCGAACCGCCGTCGTCCCGCCATCGCCACCCGGCATCGCGCGTCGCCCAGCACGGCCCGACACCCCGGCGAGGTCGCCTCCGTCACCGGCCGCTCCAGCCGCGCGGCGGCGCCTTGCAACTCGGCGGCGAAGCCACCGTCGGCGACCGTCACCTCGCCCATTCGTCCCTCGGCGAGCGGCACGGGCAGGGTGCCGGCGTCGCTCCAGTCGATCGCGAAGGCGACCACCCGCGCCCCATCCCACCGCCCCGCCGCCAGGTCACGCGCGGTGATCGCCGCGGCGTGCAGCGCGCCTCTCGCCTCCATCGTCGCCGCGTCCAGCCCCTCGCTGCGCACGATGGCGGACGGGGTCATGCCCGGCGCGGCGCGATACAGGTCGTCGCCGATCGACAGGTCGCGATCGTGGTCGGTCAGCGCGATCGTCACGCCGTCGCGCCGCTCGATCCGCCAGCACAGCGCGATGCTCGATATCCGGTCCGCGCCGCTCATGCCTCGCGCACCTCGATCAGCGGCACGCTGGGCGCCGCGCCCGCCTGGAACGTCGCGCGCTGCACGCTCAGCCGGTCCTCGGCGACCCGCTCGGGCCGCAGCGGGAACAGCGCGCTCGCCGCGCCGTCCTCGTTGCGCAGGATCTGCACGAAGGCATTGCCGTGCAGCAGCAGCTGCACCGCCACCGCCTCCATCAGCCCGCGCGCGCCGATCAGCGTCGCCAGCGCGGGGTCGCCCGCATCCAGCGGCGCACCGCCGACCCCTTCGGCCACCAGCCGTACCGCGCGCTGCGCCACCGCGTTGGACAGATATCCCGCGCGCACCTGCGCGTCGTAGCCCTGCGGCACCGCCTCCGTCCGCCACGCGCTCCCGGCACGCGACAGCGCCGGGCGCGCGCCTGCGCGCCCGGGCTTCCACCCGAACCATGCCATTCGTCTGTCTCCCTCGATCCGCTGCGGTCAGACGACCGCCACGCGCCCCTTCGGCACCGGCTTCAGCATCAGATGCGTCAGCGCGTAGACGCAGGCGTCGGCCCGGTCGGGCGACCGGCCCGGCCCCTCGTAGCCGCCGCCCGCCGACAATCCCGCCAGCTCGTCCTCCAGCGCGGGGAAGGCGCCCGCGTGGAACACTCGCCCGCTCTCGTACAGCGCCGCCACCGGCTCCGCCCGCGCCACCTTGCCGCGGCTGGCGTGGACCAGCGTCAGCGGCAGCGTCGCCTCCGCCGCGCGCAGGACGCTCGCCACCATCGCGCCGCCCTGGTTCGCCTCCGCGATCACGCGGTCCGCGCCCACCCGCGCCGCGCACGCCGCCACCGCCCGCGCCCACCCTTCGGGCGAGGCGTTCGCCACGCTCGCATCCTCGATCACGTAGCCGCGACCGTCCTCCGCCTGGCCCGCCGCGACGATGCCGCAGGCGTCGCCAGCGGTCCCGGCGGGCGGATCGACGCCGACGACTACGCGCACCAGCGCCGGCGCATCGCGCACGCGCTGCCGCTCGATGAGCGCGCGCGGCCACAGCGCACCGACCACGTCGTCCAGCAGCTCGCCGTCCAGCTCCTGCCGGCCCAGCCGCGTCCCGCCATATTCCGCCGCCATCGCCGCGACGAAGGCGGCGGGCAGGTGCGCGTTGTCGCCGGTCCGCCCGCGCGTCTCGACCACGCCGGGCATCGCCATCACCTGCCGCATCAGCCGCGTCGGCCGCGGCGTGGTGGTGACGATCGCGCGCGGCAGGTCGCCCAGCCGCAATCCCATCATCAGGTTCGTCCAGGCGTCCGGCCGGGTCCACTTGGCCAGCTCGTCGGCCCAGGCGACGTGGTGCTCCGGACCGCGCAGGCTCTCCGGCGCGGCGGCGGAATAGATCCGCGCCACCGCGCCGCTGGCGAAGCGCACCTCGCCCCGCGTCGGCCGCCACTCGACCCGCTCGTGCGGCGCCGCCACGGCGACGACGCCGCTCGGCCCCTCCACCATCACGCCGCGCGCCTCGTCGATCGTCGCGCCGACCAGCGCGATGCGCGCGTTGCCGCACAGCCGCGCCTGCTCGTAGACCCACTCGGCGCCGGCGCGGGTCTTGCCGAAGCCGCGCCCTGCGCGGATCAGCCACACCCGCCACGCGCCCGCCGGCCCGACCTGCCCGGCGTGCGCCGACAGCGTCCAGCGCGCCGCCAGTTCGCGCCGCTGCGCGTCCGGCAGGTCGGCCAGCACCCGCCTTCGGACGTCCGCGTCCGCCCCCGCCAGCCGCCAGATGTCCTCGCCGACGATGTCCCGGCGCGTTCCCGCCGGCCGTCGCGCCGTCACGCCTCCGCCGCCAGCGCGTCCAGCTTGCGCCGGATCGTCGCGTCCGTGTCCGCCGCGCTGGCGAAGCGCGTCGCCGGCCCGACTGTCGCTTCCCGCGTCCGCGCCAGCAGCGCCAGCCCCAGCTGGATGTCGGCGGCGGTCACCGCCTTGCTCGCGCCCTCGGCTTCCATCCGCCCGATCAGATAGGCCAGCATCGCCCGCTCCAGCCGCGCGTACCGCGCCGCCAGCGCGCGCCCGCCCGCGACCGGACCCCCGCTCCCCTGCGCCATGCCGCCCCCTTCGCCCGAAAACGCCGCGGGCCGGTGCGCCGGGGTGTCCACCACCCCGCCGCCCGGCCCGACTCACACCATCTCGATGTTCCCGTTATGTACACAAACAGCGTCGCGCTGTCAAGGGCTCTGGCGGCGCCCGGCCCGCTTAGTCGGATCGACTATCGACCCCCCGCACCATCGAAGCCGACAATAACACCGATCGATCAGGAGTTTCGGCCATGAACGTTGCGGCAATCGGCGGCGCCTTCGCGACCAGCACGCCCACCTACGTCCCACCCGCGCCGCCGCCCGATCCGAAGGTCACCGATGCGGTGGTCACGACGATCCAGGCCGGCACCTTTCCCGGTCCCGAGCCGGTCGGCGCGATCGCCTATCAGATCCAGCAGCAGCTTGCGGACCCCTCGCTCTCGCAGGAACAGAAGGACGAATATGTCGCGCAGCTGGTGGACCTCACCCACTCGCCCGGCTGGTCGACGCTCGACAACGGCAAGACCGTGCCCGAACTGGTGCAGGCCGCGCTGGAGCAGGTCGGCGCCGGCGACGGCAGCGACGAGGGAGCGGCGCTCGGCGCACAGGTCGCCGACGCGATCGGTCGTGGCGCGGACAGTGGCCGGCTCGACGTCGACGACCTGTTCGGCCTCGTCGATCCGTCGACCAACGCCTTCTCCGACGGCGCGCGCCAGCTGCTGTCGCAGGTCACCGATGGCCGCATGCTGAACCAGGTCGCCGGCCGCCTGCTCGATGCGGCCCGGGCCGAGGGTTACGACATCAACGCCTATGAGAACGGCCCCGCGATGCTGGTCGCGGCGGGTGACGTCGCCAACATGGCGGCGGCGCACGGGGTACCCGCGGCCGCCAACGCCGTGGTGCGCGAGATCGGGCGGATCGAGGCCGCAGGCCCCGTGGCGGGCGACATGGGGCTGATGGACGCCATGATGGCCACCACCAGCACCGGCGCCTATTCCTCGTTGGTCGCGCCGGACCGCAATGGCTTCGACGTGCTGGCCGGCCTGGTCAACGCCGCCAATCCGAGTGCGCCGGGCGTGCAGACGACCACCGACTCGATATTCGCCACGCTGGTCCGCTCGGGTCACACCGGGTCGGAGAACGGCGCGGGACTGGGCGAGCTCGGCCAGTATTTCAACACGAACCTCAGTCGCCTGAACGAGAGCGGCTGGCGCTTCAACAGCGCGGAGGACGCGCGCGAGAACCTCGTGCAGGATTTCGTCGGCAAGATCCTGCTCGACGCCGACTATCCGCTGAAGGACGAGAGCATCGCCGCGATCGGCAACGAAATGGACCGCCTCTCCGCGCAGCTGCAGGACCACGCGCTGAGCGCGGACCAGCGCCTCGCCGGCGCCACCGGGCTGGGTGAACTGGTCGGCTCGGTGACGGGCGGCGCCAACGACTTCTTCGACAGCAGCAAGGAGAGCAAGGACGCGAAGATCGACGCGATCCGCTTCTTCTCCGACAAGCTCACCGGCTTCGTCTCGGGCAAGGCCGGGCCCGCGGGCGCGCTGATCGACGCGGGCGTCGACGCCGCCTGGACCGCAGGCTCGGAGCGGCTCGACGCCGGCATCCGTGAAGAGGTGCGCGACGCGCTCGGCGCGTTCTACGAACAGTCGAATCAGCTGCGCACCGCACTTGGCGAGATGGAGACCGCCCTCATCAACGGCTTCGACCAGCGCTACGTGGAGCACGTTCCGGACGCGTGAGGCCCGGACGAGGGGAAAGCAGGAGGAGGAGGGAAGTGGTGCCCAGGGGCGGAGTCGAACCACCGACACGACGATTTTCAGTCGTCTGCTCTACCACTGAGCTACCCGGGCACACCGCGGAACCGCGATGGAGCGGCGTCCTTAGTCGCGGTTTTCCACGGTGTCCAGCGCTTCCGTCACCCCCTCGCGCCCTGGCAGGCGATATCCCTCGCCCAGCCAGTTGAGGAGGTCGCGGTCGCGGCACCGCGGGCTGCAGAAGGGCGCGTTTGCCGGAGAAGCCGGCGCGGCGCACAGCGGGCATAGCTGGGTCATAGGTCGAAGATGGGGACGCGCCCCGTGCGTGTCACCAGCGCGTCGATCCAGCCGGGCGTCGCCTCGATCCGCGCACGCACCGCGTCGGGCAGGCGGTGCCGGTTCGGTGCGCCGGCCGGCACCCGCTCCAGCAGCCGCAGCGCCGCGCGCGCCGCCGCGCCGACGGGATCGGCGCGCAGCCGCTCGGGCAGCGACACGCGCGGGCGCGGACGCACGATCTGCAGGAAGCCGAAGCCGTTCACCGCGGTCCGCTCGAACGGCGGCGGCAGCGCGGCGTCCAGCGCCGCCGCCACCGCCTGCCGGTCCGCCTTGCCGGTGATCGTCGGGAAGTCGATGCCGATCGATCCGCCGATATCGTGCCGCCGGATCGCCGCGCCCACCGCCGCCGCGGCACGGATGGAGAGGGCCGCCAGGTCGCCCGGCTCGCCGTCCACGTCGAACAGCGTCATCGCCGGCGTCGGCGTCATGCGCAGCGCGCCCCCGGCGAAGGCGATGTCGCCGGTCAGCGCCTCCTCCAGCACGTCGGACCAGCCCGCCTCCTCCAGCGCGTCGCGCTCATGCACGGCGGATCGCCGCACGGGCAGCCCGGTCGCGGCGATCCGCTCGTACAGGTCCGGGCCGGAGCGGGGGAGGGCGTCGCTCACGCGCGCCTTCGCCGGCTTTGACCTGCCGGGCTCGGGTATCGCCTCGCGCACGATCTCCACGACGATCCGCGCGCCCAACGTTACTCCGGCGGGCGCGCGGTCCAGCGCCACGTCGCCGCCCTCGTCCAGCCGCGCGAGCATGCGCTCCACCAGCCGCGCCGGCGCCACCGTTCCGACGCGCAAGCGGCCGGGCAGCTCGGTTCGCGCCTCGACGATGCGCCCGCCATCGATCAGCGCCGCACGCGCTTCGCCGATCCCGTCCTCGTACAGCCACTCAGCCAAGGAGGACGCCCGCGCCCGCCAGCAGCGCGCGCGTCTCGAACAGCGGCAGGCCGATCACGCCCGAGTGGCTGCCGGACAGGAAGCGCACCCACGCCTCCGCCCGGCCCTGTATCGCATAGCCGCCGGCCTTGCCCAGCCCCTCGCCGCACGCGACATAGTCGTCGACGTCGCGCGGGCTCAGCGCGCGAAAGGCGACGATCGTGTCGGCCAGCCGGGTCCGCGCCGTGCCGTCGGGCGCGATCACGCAGACGGCGGACAACGCGTGGTGGCGCCGGCCGGACAGCATCGCCAGCAGCCGCCGCTGCACCGTTTCGTCGTCCGCGGGTGGCAGGATGCGGCGGCCCAGCGCGATCGTCGTGTCGCCCGCGATCACCGCCTCGCCCGCGGCACGATCCACCGCTCGCGCCTTCTCCTCCGCGAGTCGCAGCGCGTAGCGGCGCGGCAGCTCGCCGGGCAGCGGCGTCTCGTCGATGGCGGGATTGGCGATCCGCGCCGGGGTCACGCCGATCCGCGCGAGCAGATCGCGACGCCGCGGCGAGGAGGAGGCGAGGACCAGCGGCGCCCCGGCGGGCGGCGCGTCCACCGCCATGCTACGACGGCCCGGGGCCGCCGCGACCGGGCATGAAGCGGTAGGTGATCCGGCCCTTGGTCAGGTCGTAGGGGGTCAGCTCGACCAGCACCTCGTCACCTACGAGCACGCGGATGCGGTTCTTGCGCATCTTGCCCGCGGTGTGGCCCAGGATCTCGTGATCGTTCTCGAGCCGGACGCGGAACATGGCGTTGGGCAGCAGCTCCACCACCTGACCGCGCATTTCGAGGAGTTCTTCTTTCGCCAAACGGATTCTCTTTTCGGAAGGGATCGCGCGCGCCCTTAGCCGAAGGGCGCCGCAAAGTGAAGGTGGGGACGAAAAGCGCTAGTTTCGAGGGGGCCGCCGCCCCGCGACCATCGTGGCGATGGCGAGATCGCCCGAGACGTTCAGCGTCGTGCGGCACATGTCGAGGAAGCGGTCGACGCCCAGCACGATGCCGATCGCCGCCGGCGGCACGCCTACCATGCCCAGGATCAATGCGATCACGGGCAGCGATCCCGCCGGCACCCCGGCGGTGCCGACGCCGCCCAGGATGCACACGCCCATCACCATCGCCTGCTGCCCGAGCGACAGGTCCACGCCGAAGAACTGCGCCAGGAAGATCACGGTGACGCCCTCGAACATCGCCGTCCCGTTCTGGTTGGCGGTCGCGCCGATCGTCAGCACGAAGCGCGCCACCTGCCGCGGCAGCTTCAACGGCCCTTCCGCCACCTCCAGCGAGGTCGGCAGCGTGGCGTTGGACGAGGCGGTGGAGAAGGCCATCACCATCGCCGGCTGGATCGCGCGATAGAAATGGAGCGGGTTGCGACCCGCCGCCAGGACGATCGCCGCGGAATAGACGACGATCAACTGGAACAGCAGCGCCGCCAGCACCGTCCCGACGAACGCGCCCAGCCGGACGAGCAGGTCGACGCCGAACAGCGCGGTCAGGTTGAACATGAAGCACGCGACCGCGATCGGCGCCAGCCGGATGACCAGGCCGATCAGCCGCAGCACGATCTCCAGCAGACCTTCGATGGCGCGCTCGAACGCCTCGGTCTTCTCGCTGCGCACCAGCACCAGCCCGATGCCGATGGCCAGCGCGAAGACCATCAGCGCCAGGATGTCGCCGTCCGCCGCGGCGCGCACCGGGTTCTCCGGAATGATCGCCAGCACGCCGTCCATCGCGCCCGGCTGCTTCCCCCCTTCGCGCAGGATCGCGCCCGCGCCGGTGCCGCCCTCCGCCAGCATCTGCCGCGCTGTCGCCGGGTCGATGCCCTCGCCGGGGCGCAGCAGGTTCACCAGCGCCAGCGCGACGATCACCGACAGCGTCGACAGCACGACGGTGAACGCCAGCGTGCGCAGGCCGATGCGGCGCAGCTGCGCCAGATCCTTCATCTCCGCCACGCCCGTCACCAGCGCCGCGAACAGCAGCGGAATGACCAGCATGAACAGCAGCCGCAGGAACAGCTGGCCGAACGGCCCGGTGACGTGGGTCGTCACCGCCTTCACCCAGGCGGCATCGCCGGCGGCGAGATTGACGATCAGCCCCGCGACCAGCCCGACGGCGAACCCCGCCAGCATCCGCCAGGCCAGCGGGAAGCGGGAAGGGGCATCGGCATCGCTCACCCGCGACAAGCGCGGGCGGCTGGCGGTTTGTTCCGGTTGCGACACGGAAGACGGCAGCGTGAGCTCAAAGAAGACCCCGTCACCCCGGGTTTCGCTACAGCAGCGATCCCTGCTGCCCGGTCTCCTCCCGCGCCGCCCGGCGGAACGCGGCGGTGGGATCGACATAGGGGATGTCGGGCCGCTTGCCCCGCATCAGTTCCGCCAGCGTGATGATCTGCAAGCGCGGATAGCTCCTGCCGCTCGCCTCGGCGTGGAACCGGCCCACCGCCGCCGCCTCCTTCTCCATCGCCGCGGTTGGCAGGGCCTTGGTCACGAAGATGCCGACCGGCGCCTTCTCGCGTTCCATCGTCGAGTGCAGGTCGCGGATCATCTGCACGCCGACGTTGTCGCCGCCCTTCACGGAGACCAGCGCCCGCTCGGTCCGCTTGCCGTCGGGCTTGAAGTAGACGATGCCGTCGATCCCGCCGTCCGCGCCCTTCCTCTTGCCGCCATGGGGCATGGCGTCGATCATCGAGACGACCCACCATTGGAACTGGTACTTGTCCCGCCGCGCCAGGTCCTCGGCGGAGGCGAGGTCGCGCGGCGTGCCCTCCACGGTGAAGGCGGCGTCGGGAAAGGCGGCCTGCATCCTCTTCTCGATCAGGCTGATGGCGAGGTGCGTCACGTCGATCCCGATCCACTGCCGCCCCAGCTTCTGCGCGGCGTGGACGGCGGTGCCGCAGCCGCAGAACGGGTCCAGCACCACGTCACCCGCGTTGGACGACGCGGACACGATCCGCTCCAGCAGCGCAACCGGCTTCTGCGTCGGATATCCCAGCTTCTCGCTGGAAAAGGACTTGATGTTGGGCGAGTAGAGCGCCGGATCGTCCCAGACGTCGTCGATCGCCTTGCCCAGCGGGTTCTCGCCGCCGCCGCGCCGGACGTAATCGGCCTCGTGCGCGACATATTGCTTGTTGAACGTCCACGTCCCCGCCGGATCGCGCACGTAGTAGAAGATCGTGTCGTGGTTGCGGATCCAGTTGGCGGTGCGCGTCTTGAATCCGCTGACCCAGCCCGACCGCCACACGATCTCGCGCCGGAACGCGCGCGCGCCGAACACGCCGTCCAGCAGCAGCTTCAGGTAATGGCCCGCGGTGGGATCGCAGTGGAGGTACAGGCTCCCGGTCGGCTTCAGCACGCGGTGCAGCTCGATCATCCGCACCGCCATCATCGCGAGATACGCCATCATGTCGTTCTCGCCCAGGAACGCGCGCATCGCGTTCAACAGGTCGAACGCGCGCGTGTTGCCGCTCCTCGCCACCTGGTCGAAGGCGTCCTCCGCGGCGTCGTTCCAATGCCACGTATCCTCGAACGCCTCGATCTGCGCGTCGGCGCTGTCGCCGGTCGGGGATCGGAAGAGGATGTTGTAGTTGGCGTTCGAGTTGAACGGAGGGTCGAGGTAGATCAGGTCGACGCTGGCATCGCCGATCTCGCGCCGCAGCACTTCGAGATTGTCGCCGTAGTAGAGATGGTTTGCAGGACGGTTGCGGGCGGCGGCAGTCATGCCCCCGCATGAAGGACGGTTGCGGCCCGGCGTCCAACGGTGTTGCCTCCATTATGGCGGTATTCCGCGGCACGCGGGAGGACGCCGGGGCCGGGCGGGGCCTCGCCCCGCCCGGTGTCCGCGTCAGCCGCCCCCGCCCGCCAGCGCGGCGAGCAGCAGCAGCGCGACGATATTGGTGATCTTGATCATCGGGTTCACGGCGGGCCCCGCGGTATCCTTGTACGGGTCGCCCACGGTATCGCCGGTCACCGCGGCCTTGTGCGCCTCGCTGCCCTTGCCGCCGTGGTTGCCGTCTTCGATATACTTCTTCGCATTGTCCCACGCGCCGCCGCCACTGGTCATCGACAGCGCGACGAACAGGCCGGAGACGATCACGCCCAGCAGCATCGCCCCCAGCGCGGCGAAGCCCGATGCCTGCCCGTCCACCGCGGTGACGACGAAGTAGAGCACGATCGGCGACAGCACGGGCAGCAGCGAGGGGACGATCATCTCCTTGATCGCCGCGCGCGTGACCAGGTCGACGGTGCGGCCGTAATTGGGCCTGCTGGTGCCCTGCATGATGCCGGGATTGTCGCGGAACTGCCCGCGCACCTCCTCGACCACGGCGCCCGCCGCCCGGCCGACCGCGGTCATGCCGAACGCGCCGAACAGGTACGGCAGCAGCGCGCCCAGCAGCAGTCCGACGATCACGTACGGGTTGGACAGGCTGAAATCCACGGTCAGGTCGGGGAAGTACGTCTGCAGGTCGGTGGTATAGGCGCCGAACAGCACCAGCGCGGCGAGGCCCGCGGAGCCGATCGCATAGCCCTTGGTCACCGCCTTGGTCGTGTTGCCGACCGCGTCGAGCGCGTCGGTCTTGTGCCGCACCTCGTCCTCCAGCCCGGCCATCTCGGCGATGCCGCCGGCATTGTCGGTCACCGGACCATAAGCGTCGAGTGCCACCACCATGCCCGCCAGCGCCAGCATCGACGTTGCGGCGAAGGCGATGCCGATGATCCCGGCCAGCTTGTACGCCGCGATCACCGCGACGACGATCACCAGCGTCGGCAGCGCCGTCGCCTCCAGCGAGATGGCCAGGCCCTGGATCACGTTGGTGCCGTGCCCGGTCTCGCTCGCCTTGGCGATCGACTTGACCGGGCGATAGTTGGTGCCGGTGTAATATTCGGTGATCCACACGATCAGGCCGGTGACGGCCAGGCCGATCAGCATGCACCAGAACAGGTCCATGCCGGTGAACGCGCTCGCCGCGGGTACGCCCGCCACGGCGGCGTCGGCCGGCGTGGTCGCGTCGGCGGTGGGCGCGGCGCCCAGCCCCGCGTCAAGGAAGCCCGCGCCGCCGATCACCGCGTTCATGTCGCCCAGCGTATATTGCGTGGCCAGGTAGATCGCCGGGATGGACAGGATCGCCGACGTCCAGAATCCCTTGTACAGCGCACCCATGATCGATCCGTTGCGGCCCAGCCGCACCATGTACGTGCCGATGATGCTGGTCACGATGCACACGCCGCCGACCGCCAGCGGCAGGCTCATCAGCCGGAGCAGTTCGGCCGCGTCCGCCTGGATCAGCAGCGCGATGGAGATCATCGTCACGCCCAGCGTCACGACATAGGTCTCGAACAGGTCGGCGGCCATGCCGGCGCAGTCGCCGACGTTGTCGCCGACGTTGTCGGCGATGACGGCGGGGTTGCGGGGGTCGTCCTCCGGTATGCCCGCCTCCACCTTGCCGACCAGGTCGGCCCCCACGTCCGCCGCCTTGGTGAAGATGCCGCCGCCCAGCCGCGCGAAGATCGAGATCAGCGACGCGCCGAAGGCGAGTGCGGTCAGCGCCTCCACGATCTCGCGATCGTTGGGCGCGCGTCCCTCGACCGACACGAGGAACCAGAAGAACCCGGCGATGGCGAGCAGGCCGAGCCCCGCCACCAGCATCCCCGTCACCGCGCCGGAGCGGAAGGCGGTGGTGAGGCCACCCTGGAGCGACCCGCGCGCTGCCTCTGCGGTGCGCACGTTGGCGCGCACGGAGATGTTCATGCCGACATAGCCCGCCACGCCGGACAGCACCGCGCCGATCAGGAAACCGATGGTGGAAAGGAGCCCGAGGGTGAGGAAGAGGATCACGGCGACGATCGCGCCGACGATGGCGATGGTGGTGTACTGTCGCCCCAGGTACGCCTTGGCACCTTCCTGGATGGCGGCGGCGATGTCCTGCATTTTGGCGTTGCCGGCGGGCTGTCGCAGCACCTGCTGGCTGGTGACGATGCCATAGACCACGGCGATCAGGCCGCAGACCATGGCGAGGTAGACCGTCGTCATGCTCGCATCTCTCCCCTCGTGGGCGCCCCGCCCCGGTCTTCTGCCGGATGCGAGGCGACGAATCGGGAGGCTAGGCAAGGCGGAAGGTCAGCGCAACCCGTGCTCGAAGCCCAGTCGGGCGGGGAGGGTAAGCGACTGACCCTCATAGGTTAAGCGCAATCCCGCGCCCGAGGCGAAGCGCCCGACCGCGGTGGCGGCGGCGGGCGGCGTTCGGTCCGGCGCGGCGGCGAACAGCAGCTGGTAATCGTCGCCCGCACCCGCGGCGAACAGCCGCGCCGCGCGGGTGCCGCCGCGTGCGCGCACGAAGGCGTCGGACAGCGGCACCGCGTCCAGCGCGATCTCCACCGCCAGCCCGCTCGCCGCCGCCATGCGGGCGGCGTCGATCAGCAGCCCGTCGGACACGTCCATCATGGCGTGGACCAGCGGCGCCAGCACGCGCCCCTCGGCCAGTCGCGGCTGCGGACGGCGGTAGGCGGCGACCAGGGCGGCGTCGTCCTTTCCTTCCTGCAGCAAGGCCAGCCCCGCGCCCGCGTCGCCGATCGTCCCGGTGACGAACAGCGCATCGCCCGCGCGCGCGCCGCTGCGCGCCGGGGCGGGCGCCTCGGCACCGATCGCGGTGCACGTCAGCACCCGCGGCGCACCCGCGGGCAATGACACGGTGTCGCCGCCGATCAGCGGGCAGTCCAACCCGGCGAGCACCGCGGCCATCCCGTCGAGGAACGCCGCATCCCATGCGGCATCGGAGAGCGGCAGGTTCAGCAGCACCCCCTCCACGCGCGCGCCCTTCGCGGCGAGATCGGACAGGTTCGTCGCCACCAATTTCCACGCCACGTCCGCGGGCGGATCGCCGGAAAGGAAGTGCACGCCCTCCACCAGCGTGTCGGTGGTGACGACGAACGGACCCAGCGTGGCGGCATCGTCCGCCAGCCCACGGGCGCCCGGGTGCAGCGGCAGCGCGCGCAGCCGCGCAAGGAACGCGGCCTCGTTCATGCGGACGGCGGCAGGAGCATGGCAAGCGCGCTACACCGCATCGCCGCGCGCGCCTATAGCCTGCCCGCGCAGAACCCCCCTTTGCGGTGCCACACATCGCTCGTGTTCCCGCGCAGGCGGAAATCAGGGCCAGGCAGCACGAAGACGCGCGTCTTCGCGGCACCGACTTTCCGCGTGCGCGCGGCCGCCACGGAAATCCGCGAGATCCTCGACCGGCTTCGAAGTGCGGATCGAGTGGGGGGCAGATCAGACCTAACCGGCGGCGGCGCGCACGCAGTTCCTGCCGCCGCGCTTGGCCTCGTACAGCGCCACGTCGGCCGCGCCGATCAGGTCGGACGGGGACATCGACGGCATCCACGGCGCCAGCCCGACGCTCAGCGACGTCAGCACGGCGACGTTGCCGGCCTGGTGCACCGGGCGGCGCGCCACCGACTGGCCGATCCGCTCGCACGCGCCGCGCGCCGCGTCCGCGTCGGAGGCGAAGAGGATGACGAACTCGTCCCCGCCCAGCCGCGCCACCAGATCGTCCCCGCGCGTGCCCGCCACCAGTCGCTGCGCGATCTCCTTCAGCACGGCGTCGCCCACCTGGTGGCCGTTGCCGTCGTTGATCGACTTGAAGCGATCGACGTCGATCATCGCCAGCGTCGCCGGGCGCAGCCCGTCGGCGTGCCACGCCGCCAGCCGCTTCTCGAACCCGGCACGGTTGACCAGGCCGGTCAGGCTGTCGGTGTCGGCCGCCTTCACCAGCATCGCTTCCGCCCGCTTCCGCGCGGAGATGTCGCGCACGGTGGCGACCACCGCGTCCAGGTGACCGGCATCGATCACCGCCTTGAACGCCACTTCCATCGTCAGGTGCGGACGGTGCGGCAGCTTCAGCTCCGTCGTGCGCACCTCGCCCGAGGCGATCGCCGCCTCGAACGCGTGCGCCACGTGCGCGTCGACCCGCGCGCCCGGGCGCAGCAGGCAGCTGCCGACCAGCCGGTGCGAACCGATGCCCAGCAATTCCACCACCGGTCCGTGCGCGGACAGGCAGGTGCCGTCCGCGTCGAAGCGCAGCAGCACGTCGGCGGAATGCGCCATCAGCAGCCGCAGGCTCTCCTCGCGCTCGCGCAGCCGCACCATCACGTCGTGCCGCGCGCCGATCACCGCGGCGACCGGCAGGATCGTCAGCGTCAGCGCGGCGAGGTAGAATTGGAAGGCGAAGGCCTGCACCGCCGCGCTTCCGGCCATGGATGCGAACGGTCCGTGACCCGTCGTCGTCGCGGTCGCGCCGACCAGCGCCACCACCAGCAGCGCCGCCTGCGCGCCCAGCCGCCCGTTGCGGAACGCGGCGATCAGCAGCGGCACGAAGGTGAAGAACAGGATCGGCAGCGGCGGCCCGGCGAAGATCGCGGTGGTCACACCGGCGGCCAGCGCCAGCAGCGCGGTGGTCTCCAGCCGGCGCGTCCAGCGGCTGGTCGCGATCGCGCGGCGATACTCGCCCGCCGCCAGGTCGCACAGGAAGGGCGTGAAGATCAGGATGCCCAGCGCGTTGCTGGCGAACCAGTGCACGAAGGAGGTGTCCAGCGGGGCGCCGAAGGTGATCCAGCCCGCCGTCGCCCCCGCCGCGGCGCCTGCCGCAGGCGCGGCCAGCGCGCCGAAGAACACGAAGCGCGACAGGCTGGCGCCGTCCTCCAGCAGCCCGCCCGCGCGCGGGTGCCGGCGCAGCATATGCGCGGCGAACAGGACCTGCCCCATGTTGATCGCGCCGTAGAGCACCAGCCCCGGCGTCCAGCCGCGCGTCGCGACGTTGGCGATCAGATTGGCGATCCATCCCGCGGCGAGCAGCACGGGCCACTCGGCGCGCGCGCGCGTCAGCAGCAGCGCCAGGATCACCGCGTCCGCCGCCCACACCGTCGCCGGCGCCGCCGCCTTCGCGGTCAGCGCGATCGTGGCCGTCGCCAGCGCGGCATAGCCGATCGCGCCGGCCAGCGGCACGGCCCAGCGGCGGGCACCCCATCGTGCGGACATCTTCCCCATGGCGCGAGTCCTAACGCGGCGAAGGTAAACCGACCGGTAACGCGCGCGTTCAGTCCACCGCAGGCGGAACCCCCGGCTCGCGCCGCGCGCCGTCCAGCGCCGCCTCGCGCCGCGCCGCGTCGGCGCGGTCGGCGTCCTTCTGCGCCTTCGTCCGGCCGTGCGCGACGCGGTTGGCGGCGGCCTGGCTACGCCGCGCCGCGCTCGCCTTGGCCTTGCGCGCGTGGTTCAGGTTCACGACGTCGCCCATGGCTCAGCCGCGCACGTCCTTCGCGATCGCGTCCAGCAGGCCGTTGACGAAGCCCGATTCGCGGCGCTCGTAGAAGGCGTGGGCGACGTCCACATACTCGCTGATCGCCGCGCCGGTGGGCACGTCGGCGCGCGCCAGCAGCTCAAAGGTGCCCGCGCGCAGGATCGCCTTCATCGGCTTGTCCAACCGGTCGAGCGCCCAACCCTGCGCCAGCTTGCGCGCGATCAGCGCGTCGATCTCCTCCGCGCGCGCGTGCGCGCCCGTCACCACGTCGTCGAAGAAGGCGACGTCGGCGTCGGCATATTCCACGTCCTCGATCGTCGCGCCGATGCGGTGGTGGTGGAATTCGTGCAGCAGCGCGGGGATCGCGGTCCCCTCCATGTCGTGCTGGTACAGCGCCTGGACGGCGGCGAGCCGCGCCGCGGCGCGCGCGCGCGAGCGCGCGGGGGAAGAGGAGGAGCGTGCCATAAGCGGCGCCATGTAGGCGCGCCGGGGCAGCGCGTCACCCCTCAGCGGTTCGTCCGCAGCCGCAGCGCCACCGATCGCGCGTGCGCGGGCAGCCCCTCCGCCTCCGCCAGCGCGATCGTCGCCGGGCCCAGCTCCGCCAGCGCGGTCTCGTCCAGCTGGAGGAAGCTGGTCCGCTTCATGAAGTCGATGACGCCCAGGCCGCTGGCGAAGCGTGCGCGCCGCCCGGTCGGCAGCACGTGGTTGGGTCCCGCGACATAGTCGCCGATCGCCTCGGGCGTGTGCCGGCCCAGGAAGGCGGAGCCGGCGTGGCGCAGCCGGTCGAACAGCGCCTGCGGGTCGTCGCACGCCAGCTCGACATGCTCCGGCGCCAGCCGGTCGACCAGCGGCATCGCGTCCGCCAGCGTCGGCACCAGCACGATCGCGCCATTGTCCTCCCACGCCGCGCGCGCCACCGCCTGCGTCGGCAGCGTGGACAGCTGCCGCTCTACCGCCGCGGCGGCGGCATCGGCGAAGGCGGCATCGTCGGTGAACAGGATCGACTGCGTCGTCGTGTCGTGCTCGGCCTGGCTCAAGAGGTCGGCGGCGATCCACTCGGCGTCGTTGGCGCCGTCCGCCACGACGACGATCTCGCTCGGCCCGGCCACCATGTCGATGCCGACCACGCCGTAGACCTGCCGCTTGGCCTCCGCGACCCAGGCATTGCCGGGGCCCGTCACCACATCGACCCGCGCGATCCGCTCGGTGCCGTAGGCGAGCGCGGCGATCGCCTGCGCCCCGCCGATCCGCCACACCTCGTCCGCCCGCGCGACGTGCGCGGCGGCCAGCACCAGCGGGTTGATCGCGCCATCCGGAGTCGGCGTGACGACGACCAGCCGGTCCACCCCGGCGACCCGCGCGGGGATCGCGTTCATCAGCAGCGTGGAGGGATAGGCCGCGCGCCCGCCGGGGACGTACACGCCCGCCGCCTCCACCGCGCGCCACCGCGCGCCCAGCCGCACGCCCGCTGCGTCGGTGAAGGCGCTGTCCTGGGGCCGCTGCTTCTCGTGATAGGCGCGGATGCGCGTGGCGGCGAGTTCCAGCGCGGCGCGCAGTTCGGGCTCCAGCGCATCGAAGGCGGCGGCGCAGGCGGCGGCGTCCACGCGCCAGCCGGTCTCGTCCAGGTCGTGCCGGTCCAGCTTGCGGGTGAAGGCGCGCAGTGCCGCGTCGCCCTCGTCGCGCACGCTGCGCACGATGGTGGCGACGTCGCGTGTCACGTCCGCCGCGCTCTCCCGCCGGGCGTCGACCAGCGCGTCGAAGCGCGCGGCGAAATCCGCGTCGCGCGTGTCCAGCCGGATCACGCCGCGGCCTCCGCGGCGACGGCGGCCCGGAACGCCTCCACCAGCGGGAAGACGTGCGCGCGCGTCTTCATCGCGGCGCGGTTGACGACCAGCCGCGCCGACACGTCGATGATCCGCTCCACCTCGACCAGCCCGTTCTCCTTCAGCGTCCGGCCCGAGGAGACCAGGTCGACGATCCGCGCGGCGAGGCCCAGCGTCGGCGCCAGTTCCATCGCGCCGTTCAGCTTGATGCACTCCGCCTGCACGCCGCGCCGCGCGAAATGCTTCGCGGTGAGGTGCGGATACTTGGTCGCGACGCGCACGTGGCTCCATCCGCGCGGGTCGTCCTGCGCGGCGAGGTCGGCGGGCTCGGCGACCGACAGGCGGCAGTGGCCGATCCCCAGGTCCACGGGCGCGTAGAGCTCGGGATAGGCGAACTCGGCCAGCACGTCCGACCCGACGATCCCCAGCTGCGCCGCCCCGTGCGCGACGAAGGTGGCGACGTCGAACGCGCGGACCCGGATCAGCTCGATGCGCGCGTCCTGCGTGGCGAAGCGCAGCGCGCGGCTGTCCTCGTCGCCGAACGCCGCCTCCGGCACGATGCCGGCGCGGGCGAGCAGCGGCAGCGCTTCCTTCAGGATGCGCCCCTTGGGCACGGCGATGACGATGGTGTCGCTGGACATGACGCGCGGGCTTTACGCAGCGCATCCGACGGGCGCAATGAAGGAGGGAGGGAGGGCGACATGGCTGACGAGGCGACCAATCGCGCGGCATTCGAGATCCAGGCGGGCTATTGCGACGCGATGGCCGCCCCCGTCACCGCGCGGATCGCGCGCGCGTTGGGCAGCGGCACGACCTGCGCCAGCGCGACCGGCCGCCGCGTGCTCGAGTGGCCCGGGGAGCCGGTGGCGGACGCGCTGGTGCTGCGGCTGATCGGCGGCCTCCACGCGCTGCATCGTTCAGGGCAGGACCCGGCATTGTCGGCGATGTTCGCCGGCGGACCGGTCGAGCCGGCAGCGCTGGACGCCGTCCTCGTCCGCCACGACGCGGCGCTGCTGCCGTGGCTGGACGGTCCGCCGCAGACCAACGAGGCGGCGCGATCGGCGGGGCTGATGACCGGCCTGCTGCACGTCGTCGCCGCGGATCGCCTGCCGGTCGAGGTGCTGGAGATCGGTTCCAGCGCCGGGCTCAACCTGCTGATCGGCCGGATGCGCTTCGACCTGGGCGGGGTAGAGACCGGCCCGCGCGATTCGCCGCTCCTGATCCGCCCCGAATGGCGCGGCCCGCCGCCGCCCTCCGCGCAGGTCCGCGTCGCCTCGGCGCGCGGCGTCGACGTCGCGCCGGTCGACGTGCGTGATCCGGCGCAGGCGGAGCGGCTGGCGGGCTATGTGTGGATCGACGCGACCGAGCGGCAGGCGCGGCTCGACACCGCCATCGCGATGGTGCGCGCCGATCCGGTGGCGCTGGATCGCGGCGACGCGGCCGACTGGGTGGAGGCGCGGCTCGCCGAACCGCAACCGGCGGGTGTCGCGCGCGTGCTGATGCACTCGGTGGTGTGGCAGTATCTGCCGCCGGTCACGCAGGAGCGGATTCGCAAGGCGATGGACGCGGCGGGCGCGCGCGCCTCCGCGGATCGCCCGCTCGCCTGGGTGATGATGGAGCCCAACCGCGACCTCCACCGCCACGAGGTGCGGGTGCGCCGCTGGCCGGTCGGCGAGGCGATGGAGCTGGTCGCGCTCACCCACGCCCACGGCGCCTGGGTGGAAGGGCTCGCGCCTCCCTACGAGACGCGCGACTACGTGATGCGCGCCGCCCCCGCCGGCTGACTGCCCGTCTGACCGCGCAGCGCGGCGTGCATCATTGCGAAGAACGCGCGGCTCGGCGCGCAGGCCGCGACGTCCCACTCGGGATGCCATTGCACCGCCATCACCGTGCCGCCGCACGGTTCGGCGGAGAACGCCTCGACCAGCCCGTCGTCGCTCGCCACCGCCTCGACCGCCAGCCCGGTGCCGAGCCGGTCGACGCCCTGCTCGTGCACCGAGTTGACCGTGGCGCGGCGATGCCCGCTCATCCGCGCCAGCCGGCCGCCGGGGTGAAGCTCGATGTCGTGGCGATGGTCGAACTGCTCGTCGAACGGCCAGTGCTCGCCGCGGTGGTGTGCGCCCGCGCAGTCGGCGGACAGCGTGCCGCCGAACAGCACGTTCAGCTCCTGGAAGCCGCGGCAGATGCCGAACACCGGCCGCCCCGCCTCGATCATCGCCGCCGACAGCCGCAGCGCCACCTCGTCGCGGTCGCGGTCGCGCTGGTCCTCCGCCACGGCCTCCGCCCCGCCGTAGCGCTCGGGCGAGACGTGCGAGCGCGATCCCGTCAGCAGCAGGCCGTCGAGCAGCTGCGACAGGCCCGCCACGTCGCTCGCCTCCGCCAGCGCGGGCACCAGCACCACGGTCGCCTCGGCCAGCCGGTCGAGCGGCGCGACGAAGCGGCTGGCGACCACCTGCACCGGGCGCGCCGCCACCTCGTTGCAGCACAGCACCCCGACGACGGGGCGGCGCGCGCTCACTTCAGCACCTCGCGAAGCTCGCGCGCCGCCGCGGCGGGCAGCGCGCGCGCCTCCGGCTGGACGATGACCGCGCCCGCGGGCACGTCGGACAGCAGCCACACGTTGCCGCCGATCGTCGCGCCGTCGCCGATGGTGACGCGGCCCAGGATCGTCGCCCCGGCATAGATCACCACGTCGTCGCCCACGATCGGGTGGCGCGCGTGCCGCTCCGTGACGCCGGGGTGCGCGCTGCCCAGCGGGCTGCGCGCGCCCAGCGTCACGTGCTGGTAGAGGCGCACCCGCTCGCCCACGATCGCGGTCTCGCCGATGACCACGCCGGTGCCGTGGTCGATGAAGAAATGCGCGCCGATCGTGGCGCCGGGATGGATGTCGATCCCGGTGCGCTCGTTCGCGATCTCGCTGACGATCCGCGCGGTCAGCACCGCGCCCAGCGCGTGCAGTTCGTGCGCCAGCCGGTGGTGCAGGCTGGCGACGGCACCGGGATAGCAGGTGAGGATCTCGTCCACGCTGCGCGCCGCCGGGTCGCCCAGGAACGCGGCGTCGATATCGCTGTCGATCAGCCGCCGCACGTCGGGCAGGGTGGCGGCGAACAGGCGGACGATGGTGGCGGCCTGGTCGTCGTCGAACGGCGCGCTCGCCTCCACCGACCAATAGTGCAGCTCGCGCGCCACCTCCTCGTGCAGCGCGGTCAGCGCGGCGTCCAGCCGGGCGGCGACGAAGGCGTCCTCCGCCGCCTCCCCGCCCGCGATCCCGCCGATCCGCCGGGGGTAGAGGGCGGCGGCTATTCCCGCCACCGCCGCGGCCAGCCGCTCGCGCCGCGGAAAGCGCGGCGGCACGTCGATCTGTCCTCCCGCGCCGCGCGCCAGCCGCGCCGACCGCCGCGCCGCGCGCAGACCCTCGACGACGGACGGGGGAAGGAAAGCGGACACGATGGTGTTCCCGACGCTGCGAAACGGACGGCGCAGGAATACCCACTAAGTTGGTGGGAGTTCAACCCCGTCGATCACGCCGGCAGCGCGCGCCCCGGCAGTGCGGGCGCCGGCCGCGGCGCGGTGGCCGGCGACGTCGCGGCGTCGGGCCCGGCCGGCCGCGCCGCCTCCTCCCTGCGCGCGCGCCAGATCAGCCCGACCGATGCGCCGAGCAGCATGAAGGCGAGCGGATGGTTCTCCAGCTGGCTGAAGACCGACTTGATGACGAAGAAGTTGGTCAGCGCGATCGTGACCGGGACCAGATAGAGCGCATCCCCCGTCGGCGCGCGCCACACCGTCTTGGCTCCCTGGAAGATCGCGACGAGGAACATGCCGAAGTAGAGGAAGAAGCCGAGCAGCCCGAGCTCCAGCGCGACGGCGAGATAGTAGGTGTCGATCGTCATGGTGCCGGCGGGATTGACGAAGCCCAGCGTGCGTCCGCCCATACCCAGGCCGTGACCCTGCGGGTTCTTCAGCACCATGGGGATGCCCATCTCGTACATCATCCGCCGCGACTGCGTGCTGGCCGCGGTCGCGCCCGTCCCCCACACGCTGTTGCGCAACCGTCCGACGAAGAAGGTGGCGATGATGAAGCCGGTGAAGATCGCCGGATAGGCCAGCGTCACCGCGGGGCCGAACAGGCTGCCCTTGTCGAAGCGCCAGCGCATCGCGCCCCACGCCAGCGCGTAGAACAGCAGCGACAGGAACAGCCCGACCATGCCGATCCGCGAATCGGTCTTGACGAGGACCCAGATGATCGGCGGAATCGAAGCGAGCGCGGCCAGCCGCACGCCGGTGCGCTGCGTCCTGACCATCACGTGCAGGATGAAGGGCAGCGCCAGCGAGAGGAATTCGGCGAGGCCGATACTGGTCGTGAACTTGCTCTGCACGCGATAGATGCCCGTCGCGGCGCGCGCGGATCCGGCCAGGATGCGCATCACCGATTCGTCCTGGACCGCCAGGAACGAGGGGATGTGCCCGGCCCAGGGCACATGGCTGAACCGCCATTCCTGGAAGCCGACCGCCGTCACATAGATCGCGATCCCCCACAGCAGGTAGCCCAGCCACTCGATGCGGCGCGGCAGCGACAGGACGTAGACGCCGACGAAGAAGGCGCCGGTCCAGTTGACCAGCATGACGACGAAACGGCTGGCGGATGCGGACACGTCCTCCGACAAGGCGATCGAGAACAGCGCGATGATGGTGACCGCCAGCACGCACTTCCAAATGGCCGGCACCGCCGACAGCCGGTCCTTCATCTCGGCGCGGAACGTCGGCGACACGGACACGCACAGCAGCAGGGTGATGACCAGCGGGAAGCCCGTCAGCCGCAGCAGCGTGATCCACGGCAGCCCCGGCAGCGCGACGGCGAGATAGTCGGGCCAGCACAGCAGTGCGACGATATAGGCGAAGGTCAGCCGCTCCAGCGCGCGGGTCGGCGGGCGATCGTTCTCCGGCAGCATCCACACCACCAGACCCAGCATAAGGGCCAGCGGGGTCATGAAAGGCATCGGCATAAAGCGGCCGATCAGCGTGAAAGCGGCCGAGTAGACAAAGGCGAAGCCGAGCAGGACTGCCAGGCACAGCATGCGATGGCGCTGGATCCAGTTCGGGCGGGCATAGGTGGCGAGCACGGGGGGAACAAGGGCGCGCTCCCTCGTGCGCTGGCGAAAGAGGCTCATCAATCCGTGCATCCCGACCGCCATACCGCCGCCCTAGATCAACTTGCTGCCAAGCGAAAGCTGACCGCTGAGCCCGTCTTCGTGGTCAGAATCGACAGGACAGTCAGGATGACCTTCGAAGGTGGACATAACGTCAACCCGCTGGCACTCGGCCGCAATCGGCGAACTAATATGCTCTCGACCTCCCTTGCCAATCAGTGCGGGGCCCAGCGATACGGATCAGGTGTTATGCCAAGAAAGAAACTACGGATCGGGCTCCTCTTTCACTCGCTGTCATCTGGTAATCTTGGTGTCGCCGCGTTGACGATCGCAAACATGAGCATCGCATCCGAGGTCGCGGCGAAAGAAGGGATAGACATCGAGTTCGTCTCGATAGGGATGAGAGACGGCGAGACGCCGGATATCAGTGGCGGGAGTATTCGATCGATAGGAATCGATGCTCGTTCTCTGTTTTCACCTTCGGGTCTGTGGAGAGAATTTGCGAGATGCGATGCCGTTCTTGACATCAGCGGGGGTGACAGCTTCACTGACATCTACCATCGGAAGCGTTTCTTCTTTATCTGCGCGACGAAATTGCTCGTTATCGCGCGCCGGGTTCCGCTTATACTATCGCCGATGACGATCGGACCCTTCGAAAAGCCGCGGAGCCGGTGGATCGCCGCTTACATCATGAATAGGACACGTGCGACAGTGGCGCGTGATTCGCAGTCCTTCGAGGTCGCGACGCAACTCGCCCCGCGTGCACCGCTGTCGTTGGCCGCGGACGTGGCGTTCGAGCTGCCCTATGAGAGCCGCGCCGCGGAACGCGGCGGCGATCGGCTGCGTGTCGGCGTCAACGTATCCGGGTTGCTTTTCCACGAGGCGGAAACAGGCAGCAACCGATTTGGTCTCTCGATCGACTACGCTGTCTATACACGCCGCTTGATCGAGACGCTGCTCGCGCGGGGAGCCGAGGTGCACCTCATCACGCACTGCTGCAGCCGGCGGATGCCGGAAGACGACGACGGTCGGCGTGCCGACCTGCTGTCGGGGGACTATCCGGAGACGATCCGTGTACCCGACTTTTCCCATCCATGCGCAGCGAAAAGCTACATTTCCTCGCTCGATTTCCTCGTTGCTGGCCGGATGCATGCGTGCATCGGCGCATTTTCAGCGGGCACGCCGGTGTTGCCGGTGGCGTACAGCCGGAAGTTCAGCGGGCTGTTCGGTATGCTCGGATACGATGCGATGATCCCTGTCACAGGGATGACCGACGAGCAGGCGATTACCTTCTCTCTCGACGCCCTGGACCGAAGGCACGCCCTCGCTGCTCAGGAGGCCAAGGGGATGGCGCAGGTACGGCAGCGTCTCGCCGTCTACAAGGAGATCCTGGCGAACCTCTACCGCTCATCGACGATGTCGTCTCGCGACATGCTGCCCCCAGGTTCGGCATAGTAGCGGCGTAGGTCGTCGACCTGCATTCGCTGGTGAGTTCCGCGCTGCGCCCCGGCGAGAAGCAGCGGTGGTCGCCCAAGGTCCTCGCGAAGCAGATCACGCCGCCGATCCTCTGGGATATGCTGGCGGGACGCAAGTAGGCGGACCCTCCGTGCGACCCGTTCCGAAGGATCGCCGAGCGGGACGGCGGGGCGTCACGGATAGCTGACCGTCTTGGGCACCTCGGGCAGCGGGATGCGTTCCGCCGCATCGCCCGGCACGGTCGCGAACTCGCCCCCCTTCCACGCGCGTCGCGCCTCTCTGATCGCCTCGCGCGACGAATGGACGAAATTCCACCACACGTGCCGCGGCGTCGCGAAGGCAGCGCCGCCCGCCAGCATCACGCGCCCGCCGCGTGCGGAGCGCAGCGTGGCGGCCACGCCAGGGCGCAGCACGTACAGCCGCTGCGGCTCCAGCGTCAGCCCGTCCAGCGTCGCCTCGCCCAGCGCCAGATAGACCGCGCGCTCGTCGGTGCTGTCGTCCAGCGGCACGCTGCCGCCCGCCTCCAGCGCGATGTCGGCGTAGATCGTATCGGCCCACGCCTTCACCGGCGAGGTCTGCTTCCACAGGCTTCCCATCACCACCGTCGCGCGCGCGCCGCCGCCCTCCACGACCGGCATGTCCGGCGCGGCGACGTGCTGGAACGCGGGCGCCACCTCCTCCCTGCCGTCGGGCAGCGCCAGCCACGTCTGTATCCCGGCCAGGCTCGGTCCGCCGGGCCGCACGTCCGCGGGCGATCGCTCCGAGTGGACGATCCCCGTGCCCGCGGTCATCAGGTTCACCGCTCCCGGCTCGATCCGCTGGTCGGTGCCGAGCGAGTCCTTGTGCTGGAACGCGCCCTCGAACAGCCAGGTGACCGTCGACAGCCCGATGTGCGGGTGCGGGCGCACATCCACGCCGTCGCCGGGCGGCAGGTGCGCGGGACCCATCTGGTCGAAGAACAGGAACGGCCCCACCATCGTCCGCTCGCGATGCGGCAGCGTGCGGTACACCTTGAACCCGCCCAGGTCGTGGGTCGCCGGCTCCAGCGTCTGGAGGATCAGGTCGTCGCGCGTCATCGGTCGGTCTCCTCCAGCATCTCGATCAGGTCGGCGGGATAGATCGTCTCGGGCCAGCGGGCGATCTCCTCGCGCGCGAACCAGCGGCCCTGCATGCCGAGCCGCACTTCCTGCTCGGTAGGTGCGGCGGCGGCGACCTCGTGCGCGTCCACGTCGACGCGGAACCAGCGCTCGTCCGCGGTCACCTCGACGCGCTCGAACGTCAGGAAGTCCACCGTCCGCTGCGCCACCTGCGCGCCGCAGTCCACGTCCAGCCCGGTCTCCTCGTGCAGCTCGCGCCGCGCCGCCGCCTCGTAGCTCTCGCCGGGATCCACCGCGCCGCCGGGCGTGCACCACAAGGGCGGGCGATCGTCGGGCGCGAAGCGGAACAGCAGCACGCGCCGCTGCGCGTCGACCAGCAGGATGCGCGCCGCGGGGCGCGGCATCCTATTCGGCGTCGAGTTCGGCATAGTGACGAAAGATGCCCTGTGTGTTGAAGGGAATACGCCGCTCGCTCGACAGATAGGCGCGCACGCCCGGCAGCGCCGCGACCAGGCCATGCACCCGCGCCAGCGCCGGATAGCGCGGCGCCAGCGTCGCCATGCGCCGCGGGAACATGTAGCGCAGCCCCTCGATCACCTGGAACAGCGACGTGTCGGCGTAGGTCCAGCGATGATCGATCAGCCACTCCCCCGCGTTCGCCTCCGCCGCGCCCTCCAGCCAGTCGAGGAACTTGGGCAGCCGCGCCGCGCGGAACACGCCGGCTCGCCGCGCCGCCTCGTCCTTCTGCTCCTCGTAATAGGCGCTAAGGTCGACCGGGTGGTGCACGTCGTGCACCTCGGCGACAAGGTCGGCGATGGTCAGCTGGACCTGGTGGATCCAGTAGCGGTCGGCGATGTTCGACGGCGCGAGCCCGTGCCGGTCGCCGAGATACAGCAGGATATCGGCGACCTGCGCGATCACCAGCCCGTCGGCATCCAGATAGGGTGGCGCGAACGGCGCGCGGCCGCGCCGGGCCGCCATGTCGCTCATCAGTCCCTCGGCGCCCGTCCGCCGCGCGACGTCGTCATAGTCGATCCCCGCCGCCTCCAGCGCCAGCCGCACGAACTCGCCGCGGCCCTGAATCTGCGGCCAGTAGAACAGGCGGTAGCTCACGCCCCCGGCTCGCGCGCCACGATCGCCAGCGCGTGGATGCGCGTTTCCAGCAGGTCCGCCAGCGCCCGGTTGACCAGCCGCTGCCGCGCCACCCGCGACAGCCCGGCGAACGCCGCGCTCTCGACGACGACGCTGAAGTGGCTCTCGCCCGTGCCGTCGTCCCCGGCATGGCCGCGATGCTGCGCGCTGTCGTTGGTGACGAGGAGGTGCGTCGGCGCCAGCGCGTCGGTCAGGCGCGCGGCGATCACATCTTGCAGGGGGGCGGTGGCGGGATCGGGCATGGGTGCACATATAGGCCGCTTTTTCGGGAAGGTAGCGAGAGTCTTGTCCGATCGGCGCGCGAACACGCGATTCCACGGCCGGGTCGAAGGGAGTGGCCGGGCCTGCGACCACCCCGGTTGCGCGGAGGCGGGCGAGTTCCGCGCACCGCCGCTGGAAGGGCCCGGCGGCGAAGGGCCGCCCGCGTTCCGCTGGTTCTGCCTCGAGCACGTCCGCGCCTTCAACGCGGGCTACAATTACTTCGACGGCATGACCGCGGAGGAGATCCGCCGCGCGCAGAGCCCGATCGCGGGCTGGGAGCGCGAGACGCGTGCCTTCGCCCGCGCGGGTGCCGGTGACGCCGGGCCACGCTGGGCCGATTTCGCGGACCCGCTGGACGCCATCGCCGCGCGCTTCCGCCGAGCCGCCGCGCCCGAGCGGAGCGACGGCAAGCCGCTGTCTGGCGAGGATCGCCGCAATCTCGACGTGCTGGGCCTCGCGCCCGACGCGGACCGCGCCGCGCTGCGCCGCCGCTATTCCGAGCTCGTCCGCCGCTACCATCCCGATCGCAACGGCGGCGACCGCTCGCACGAGGCGCGGCTCTCCGCGGTAATCGCCGCCTATCAGCAATTGCGCCAGGCGCCGGCCTTCGCGTGAGGCGGCGGGTACCGTCCCGCGCGCAGACGAAAAAGGTACGACCCTGCCGCAGATCAGCGCCGGGCTGATATTTTCGTGTTATATCAATAGCATGGAAGATGCTTCACTCCCGCTCGCCGGCAAGCTCGTCCTGCTGATCGAGGAGGATACGTTCCTCGCCGGCTATGTCCGCGACGGGATCGCGGGGGCCGGGGGGCAGATCGTCGGCCCCGCGCGGACGATCGAGGAGGCGGAGGGGCTGGCCGCGCGGATGCGCCATCCGCCGTTCGCCGTGGTGGCGAGCACGTCGCTGTTCGACGCCGACGGCGGTCGGCTGAACGGCGCGGTCCAGAGCCTGCGCGCGCCCGTTCTCCTGTTGCAGAAGGAAGTGCGCGCCGGCCCGATCGAGCGTGGTCCGCACGACACGCTCGTCGCGCCGTTCGCGGCGTATCAGGTGGTCGACCACCTCCGCCGCCTGGCCGACGCTCCCGCCGTCGCGCGCTAGCTACGCTGCCACGGGCGCGGCGTTGCGCAGCGCGGGGGCGTGGCGCAGGAAGTTGGTCAGCTCGCACCGGCGCCGGCGTTCCTCGGCGAACTCCCCGTCCACGCCCAGCCGCCATCGCACCGCGCGATCGTCGGGATGCGCGTGCAGCGCGAGCAGGTCGTCCACGTGGGCCTGGACCTCGCACTCCGACCCGGCGAGCTCGGCCTCGACCAGATCGCCGGCAGAGTCGCGCAGGGCGAGCGCCACTTCCTCAATCGACAGCTCGGGATGATATTGCACTCCCCAGAACACCCCGCGGTCGTGGCAAATCTCCGCGGCCTGCACCCGCGTGACGCCGTTGCTCGCCAGCAGCGTCGCACCGGCGGGCAGCTCCTCCACCTCGTCGCCGTGGATCGCCGGCGCGTCCCACGCGGCCGGGCGGCCTTCCAGCAGCGGATGCGCCCGTCCCGCGTCGGTCGCCGCGATGCGCCGCGCGACGCCCGCTTCCAGCCGCTCGGGCATCTTGCGCACCCGCCCGCCCGCCGCGGCGGTCGCGACCTGCAGCCCGGCGCACGATCCGAACGAGGGCACGCCGGACGCGAACACCGCGCGCATGAACGCCAGCTGCCGCCGCACGTCGGGCGCATCGTCGTAGACGTGCATCGGCGATCCGGTCAGCAGGATGGCGTCGTAGCGGATCAGGTCCGCCGCCGCGAACGGACCGGCGCTCGCATCCGCCGGGGAGACGATGTCGACCGACGCGCCGGGGCACAATTGCGACAGCGTCGCGGCATAGGTCTCGCCCGAGCTCTTGCCGGCGCGCCGCCGGCGCCGCTCGCGTTCCTCGGGTCGTTCGCTCTGCGCGACCAGGTAACGGGGCAAGGCCTAGTGCCAGAGGCCGCTGGGCGTGATCTCGAGGTCGTAGCGCTCCTCCAGCGACCACGCCTCGTCCGACAGGCGCTCGCCCCGCATCCAGTGCGCGTCCTGTTCCGGCCCGGGCGGCAGCGCGCGGGCGATCGCCTTCTCCCGTTCCTCCTCGCGGTGCAGCTCGCGGGCGGTAGCCTGCGCACCGGCTCGATCGATCGACATCAGCCTTCTCCTGTCGGAAGCGGCTTAAACGCGCGGCGCGCCGATCCGACGCCGGCGAAACGTGGTGACGCAGATCAAGCGGGCGGCGGAGGCGCGGCCTGCATGGACGCGTCGAGCGGATGTCAGGAAAGAATGGTGCTGCCGGTGAGGATTGAACTCACGACCTCAGCCTTACCAAGGATGCGCTCTACCACTGAGCTACGGCAGCACTCGCCCGTTCGGACGGAAGCGCGCTAAGAGACGAGCGGGCGGCGATTGTCAAGGTCGTCGCGGCGGTCTAGCGCGCGGGGCATGAGCAGGGACGACCGGGCGGAGCGGCTGGCGCGAGAGCTGCGCGAGAACCTGAAGCGGCGCAAGGCCCAGTCGCGCGCGGCGGCGGAGCCGCCCGGCGCGACGGCGGATCGATCCCTGCCCGACGGCGGGCAGGGCGAACCGCAGGCGGAGTAGGCGCCGGGCGAGTCCGCGCTGCGGGCGACGTCGTCCTAGCGCCCGATGTCAGCGCGTCAGCGGCGCGCATTTCGCGTCGAGCCACGCGGCATCCTCCCCCGGCAACAGCGGGCGGAGCGCGTCGGCCACGCGTCGGTGATAGGCGTCGATCCACGTCAATTCGTCATCGGTCAGCAGCGCCGGATCGATCAGGTCTCGCTCGATCGGCGCCAGCGTCAGCGTCTCGAACGCCAGCATCGGCGCCTCGCCGCCGGCGATCTCGCGCTCCTCGACGAGCAGCAGGTTCTCGATCCGGATGCCGTACTCGCCGGCCTTGTAATAGCCCGGCTCGTTGGACAGGATCATGCCCGCGCGCAGCGGCTCCTGCGGGCCGCCGCCGGGATAGCCCGGCTTGGCGATCCGCGCAGGCCCCTCGTGCACCGACAGGTAGGCGCCCACGCCGTGGCCGGTGCCGTGCGCGAAGTCGAGTCCCGCCTGCCACAGGGGCAGCCGCGCCAGCGCGTCGATCTGCTGCCCGGTGGTGCCGTGCGGGAAGACGGCGGTGGCGATGGCGATATGTCCCTTCAGCACCCGGGTGAAGCGGTCGCGCATCTCCGCGGTCGGTTCGCCCACCGGCACCACGCGGGTCACGTCGGTCGTGCCGTCGGCATATTGCCCGCCCGAATCGATCAGGAACAGCTGCCCGCGCTCGATCGGCAGGTTCGACGCCTCGTCGACGCGATAGTGCGGGATCGCGCCGTGCGGCCCGGTGGCGGAGATGGCGTCGAACGACAGGTCCTTCAGCGCGCCCGTCTCGCGCCGGAACGCCTCCAGCCTGGCCGCGGCGGACAGCTCGGTCTGCCCGCCCGCCGGCGCCTCGGCCGCGATCCAGCGCAGGAAGCGGGTCAGCGCCGCCCCGTCGCGCAGCGAGGCGGCGCGATGGCCGGCGATCTCGCCCGCATTCTTCACTGCCTTGGCGAGGAGGGTGGGGTCGCGCAGCGGGAGCGTGGTGCCGCCCCCCGCCTCCACCCGATCGAAGATGGCGGAGACCGCCAGCGACGGATCGATCGCCACCCGCTTGCCGGCGAAGCCGCCCAGCGCCGCGGCGAACGCGGCCCGGTCGCGCACGCGCACGGCATTGCCCAAGTGCTGCGCCACTGTGTCGTCGACCTTGCCCGGCGCGACGAACAGCTCCGCGGTGCCGTCCGCGTGGACCACGGCATAGGACAGCGCGACGGGCGTGCGCTCCACGTCGGTGCCGCGCACGTTCAGCAGCCAGGCGATCGAATCCAGCGCGGGGACGATCAGCGCGTCCGCGCCCGCCTGCACCAGCCAGTCGGCGACGTCGGCGCGCTTGGCCGCGCTGCCGCGCCCCGCCAGCGCATCCGGCTGCACCGACAGCGGCGCGTCGGAGGGGAGGGGGCGGTCGGTCCACACCGCGTCGACGGGGTTCGCGTCCACCCCCACCAGTTCGGCGCCCACCGCCGCCAGCACGCGGGCGGTCTCGTCCACCCAGCCGCGGGTGTGCAGCCACGGGTCGTAGCCGATGCGCGCGCCCGGCGCGGCGTGCGCCGCCAGCCAGTCGGCGACGCTGGTCTCCGGCACGCCGACATAGTGCCACTCGTCCGCCGCCACCTGCTCGCGCACCTGGATGGTGTAGCGCCCGTCGGTGAAGATGGCGGCCTCCTCGCGCAGCACCACGGCGGTGCCGGCCGAACCCTGGAACCCCGTCAGCCAGGCGAGCCGCTGCGCGTAGGCGCCGACATATTCGCTCATATGCTCGTCGGTCAGCGGCACGACGAAGCCGTCCAGCCGGTCGCGGGTCAGCTGCGCGCGCAGGGCGGCCAGGCGGGCGGAGTGGGTCGACATGGCGTTGGCTTTCGTAACTCGGGTGGCGCGGGCGTCCTCCTGCCAGAAGCCCGCCCGTGCCGCAAAGGCTTGACCCCGCGATTCGCGCTCTGTCATCATGGCGTCACGCCCGCCCCGCAGGGGGAGGCGCAGAACGGCGAGCAGGGGAGCATCTGTGTTCCATCCCGACCTCATCCGGCATCCGGAGAGTTGTCCGACGCTGGTGCTGAACGCCGACTACACGCCGCTCAGCTATTATCCGCTCAGCATCTGGCCGTGGCAGACCGCGGTGAAGGCGGTGTTCCTCGACCGCGTCGACGTGGTCGCCCACTACGAGCGCGAGGTGCGCAGCCCCAACCACGCGATCAAGCTGCCGTCGGTGATCGCGCTGAAGCAGTTCGTGAAGCCGTCGCAGTTTCCCGCCTTCACCCGGTTCAACCTGTTCCTGCGCGACCGGTTCGCGTGCCAATATTGCGGCGTCGCGCGCGACCTGACCTTCGATCACGTCGTGCCGCGCGCGCAGGGCGGGCGCACCACGTGGGAGAACGTCGTCACGGCCTGCGCGCCGTGCAACCTGAAGAAGGGCGGGCGCACCCCGCGGCAGGCGCACATGCCGCTGTATCTCGAGCCGATCCGCCCGACGAGCTGGCAATTGCAGGAACACGGCCGGCGCTTTCCGCCCAACTACCTTCACGACACGTGGCACGATTGGCTCTACTGGGACGTTGAGCTGGAAGCCTGAAGGGGAGCGCGCGCGTGTCGAAGTCGAAGGGGGCCCTGGTCGTGGCCGTGTTGCTTGTCGCCGGCTGCGGCCCGTCTGCCGAGGAGAAGGCGGAGACGAACGCCGCGGTGCAGAACTTCACGCCGCCCTTCGTCATGTCGCGGCTCGACTATGGCGGCGTGGTGGAGCGCCGCTTCCGCCGGCTGGACCGCAACGACGACGACAAGCTGGTGGCGAGCGAGCTGAGCCCGCGCCTGGCACCGCGCTTCGCCGAGATCGACGCCAACGGCGACGGCGGCATCTCGAACGAGGAGTGGAGCAAGTGGATGCTCGCCCGCTTCGACCATCAGGACGAGAACCGCGACGGCACCGTCACCAGCGCCGAGCGCGAGAAGGCGCGCGCCCAGCGCGAGATGGACTTGCCGACGCCCGCGGAGGAGCCGGCGACGAACGCGGCGGGCGCGGCGAAGTGAAATAACCTCCCCGGCACGGGGAGGGGGACCAGCCGCAGGCTGGTGGAGGGGGACATCCACGGGCGTGCGCTTCGTGGCCCTTCCCCTCCACCACTCGCTTTGCGAGCGGTCCCCCTCCCCGTGCCGGGGAGGAGACGGTTGACCTCGCCCCCTGCCGCAGCGCAGCATGACGCGCATGGCCAGCCTCCCTTCGATCACCAACAATCCCGACGTCCGCTATCTCGGCCGCGTGCTGGGCGACGTCATCCGCGCCTATGGCGGGGAGCGATTGTACGAGCGGACGGAGGCGATCCGTTCCGCCTCCGTGGAGCGGCACCGCGGCAACGGCACGGCATCCACCGATGCCGAGCTGGGGCAGATGGACCTCGACGAGACGCTCGATTTCGTCCGCGGCTTCATGCTGTTCTCCATGCTGGCCAACCTCGCCGAGGATCGCCAGGGCATCGCCGCGGAGGAGGGGGCCGACCTCGCCGCCGCGCTCGCCCGGCTGGAGCAGGCGGGCGTCGCGCGCGCGGACGTGCTGGCGCTGCTCGACCACGCGCTGATCGCCCCCGTACTCACCGCGCACCCGACGGAGGTGCGGCGCAAGTCGATGATCGACCACCGCAACCGCATCGCGCAGCTGATGGCGATGCGCGACCGCGGCGCGGAGACGACGCCGGAGGGCGACCTGGTCGACGAGGCGATCGTGCGCCAGGTCGCGCTGCTGTGGCAGACGCGGGTGCTGCGGCGCGAGCGACTGTACGTCGTGGACGAGGTGGAGACCGCGCTTTCCTACCTGCGCGACGTCTTCCTGCCCGTCATCCCCGCGCTCTACCAGCGCTGGGACCGCGCGCTCGGCCAGCGCACGCCGGCCTTCCTGCGGCCGGGCAGCTGGATCGGCGGGGATCGCGACGGCAACCCCTTCGTCACCGCCGATTCGCTGAAGGCCGCGCTGGCGAAGGCGGCGCAGGCCGCGCTCGGCTTCTATCTCGATCAGCTGCACGCGATGGGCGCGGAACTGTCGATCTCCGCCGATCACGCTCATGTCGACGACGCGGTGGTCGCGCTGGCCGGGGCGAGCGGCGACGCGGCGGAGAGCCGCAGCGACGAGCCCTATCGTCGCGCGCTGTCGGGCATCTACGCCCGCACCGCCGCCACCTATGCCGCGCTCACGGGGCAGCCCGCCCCGCGCCCCGGCGCGCTGAAGGGGGAGCCGTACGCCGATCCCGCCGCGCTGCGCGCCGACCTCGTCTCGATCGCGCGCGGGCTGTCGCGCGAGGGGGAGGGGCTGCTTGGCTCCGGCGGTGCGGTCGGCCGGCTGATCCGTGCCGTGGAAGTCTTCGGCTTCCACCTCGCCACGCTCGACCTCAGGCAGAACAGCGCGATCCACGAGGGCGTGGTGGCGGAGATGCTGCGCGTCGCGGGCGTCGTCGACGATTACGCCGCGCTGGACGAGGACGCGCGCGTCATGCTGCTGCGGCAGGAACTCGCCACCCCGCGCCCGCTGACCAGCCGCTTCGCCGATTATTCGGAAGAGACGCGGGGCGAGCTGGCGATCGTGCAGGCCGCCGCCGACGCGCACGCCACCTACGGCCCGGCCTGCATCCGCCAGTATATCGTCAGCATGTGCAAGTCGGTCAGCGACCTGCTGGAGGTCCACCTGCTGCTCAAGGAGGTCGGCCTCTACCGGCCCGGCGACGACCCATCGGCGGCGATCATGGCGGTGCCGCTGTTCGAGACGATCGAGGATCTGGAGGCCGCCCCCGCGATCATGACCGAATGGTTCGCCATTCCCGAGGTGCGCGCGATCGCCCGCGCGCGCGGCCATCAGGAAGTGATGATCGGCTATTCGGACAGCAACAAGGACGGCGGCTACCTGACGTCCACGTGGCAATTGTCCAAGGCGTCGACCGCGCTGAAGCCGGTGTTCGACGCGGTCGGCGTCGGGATGCAGCTGTTCCACGGCCGCGGCGGCGCGGTGGGGCGCGGCGGCGGCTCCGCCTTCGCCGCGATCCGCGCGCAGCCGCCCGGCACCGTGCAGGGCCGCATCCGCATCACCGAGCAGGGCGAGGTCATCGCGGGCAAGTACGGCACGCGCGAGAGCGCGGTGACCAATCTCGAGGCGATGGCGTCGGCCACGTTGCTGGCCACGCTGGAGCCCGCGCATCTGTCGAACGGCGACAATGCGCAATTCGCCGCCGCGATGGATCGCCTCTCCGCCGACGCCTTCCGCGCCTATCGCGGGCTGGTCTACGAGACGGACGGCTTCCGCACCTTCTTTCGCGAGATGACGCCGATCGCGGAGATCGCCGGGCTGAAGATCGGCAGCCGCCCCGCCAGCCGCAAGAAATCCGACGCGATCGAGGATCTGCGCGCCATCCCCTGGGTGTTCAGCTGGGCCCAGGCGCGGGTGATGCTGCCCGGCTGGTACGGCGTGGGGCAGGCGCTGGCCGCGTTCGAGGACAAGGCGCTGCTGCGCGACATGGCACAGGGCTGGCCGCTCTTCTCCGCCACGCTGGCCAACATGGAGATGGTGCTGGCGAAGTCCGACATGGGCATCGCGCGCCGCTACGCCGGGCTGGTGCAGGACACGGCCTTGCGCGACACGGTGTTCGGCCGCATCCGCGACGGCTGGCAGGCGACGCACGACGGCCTGCTCGACGTCACCGGCCAGTCGCACCTGCTCGAGAAGCACCAGGCGCTCGACGCCTCGATCCGGCTGCGGCTGCCCTATATCGAGCCGCTGAACCTGCTGCAGATCGAGCTGATGAAGCGCCACCGCGCCGGCGAGGACGATGGGCGCGTGCGGCAGGGCATCCTGCTGTCGATCAACGCCATCGCCACCGCGCTGCGCAACTCGGGCTGATCGGGCGGCGTTCCCCCCGAAACCGCCGCCCGATGCTTTCCCCCGGTCGCACCCGACCCTCGCCATAGCGCGGGCCGGATGCGTCCGCATTCGACCTTTCTCATTTTGGGTAGGTTGGCATCGTACTGGCCGGACTCACGCTTCGTGCTGAGAAGGCATTGAGCGAAGACGAAATGCCGTCTCGAAGCACCGTTGACGCGTGCCCTTCGAGACGAGGCTTCGGCTTCGCTCAGCCTCTACTCAGGGCGAGCGGAGCTTTGGCCTTTCGCTCTACCCCTCTAACCCTCCAGGCTCTTCGACACCTGCTCGAACAGGTCCTTCGAGATGCCCGGCGTGCCGGCGATGCGCTCCAGCTCGGCGCGCATCAGCGCGGCGCGCGGGGGCGCGAAGCGGCGCCAGCGGCCGAGCGGGGGCAGCAGCTTCGCCGCGGTCTGCGGATTGAGCGCGTCCAGCGCCAGCAGCTGGTCGGCCAGCCAGCGATAGCCCGCGCCTCCTTCGGTGTGGAAGGCACGCTGGTTGACGCCGAACGCGCCGACCAGCGCACGCGCCCGGTTGGGATTGGCCAGCGTGAAGTCGGGGTGCTGCGCCAGCGCCGCGACCAGCGCCGCGGTGTCGTCGCGCGACGACAGCGCCTGCGTCTGGAACCATTTGTCGAGCACCAGCCCGTTGTCGGCGTAGCGGTTGTAGAACACGTCCAGCGCCGCCTCGCGCTCGTCGGACACGCCGTTGACCAGCGTGGTCAGCGCGCCCTGCCGGTCGGTCATGTTGTCCGCGCGCTCGAACTGCCGCCACGCCACCTGCGCGGCGTCGGCGGCGCCGGAGGCGGCGAGATAGCCGAGCGCCACGTTGCGCAGCCGCCGCGCGCCCTTCGCCTCGGGCGTGTAGGAATAGGGCTCGCCCGCCCCGGTGTCGTACGCCTGCCGCCAGCGCGCCTCCAGCCGGCGGCCGAGATCGCGGCGCAGCCCCTCGCGCGCGCGGAACACCGCGTCGGGATCGACCAGCGCCAGCTGGTCGCCGACGAACGCCTCCGACGGCAGCAGCACCGCCTCGGCGACGAATGCCGCATCCAGCTCGCCGCTCGTCGCCCCGTCCAGCGTGTCGGCGACCGCGGCGACCACCGCGTCGTGATCGGCGCGCCCTTCGACGGTGGCGGCGATCAGCGTGTCCAGCATCAGCTGCTGCATCGCCTCGTAGCGGGCGAAGGGATCGTCGTCGGTCCGCGCCAGGAAGGCGAGGTCGGCGGCGGTGCGGTCGCTCTCGATCACGACGGGGGCGGAGAAGCCGCGGTTCAGCGACACGACCGGCCGCTCCGTCACCGTCTCGAACGTCACGCTCATGCTCGGCTCGCTCAGCAGCACCAGCTGCTCCTCGCTCAGGGGACGCCCGGTCTCGCTGCCGAACAGCCGCACCTTCAGCGGCAGCACCTGCGGTGCCTTGCCCGTCTGCCCCGGCGTGTCGGGCACCTTCTGTCCCAGGTTCAGCGTCGCGCGCCCGCTGCCCGCGTGATGTTCCAGCGAGGCGGAGACGCGCGGCGTGCCCGCCTGGCTGTACCAGCGGCGGAACTGCGTCAGGTCCGCGCCGCTCGCCTCCTCCATGCAGGCGACGAAATCCTCGCACGTCGCCGCCGTGCCGTCGAACCGGTCGAAATACAGGTCGCTGCCGGCGCGGAACGCCTCCGGTCCCAGGATCGTGGCCATCATGCGGATGACCTCGGCGCCCTTGTTGTAGATGGTCGCGGTGTAGAAGTTGCTGATCTCGATATAGCTTTCCGGCCTGATCGGATGGGCGAGCGGCCCGGCATCCTCCGGGAACTGCGCCGCGCGCAGGCCCCGCACGTCCTCGATCCGCTTCACCGCGGCCGAACCCTGGTCCGCGCTGAACCCCTGGTCGCGATAGACGGTGAACCCTTCCTTGAGGCTCAGCTGGAACCAGTCGCGGCAGGTGACGCGGTTGCCCGACCAATTGTGGAAATATTCGTGCGCCACCACCGCGGCGATCGCGTCATAGTCGTAGTCGGTGGCGGTGTCGGGATCGGCCAGGATGTAGCGGCTGTTGAAGATGTTCAGCCCCTTGTTCTCCATCGCGCCGAAGTTGAAGTCGTCCACGGCGACGATGTTGAACACGTCCAGGTCGTATTCGCGGCCGTAGACCCGCTCGTCCCACGCCATGGACAGCTTCAGCGCGTGCATGGCGTGCTCGGTGCGCGGCAGGTCGGCAGCGCGGACGTAGATGCCCAGCTCCACCTCACGCCCCGACCGCGTGGTGAAGCTCGACCGGTTCACCGCCAGCTTCCCCGCCACCAGCGCGAACAGGTAGGACGGCTTGGGAAAGGGATCGTGCCACTCCGCCCAGTGCGTGCCGTCGCCGTTCTCGCCCCGCGCCACCGGATCGCCGTTGGCCAGCAGCACCGGAAAGCGCGCGGCATCCGCGGTCATCCGCACGCGATAGGTGGACAGGACGTCGGGCCGATCGGGAAAATAGGTGATGCGGCGGAAGCCTTCCGCCTCGCACTGCGTGCACAGGTTCCCGCCCGAGGCGTACAGGCCCATCAGCTGCGTGTTGCGGTCCGGCGCGATCTCCACCTCGGTCTCGACCACGTGCGCGTCGCCGGACAGCGGGATCACCAGCGTCTCGCCTTCCAGCCGCCAGTCGTTGATCGCGACGCCGTCGACGCTCACCGCCAGCGGCACCTGTCCCGCGCCGTCCAGCCGCAGCGGTGCGTCGTGCGCCCCGCTGCGCCGCACCGACAGCCGCGCGCGCACCCGCGTGGCGGAGGGATCGAGCGCGAAGTCGAGGTCGGTCTCCGGCACGGTCCATTCGGGCGCGCGATAATCCTCGCGACGCAGAACGGGGGGGAGGGCGGGCGCGGAGAGGGCGTCGAGCATGACGGTGATATACGTGGCGCGCGCGCAGGTTCCACCCGTCGCTTGCGCGACCCGTGCGCGCTGCTACCGGTCGCGCCATGATCCACGCCTTCCGCCTCCTCGCCGCCCTGACGCTCCCCGCCGCCGCGCTGGCGCAGACCGCCGCTCCCGCTCCCGCTCCGGCACCCAAGGCCGGCCCGATCGCCCCGCTCCCCGCCGATCAGGCGGCGATGCGCGCGCACGTGCTGTTCCTCGCGTCGGACGCGCTGAAGGGGCGGGAGGCGGGCACCGCGGACTATGACGTCGCCGCCGCCTACGTCGCCGCGCAATTCTCCGCCGCGGGGCTGCGCCCGGCGGGCGACGCGGGCGGCTATCTGCAGAAGGTGCCGCTCGTCACCTATCGCGCCGCGGGCGAGGGCAGCCTGACGTGGACGCCGGCGAGGGGCGCCGCGACGCCGCTGGTCTTCGGCAAGGATTACCTGCCGCTCGCCAACGCGCGCGCCGCGGCCACCACGCTCGACGCGCCCGTCGTCTTCGTCGGCCACGGCGTCTCCGCGCCCAAGCTGGGCCACGACGACTACAAGGGCGTCGACGTGAAGGGGAAGATCGTCGCCTTCGTCGGCGCCTCGCCCGGCCTGGGCGACGGCGAGATCGAGGCGAGCTTCACCCGCGACGCGCGCCTGCGCGAGGCGCAGCGCCGCGGCGCGGTGGGGGCGATCGGCATCGCCGACCTCGCCTCCGGGCGCGCGCCGGGCTTCGCCGCCTCGGTCACGCGCTGGGACCGCCCGGCGATGACCTGGGCGACGCCGGACGGCGCCGGCGGTGGCCCCGCCGCACGCGGCGTGCCGATGGTGGCGATGCTGTCGAAGGAGGGCGCGGCGAAGCTGTTCGGCCCGGCCTGGGCCGCCATCGCCGCCGCGGGCGAGCGCGGGAAGCCGCGCTTCCGCCCCGTCGTCGCCGCCGGGCGGCTGGCGGTGGCGACGAAGACCGCCTTCGCGCCCGCGACCAGCAGCAACGTCGTCGGCGTCATCCCCGGCGCGGATCCGCAGGTCGGCAAGGAGGTGGTCGTCCTCTCCGCGCACCTCGACCATATCGGCGTGTCGCCTGCCAAGGAAGGGGACGGCGAGGGCGACCGCATCAACAACGGCGCGCTCGATAACGCGATCGGCATCGCCAGCCTGATCGAGGAGGCGAAGCGATTCGCCGCTGCGGGAAAGCCGCCGCGTCGCACCGTCATGTTCCTGGCCGTCACCGCGGAGGAGAAGGGGCTGATCGGCGCGGACTATTTCGCGCAGCATCCGACGGTGCCGCTGGATACGATCGTCGCCGACGTGAACCTCGACATGCCGGTGCTGCTTTACCGGTTCGAGGACATGACCGTCTTCGGCGCGGAACGCTCCACGCTCGGCCCGATCGTGCGCCGCGCGGTGAACAGCGCGGGTGTCGGCCTGACGCCCGACGGCAATCCCGAGGAGGCGTTCTTCGTCCGCTCCGACCATTACCGCTTCGTCGAGCGCGGCATCCCCTCGGTCTTCCTGTGGCCGGGGCAGAAGGGCGCGGGCGCGGCGGCGTTCCAGGGCTTTCTCAAGACGTGCTACCACAAGCCGTGCGACGACCTGACGCAGCCGATCCTGTGGGACCAGGGCGTCCGCTTCGTCGACGTGAACTACCGCATCGCGCGCGAGATCGCCGACGCGGACCAGCGGCCGGTGTGGAACAGGGGCGATTGGTTCGGCACGCTCTACAAGGGGCCGATGGCGAAGTGACGAACGGAGCGGGGACGGCTTGATCCCCCGCGTCGCTTCCTCTCTGATCCACGGATGGGACGAAGGGGGACGGGATGATCGCGACGATGGCCGCAGCGGCGGCGCAGGGCTTCGACGTGGAAACCGCCACGCGCGCCTATCTGGACCTCCTGCAAGGGCCGGCGCGGGCGAGGTCCGACGCCTATTTCGAGGGCGGCTATTGGCTGATCCTGTGGAACGCGGTCGTCGCCGTGCTGGGCTACGGCCTGCTCCTCGTCACCGGCGGGTCGGCGCGCCTGTCCGCCTGGGCGGCGCGGGTGACGCGGCGGCGCTGGCTCCAGCCGGGGCTCTACGCGCTCCCCTTCACGCTCGCCACCGCGCTGATCTTCCTGCCATGGACGATCTACGAGGATTTCGTGCGGGAGGCGCAATACGGGCTGATGAGCCAGACCTTCGCCGCCTGGGGGGTCGACCAGCTAAAGGCGCTGGTGATCGGGCTGATCGGCAACTTCCTGTTCTTCATCGTCATTTTCGCGGTGATCCGCCGCTTCCGCCGTGGCTGGTGGGCGATCGGCGCCGCGGTGACGATCGCCTTCCTCTTCCTTGCCGTCGCGATCGCTCCCGTCTTCGTCGCGCCGCTGTTCAACACCTACAGCGAGATGCCAGCCGGCCCGCTGCGCGACCGCATCGTCGCCGTCGCACGCGAGAACCGTATTCCGGCCGACCACATCTACGTCTCCGACGCGTCGCGCCAGACGAAGCGCATCTCCGCCAACGTCTCCGGCATCGGGCCGACGATCCGCATCACGCTGAACGACAACCTCCTGAACCGCACCGGGCCGGACGAGGTGCTGGCGGTGATGGGGCACGAGATGGGGCATTACGTGCTGAACCACGTCCGCAACCTGGTGCTTGGGTTGGGCGCGATCCTGCTGCTGCTCTTCTTCCTCGCCAGCCGCATCGTCCCCGGCCTGATCGCGCGCCATCCGCGCTGGGGCGTGCGCGATGTCGCCGATCCCGCGTCGGCGCCGCTGTTCCTGGCGTTCGTCTCCGTGGCGATGGTGCCGCTCACCCCCGTGATGAACACGATCGTGCGTCATAACGAGAGCCAGGCCGACGCCTTCGGTCTCGACGCCGCACGCGCGCCGGACGGCTTCGCCAAGGCGGCGATGCGGCTCAGCGAATATCGCAAGATCGAGCCGGGGCCGGTGGAGGAGGCGCTGTTCTTCGACCATCCCTCGGGCGCGACGCGCGTGCGCATGTCGATGCAGTGGAAGAAGGATCACGTGCCGAACGCGCAGGTCGAGCGGCCGGCGCTCAAGTTCGACTAGGATGCTGCTCGTCTTCGGCCTGGGCTATGCCGCGCGCGCGATCGCGGCACGCGCCGGGATGCCGGTCGTCGGCACCACGCGCGACGGGCGTGAGGGCACGCTGCGCTTCGACGCGGCCGACGCGGCGCTGGCGGCGGCGACCCACGTCCTCTCCAGCGTGCCGCCCGACGAAGCGGGCGACCCCGTCCTCGCGCGCTACGGCGCGGCGCTGGCGGGCAAGTGGCTCGGCTATCTCTCCTCCAGCGGCGTCTACGGCGACACCGGCGGCGCTTGGGTGGACGAGAGCGCGCCGGCCGACCGCGGGCGCCGCGCCTACCGCAACGCCGCCGACGCCGCGTGGCTGGCGGCGGGCGCGCGGGTGTTCCGCCTGCCCGGCATCTACGGCCCCGGCCGCTCGCCGCTCGACCGCGTGGCGGCGGGGGAGGCGCATCGCACCGGCATCGCGGGACAGGTGTTCAGCCGCGTTCACGTCGACGACATCGCCGCCGGGGTCGTCGCCGGCTTCGCCGCGCCCGCGGGGGCGTACAACCTGGCCGACGACGTGCCCGCGCCGCAGGACGAGGTGGTCGCGCATGCCGCCGCGCTGCTGGGCCTGCCGCCGCCCGCGATCGTCCCGCTGGACGCGCTCAGCCCCGCCGCGCGCGCCTTCCACGCGGAGAACCGGCGCGTCGCCAACGGCAAGGCGAAGCGCGTCCTCGGCTGGCGCCCGCGCTATCCGGATTACCGCGCGGGCCTGCGCGCGCTGCTGCGGGGATAGTTCACGCGCAGGCGCGGAGGCGCGGAGAATGGCGCACTCGCCTCGCGCCGCGAGGCAGGAACCTCCGCCATGCCGATGATGAGCCGCTCGCGCGGCTCGGCACGGTTCGGCGCGCGCAACTCTCCGCGTCCCCGCGTGAGACATCCTGCCCTCGGCGCTACCCCGCCGGCCGCCGCGCACTCAGCGCGATCACCAGCCCGGCCATCGCCAGCAGCGCTCCCGCCGCGGCCAGCGCGGACCAGCGATAGCCTTCGAACAGCGTCGACAGCGCCATCGCCACCACCGGCACCATCACCCCGTTGTACGCCGCCTTCGCCGGCCCGATCGCGCGGATGATGCGGAAGTAGAGCGTGAAGGCGAGGCTCGATCCGACGAGCCCGAGGTACAGCAAGCCGGCGAGGTACGCCGGCCGCGGATCGATCACCGGCGGGCCGACGGTGGCGAGCGCGAAGGCCGCGTCCATCGCGCTGCCCATCAGCATCGCCACCGCCAGCGTCGGCACCATCGCGTGCCGCCGCGCCCGCGCCGTCGCCTGCATCACGTTGGCGCAGGAGGCGGAGAGGATCGCGCAGCCCGTCAGCGCGATGCCCGTCAGCGTCGCGCCCACCGCGCCGGGATCGGCGCGCGCCTCGTGCACGAACAATAGCGCGACGCCCGCCGCCGCCACCGCCGATCCGGCGACAAAGCGGGCCGACACCCGCTGCTTCAGGAAGAGGCGCGCCAGCACCGCGTTGGGCACCACCAGCAGCGCGAAGACGACCGCCACCAGGCCGGAAGTGATGTGCGCCTCCGCGCGGTAGACGAAGTTGAAGTTCAGCACGAATTGCAGCAGCGCCAGCGCAGCCGCAAAGCCCAGGAAGTCGCGCGTCCACGCCACCCGCTCGCGACGCACGATCGCGACCGCGCCCAGCGCCAGCCCGGCGACGAGGAAGCGGTAGCTCACCGACCAGCTCGGCGGCACGGTCACGCCGCCGGAGCCCAGCTGGTCGCGGATCACGATCCACGTCGATCCCCAGATCAGGACGACGACCAGGAACGGCAGCCACACCCGCGGCCGCGCGACGGCGGGGTCGGAGGTCATCGTCCGGGTCCGGTCACAGCGCGGCGATGGCGTCCGCCAGCGGGCGGATCGCGTCGGCGCGCTGGTTCCAGCTCACCACCAGCCGCGCCTCGCCCGGACCCCAGTCGTAGAAGTCGAAGCCCTTCGCGCGCAGCGCCGCGGCCTCGTCGGGCGAGACGCGCAGGAATACCTCGTTCGCCTCCGCCGGGTGGATCAGCCGCGGGCCCGCCGCCGCCGCCAGCAGCGCGGCACCCGCGTTGCTGGCGCGCGCGCAGTCCAGCCAGATGTCGCGCTCCAGCATCGCCAGCAGCTGCGCGGCCAGGTAGCGGCCCTTGGACAGCAGGTGCCCCGCCTTCTTGCGGCGATACAGCGTGTCGTCGGCGAGCGCCGTGTCGAAGAACACCAGCGCCTCCGCGTTCATGCCGCCGTTCTTCACGAAGCCGAACGACAGCGCGTCCACGCCCGCCTGCCACGTCAGCGCCGCGGGCGCCGCACCCGTCGCCACCACGGCGTTGGCGAAACGCGCGCCGTCCATGTGGAAACCCAGGCCGCGCTCCTTCGCCAGCGCGCCGATCGCCGCCACCTCGTCCGCTGTGTAGACGCGGCCATATTCGGTGGCGTTGGTGATCGAGATCGCGCGCGGGCGCTGCTGGTGCACGTCGTAGCGCGCGGCGGAGAGGACCGCGCCGATCGTCTCCGGCGTCAGCTTCGCGCCCTCGCCCTCGGCCAGCAGCAGCTTCGCGCCGTGGGTGAAGAACTCGGGCGCGCCGCACTCGTCGTTCTGGATATGCGCGTCCTTGTGGCACACGATCGCGCCGTGCGGCGGGCACAATGCGGCGAGCGCCAGGCAATTGGCCGCGGTGCCGCTCGGCACCCACAGCACGCGCACCTCGGTGCCGAACAATTCGGCGAAACGCTCGTCCAGCCGCCTGGACCAGCGGTCGCCGTCATAGGCGGTGTCCAACTCGTCGGCGGTGGCCATCGCGTCCAGCACCGCGGGGTGCACCGGGGCGGCATTGTCGGAGAAGAAGCGCATGGCCGCCCCTTGGGTCGGCCCGCGCGCGGCGTCAATGCGCTGGAGCAAGCGGTACCGGCACCAGCGGCACCTCCGCCCCCTGCGTGACCCGCCGCGCGATGGCGTAGGTCGCCGCCGCCATCAGCGGGCCCATGATGCCCACCAGCAGCGAGTCGGCGACCAGCACCGCCGCCGTGCCCAGCGGCCCGCGGCCGAGCGAGAGGAACGCGAAGCCGTAGTGCAGCACCATGGCGGGCAGGATCGCCGCGGCGGAAACGGTCAGGCTCCACCACACGTGCCCGCGCGTCAGCCGGATCGAGCGGACGAAGCCGATGGCGCCGTTGCCCGCCGCCGCCGCCGTCTTCCACGCCGACAGCGCGATCTCGAACCCCGTGGACAGCAGCATGACGACCACCAGCGCCAGCGCGAAGGGGCGCCCGCTCCACCCCATCGCCCGCGCCGCCCACGCGCCGTCCTGCAACAGCACCAGCCAGAACAATCCCCACAGCATCACCGGCACGAACAGCGCCCACGCCCGCGGGTCGCGCCGCAGCGGCGCGGCGGGATCGCGGCCGAAGGCGTAGAAGCGCAGGGCGAAGAAGTTGGTGGCGAACAGCAGCAGCACCTTGACGTGGCCCATCGCCATCCGCGCGACGTCTCCCTCCGCGGCCTTCATCGCGGCCAGGCTGTCGTAGAAGCCGGCGCGATACTCGATCAGATGCTGCGCCAGTTCCGCCGCGACGACCAGCAGGAACAGCCCCGTGCACGCGCGGACATAGGCGGCGGCGTCGCGGTACATCGCGGCGATGGTGGTCATGCGTCGTCCCCTTCGTAGCTCAGGATGTCGCCCGGCTGGCACTCCAGCACGCGGCAGATCGCCTCCAGCGTGGAGAAGCGGATCGCCTTGGCCTTGCCGGTCTTCAGGATGGAGAGGTTGGCGAGCGTGATGCCGACCGCCTCCGACAGCTCGGTCAGCGTCATGCGGCGGCGGTGCAGCTGGTCGTCCAGGTGGATGCGCACCGGCATCAGACCAGCCCCTCCGCATCCTCGCGCAGCCGCGTGCCGATGGTGAACACCCGCGCCAGGACGAAGGCGACGAGGACGGCGAGCCACCCCATCAGCGTCGGCTGCCACCCGATCGTGTCCAGCCCGCGCGCCTCTCCCCACGCGACGATCGCGCCCAGCATCAGGTCGGTCAGCTGGAGCGCCAGCAGCGACCAGCCGATCGAGCGCAGCCGCGCGGCATTGTCGGCGACGAACGGATCGCCCGCCAGCACGCTGCGCAGGATCGCGGCCAGCCCGCCGAACAGCACGTGCACCGCGGCGGCGGTGGGCAGCGACAGCAGGATCAGCGCGCGGACGAACGCGAGCGCCTCGGGCGCGCGCCCAGCATATTTCGCCGCCAGCCGCGCCTCCAGCATCCCGTGCACGGCGAACGTGGCGGCGAACGCGACCAGCGCGACGACGACGAACGCGACGTTCAGCGCGAGTAGGAAGCGCACGAGCGCGAGAAACGCGCGGCTGAGTCGATCACGATCCATGGTCGGCGAACCCCTTCGTCCGCGATCATGCACGATTATCGAAAAACGGCAAGAGTATTATCGAAAAGCAATGCAGGCGAGTTGCGGTGGTCGCCGACGTTTCATGCTCGTCGTGCCGGGCTTGTCCCGGCACCCACCGCGCCGCACCGCCCCAACGGATCGATCCGCGGCACGGTGGACCCCGCCGCGGGGCCGGGCTGACGACGGACTTGCGGTTCCGGCACGGCTTCTCGCGAAGGAACGCCGTACCCGCCGCGCTACTTCCCCACCTCCAGGTCGGTGAACTGCGCGTTCCGGCTCACGATCTCGCGCACCGGCCGGCCCTCGCAGCCCTTCGCGATCGCGGCGAGGGTGGCGGGGTCGCGCTTGTCCTCCACCTGCACCTGCGTCCCCTCCGCGCGGAAGGCGCGCGGGCCGTCGCCGTCGTTGCCGTCCACCTTGCCGCACACGACCCGGTCGCCCACCAGCCGCACCTCGGTGAAGTTCGCGGTCATGCCGCCGGGGATGCCGCGCACCGCGTTCATGCCCGCGCGCGCCGCTTTGACATAGGCCGCGTCGCGCGCCGTCTCCCCGCCGTCGTCGCAGGCGGCGAGCAGCAGCAGCGGGGCGAGCGCCGCGCGCCTCACCGCTCGCTCAGGTAATAGCGGTCGGTGGCATTCAGCGTGTCGTCCAGTTCGTAGACGATGGGCTGCCCCGTGGGGATCTCCAGCCCGGTGATCTCGTCGTCGGCGATGTTCGACAGATGCTTCACCAGCGCGCGCAGCGAGTTGCCGTGCGCGCTGATGAGCACGCGCTGCCCGTCCTTCAGCGCGGGCGCGATCCGCTCCTCCCAGTACGGCAGCACGCGCGCGATCGTGTCCTTCAGGCTCTCCGTCCGCGGCACCGGGATGCCGGCGTAGCGCCGGTCGTTCGACAGGTCGAAGTCGCTGCCCGCCTCCATCGCCGGGGGCGGGATGTCGAAGCTGCGGCGCCACACGTGGACCTGCTCGTCGCCGTGCTTGGCCGCGGTCTCCGCCTTGTCGAGGCCGGTCAGCCCGCCGTAATGCCGCTCGTTCAGGCGCCAGTGCTTCTCCGTCGGCAGCCACAATCGCCCCATCGCCTCCAGCGCCAGGTTCAGCGTCTTGATCGCGCGGGTCTGCAGGCTGGTGAAGGTCAGGTCGAAGTCCAGCCCCTTCGCCGCCATCAGCTCGCCCGCCGCCTTCGCCTCGGCCGCGCCCTTCTCCGTCACGTCGACGTCCCACCAGCCGGTGAAGCGGTTCTCCAGGTTCCAGGCCGACTGGCCGTGGCGGATCAGGACGAGCGTGGGCATGAGGCCTCCTTAGAGCGCGAGCGCGAGGAACTGGTTGTGCGGGCTCGGGCGATAGTCGGCGAAGGCGTCGCAGGCAACGAACCCGGCGCGCCGGTACAGCGCCAGCGCCGCGTCGTAGGCCGGCGTCGTCCCGGTCTCGAGGTAGAGGCGGCGATACCCGCGCGCCCGCGCCGCCGCGACGATGGCGGACAGTATGGCATGCCCCACGCCTTGCCCGCGATAGGCGGCGTCGGCGCGCATCGACTTCACCTCGCCGCTGTCGGCGTCCAGTTCCTTCAGCGCGCCGATCCCCGCCACGCGCGCGCCGTCCCAGGCGGCATAGAAGGTGACGGCGGGATCGCTCAGCCCGCGGGCGTCCAGCGCGAAGGCGAAGCCGGGGGGCACGTTGCCGTGCTGCTCGGCGACGTGCTCGGCCAGCAGCCCCGCCAGCGCGGTGTTCGCCGGATCGTCCTCGCGCACCTCGATCATCGTCGCCTCTCCTTGCCGGGCAGCGCAACCTACCGCATGACGGCGTCGGCACAACGGGAGAGCGCGGCATGACCATCGAGCGGCGGACGATCGTGCACGACGGCCCGGGCGGCCCGTTCGAGGGCGTGTTCGCGTGGGATGCCGCGGTCGCGGGACCGCGCCCCGGCGTGCTGGTGCTGCCCAACGTTCTGGGGCAGAAGGAAGCCGACAACGCCAAGGCGGAGGATCTCGCCAGGCTCGGCTATGCCGCCTTCGCCGGCGACGTGTTCGGCCAGGGGCGCCGGGCGCAGCGCGGCGAGGGCTATTCGCGCTACATGGACGAGATGAACGCCGACCGCGCGCTGCTGCGCGACCGGCTGGCGCGCAGTCTCGCCGTGCTGAAGGAACAGGCGGAGGTGGACGCCGGACGCACCGCCGCGATCGGCTTCTGCTTCGGCGGCAAGTGCGTGCTCGACATGGCGCGGGCGGGGCTGGACACGCTCGGCGGCGTCAGCTTCCACGGCGTCTACGACCGGCCGGACTATCCGACGGCCGCCCCGGCGGGGATGAAGCTCCTCATCTGTCACGGCTGGGACGATCCGCTCGCCCCGCCCGACGCGCTGATCGCGCTGGGACGCGAGCTGACCGAGGCGGGCGCGGCCTGGCAGGTCCACGCCTACGGCCATGCCGGCCACGCCTTCACCGACGCGTCGGCGACGGCCACCGGAACCCCCGGCATCGGCTACGAGGAGCGCGCCGACCGCCGCAGCTGGCAGGCGATGCGCGGCTTCCTGGGCGAACTGTTCGGCTGATCCCTTCTCCCGCGCACGCGGGAGTCAAGGCCACGAGCGCCGCCGTTCCGGACCCTGCGCTCCCGCCTGCGCGCAGGCACCTCCTTTTTCGCCAGTCTACGCCCGCGCCGCCGCGCCGCCCGCGCGCTTGCGGTCGATCACCGCCTGGTAGTGCGCCACCAGCGCCTCGGCGTGCTCGCGGTCGCTGCGCACCTTGCCCGCGGCCACGCCCGCCGCGCGGCGCACCAGCGCACGGTCGCGCGACAGCAGCCGGACGATCGCCTTGGCCGCGGCATAGGCGTCGCCGCCCTTGTACGTCTCCGCATATTCGGGCTGCGCCACCGCCGCCGCGCCGCCGCGGTCGGGCACGACGAGCGGCAGGCCCGACGCCAGCGCCTCCGACGCGACCAGGCCGAACGGCTCGCTCCACCCGCCGTGGATGAACGCGTCCGCGCTCGCCATGATCGTCGCCAGCTGCGCGCGGTCGTACACCGGGCGGAACAGCCGCACGTGCGGGCTCTGCGCGATGTGCCGCTCCAGCGTGCGTGTGTCGGTGCCCAGGCCCAGCAGCATCAAACCCACCGGCAGCTTCGCGCCCGCGCGCCGCACCGCGTCGATCACGACGGGCCACTGCTTTTCCGGATGGTGCCGCCCGATGCCGATCAGCAGGTGCGCGTCCTCCGGCAGGCCGCACTGCTCCAGCATCGCCGCGCGCAGCGCCTCGCTGCGCAGTCCGGGCGAGAAATGGTGCCGCTCGATCCCCAGCGTCATCGTCGCGTCGATGCGTAGGCCGCGCTTCTGCAACCGCTCCGTCAGGATCGGGCCGTTCGTCACCACCGTGTCGAACGGCGCCAGCCGGCCGGCCATGAAGCGGTCGTACCAACCGAACGCGCGCTCGATCGCGCCCTCGCTCATCACCCGGCCCAGCCAGCGCTTGGGATAGGCCTCCATGTTGTCGTTGTGCATGAACCAGCTCTTGATCGCCGGTCCCGGCCAGTCGGCGACGATCGAGGCGGAGCGCCACGGCGACACGTTCTCGACCACGTCGGGCCGCAGTTCGTCCAGCCAGGCGTGGATCGGGCCCGCGTCCTTGAACAGGCCGTAGTTCGAATCGAACGGCAGCACCGGCGACTTCACGTAGATGATGCGCCCGCCGCCCGGCCGCTCCTCCACCCGGTCCTCGCGTCCTGCCGCGATCACGATCTGCTGGTGCCCCAGCGCCGCCATCACGGCCAGCTTGCGATCGATATAGGTGCGAACGCCCCCGCCGGTCGGCGAGTAGAATTCGTTGACGTCGACGATGCGCATCGCGTCGCTGCTCCCTTGCCGGTCAGCCGAGCGGGCCGAAGCCGCCCAGTCCGCGCAGATATTGCGCGCGGATCGTGGCGGGGGTGATGCCGGGGCCGACGTCGATCAGCGCCTCCGCCAGCTTGGGCCGCGACCGGCCCAGCTTCGCGTTGCTGGGAAAGCCCGCGCCGTCGGACCAGAAGTTGAACTTGTTCTTCCCGTCGCGGTCGTGGCCGAAGAACAGGGCGTAGCGTCCGGCTCGCGGCACCCGCAGGCAGATCACCGCATTGCCCCCGGCGGGGGGCGCCACGGTGATGCGGCGGAACGTCTTGCCCGCGGCCAACAGCGCCTTGTCGCCGGCCAGGAAATCGGCCTCGTTTGCCGGATACAGCTCCAGCTTCAGCGTGCCCTTGCGGTCCTTCAGTCCGGTGATCGTCGCCTGGATCGCCGGGCCCTGGCCGCCGGTGCAGGCCGCCGCGTCCGCCCCCAGCACCTGCGCGCGCGCCGCCGCCGGCTGCGCCAGCAGCGCCGCCAGCGCCCCTGCCAGTCCCGCGACCATCATCGCGCGCGCCGCCATGCCGTCATCCTTTCCACACCCTGCACCATGCCGAAGATCGTGATGATCGCCACATGCATCAACAGGGTTGACGCGGCGGTGAACGCGACGAGATCCGACAGGGTGCGGTCCTGCCCGATGACCAGGATCGCGAAGTTGGCGAAAAGCAGGTCTTTGTTGGGCAAGAGCGGCAGGCGCGAGACCAGCTGCCGCCCGGCGACGAGGAACAGCCACATCCCCGCCGCCACGCTGGGCATCGCCGCCGCCCAGGCGAGCGCCAGCGTGACGCCGACGATCAGCAGGCGCAGGCAGTCGACGACGAAGATGAACCACAGGTCGCGTCGCGGCAGCGAGAAGACGCGGCGGGAGAAGGCGAGCACCGCGGCGGAGACGCCGAGCGGGATCGACAGCGACCACAGGATGGTCGATCGCAGGTCCGGCTCGATCAGGTTCCAGCCCAGCGGCAGCGCGACCGCCGCCAGCAGGATCGTCATCAGGTTGCCCGCGATGCCGGACACGATGCTGACATCCTTCACCGCGCCGAACGGCGCCGCCACCATCTTCAGCCGCGCGCGCGCCCAGGCGTAGAAATAGGCGTCGCCGGAATAGCCGATCAGCACATCGTTCGCGATCCGCTTCGTGTTCAGCGCGGAGAAGGCGGCGGCGGGCACGCGCCACAGCCGGCGGAAGATCACGAAGTCGCTGATCGGCAGCGCGAAATAGCTGGCGAGGAAGAAGACGTAGAACCACGGGCTGTGCGGCACCGCGCGCGACAGGCCGGCGAGGCCGTGGTCGAACAGCTCGTGCACCAGCCCCGCCACCATCGCGACGGACAGCAGCGCGCCGATCATCACCGCCCAGCGGCGCCGCAGCGTGCCGAGCGGCTCCAGCCCGGCGAGCGAGACCGCCGGGGCGGGAGGCGTATCGGATGGGGCGGGGGGGGCGGTCATGACGGGCGGGGGCGCGATGTAGCGACGCCACGACGCGTCCGCCACATCCCCGGCTGCCACGTCCCCGCCCGCCGCCGTCGCGCCCCGCCGCGCCGGGGTTCAGGCGGCGGCGTCACCTGGGCCTTCGTCGCCGTCCTCCACGTTTTCCGAGCGCCGCTCCATCGCCGTCTTCACGATCGCGGTCATCGGATCGGCCAGCGCCAGCCCCATGATGCCGAACAGCGCGCTCGCCAGGATCTGCGCACCCAGCGTCAGCGCGGGCGGAAGGTCGACGGTGCGCTTGGCGACCATGGGGATCAGGACGTAGCCGTCGAATCCCTGTACGACGATGTACGTCGCGATCGCCCAGTAACCGGTGTCCATCCCGGCGGAGAAGCCGACGGCGACCATCAGCGCGCCGGAGATGAACGCGCCGATGTTCGGGATGAAGGCGAGCAGGCCGGTCAGGATGCCCAGGATCAGCGCCATCGGCACCCCGCCCAGCATCAGCGCGATCCACGTCAGCACGCCTTCCGCCGCCATGCCCAGCAGCCGCCCGGCGAGCAGCCGGCGCAGCGTGCGGCCCATGCGCTGCACGGTGACGGCGAACTCGACGCGGTTCTCGCGCGGGACCATCCACTGCAGGCCGCGGTCGTAGACGCGCGGGTCCATCGCGACGAACAGGCCGATGACGACGATCATGAACATGGTCGTCAGCGCGCCGAAGGCGGTACCCACCCACGACGTGACGCGCCCGACCGAGGACAGCGCCTGCCGCGCCAGCCCCGACATGTCCGACGCCCCCGGCATCAGCCCCTGCGCGCTCAGCCAGGAGGTGACGCGCACCGCCTGCGTCTCCACGGTGGAGCGCAGCTGCGTCACCTGGTCGGCGATCTGCACGCCGGCGAGGTAGAAGGTGCCGGCCAGGAACGCGACCGTCAGCAGGCAGACGATGGCGAGCCGCCACCCGCGGCCGACCGGCAGGACGCGGCCCAGCAGCCGCACTCCGCCGTCGAGCAGCGCGGCGAAGACCAGCCCGGCGAAGATGATGAGCAGCGGCTGGATCAGCAGGACGACCAGCGCGACCAGGCAGACCAGGCCGATCCACACCGACGCGCGCTTGATCTCGCGCCGGATCGCCGGGTCGCGCACCTCGTGCGGGCTGGCGCCGGCGACGACGTGGACGCGCTCGCCGTCCAGCTGCTCGATCGTGTCGGTCATCGGCTCTCCTGCGGATGCAGCGAGGTCCCGGCCCGACCGCCGCGCAGCGAGCGCCACCAGGTCAGCGGGTTCAGAGTCGCGCTGCCGTCGACGGAGAAGGTGATGAACTCCGCCCGGCCGCCGATGTTCTCCACCGGTACCGGACCGCCCAGGCCCCGCTCGAATCCGCCCAGCCGGAAGCGGCTGTCGGCGGAACGGTCGCGATTGTCGCCCATCAGGAAGACGTGGTCGGCCGGGATGCGGACGGGCCCGTAATCGTCGCCGGGGCTGTCGGGCTCCAGGTCGACCGTGTCGTAGCGGCGGCCGTTCGGCAGCGTCTCCGTCACGATCGGCAGGCGGCAGGCGAGCGTGCCGTCGCCCTTGGTGATCCGCGCGCCGGGATATTGCGCGGGGTCGCAGGTCGCGTTGTCGTCCACCGGCAGCTCGCGGTAGGTCACCGGCGCGCGCTCCACCGCCTTGCCGTTCAGGAGGACGACGCCGCCCCGCACCGCGATGGTGTCGCCGGGCAGCCCGATCACGCGCTTGATATAGTCGCTGTTCTGCCCGGGCGGCGTCACGATCACCACGTCGCCCCGCTCGGGCACCGATCCCCAGATCCTTCCCTTGCGGAACGGCAGCTGCACCGCCCAGCTGTCGGCCGGGCGGCGGAAGACGACGTCCTCCACGATCGCGACCGGGTTGGGGATGGTGGGCGACACGAACGACCAGCCGTAGGCGAACTTGCTGACCACCAGCCGGTCGCCGACCATCAGCCCGGGCAGCATCGACTCGCTCGGAATGTAGAACGGCTTGGCGATGAAGCTGTGGAAGCCGAGCACGGCGAGCAGCAGGAAGAACAGCCCCTTCGCCTCCGCCCACCAGTCGAACGCGGGCTTCCCCGTCGCGGCCGGGGCTTCGTCGCGGGGAAGGGTGAGGTCGTCGGCCATCACGGGTCCGTCCGGAGAATGGATAGGGGAAGCGCCTCGATCACCACGAACGCCTGCGCCCAGGGATGATCGTCGGTCAAGGTGAGGTGGATACGCGGCGCGTAGCCGCTCGGCACCATGGCGTCGAGCCTCGCCTTCGCGCCGCCCGCCAGCGCCAGCGTCGGCGCGCCCGACGCGGCGTTGACGACGCCGATGTCCTTCATGAAGACGCCCGCCTTGAAGCCGGTGCCCACCGCCTTGCTGAACGCCTCCTTCGCGGCGAACCGCTTGGCCAGCGTGCCCGCCTTGGTGAAGGGCCGCCGCGCCGCCTTGGCCCGCTCGGTCTCGGTGAAGACGCGCTTCTCGAACCGCTCGCCGAAGCGGTCGAGCGAGGCCTGGATCCGCTCGATGTTGCACAGGTCGGATCCCAGGCCGAGGATCATCGCGCGCTCTCCATCAACCCCTTCATCCGCCGCACGCTCTCCTCCAGCCCGACGAAGATCGCCTCGCCGACCAGGAAATGCCCGATGTTCAGCTCGCGCACCTGCGGAATGGCGGCGACGGGCGCCACGTTGTCGAAGGTGAGGCCGTGGCCCATGTGCACCTCGATCCCGTTCTTCGCCGCCAGTGCCGCGGCGTCGGTGAGGCGGCGCAGCTCCTCGACCTGCGCGTCGCCTTCCAGCTCGGCGTAGCGGCCGGTGTGCAGTTCGACCACCGGCGCGCGCAGCGCCACCGCGGCCGCGACCTGCTCGGCGGAGGGTTCGATGAACAGCGACACGCGGATGTTCGCGCCCGCCAGCTCGCGCACCATCGGCGCCAGCACGTTGTGCTGCCCCGCCGCGTCCAGCCCGCCCTCGGTGGTGCGCTCCTCGCGCTTCTCCGGCACGATGCAGGCGGCGTGCGGACGGTGGCGCAGCGCGATGCCCAGCATCTCCTCGGTCGCCGCCATCTCCAGGTTCAGCGGCACTGCCAGCGCGGCCGAGAGGCGCGCGATGTCCGCGTCGGTGATGTGGCGCCGGTCCTCGCGCAGGTGCGCGGTGATGCCGTCGGCCCCGCCGCGGACCGCCAGTTCGGCGGCGCGGACCGGATCGGGCGTGTCCCCGCCGCGCGCGTTGCGCACGGTCGCCACATGGTCGATGTTGACGCCCAGGCGAAGCGGGTGGGTCACGCCGCCGCGCGGCTCCCCGGCTTCACCGCGGGGATCGCCGCCAGCTCGGGCGGCAGCGCGTCCGCGGCGTAGCTCGGCACGTCCAGCCGGATCAGCGGGAAGAAGGGGACGCCCAGGTCTGCCTTGCCGCTCGACCGGTCGACCAGCGCGGCGCCGGCGATCACGCGCCCGCCCGCGGCCTCGATCGCCGCGATCGCCTCGCGCGACGACAGCCCGGTGGTGACGACGTCCTCCATCATCAGCACCTCCTGCCCCTCGTCCAGCCGGAAGCCGCGGCGCAGCTCGAACGTGCCGGTCGGCCGTTCGACGAACATCGCCGGCACGCCCAGCGCGCGCGCCACCTCGTGCCCCGCGATCACGCCGCCCATCGCGGGCGAGACCACCGCGCTGATCCGCTGGCGCAGCTGCGCGGGGATGCGCGCCGCCAGCGCCTCGGCCAGCCGCGCCCCCCGGCGCGGGTCCATCAGCACGCGCGCGCATTGCAGGTAGCGCGGGGAGCGCAGGCCGGAAGACAGGATGAAATGTCCCTCCAGCAGCGCGTCCGCGGCGCGGAACTCGGCCAAAACCTCCTCGTCGGTCACGGGCGATGCCTCCTCCTTCGTCACCGCTACCTAGCAGCGGCGCGAATCGGCGCAACGGGGATGGCGCCGCGGCGGCGCGCTCCACGCCGCTGGATTTGTGCGCGTCCGTGCGCCGTGGGGGCCTTGAGGAGGGGGGGTGCGATGCGTATAGGCCGGGTCCATGGGCCGCGGGAACCGCGGCGGCCCGGCGGGCGGACGCGCGCGCCGATGCGTGCCAGGGGTGACGAAAACAGATGCTGAAGACGGGGATCAAGACTTGGGTGCTGGCGGCGGGCCTCGCGCTCGCCGGCGTCGCCGGTACGGGCAGCGCCGCGCTCGCCGCCCAGCCGGCCCAGGCCTCGCGGCCCGGCGTGCCCGCCGCGCTGCAGCCGGCCAATGCCGCCGATCCGGCTGCCCCGGCGGCGAACGCCGCGGTGGAGGCGACGAACCTGTCCGACGCCGCACAGCGCCCGGTCGCGCCCGACCAGGCGCCGGAGCTGCGCGCCGACGGCGCACCCGCGCTCGCCGCCACCCCGCGCCTGGGCCAGCCCACCGACGGGCTGATGGGCATCCAGCCGCAGGTGACGAAGAACGGCCTGCGCGCGCACTGGTTTCACGATCGCATCCTCTTCCCGCTCATCACGATCATCTCGCTCTTCGTGCTGGGGCTGCTGGTCTACGTGGTCATCCGTTTCCGCGCGGCGGCCAACCCCACGCCCAGCAAGACCAGCCACAACACCTTCATCGAGGTGGTGTGGACGCTTGTTCCCGTGCTGATCCTCGTCGCCATCGCCGTGCCCTCGATCGGGCTGCTGTCGGCGCAGTTCAAGCCGGCGCCATCGGGTGCCGTCACGCTGAAGGCGATCGGCAACCAATGGTATTGGAGCTACCAATATCCGGATCACGGCGGGATCGAGATCACCGCCAACATGCTGAAGGAAAAGGGTGAGGTTCCCGCCGGCGAGCGGTTCCGCACCGATGCCGACGGTCCGCGCCTGATGGCGACGGACAACCGCATCGTCCTGCCGGTGGGCGTGCCGATCCGGCTCATCACCACCGCGAACGACGTGATCCACAGCTGGGCGGTGCCCGCGTTCTGGATCAAGCTGGACGCCATTCCCGGCCGGTTGAACGAGACCAGCTTTACCATCGACAAGCCCGGCGTCTACTTCGGTCAGTGCTCCGAGCTGTGCGGCGCGCGCCACGCCTACATGCCGATCGCGGTGGAGGCGGTGACGCCCGCGCAGTTCGCCGCCTGGGTCCGCGCCAAGGGCGGCACGATGCCGACGCCCGGCAAGGCCAGCGACGCCGCCATCCCGCAGCCGGGCAGCGACAACGCGGCGGGCGCCGCGGCGGAGGCCGCCATCGTCGACAATCTGACGGGGCCGACGCAGAACGTCACCGCCGTCTCTCCCACCTCCCCGCAGGGCGCCACCGGGAATCCCGGCGGCCTCGGCGACACCGGACGCTAAGCCATGACCGACACCGCGCTCCATCCGCAAGGACACGCCTTCGAGGCGCACCACGCCGATCACCACGACGCGCACGCCGACCATCATCCCGGCTTTTTCGCACGCTGGTTCATGTCGACGAACCATAAGGACATCGGCACGCTGTACCTGATCTTCGCGATTGTCGCGGGGATCATCGGCGGCGCGATCTCGGGCCTGATGCGCGCCGAGCTGATGCATCCGGGCATCCAGTATCTGCCCGGCTGGGTCGCGATGCTGCACGGCGGCGCGGACCAGACGTTCGACCAGGCGCTGCACCTGTGGAACGTCCTCGTCACCGCGCACGGCCTCATCATGGTCTTCTTCATGGTGATGCCCGCGATGATCGGCGGCTTCGGCAATTGGTTCGTGCCGATCATGATCGGCGCGCCCGACATGGCGTTCCCGCGGATGAACAACATCAGCTTCTGGCTGCTGGTGCCCGCCTTCGCGCTGCTGCTCGCCTCGCCGTTCTTCGGCGGGGCCGGCACCGGCTGGACGGTGTACGCACCGCTCTCGACCTACGGCGAGCCGGGGCCGAGCGTGGACATGGCGATCCTCTCGCTCCACCTGGCGGGTGCCTCGTCGATCCTGGGCGCGATCAACTTCATCACAACCATCTTCAACATGCGTGCGCCGGGCATGACGCTGCACAAGATGCCGCTGTTCGTGTGGTCGGTGCTGGTCACCGCCTTCCTGCTGCTGCTCGCGCTGCCGGTGCTGGCCGCCGCCATCACGATGCTGCTGACCGACCGCAATTTCGGCACCACCTTCTACGATCCCGCCGGCGGCGGCGATCCGGTGCTGTACCAGCATCTGTTCTGGTTCTTCGGCCATCCCGAAGTCTACATCATGATCCTGCCCGGCTTCGGCATCGTCAGCCACATCGTGGCGACCTTCAGCCGCAAGCCCGTGTTCGGCTACCTCGGCATGGCCTATGCCATGGTCGCGATCGGCGTGGTCGGCTTCGTGGTGTGGGCGCACCACATGTTCACGACCGGCATGAGCGTGAACGTGAAGATGTACTTCACCGCCGCGACCATGGTGATCGCGGTGCCCACCGGCATCAAGATCTTCAGCTGGATCGCGACGATGTGGGGCGGCTCGCTCCGCTTCCCCACGCCGATGGTGTGGGCGATCGGCTTCATCTTCATGTTTACCGTGGGCGGCGTGACGGGCGTCGTGCTCGCCAACGGCGGTGTCGACGACTACATGCAGGACACTTATTACGTGGTGGCGCACTTCCACTACGTGCTCAGCCTGGGCGCGGTGTTCTCGCTCTTCGCCGGCTTTACCTATTGGTTCCCGAAGATGTCGGGCCGGATGATGAGCGAGTTGCTGGGCCAGCTGCACTTCTGGACGTTCTTCATCGGCGTGAACATCCTCTTCTTCCCGATGCATTTCCTGGGTCTGCAGGGCATGCCGCGCCGCTATCCCGACTATCCGGACGCCTTCGCGCACTGGAACAACGTCGCGACGATCGGCTACATGGTGATGGCCGCGGGCATGGCGATCTTCTTCGTCAACGTGGTCTACTCGCTGCTGGCGGGCAGGAAGGCGCCCGACAACCCCTGGGGCGAGGGCGCGACCACGCTGGAGTGGACGCTGTCCAGCCCGCCGCCGTTCCACCAGTTCGAGACACTGCCCAAGATCGACTGATGCGAGGCGGGGAAGCGAGAGCTTCCCCGCCTTCTTTCTGCCTGCGGCAGAAAGCGCATCGGTCCGGCCGGCGCGGGCAGCGCCCGCGTCCGTCGTCACGGCTTTGCCGTGACGGCTCGCATTCTCCCTCCGCCCTCCGGGGCGGGGCCATGCGACGCTGTCCTACACGTCCCTCACGCGCCAAAAGAAACGGGTCGCACGCCCCACCGGCATACGACCCGCTCCGTCTCATCGGCGATACATGCGTATCGCCTCAACACTCTCAACGTTCGCGCCGTGCGGCAGGCTCAGCCCGCGGCCTTGCCCGGCACGTTGACGCCCATCGATTGCAGGTATCGCTTCACGTTGCGGGCCGCCTGGCGCAGCCGCTGTTCGTTCTCGACCATCGCGATGCGGACGAAGCCCTCGCCGTTCTCGCCGTAGCCGACGCCCGGCGCCACCGCGACCTTGGCGTGGGTCAGCAACTGCTTGGAGAATTCCAGCGACCCCAGGTGCTGCAACGCCGGCGGCAGCGGCGCCCAGGCGAACATCGAGGCGGGCGGCGAGGGGATGTCCCACCCCGCGCGCGCGAAGCTCTCGACCAGCACGTCGCGGCGCTTGTGGTACAGCTGGCGGTTCTTCTCGACGATGTCCTGCGGGCCGTTCAGTGCCGCGCACGCCGCGGCCTGGATCGGCGTGAAGGCGCCGTAGTCGAGGTAGGATTTCACCCGCGTCATCGCCGCGATCAGCTTCGCATTGCCCACGGCGAACCCCATGCGCCAGCCGGCCATCGAGTAGGTCTTGGACAGCGAGGTGAACTCGATCGCCACGTCCTTGGCGCCCGGCACCTGCAGGATGGAGACGGTCGGCTTGCCGTCAAAATACAGCTCGGAATAGGCGAGATCGGACAGGATCCACACCTTGTGCTCCTTCGCCCAGGCGACCAGCCGCTCGTAGAAGGCGAGGTCCACCGTCTCCGCGGTCGGGTTCGACGGATAGTTGACGACCAGGATCGACGGGCGCGGCACGGTGAAGGCGATCGCGCGGTCCAGCGACTCCCAGTATCGCTCGTCCGGCGTCGTCGGCACCGCGCGGATCGTGGCGCCGGCGATGATGAAGCCGAAGGTGTGGATCGGGTAGCTGGGGTTCGGCGCCAGCACGACGTCCCCCGGCGCGGTGATCGCGGTGGCGAGGCTGGCCAGCCCCTCCTTCGATCCCATCGTCACGACGACCTCGGTCTCCGGATCGACGTCGACGCCAAAGCGGCGGCCGTAATATTGGGCCTGCGCGCGGCGAAGGCCGGGGATGCCGCGCGACTGCGAATACCCGTGCGCGTCGGGCTTGCGCACCACTTCGACCAGCTTCTCGATGACGTGGTCGGGCGGCGGCAGGTCGGGATTGCCCATGCCCAGGTCGATGATGTCCTCGCCCCCGCTGCGCGCCTGCGCCCGCATCGCGTTCACCTCGGCGATGACGTAGGGCGGCAGGCGCTTGATGCGGTAGAAATCGTCGGACACGGGCGGAACCTCGCTTTCGCTGCCATCCTTAACCAACATGGCGTGGGCACGGAACCCGCGCTATGCACCCGCGCGAGAGGACGCCGCATGACCGACCAGCCGCCGCCCCCGACGCCGCCGACGCTGGAGGAGCTCCAGCACTGGACCTGGCTGATGGGCCGCACGCAGCAGATGATGCTGGAGGCCGGCTTCGACGCGCTGCCCGCCGACGCGAACCCGCTGGCGCGCCAGGTGCGTGATTTCTGGTCGGATCAGCTCGCCCTGTTCGAGCGCATGACCAAGCCCGCCGTCGCACCGGCCGACGCGCCGGAGAAGGACCGCCGCTTCGCCGCGCCGCAGTGGCGCGACAATCCCTATTTCGCCTGGATCCGGCAGAGCTACGCGCTGATGGCCGAGCACCTGCTGCGCGGCGTCGACCGGCTGGAGGGCGTGGACGAGAAGACCCGCGACCAGCTGCGCTTCGCCGCCAGGGGCTTCGTCGACGCCGCCAGCCCGTCGAACTTCGCCTTCACCAATCCCGAGGTGATCGAGAAGACGATCGAGACGCGCGGGCAGAACCTGATCGACGGCATGCAGAAGCTGCTCGCCGATATCGGCAAGGGCCAGCTGACCCATACCGATCCGACCGCGTTCGAGGTGGGCCGCAACCTGGCGACGACGCCGGGCAAGGTGGTGAAGCGGACGCCGCTGTACGAGCTGATCCACTATGCGCCGACCACGGACACGGTGCTCGCGACGCCGCTGGTGATCTTCCCGCCGTGGATCAACCGCTTCTACATCCTCGATCTCACGCCGGAGAAGAGCTTCATCCGCTGGGCCGTGGACCAGGGGCTGAGCGTGTTCATGGTCAGCTGGAAGTCCGCCGACGCGTCCATGGTGGACGTGGCGTGGGACGATTACGTCGCGGCGCAGGTGGACGCGGTGGACACGATCCGGGCGCTGCTGGACGTGCCGGGCGTCCACGCCATCGGCTATTGCGTCGCGGGCACCACGCTGGCCGCGACGCTGGCGCTGCTGGCGGCGCGCGGCGAGGCGGACAAGGTCGCCAGCGCCACCTTCTTCACCGCGCAGGTCGATTTCGCGCGGGCGGGCGACCTGACGCACTTCGTCGACGACGAGCAGCTGGCGCTGATCCGCACGCTCAGTCCGCAGGGGTTCCTCGACGGGCGCTACATGGCCGCGACGTTCAACCTGCTGCGCGGGCGCGACCTGATCTGGAACTACGTCACGAACAATTACCTACTCGGCAAGGATTACAGCGCATTCGACCTGCTGCACTGGAACGGCGACACCACCAATCTGCCGGCCAGGTGGCACCTGTCCTACCTGACCGATCTCTACCGCGACAACCGGCTGGTGCAGCCGGGCGCGATGTCGGTGGCGGGAGTGCCGCTGGATCTGACCCGGGTGGCGACGCCCAGCTACGTCCAGGCGGGGCGAGAGGACCATATCGCCCCCGCGGAGAGCGTGTGGAAGCTGACGCATCATTTCCGCGGGCCGTTGCGCTTCGTGCTGGCTGGGTCGGGCCATATCGCGGGCGTGGTGAACCCGCCCGCCGCGCGCAAGTATCAATACTGGACCAACGACGGCGAGGCCGCGTCGCTGGACGAGTTCGTCGCCGGCGCGACGGAGACCAAGGGCAGCTGGTGGCCCGACTGGATCGCGTGGCTGCGCGGTCACGGTGCGGACGAGCGCCCGGCCACCGGTGCGCGGCAGCCGGGCGGCGGCAACCTGCCGGCGCTGGACGATGCGCCCGGCCGCTACGTGCGGGAACGCTGACCGCCTCTTGCTGCACTGCACAATTCAGCCTTGCATTCGGTTGCAGGTGCCACTATTGTGCAGTGCAACAAGGAGGAGCAGGATATGGCCCAGCCGATCGATCGCAAGCGCTCGCCCGCCGCGTCCAAGCCGCGCGTCGCCAAGCCGGTGGTCGCGGCGTCGTCGCCCGACGCCTCCGTCATCGAGCCGGTCGCGACGATACCGGCCCCCGCGGCACCCGCTGACGCAGCGCCGGTCGCCGTGGTCGAGCCCGCCGTGTCGCCGGCACCTATCGCAGTCGAGGAAACACCGATGAACGAGACCATCCGCAACGCGGCCGAGAACGTCCAGGCCTCCGCCCAGGCGAACGTCGCCAAGTTCGGCGAGCAGGCGAAGTCCGCGTTCGAGAAGGGCAAGGTCCATCTCGAGGACTATGCCGAGTTCCAGAAGGGCAACGTCGAGGCGCTGGCCGAGTCGGCGCGCATCGCCGCCAAGGGCTTCGAGACGCTGGGCCAGGACGCCGCCGCCTTCGCGAAGCGGTCGTTCGACACCACGTCGGAGACGCTGAAGGCGATGGCGCAGGTCAAGTCGCCGACCGAGCTGATGAAGCTGCAGGCCGACTATCTGCGCGGCGCGTTCGACGCCCTCGTCGCCGAGACGTCGCGCTCGACCGAGGCGTCGCTGAAGCTGGCAGGCGAGGTCGCCAAGCCGCTGCAGAACCGCATGGCGCTGGCCGCGGAAAAGGTGAAGGTCGCCGCGTAACACGGCGCCCGACGACGGACGGGGGGCGGTCGCCGCGGTGCGGCCGCCCCTTTTTCGTGCGCGCCGCGTCTTGCCCTCCCGCCCTCGCTTGCCATATCCCGCGCCGTGTCCATGCAACGACGACTCCCTTCGATGGCCGGTCCCGAGGACGACGGCGCGGATAACGGCGGCACCGGCGTCGGCATCGCCACGCGCACGCGGTCGAAGACGAAGAAGCCGACTCCCTATCGCGTGCTGATGCTGAACGACGACTACACGCCGATGGAGTTCGTCGTCCTGTGCCTCCAGCGTTTCTTCCGCATGAGCGTGGAGGAGGCGACGCGGGTGATGCTGCACGTCCACCAGAAGGGCGTGGGCGTGTGCGGTGTCTTCTCCTACGAGGTGGCGGAGACGAAGGTGGGGCAGGTGATGGACTTCGCCCGGCAGAACCAGCACCCGCTGCAATGCACGCTGGAGAAGGCGTGATCTGATCTTGCCGCGGCGCCGCCACGCGCGATAGTCTTTCTGCCGAAGGAGAGGCTCATGTGCGATGCCGACACCGACGCCGACAATGTCCGGCTGTCCCGACGCCAGTTCGCGCTGGGCGCCAGCGTGGGCAGCATGGCGGCGCTGCTGCCCAGCCCCGCGGATGCCCGCCCCGCCGCCGGGCGGGCCGTGACGATCGAGACGCCCGACGGCCCGGCGCAGGCCTATTTTGCCGCGCCGACGACCGGGCGGCACCCCGCGGTGTTGGTGTGGCCCGACATCATGGGGCTGCGCCCGGCGTTCGAGGGAATGGCGGTGCGACTGGCCGAATCGGGCTATGCCGTGCTGGCCGTGAACCAGTTCCACCGATCGACGAAGACGCCCTTCACCGCGCTGCCCGACGCGCGGGCGAAGGCGATGGAGTGGCGCAAGGCGATCACGCCCGAGGCGACGACGCGCGACGCGCTCGCCTTCGCGCGTTGGCTGGACGCGCGCAAGGAGGTCGATGCCGGGCGGCCGATGGCCTCGACCGGCTATTGCATGGGCGGGCCGATGACCTTCCTCACCGCCGCCGCGCTGCCCGCGCGGGTGCGCGCCATCGCCTCGTTCCACGGCGCGGGGATGGTGGGCGAGGCGCCGACCAGTCCGGTCCGGCTGATTCCCCGGCTGAAGGGACGCGCACTGATCGCGATCGCGCAGAACGACGATGCGCGCGCGCCCGGCGACAAGGACGCGCTGCGCGCCGCCTTCACCGCGGCGAACCTGCCGGCGGAGATCGAGGTGTACCCCGCCAACCACGGCTGGTGCCCGCCGGACAGCCCCGCCTACGACAAGGACCAGGCGGAGCGCGCCTGGGCGCGGCAGCTGGCGCTGCTGAAGACGCTGTAGGGAGGAGGCCGGCGTGGCATTGACCTTCTACACCAATCCCATGTCGCGCGGCCGCATCGCGCGCTGGATGCTGGAGGAGACGGGCGAGCCGTACGAGACGGTGCTGGTCGACTGGACCGACAAGCCCACCGCGCTGCTGGCCGCCAACCCGCTGGGCAAGGTGCCGACGATCGAGCACGACGGCCATGTCGTCAGCGAGGCGGCGGCGATCTGCGCCTATTGCGCGGAGGCGTTTCCCGCCGCCGGACTGGCGCCGACCGCGGCGGAGCGCGCGCCCTACCTGCGCTGGATGTTCTTCACCGCGGGGCCGCTGGAGGCGGCGATGATGGACAAGGCGCTGGGCGCGGAGGTGCCCGCCGCCAAGCGCGGCATGGTCGGCTACGGCAGCTTCGCCGAGGCGGTGGACACGCTGGAGCACGCCGTGTCGCGCGCGCCGTACGTGGCCGGCGACCGCTTCACCGCGGCGGACGTCTACGTCGGCAGCGCGGTGGGATGGTTCACGCAGTTCGGCATGCTGGATAAGCGCCCCGCCTTCACCGACTATCTTGCCCGGCTGTGGAACCGCCCCGCCTGGGTGCGCGCGCGGGAGATCGACGACGCGTTGATGCCGGCGGCGTGACGCGGGAGCGGCGCGCTACTCCGCCGCCAGCCGCCTCGCCACCTCCGCCAGCTGGTCCGCGGAGGCGCCCCAGCCCGCCTCGAACCCCATGGCCTCGTGCCCGGCGCGCGCCGCCTCGGTCCAGTGGCGCGCGATTGCCTCATATCGGGTGCGCCCGTCGCCCAGGTCCTCGAACCGGTCGATCCGCACCATGAAGGGACCGGCGGGATGCCAGTCGGCGGTGACGGCGTCGGTGGCGACCACCAGACGCTCGGGCACGACCTCCAGGTAGATGCCCGACAGCGGCTGCTCCTCGCCATCCGGGCCGCGGAACACCATCTCGCTCCGGCCGCCGGGGCGCAGCTCCTGGGTCACGATCTCGGCGCGCCAGGGCCGCGGGCACAGCCATTCCTCGCCATGCTCGCTCCACGCGCGCCACACCGCGGCGACGGGCGCATCGATGACGCGCTCCAGCTTCAGCTCGTGGCTCACCGGATCGCCTCCTCGATGGCGGCGACGTCGATCTTCACCATCGTCATCATCGCCGCGAAGGCGCGCCGGCGCACGCCCGCATCGCCGCTCGCCATCGCATCGTTCAGGACACGCGGCGTGATCTGCCACGAATAGCCCCAGCGATCGGTGCACCAGCCGCACGCCTGCGCCGCGCCGCCGTTGCCGAGGATCGCGTCCCAGTAGCGGTCGGTCTCGGCCTGGTCCGCGGTCTCCACCATGAACGACACCGCCTGGCTGGGCTTCGTATCGGGACCGCCGTTCAGCCCCATGAAGCGCTGCCCGAGCAGGGTGAAATCCACCACCAGCTCGTCGCCCGCGCTGCCGGCGGGAAAGTCGGTCGGCGCGGCATAGGCACCGTCGACATGGCTGTCGGGAAAGGTCGCCGTGTAGAACTCGGCCGCCTTGCGGGCCTCGCCGTGGTCGAACCAGAGGCAGGTACGGAATCGCGCGCCCATCTCACTTCTCCTTGCGCGGGCCCACCAGCCCGACCTGATGGCCGTGCGGGTCGGTGATGTTGGCGGAATGGTCGCCGCCCGGGATCGGGTCCGGCCCCTGGACCAGCGCGCCGCCCCTCGCCTGTGCCGTGAGGATGGCGGCGTCGATGTCGGGCACGTTGACGTACCAGTTCCACCGCGCTGGCGCGCCCGTCAGTGCGCTGGACATGATCGCGCCGGGACGAAAATCCTGTCCCTTGCCGATGAAGGCGTACTCGCCCATGTCTCCCATCGGCATCGCCCCCGCCTTTTCCCATCCGAACAGCGCGCCGTAAAAGGCGAAGGCGGCGTCGGGATCGGGCGTGGCCAGTTCGATCCACACGCCGTGCCCCATCGCCTGCGCCGTCTGTTCGAACGCTCGCGACGGCTCCGCGCCGGTGCCGCGCATGATCGTGAAGGCGACGCCCTGCGGATCGTGCGCCACCGCGAAGCGGCCGACATGGGGGATGTCGGCCGGGCCGAACGCGATCGATCCGCCAAGCCCGCTGATACGCCGCGCCGCGTCGTCCACGTCCTCCACGCCGAGATAGACGGACCAGCCGACGGCGGCCGGAGCCTGCGGCGGCGGCGTCATCAGCCCGGCGACGTCGACGCCCTCGGGCGTGCTGGCGATCAGGTAGCCGCCGTGCTCCGCCATGGGCGAGGGCGCCACCTGCCAGCCGGCGAGGGCGGCATAGAAGTCGCCCGAAGCCGCCGCATCCGGCGTGTGGAGCTCGAACCAGACCGGGTGTCCCTGCTTCTCCGTCATCTGTTCCACCCTCCGTTCACAGCAACAGCAGCGGCGTGAAGCCGCCGAACATCATGCGCTTGCCGTCCATGCCGCGTTCGTCGGGCGATCCGGCGAGCCGGTCGTCGGCCATCAGCTTCTCCCAAGCGGCGTCGCGCACCGCCTTGGACGGCCACTCGATCCAGCCGAAGGCGACGCTCTCGCCCTCCTTCAGGTGCGTGGCGCGCTTGTAGTCGGTGACCTTGCCGTCGGGCACGTCGTCACCCCAGGCATCGACGACGCGGGTGGCGCCATGCTCGACGAATGCCTCGGCCGAGCTGCGGCTGAAGGCGAGATACGCCGCCTTCGCGTCGGTCGCGGCGGGCACGACGACGCCGTCGAGATAGCCGAAGTCGCCACCGGGTCCCGCCTCGTTGATGACGTCGAAGCCGGCGTAGATCATGCGGCTGCCGTCGAACGGCATGTCGGCGCCCATCGCCTCCATCCGCGGATCCGCCATCATTTGCGCGTTGGCGGCGTCGCGCGCCGCCTTGTCGGGATATTCGAACCAGCTGAACAGCACGGTCTCGCCGTCCTTCGCCTGTACCGCGGACCACAGGTCGTTGACCGTGCCGCGCGGCACGTCGTCGCCCCATGTCTCCACGAAGCGCGCGGCGCCGAACTCCTTCACCAGCGCCGCGGCCTCGCGCGCGTGGGCGACGTAGCGATCCCGGTTCTGCGTCGGCACGGCGGTGACGAATCCCTCGACATAGGTCATGCGATCTCTCCCTCGCCGGCCAGGCCCTGTGCCTTCAGCCACTCGTCGAAGCCTGGCGGCGGTGCGCCGGTGAAGCCCGCCAGCTGGTCCGCCAGCGCCCGCGCGAAGGCAGGTCGCGCCTCGCCGCGCGCGACATAGGCGGCGAGATTGTCGTAGCGGTCGAGAAAGCCGTCGCCGGCGACGATCCGCAGAACCGACACCATCATCAGGTCGCCCGCGGTGAAGGTGTCGCCCTCCAGCCAGGATTTGCTGCCCAGCCGGTTCGACAATTCGTCCAGCCGCCCGTGAATGCGCTGCTCGACCGCGGGCAGGCGCGGCTTGGACCACGGTTCCGCGCGCTCGAACAGGGTGGCGATGGCGTGATCCATGATCGGCGGCTCGACCGTGTTCAGCGCGGCGAACACCCACTCGATCGCGCGGGCGCGCCCGTCCCGCGTTTCGGGCAGCAGGCCGTCGTGCGTATCGGCGACGTGCAGCACGATCGCGCCCGATTCGAAGAGGACGAGGTCGCCCTCCTCGTAGGTCGGCACCTGGCCGAACGGCTGGCGTCCGCGATGCGGCGCGCCCTTCTGCTCGCCCTGCGACAGGTAGAGCACGTCGTAGGGCTGCCCCACTTCCTCGAGCGCCCAGCGCACGCGCAGGTCGCGCACCTGGCCGCGAGCGAAATCGGGCACCCAGTCGAAGGCGGTGATGATCGGCTTCATCGTTCCTCTCCTCTCTCTGTCTCGTCTCAGGCTTGTGCGGGCGCGGCGAACGCCTGCTCCGCCGCCGCCATGTCCATGAAGAACGGACCCCAGCCGTGGCCGTCCGGATCCTCGAAGGCGCGGCTGTACATGTAGCCGTGGTCCTCCGCCCCGTGCGCCTCGCGTCCGCCCGCGGCGATCGCCGCCTCGGTGATGGCGTCCACTGCGGCGCGGCTGTCCAACGACAGCGCGAACAGCGCCTGCGTCTCCGTCGCCGGGTCGACGATCCGCTTCGGCGTGAAGGTGGCGTAGAAGCCGTGCTCCAGCAGCATCACGTTGATCGTGTCCGACCAGACCATGCCCGACCCGCGCTCGTTGGAGAACATCTCGTTCTTCTCGAACCCGATCGCCTCGTAGAAGGCGGTGGACCGGGCGACGTCCGCCACCGGCAGATTCACGAAGATCATCTTCGGCATGGCACGCTCTCCCTCCCGGCGACTCGCCGCCTTGCCGTTGGTGCCTTCTTCGGTTATTAAAAGCAACGATGAAGTTAGAAAAGGTAACGAAAGAGCGCCGCTGGTACGACGACGCGTGCGGCACCGCGCTGGCGCTGGAGTTCGTCGGCGAGCGCTGGTCGCTGCTCGTCATGCGAGAACTGGTCTACGGCCCGCGGCGCTTCGGCGAGATCCGCGCCAACCTGCCCGGCATCAGCGCCAATGTGCTGACGCAGCGGCTGGAGAGCCTGGAGGCGGCGGGCATCCTCGTTCGCCGGCGGCTGCCCTCTCCCGCCAACGTGCAGGTCTACGACCTGACCGACTGGGGCCGAGACGCGGCGCCGCTGATCCGCGATCTCGGCCGCTGGGCGGCGCGCTCGCCGCGGCACGATCCGCTGCTGTTCATGTCGCCGGCGTCGATGATGATGTCGTTCGACGCGCTGATGGACCGCGAGCGTGCGCGCGGCGTCCGGCTCACGGTCGGGTGCCGCTTCCCCGGCGACGGCTTCGTCGTCGACGTGGACGACGGCCGCCTGTCCGTCCGCCGCGGGGAGGCGGCGGCGGTGGACGCCACCTTCGAGGGCGACACGATGGCGCTGCGCGTGACCGTCTACGGCAAGATGCCGTTCGGCGGGGAGGGCGGCGCGACGGTGACCGGCGACCTCGCCGCCGCGCAGCGTTTCGTCGATCTGTTCCGGTTGCCGGAGAAGATCGCCTGAGCCGCGCGTTGGCGCCGCTTGAACAGCGCCCGACTTAATGCCTAAGGCGGGAGCGAAAGGCTTTCGCATGACCGACATTCCGAACACCCTGCCCGACAGCCGGGAAACGACGATCCTCGACGCGCCCGACCGGATGGTCAGCGTGCGCGACCTGTTCGGGATCGACGTCGACATGGAATGCCCGGCCTTCAGCGAGGCGGACGAGCGCGTGCCCGATCTCGACCCCGCCTACGTCTTCGATCCCGATACGACGCTGGCGGTGCTGGCGGGCTTCGCGCACAACCGTCGCGTGATGGTGCAGGGCTATCACGGCACCGGCAAGTCGACGCATATCGAGCAGGTGGCGGCGCGGCTGAAATGGCCGTGCATCCGCATCAACCTGGACGCGCATATCAGCCGCATCGACCTCGTCGGGCGCGACGCGATCGTGCTGCGCGACGGGCAGCAGGTGACGGAGTTCCGCGAGGGGCTGCTCCCCTGGGCGTTGCAGACGCCGACCGCCCTGGTGTTCGACGAGTACGACGCCGGGCGGCCCGACGTGATGTTCGTGATCCAGCGTGTGCTGGAGACGGAGGGCAAGCTGACGCTGCTCGACCAGAACCGCGTGATCCGCCCCAACCCGCACTTCCGCCTGTTCGCCACGGCGAACACCGTGGGCCTGGGCGACACCAGCGGGCTGTACCACGGCACGCAGCAGATCAACCAGGGCCAGATGGACCGCTGGAACGTGGTGGTCACGCTGAACTATCTGCCGGCCTCGACGGAGGCGAACATCGTGCTCGCCAAGTCGGGCGAATACGACAAGCCCGAGGGCAAGAAGACGGTAGAGAACATGGTCCGCGTTGCCGACCTGACGCGCAAGGGCTTCGTCAACGGCGACATCTCCACGGTCATGAGCCCGCGTACCGTCATTACCTGGGCGCAGAACGCGCTGATCTTCAAGGACGTGGGCTTCGCCTTCCGTCTGTCGTTCCTCAACAAGTGCGACGAGGCGGAGCGCGCGCTGGTGGCGGAATATTACCAGCGCGTCTTCGGCAAGGATCTGCCGGAGAGCGTGGTGGCGAAAGCTTGAGCGGTGACGCGGGCCGAAGCTCTGGCCAAGCTGCGGACCCATCGCGAACAGCTCTACGCGATGGGGATCGAGCACGTGGCCATTTTCGGCTCGACCGCTCGCGATGAGGCGACGCCCGCGTCCGATCTGGATCTGGCGATCACCCTTCGTGCCGACATGCGGCTGGGATGGGACTATTTCGACCTCGATGAACGGGTTGGCAAGCTGCTCGGCGTACCCGTCGACCTAGTGTCGGATCCTGGCCGCCGGCCGCGACTGCTCGCTGCGATTGAGCGGGATCGCGTCGATGTTTTCTGAGCGCACGCGAGAGCGTATGCTTGACATCGTGGAGGATACGCGTCGCATCGGTATCTTTCTGGACGGGATGACCCTGGACGGTTTCCTCGCCAGCGAGCGCACGCTGTTTGCCGTTGAGCGATTGTTGCAGAGGATCACGGAGGCTACGATCCAGATCGATCCGGCCGATGCCGATCACTTGAGTGATATCGTGCCGTTCAGCAAGATGCGCGGATTGGGCAACAGATTGCGGCACGAGTATGGCGACCTTGATCGTGCGATCGTCTTCGACATCGCTCGCATCGAGGTGCCGGCATTGGGCACCGCGGCGGAGATCGCGCTCGAGAGCGACATGACTGATGGCGACTGACACCCCCCTCGACCGCTTCAAGGCCGTTCTCGGCGGCGCCGCCCGTGCACTCGCTGACGAGCCGGAGGTGGAGCTCGCCTTCACCGCGGACGCGCCGACGCAGTCGGGCAAGCACCTGAAGGTGCCGATGCCCGCGCGCGCACTGCCGGCGGAACAGGTGGCGGAGGCGCGCGGGTTCGCCGACCAGTTCGCGCTGCGGCTGCGCCTCCACGACGCCGCGCTGCACGCGCGCGCCGCGCCGGCGGACGCGACGGCGCGCGCCGTCTTCGACGCGGTGGAATTCGCGCGGGTGGAGGCGCTGGGCAGCCGCGGCTACGCCGGGATCGGCGAGAACCTCGCCAGCGCGCTCGACGTGCGGCTGCGCTCCGACCCGATCACGCGCGCCCGCACGCGCGACGAGGTGCCGCTGTCCACCGCCCTGTCGCTGCTGGTGCGCGAGGCGCTGACCGGCGTCGCGCCTCCGACGGCGGCGGAGGGCGGGCTGGCGATGGTGCGCGAGTGGATCGCCGGTCGTACCGACCTCGCCGCGCTGGAATTGGCGATCGACGACCAGCGCGCGTTCCAGTCGCTGACGCGCAAGCTGCTGGAGGACCTCCAGCTGGTCGAGGGCGAGCAGCTGCCCGACGATGGCGAGGACAGCGAGGGCGAGGAGCAGGGCGAGGAAGGCGGCGACGAGGGCGAGAACGAGGAAGGCGAGAGCGAGGGCGGGGAGGGCGAGGCGCAAGTCGAGGCGCGTGGGCAGGAGCGCGACGCCGAGGAGCAGGACGGCGAGGGACAGGAGGTCGAGAGCGACGACTTCGACGATGTCGACGGCGAACCGGGCGACGACGGCGAGGAGGGGATGCAGCCGGTGCGTCCCAATCGCCCGCCCACGGACCTGAACGCGCAGTTCGACTATCGCATCTGGTCGACGCAGTTCGACGAGATCGTCGCCGCGACCGACCTGTGCGATGCCGACGAGCTGGTGCGGCTGCGCGGCTATCTCGACCAGCAGCTGGTCCACCTGCAATCCGCGGTGTCGAAGCTCGCCAACCGGCTCCAGCGGCGATTGATGGCGCAGCAGAACCGGTCGTGGGACTTCGATCAGGAGGAAGGGCTGCTGGACGCCGCCCGGCTGGCGCGCGTCGTCGTCTCGCCGGGCCAGTCGCTGAGCTACAAGGTGGAGCGCGACACCGAGTTCCGCGACACGATCGTCACGCTGCTGATCGACAATTCCGGCTCCATGCGCGGTCGCCCGATCTCGATCGCGGCGATCAGCGCTGACATCCTGGCGCGCACGCTGGAGCGGTGCGGCGTGAAGACGGAGATCCTGGGCTTCACCACGCGCGCGTGGAAGGGCGGGCAGAGCCGCGAGGCGTGGCTCGCGGCGGGCCGCCCGCCGCAGCCCGGACGCCTCAACGACGTGCGCCACATCGTCTACAAGAAGGCCGACGAACCGTGGCGGCGCGCGCGCGCGAACCTGGGCCTGATGATGCGCGAGGGCCTGCTGAAGGAGAATATCGACGGCGAGGCGCTGTTGTGGGCGCACGCGCGGATGATGGCGCGGCCGGAGGAGCGGCGCATCCTGATGGTCATCTCCGACGGCGCGCCGGTGGACGATTCGACACTCAGCGTGAACTCGGGCTCGTATCTCGAGCGTCACCTGCGGCAGGTGATCGACTGGATCGAGAAGCGCTCCACCGTCGAACTGGTGGCGATCGGCATCGGCCACGACGTGACCCGCTACTATGCGCGCGCGGTGACGATCATGGATGCCGAGCAGCTGGGCGGCACGATGATCGAGCAGCTGGCGGCGCTGTTCGACGCCGAGTGACCGGGCTAGACCCGCCGCCGGGCGGCTTCGTCGGTCCGGTGAAGCGTTCCATCACCATCGCCGGGCACCCGACGTCGATCAGCCTGGAACCGCTGTTCTGGACCAGGCTGGAGGAAGCGGCGCGCGCGCGCAGCCTTCCCCTGTCCGCGCTGGTCGCGGCCGTCGACGCGCTGCGCATCGTCGCCGACGATCCGCCCAATCTCGCGAGCGCGCTGCGCACATGGTTGCTGGCACAGTCGCGCGACAATGATGCAAGTCGCTCGCAATAGCATTGACACTGCGAGTGGGTCGCAATAGCGGAGCCCCAAGGGAAAAGGGGATTCGCTGTCATGTCGTCCACCACGTCCAGCTTCCTGGCGCTATCCTGCGTCGGGTTCATCGCCTCCGTGCCCGCCCATGCGGCGGCGGCCGCCGACGCGGCCACGGCGGCTCGCGCCGGCGCGCCGCAGGATCGCGTGGCGGAGCGCGACGACGTGATCGTCAACGGCAAGCGCGAGCAGCCGACCGCCGAGCTGGAGAGCCCCAAGGCCACCGCGCCGCTGCTCGACACGCCGCAGACCGTCACCGTCATCAGCGACCAGACGCTGCGCAAGCAGAACCTGCAGACGCTGCGCGACGCATTGCAGACGATCCCCGGCATCACCTTCGGCGCGGGCGAGGGCGGCGGCGGCTACGGCGATTCGATCAACCTGCGCGGCTATTCGGCGAACAACGACATCACCGTCGACGGCATCCGCGACTCCGCGCAATACAGCCGCACCGATCCGTTCAATCTTCAGCAGATCGAAGTCTACAACGGCGCCAACTCGGTCTTCAACGGATCGGGCAGCGTCGGCGGCACGATCAACCTGGTCAGCAAGGTGCCCACGCCGGAGACGCTGACGATCGCGCAGGGCGCGGTCGGCACCGATCGATACTATCGCGGCGCGATCGATTCGAACGTGCGCGTGTCCGACCTGGTCGCGGTGCGCCTGAACGGCGCCTATCACCACAACGACGTGCCCGGCCGCGACGTGGAGAAGTTCGAGCGTTGGGGCATCGCGCCCGCGGTGACGATCGGCATGGCGGGGCCGACCAGCCTGACCATCGCCTATGTCCATCAGGAGGACCGCAACACGCCCGCCTATGGCGTGCCCTTCTACGTCAACGCGCTCTACGACGGCGAGCTGCCGGGCGTCGACCGCAGCGACTATTTTGGCATCCGCAACCTCGACCGCCAGGATACCACGGTCGACCGCCTGACCGCCACCTTCCGGCACGAGGTGAACGAGCAGCTGTCGGTCCGCAATCTCACGCGGTGGCAGCGCGTCGGGCAGAATACCGTCACCAGCGCGCCGCAGGGCACCTACTGCCTGGCTGCAACCGGGCGCACCCCAACGGGGGGCGCCTGTGAGGCGGTGTTCAGCAACGTCGTCGACCTTGGCGGCGTCTATCGCCCCGGCACCAATTCGGTGACGATCCCGGTCGCGCGCGGCTTCTTCCAGCCCAACGGCCCGCGCGGGCTGGTGCGCGAGCAGGAGAACCAGCTGCTGGCCAATCAGACCGACCTCCGGCTGGAGACGGGCGAGCGCGGGGGGACACGCAACGTCGCCAACGTCGGCGTGCAGGTGCAGGTGGAGGATTACGCCATCACCACCGCCTCGCTGCTGCGCAACGCCGCCGGCCAGGCGCTGATCGCACCGCCGATCGAGATCGCCAATCCGAACACCATGTGGACCGGGCCGGTGAACCGCACCGTGACTGCGCAATCCACGTCGGAGACGCGCAACATCGCCGTCTATGCCTTCGACACGCTGGAACTCGGCCGCTTCTTCGAGCTGAACGGCGGCGTCCGCTGGGAATTTCAGGAGGCGCGTTTCCGCGCGCTGCCGTTGCAGATCGTGCCGCCGGGCAGCACGCAGCTGACCGCCGCGGCGCAGGCGCCGCAGGTCAGCCGCGAGAAACTGTTCTCCTATCGCGTCGGCGCGGTGTTCCATCCGGTGCAGGACGTCAGCATCTACGCCGGCTACGGCAATGCGAAGACGCCCTCCTCGGCCACGGTGCGGCTGGGCTGCGGCGCGGCGAGCAGCGCAGTGGTCGGCGGGCAGAACGTCAGCTTCGATCCGTGCCAGGTGGCCCCGGAAACCGCGCGCAATTACGAGGCGGGGATCAAGGCGGGGCTGTTCGGCCGCCGGCTGGAAGTGACCGCCGCGGTGTTCCGCAACGAGCGCACCAATTTCCGCGTCAATTCGAACGATCCTGCGCTGCCGACCGCGACGCAGGTGCTGGACGGGCGCAGCCGAGTGGACGGCATCGCGTTGGGCCTGTCCGGCAACGTCACACCGGCCTGGACGATCTTTGCCAATTACACCTACCTCGACGGCACGGTGCTCCAGTCGGTGTCCGATCGCTGCCTCGCCGCGCCGGGCAACGGAACGGCGACCAACAATCCCTGCGGCAATTCGGTCGCCGTTCCCGATCCCCAGCGCGGCACCGCACTGCTGCAGACGCCGGAGCATTCGGGCAGCCTGTTCACCACGTACAAGCTGCCGTTCGGGCTCGAGGTGGGCTACGGCCTTACCTACCAGAACGACTTCGCCCTCAACGCCGCCACGCTGACGGCAGGGCAGGAGCGTGCCGGCGAGTTCCTGATCCACCGTGCCTATCTGGCATACAGTTTCCCGAACGGCCTGACCGCGCAGGTGAATGTGCAGAACTTCACCGACGAGAGGTATTTCACGGGCATCCGCAACGCGACCGGCTGGGCGACGCCGGGCGATCGCCGCCAGGCGGTGTTGAGCCTGTTCTACAACTTCTGACCGCGCTACTTCTCCCCGCCCGTCCCGGCGGGGAGGAGACGGATGAAGGCCATGCCATGCTGATCGCCATTCCCGACGTGCTGGACGCCGCGGCGGTGGCGCGCGTGCGGGGCGTCATCGATCCGGCGGCGTGGGTCGACGGCAACGTCACCTCCGGCGCGCAATCCGCGCTCGCCAAGCGCAACGAGCAATTGCCCGAGGACGGCGAGGCGGCGCGGGCAGCGGGGGCGCTGGTGCTCGACGCGCTGGGCCGCACGCCCCTGTTCGTCGCGGCGGCCCTGCCGCTGAAGGTCTTTCCGCCGCTGTTCAACCGCTACGCGGGCGGGCAGGCGTTCGGGATGCACGTCGACAATGCCGTGCGGATCCGGCGCGGTACCGACTTCCGCATCCGCAGCGACCTGTCGGCGACGCTCTTCCTCGCCGCGCCCGAAGATTACGATGGCGGCGAGCTGGTGATCGAGGATCAGTTCGGCGAGCATCGGGTGAAGCTGCCGGCCGGCCACCTGGTGCTCTATCCCGCCTCCAGCCTGCACCGCGTCGAACCGGTGACGCGCGGCGCGCGGGTGGCGAGCTTCTTCTGGATCCAGTCGATGGTGCGAGACGACGGCGCCCGCCGCCTGCTGTTCGACCTCGATCGCGGGGTCCAGGCGGTGGCCGCCGACCGCGGGCAGGGCGATGCCGCGGTGATCCAGCTGACCGGCGTGTACCACAACCTGCTGCGGCGCTGGGCCGACACCTGACGCTCCGCGCGCAGCCGCGACCGACGCGATCCGCCGACGATCAGCCCACCGCCACCGGCGCGGAGGCGAGCCACCCGTCCTGCAGGACGACCGCGATCATGTGCGCGCGATTGCGCGTGCGTGTCTTCAGGCGCACGTTCTCGATGTGCCGCTCGACGGTACAGGGTGCGATGCTGAGTTCGAGGGCGACCTCCTTGGCCGATCGCCCGTTGGCGACCAGGCGGAGAACCTCGGATTCTCTCGATGTCAGGTGAGAGATGGCAACCGTCGTAGCGTAGGACATCATGTACCCCCGTTCGCGTGACGCCGCATCTTTCCCCATGCGGCGTATGATTGCCTGCCGGCGCCTTCTCGGCGTCCGAGGCGGCAGCGGATGTGCGACCCTCTACGACGACGGCCGGATCGCGAATGCCCATTCGGACTGACCATCGATATGTAAGAGAATTACCCGTGGATCAAAAAATTGTCCAGCAACACCGCAAGGTTAAACAGGGAACCTTTCCAACCTGTGTTATTTTCGCGCCGAAATTTACACGTTTGTTAGGATGATGCAGCGGCCGTGTCGAAGGCTCGTGAAGTGCAAATGCCAGGATTGTCGTTTCTATACAATATGCACGGAGGGCGGACGAGACCGGTCGGGGCGTATCCGACCCTAAATGGGATGTGTCGATTGTAAATACTCGCGAATCGATCGCGTGAGGTAGCAACACTTGTTATTTACATGGGTGCCGTCTTCGATCGGCGTATCCGCCGCGCAATTCGAGCATTGCTGCACCGGATGTTCTTCACTCGCGGACCAGCGCCCATGCCAGCAGCGTGTCCGCCGCCGGCAACGCGACGCTCGCCACCTCCACGGTCCGCGGCACGCCCACGTCTTGGATCGTCACGCGGCGGCGGTCGTGATCGATCGCGCAGGTGAAGCTGGCCGCGGGAAGCGACAATCCGGTGCCGATCGCCTTCAGGCACGCTTCCTTCCGCGTCCAGCCACGAAGAAACGCGCGGCTCCGGTCCGCCGGCGAAACGCGGTCGAGCGCAGCCGTCTCGGACGCGCTGAAGTGCAGCCGGGCGAGCTCGTCGGCGTCCGCGATGGGGCGGCACGCTTCCATGTCGACGCCGATGGCGCCGGCCGTGGACAGACCGACGACGGCGCGGTCGACGGCGTAACTCAGGCTGAAGTGGATCTCGCGATACCCGCTCACGCGCGGCTTTCCCCGCGCATCGGCGATGAAGTCCAGGCGCGAGGGCGAGGCGGCGACTGCGTCGGCGATCAACCGTCGCAGCGCCGCGTGCGCCGCCATGTAGCGCCGCCGGTCGGCTTCCGCACGGAAGCGGGCCGCTCTCGCCAGCTCGGCGGATGACAGGGTGGCGACAGCCCCGGCGGGGGCAATGTCCGCCAGGTCGACGATCCACAGCGCGACCGGCGCGTCGGTGTCGCAGCGGGCGATCGTCATGTCGGATGGGGCCGGTGGCGGGGGCGGTCAGGCGGGGCGCACCCGGGCCGGGCCGGGCGGGGCCGCGTGCAGCCGGTCGTTCGCGGTGATATCGCGATGGAACAGCGCGGACTGTCGGATGAGGTCGCGCAGGAAGTGCGGCGCCCCGCCATGCGCCTTGCCGCGCACCGCGCAGCGCAGCCGCCACTGACACAGGCCGAGGATCGCGATGGCATCCGCCACGATCGCGAAGATGCGGCCGTGGTTCTTGACGTAGTAGCGTCGGCGGGAAGCGAACCAATACGCCGGCACCCGCCGCCCGGCGGCGTCGCTCGCCGTCACCCCGGTGCTCTGTCCCGCGATATGGACGACCCGGGCCTGCGGCACGTACCAGCACGGCCAGCCGAGCCGGGCGACCGCGCGGAAGAAATCCGTTTCCTCGAAGTAGAGGAAATAGCCTTCGTCCAGCAGCCCGGCGCCGTCGAACACCTCCCGGCGGACGATGGCGCTCGCGCCCGACACCCAGTCGACGCGGCGGGGCTGCTCGTCCATCCGGTGCAGCACGGCGCGGTGCGTCAGCCGGCGGCTGAGCCAGCCCAGGCGGATCGCGCTCTCGATCTCCGCCCAGATGGAGGGAAAGCGGAAGGCGTAGGGCCACCGCGCGCCGCGATCGTCGTCGATCGCGGTGCCGATCACCCCGGCGTCGGGATGCTGCGCGAAGAAGGCGCGGATCGCGACGCAGGCGCCGGGGTGGACGACCGTGTCGGGATTGAGCAGCCAGGCGAGTTGTCCCGGCCGGCCGGCGGTGGCGTCCAGCCACTCGCGCAGCGCCAGGTTGTTGCCATAGGCGAACCCGCCGTTCACGGGCGCGCGCCGCACGCTCGCCCAACCCGACCAGCCGCGCGCCACGATCGCGCGCGCGATCTCCTCGCCGGATCCATCGGGCGACGCGTTGTCGACGACGGTTACGTGCAGATCCTCCCCGGCGGCGACCTCGTCCGACAGGCTCTGCAGACAGTCGATCACCAGTTTCCCGGTGCGATAGTTGACGATGACGACCAGCATCGGCGAGGGGTGTCCGGTCACGCCGCCACCTCCACGCATGGCGCCGCGACCGCATGCCCGCACGACGTCGGCGGCGGGGTCGCAATTTCGGGACCGTGGTCGACACGATCGATGGCCTCGCGCATCGCGCGTGCGAGGGCGTCGACGTGCGGCTCCTGCAAGGCCGTCACATGGCCGCCGCCGACGACGACCACCGCCACGCCGCGCTCGACCCGCCGGTTCCAGCCGAGCGCCTCGTCCTCGAACTGCTCGAAGAAGGGCATGTCGTCGGCGGCGCCGCTGCCCGCGCTCGCCCGATAGAGGATCGCGACACCGTGTCGCAGCATGCCCCGCGGTCGATGCGTGCGATGCGCGACCTTGTACACGTCCAGGAAGGGCATGGCGGCCGCGTCCGCCTGCGTCGCCGGCTCGGCCCGCGCCGGCGTGCTCAGCAGCGCCGCCACGCCGCGACGTGCCGTCCGCTCCTCCGCGCGGCGGCGACGCTCATAAGCGATCAGGCCGCCTACCTTGCCCGCCAGCCGGCGGATCGCGGCCCCGTCGCCGCCCGACGCCGCCGCGACGAAGCGCCGCCACCGCGCGCGCGCGACGAAGAAGGGGCGCTCGCGCGCGGCCACGTCCGCGGCGTCGATGATGCCGACGAAGGCGGCGTGGTCGCCGGCCTCCTCCAGCTGGCGCGCGATCTCCACCGCGATCACCCCGCCCGCGCACAGCCCCGCCACCAGATACGGCCCGTTCGGCTGCACCCGCCGCATCTTCGCCAGGTGCGCGGCGGCCATGGCGGGGATGGCGACGTCGATCAGGCCGCCGTCGGCGCGCCGCGCCGGCGCCAGGCCGTAGACCGGGCGACTGGCGGCGAAGCGCGTCGCGAGCGTGCGGTACAGCAGGATCTCGCCGAGGCCGTCGTGGACGAGGAACAGCGGGGTCCGCGCCTTTCCGGGCGTGATGAGGACCGCCGCCCCGCCCGCCTGGGCGCAGGAAGCGCCGGGCACGGGCGCGGGAAGGTCCGCGCCGGCGCCGTCGTCGTCCTGCGGATCGAGCAGCGCCGCGATCGCCGCCACCGTAGGATCGGCGACCAGCGCCGTGGCGGGAAGCGAGGTGCCGGTCCGCTTGCGCAGCTTGTTCACGAACTGCACCGCGACAAGCGAGTGTCCACCCAGGTCGAAGAAATCGTCGTTCCGACCGACACCGTCGATGCCCAGCAATTCCTCGAACAGCTGTGCGACGGTGCGTTCCGCGGCCGTCATGGCGCCCGCGTCCGTGTCGCCGTCCGTGATCGCCGCACGCCGGGCGCCTGCCCGTACGACCGGCGCGCGCGCCTCGGCCAGCACCACCGCGAAATCCTGTGGCGATACGATCACCTGCGGGCCGAGGCCGGCGTCGAGCAGGAGGTCCACCACCGCCATTCCCTCGGCCGGAGCGATGCCGGCGGCGTAGCCGCGCGCCACCGCTCCCCCTGCCCTGGCCCTGGGCCGGCCCGACCGGGTCAGCAGCGCCCGGTCGCGCAGCCGGACCATGGTGAAGTCGTGGACCTGCGCAAGCACGCGGCCGTCGCGATCGGTGACGATGACGTCGTAGACCGCCACGTCGCGGTCGCCGGCGTCGCCGCGCAGGCGGACGTGGCTGAACATCGGCCCGGCGATCGCGCCGAACAGGACGACCCGGCCGTAGGAGGCGGGAACGAAGAAGTCGTCGGCGGGGCTGAAGCCCGGCATCAGCGCCTGCGCGCCAGCGGTGGCCATGTCGAACAAGGCGGGGTGGATCGCGAGCGCCGCGGGATCCTTCGCCACGGCGGCGGGCGGGTCGAGCTCGATCAGCGCCTCTCCCTCGCCGTGGTCGATCCCGCCGACGCTCGCCCAGCGCGGACCGAATTGCATGTGCGGACCGGCGTCGGGCGTGCCCGATCGACGGCCGCAGCGTGCACGAATCGCCGGGATCGACAGCGGCGCGGCGCATTCGTCATCGCCGGGTACCGGCCGGATCGTGCCGCGCACGTGCACCGTCGTCGCACCCGCATCGGCGCCCGCGCTGGCCAGCGCGAAACACCACGCATCGCCGCCCTCCTCGCGTCGCAGTTCGGCGGTCAGCACCCGCTCCTCGCCGTCGTCGACCTCGAACGGGGCGAGGAACAGCACGTCGGACAATTCCACCGGTCCCGACATCCCGGCGTCCGCCGCGGCGGCACGCGCGATCTCGAGGAAGCCCGTACCGGGGATCAGCGCGCCGCCACCCGCCGTGCGATGCTCGTCCAGCAGCCAATGGCGCGCCGGGGCGAAGGCGGTCGCGTAGGTGCGCGCGCCGGGCTCCTCGTGCAGGCAACGATCGAGCAGCGGGTGCGCCACTCGGCGCCCGGCGTCGTCCGGCAGGCCGGCAGCGGCCTTCGCCAGCGCGGCGGCCATGCCGATCTCGCGCCACTGGCTCCAGTCCACCGCCACGACATGGCCCATCGCACCGTCGTCGCAGCCCTGCGCCCACGCGTCGAGGAACGCGTTGGCCGCGGCATAGTCCACCTGCCCCGCGGCGCCCAGCATCGCGCTGACGGAGGCGAACAGCATCGTGAAGTCGGGCCGCTCGCCGGCGAGCGCTCCGTGCAGCACCAGCGTCCCGCGCACCTTGGGCGCCAGCGTGGCGGCGGCGGCGGCGGCGTCCTTGGTCTGGATGACGCCGTCGGCCAGCACGCCGGCGGTGTGGAACACGCCGTGGATCGGGCCGAACCGACGCCGGGTCGCCTTCACGGCGCGCCGCATCGCCACCGGATCGGTCACGTCGGCCTCCAGGATCAGGACCGTGCCGCCGGCCTTCTCGATCGCCAGGATGCGGCGGATCCGGTCGCAGGTGCGCGCGTCCGCATCGCCCGCCAGGATCGCCAGCCACTGCGCACGCGGCGGCAGCTTGCGCCGCGTCACCAGCGCGATCCGCGCCTGCCCGGTCTCCGCCAGGTGCCGCGCCAGGTCGAGCGCCAGCCCGCCCAGTCCGCCGGTGACGAGGTAGCAGCCGTTCTGCCGCAGCGCGGTGCTGCCCCTCGCGAGCGGAGCATCGAGCCGCTCGATCCGCTGGACCCAGCGCGCGCCGTTGCGCAGCGCGACGGCCTCGTCGCGGTCGGCGGCGTCGAACTCCGCCAGTACCGCCCGCACCAGCCGGGAGCGCTGCGGCGAGCCGGCGGGCGGCAGCACGACGTCGACGCTGCGGGCGCGGACCGTGGGATATTCGCGCGGAATGACGCGGCACGGGCCGAGCAGCGTCGCCTTCGCCGCCACCACCTGTGCCTCGCCGCAGACGCGCTGGAGGTCGGTGGACAGCACGACGAGGTCGATCGGGTCCGACAGGTCCTCCCGCCCGATCGCCTGAGCCAGGAACAGCAGGCTGGCGAAGCCGTCGCGCTGCGCGCGGTCCGCCTCGCGCAGCGGATCGCCGCGACGGGCGGCGGGATCGACCGACCAGGCATGGCAGACATGCTGCGGCACGCGTCCTTCCGCCGCCAGTGCGGCGAGCAGCCGCGCATATTGGTCGGGTGCCGTCGGATCGATCGCGAACTCGTCGGGTCCGATCCGGCGATAGGCGCGCCCGCGGCGCACGCGGATGGCGTCGCCGCCGTCCGCGCGCCTCGCCTCCGCCATCGCGTCCGCCACGCCGGCATCGTCCGCGAACAGCAGCAGTCGCTTGTCGCACGCCTCCGCGGGTTGGTCGGGCGTCTGCCGCCAGGTCGGGCGATGCAGCCAATCGGTGATGGCGGGCCGCCGCGCGAGCGGATCGGCACGCGCCTCGATCGCGTCCTGCGCGCCGCTGCCCGGCTCGATCCAGTAACGCTGGTGGTCGAAGCGATAGGTGGGGAGCGGCACGCGCGCGCCGCCGCGGTCGTCCTGCAGGAAGCCAAACGACACCGGCGCGCCCACCGCCCACAGCCGGCCCAGGGCGTCCAACATGTGCGCCTTGTCCGAGCCGCCGTCGTCGGGATGGCGGGAGGAGGTGAACACCGACTGCGCGGCGCCGCGATCGGGATGTTGCCGCGCCAGCCCGGTCAGCACGCGCCCGGGGCCGACCTCCAGCAGGTCGCGCTCGCCGTCCTTCAGCAATTGCGCGAGCCCGGCGTGGAACGCCACCGGCTCGCGCAGGTGGCGCACCCAATAGGCGGGGTCCTGCGCCTGCGCGGGCGTGATCCAGGTGCCGGTCAGGCTGGAGACGAAGGGGATGGTGGGCGCGCGGAACGCGATGGTCGACAGGAACGCGCCGAACGGGGCAAGTATGGGGTCGAGCATGGCCGAATGCGCCGCCACCGCGATGCGCAGCAGGGCGGTGGGGGTTTCCATCGCCTCCAGCTCGCGCCGCAGCGCCGCGATCGCGTCGTGCGGGCCGGACACGACGGTGGACCGCACGCCGTTGATCGCGGCCACCGACAGGTCGGCGTGGATCAGCGGCGACAGTTCGTCGGCGGACATGGGCACGCTCAGCATCGCGCCGGGCGGCATGCTCTCGAACAGCTGTCCGCGCAGGTGGACCAGGCGGAGCGCGTCGGCGAGGTCGAAGACGCCGGCGAGGTGCGCCGCGACATATTCGCCCATGCTGTGGCCGATCATGCCGCTGGGCACCACGCCCCAGGCGCGCCACAGGCTGGCCTGCGCATATTGCGCGGCGAACAGCGCGGGCAGACCGATGGACGGACGCTCCAGCGCGGCCGCGGCGGCTTCCTCGTCGCCCGCGCGCGGATGGATCGCAGCGCTTATGTCGAGGTCGCAGCGGTCGCGCAGGATCGCCAGGCAGCGGTCCAGCGCCTCGCGGTAGGCCGGCTCGGCCTCGTACAGGTCGCGGCCCATGCCGGGATGCTGGGCGCCCCCGCCCGCGAACAGGAAGGCGACCGTGCGGGCGGCGGAAGCGCGACCGGCGAACGCGCGCTCGGGTGCCGTACCCGACAGCGCGGCGATGGCTTCCTCGGCGTCCGCCGCCACCAGCGTGCGGCGGAAGGGGAGCGGGCGGCGCCCGACCTGCAGCGTGTAGGCGACGTCGCCGAGCGGCAGCGCGGGTTCGGCGGCGAGATGCGCCGCCAGCGCCTGCGCGTTGGCCGCCAGCGCGGTCTCGCTCGCTGCCGACAGCACCAGCAGGTGCGGCCCGGCGGCGGGGACCGTGCGGCGGCGCGGCGGCGCCTCCTGGAGGACGACATGGGCGTTGGTCCCGCCCACGCCCAGCGAGCTGACGCCGGCGCGGCGCGGGCCCCCGCCCGCCGTGGCCGGCCAGGGACGCAACCGGTCCGCGACGAAGAACGGGCTGTGATCGAATCCGCACGCCTCGTTGGGGGCCTGATAATGCAGCGTCGGCGGCAGTTCGCCGTGGTGCAGCGACAGCGCCACCTTGATGAGCCCGGCGACGCCGGCCGCGGTGTCGGTGTGGCCGATGTTGCCCTTCACCGACCCGATCGCACAGAACCCCTCCGCATCGGTCCCGCGGCGGAACGCCTGGGTCAGCGCGGACACCTCGATCGGGTCGCCCACCGGGGTGCCGGTGCCGTGCGCCTCGACGTAGCCGATCGTGTCGGGCGTGGCGCCTGCCATGGTCAGCGCCTCGAGGATGACGTGCGCCTGTCCGTCGACGCTGGGCGCGAGATAGCCGACCTTGCCCGATCCGTCGTTGTTGACCGCGGTGCCCTTCACGACGGCGTAGATGTGGCTGCCGCACTCGATCGCGTCGCGCAGCCGCTGCAAGACGACGATGCCCACGCCGCTGCCGAAGACCGTGCCCTGCGAGGCGCGGTCGAACGGCCGGCAGTGGCCGTCGGGCGACAGGATCCCGCCTTCCTCGCGCAGGTAGCCGCGGCGATGCGGCAGCTCGATCGTGACGCCACCGGCGAGCGCCAGATCGCACTCCTGCGACAACAGGCTCTGCGCCGCCATGTGCACCGCCACCAGCGAGGTGGAGCAGGCGGTCTGCACCGCGACGCTGGGTCCCTTGAGGTCGAGCAGGTAGGACACCCGGGTCGTCAGAAAGTCCTTGTCGTTGCCGGTATGGCGCAGGAGGAAGAGGCCTGCCGAGCGGACGAGGTCCGTGTTGGTGAGGAGGTTGGACGCGAAATAGGCATTGTGTCCCGACCCGCCGAACACGCCGATCGGCCCGGCGAAGCGGCCGACGTCGTAGCCCGCGTCCTCGATCGCCTCCCACGCGCATTCGAGGAAATGGCGGTGCTGCGGGTCCATGATGGCCGCTTCGCGCGGGCTCAGGCCGAACAGCGCGGGATCGAACATCTCCATGTCGGCGAGCGGCGCGCCCGCGCGCACGTAGTCGGGATCGGCGAGGACGGATTTGGACACGCCCGCGGCCAGCAGTTCCTCGGGCGTGAAGGCGACCACCGACTCGACGCCCTCGCGCAGGTTGCGCCAGTAGGTGCGCAGGTCGGGCGCGCCGGGGAAGCGCCCGGCCATGCCGACGATGGCGATATCCGTCTCGGCGGCGGCGCCGCCGTCGAATGGGTCGGGGCTGAGGAACATCGGCTCAGCTCCGTTCGATCGCGCGCGTCGGCGCGCCGCGACGCTGCCCCAGCGCCGCCAGGCGTCCGGCGGCACGGCGCTGCACCGCGTCGGCCGCGGCGGCCTCGGCTCGGCCGCCGTCGTCGAGGTGGGCCGCCAGCGCCGCCACGGTGGGGAAGCGGAAGATGTCGGTGATCGTCAGCGCCGGCGCGACCTCCGCGCGCAGCCGCCGGTGCAGCTGCACGGCCAGCAGCGAATGCCCGCCCAGGTCGAAGAAATTGTCCGTCGCGCCCACGTCCGCCAACTTGAGCACGTCGCACCACAGGCTCGCGATCTGCGCCTGCATCCCCTCCGCCGGCGCGACGAACGCCGCGGGCGCGACCGCGACGACCGCTTCGGGCGCGGGGAGCGCAGCGCGGTCGACCTTGCCGTTGGGTGTTTGCGGAAAGGCGGAAAGGACGACGACGTGCGAGGGGATCATGGCGTCCGGCAGCCGGGCACGCAGCCGCTCGCGCACCTCGCCGGGCGTCGGCATGGCGCCGGTCGCCGGCACGACATAGGCGCACAGCCGCGCGTCGCCGGCCCCGCCGTCCCGCGCCGTGACGATCGCCTGCGCCACGTCGTCGAGCGCGGAGAGCGCCGCTTCGATCTCGCCGAGTTCGATCCGGTGCCCGCGGATCTTCACCTGGTGATCCAGCCGGCCGAGGAAGTCGATCCGCCCGTCGGAGCGGAACCGGCCGAGGTCCCCGGTGCGGTACGCGCGCTCCCCGGCGACGAACGGATCGGCGACGAACCGCTCCGCGGTCAGCGCCGGCCGGTCGAGATAACCGCGCGTGACGCCGTGACCGGCGATCACGATCTCGCCGGGAATGCCCACGGGCGTCGGCTGGCCGCACCCATCCAGCACGTACACCCGCTGGTTCGCGAGCGGCCGGCCCAGCGTGACCACGCCGTCCACGCCGATGCGGTCCGTCGCGGACCAGATCGTCGTCTCCGTCGGACCGTACATGTTCATCAGCGTGCCGCCCGTCACGGCCGCCAGCTCGGCGGCGAGCGAGGGGGGCAGCGCCTCCCCGCCCACCATCAGCGCGGTCAGCTGGCCGAAGGTGGAGGCGGCGAGCCCGCCGTCGATCATCATGCGCGCCATCGACGGCGTGCATTGCAGATGCGTCACCCCGTGGCGGCGCATCAGCGCGGCCAGCGACGATCCCTGCGCGCGGGTCGCCCGCTCCGCCGCTTCCGCGCGCACTCGGTCGAGCCAGGGCAGGTGATCCAGCACCACGTCGGGCGCCACGCCGAAGTCGATCAGGCACGCGATCTCGTCCACGCCGGCGCGCTCCGCCCGCTCGACGACGGCGCAGCAATCCTCGGGCGTGCCGAACAGGCCGCTCTCCTCGAAATAGCGCTCGAAGGCGTGGTCGAGCAGCGCCGCCATCTCGCCGTCGGACAATCCGGCGAGGTCGACGCCGTCCGCGCCCATGCCGGTGCGGCGGCGGAACGCGGGGAACGACCAGGCGTGCTGGCGGATCAGGCTGGCAGAGCTGCGCAGATAGTCGGTCAGCGGCCCGCGCACGAGTGCCTTCACCGCGTCGCGGTCCGCGCCGACGAAGCTGTGCAGCATCAGCGTGGCGCGCGGCGTTCCGCGATGCCCCGCCTCGCGCCAGCTCTCGCGATACGCGGCCAGCTTGTCGCGCAGCTCCTCCATCGTCTGCCCGAGAAGGTGGGTGAGCAGGTAACCGCCCGCGCGACCCGCGGCACGGAACGTGTCGATGTTGCCCGCCGCGGTCAGCCAGAACGGCAGCTCCGCCTGCACCGGGCGCGGCAGCGTGCGCACCTCCACCGGAGCGTCGAGCGCGCCGGGAAAGGACATCGCCTCGCCGCGCCACAGGCGGCGGACGACGTCGATGTCGCGCATCATCACCTGCTTCGCCTCGGCGAAGTTCTCCGGCCGCAGCGCGAAATCGTCGGGTTGCCAGCCCGAGGCGAAGGAGAGGCCGACGCGCCCGCCCGAGATGTTGTCCACCACTGCCCATTCCTCCGCCACGCGAGCGGGGTGGTGCAGCGGCAGGACGACGCTGCCGGCGCGGATTCCCACGCGCTGCGTCACCGCGGCGACCGCAGCGCCGGTCACCGAGGGGTTGGGATAAAGGCCGCCGAACGCGTGGAAGTGCCGCTCCGGCGTCCACACCGCGGCGAAGCCCGCCCGGTCGGCGAAGCGCGCGCCCTCCAGCAGCAGGCGGTAGCGGTCCTGCCGATCCTCGCCCGCGTCGCTGGCGAAGTAGAACAGGCTGAACTCGGTCGCGTCGCGCGGCGCGGGGCCGACCGCGGCGGTCAGGTCCCCGGTGGCGACGACGACGGTGAACCCGCGGGTCAGCGTCCAGCACAGTTCCAGCACGGAAATGTCGAAGCTGAGGCTCGTCACGGCCAGCCATACGCCGGGCGCGGGAACGCGCGCGTCCATGCCGGCGAAGAAATTGACGACGTTGCGATGCTCCACCAGCACGCCCTTGGGCGTTCCCGTCGATCCCGAGGTGTAGATGGCGTAGGCGAGGTTCGCCGGCGTCTCGCGACCCGCCAGCGGCGTCGCGGGATGTTCGGCGATCGATGCCCAGTCGGCGTCGACCGCGATCACGACCGCGTCGCTGGCCGGCAGCCGGTCGCGCACATGCCCGGTGGTCAGCAACACGGGCATGCGCGCGTCCGCGATCATGAAGGCGATCCGGTCCGCCGGATAGTCCGGATCCAGCGGGACATAGGCGCCGCCGGCCTTGTGGACGGCGAGGAGCGCCACCGGAAGGTCGGCGCTGCGCTCCATGAACAATCCCACCAGCACGTCCGGCCCCACGCCGTGCCGCACCAGCCGCCGCGCCAGCCGGTTCGCGCGGGCTTCCAGCTCGGCATAGGTGAGCGACCGCTCGCCGCAGATCACGGCCGTGGCATTCGGCGTGCGCGCCACCTGCTCGGCGATCAGATCGTGCACGCAGGCGTCGTCGCGCCACGGTGCCTCCGTCGCGTTCCACTCCTCCACGATCCGCCGCCGCGCGGCGTCGTCCAGCAGCGGCAGCGTCGACACGGGTCGCGACGGATCGGTCAGCGCGGTGTCCAGCAGCACCGTCACCTGCGCGTGCAACGCCGCCACGTCGACCGCGTCGATGCGCGCGGGATCGAACAGCCAGCGACAGGCGCCGCCGTCGGCGTGGACCGCCAGTGTCACCGCGGCACCCGGCAGGGCGCCTGCGTGATCCAGCGCGTCCACCACCACGACCGCGACGGGCATCACGGTCGCGGGTCGTTCGGGCATGCGGGCGGGAAGGTCCGCTGCGAAGCCGATGCGGCGATGCGCCTCGCGGATCGCGGCGGCCACCGCGGCGCGCGCGGCGGCGAAGCCCTGGTCGAAGGCGATCCGCATCGAGAGCGGAACCTGCGGCGCGACATGCGCCTCCAGCCCGGCGAATTGTGCGGCCATGACCGGGTTGGTGAAGCCGACCGTCACCTCCTGCCGCTGCACCAGTCGTGCGAACGCGCAGCAGGCGGCGGCAACGACGTCGATCGCGGCGACGGGGGCGCGCGGCCGGTCGAGCGCCGCGACCTCGCCGCCGGCGAGAGCGGAGGCGCGCATCTGCGGAAGGTGAACGGGCTGCGCCTCCGCCAGCCGGCGTCGCCAGAACGGCTCGTGTCGCGCCACCATGGCGTCCGCCTCGCCGATCCACTGCCGCCTCGCCGGATCGATCGCGTCGAACCTGTCGGCGCGCGTGCCGTCGCGGGTGACGATCGCCGCCGCGAGGTCGAGCGGCGTACCGTCGAGCGCGGCGAGGCCGCCGATGGCGACGTCGGTCGTGGCGGTGGCGACCACGATCCGGTCCGCCGTCGCGGAGACGATCGTCCCCGGCGAGGCGTCGGACGGGCGGTCGGTCGCCGTCAGCGCGCGGACGATCCGCAACCTGCCGTCGACGGATACCTTGGCCGTGCCCAGCGGGTTGGCGTGGTGGCCGAAATCCAGCGCGCGCACGCGCCGGACTACGGTCGCGCCCGGCTCGGTCCAGTCGATCAGTCCGCCGGCGGGCGGACGGGCGTCGCGGCCGAAATACCGGCCAGGTCCGTCCGCCTGCGCGGTGGCGCGGATCGTGCCGGCGACCAGGCGCTCGACCAACTCGTCGAAGCTCTCGATCCCGGCGGCGAAGCACTTGGCGTTGAGCGTCAGTGCCGTGTCCTCGCGCTCGATCCCGATCGCGCGCGTCGCTAGGATGTCGCCGCGATCGACCTGCGCCGTCATGCGGTGCCAGGTCACGCCATGCCGAGTCTCGCCGTGCCACAACGCCCAGGCCGGGGCGTTGAGGCCGGCATAGCCCGGCAGCGGACCGTCGTGGAAATTGATCGCGTCTCGTCGCGCCAGCGCGAGCACTTCCGCCGGCAGCACGGTAAGGTTCGTGATGCTGAAGAGATAGTCGACCCGCTGCGGCGCGGCGGCGTCCTCGACCAGCGCGCTCGCGCGGTCGACGACCGGGATGCCGTGCTCGCCGGCCCAGCGCCGCACCGCCGGATCGCGCGACACCATGGTGGCGATCGACCATCGCCGCGCCAGCAGCGCCTCGCCGCAGGGGATCGCGAGCGCTTCCTCGCCCAGCAGGACACAGGTCGGCGTGGCGTTCACGACGGGTTCGCCGTGGCAAGGTCTGCGGGCAAAGACGGCGTGATCGGCATGACAATCCCCCTCTCGCCGGCGCGCGTCGCCGCGGCGCCGCCGGTTGTCCGCGTCGCTTCTGGAGCGACGCTCTCGTCGATGTCGTGAAGGCGTTCTTCTCGAGGACCTTGTCTATGCCCGCGTCGTACCGCTTCCAATATCGCTGAATCGGTGGTGCCATTTCACCATGGCGGGCCGTCACTTATACTCGATCAGCCTGGTCGTCCGGGCGCGCGCCCGCGACCACCAGAAGCCGATCTGTCCGGCGCAATGCGGCAGCTTGCCCAGCACGATGTGCGTGGCGAACAGCGCGTCGGTGCGGCGGAAGACGCGCCACCACAGCCACGGCCACAGCGGCCACGCCACCGGCAGCGCCCACCACAGGTTGCTGACCACCGGCCTCAGCAGGCGCGGATCGTCGCGGCCGCGCCGCTGCCAGGCCTGCGCGCGGGCGTGGCCGCTGCGGCGATTGCGCTGCCACCATTGCGCCGCGCGAGTCATCGCGGCGTCGTGCCGCGTCATCTCGGCGTCGATGCGCAGGATCGTCCACCCATGGGCGCGTATCCGGTGGCACAGGTCCGCTTCCTCCCCGGCGATCAGATCGTCGCGATAGCCTTCGCCATCGCGGAAGGCGGCGACGCGCATCAACACGTCGCCCGCACAGCTGTCCTGCGGACCGGCGGGGCCGTCCCACTCTTGGTCGCACAGCCGGTTGTAGATGGTGGCGTCGGGAAAGCGCTCGCGCCTTCGCCCAAACACCGCGCCGACCCGCGGCGCCGCGGCCAGCGCGTCCATTCCGGCGTCGAGCCAGCCCGGGGCGAGCTCGCAGTCGCCGTCGACGAACTGCACCAGGGCGAGATCGGGCCATCGCTCGGCCAGCCGCGCCAGCCCCGCGTTGCGCGCGCGGGCGGCGGTGAAGGGGCGGGCGGGGTCCAGCGCGACCGTGTCGATCCCGTGCCCGCAGGCGCGTGCCACGCTGTCGTCGGTGGAGCCCGAATCGACGTAGACGACGCGCTCGCCCCAGCCGGCGACCGAGCGGAGGCAGCGCGACAGCCGCGCGCCTTCGTTGCGCCCGATGACGACGAGGCCGACGTGGCGCGCACCCGCCATGGCTCAGCCCCGCTCCGTCCGCACCCACGCGCGCTGCCGGCTGCCGACGAACCGCGTGTAAACGGGGACTTTCCACAGCAGGTACATCGGCACGCGCAGCAGCGCCGCCGCGGGCAGCACGCCGCGTCCGAAGCAGTGCCACACGACGAGCACCGCCCCCGTTAGCGCCGCAAGCAGCCCGGCCGACCATCCGCCCGGTTCCGTGCCGGCGACGAGGAACAGGATCGCATGCGCGACGAGCATCAGCACCAGCAGCGCGAGCGGCGGCACCGTCAGGTCCAGCACCAGCGGAGCGAGGGCGCGGCGCCCTCGCACGGTGGCCGCGGCGAGGCGCGGCAAGTGTCGCCACGCCGCGCCGAGCGATCCATGTTCCCAGCGCGTCCGCTGCGCCGGCAGCGCGTGCGTCGGCCCCGCGGCACTGCGGAAGATCGCCTGTTCGAGGAAGCGGACCGGCGTTCCGGCGCGCGCCAGCTCCAGCCCCAATTCCATGTCCTCGACGATCGCGGACCCGCCGAGCGGCGCGGCGGCGAACGTCGCCCATGGAAAGCCCATGCCCGTCCCCTGCAACAATACGGGGGCTCCCACGCGCGCGAGTGCGCGCTGGCGTACCAGATTCTTCACGAGGAAGGCGAAGGTGGACAGGCGGGACCGGGCCGCATCGTCGTGGCGTCCGGTCAGCAGGTACAGCCCCTGCACCGCCGCGCGATGCTCCGCCGCCGCCGCCGCAACCGCGGCGAGTGCGCCGGCCTCGGGCAGGCAATCGGCGTCCAGCACGACGACCACCGCAGGCGGATCGGGCGACAGGGCGGCGCGCCCGGCATCCAGCGCGTAGCCCTTCCCGCGCCGCGCCGGGTCGCTGCGCACGCACACGGCCGCCCCCGCGGCCAGCGCCTCATGCGCGGTCGCATCGGTGCAATTGTCGGCGACGACCAGCATCCGGTCGCCGCGGCGCAGCTGCGCACGCGCCGCCGTGACCGTCGCGGCGATGCCGGCCGCCTCGTCGTGCGCCGGGATAAGGACCGCGAAGGGCGGCGGCGACGGTGAGGCGAGCGGCGGGCGCGAGGGGGCGAGCGCCACCGCGCACTCCGCCACGAACGTCAGTGTCGGGACGGCCAGCACCGCCAGCGTGCCCCAGCCGGCGAGCGACGCCGGCTCAAGCATGGGCCGACAGCAGGTTTGCCAGCGCGCGCGCGTTGGCGCCGGCGTCGTGCCGCGCCAGCACGCGGCGGCGCCCTTCCTCACCCAGCGAACGCAGCCGCTCGCCGGTCGCCGCCAGCGCCGCGCGCATGGCCTCGGCGATGGCCTCCGCCGTGCCGGCCGGTACCAGCCAGCCGCAATCGCGATCGACCAGTTCGCCGACGCCGCCGACCGCGGTGGCGATCACCGGGCAGCGCAGCGCCAGCGCCTCCATCAGCACGACCGGCAGGCCCTCGGCGAAGCTGGACAGGACGAAGGCACGCGCGCCCTCGATCTCCGCGCGGATCTCCGCCGCGCTGCGCCAGCCCAGCAGCACGACGTGCCGCTCCAGCCGGTGCTGGCGGATCATGCGGGCGAGATCGGTGAACATCGCGCCGTCGCCGACGATGCGCAGCTGAAAATCCTCCCGCTCCGCCAGCCGGGCCGCGGCCTCGATCAGGATCGACAGCCCCTTCTGCGGATCGAGCCGCGCCACGCAGACGAAGGTGCGCGAGGCGGCGCGATCCGGCGGCGGCACGTCGTTGAGGAACCCGTCGTCCACGCCGCACGGGACCACGGCGATTCGGTCCCACGACGCCCGCCGCGACCATCGCATCAGCTGGGCGCGCCCGAATTGCGAGATGGCGACGGTGAAGGCCGCATCCGCGATCTTGTCGAACAGCGACAGCTCCGCCGGGGCGTCGAACTCCTCCGGCCCGTGAATGGTCAGGCTGTACGTCGGCCCGCCCAGCGCGTGGGCCAGCCGGGCGACCGCGGCCGGATTGGTGCCGAAATGCGCGTGGAGGTGGCCGATCCCGCGCTCGCGCGCCAGCCGCGCGAGTACGCACGCCTCCACCAGATAGGCCAGGTGCCGCATCCACTGGCCGTGCGCCGCGTGGGCCATGCGCGCCGACATCCCGATCGCCGCCGCGAACCGGCCGGGCCGCGACAGCATCGCCACGATCGTGTCGCGCAGCAGGATCGCGATGCCGACGCGCAGCAGCACCAGCGTCCTCGCCTGCTCCGCCCGGTCGTCCGGATCGGGCAGCGCCTGCGCCGCGGTGCGGATGGAGAAGCGGTGCACGACGACGCCGGTATCCTCCAGCGCGCGGATCTCGCGGCGGATGAAGCTGTGGCTGACGGCGGGATAGACGTTTGTCAGATAGCCCACCGTCACCGGGACGCGACCCGCCGGCACGGCGCGGAGCCGCGGTGCTCGCCGGGAGTGGGCCGCGGGCACGCGGGCGGCGGGGGTGGGGCCGGCGAGAGGGAGCGCCTGGAAATCGCGGTCGAGCATGGGACGGCCATCCTTGTCGGCAAGGACGGCAGGCTAGTCGCTCCCGCCTGCCGGCGCGCGCGCCGAAAGGGGGTGGGCGATCCGACCCACCCGGTTGGACGGGGGGCGAAGGCGGACGGGGCGTGGCCGCATTTCGGCGCGGCGCGTCGTCGCTATCCTGCCGACGAGGAGGGACCGCTCGCCATGTCGCGACCGTACGACGCCTTGCAGCATCGCTTCGACGCCTTGCCGTCGGCCGCGCCCCCGCGCGTGCTGCTGGTGGCGGAGAACATTTCGGCGCGGTGGAGCGGGGAAACGCTGGTGCCGTGGTATTATCTGCGCGACCTGAGCGCCGCCGGATGCGTGGTCCACGCGATCTGCCACGCCCGGGTGCGCGACGATCTGCGCGCGGACCTGCCGGCGGACGCGTTCGCCCGCGTGACCTTCGTCGAGGACGCGTCGACGCAGCGCCTGCTGTTCGCGATCGGTCGCCGGCTGCCGTACCGGGTCGGCGACCTGGTCTTCAACCAGCTGATCCACGTCGTCACGCAGTGGCGGATGCGGCGGCAGGTGCGCCGGCTGGTGCGCGAACACGGCATCGACGTGGTGTTCCAGCCGGCACCGATCGCGCCCAAGGCGGTGAGCTTCCTCAGCGGCGTCGGCGCGCCCGTGGTGATCGGCCCGATGAGTGGGGGCATGGATCTTCCCCCCGCGTTCCGCTTCATGGAAGGGCCTGTCGTGCGCGCCGCGATTCGCTGCGGCCGCGTGGGCGCGGCGCTGCTCCACCAGGTTCTGCCGGCGAAGCGGCGGGCGGCGGCGCTGATCGTCGCCAACGAGCGGACGCGCGCCGCGCTGCCGCCGCGGGTGCACGGCGCGATCCACGTCATGGCGGAAAGCGGCGTGGACGTGCATCGGTGGGAGCCGCGGCGCTACGGCGACGCGCCGGGCGACGGGCCGGTTCGCTTCGTCTTCTGCGGCCGGTTCGTCGACTGGAAGGGGATCGGCTACCTCGTCGATGCCTTCGCCACGCTTCTCGCCAGCGGCGTCTCGGCGCGGCTCGACCTCGTCGGCGACGGCGAGCTGTTCGACGCGATCGCCGCGCGCGTGGACGCCGCCGGGATCGGTGACGCGGTGACGCTCCACGGCCGGTTGAGCGTCGACCAATATGCCGACCTGCTGGGTCGCAGCGACGTATTCGTCACCCCCTCGCTGCGCGAATGCGGCGGCATGGCGATGCTGGAGGCGATGGCGCTGTCGCTGCCTGTCGTGGGCGTGCGCTGGGGCGGGGCTGCGCAATATACCGATGCCGCCAGCGCGCTGCTGGTGTCGCCGGCATCGCCCGCCGCGCTGGTCGCGGGCCTGGCCGATGCGATGCGCCGGCTCGCCGAGAGCTATCCGCTGCGCCGCGCCATGGGCGAGGCGGCGCGCCGGCGCGTGGTGGAGGGCGAGATGGACTGGCGCGAGCGTGCCGACCGCATCGCCACGATCCTGCGCAACGTGGTCGCGGAGCATCGCCGCGCCCGCGCCGCGCACCCGGTCGCTGCCGCCGCCATCAGACCCGTCCTTTCCCGCCGAGGAGGCGATCATGCCAGCTTCCGACCGTCTTGACCTCGCCTTCTACACCCGGTCGCTGCACAACGGCGGAGTCGACCGCGTCGTCTTCAATCTGGCGGAGGAGTTCCGCGACCGCGGCATGTCCGTCGCGATCGTGGTCGACGTCGACAACGTCCACTCGCCCTTCCGCGCGCTGCTGCCCGCCGGCGTGCGTTACGAGGTACTGGAGGCGAAAGGACCGATCGCGCGGCTGGTGAAGCTGCGGCGGTTCCTGCGGCGGGAGCGGCCGACCTCCGTCATGTGCACCAGCTTCGGCTTCCCCAACATCTACGCCGTGGTGGCGCGGCGACTGTCGGGCGTGCGGTTCCGGCTGATGCTGACCGAACATTGCTTCCCCTCCGTCGACGTGGCGGAGCCGGGGCCGCTGTCGGCGCGCTACTGGTTCTTCCGCATCGCCCGCTTCTTCTATCGCCGCGCCGACGCCATCGTCGCGGTGTCGCAAGGCACCGCGGAGGATCTGGCGCAGGTGATCGGGATCGATCCCGGCACGGTGCGCACGATCTACAACCCGATCGTCAACGACGCCCTGCACCGCCAGTCGCACGCGCCGGTGGCGCACCCCTGGTTCGCGGAGTCTTCGGTTCCCGTCGTGATCGCGGTCGGCCGGCTGGAACCGCAGAAGGACTTCGGCCTGCTGATCCGCGCCTTTGCGCGGGTTCACGCGGAGATGCCGTGCCGGCTGCTGATCCTGGGAGACGGATCGGAGCGCGATATGCTGACCGCACTGGTGGCGCAGCTGGGGCTGGCCGACAGCGTGCAGATGCCCGGCTTCGCCGCCAATCCGCACGCCTATGTGGCGCGCGCGGCGCTGCTGGTGCTGTCGTCGCGGTTCGAGAGCCTGGCCAATGTGGTGATCGAGGCGATGGCGCTGGGGACCCCGGTGGTGGCGACGGATTGTCCGTCCGGCCCGGCGGAGGCGCTGGACCGCGGCCGGTACGGCACGCTGGTGCCGGTGGGCGACGTCGAGCGGCTGGCCGACGCGATGCGCGCGATCCTGCGCCAGCGGCCGCCGCGCGTGCCGAGCGCGTGGCTGGAGCAATTCTCCACCGCCTGGTCCGCCGACCGCTATCTCGAGCTGCTCGAGCGGCCGGCCGGGTGATGACGGGTTGGCCCTGGCGCGCGGCAGCGATCGGATCGGCCGCGATCCTCGCGGTCGCGATCGCCCGCGCCGTGGTGCCGACGCCGAACGCCGGGCCGGCGCCGCGCGCGGCACTGCCGCCGCCGCCCGACACCCGGCTGGGCATCAACCTGTCGGGTCTGGCGCCGTACAACCGCCAGCAGGTGTTCGCGAACCTGATCGCGCAGAGCGAATGGTTCGCCAGCAGCGGTCAGGGCTGGACCGCGATGCCCGCCGCGCAGCTCGATCGCGCCGGCTGGGTCAAGGCGCTGTCGCCGGGCCAGGTGGCGCCGCGCCCGCTGGTCCTGCCCGCCGCCCCGTTCGACCGCGTCGCGGTGCGGTGCACCTATGCCGGCAGCGGGGACCTGTCCGCCGGCGGCATCGCGCGGGTAACGGGGCAAACCCGCGGCGTGATGGATCTGGAGCTGGTCTCGCAGGGCGGGACGGACGAGGGGGCGTGGATCCAGCTCGACCGCACCGACCCGGCCGATCCGGTGCGCGCGATCGACTGCCGCGACCGACGGCTGCCCGCGTCGGCCCGGTTCGCGCCGGAGTTCCTGGCCTCGCTGCGAGGCTTCTCCGCGGTGCGCTTCCTCGACTGGCAGCTGACCAACGCCAACCGCCCGGTCCGCTGGGACCGACGCACCCGTACCGACGACGCGACGCAGGTCGCAGGCGACGGCGTGGCGATCGAGGACATGGTGCGGCTTGCCAACGAGGCGCAGGTCGATCCGTGGTTCCTGATGCCCTACAAAGCGGATGCCGCCTATATCGAGGGGTTCGCCCGGCTGGTCCACGCCTCGCTCGATCCCGGCCGCACCGTCTACGTCGAACTCGGCAACGAAGTGTGGAACGACATGTTCGACGCCACGCTGCAGGCCCGGCGCGAGGGGCTGGCGGCGGGACTGGCGCCGGCGGACGATCCGAACCGCGCGCAGACGCGGCGCTACGCGCAGAAGGTGCGCGACGCGATGCGGATCTGGACGCGCGTCTTCGCCGATCGGCCGGCGCGGCTGGTCCGCGTGGCGGCGACGATCCACGTCTATCCCGAGATCGCGGAGACGATGCTGGCGTTCGAGGACTTGTCGCGCTGGATCGACGCGCTGGCCACCGCCCCCTATATCCAGCTCGACCTCGCCGGCCGCGGCGCCGGCGACGTGGACTGGGTGTTCGCGCAGCTGGACGGCGCGGTCGACGCGGCGATCGACGCGGCCGTGCGCAACCGCGCCATCGCGGCGCGATACGGCAAGCGCTACCTGACCTACGAGGGGGGCCAGCACCTCGTCACCCGCGACCTGGAGCTGGCCCGCCGGGTGCAGCGCGATCCGCGTATGGCCGCGGTGTACCGCCGCTACCTGGACGCGTGGCGGGCGAGGGTAGGCGACCGAATGATGCTGTACGCGTCGGCCTCTCCGATCGGCGAGGCGGGGGCCTGGGGCCTCGTGGAATATGCCGGCCAGACCGAGGCGGACGCGCCCAAGCTGCGCGCGGTCCGGGCCTTCGTCGCGCGGAACCGCTGATGCGGCGGGCGGCGCCGGCGCTGCTGCTCCTCGGCGCAGCCGGGGGGGCGACGCTGGTCGCCTATGTCGCGATCCGACCCGCATTGTTCATCGCCATCCTCAGCGCGATGGCGCTCGCCGGCTTCTACCGCTGCCTCGCGACCGACACGCGCCGGCAGCTCGGACGGGCGCCGGTCGTGCTGGCGATCGGCCTGCCGCTGCTGGCGTGGGTGCTGCCCGGTGCCTGGCTGCTGTACGCCGCCATGGTCGCGGTCGTCCCGCTGCTGGCGCGCCGGCGGGGAGAGGTGGCGCCGATCTACCTCTTCGCACTGCTGCTGCTGCCGGCGCTGGAACAGACGTTCACGATCGGCGGGCTGAAGCTGTTCGACGTTGGCGTCCATTCCGCGCTGGCGCTGGGCGCCGCGGGTGGGCTGGTGCTGCGGCCCGGCGCGCCGCGCGTTCCCGCGGCACTGGATGCGCCGCTGGTGGCGCTGATGCTGCTGCTGATCGTGGCCAATGCGCGGGACACCAGCGCGACCAACTTCCTGCGCGTGGCCGTCAACACGCTGTTCCTGTGCGGCCTGCCGTACTTCATCGTCAGCCGCAGCGTGCGGAGCATGGACGACGTGCGGCTCTGCCTCGTCTACCTCGCGGGTGCGGCGGCGGTCCTGTCGATGATCCTGCTATACGAGGCGCGCTCGGCCTGGCCGATGTACAACGTGCTGTACGACCGGCACGGCATCGCGATGCAGATCATGGTGAAGGCGCGAGGCGGCGTGATGCGGGCGGGGGGACCCTTCGTCGAATCCACGTCCATGGCGATGGTGCTCGCCACCTGCATCCTGGCGGCGTGGCTCTCGCGCCCCGCCTTCCGCTCGGGCCCGCACCACGCCGCGGTGCTCGCGCTGCTGCTCGCCGGACTGGTGGCGCCGCAGTCGCGGGGGGCATGGATCGGCCTGCTGCTGGCGACCATCGCCGCCGATCTGTATCGCCGCCGCCCCGGTGCGGCGGTGCGGCGCCTCGGCATGGTGGCGCTGGCGGGCGTCGCGCTGCTCGCCGCGGCGCCGTTCAGCGCCTTCCTGTCGGAGACGCTGGGGTTGACGGGCGGGTCGGTCGATACGGTCGACTATCGCCAGCGATTGTTCGACCGCGGGGTGGAGGAATTCCTGCGCAGCCCGATCACCGGCTATTCCGCACCGGACCTGCTGATCCGCCTGGCCGACCTTCGGCAGGGCGAGGGGATCGTCGATTTCGTCAACACGTACATCTACTTCGCGCTGATCGGCGGGGCGATCGGGCTGGCCGTGTTCGTGGGCGCCTTCGCCGCGTATCTGCTGCACCTGTGGCGGTGCCGGCCGCGCGGCGGGCCGGACGCGGATGCGATGGCGGCGGTGTTCGCCGGGCTGGTCATGCCGATGGAGATGCTGGTCTTCACCTCGTTCGGCGGGCGGCCGGAGATGTTCGTCTTCGTCTTCTTCGCGCTGGCCACCGCGATCGCCGCGCGCCACGCCGCCGAGCGTCGCCGGCGATGGCGGCTTCAGCGCCAGCCCGCGATCGCCTGAACGCCCTGGCCGGCGACCGAGCCGGCCGCGATGCCCGCCACGCCGAGCGCCAACAGCGCCACCTCGCGTCCCAGCCGCAGCAGCCCGAAGCGGTGCAGCTGCACCCAATTGTAAAGCGTGGTGGGCAGCTCCAGCAGGCCCACCGCCGCGATCAGCCCGATCGGCCCCGCCGCCAGCAGCGCCGCCGTGCCCGCCACCGCCAGCCACAGCAGCTTCGCGACATTGGCGTGCATGGTGACGTGAACCCGGCCCGATGCGGTCAGCACCTCGTTCGCGGCGTGGCTGGCGAGCGCCAGGAACGGCGTCAGCGCCAGCAATCGCAGGTACGTCGCGACTTCGGCGTAGCGCGGGTCGTACAGGATCGCGACCAGCGCCGGCGCGAAGCCGATCAGCCCGCCGACCCCCACCATGTACGCCGCCGACACGCGCATCCGCGCGGCATAGGACAGGTCGCGCAGCACCTCGGGCCGCTCCCGCCAGGTCCGGGCGTACAGCGGATAGAGTACCCGGCTGGCGTAAGCGACGGTGAACGCCATCGGCGCCAGCGCGAGGTTCCCCGCCAGCATGTAGCGACCGAGCACGTCCAGCGGCACGACGCGCGCGAGCACCACCTTGTCGCTCTGCACCAGCAGCATGGTGATGATGCTGGATCCCGTCACGTAGCGCGCGAAGCGCCACAGTTCGGTCGCATAGCCGCGATCGAACCCGATTCGCCGGGTGGATCGGGGAAAGAGCGCGTAGCTGAGCAGCGTGCGCGCGAGGCTGGCGATCAGGATCGCGAGGACGATCGACCAGTAGCTACGCCAGACGCTCGCCAGCGCGATCGACGCACCGAACTGCACGAGAGCGCCCAGGATGTCGAGCAGGCTGAGCCGCGCCAGCTGCCGCTCGCGCAGCGCCGTCACCAGCGACAGCGACGACGCGCCCTCGATCGCGAATTGCAGCGCGGAGACGGCGATCGCGCCGGCCACGCCGGGATTGCCGAACCCCGCCGCGATCGGCCGCGCCAGCGCCACCAGCAGGATCGTCAGCGCGATCGCGCGGACCAGCCGGATCGTCCAGATCACGTCGAGGAAGCGGGCCTGGTCGCCATCGCGATGCCGCACGATGAACGCCTGGAAGCCGAGGTCGGACAGCATCGACAGGATGAAGGAGATGGATCCGATCAGGCCGACGATACCGAACGCCTCGGGCATCAGCAGCCGCGTCAGCACCACGCTGCTGACCATGCGCAGCAGGTTGGTGGCGATGACGGTGGCGATCACCAGGTTGGTGTCGCGCAGCAGCAACGCGCGCACGCCCGACAGGCCTGCGCGCGCGCGATGCGGCAGGGCGGCCGCGGCGGGGGTCACGATCGGTGCCGGGCGAGAATCTCGCGGTAGAAATCGACCATCCGCGCGCCCACGCGCTCGACGCCGAAATCCTCGCGACAGCGCAGCCAGCCCTGCGCCCCGGCGTGCGCCGCCGCGTCCGGCCGTTCGAACAGCCACGCCAGCCGCTCCGCCATCGCCGGCGCGTCGCCGACCGGGGTGAGCCACCCGGTCGTGCCGTCGGTGACGATCTCCGCGGCGCCCAGCCAGTCGGTCGTGACCAGCGGCGAACCCGCCGCCATCGCCTCCACCGCGGCGTAGGGGAAGTTCTCGCACGCCGACGCCACCACGGTCACGAACGCCTGTCGCCGCAGCGCGGCGATGGCGTCGCGATCGAGCAGGCCGGCGAAGGTCACGCGCGACAGCGTGGCCGGGTCGAACGTGGCGGCGGCATGTTCGGCGAACGCGATCGTCGTCCCGTCCGCGCGGACATACCCGCCGTCGGGTCCGACCATCGTCAGCCGCGCGGTCGGCCGCCGCGCCAGCAGCTGTGCGAACGCCGCCAGCATGGTGTCCGCGCCCTTCAGCCGGTCCAGTCGCCCCACGCACAGGATCATGTCGCGATTGCACGCGTCCAGCCGCCAGCGGTCGCGCGGGGCAACGCTGGCGACCGGATTCGGAATGACCTTGCCGAGGGCGGCGCGATAGCGCGTGCGCGTGGCGTCCAGGATCACCCCGGTCGGCGCCGACAGCGCGCCGGCGAGCCGGATCGCGCGGGCCTCGGCGCGCTCGCGGTCGCGGGCGTGCGCCGGACTGGTGACGGTGTCGCCGCCAGTAGGCTTCAGGAATTGCGGCCCGTGCAGCCGCGTCACTACCGGCACGTCGACTCGCCGGCGTACCGTGTCGCACCAGCCGAAGCTCTCTTCCATCTCGATCAGGTCGAACGCGGCGACCCCCCGCGCGCGTCGCCACTGGTCGGCCATGCGGCGCCCGGTGAAGGGATGGTGCCCCAGCCGGCGGTCGATCCGCGCCGCCATCCGCGACCAGAAGGGCATCGCCCCGGGGGCGTCGAGCGCGTGGGTGCTGCCGTCGGCGCGGTGCAGCATCCCCTGCGACAGCACCGACACGTCGTGCCCCTCGCGCAGCAGATAGTCGCGGATGACGGAGACGTAGGTGACCACGCCGTTGGCCGCGCCGCGGGGCGGCCAGGCGGGGGAAAGATAGGCGATGTGCAAGGGCGTCAGGCTCCGGACGCGCGGCGCGCGATATTCGCCTGGCAGCTTCGTTCCGATCCGCGCGGGAGGGAATTGGTAGTTATCGGAGGGGCGAAGCACGATCTATACGGCACGCGCCAAGGATGCGCTAATCCACCGCGCCGCCGGCCCTGATCCGCGGCCCGATGGAGCGATCGTCATGGCGCTACTCACCTTGCGCAATGCCGGCGGCTATTGCGCGTTCGACGAGGCCGAATGCCGCGCGGCCGGTGCGACGCTGGCGCAGCGCTACCGCGATGCCAGTCCGTTTCCGCACGTGGTGATCGACGACTTCCTCGATCTCGACGTGTTGCGCGCGGTGGCGGGGCAGTTTCCCAAGCCCGCGACCGCGCTGCCCTTCGCGCGCAGCCAGGAACGGCTGAAATACCAGTTCCATCCGCAGGTCTGCACCGGCCTTGCCACGCGCAACCTGTTCGCGGAGCTGAACTCGCAGGCGTTCCTCGCCTTCCTGTCGGAGATGACCGGGATCGGCGGCCTCGTCGCCGACCCCTATTACGCCGGCGCCGGCCTGCACGAGACCCGCGCGGGCGGGCATCTTGGCATCCACGCCGATTTCAATCGGCACGAGACGATGAACCTGGAGCGGCGGTTGAACCTGCTCGTCTACCTGAACGAGGATTGGGAGGAGGCGTTCGGCGGCGCGCTGGAGCTGTGGGATCGCGGCATGACCGCGTGCCAGGTGAAGGTCCTTCCGGCGATGGCGCGCGCGGTGGTGTTCGCCACCGATCTCGACAGCTTCCATGGCCATCCCGATCCGCTGGCCTGTCCGCCGGACCGCACGCGCCGCTCGATCGCGACCTATTATTATCACACGCCGGCCGACACCCGCTTCGCCGTGGACCGCACCACCAATTTCCGCGCCCGGCCGCACAGCGGCGACCGGCGCGACTGGAAGGTGATCTTCCACCATTGGGCGCAGGACTGGGTGCCGCCGGCGCTTCGGCGCGGGGGGCGGGCCGGTTCGGCGCGGTGACGCGGGAGACCGTCTGCGTCGCGATGGCGGTCTACAACGGGGCCGCGTACCTCGACGCGCAGCTCGACAGCATCGCGGCGCAGACCGTCCGGCCCGACGAGCTGGTGGTGGCGGACGACGGCTCGCACGACGACAGCCTGGCGATCGTCGCGGCCTTCGCGAGGCGCGCGCCCTTTTCGGTCCGCATCGTGCGCCACGCCGCCAACGTCGGCATTCTCGAGAATTTCGACGCCGCCTTCGCGGTGACGCGCGGGTCGATCATCTTCTACTGCGATCAGGACGACGTGTGGCGGGAAGATAAGATCGCCACGATGCTCGCCCGCTTCACCCCCGCGACGATGCTGGTGATGCACGAGAGCGAACTGGTCGACGATAGAATGTCGCCGCTCGGGCGCCTCGCACCCGGCAATGCCCGCCACGGCCGCTTCCGCTGGCCGGCGGACAGCGGCGCGCTGCACGGATACGGGCACCAGATGGCGTTCCGCCGGTCGGTGTACGAGCAGATGCGGCGCCTGCGCCCCTTCGCGGACGAATGTTCACCGGGCGGGCTGGCGCACGATTTCGACGGGTTCATCCCCTATTGCGCGTCCCTGTTGGGCGACGTGGTGCTCCTTCCCGATCCCCTCGTCCGGTTCCGGCGGCACGCCGGCGCGACCAGTCCGGCGGGAAGCGCGCCCGCCGCCGGCGCGGGGGACGACCGGCTGGCCTTCCTTCTCGCGCGCGACGCGGCACGCACGGCGCTGCGGCGATCGGTCGCGACCGCGGCGGCCGCGCACGGCGCGCTCCTGCGCCGCGCCGGCGTGGTCCGGCTGCTGCGTGCCCACGCAAACGCGGCGGAGGGCGCGGCGGCACGCTCCGCCGTGCTGGCCGCCCAAGGAGTCGCCGCACGCGCGCACGCGCTGGTCGCCGCGGTCCGCGCCACCCTGCGCATGGGCGGCTTCGCCAATGCGCGACGCGGCCGCGCGCTCGCGCTCGCCGTCCTGGCGGCGGTCAGGCGCCCGTGGGTGACGCCGCCGGCTCCAGCGCCGCGGGGGCGAGCCGCAGCTCCACCACCTCCGCCACGCGCAGCGCGTTCGCGATGACGGTCAGGCCCGGGTTGGCGCCGCCGCTGCTGGGCATGAACGAGGCATCGACGACGTAGAGGTTGTCGACGCCATGGGCGCGGCAATCGGCGTCGAGCACGCTCGTCGCGGGATCGAGGCCGGCGCGGCACGTGCCGCACGGATGGCCCAGGTTCAGCTGCACGTCGTGCTGGAGCGGCATGACCCGCAGTCCGCGCATCGCCTTCGCGATCAGCCGCCGTGCCATGCCGGTGCGACGGCGCAATTCCTCGCGGATGCGATAGCGCACGACGATGCGCGCCGGGTCGTCGGTATCCAGCAGCACGCGATTGTCCGCGTAGGGGCGGTCCTCCACGATCATGACGAAGATCGTCGCCGCGCCCAGCACGCGCTGCGCGATCCGCGCCCCGAACCAGATCAGCGCGCGACGGAACGGCACGCGCCGCCATCGCCCCGTCTCGAACCAGCCCGCGAGGAAGGTCGCGATGTTGCCGGCATGGGCCGACAGCCCGGTCGACTGGATGCTGCCCAGCCGCACGCCGCGGTGCGTATAGAGGTCGCGCAGTCCGATCGTCTTGCGCGGCCCGCTCGTGTCCGCCCGGCGCGGCGGCCACACCGCGAACCATTCGTTGGCGTGGAACATCAGGTTGCGTCCCACCTGGCCGCTGCGGTTGGCCAGCCCCTCGGGCCAGGCCGGGCCGGTGGAGGCGAGCAGGAGCGCCGGGCTGCGATACGCCCCGGCCGCCAGGATCACGATTCGCGCGCTCGCGCGATGCTCGCTGCCGTGGCGGCGATAGCGCACCGCGGTGACGCGGCGATCGTCGGCGTCGAGGCGGACGACCCGGGCGTCGCACAGCAGCGTCGCGCCGTGCGCCAGCGCCGGTTCGAGGCAGATCAGCCGCGCGTCGCTCTTGCACCGCGACGGGCAGGGACGCCCGCCGCACTCGGCACATCCCTGCCGATAGGCAAGGCCCACGTGCAGGCGATAGGGATGGAGCCCGCAGCGGGCGAAGGCCCGCATCAGCGCGGCGTCGGCCGCGGCGGCGGGCGGCACCGGGAGGAGCGCGGGGACGTCGCGGGCCAGCGGATCGGGCGTGCCCGCGACGCGGAACAATCGCTCCGCCGCGGCATAATGGCGCTCCCACTCGTCCCAGCCGACCGGCCAGTTCGCGACGTCGTGCGGGGCGAAACGCTCCAGCGCGGCGGCGTAGAGGAGCGACGACCCGCCCGCGCCGCAACCCGCGACCGGAAAGGGCCGGCTGGCGCGTCCGTCGATCTGCGCGCGCATGCGGTCCGGCCAGTAGCCCGCGGCGAGCCGCTGCGCGGGGTCCTCGCCGCCATCGGTCGCGGCACCCGCGGCGACCGCCGGGTCGCGATGCCCCTGCTCGAGGAACAGCACGCGGTGGCCGGCGGCGGCGAGGCGATGGCCGATCGTCGCGCCGCCCAGGCCCGTCCCGACGACGATCGCGTCCCACGCGCCGTCCGGCTCGCTCATGCGCAATAGCGGCTGACGAAGCGATGCCAGCGCCGCACGATCAGGAAGATCTGCGGCGCCTCCACCACGTAGCGACGCCACAGCCGTGCCGGATCGGTGACGAGCCGAAACAGCCACTCCAGCGCAAGCGTCTGCACCAGGCGCGGCGCGCGCCGCTTCGATCCCGTCAGAAATTCCAGGCTGGCGCCGACGCACAGCGCCACGCCGACCGCGTCGCCGCGCGCGGCGACGTCGTGCGCCAGCAGTTCCTGTTGCGGGGAACCGACCGCCAGGAAGGTATAGCGCGCGCGCTCGGACGCGACGAAGGAGGCGGCGTCGGCGCGCGCGCGCGGATCGTCGATGAACCCCATCGGCGGATCGAAATGCGCGATGTCGGTGAAGCCGTAGCGCGTGCGCAGCCGCTCGATCATGCCGCGGTCGCCGCCCACCACCGCGATCCGCGCGTCGCGATCGATGCCGTGGCGGCACAAGGCCTCGGTCAGGTCGCTGCCCGTGGTGACGGGAAGCTCGATCGAATCGCTCGCGGCCAGCTTCGCCAGGATGCGGCTGTCGCACAGCGTGGCCCAGGCGCGCCGGTACACCTGCCGCAGGTGGGGGTGGGCGTGGTTCAGCCGCACGACATGGTCCACGTTGGGTGTCACCACATAGGCGAACGGTGCGTCCGCCGGGCGCTCGACGATCCGTCGCAGCATCGCGTCCGGCGGCACGCAGTCGAAGTCGATGCCGAGGAAATTGGCCGTTCCCGTGGGCACCGCCGGCCTGGCGAGTTCGCCGTGATCGGCCCGATCGACCGTCTCGACCGGACGCGCGAGTGCCAGGGCGCCGCTCATGCCCCCCGCCCCGCCGTGCCGCGCGTGACGCCCGACCGTCGGCAATCCTGACCCCGCATGGTGTCGCTCCCTTCTCCGTCGCTCTGTCATGATGAGGGGAAGTGCGGGGGCCTGCCTACGCTGGAAAAGGGGAGGGTGGATCACCGTTCCGCGGAGCGCGGATGGCCCGCCCGATCCGCGCTGCCGTAACCTGGGGTTCTGACCGGGCGACCAGCCGGTTCGAGGGGGCGGATTTCTCCATGGTGCGATGCCGTACAGCCTGTCGGACCGCTGCGGCCGTCGCCGCGCTGCTGCTGGCGCCGGCGGTCCTGCCCGCCGCCGCCGCGCCGCGGGCGCCCGAGTATCGGATCAACGCCGGCGACGAGCTCGAGATCTTCGTCTGGGGGGAGGAGCGGATGCAGCGCCCGGTGCGCGTCCTGCCTGACGGCACGTTCGCCTTCCCGCTGGCCGGGGTGGTGGAGGCGGAGGGACGCAGCTCGCGCGAACTGGCGGAGCTGCTGCGCCAGCGGCTGAAGGGCAAGTATCGCGACACCGTGCCCGACGTGACCGTGGCGGTCCGCGACCCCGCGGGGATGCGCTTCTACGTGGTGGGCAAGGTGCGCGCGCCCGGCAGCTACCCGATCGGCCGCACCGTCAACGTCGTGCAGGCGCTCAGCGTCGCGGGCGGGCCGGCCGAGTTCGCCGATGTCGGCAATGCCGTCATCATGCGGCAGACCGCCGCGGGCCAGACCGTGGAGCGCATCAACCTGTCCGACGTCCTGAAGGGCGCGCGCAGCCTGAAGGCGGGGCCGCAGGGCGACGCGCTGCCGATGCTGGGGGCGGGGGACGTCCTTGTCGTACCGTAGCGCCTGGCGACTTCGTGCCGCTTTGCTGGTGGCGGGAGCGAGGATCGCCTGGGCGTCCGATCCCGCCTCGGCGCAGCTGACGATGGGCGCGGAGGCGCGGGTGCAGGCGGCGTCCAATCCGCTGCTGCTCCCCGGTGACGATCGCGACGCCATTCTGGCCGAGGCGTCGGTGCGGCCGCGCTATCGGACGATCAGCGCCACCGGCGACGTTCTGGAGGTTGCGGGCGTGCTGACCGGACGCACCTTCAGCCGGCTCTATCGCGACTATCTGCTGGGCAGCCTGCGGGGCAGCGGCACGCTGCGCGACAGCGAGCGGCTGTCGGCGTCGGCCTCGGTCGGCTACGTCCGCGACCTCGCGGGCGACGCGATCGCCGCCAGCGTGGCGGCGGCGATCGCGCCGCAGAGCGTGCGCAACCTGTGGCAGACCGCCGCCGACCTCACCTGGCGCCCCGACGCGCGCACCACCATCCGCCCGGCGATCGCGGCGGAACGCGCGACCTTCTCCGACAGCGTGCTGCTGCGCGACACCGGCAGCGCGCGGCTGGAGATCGCGCTGCTGCGGCTGCTGAGCGCGCAGACGTGGGTCGGTGTGCGCCCGCTCGCCACCGTGTCGCGCACGGCGGGCCAGCCCGGCCTGACCCGCGCGGCCGGCTTCGCCGTGCTCGACAGCCAGCTCTCGCCCACCGTGCACCTGCGGGCGGAGGCGGGAATGGAACATGTCGACGCGGCGCCTGCCACCGCGCTGCTGGCGCGGCGCCCCGCGGCCACCGCCGTGGCGGGATCGATCGACCTGTGCCAGCGCCGCGCACGTACCGACCTGTGTGCGCTCGCCTCGCTCGGCTCCGAGGTCAGCGCGTTGACCGGTTTCCAGCGCCGGCTGGCGGGCGGGCTGACCCTGTCGCACCGGATCGACGAGCGTTGGACCCTGGTCGCGCAGGCGGATTACCAGCGCATCGCGGCGCCCCGCGGCGCGGCGGCGGCGATCCCGGTCCGCGATCTCGACGCGCTAGCCGCGCTGCTGCGGTTCGACCGCAGGACCGGCCCCGCGACCACGCTGTCGGGCGAGCTCTCCTATGCGCAGCGCGGCACCGGCGCCGGATCGACGCCGCGGTCGCTCTACGCCGGCGTGCGCTTCCGGTGGGAACCGAGGGTGAGATGATGGGAATCGACGACGACGAGCCGCCCGGCGGCTTCGGCCTGCGGGAAGTCGCGGCCATCGTGCTGCGCTGGCGCTACCTGCTGATCGCCGGCCTGGTGCTCGGCGCGCTCGCCGGTATTGCCGCGGCGGTGCTGTTGAAGCCGGTCTATCGCTCGACCGCATCGCTGCTGATCGAATCGCAGGATCTGCCGACCACGCTGGTGGCCTCGCCGCTGACGGACCTGGCGGAGGAGCGCATCGCCAAGATTCGGCAACAGGTGCTCAGCCGCGCGAACCTGCAGGCGCTGATCCGCCGCAACGACCTGTACCCGGCGCAGCGCCGCTCGCTGCCGGAGGACGCAGTCATGGCGATGCTGCGCGACGCGATCGCGGTCGACCTGGTCAGCGCGGACGCCGGCGGCACGTCGCAGCGCGGTGCCCAGTCCACCATCGCCTTCGACCTGTCCTACACCAGCGGCGATCCCGCCGCGACGCTGCGGGTGGCGGACCAGCTGACCGACATGTTCGTGGCGGCCGACAAGCGGCTGCGATCGGAACAGATGAACGGGGCCGCCACCTTCCTGGCGCGGCGCGCGGACGAGATCCGCGATCGCCTGGTCGCGATGGAGGCGAAGCGCCGCGCCATCGAGGCGCGCTACGCGGGTGCGCTGCCGGACCAGGTGGCGACCAGCGCGCAGGCCACTTCCTCCCTGCGCGCCGAGATCTCGCGGATGGATGCGGAGAGCCAGGGGATCGCGCAGCAGAACGGCCTGCTCGCCGCGCGCAGCCAGGAGGCGCCCGTGGCGGCCCCGTCGCCGGCGCAGGTGGAGCTGGCGCGGGCGCAAGCCCAGCTGGCGCGCGCGGTCGCCGTCTACTCCGACGATCATCCGGACGTCGCGCTCGCGCGCGCGGCGGTGGACGCGGCGCGGGTCGCGGTGGCGCGCGAACCGCAGGCACGCGGCGGCGCGTCTCCGCTGATGGCGGAAGTGGCGGCGGGCCGCGCCAGGATCGCGATGCTGGCACAGCGGCGCGCCAGCCTGGTGGCCGCGGTGGCCCGGTCCGACAGCATGGTCGCGATGTCGCCCCAGGCGAGCTACGAGCTGAACAACCTCGAGCGCGAGTACGACAATCTCAAGCAGCAATATCAGGGCATTCGCGAGAAGCAGCTGGACGCGCAGGTCGCGGTCAACCTGCAGAACGAGGGTAAGGGCGAGCGCTTCTCCGTCGTCGACCGGCCGACATACCCGCTGACGTCCAGCGGCATGAAGCCGTCGCGGCTGGTGCCGATGGGGGCGGGGGCGGGGCTGGTGCTGGCCGCGGGCTTCGTGCTGCTGTTCGAGCTGCTGGTCCTGCCGGTGAACGGCCCCGGCGCAATCGTGCGCCTGACCGGCGACGAGCCGCTGGTCGCCATCCCGACCCTGCGCCCCGGCCCCGCGCCGACGATATCGGGGTGGCGCGCGCGGTTGCTGGCGTGGTGGCCCGGCCGGCGGAGTGCGCCGGCATGACCGCCATCCTCTCGTCGCGCGCGCAGATGCGGCGCCCCGCGGTACCGGAAGAGGGCGGCACGACGATGACGCTCGATCGTGCCGCGCTGCTGCGCAACGGCGTCTTCGCGTTCGAGCGGGCCGATCCCCGCGCCGCGCCCTTCGCCATGCTGCGCTCGCAGCTGCTCCACCGGCTCGACGCACGCAAGGCGCGGGTGGTGGCGGTCACCTCCGCCCGGCCGCGCGCGGGCAAGTCGTTCGTCGCGCTGAACCTCGCGGCGGCGCTCAGCCGCATCTATCCGACGTGGCTGGTCGATCTCGACCTGCGCCGGCCCGTGGTGCGCGAGCGACTGGAGCTGGGCGACGTGGCGTCGGGCGTCGACGCCTTCCTGCTCGGCGCCCCGGGGCTGGGAGAGGTGCGCTGCGTCGTCGGCGAGCAGCACCTGGGCGTGCTGCCGGTGGACACGCCGCGGGAGGGATCGGCCGAGATCTTGGCGTCGGACCGCACCGCGCAGCTGTTCGCCTCGCTGCGCGCGCATCCGCAGTCCCCGGTGTGCATCATCGACGCGCCGCCGATGCTGGAGGGGGACGACATGATGATCCTGGCGCCGCACCTCGACGGCGTGCTGATGGTGGTGGAGGAAGGGCGCACGCCGCAGGCCGACCTTCGCGAGACGCTGCGCATGCTGCGGCCGACGCCGGTGGTGGGCACCGTCCTGAACCGCACCATCCTGCCGCAGCAGCCGTTCGGCTATGGCGAATATTACCCCCGCTAAGGACCCAGGTCCCGGCCGGCGGGCAATGGGATAGACCAGGGGCATGCCGCAGGACGCCATCTATGTCACCCAGCCGTCGATGCCGCCGGTGGACGAGTTCGTCCCCTTCCTCGAGGCGATCTGGCGCAATCGTCAGTTGACCAACGGCGGCCCCTTCGCCTGCGATCTCGAACGTGCGCTGGCCGCGTACCTGGACGTGCCGTTCGTGTCGCTGGCGGCGAACGGCACGCTGGCGCTGATGATCGCGCTCCAGTCGCTGCGGCTGCGCGGCGAGGTGGTGACGACGCCCTTCTCCTTTGTCGCCACCAGCCACGCGCTGCGCTGGCTGGGACTGACGCCGGTGTTCGCCGACATCGACCCGGCGACCGGCAACCTCGATCCCGCCGCCGTCGAAGCTGCGATCACGCCGCGGACCGCGGCGATCCTGCCGGTGCATTGCTTCGGCCGGCCCTGCGCCACGGCGGCGTTGCAGCGGATCGCCGACCGCCACGGCATCGCGCTGGTCTACGATGCCGCCCACGCTTTCGGTGTGCGGCAGGACGGTGCCAGCGTGCTGCGCCACGGCAGCGTATCGGCGCTCAGTTTCCACGCGACCAAGGTCTTCAACACGTTCGAAGGTGGCGCGGTCGTGTGCCACGATGCGGAGATTTACGACCGCGTGGGCGCGCTGCGCAACTTCGGCTTCGTCGATGCGACGATGGTCGGCGCCACCGGGCTGAACGCGAAGATGAGCGAGGTGCACGCCGCCTTCGGCCTGCTCCAGCTGCGCCACCTGCCCGCCGCGCTGGAAAAGCGCGCACGAATCGCAGATGCCTATCGCGCCGGGCTGGGCGACGTGCGGGGCGTCACGCTGTTCGCCCCGGCGGCCGACGCCACCGCCAACCATGGCTATTTCCCCATCCTGGTCGAGGGCGGGTGCGCGGCGGTGCACCGGCACCTGCAGGATCGCGGGATCGTCGCGCGCCGCTATTTCCATCCGCTGATCTGCGACATGCCCGCCTATCGCGGCAGCGTGCCGCCCGACGCCCTGCCGCACGCGCGCCGGATGGCGGAGGAGATCCTGTGCCTGCCGATCTATCCCGATCTGGCCGCGGACACTGTCGCCACGATCATCGCCACCGTCCGCGACGCCGCCGCGCCCGCGCCGCGCGTCGCCGCCTAGCGCGTGCCGGCGAGGGCGCACGTCCTGTCGGAAGCACGAACCCGCGGCGCGGGAGGGGCGCTCGGGGCGCGGTTGAGGTGACGTAACGGGCGCGGCGCCTTGGTTGAGCGCCGCGGGAGGCAGGCAGAGCATCCGGGCTCCACGAGAAGGAGCCCTGCCACGACCGCCCTTGTTCCTGCCGCCGTCAGCCCTCTGCGTCAGCGTCTTATCGACGAGATGGAGCTGCGGCGGTTCGGCCGCGAGACCCAGCGCAACTACATCCGCGACGTCGGCCGGTTCGCGACATTCCTCGGCCGCTCGCCCGACCCGGGCGACGGCGGAGGAACTCCGATGCCTCCAGGTCGAGCAGCGCGATCTCGGTGTATCGGTGCCGACCATGAACAGCATCGTGTCGGCGCTGCGGTTCTTCTTCACCCAGGCGGTCGACCGGCCGGACTTGGCGCGCAAGCTGGTCCGCACGAGGCGCGGTCGCAAGTTGCCGGTCGTGTTGAGCCAGGACGAGGTCGCGCGGCTGCTCGGCGCGACCACTTGCCTCAAGCATCAGGCGGCGCTGTCGGTCGCCTACGGCGCGGGTCTGCGCGCGTCCGAACTGACCGCGCTCGAGGTTCGTGACATCGACAGCGAGCGCATGCTGCTCCGGCTCGAGCGCGGCAAGGGCGGACGGTACCGCAATGCCATGCTTCCGGTCGGGCTGCTCGCGCTGCTCCGGGCATGGTAAGGCTGGACGACAGCTTGGCGCGATACACCGAAGACGAACGGCAGAGACCAACCGTCCGCCTGCCTGACAGGGCGCTCACGCTCCGGCTGGATGAGGTCGAGCGCGGCTTTCGGACGTAAGTCTCCGCGCGCTGGCAGACTGCTGAATGGGCGCGTCTACATAGCATTCCTGTCGGCGGCATTGGCAGATGGTGCTCTCGGTACGCGCGTTAACAGCGCGAGCCGGCTCTGCGGAGGGCAGCGCCGGCTCGCCTGCAATGCGGGCTGTCAGTACGAGGACAAGCGGGAGCGGCGGGAATTGTGACCGCCATTGCGATAGAGAATGTCGGCCGCCGCCTCGGGTGAGACGTCGTCGACGCTTGTGTCCACCGTCACGAGCACTCCGCCTTGGCCGAGGCGGTCGCCGTAATAGTCGGCGTCATCCCGATCAATGCCGTGCTTGCCCAGCGTTTCGTTCAACGTGCCCGCCGCCGCACCGGCCGCGGCCCCGAGCGCCATCGCGCCCGGTACGGCAGATGCCGCGATCGCGCCCGCGGCAACAAGCGGCCCCACGCCTGGGATCGCCAGTGCCGCCACGCCGAGCCCGGCACCCAATGCACCGCCGCCCAGAACGCCGCGGGCGATGCTGCCATGCTCTTCATCGGTCACGTCACCGGCGACGTCCGTCGTGGTGGTCGTGCCGCCGCGCTGGGTGACGACCGACAGCGCGCGGTCGGGTACGCCGGCGTCGCGAAGGTCCGCGACGGCGCGCTGCGCCTCCGCCTCGGTGTCGAAGATGGCCGAAGCCGTTTGCATGCTCATACCGAAGTCTCCTTCGATCAGCGGACGGTGCCGCGGCGAAAAAGGTTGATGATGGCAAGCAGCACGATTGCACCGATCAGCGAGACGATGATCGACTGGATGTTGATCGAGCCGCTGGTGATCGGCGCCCCACCGATGAGTGGCGTGACGACGAAGCCGGCAAGGAGCGCGCCGACGATGCCCACGACGACGTTGAGCAGGATACCCTGCTGACCATCGGTGCGCATGATCATGCTGGCGACCCAGCCAATCAAACCGCCAACGATGAGAAGAATGATGAGGCCCATGATTGGTCCTTCCGTCTGGTGAATAGTGAGGATGAAACGAAGCAGTGTCGGTGGATGTTCAGGCAGGCCGATGGGCGCTCTGCCGGCTCATAGTGCGCACGCACTATCCGGCATGGTGGTGCTTCCCGGAACGACGCTGCGGGCGGCGCGGTTTAGATGCGATGCCAGCCGATCCCCCGCCCGCCGTCCGTCATCCGAACCTGCGCCACCTGGAGCAGCTGATGGCGCAACTGCTCGAGGGTGTGATCCTGCTGGATCCAACAGGAGTGATCCTCAGTGCCAATGCGGCAGCCCTCGCCATGCATGGTGTCGAAGGGGTTGATGCGCTCGGTGCGACGGCAGAGGGATATGCCGAGCGGTTCACCTTGTGGACGCCGGACCATCGCCCCCTGCGTCGCCGCGACTATCCCATCTTCAAGGTCCTTGCCGGCGAGAGTATCCCGGACATGATCGTCGAGGTCGCTCCTGCCAGAGTGGACGAGGCCCGCTGGGTGCATCAGGTGCGCGATGTCGCGATGGACGTGGATGGCGGCGAGCCGGATTATCTGGCGATCGTGCTGAACGACGTGTCCGAGCGGTACGATGCGCAAGCGCGCTTCGACGCCATGTTCCGCGCCAACCCGGCTCCTGCCATCATCGTGCGGCAGCGGGATATGAAGCTCATGGCTGCAAATCCCGGCTTTCTCTCGCTGACCGGTTTCGTGCAGGGCGATCTGCTCGGCCAATCGCTGTTCGGACTGAACCTGCTCGGCGAACTGCCCGATCGGTCAGCCGTCCGGCGACAGATGGAGGCCGGCGAGGTCGTGGCGCAGACGGAGGCCGAGTTGCTCGTGGCGGACGGATCGAGACGGCTGGTCATCTTCGCCGGCCAGCCGATCGACGTCACGCAGGAGAGTGCTCTCCTGCTCACCTTCGCCGACCTCCAGCCGAGGCAGGACGCCGAACGGTCGCTTGCCGCGAGCGAGCGCCATTTGCGCGCGGTGTTCGAGATGGCGCCTGTCGCGATGGCCATCACGCGCGCGTCCGACCAGCGCCTCGTCAGCGTCAACGACGCTTTCTGCGCACTGACGGGCCGTGAAGCGGCATCCCTGCTGGAACGCACTGGCGGTGAAACCGGCCTTTGGTACGATCCCGAGCAACACGAACGCACGGCAGCCGAGTTGGCGGACGGGGGATCAATCCGCGAACGCGACGTTCGCATCGTGTCCCGGTCGGGATCTGTGGTGGACTGCCTTGGGTCCGCAGAGGCGATCCAGGTTCACGGCGCTTCCTGCGCCCTCTGGGTGTTTCAGGACGTCACGGAACGGCGCAGAAACGATGCCGAACTCGCCGCCGCGATCGAGGAGGCGTTGAAGGACGCAACATGGCTTAGCCGATCCATCCTGGACAAGCTTGCCACGCTGCGACGACCGGCACCACATGCGATCGCGGTCGAACTCAGTCCGCGGGAGCGCGAGATCCTGGATCTCATCTGCGACGATCTCGACGATGCAGCGATTGCCGAGCGTCTGACGATCTCACGCAACACGGTACGGAATCATGTTGCCAGCATCTACGCCAAGATCGGAACGAACCGTCGTAGCGGTGCCGTCGTGTGGGGGCGCGAGCGGGGCATGGGTTCCACGCGGAACTGAGATCCGATCACGCCATGCAAAGCCGGCGTGCGGCAGGGGCTGCCGCACGCGGCCGGTACGGCGATCAGCCAGACACGGCGTCCTTGGCCTTTTCCGCCAGCTTGGTCAGTAGACCCTTCTCCGCCTCTTCGGCTTCCTCCTTGGTCCGGAAGGCGGCGCCTTCCGGCTCGGCAGGTGGCGCATAGACCGAGTAGAGCTTCAGCGCCGCCGGGCCCTTGTTGACGATGTTGTGCTCGGCACCTTTGGGCACGACCACCAGATGGTTCGGTCCGGCCTTGGTATGGCTGCCGTCGATCGTCACCTGCGCTTCGCCCTCGACGATGAAGGTCGTCTGGTCGGCGCGATGCGTCTCCATGCCGATCTCCTCCCCGGCCGGGATGCTCATCAAGACGATCTGGACCTTGGCGTCGCGATAAACCTCCTTCTGCCAAAACTCGTTCTTGGTGGTGAAAGGACCATGTCCTTATTGAAGATCGTCACCGAAGTTCCTCTCAGATGCGCGGCATCAACGATCGTGTCGAAAAGGGGATGCATCGATCCAGAAAGGCGATTGTGCGGCTGAACGAGCGACTGTTCTACGCGCGAGCGTCGGCGTGCGGGGACGTACGGCTGTGGGTCGTCGAAGGCACTCGGAGCCCCGGGGAGGCGAACACCCCGGCGATATCAGACGGTGCGGATCGTCCCACCGTCGATGACAGACTCAGCGTCTGGCGACCGTCGTCAGCTGACATGAACAAGCGTCTGGTGTCGGGGCGGCGGGAAGCGCGCTTACCGTCCGGAGCTGGGTCGGCCTCGACGTTCGCCAGCAGTCGTCGCCCCGACGCTGAACTTCGAGCCTCGCTTCAGCTTGTCGAGGCTGGGAGCGCTGCCAGCGCGTCACCCGACTTCAGGATGCCAGGACGCAGCGTAAGTCGGCGTCGTTGCCACCTGTCGAGCAGCCGTAGCGCCGGAGTTACGGTAAATCCGTGCTGTCAATCGGCGTCCAAAAAGGACCCCCTATCGGCGTGCAAAAGGGACCCCCTTCGTCAAGCAGCGTGACGGGTATGGGGGTCGCACCGTTCGCGCTGGTTGCGGCGTAGGGCGGGCGTAGCCCGAC
>NZ_JAAVJH010000020.1 GCF_012035195.1 Sphingomonas corticis
TTCCGCATCGCCGATCAGGCCCCGATGCAGCCGGCACCGAGCAGCCGTCGCGCCTGACGCACACCCATGGAGGGGCTCCGGGCAACCGGGGCCTCTCCCCCTTTTTACGTCGCCCAGGGCGGCGCTCCGGGGGCATCGAGCCCCGTCGCGCCGCGAGGGACTGACCTTGCGGTCGATCATGCCCGTGTCACCCGTCCCGCACCGGCTCGCTCGCATCGCGGCCACGCAGCCGCGTGTCGCGCTCGCTACGCCTCGACCGGTGCGGCACATCCAGCATCCCGCCAGGCCTCCCGGCACGGCTCGCTCGCGTCACGGCGACCCCTTCGGGTCGCCCGTTCGCTACGCCTCGCACGCGCCGGCCTCCCGGCTCAGCATATCTCTCCAATCGGCTTTTGCGCGCTCCCGGACGATCCCTTCATCAACCCCGGGACGGTCCACCGTCCGCGTGAGAACGCGGTCGGTGAGGGGCGCTTTCGCGCCCTGCCCGGCCGAAGGGCCGGGGAGGAGAGAGGGTTGAAGATGAGTGTCGAGGACAAGGGGTCCAGCACGACAATCTCAGGAGACACGTCATGAACATCGGTTCGATCAAGCAAAACGAGAGCGGCATCTTCATGGGCCGGATTTCCACGCTCGCGGTCGCGATGACGATCGCGCTGAAGCCGGTCCACTCCACCAACCCGCGCGCGCCGCGCTACGAGATCCACGCGCTCACCCCCGGCCGGACGTGGGTGCAGGTCGGCGCGCTCTTCGAGCTTACCTCCAACAACACCGGCGAGGCCTTCCTCAACGGCCGCATCGACGATCCGTCGCTTAGCGCCCCGCTTCAGGTCTCCGCCTTCCGGCAGGACGACGGCTCGTACAACATCGTCTGGCAACGCGCGCAGAAGCGCCGCGACGTCACCAGCGCGCTCGCGCCCAAGGGTGGCGACGACCTGCCGCCGTTCGCAGCGGACGGCGGTGAACCCTCGGGCGGCACGCCGGGCGACGACGGCCTCGGCGAGACCACCGCACCGGTCGAGGAGGTCGCCTGACCGACCACGGGCGACGCCGATGCGTCGCCCGCCACGGTCGAAACGACGGGGATCGCTTCATTACCGAAGCGGTCCCTGTCAACGTGCAGCCAGCTGCCGGCGTACGGCAGATCAAAAACAGACGTTGGCGACCCATCAGTCGCTTCATTCGTTCATCAATCGACGCTATATGGAGACCACCATGGCGACCGCAGCACCCGAACCGACGCTCGACATCCGGGAGCAGATCGCACGCATCGACAAGATGCAAGCCGAGATCGCCAAGACACAGGCCGATCTCGCAAAGACCAAGCTCGAGGTTCGGTTCTTCCCGGGAACCCTGCTCTTTCAGGCGACCGTGGCAGCCGCTGCACTGATGACCGCCGGCGCCGCCATCGCCAAATTCTTCGGCTAGGTCACTACCTCTCGCTAATATTGGACCGGCCGTACGTTCCCCTCCATCGCGAAGGGCAGCGCCGCCAACCACCACCCGTCCCCGGGGGGCCGCGCAGGAATAGCCCGGTCGGCGACGATCCCGCAGTCAAGCGGACGGTAGAGCCGTCGGCGTCCTGCCAGCGGGTTTCGTGACGGCGTGCAATCCTCGACCCGCGATCAGGCACGCCCTTCCTTCATCCAGCAGTTGCCGCCGATCGCCTTGGCGAGCAGTCGCCCGCCGGCGACCCTGCGGCATCCGGCCTCCATGCCGGTGCAGTCCCCGCCCGGGTGGCCGTCCTTGTCCAGCCCGGGGCGGTCGCGGGCGTCCCGCCATGGCGACGCTGACGGTGCGGTTCACGACCCCGCGCCGGATCGCCCGGGGTGCGGGTCAGGCGGCCGATCGGGTCGGTTCACGAGGCTTGTTCATGGCGATCGCTCCGGGAACCTCGCGTGATGCCGGACGGCCCATCCGCCGGTTCGTGTCACCTGCGATCCGGCCCGGGACCGCGCAACCCCTTTGGCAGGGCCGTGTTGCCGCGCTGAAGCGCGGCTGCCCGCACCACCCCTGCAAAAGGGGTTTCCCTCCACGTCGCCCGTGCCCGTCGCCTGCGCGACGGTCCCGGTCGCCCTTCCGGTGCGCGGCCCCGGGCCGGCTCGCTCATAGGTGACACCGGCGGACGGTCCGCCCGGCACCACGCGAGGGAGCAATCGCCATGAACAACGTGAACCTGATCGGCCGCCTGACCCGCACCCCCGAGCTGCGCGAGGTCAACCGCGCCACCAGCGTCGCCACCATCTTCGTCGCGACCGACCGCCCCAAGCTGAACAAGGACGGCCACACCTACAAGGGCGAGGACGGCTACACCGTCAAGGAGACCGAATACCACAAGGTCACCTGCTTCAACGGTCTCGCCAAGGCGATCGCCGGCAACCGCAAGAAGGGCGACCTGATCGCGATCGAGGGCCGCCTCCACTACACCCGCTGGCAGGACGCCGACGGCAACGACCGCTACGGCTGCGAGATCATCGCCGACCGGGCCGAGTTCTACTGACCCGCCGAAGACGGGCGGCGCCTGGCGGCGCCGCCCTTCGCGCATGCTTCCACTCACCGCCCGCGCAGGACCCGGCCATGGTGCATCCGCACCACGGCCTTGCACCCGCGCGGCCTCCCGACGGAAAGGACCGTCATCATGACCGCGCAGCGTGACATGTTCGAGGGCGACCCGTTCGCACCCGATCCCGAACCGGATGCCCCGGCACCCGCCGGCGGCGCCGGCGACGGCGATGCCGTCGCGGCCGCTACGCTGGCGGTGCCGTGCGGCTTTCGCAATCGCCGTAACGAGCCCTGCCGGCGTCTCGCCGAGCGGGAAATCGTCATCGACGGGCGTCCCTTCGTCCACCGTGGTCACCGGCTGCTCCACTGCCCGCGCCGCTGCTGGCTCGATGACGATACCGTCATCGAGCCAGAACCGAGCGGCACCAACATGCCGGTTGGGGTGGGTGACGGGCAAGCCGACGATCCCGATGCAAACCGTGATCTGGATGATCCGGGGTATCAGGAGATGCCGGATTATGATGTCGGAGACGACAGCTACGATCCGGACTGAACCTGCTGCTATGGGTCTCGCTCTGAATACCGCTGTGGTGCCTGCTCGGCATCGGGGGAGGACAGGATCGGGGCGTCCCGCCTTGTGGGCGGGACCGGGCTCTCACCGGCCCTGGCGGGCCTTGCGGAGCCCCGTGCCGGGTCTCCGCCCTTGCGGGTTTCGATCCCTATGCCGGCGCCGGGCGTCCTGCGCGCGGGCGACGGCCGCTGGTTCGCCCTCCCGGGCTCACTGGCGCGACCTTTGCGGCGCCGCGCCGTGCCGGCGCATCACCGCCGCCCGTGCTCGGGCCGACCCGGCGTGCCTGCCACAAAATGATATTTTCTCTCTCTGTGATGAGGAAGCATGGCATGCGGGGCTGGCGGGCCGTCAAGGACGCGCGGTCCCCCCAATTTTCACGCGCGACCGCCTGAAGAAGGCGGCCCCGCGAGAAAATCGGCTCCCCCGCGCGCGAGCGTCAACCGGGGTCCGTGCCGTCTGCGCGGCACGGCTTCCCGGTTAACGTCCCTGACCGCCCTGACCGCCGCATGCCTGATGAGGGACCTCACCGAGAGAAGGTGGGATTTTCAACTCATGGAGGCAATCATGACCAAGTCTTTCCGCAGCTTCGACGACATGGGCCGGGCGATCAACGACGACACCCGCCAGACCTACGACGGCGCCTTCGTCGAGGGCAGCGAGATGGCCAAGCTCACCGTCTTCGATACCCCCGAGAAGACCGAGATGCCCGACCCCGAGATGGCCGCCAACGCCGTCCAGCAGATGCTCGCGACGATGTTCGATGTGTTCCGCGACACCCGCATGGAAGAGTTCGCCGCCGACCTCGCATGGGGCTTCGTCAACTCCTTCCACATGGTGGCCAAGCGCATCGAGGGCCGGGAGGACGACGCCGCCAAGAAGCTGAAGGAGATGGTCACCGCCTTCGACCCCTCGGAGATCTACGCGGTCGAACTGGAGGACACCCAGCTCCTCTGCCAGACGCTGGAGGGTTGCGCCGAAGCGATGCGCTGCATGCGCGACCACGCCGGGGAGGTGTTCCGCGTCGAGACGGGCCGCCCCTTCAACACCGTGCGCGGCAGCAGGGTCTCCTCCAAGCTCACCGCCTCGGTGATCGACGGCAAGGACTATCTCGCCGCGCGCGCCGCCAAGCGCCGGGAAGACCATAACCCGACCGGCCCCATCGTCGCCTTCACCGGCGGGCAGGTCTGGCACGACCACGAGCAGCTCTTCGACCGCCTCGACCAGATCAAGCGCCGCATCCCCTCGATGGTGCTGATGACCACCGGCATGAACAAGGGTGCCGACGCCGTCGCGGCCGCGTGGGCGTCGTCGCGTGGGACCAAGCTGGTGCGCATGATGCTGGAGACGCGCTACGGCCCGAAAGCGGCCTTCCTGCGCAACGACCGCATCGCCTCCTTCCGCCCCGTCGAGGCGATCGTCTGCGAGGGCTCGGGCGTCCAGTCCGACTTCGCCCGCAAGATGCGCACCGCCGGCGTCCCGCTCCACGTCTTCCGCATCGCCGATCAGGCCCCGATGCAGCCGGCACCGAGCAGCCGTCGCGCCTGACGCACACCCATGGAGGGGCTCCGGGCAACCGGGGCCTCTCCCCCTTTTTACGTCGCCCAGGGCGGCGCTCGGGGGCATCGAGCCCCGTCGCGCCGCGAGGGACTGACCTTGCGGCCGATCCTGCCACGTCACCCATCCCGCACCGGCTCGCTCGCATCGCGGCCACGCAGCCGCGTGTCGCGCTCGCTACGCCTCGACCGGTGCGGCTGATCCATGCGTAGCGCCCAGCCTCCCGGCACGGCTCGCTGGCGGGCGTGGCGATGCCTTAGCATCGCCGACGCTGCCGCTGCGCATCGCGCAGTGCCGGTCGGTCACAGCCGCATCGCTCCGGCACGGCTCGCTCGCATCACGGCGACCACTTCGGGTCGCCCGTTCGCTACGCATCGCACGCGCCGATCGGCCGGGTGGCATCAGCCGCACCGGCTCGCTCGCATCGCGGCCACGCTGACGCGTGTCGCGCTCGCTATGCCTCGACCGGTGCGGCAAATCCAGCATCGCGCCCAGCCTCCCGGCACGGCTCGCTGGCGGGCGTGGCGATGCCTTCGCATCGCCGACGCTGCCGCCCGCGCATCGCACCGTGCCGGTCGGTCGCGAGGGCATCGATCCGGCACGGCTCGCTCGCGTCACGGCGACCCCGGCGGATCGCCCGTTCGCTACGCCTCGCACGCGCCGATCGGCCGGGTGGCATGAGCCGCACCGGCTCGCTCGCATCGCGGCCACGCAGCCGCGTGTCGCGCTCGCTACGCCTCGACCGGTGCGGCTGCATCCATGCGTTCCGCCCGGCCTCCCGGCACGGCTCGCTGGCGGGCGTGGCGATGCCTGCGCATCGCCGACGCTGCCGCTGCGCATCGCGCCGTGCCGGTCCGCCGCGACGACATCGCTGCGGCACGGCTCGCTCGCATCACGGGGACCCCTGCGGGTCGCCCGTTCGCTACGCCTCGCGCATGCCTGCTGGTCTATCCCTCGGGTTCCCGACCCGCACCAGCCTTTTGGCGATCCCGATCCTGCGGACCGACGATGCCGACGACGAACCATGCGACCCTTACGGGTCGAGGGCAGGGGGCTTGAGTGCGTGGTTCCATCAGGGAGGCACAGCCATGTCGATCACCTTCTTTCTCAGCGCCGGTCGCCGGGTCGATACGAAGCCCGCCATCGTCACCGCACGCCAGCTCGCTGCGTTCCGCGCCTTCGCCCGCGAACGCGGCGAATTGCTCGATCACGATGACGAGGATCCGCTGGTCGCGTGCAGCTTCGAAGCGCGCGTCTGCCCGTGGTCGCTCGCCAGCGTCTGTGCGATCTTCGACCATGCCGAAGATGTCGTCCGCGTGGTCGAGGACGCGCAATTCCGTCGGCTCAACATCCGCTTCTGGCGCGACGATGCGACCCGCTCAATCACGATGCGGGTCGCCGATACGCCGGACGGTGCGCCCGAGATAAACCTCGCCAATCAGAACGCCTATCACGTCCTCGACGCGCTGCGTCTGGCCGATGACAATCGGGGCAGCATCCCGGTCACCGAACTACGGGAGATCCTCGGTCAGCCGGTCGTTCGTCGTGACCTCGAACGGCTTGCCCCCGGGACGTCTCTCGATCGCTTCGACCGGCTCGCCGAGTACGGCGGGACCGAACCCGGATACGCATGGTTTGGGGATAGCCTCCCCCCGGATCATCGCGTCGGGAGAGCCGGGGTTGCACCCGGCTCTCCCCTTTTTTGCCTGACGGGTTTCAGTCCCGCCGGTCCTGTGACTGAGACGAAAAAGGGGAGGGCCGATGGCCGCTCCCCTTTTGTTTTGCCCGGATGGTCGCAGGCATCGTGCCCTATCGGTTCATGCCGTCAGCCGCTTCGCGGCCTCCGCAATGCCCAGCTTCTTCACGCCCGCCAGCAATGCCCTGATCTGATCGGGATCGCCCTTGAACATTCCCGACTTCTCGACCTCCTTCATGAGCTCCGCTCGCTCGCGATCGGCCAGCATCCTGCGGCGTTCATCCAGCTTCTTCGCATCCGCCTCAAGCTGCACCCGTTCCTGCTCGATACTCCGTGCCATGGTCGCACCTTTTCCCGTTGGTTTCGACTGCCTCCATCGGTCACGATGACAGGGGTCTGCACACCTCGCAAGCGACGGCGGTCATGACACCGTCGGGACGGCTGAATCGAAGTCGGTGATCCGGGCTAAGCCGGATCACCGAACAGCATGCGACGGACCTCGCCTTCGGCGGGTCCGTCGTGGGGCTGGATCGCTGCGCAGACCCGCTTCGAACGACGCTGAACCTGTCCCGCCTGCGGCGTTTCCCCGCTGGAATCCCGCCCGACATCAGGACGAGGAGCCATGATGCCCCGACGACCACAAAAGTCCCTGTAGATTTGCACACCGTACGCGGCAGCCGCAGGTGTAAGTGACTGAAAGGAGGCGCGTTTGCAGCGGCAAACAGGTTTGCCCCTGCAAACGGTCAAGCGCAAACAGCGTAAGCGGTTGATATCGCGCGATCTTCTACGTTTGCACGGTGGATACAACTTTTTCCTGTCAACTCGGTCAACCTGAGTATATAGTCGGCATTCCGAAAGCCCCGCCAGCCACCTAACCGTAGGTGGTACATGGCAAATTCAACGATCGCGTTCAGGCTTTCGTCTGACGAGATTGCGGCGCTCGACAAGATTGCGAGCAAGCGTCAGTGTTCGCGCTCCGAAGCCGCGCGGATGGCGATGATGTTCGGTGTCCGCTTCGCGGAAGCCGAGCACAGCATCAACATCACGCGTGCGGTACTTGTCTTGGAGTACATGCAGGCCGCGATCGACGTCATCATCGCGCGCGATCACGGCGACGTCGTGCCCCAGCTGAAGGCGGCCGCAAAAGAGCGCCTGGCGACCTTCCATGCGTAGGGGCGATATCCGCTTCAACGGTCAGGCCGCGACCATCGAGCATCACTCGGCGCGCGGGCGCATCACGCGCAACTCGGGCAATTTCACGCGCGGGTCGCAGCTCCTTTCCAGCCAGTACAAGATGGCCTGGGCGGGCGTGCAGGTGCCGATCTGGATCTGGCTCGGCACCTTCATCGTCCTGTTCAACATCATGGTCTGGCTGGGGCTCGCCGAACAGGAGTTCCAGCTGGTCCTGATGAAGCTCTATTCCGCCGTCTGGACCTGGGTCGGCGCGGACCGCTTCCACCTCATCAACCTGACCCTCCCGAGCGGCATCGTGACCAAGGTCCCGATCGGTTACGTGCCCTACGAACCCCACGTCGTTCATGCCTGGCAGCAGACGGTCAAGATCTTCCTGACCACGCTCGTCATGTCAGCCGCGGTCGCCGCACCGCTCATCATGTGGTTCATCACCTGGGCCAACAAGCGCGGCTCGGACATGCTCAAGGAGCGCCACAATCGCGGCGCCATGCTGGTCGTACGGGACGTGCTCTTCGATGCGGTCCGCAAGCACAACATCAAGCACTTCAAAAAAGAGTGCGCCGAGCACGATCCGCCCTGGGACGCCAACCTCGTCGCCAAGGCTCCGCTGCTGGAGCGTGTCGACGAAGGCGTCCATGTGCCCTATTCGATCGCCGGCATCCCCTATCCGTGGCGGCTCGAACAGAGCCACACGATGCTCATCGGCACCACCGGCACCGGCAAGACGACGCAGCTGCGCAGCCACGTCTCGCAGATCCGCGCACGCGGGCATCGCGCCGTCATCTTCGATCTCACCGGCGTCTTCGTCGAGACCTTCTACGACCGCGAAACCGACGTCATCCTCAACCCTATGGACGAGCGCTGCGCGCCGTGGACGCTGTTCGATGAATGCCGCAACTACGCCGACTTCGTGTCGGCCGCGTCGGCCCTCATCCCCTCGCATCCGGATGACAAGGAACCCTTCTGGCAGAACGCCGCACGCATGCTCTTCATCGAGATGTGCCTCAAGCTTCAGGAGGAAGGCGAGGCCAACAACGCCGCGATCGCGCATCATCTGATGCAGGCCGATTTGAAGTCGATCAACGCCAAGCTGGACGACACGATCGCCGCGCCGCTGACGACCGAGAAAGCCGCGCGCATGGCGGAGTCGATCCGCTCGGTCCTCAACGTCAACGGGCAGGCGATCCGCTTCATGCCGGACCCGGTCGAGGGGGGGGCTCCCGCCTTCTCGATCCGCGACTGGATCGCGACCGACAATCGCGACGGCTCGATCATGTTCATCACCGGCTCGTACAACGACCTGGAGATGACCCGCGGCCTGTTCACGCTGTGGATCGACCTTGCGGTCAACAACCTCATGCGGCTGCCCAAGACGCGCGATCTCCGGACCTGGTATCTCTTCGACGAGGTCCACGCCCTCCATGCGCTCCCCGGCATCGAGCATGGCCTGCAATCCGCGCGCAATTTCGGGGGCGCGTTCGTGCTCGGCATCCACTCGTTCGACAAGCTGGTCGCGACCTACGGCCTTCAGAACGCGACCGCGCTCACCGGCCTTGCCCGCACCAAGCTGATCCTCGCCACCGCCGACCGCACAACCGCCGAAAAATGCTCCGAGTTCATCGGCAACCGCGAGGTCCGCCAGATGGATGAGGCGTACAGCTACGGCTACAACAATACCCGCGACGCCTCGACGCTCACGCCGCGCACCGCGATCGAGCCACTGGTCATCCCCGACGACATCGCCAACCTCCCTGCGCTCCACGGCTTCGTGAAGTTCCCCGACGGCTTCCCCGCCGCGCGGATCGAGCTCAAATACAAATCCTATCCCGAGGTCGCGCCGGGCGCTGTCCCGCGCAAGAACTTCAAGCCGACCGAATACGTCTCGCCGGAGGACCGGCGTCGCCGGAACAACCCGAATCCTCGCGCGGATGGGGGTGGCGAGGGAGGCAGGGAGCATACACCCACGCGGCCGGTAGGAGGCGTGGAGGAGAGGGCACGGATCGAGCCGGAGAAGGGCGCGCCCGAGCCGCGCAGGGGCCAGAGCGAGGCGGAGAAGGCGGCTACCGGGATCGATGTTGTCGGAGCCGTGCCGGTCGTGCTCGACCAGGTTACCGGCAAGGCGGTCACGACGGCCCCCGCCGGCCCGGATGCCGTTCGCGCGTCGGATGCCGCGACGCCGGTCAATGCCGCCGTACCGCGGCTCGCGAATACCGGCGCTTCCGGGATCGACGCCGCGATGGGCGGGATGGGAATGTCGCTCGTCGATCACCGTCAGGGGGCCGGTAATGCCGACCAGTCCCGCGGCGATGCCGAACGGGGGCAGGACGATCCTGGTCTCCGCCGTAGCGATCCCGATCGGCATGAGGATCAGGCGATCCGGGAAACGCGCGACGGTTTCGCCATCGATCGCAACGCCGACCACCATCGTCATCACGGGCACGACCATTCGCCCGAGATCGACGACGACATGGAGATGTAGCCGATGCTCTCGGTCGCCTCCGTTAAATCCGCCTCGGGTGCGGCGTCCTACTTCGCCAAGGACGACTATTACACCGCCGAGCATTCGTCCGAGGCGACCGCCTGGGGCGGGGAACACGCGGCTGAGCTCGGCCTGACGGGCGAGGTCGCCAAGGAAGACTTCGAGAAGATCCTGAACGGCGAGATGCCGTCAGGCGAGAAGGTCGGGCAGACGGAGAACCGGCGCCTCGGCGTCGACCTCACCTTCTCGATGCCGAAGTCAGCGAGCATCCTTGCCTATGTCGCCGGCGACAGCCGCGTGCTCGCCGCGCACATGAACGCGGTCAAGGCGACGATGGGCTGGGTCGAGAAGACCTTCGCCGAAGGGCGGACCTACGAGCATTCCAAATCGGGCGACGCGGTGCGCACCGGCAACCTCGTCTATGCGCTGTTCCAGCACGACACCAGCCGCGCGCTCGACCCGCAGGGCCATATCCACGTCCTCGTCGCCAACATGACCAGGATGGCGAACGGCGCCTGGCAGGCGCTCCACAACCAGCAATTGTGGAAGAACAACACCGTCATCGGCGCCGCCTATCACGCGCAGTTCCGCGCCGAGCTGGCGAAGATCGGCTACGAGACGACCGTCACCGGCAAGCACGGCCAGTTCGAGGTCAACGGTGTCCCCAAACAGGCGATCGACACCTTCAGCCAGCGCCGGGCCGATATCCTGGCGACCGCTGACAGGCTCGGCATGAAATCTACCGAAGCGCTGCGCAAGATCACCAACAACACCCGCGATGCCAAGCTGAATGTCGAGGACCGCGACGCGCTGCGCCAGGAATGGCGCGACCGTGCCGCGGCGATCGGGTTCGACGGCAAGGCGCTGGTCGAAGCCGCCCAGGCGCGCGCCGCGGGAAACGCGCTCGACAGCCGGCCCGGAACGATGCAGCGCATCGGCACGGCGCTCGACGGCATCCGCGTCGCACTCGGCGAAGCCTTCAACCCCAGGGACGCGCTGATCGCGAGCGGCCTCGACCGGCTGCGCATCTCGCCCGACGACCTGCGCGCCCAGCACGCCGTCGCCTCCGCGATCCGCATCCACGCCCAGCGCGAAGCCGCCTTCTCGATCCCCGAGGTCACCAAGACCGCGCTCGATCTCGGGTTGAAGGGCGTCACTGTCGCCCATGTCGACCAGCGCGTCTCCGAACTGATCCGCGCCGGGCAGCTCATCCCCGGCAAGCAGGACAGGATCGACGGCGTCGTCACCCACGTCACCACGCCCGAGGCGCTCGCGACCGAGCGCGGCATCCTCGCCGATATCGAGCGCGGCAGGGGGCAGGGGCGCGTCATCGTGCCCGCCGACGCCGTCATCGACCGGCTGAACGCCGCCTCGGGCGACAAGGCGTTGAACGCCGGTCAGATGGCGGCAGCGACCATGGCGCTGACCTCCGCCGATCGCATCGTCGCGGTCCAGGGCGTGTCGGGCGCGGGCAAGTCGACGATGCTGGCGAGCGTCGCGCGCAACGTCGAGCAGGAGGGCGGCAAGGTCGTCGGGCTGGCGCTGATGAAGGCGACAGCCGATCGCCTCGGCGCCGAAGCCGGGATCGAGAGCCGCACCGTCTCCTCGTTCGTCCACAGCTATGCCCGCCACGCGCTCGCCGGCCGGGGGGCGGGCTATGACGGCGCCAGAAACGAGCTCGCCGGCACCACCATCATCCTCGACGAAGCCTCGATGGTCGGCTCCGAGCAGATGAAGCATCTGACCGGCATCGCCAACGCATTGGGCGTCGACCGCTTCCTCATGATCGGCGACCGCCAGCAGATCACCGCCGTCGATGCCGGCAAGGCGTTCGCGCTCGCGCAGGCCGGCGGGGTCACCATGGCGCGGATGGACGAGAACTTGCGCCAGCGGACCGAGCAGCTGCGCACCGTCGCCGCGCTCACCAACCGCGGCGCGGTCCGCGAGGCGATGGCCGTGCTTGGCGACAAGGTCATCGCGTCGCCGGCGCATGTGAAGGCCGCGGCCGACCACTGGCTGGGGATGACGCCGGAGCAGCGCGAGACGACCGCGATGTTCTCCTCGGGGCGCACGGCGCGCGCCGAACTCAACGTCCGCATCCAGGACGGGCTTGCCGCCGAGGGCACGCTCAGGGGCAACGGCGTCGACGTCGCCGTCCTCGACAAGATCAACATCACTCGCGAGGAACTGCGCTACGCGCACAGCTACGAGGCGAAACCCGGCGAGCAGAAGGTCATCGACCTGCGCCATGCCATGCGCGACCTCGGCCTGCCGCGCGGCACCTGGGATGTGATCGGGGTCGATGCAAAGGGCCGCGTCCAGGTCCTCATCGGCAACAGGGTCAAAACCTTCGACCCCCAGAAGATCTCGCCGATCGACAAGACCGACGCGATGCAGCTCGCGCACCGCGAGCAGATCCGGCTCCACGAAGGCGACAAGGTCCGCTGGACGCAGAACGATCAGAAACGCGGCCTCAACAACAACGACATCGCGCGCGTCGTCTCGGTCGATCCGTCGGGGATCAAGGTCGAGGCGAGCGACGGCACGCTCCACGAGTTGAAGGCGGGCGACCCGATGATGGAGCGCCTGAGCCTCGCCTACGCGCTCAACATGCACGCCGCGCAAGGCATCACCGCCGACACCGCGATCGCGGTGATGAGCCACACCGAATCCAACCTCTCCAACCAGCGGCTCTTCAACGTGACCGTGACCCGCGTGCGCGACGACATCCAGCTGTTCACCGACGACCGCGAGAAGCTCACCGCCGCGATCGAGCGCAACGAGGGCAACAAGACCTCCGCGCTCGAAACCATCGGCGCGCTGTCGATTGATCCGGCGAAGGGCGCGGACGCGCTGCCCGGGCAGGGATCGGCCGTATCGTCCTCCCCGGGTCCGTCCCCGGAGCCCTTCAACCCGTCGCTGCCGCCCGACCTCGATCGCGGCCCGGAGAAGATCGGCGGGACAGGCGAAGGCTCCGACAGGCCGGCCACCCGGTCCGGGCCGATCGATATTCGCACCGATCCGTCGCTCGACCTGTCGCGCTTCACCGTGCCGGTCGAGCCGAAGGGGCCGGAACTTCCCTATCCCGAAAAAGACATCGGACTGGAGCTGTGACCATGCCGCCATCACCCCCGACGCTCGAACAGGTCCTCGCGATCAAGCACTGGCACCCCTGCGACCTCGATACCCACACGCTCGCCGAATGCAGCCGCCTGGCACGGCACGACCACGCGCTCTCCTGGGGCGCGGAGACGCTCGCGATGGCCGCGATGTTCGGCCTCACCTACCTCGTCCTGCTGCCGCTCGGCCGCGCGCTGCGCGCCACGCGCAACGCACGCGAAACCGCGCGATGAGCCTCGACGATCGCCCGTACATGCGCGGCCGACCGGGACCGGGGCGCACCGTCCGGCTCGATGCGCCGCCCGCCGGGGCGATCGATGCCGAAGCCGTCTCGCGCCCGACGCCGCACAGAGCGCCGCCAGGGCGGGCCATGCCCGACATGGGGCTCCGTGGTCCTCGTCCCGGCAACGCCGTCTGGCGGGGCTCCTTGCGGCTCTGGCGGGGCTGTTCACCCTCGCCTGGGCGATCGGCTGTGCGCTCATCGGCGCCTCGCTCCGCACCGAAGGCGGCACCTTCACCCCTCCAGCCCACGAAAGGTCACCCCGACATGGGGATTAGCTATCCGTTCCGCTTCCGCCGCGAACCCGAACCCGTGCGTGCCAGCCTCACGCTCGCGACTCCGGATACGCTCAACCCGGCGATGCTGGATGCGGTGCGCGCCGGAAGCGGCGACCGGATCGCCGTTATCGGCGACGGCGCGGCGTTCACCGCGCTTGCCGACCAGACGCGCGATCTCCTTATCGATCCCGCGCACGGCAACTGGGACTTCTTCGCCGATCACCCGAGCGACCATGCGCGCTCGTCGGCGGTCGAGGCGTTCCTTCCCGCCGAGCCGCGCATCTGCGCAGGCTACACCGGTGCCTATCGCTACGTGCTGCTGCGCGCGATGGAACATGGCGGAAGAGAGCCCGGAGCCGGACTTGCCGCCGTCCGCGACCTGGTCCGCGCGCTGCCGCCCGAAGCCGTCGCCGAAGCGGCCGGACACGATCCCGCCAACGGCCATGCGCTGCGCTGGGGCATGACCGTGCTGGCCGGCGTCACCGCGCCGCTCCTCGTCATCGCCGATCACGACCCGCGTTTCCCGAGGGTATCGATCGCACGCTGGCTCGCCGGCCCCGCCTCGACGATCCTGTTCGTGCGACACGATCCCGATCGGTCGACCCGTGAGACCGACGCCGTCATCGCCTCGCTGCGCGATCACGCGATGCTCGGGCGGATCGAGGTCGCGACCACGATGGGTCTGTCGCCCGCCCTCTCCGAAGCGGAGCGCGCCTGGTGATGACGGGAACCACAATGCGGATGGGGGTCCATGCCTCCAGCCGAACCGCTTCCACCATCCACGCGCGGCGAGGATGACATGAACGATCACGTTCTCCTGCATCGCGGCGATCTCGAGAGCGCACGGCTGTCGCGCGACCATGCCGATGCGATGCGACGCTTCGTCACCGACCTACGCCCGCTCGCCAGAGCGCTACGGTCGGCCGACGGCAGAGCCTACGACCCCTCCGGCGTGATCCCCGACGTGCGGGCAGCGGTCGAAGAGTGCATCGTCTGTCACGAACGGACGGCAAGCGATCTCGACGGTCGTGCGCTTGCCTATGAGCGCAACGCCGCGTCGCGGACTGCCTCGGCCCGAAAGATGAGTTCCGCCGAGCTGATCCTTGGTCTTGCCCACCGGATATTGCTGTGCGCGGGCGCTGCCGCACTGATGGTCCTCGCATGGCACGCTGTCGAGAAGGTTCGATCGCACCTTCTCGGCCCGACCATAACGACCCCTTCGATCGGCACTCCACGAACCCCGGAGGCTTCGTCATGAAAGTGGAGATCGAGATCGACCCGGACGAGATCGAGCTTGGCGACCTGTTCCGCGAACAGGCTGCCGGCCTTCGCGGCTCTCTCGTCGACCTTCGGCGGATGGTCGGAACGCTGGGATATTACGGACAGGCGGGTGCCGGGGCCACGATGACCCTGGAGGCGATCCGGCAGTCTCTGACCGTGATCATCGAAGCGCAGGGCGACTTCGCGGACGGACTGGACGAGGCAGCCGCGCAGATCGACGAGCGGACCGAACGCATGATCGCCGAAAGCTGGCAGCCCCGGCCCGATCCGCTCCCGCCGGTCGTGATCGTCAACCCGCAGAACGAGCCCACCGCCGCGGAAGGGCTGATCGGTCTCCTTCTTTGCTCAGGATGGGTCGTCGCGGCGCTGATGGGCATTCACGACCTCAAGCAATGGCGCGCCAGCAGCGTCGTTCCGGCCACCACCGTCATGGAGAGCAATCATGGGGCTCGATGACCGCGACTATATGCGTGAGCGATATCGCCAGCGCCAGGGTCTGCCCGCGCAAGGTTTGCGGTGGAACGACCGCAAGACCCGCTGCGAACTCGACGTTCCGCTCGGCAGCGCGTCTTGGGTTTCGGGGTCGGCGAGCAAAGGCTCCTGGTTCGAGGCGAAGAACCGCGGCCACGATTACCAGCGCGGGCGCTGGCGACCGAAGCGATCGTCCGGCACGCTGCGCACCGCGATCGTCGCCGGCGTCGCTGTCGCGCTACTCGCGACCGGTATCGGCGCACGCGGCTGGATCGCGCAGCGCTACGAGGCGCTCGTCTATCCGCAGGGACGCGGCTTCCCCGCCTCCGGCACCGTCAGCGTGCCCGTCGGCCTCGACCTGAAGCGGGTCGTCGCGAAGCTGACCGCGCAGGGCGGTGCCGAGAACACGATCATCCAGATGATCGATGCGAAAACCGGCCGCAATGCCCTGTCGGTCTACATCCGCGCGCATGAACGCGTGACGGTGCCGGTGCCGATCGGGCGCTTCCGCCTGCGCCTCGTCCACGGTCGCGAATGGACGGATGCCAAAACCCTGTTCGGCAAGGGCACGATCCACGACGAGATCGAGGGCACGATGCGCTTCACCCGCAAGCTCGGCCACATCCTCGACCTCGGGCTCGGCCGCGACAGCAACCTCACCGTGCGCCGCATCGCCGCACGACCGGCGCCGCTCGCATGAAGCGGACCCGCGCTCTTCACCCCGGAGGCCGCGATGGGGCTCGCTGACCGTGACTATATGCGTGCCCGCGCTCGCAGCCGCGGCCACGCCCGCACCCAGGCATCGCGGCATGCGGCCGGTCGCGATCGCATCGTCGCGATCGCGCGCGTCGCGATCCCGGTCCTGTCCCTGCTCACATACCTCGTGCTGATGTACGGCGACATGAAGCGCGGTGGCTGGATGCCGGACTGGAAACCGGCGCTGCCGTTTCCCGAGTCCGGCAGCGTCACGGCCGCGCGCGATCTGTCACGCAAGCGCGTCAGCAGCCATCTCGCCGTCCAGACCAGCGATGCCAATGCCGTCGTCCAGCTCTTCGACCCGGACACGGGCGCGCATGCTCTCTCCATCTATGTCGCCGGCAACGACCGGGTCGAGGTCCCCGTCCCGCGAGGCATCTGGAGGGTGCGGCTCGTCGAGGGCAGCAAGTGGCACGGTCCCGCCGACTATTTCGGCCCGAACACGTCGTACGAGACGGTCGTCAACCTGATGACGTTCGACAAGGGCTGGCATCACCGCATCGATCTCAGGCGGCGTCCCGACGGCAACCTGCCGACGCGGCTCATGGTCTCCGGTCCGGAGCCGCTGAAATGACCCCGTTCAACGCGCGTCAGTCCTTTTCCTGTCGCCGGCACGCTCGCGCGTCGTCGCCCGCGACCAACGGCGCGAGGGTCGGATGAGCAACTGGAGTTTCGAGGAAATGGGCGAGTTCGGGTCGGTCGCCGACGCCGACCGCTGGGCCAAGCGGCAAGGCCTCGCCCCGCAGGACGTCCGTATCTCCGCCAAGGGGGGACGGCGTGGAGCTGGAGGTCCGCAGGTCGGCCCTCGGCGATGGTGGCACCCGCCACGACGACCGGCGCGACGGACGTCGCAACGGTTTCTTCTGACAGCAAGGCAAGGAATAACGACAATGAAGGCACGATCCATTTCATCGCTTCTGCTCGCCGGTTTCGCGTTCGCGATGCCGGCAGCAGCAAGCGCGGCGCCGGCCAGCCCGGTCCTGCTCGCGATGGCGAGCTTTGCCGGCGAGACCGCCGGAGCCGACGCCGCGCACCGCGCCGCGGAGAAGACCGCGCACTACCGCGCGCACGCCCACCACAAGGGCAAGTGCAAGGATTGCGCGGACTGCCGGGAGTGTGACGACTGCGACAAGGTGGCGAAGGCGACGCCGACCAACGAGGAACGCGCCGGCATCTGCGACCCGACCACCCATGCCAAGGGAGCGAAGGCCGGTGCGTAACGCTGCCCGTCTTTTCGCCGTGACGGCCGCACTCGCGGCCGTCACCCCTTCCACCCTCCTCGCGCAGAAACTGGGGCAGGGCGGCACCGGCGTCGACGAGACGACCGAGCTTCCGCAATGTCCCGTGCCGCTCGGCGTCGCGGCGCTGGTCGAGGAGAAGACCGCCAATCCGACCGACAGCCTCTCGCCGCAGCTGCAGGCGCTGATGCGGATGGCGGAGATGCAGAACGGCGGATCGACCGCGCGCGTCGATCCGCTGCCGCTGGTCAAGCTGATGATCGCGCGCTCGGGCTGCTTCCGGGTCGCCGATCGCGGCGATGCGTTCACCGCGCTGGAGCGCGAGCGCGCGATCCAGGGCAACACCGCACCGCGCGCCGTCACCAAGGCGGATTACCTCCTTCAGGTGCAGGTGGTCTATTCCGACAGCAAGGCGCGCGAGAGCGGAGGCGGCCTCGGCGGCATGTTCGGAGGGGCGGTCGGCCTCAAGTCCAAGACGATGGAAAGCCAGGTCCTCCTCACGCTCGTCGACGTGAACACCGGCATCCAGGAGGCGGTCGCGAGCGGCTCGGCGCGCAAGAAGGATATCGGCGTCGTGGGCGGCGGGCTGCTGCTCGGGCTCGGGGTCGGCGCGCTCGGCGGCACCTACGCCTCGACCGACATCGGCAAGATTACGAGCCTCGCCATGGTCGATGCCTACAGGAAGCTGATGGTCGATGCCCGACCGAGGCTGGAAGCGAAGCTGGTGCCGGCGAAACCGCCCGCCGTGGTCCCGCCCGCGGCCGCGCCGCTCCCGGCGCAGACCGTGCAGCCGGTGCCGGCACAGCCCGCGACGGGGGTGCCGAAGCGATGATCCGCAAGCGATCGACCAACGTGTCCGCGGACGCGACGACCCGGAACGTGACGGAATGCGCGCGGGTGGTCGCCGGCATCGGGGAGCGGGTGCTTCCCGATGGGCTGGTCGTGTTCCGGGCCGCGCCCGACGATGAGATCGGTACCCGGGCGTTGGCGGCGCTCTGCAAGGGCAAGGGGGTCTGGAATCCGGTCTTCGCGACCTGGATATGTCCGGCCATGATGGCCGGCGAGATCCGTGCAGCGCTGCCCGATGCGGTCCGGCTGGGTCAGCTGCCGTGAACATGATGAGCCTGCCGCGGCCGGTCTGCCCCTATTGCCAGGCGCAGATGCGCCGCTGGCCACTCGGGCAACCGGTCCTGGCATGCGACACCTGCCGGCGACCGATCCTGCGCTACCTCGCGCGGCCCCGCGCGCGCATCTTCCGGCTGCGCCCGGTCTATACCGTCATCCACGCGGTCGCGCTCGTCATCCTGTTCGCCGCGGTCGCGACGGTCGCGTTCGGGGGGCTGGAGACGCGACACGTTATCCTCGCCATCGGGATCCCGATCGCGATGTTCGGCGCGAGCGATATCGCCGATGGCTGGCTGTCATGGCGCACCGGCGTCGATCGCGGCTGGCGCAAGCTGCGGACAGGCAGGGTGGCACGCGCGATCGGCGTTGCGCGCACCGCGTTCGGGGTCGCCGGCGTGGCAGTCGCGGTGATCGGGCTGCTTGCCTATGGCGAACTGCGCCAGCCAACACGACCGGCAGCCCCGTCACTCGCGCAGCAGTCCACGCGGTGACGCCTGCGGCAACACCGACGAACGAACCTCACGAATCGTCATCGGCCGGATCGCCGCAACCCGTTCCGCGTCTCTCGACGCTGCTGTCGCTCGTGCTGTCGGCTGTCCCCGCCCTGGCCATCGCGGGGACCGCGTTCCTCTTTCTCGCGGGTTACACCTATCTCGACACCTATCTGTAGGCGCTTGCAATCATAACGGCGCCTGCTCGCAAACAGCCAGATTTTCTGCTCACGCTATCTGCCACTGGCGCGTGGCAACCTGCTCAAATTATCTGCCAGTGTGCTCGCCATTATCCGGCGCTGCTTGCAAACGAGGCGTCGTGCTCACGCTTTCTACCAGTGGGTTCTCCAAACCCGTCGCCGGCAGACGCTTTTGCGAAGCACGTTTTCAGAACAGTTCTGACAAGCGGCGGGCAGCAGAAATGCGGTGCGGTCATGGCCCGCCGGCAAGGTCGTCAGAAAGGAAGGTTTTCGCGAACAGCGGACGACGCATAGAACGCGCACAGATATACGTTTATGACCGAACCAGTCGAACTGCGCTGGCCTCGATCGTCCCGTTTGGGATGCTGAAGCGGGAAGGCGACAGCTTTCTCGCAACCCATGATCGGTGAGAATGCGGGCTGTCTCACGACGGCCGCGATGCTTGCAACGGCGCGTACAAACCGTGGCAATGGCCGATAGCCGTCGTCGGCGCGGCGCAAGGGAGACACGAATAATGAGCGTCTTTGACGGCTTTGCCCGACCTCCATGCGCCGAAACGCTCGGTTGGCAGCTCGTCGAAGTTGGTTCCGACAGCCCCTTACTTGCGTTGAAGGCTGCTCAATTGCTCGGACGTCCCGTCGAAGAGCTGTTCTGCCTTGACCCGCTCGAATGCTGACATGGGTCAGCAGCCATTTCCGATTGAGATCCTAACGGGAATGAGCTGACCGTCCCGCTGCCGTTCGCTTTTTTGGGAAGTACCGTCAGATGTCCGTTTCCGGACACCCGAGCGCTGCGGCTCGCCATAAGCGGCTCAAAGTCCAGTGATTTTGATGCTCCGGTCGATCATGACATACTGCACGCCGCCATATCACGCATAGGGGGCATAGTGCGGCAACAGGTCTGTTCCATTCTTGGCATAGCGTTGATGGTGGGGGCTGCCTGTAGTGCAGCGCATGGCAATCAACCGAAGGACTGGCCTGCGATTCTTCGGGAAGACGCTCAGGCGTTTCACGACTTAATAGGCCAGAATCATCCAGGTCCGGCGAACACGCTTGACCTACGCTTCACTTATTTAACAACCTGATTAATTTCAACCGATCCTAAAGAGCTTCCAAAGTGTCTTTATGAAACCTCACCTCTTGATCGTCGCGATACTCGCCTGCGCTGGCTGCGCGGCCAAGCCCATCGCGCTGCATCTTCCTGTTCGCTCCTTCACTCCAGACATAGCCCTGACCGCCCTTGCCAAGGGCAGGCTGACGGTTCGCGACGGCTGTATACGGATCGGCGATGCGCTGGTTATCTGGCCGCTCGGGTCGCGCCTCGTAAAGGAAGGTAGTGGGCAGTTCGTTGTTACGAGCGACGGGCGTCGATACGCTGTTGGCTCCTACGTGTCGCTAGGTGGCGGCGGCAGTGCCTCGCCGCCGATTGGACTCGCAGCACCCTTACCACCTGATTGCGATGGCCCGTTTTTCAGCTCGAATTAAGCCGCTGCTTCCCAAAACTCGATCGAGTTTCGGAAATTAGGACGAAGATGGTCAGCCTGGTCTATACGGTCGCGTAGTTGGCGGCTGCAATTAACAAGGGTCGTAATGGCGATGCGGGAATGCCGTCTAGAGAGCTATATCTGGCTTTGCATGTCAGTGACAATGGCGACCCTTGTAACTGCTTGTAGTCAAGAAAAGGTTCGCCATTCATATTTCTCCGAGTACAAGCCATTCGGTCTTGAGGAGCGATCACACTTTTCCAAGTATAAGGAAGTCGTAGAATCATACCTACACCAAAAAGCCCCCGGCGTCGACACCCATGCCTGTGTTCTAGGCCTGACCCGAGGACCTCGGGACACTGAAGCAGTGTGGGTCATTTGGCGTGAAGGCGATCGAGTCATTCGATGGTTCGCAGGTGAAGATAACCTTGATCTGTCGCCGCGCAACCTCAGCCTGACCAATGACATCGTTCCTACTGATGCCGATATTGGAACCAGCACCTATCTTGAAAGTCAGCCGTGGGTAGATGAATTAGAGCGGCTGTGTGAAGAACATGGTCATGGTGTGACTGCGACCGATTAACTATCCAACGAGACATCAGATGTTATTTTCTCGACTTGGAAGGGCCAGCGAGACGGCTGGCGCGTTCCCATTGGGATGGTAAATTGGGAAAGTGTGTGGCCTCCCACAACTCATACCGGGTGATGGCCGTCACCCATAAAGGTGCGCTTTACCCAAGGGTTGGATGTCGCAGCGTCGCCGGTTACGATGCCCTATGCTCAACCTTCTCGCCCGAATGAACGACGCGTTTGCCGCTGGGCAGTCGCTTGGCGCCTTGCGCAAGGGAACGGCTATCGACTGTCCGATTGACCATTCGGAAATCATGTTGCGTCTGAGCTGGATGGACGGTTTCAGCAAGGGGCGGTGCATTCTGGCGAAAGCCGCGGACTGGGGCGAGCTGTCGATCTGGCAATAGCCGATGACGCTAGGCGTCTCCACCTACACCATCTGACGAAACGCGTGCTTCAGCTCGCTTTCCCGGACCGGCTTGCCGAGAATGATCCCCGGCGGATTGCAGGGGTGGCACTCGGCAGGCGTCGCGCTGATGAAAATGACCGGCATCTCTCCGAGGCGGGCATGAATCCGGGCCACAGCCGCGGGTCCGGTGCCTTCAACCAGATTTACGTCCGAGGTTATCAGCCCGGGCGGGTGAGCGAGCGCGGCAGCAACCGCCTCTGCCTCCGTCACCGCAAAGTCGAACGAGGTGGCACCCGCCTCCTCCAGCATGGTCTGGATGTTCATGGCGATGAACGGTTCGTCTTCGATAATCAGTACGTGACACATTCACCGGCTCCGACCTGGAGCTTGGTAACGCAGGTTAGGGGCGTTAGGCGCCCGGCCATAGTCATTAATTCAGCCGCTTGTCCGGCCTCACCCCCTTCACCCGTGCGGTCGAAACGGCGAAGATGTTGGCCGTTTGTTCATTCGCTGCTAGATGTCGGCGGTCGCGGGCGAGCGGGGGGCTGCTGCGATGGATCGCCATCCACGACCCTCCTTTCCAACGATAACGACGAGCAGTGCCGACACGACAAGAGGAAGCCGGCGCAAGGCCGGAAACGAACGAAACCGATCGCTTGGCGGCCCTTCGCCGGCACGACATCTTGGACACGCCGACCGACCGGAAGTTCGACCGGATCGTCGCGCTGGTGCAGAACATCTGCCGCGTGCCGATCGCGCTGGTCAGCCTGGTCGACGTCGACCGGCAATGGTTCAAGGCGAGGGGCGGCGTCGACATCGACCAGACGGCGCTCGACACGTCCGTCTGCGCGCTCGCCATTCGCCAGCGCGACGTGTTCCAGATCGACGACCTGACGGCCGATCCGCGCACAGCGTCGATGTCACTGGTGACCGGCGCACCGTATCTGCGCTTCTATGCCGGAGCGCCGCTCGTCACCCAAGACGGCCAAGCGCTGGGCAGCCTCTGCGCGATCGACACCGCGGCCCGGCCGGGAGGGCTGGACGCGGCGCAACGCGAGGCGCTGTCGCTGCTTGCCGAGCAGGTCGTCGAGCTGATCGAGAACCGCGACGCCATCCGCGAGCGCGATCACGCGATGGCGATGGATCATGCGTCGCGACGCCTCCAGGCGACCGAGGACCGGTATCAAGCGATCGTCGACTCCGCGATCGACAACGCCATCATCGCGATGGACGCCGACGGCATCGTCACGAGCTGGAGCGCCGGCGCCGAGCGCATCTTCGGGTGGACCGAGGCGGAGATGCTCGGCAGCCCCGCCGATCGCTTCTTCACGCCGGAGGATTGCGAGGCGGGCATTCCCGATCGCGAGTTCCGGATCGCGCGGAAGGAAGGCCGCGCCTCGGACGAGCGCTGGCATATCCGCAAGGACGGCAGCCGCTTCTACGCGCACGGCGCGATGACGCCGCTGCTCGGCGCCGACGATCCCGGCTTCGTCAAGGCGGTGCGCGACATCACCGCCGAGCACGAGACGAAGGTCGCGCTCGAGGATGCGCGGCGCACCGCGGAAGTCGTGACCACGGCCGCGCGCCTCGGCACGTTCGACTATGATCTGATCCACGACGTTCTGACCTGGGACGATGGCGCGCGGGCCTTGTTCGGCCTGCCGCCCGGAGCGCCGGTCAGCTACCAGGAAGCGTTCCTGCGGGGCGTCCACCCCGACGATCGCGCCGGTGCCGACGCCGCGGTGCAGTCGTCGCTCGATCCCGCAGGCGATGGCCTGTTCGAGACCGAGTACCGCACGATCGGGATCGAGGACGGCAAGCTGCGCCACATCGCCGCACGCGGGCAGACGTTCTTCGAGGATGGTCGCGCCGCACGGTTGATCGGCACCATCCACGACGTCACCGACGCGCGGCTCGCGGAGGCGAAGCTGCGCGAAACCGAGCAGCGGCTGCGCTTCGCCAACCGCGCGACCAACGATGCGATCTGGGACTGGGACCTGGTGCGTAATCACGTCACCTGGAACGAGGCGATCGAGCGGTCCTATGGCCATCGCCTTGCCGATGTCGAACCGACAGGCGATTGGTGGATCGACCACATCCACACCGAGGATCGCGGCCGGATCGATGCCAGCATCCATGCCGTCATTGATGGCGGAGGCACGGACTGGGCCGACAGCTACCGGTTCCGGCGTGCCGATGGCAGCTATGCCGACATCCGGGATCGCGGCTTCGTCATCCGTAGCGATGCCGGCGATCCCCTGCGCATGATCGGAGCCATGCTGGACGACAGCGAGCGGATGTCGCGAGAGAGGCAGCTTCGCGACGAGGCAGTCAATTTGGCCGAGCAGGTTGAGGTCAGCACCGCAGAGCTGGAAAGGTTGTGGAGCGCATCGCCTGACCTGATCGTCGTCGCCAGCACCGAAGGCGTCTATTCTCAGGCGAACCCCGCCTGGATGACGATCCTCGGCTACGAGGAGGTCGAGGTCATCGGCCGTGCCGCCACGGACTTCATCCATCCCGATGATGTCGCATCCACAGCCCGGGCGCTCGCCATCGCGCAGGTCGGCGAGCTGCCGCCCTACGTCTGCCGCTTCCGGCACAAGGACGGCAGCTATCGCTGGATATCGTGGGCCGCAGCCCCCGATCGCGGCGAAATCTTCGCGATCGGTCGCGACGTGACCGCCTCGCGCGAGGCGGACGAGGTGCTGCGTCAGACCGAGGATGCGCTGCGCCAGTCGCAGAAGGTAGAGGCGGTCGGCCAGCTCACCGGCGGTGTCGCCCACGACTTCAACAACCTGCTGACCGTCATCCGCGGCTCGGTCGATCTGCTGCGACGGCCGGGCCTCAGCGACGAGAAGCGCGTCCGGTATGTCGATGCGATCGCCGACACGGCCGACCGCGCGACGAAGCTCACTGCCCAGTTGCTAGCCTTCGCCCGCCGCCAGACCTTGCAACCGCAGGTCTTCGATGCGGCAGCGAGCATCGCGTCCCTGCAAGGGATGCTGCCGACGCTGACGGGATCACGAATCGAAACCCGCTATGACCTGCCGGAGCAGCCGACGCTCGTGCTGGCCGATCCCAGCCAGTTCGACACCGCGATCGTCAACATGGCGGTGAATGCGCGCGACGCGATGAACGGCGAAGGCAGTCTCGCCATCAAGGTCGAGATGGTGAGCGAACTGCCGGCATTGCGCAATCACGCCGCGATCCAACAGGATCATGTGGCCATCTCCATCGCCGATATCGGCACTGGTATCCCCGCGGAACGGATTGAGCAGATTTTCGAGCCGTTCTTCACCACCAAGGGTGTAGGCCACGGTACAGGGCTGGGCCTCAGCCAGGTGTTCGGTTTCGCCAAGCAATCCGGGGGCGATGTCGGGGTCGATAGCGAGGTGGGACGTGGGACGACGTTCACGCTCTACCTGCCGCTGGCGACCGCGGAAAAGCCGGCAGACATTGCCGAACGTCTATCGCTCCAGCCTCTGGAAGCGGGGACGTGCATCCTCGTCGTCGAGGATAATCGGGAAGTGGGCGAGTTCGCTACCCAGGCGCTCTCGGAACTGGGCCTCGGCTCACATTGGGTCGCGGATGCCGATGCGGCGCTCGTCGAGCTGGACCGTTCGCCCGATCGCTATCATGCCGTCTTTACCGATGTCGTCATGCCCGGACGCTCAGGCATCGAACTGGCGGACGAGATAGCCCGGCTTCATCCGCAGCTCCCGGTGGTGCTGACCAGCGGGTACAGCAATGTCCTGGCGCAGGAAGGCACCAAGGGGTTGCGGTTGCTGCGCAAGCCCTATTCCATCGAGGAGTTGGCCGAGGTGCTGGCCGAGGCGACCAATCAACCGGTGAAGGGTGGCAGTTAGGTCCAGTCGCCTCATTCCCGCTTGGGATCGAATAGCGGGACGCTCTCAGCCGTCCCAAATGGCGTGATGTGGGACTTTCCGGTCGTTCCTACGTGGTACATCGGAAGGCAGGCCTTGTCAGGAGCAGACATCCTACGCCAGGTTGGCTTTTAGCAGCTCAGCAAGCCTCGGTCTTCGTTGGCGCCGTCAGGATGCGTGTCCAGATGCCGTTACGTGTCCAGCGATTGTAGGCCGTCGTCGATGGACCATACTCGGACGGGCAATCGGCCCAACGGCCACCCCACCTGAGCATGTGTACGTTGCCCGAGATCGCCCGACGATAATCCAAGCGCAGCGCGCTGGTTTCAGTTGGCCATCTCGCTGTAACGTTCGCCAAATTCGGCGAGGTCAGGATCCGAGCAGACGACGATGATATGACTGCCAGCGGGATGACGCTTCAGGCGGGTAAGCGCGACGTAAATCCCTGCGCGGGTTTCGCTGCCGTGGGCGCTACCGATGTAGACCACGAGAAGGCGCGTTTCCCAGCCCTTGAAGCTGTGGAAGGTAGTGGCTTTGATGCGTGGCTGACCCATCCAGAACGCCATTTTAAGGCGACCTTCTATCGCCTTGTCGTGGTCGTATGTGTGGGCGATATTGTGCCTGTATCCGGTGTATGTTTCCAATTCATCGACCACCATCCGACCATGATCAATGGAATCGCATAGAAAAACGATGTCAGTGTTGGACGTGCCATTGTCCTTTACGTTGAACTTCATCTGATGCACCGCATAAGTGCACTTGGCGATAGCTTCTTGCTCGGAGCATTGGATCCAGCGAACCGAACTTCGGTCGAGTTCGAGGCTGCTCTGGTCGGGTTCGGCCAAGTTGCGAGTTTCCGGGGGCAAGTAACGCGTGGCGAAGTCGCTGGCGAGGCGAAGGGCATCGGAAGGGACGCGATAGCCGAGCTTGAGTTCCGCCCAGTCCCCCTTGAACCCGGCGCCGGACATCGCTTCCTCAGTCCAGTTCCTGGCTGTGCCATAGAGGTCCTGGGTGACGTCAGCGACCAGCACCATTTCCCCATCCGGGCGGCAGATATCGCGTAAGGCAGCCCACCAGTGCGGCAGGAAGTCCTGCCCCTCGTCGACAAGCACGGCATCGGCCTGTTCAAACCGGCTCACAGCCTTGGCGGCCTCCCTGGCAAGGCGTGGTACCTGGTCATTCAGTATCGGGCCGCTGATTGCGCTGATCCTCCGCTTCTTCTCCCTGGCATCAAGACCGGGCGCGCTCTGGATTGCCGCAATTGGTTCCATGATTGCAGCATATCGATCGAGAAACCCTTGATGCTCGATCCGTTGGTCCTGGCAGACATCCTTGCACCACTCGTGGAAATGCGTGAACGTCACATACGTCATCGGGTCCGGCACGGATCTGCCGCTCGTTACTAGGTCTTGCAGGCCCCGCACGATCAAGTCGCGCAGGTAGTGCCACAGCGTGACGTTGAACGATACGACGAGGACCGCTTTGCCCTCGCTGGCGAGCCGGGCGGCGCGGGCGGCCAGCACCACCGATTTGCCCGATCCCGTAGGCCCCTTAATGCGGCGATAGCCCGATCGGGTGCGCGTCTCGGCTAGGGTGCGTTGGTGGCTGTCCATAACCAGCGGCTCTCGCTGTGTTTTCCCGAAATCGGGTTCAACGAGCCATTTCCGCAAGTCATCGGCGTGATCAGGCCGCATGACGGAGCGCTTGTCGGGGTTGAGCAGCGGCATCCAGCGCTGCAAACCCTCTGCCGTCAGGTCTTCCATTCCGGCGACGGGGAACCAATGGTCGCGGCTCTGAAGTTCCTTTTCCTTCAGGAATGACGTTTGCAGTTCGAGGACCCGGTCGCGCGGGGCAAACGGGAAGATCACGATGGGGCTGACTGCGCCAAATCCGGCCCGCTCGGGCAAGCGCGGGCAGTAGATGTTGAAGATTTCCCTCTTGTATCTCCGGATCGTGGTGAACGGGTTCGGGATGGGAAACTCCTGGCCATCTTTCCGGGCGCAGAGTTCGTGGTGCCCATTGTCGCGGGATTTAACGAAGTAGTCCATCGCGTCGAGGTTCCAGTCCTTCACCTCGACCACGACGATGCCGACATTAGGGTTCAGGATAACGAAATCCGGTCGCAAGCCGTTCAGGTGGGGCTGAAGGTAAATCTCCCAAGCTTCGTCCAGTTCGCGATCGAGCAGGTCGAAAATCCGGCGCTCGCCAGCGGTCAGCGGCTGCCTGAGACTGTCGAGCACGTTCCGGGGCGGATCAACGATGCGGGACATGGGAGACCTTTCGAGTGAATTCAGAGGGTAATATTCCAAAACGCTTAATCGAGCCTTTGCCGATCGTTTCCGCGGCTTGGTTCGGGCCGGATGAGCCGCAAACATGCCATCGATCTCGGGGCCCTTCGTGTCAGTGTCGCCAGGCCGCGGTCACGACGAGGCCGTTATCGGCGACGATCACATAAGCACTCCGGGCGCGTTCAAGACGCCGGGCGGCAGGGCCCATCGCGTCGACGAACCGCCGCCAAGTGCGATCGGTGAAGGAATAGCTGAAGCATCCCCCACATGCGTGGCGCTCCTTGCCGAAGTCGATGACGGCATCGATGATGTCCGGAGACATGCTGCGTTGCTGGCTGCGCAGCGCCGCGTGTTTGCTGAGTTTCGTGCCCGGGACGGCGCACGAGGCGAGACGGCGGCGATCGATCGGGTTCACTGGCTGCCTCCCTCGAACGCAGCCTTTGATGCGGCACGATGGGCCTGAAGTTCCTCGAACCGCTCGACGTCGGCATTGGTGCAAGGGTAAACGGGTTTGGGCTCGTGGGCGAACAGCCGGAGGCTGCCGAAAGGGTGCGGGTACCGCGCATCGTCAATGAAGCGGGCTTCTGCGAAGGGATTGGCGCGGGCCTCCTCGATCATCTTGCCTGAGTAGTAGGCGGGATACCAGTTTGCCGGATGGCAAAGCGCGGCTGTCAGTTCCTCATATTCCTGCGCCCGTTCGGGATGCTCCCGTTCGTAGCCCTGGCGCCACAGGTCGAGCCTTGCCTGACTTGCTCGCCGCCGGTCCTCGAGCATCGCGCGGTGCGCGGCCGCTTGGTCGGCCAGATCCTTGCGAATGATCTCGGCTAGCTGGTTAAGGTCGCCCTTGCTCGCGATCTGGGCCTTGTCGATGCTGGTGGAGAAGCGCAACTCCCCCCGTACCAGCCTGCGGATGATTTCCGGATCTCCCTCCGCGACGAGATCGAGCAAAGCAACGTGGGGATTGAAGCCATCGGCGTCGGGTACATGGCCCGGCCAGTCTTGTTGCCACATGTCGATGCTGACCTGATTGCCGGCCTGTGCGACCATCCGGCGCAACGCCTCCCAGAAAAGATTGCGCGAGTTGGCCATGGAGCCATGCTTGGGTTCGAGCCCGAAGCATATGTGATTATTGGCTGCCTTGCGATCGAGATCCAGACCTTCAACGTCGTCCGCGTTCCCAAACTGTGGATCGGCGTGGAAAAGGGACCCCGTTAGCGGGGTGATCGGCGTCGAAAAGGGACCCCTCATCCTGGTGTTCTAGGCTGTTCGCTTGGCGGTGTGTCAGGCGGCGAGATCGGGATGCTGGTATTGGAGACGGTGTTGAGAATCCGGCGCGAGCACGCGTCGGGCAAGGCCATCAAGGCGATAGCGCGGGACCTGCACCTGTCGCGCAAGGTGGTGCGCAAGGCGATCCGGGCGCCGGAAGCGGACATGGGTTATCGGCGAGAGGTGCAGCCGCTGCCGAAGCTGGGGCCGTTTCAGGCGCGACTGGATGCGTTGCTGGAGGAAGATGAGGCACGGCCGCGGCGCGAGAAGCTGCGCCTCACGCGCATCCACGACCTGCTGCTACGCGAGGGGTTCGATGGCTCGTACGACGCGGTTCGCCGTTATGCGGCGCGCTGGCGGCAGGCGCAGCGTCGCGACGTGATGAATGCGCCGGCGTTCATCCCGCTGCTGTTCCGGCCGGGCGAGGCTTACCAGTTTGACTGGAGCCACGAGGACGTCGAGATCTCGGGCAAGCCGATGCGCGTGAAGGTCGCGCATGTCCGGCTGTGCGCGTCGCGGGCAATGTATGTGCGGGCCTATCCCCGCGAGACACAGGAGATGCTGTTCGACGCGCATGCACGGGCGTTTGCTTTCTTCGGAGGCGTGCCGACGCGCGGCATCTACGACAACATGAAGACGGCGGTGACGAGCGTGTTCACCGGCAAGGAGCGGGTCTTCAACCGTCGCTTCCTGGTCATGGCCAACCATTACATGGTCGAGTCGACCGCCTGCTCGCCGGCGTCGGGCTGGGAGAAAGGTCAGGTCGAGAACCAGGTGCAGACCGCACGCGGTCGCTTCTTCCAGCCGCGCCTGCGATTTACCGGCCTCGAGGAGTTGAACGGCTGGCTGGAGGCGGAGTGTCGGCGCTGGGCAGAGTTGCACCAGCATCCCGAGCAGAAGGAGCTGACGGTCGCCCAGGCATGGGCAGCAGAACGGGCGGTGCTCCAGCCTGTTGTCGCACCCTTCGACGGCTTCCACGAGAGCGAGCATGCGGTAAGCGGCACATGCCTCATCAGCTTCGACCGCAACCGCTATTCCGTTTCTGCCAGGGTGGTGCGACGTGCCGTCCAGGTCCGCGCCTATGCCGACCGCATCGTCGTGCGCTGCGACGGTGAAGTCGTCGCCGACCATCCCCGGTTCTTCGGCCGCGACCGGACCATCTACGACCCGTGGCACTATCTGCCGGTGCTGGTGACCAAGCCGGGTGCCCTGCGCAACGGCGCACCGTTCCAGGGCTGGGAGTTGCCGCCTGCGCTGGCACGACTGCGGCGCAAGCTTGGCACCGGCGACGATGCCGACCGGCGGTTCGTGCGGGTGCTGGCAGCGGTGCTCGACGACGGGCTGGAGGCGGTAGAAGTGGCCGTGCGCGAAGCATTGCTGGCCGGCGTCGCCAGCGACGACGTCATCGTCAACATCCTGGCCCGCCGGCGCGAACCGCCGCGACCGCTGACTATTGTCACGCCAGAAGATCTGGCGCTGCGCCATCCGCCCCGTGCCGACTGCAACCGGGGAGCACCTCAAGGTTTGTGACACGGACAGCGGTAAGCTGAACAGGTAGCGAACAGGGCGGCTCAGGCCACCTTGGCTCCGGGTCCGCCGGCGATGTTGAGTGCGCGGTAGCCGTCTTGATCGAGCTCGGCAGCGGCGTTTTGCCAGAGGTAATCGCCGGTCAGGCTGATGTGTCGCCAGCCTAGCGGGGCTACATGGGCGAGCAGCTCGTCGGGCGCGGGCTCGCCGCTGGCGCGCAGATGCTCGACGGCGCGGCCCATGTAAAGCGTGTTCCAGTACACGATCGCGGCGGTGACCAGCGTCAGCCCGG
>NZ_JAAVJH010000021.1 GCF_012035195.1 Sphingomonas corticis
AGCCGTCGCCGATCGGCTTCATCGCCTCGCCCGTCGCCGGCGCGAAATGCCCCAGCAGCACCCCCGCCACGATCGCCGCCAGAACCTGAAGATACAGGTGCGTGTACCAGGGACGCGACGCCGGGGGGAGCGGGTCCGCCGTGGAAACGGTGAGATGCGCCATGATCCTCTCCTTCTTATGGCGATATCCTCGCACGCCGGGGCGGCGGACCAAGGGTGATGCGCTTCGCGCTAGATTCTTGCGGTTTTCCGCCGATCCCACGCCGGTTCCCGCTTTGGCACGTTCGGTTTTCGGCACACGCGGCGGGGACGTTCGTGCAAATTCTTGCATAAGGCACCGGCGGCCGTAGACTCGATCGCGTGAGGCGACCGCATCTTCCCGGCTGGACGTGGTGGGCGCTGGCGACGCTGGCGCTGGCCGCGCTGGCGGGCTGGGCGGCGGCGGGCGCGGCGGAGCGGCAGGCGCGCGCGCACCTGGCGGCGCAGGCCGCCACCGATGCGCAGCTGCGCGCCGCGCTGATCGACAGCGAGATCGCGCGCTTCCGCCTGGTGCCGCTCGCGCTCTCCGACGACCGCGACGTGATCGCGACGCTCGACCGGGTCGAGGGGGCAGGCGACCGGCTGAACCGCAAGCTGGCGGCGCTGGCCCGCGCGACGGGCGCAGCGGCGCTGTACCTGGTGGCGCCGGACGGGCGCGCCGTCGCGGCCAGCAACTGGCGGAGCGCGCGCAGCTTCGTCGGCACCGACTATCGCTTCCGCCGCTACTATCGCGACGCGCGCGACCGCGGGTCGGCGTCGCAATTCGCGCTGGGCATCGTCAGCGGCCAGCCCGGTCTCTACCTCGCCCGCCGGATCGCGCGGGGCGGCGTGATCGTCGTGAAGCTGGAGTTCGACCGCGTGGAGGAGGCGTGGCGGCGGGCGGGGGGAACGACCTACGTCCGCGACGCCAACGGCGTGGTGCTGGTCACCAGCCGCCCCGCCTGGCGCTTCGCCGCCACCCGCCCGCTGTCGGCGGCCACGGTCGCACGGCTGCGCGAGGAGGCCAGCCTGCCGCGTGCGGCGCTGTCGCCGCTGCCCGCCGCCGGCGCCGCGGCGGTGGAGCGCGAGGTCGCCGTCGCGCAGCCCGGATGGACGCTGTCGCTGCGCCGCGACGCCGCCCCGGCGGTCGCTCCGGCACGACGCGCCTGGGGGTCGGGCGCCGCGCTGGCGGTGCTGGCGGGGGCGGCGCTTGCCTGGGGCCTGCGCCAACGGCTCGCTCTGACGCGCCGGCGCACCGCGCAGCTGGAAGCGGCGGTAGCGGAGCGGACCGCCGACCTGACGCGCGAGATGGAGGAGCGCGCCGCGATCGAGGCGCGCGCCGCGCAGCTGCGCGAGGGGTTGCGCCAGGCCAACCGCCTCGCGACCCTGGGCCAGGTGACGGCGGGGGTGGCGCACGAGACGGCGCAGCCCGTCGCCGCGATCCGCACCTACGCGGACACCAGCCTGGCGCTGCTGGACCGCGGCGACGTGGCGACCGTGCGCGCCAACCTGGCGGCGATCCGGCGGTTGGGGGACCGCATCGGCGCCGTCACCGCCGAGCTGCGCGGCTTCTCGCGCCGGCAGGTGGACGAGGTGCGCGCGGTGCCGCTGGACGAGGTGATCGACGGCGCGCTGCTGATCTTGAAGGACCAGCTGCGCACCGTGGCGCTGGAGCGCCCCGCACCCGATCCGGCGCGCCGGGTGCTGGCGGGCCGGACCCGGCTGGAGCAGGTGGTCGTCAACCTGGTGCAGAACGCGATCGAGGCGCTGGCGGCGACGCCGGCGCCGCGCATCGCCATCACCGCGACGATGCGCGGCGACGTGGTGGAGATGGCGGTGACGGACAACGGCCCCGGCATCGACGCAGGCGTCGCGCCGCGGCTGTTCACGCCCTTCGCCACCGCGCGTGCCGACGGGCTGGGCCTGGGCCTCGCCATCGCGCAGGACATCATGATCGACCTGCGCGGATCGTTGCGGCTGGATGGCGCCCATGCCGGCGGCGCGCGCTTCGTGCTGACGGTGCCGGCGGCATGAACGGCGACCCGCCCGTCGCGCTGGTGGAGGACGATGCCGACCTGCGAACGGCGACGGCGCAGCTGCTCGCCCTCGCCGGCTTCGCCGTGCATCCTTTCGCCGACGGAGCGACCGCCGCCGCGGCGATCGACGCGGGCTTCGCCGGGCCGGTGGTCAGCGACGTGCGGATGCCGGGCGTGTCGGGCATCGAGCTGTTCCGCCTGCTGCGCGCGCGCGACGCCGAGCTGCCGGTCATCCTCGTCACCGGGCACGGCGACGTCGCCATGGCGGTGGACGCGCTGAAGGCGGGGGCGTGGGATTTCCTCTCGAAGCCGTTCGACGGCGAGGCGCTGGTCGCGGCGGTGCGCCGCGCCGCCACCGCCCGCGCGCTGGCGCTGGAGAACCGCCGCCTGCGCGCCGTCGCCGGGCAGGAAGCGACCTGGGTGGGCGAGAGCGCCGAGATCGCCCGCCTGCGCGCGATGATCCCGCTGCTGGCGGACGCGGCGCTGGACCTGGTGATCGAGGGCGAGACCGGCACGGGCAAGGAGTTGTTCGCGCGGCTGGTCCATCGCGCCGGCGCGCGCGGGCGCCACCGTTTCCAGCCGATCGACTGCGCCGCGCTACCCGCGGAACTGGCCGGGCCGGCGCTGGTCGGGCGCCACGGCCCGATCGCGCGAGCGCATCGCGGCACCTTGTTCCTCGACCATCTCGACCGCGCGCCGGCCGAGCTCCAGCACCGGCTGGCGCTCTTCGCCGAGCGCCGCGTGGTCGCGCCGGACGAGCGCGAACCCGACGCGGTGGACGTGCGCATCGTCGCCGCGATCGGCGAGGGCGGGCGGGAGCGGATCCTGCCCGAGCTCTACCACCGCCTGGCCGGCGTGCCGCTGCGCGTGCCCCCGCTGTCCGAGCGGCGCGGCGACATCCCCCTCCTCTTCGCCGGCTTCGTCGAGGCCGCGGCGCAGCGGCACCGCCGCGCGGTCCCGGCGCTGGCGGAGGCGGCGCACCGTGCCGCGCGGGGCGACTGGCCGGGCAACGTGCGCGAGCTGGAACTGGCGGCGGAGCGGCTGGTGCTGGGGCTGGAGCCGGCCGCGGCGGGGACGCCGGGGGAGACGCTGCCGCAGCGGGTGGAGGCGTTCGAGCGCGCCGCCATCCGCGAGGCGATCGCCGCGGCGGGGGGCGAGGTGGCGCGCGCGGTCGCGCTGCTCGGCATCCCGCGCGAGACCTTCTACTATCGGGTCAAGCGGCTGGGCATCGACCTGAAGGCGGAGCGCCGGAACGCCGCCGGCTAGGCCGTCTCCTCGCGCACGCGCAGCATGGCGAACGCGGCCAGCAGCAGCGTCGCCGCGGCGAAGGCCATGGTCCAGATCGGCTCGCCGGGGAAGAAGCGCTTCATGATCGACCCCATCACCGTCGCGACCAGCAGCTGCGGCACGACGACGAAGACGTTGAAGAGCCCCATGTAGACCCCCAGCTTGCGCGCCGGCAGCGTGGAGGCGAGGATCGCGTAGGGCATGGCGAGGATCGTCGACCAGGCGATGCCGATCCCCACCTCGCTCAGCAGCAGCCATCGCGGATCGCGGATGACGAGGAAGCTGGCATAGCCCGCCGCGCCGCAGGTCAGCCCGACGACATGGGTGCGCACCTTGCCGATGCGGCGCGACAGGAAGGGGAGCAGCAGCAGCGCGCTGATCGCGGCGACGCCGTTGTACGTCGCGAATAGCACGTCGACCCAGTTTGCGCCCCGCTGGAACGCGGCGCTGGCGGGATCGGGCGCGGCGAAGAAGTCCCGCGTGACGACGGGGGTCGTGTTGATCCACATGATGAACAGCGCCGACCAGCTGAAGAACTGCACCAGCGCCAGCCGCTTCATGATCGGCGGCATCCCGCCGAAGTCGCCGACGATATGGCCCAGCATGCCCGGCGCCCGCCCCGCCCGCGCCCGCGCGACCGCAACCGCGCTGGCGAGGCCGTAGGAGGCGAGCAGCCCGCCGAGGAGAAGGACCTCTTTCTCCAGATCGAGCATGGCGACGAGCACGATCACGGCCGAGCCCGCGGCGATCCACCATCCCCCGTCACCCGGGTCGCGCGCGGCGAGCCGGCGCAGCGCCGTGCCGTCGTCCCCCTCCTCCGCGCCATGGAAGCGCGCCATCTGGTCGGGCGAATATTCCCGCGTCGTCGCCACGGTCCACAGCACGCTGGCGAGCAGCGCGCCGCCGCCGAAGAAGAAGGCGTAGCGCACCGAATCGGGAATCTGTCCCGGCGGCGCCACGTTGCTGACGCCGAGGTGTTCGAGCACCCAGGGGAAGATCGATCCGACCACCGCGCCGGCACCGATGAAGGCGGTCTGCACGCCGTAGCCCGCCGCGTGCTGATCCTTGTCGAGCATGTCGCCCACGAAGGCGCGGAAGGGCTCCATCGAGACGTTCAGCGCGGCGTCGAGCATCCACAGCAGCAGCGCCGCCGCCAGCAGGACCGGCGCTTCCGGCATCAGGAACAGCGCCACCGCGGCGAGGATCGCGCCGGCGAGGAAGTACGGCCGCCGCCGCCCCAGCCGGCCCAGCCATGTGCGGTCGGACAGGTGGCCGATCACCGGCTGCACCAGCAGCCCCGTCAGCGGAGCGGCCACCCACAAGGCGGGCAGATCGTCGAGCGAGGTGCCCAGCGACTGGAAGATGCGGCTCATGTTCGCGTTCTGCAGCGCGAAGCCGATCTGGATGCCGAAGAAGCCGAAAGACAGGTTGAACAGGCCGGCCCAGCCCAGCCGCGGGCGGCGTTCGATCGTCATGGCCTCTTCTCCCCTCCCCTTGCCGGCCGCGTGGCGGTTATCGCCCCCGCGCGCGGCCCTGCGCCACGAAGCGCACCGCCTGCCCGCCGCCGGGGGCGAGCGCCAGCGTCAGTGTATCCCCGGCGGTGACGGGCCGCTCCTCGATCGCGATCGCGTGGCGCTGCTCGGTGCGATAGTCGGCGTTGGGGCCGTCGCGATAGATTTGCGCGACGTAGCGCCGCCCCTTGTCGAGGAACGACAGCGGCACGCTCAGCGTCCGTGCATTCTCGTCGGTGATGCTGCCGAGGTACCAATTGTCCGACGCGCGATCCTTTCGCGCCACCGTCACGTAATCGCCGACCGCGCCGTTCAGCACGCGCGTGTCCTGCCAGTCGACCGGCACGTCCTTGATGAACTGGAACGCGGCCATGTGCTTCGCGTAATTCTCCGGCGTGTCCGCCGCCATCTGCACCGGGGAATAGATGACGACGTAGAGCGCCAGCTGCTTCGCCTCGGTCGAGAGGATCGCGCTGCCCTCCGATCCGGTCAGGCTGAGGACGCCGGGGGTGAAGTCCATCGGGCCGCCCAGCCACTGCGTGAAGAACATGTTCGCTTCGTGCTCGGGCGGGTTCTTGCCCGCCCAGCTGTTGTATTCCATCCCGCGCCCACCCTCGCGCGACAGCCAGTTGGGGTAGGTGCGGCGCAGGCCGGTGTCCTTCACCGGCTCGTGGCTGTCGATGCCGACGCGATACTTCGCCGCGGTCTGCACGACGCGCAGGTGATGGTTCACCATCCACTGCCCTTCGTGCCACTCGCGCTTCTTCGTGCCGTCGGCATCGACGCGCTCGATCTCGCCCGCGTCGGTGACGTAGCCGGTCTTCACCGCGGGGATGCCGTGGTCCTGCGCATATTTGAACGCACGGTCGAGCTGCGCGTCGTAATGGCTGACGGACCCGCCGGTCTCGTTGTGGCCGATGAGGTACACGCCCTTCGCACGGGCGTAGCGCTGCAGCTCCGCGGCGTCGAAGTCCTCGGTCGGGCGGTCGAACTGCATGTCGGTGCCGTTCCCGAACCAGTCGCCGTCCCAGCCGACGTTCCACCCCTCCACCAGCACCCCGGGGATGCCGTTGGCGGAGGCGAAGTCGATGTAGCGCTTCACGTTGGCGGTGGTGGCGCCGTGCTTGGGCCCGCGCGCCCAGCTCCACTCGCCCTTGATCATGTTCCACCACACGCCGACGAACTTGCCGGGCCTGATCCAGCTGACGTCGCCCAGCTTGTTCGGCTCGTTCAGGTTCAGCGTGATGTGGTTCATGTACAGGCCGGGCGCGTCGTCGGCGATCGCGATCGTGCGCCACGGCGTCGAGAACGGCGCGTCGCGCGTCACCTTGGGGGCGCCCGCACCCGGGGTCAGCACCGCCTTCAGCGTGTGGCCGTCCACCTGCGCCAGGTTCATCGCGGAATAATCGACCAGCGCCGCCTCGTGCAGCGCCACGTGCGTGCCGTCTGCCAGCTTCAGCGTCATCACCGTCTGCGCGGTTCCGACGCCCGACAGCGGCGTGTTCGCGTAGAGGTACTCCTCCCGGTTCCACTCATAGGCGGGCTTCCACCACGCCTGCGCCGGCTGCGCGAAGGCGAAGGTGGTCAGCTCCTCCGCGATGTTGACGGTGCCGAGATTGTCTTGGCGGGGGAAGGTGTAGCGGAAGCCGACGCCGTCGTCGAAGAGGCGGAAGGTGACGTCCAGCCGGCGCTTCAGCCGGTTCGCCTCGACCAGCCGGACTGTCAGCTCGTTGTGCCGGTCGCGGATCGTCTTCCACTCGCCGAACGGCTGCGTCCAGCTGGTGTCGACGCTGTCGGTCGTGGTGCCGAGCAGCTTCATGCCGCGGTCCATCTTCGGCGCGTCGGTGAACAGGAAGCCGAGCCGGCTCTCGCCCAGGATCTGCTTGCCGCGGCGCGCGATCGAGTAGGAAGCGCGACCGTCGTTGTCGATCGAGATGGCGAGCGCGATCGACTTGTCGGGCGAGGTGGCACGCGCGACGATACGCGCCTCCGCAGGTGCCTGCGCGACGGTGGCGGTCTGCGCCTGCGCGGTGCCGGCGAGCAGGCTGGAGGCCAGCAGGGCAGCGAGAAGCTTCATGCGTTGTCCTTTCGCGCGACCAGCGCGCCGAACGGCGCCAGCCGCTCGCCGTCGTGGCCGGTTTCGATCAGCACGCCGGTCGCCGCGAACGGCTGCGGCGCGGCGGTCATGTTGAAGGCGCAGACCAGCGTCTCGCCGTCCAGCGTGCGCTCGATCACCAGCATCGCGGCATCGGCGCGCACCACCGTCAGGTCGCCGCGTCGCAGCGCCGGATGCGCCTTGCGCAGCGCCAGCACAGCGCGGGTCCAGTGGAGCATGGAGGCGGGGTCAGCCTCCTGCCGGTCGACGGCCAGCGCGTCGTGGTCCGGCCCGACCGGCAGCCACGGCTCGCCGGCGGAGAAGCCCAGCGCGGGTGCGCCGCTGCGCCACGGCATCGGCGTGCGCGCGCCGTCGCGGCTCAGCGTCAGCGGCCAGTTGGCGATCGCCTCGGGATCCTGCAGCTGCTCGAACGGCACGTCGACCTGGGTCAGCCCCAGCTCCTCGCCGTAATAGACGATCGGCGAGCCGCGTAAGGAGCCGAGCAGCAGCATCTTCATCCGCGCGAACGCCCGCGCCTCGCCGGGCGCAGTCCACCGCGACACCGCTCGCGGCGCGTCATGGTTCTCGAACGCCCAGCTGGGCCAGCCGAGCCCCGGCGTCGCCGGCCATTTTTCCACCGCCTCGCGCACGACCGCGGGGGTCAGCGCGTCGGCGTAGAGGAAGTCGAAGCCGTAGGCGCTGTTCAGCCGGCGCTGCCCTTGCGTGTACAGCTTCATTTCCCGCTCGCTCTCCGCGCCGCCGACCTCGGCCACGGTGAAGCGCGCGTCATATTCGTCGAACAGCGCGCGGACCCGCTCGATGAAGTGCGGGATGTTGAGGTCCGACTGGTTGTGCTTGTGCAGCTGGAAATCGAATGGGCGCGTGCGCACCTTGTTGTCGTCCGGCGCGGGCGGATTGTCGGTCAGTGCCGGGTCGAACATCATGAAGTTCAGCGCGTCCAGGCGAAAGCCGTCGACGCCGCGCTCCAGCCAGAAGCGCGCGATGTCGAGGAACGCCTGCTGCACGTGCGGATGATGGCCGTTCACCTGCGGCTGCTGCGGCAGGAAATTGTGCAGGTAATATTGCCCGCGCCGCCCGTCCCACGTCCAGGCCGGGCCGCCGAAGACGGACTGCCAGTTGTTCGGCGGGCTGCCGTCCGGTTTGGGATCGTGCCACACGTACCAGTCCGCGCGCGGATTGGTGCGGCTGCTGCGGCTCTCGACGAACCAGGGGTGCCGGTCCGACGTGTGCGCCCACACCTGGTCGACCAGCACCTTCAGCCCGAGCGAGTGCGCCTTCGCCGCGAGCGCGTCGAAATCGGCGAGCGTGCCGAAGATCGGATCGACGTCGCGATAGTCCGCCACGTCGTAGCCGAAGTCCGCCATCGGCGAGGTGAAGAACGGCGAGATCCAGATCGCATCGACGCCGAGCGCCGCGACATAGTCGAGGTGCGCGGTGATGCCGGGCAGGTCGCCGATGCCGTCGCCATTCGAATCGGCGAAGCTGCGCGGGTAGATCTGGTAGATGGCGGCGCCCTTCCACCAGGGTGCCCCCACTCGGGACGCATCGGTCGACGTCATTCGTTCTTCCCCATCGCGCACACGGCATATCCGAGCGCGGGCAGACGGACGCGCAGGCTGCCGGGCGCCGCCGTCGCCGCCGCGCAGCCCGTGCCCGCCAGCATCGTCGCCGGCCCCTCGCCCGACACCTCCACCCAGCGATCGACCGGCCGGGTGGAGGTGTTGAAGGCCAGCAACACCTCACGCTCGCCATGGATGCGCGAGACGGCGAGCAGCCCCGGCTTTTCCTCCCGTGCGCGCAGCACCGAGCGGCCTCGCCGCAGCGCGGCTTCCGCGGAGCGAAGCCGCGCGAGCGACGCGATCTGCCGGAACAGCGGGTGGGCGGGATCGAAGTTCGCGCGCGCGGTCGTCGCCGCGGTGCCGAGCAGGCGGTTGTCGTTGTAGCTGGCGACGCGGCTGGCGAACATGTCCTCGCGCGCGTCCTGGTCGTTGCCGTCGCCGGCGAAGCCCTGCTCGTCGCCCGAGTAGATCGTCGGCACGCCGCGCAGCGTCAGCAGCATGGCGTTGGACAGCATCGTGCGCGCCAGCACCTCGGCGTCGTCCGCCTGCGGAAACGCCTTGCGCACGTAATGGGCGAAGCGGCCGTTGTCGTGGTTGCCGGAGAAGGTCGGCAGCGCCAGCGCGGCCGCCTCGCCGCCCTGGTACAGCGCATCGCCGCGCAGCCACGTCTCGAACGCGTCGGTGCCGCGCGTGCCCGCCACCGCCTCGATCACCGCCTGCCGGAAAGAGAAGTCGAGCACCGCGGGGAAGCCGTCGACGCGGGTGTGCACGGCGAGCGGGCCGGGATCCAGCGTGGTGAGGCCGACCTCGCCGAAGATGTGGAAGTTGGCGATCCCCTTCGCCGCGGCGCGTGCGCGCATGGCGGGGACGAACGACTGCCAGAATTCCGGATTGACGTGGCGCGCGGTGTCGACGCGGAAGCCGTCCACGCCGAAGCGGTCGATCCAGCCGCCGTAGACGTCGATCATCCCCTGCACGACGCGGGGGTTCTCCGTCATCAGATCGTCGAGGCCGACGAAGTCGCCCATCGTCGAATTTTCGTTGAGGAACGTGGTGTTGCCGCGATTGTGGTAGAGCGTGACGTCGTTCAGCCACGCCGGCGACTTCGCCTTCTCCTCGCCCCGCGGCAGGTAGGGCGTGTAGGCGTAGGTCGGATCGGTCAGCTTCGCGAAGTTGGCCGCGGTCATCACCTGGTCGCCCGCGAACCCATCGTTGATCGGCTTGCCACCCGGCCCGCCGCGTCGGCGATAGGGATAGTCGGCGCGCGCGCGATAGGTGCAATCGTCGCACTCGCGATAGCGGATCACGTCGGCGGTGTGGTTGGCGATGATGTCCATGTAGACCTTCATCCCCCGGGCGTGCGCCGCCGCGACCAACGCGGCGAAATCCGCGTCGGTGCCGAAATGCGGATCGACATGCTCGAAATCGGTGATCCAGTAGCCGTGGTAGCCTGCGCTCTCCTGCCCCCGGGCCCCCTGCACCGGCTTGTTGCGAAAGATCGGGCCGACCCAGATCGCGGTCGCGCCCAGCTGCTGGATGTAATCGAGCCGGCGGATCAGCCCCTTCAGGTCCCCGCCGTGATAGAAGCCCTTGTGCGTCGGATCGAAGCCGGTCGTCAGCGGCCCGCCGGTCAGACCGCCGCGGTCGTTCGACGGGTCGGCGTTGTCGAACCGGTCGGGCAGCGCGAAGTAGATCACCTCGTCCTGCGGCAGGCGGGCGCGGTAATCCTGCGCGCTGGCGGGCAGGACGCCCAGCAATGCGGCGATGATGGCGGTGGCGATCGCTCGCACAAGGCGTCTCCCTCTCGTGCGGCGCGCTTCGCCGTCGCTCCGCGTGATGCGCGAGGAGCGGCGCGGTGCCAAGCCGGTGACATACGTATTCACCGGGGGTAGGCTCGCCCCTGATGGGGACGAACGACAAGCCCACCTCCTTCGACATCGCGGCGCTGGCCGGGGTGTCGCAACCGACCGTCAGCCGCGCGCTGCGCGGCGACCGCACGGTCAGCGAGGCGACGCGGCTGCGGATCGAGGCGATCGCGCGCCAGCTGAACTACAAGGTGGACCGCAACGCCTCCTCGCTGCGCAGCGGCCAGGCGAAGACGCTGGCGCTGCTGTTCTTCGAGGATCCGCTGCCCGACGGGTCGTTCATCAACCCCTTCTTCCTGTCCATGCTGGGCTCGATCCTGATGCGATGCGCGCAGAAGGGGTACGACCTGCTCACCTCGTTCCAGCAACTGTCCGCCGACTGGCACAAGGATTACGAGGACGCGCGCAAGGCGGACGGGCTGATCCTGCTGGGCTACGGCGACTGGGAGACGTACCGATCGCGGCTGGACGATCTCGTTCGGCAGCAGACGCACTTCGTACGCTGGGGTTCGGTGGAGCCGCATGGCCTGGGCACCGTCATCGGCTGCGACAATCGCGGCGGCGGGCGCGACGTGGGACGCCATCTGGTCGGGCGCGGACGGCGGCGCATCGCCTTCGTCGGCGACGCCTCCAGCCACTATCCCGAATTCCAGGATCGTTATCGCGGCCTGGGCGACGCGCTGGCCGAGGTGGGACTGGCCAACGATCCCGGCCTGCACGTCGATTCGCTTTCGATCGAGCAGGGCGGCTATGACGCGACGCGGCGGCTGATCGCGCGCGGCATCGCCTTCGACGCGATCTTCGCCGCATCCGACCTGATCGCGCTGGGCGCGATGCGCGCGCTGGGCGAGGCAGGACGCAGCGTGCCAAGTGACGTGGCGGTGGTCGGCTTCGACGACATCCCCGCCGCCAGCCTGACGCGCCCGCCGCTCACCACCGTGTCGCAGGATTACAGCCGCGCCGGCGCCGCCTTGGTCGACGCGCTGGTGCGGCAGATCGCGGGCGAGGCGGGCGAGAACGTGAAGCTGCCCGCGCGACTGGTGATCCGGGCGTCGAGCTGAGCGGGAAGCCCCGGGGTTCAAGGGTCGTCATCCGCGGCGCCGGACTCCCGCCTTCGCGGGAGAACGGCTATCCGCGCGCCGGGCAATGCTGCGCGACGAAGGCGGCGTGACCGGGCATCTGCGCTACCTCCCGTGCGGCGAGCTGGTGGACGAGGTCGCAATATTCGACGATCTCGGCATCTGACGGCCCGTCCGCCAGCGGATGCCAGCGTGCCGGGATCGCGCCCTGCCCGATCAGCACCTGCACCCACGCGACTTCGGTGAACAGCTCCTCCTCCTCGCGCCACACCGCCGCTTCCTCGTTCCACAGCGCCAGCTTGGCGGCGAGCGTGTCGGGCGGCGGCGTGTCGCGGCAGGCGGACCAGAAGTCGCCCGGCCGCGCGTTGGCGCGATAGTGGAGGATCAGGAAGTCTCGGATCCGCGTCCATTCCGCGTCCGCCTGCCGGTTGAAGGCATCGCGCTGCGCCGCGCCCGCGGCGGTACCGGGCAGCAGCTTCAGCAGTCGCGCGATCGCGCTCTGCACCAGGTGCAGGCTGGTCGATTCCAGCGGCTCCATGAACCCCGCAGCAAGGCCGAGCGCGACCACATTGTGCGACCACATTTCCCGCCGCTTGCCCGTGGTGAAGCGGATCGGGCGCGGATCGCCCTCCGCCGTGCCGTCGAGGTTTGCCAGCAGGTGATCGGCGGCGCGATCGTCGGACCAGTGCGCGCTGGAATACACCACGCCGTTGCCGGTGCGGTGCTGCAACGGGATGCGCCACTGCCAGCCGGCGTCGTGCGCGGTGGCGCGGGTGTAGGGCAGCAGCGGTTCCGTACGGGCTGACGGCACCGCCAGCGCGCGGTCGCACGGCAGCCAGCGCGTCCAGTCGTCGAAGCCGACGCCCAGCGCCTCGCCCAACAGCAGCGAGCGGAAGCCGGTGGCGTCGACGAACAGGTCGCCCTCCACGCGCCGCTCGCCCTCCAGCAGCAGCGCGGCGACGTTTCCGCTGTCGCGGTCGCGCTCGACATGGACGATCCGCCCCTCGTGCCGCTCCACGCCCCGGGCCTCGGCGAAGCGCCGCAGCATCCGCGCGTAGAGCGCGGCGTCGAAGTGGAAGGCGTAGGGCATTTCCGGCAGCGCGCGGGCGGTGCGCGCCGCGCCGCGCTGCATCCGGTGTGCGCGCGCGGCGAGATCGTTGAGCGCGTGATCGCCGAGCGGCCGCACCCGGCCCAGCGCGCGGGCGCGAAGCCAGGCGTGGTGGAAGGCGTGCAGCGCGGTGTCGCGTCCCACGTCGCCGAAGGCGTGGAGGTAGCGCTCGCCGGGGCTGCCCCAGCCGACGAACTCGATGCCCAGCTTGAACGTGCCGCCGGTCGCGCGCAGGAAGGCGTCCTCGTCCAGGCCCAGCGCCCGGTTGAAGGTGCGGATCTGCGGGATGGTCGCCTCGCCGACGCCGACGGTGCCGATCGCGTCGGATTCGACCAGCCGCACGCGGTAGAGCGGCTGCGGCAGCAGCTGCGCCAGCGCCGCCGCCGCCATCCACCCCGCGCTGCCGCCCCCGGCGATGACGATGGTGCGGGGGGAGAAAGACCGGGGATCGTTCACGCGGAAACCTCCGTTCGGGCTGAGCGAAGTCGAAGCCCACGGGCAACGCTTACCCTTCGACTTCGCTCAGGGCGAACGGAGGTGGGAAGATGGGGTGTGGCCCCCATCCCCCGCGTCCTCAGAAGCGGTACGTCAGGCCCAGATAATAGTCGGTGCCGTAGCGCTGGTAACGCCGCACCTGCCGCTCATCGCCGCCGACATACTGGACGAACTCCTGATCGGTCAGATTCTTTGCCTGCGCCAGGATGGCGAGGCCCTGCAGCGGACCGGACTGGAATTCATACCCGATCTGCGCGTCGAGAATGCCTTCCGACTGCGCGGTGTTCAGCTCCGGCGAGGCCGACAGGCCGCGCACCTCGGCCAGAAAATCCGAGCGGTAGCGATAGGTCGCGCGCGCCTGGAAGCCGTTCTTCTCGAAATAGGCGGTGCCGTTCATCACCCAGTCGGACAGGCCCGGCAGCGTGATCGTGCGCGCCGGATTGCTGGCCAGCCGGATCGCCGAGTAGGTGTAGCTGCCGCTGGCGAACACGCCGAAGCCGTCGAGCGCGGTGGTGATGGCGCGGAACGGCAGCGACACAGTCGCCTCCGCGCCGATCAGCTCGCCCTCGCCCGAGTTCGCCGGGTTGCGGAACAGCCCGAACTGCGCGTTCTGCGCCTGCACGATCGCCTGCTGCGCGGGGGTCAGCGAGGGGAGCAGCGGCGAGAAGTCGTAGATGACCGAGTTGTTCGCATCGACATAGTCGCTGATGCTCTTGAAATAGCCGGTCAGCGCGACGTAGCCGCCCGAGGGGAAGTATTTCTCCAAGGACACGTCCACGTTGGTCGACTTGTATGGCCGCAGCGCGAAGTTGCCGCCTTCCGAGCTGAACGGGCTGTTCGCCGGGTTGCTGCCCAGGCCCACGTTCGCCGGGTTGATCGACACGTTCTGCGAGATGCGCTCCTGATCGATGCGCGGGCGCACCATGGTGCGCGAGGCGCCCAGCTTCACGAAGCCCGACGGGATCAGCTCGACCGACATGGTCGCGCTGGGCAGGACGTTGGTATATTTCACGCCGTCGCCCACGTCGGCCAGCGTCACCACGCCGCCGGTCAGCCCGGCGATGCGGCCGGTGGAGGACTGGTCGGTGTGCACCACCTGCACGCCCAGCGAGCCCTTCAGCGCCTTGCCGCCGGCCTCGCCGTCGATCACCAGCTTGGCATATCCGGTCCAGACCTTCTCCTTGACCGAATAGTCCTTCGCCAGCGACTCCGGCCGATTGTCGAATACCGGGTTCAGCAGATCGTAGATCTTCAGCGGATCGACCGTCAGCATCTGCGGCACGCCCAGGAAGCCGAGCGAGACGGTATCGTCCAGCACCGCGTCCGCGGGCACCGCGACGGAGGTCGGCGTGCCGCTGGCCACGGTGCAGCCCGTCCCGCCGCCCTTGGGGCACAGGAACGAGGACGTGAAGGCGGCGCGCTTCTCGCGCTGCGAGTAGTTGGCACCGACCTCGTAGCCCTTCACGACGCCCAGGTCGCCGAACTCGCCCGCCAGGCTGGCGCGCAGCGACTTCAGGTCGTCGGTGAACTTCGGCCGGTTCAGGAAGCCCGCCTGCACCACCGCCGTCGTGCCGTTATAGCCCCAGCCGCCCGGATCGGTGATCCGGATGACGTTGGTGTCGGCGTAGTTGATCGTCGGCACGATCGAGTAGAGGCCGTTGTCCTGCCGCGTGATGTTGATCGTGTCGCGCGCGCCGGTGCCGTTGTAGCCGGTGCCGGAATAGGTCTCGAGCAGGAAGTCGGTGCGCTCGGCCCGGCTCCACGCGGCGTCGATGTTCAGGTGCGTGGTGTCGGTGACGGCGAAGTCGTTGTTCCAGCCGAAGGAGAACAGGTCCGCCTCGCGCTCCTGATAGTCGTTGCGCTGCACGGTGTAGGCCGGCTGGAACGTCGCGGACTGGACGAAGCCGTCGCGCACGACGACGTTGGTCGGCGCGACGTTGTAGGCCAGCGGGAATTCGATGCCGCGCAGGCGCTGCACTTCGTTGAAGTGGGTGTAGAGCGCGTCGAAGGTGGAGTGGAACTTGTCGCTCGGCTGCCATTCCAGCGTGGCGACGCCGCCGTAGCGCTTCAGCAGGTTCGACTGGACGTAGGGCTTTGCCCCGCCGAGGATGAAGGCATCGCCCTGCGGCGTGGCGACGGTGGGGTAGCCCGCGTCGCCCCACGCCTCGTACTTGTCGTAATTCGTCGGCGCCTCGGTGGCGGCGAGGCCGATGGCGACGCCGAAGGTATCGTCGGCGAACTTGTCGACGAAGGCGCCCGACACGCGATAGCCGATGCGCTTGCCGTCCGGATTGCGCTTGCCGATGTCGTTGTACTGACCGCGCGCCGACACGACGACGGAGCGATCGCGCTGGTCGAGCGGGCGCAGGCTGCGCAGATCCACCGTGCCGGAGATGCCCGCCGCGATCAGCGACGCGTCGGGCGACTTGTAGACGTTGACGTTGCGGAAGAACTCGGACGGGTACTGATCGTACTCGACGCCGCGGTTGTCGCCGACGGTCACCTGTTCGCGACCGTTGAACAAAGTGGTCGAGAAATCGGGGCCCAGGCCGCGGATCGACAGGTTCTGGTCGCGTCCCTCCACGCGCTGCGCGGTGACGCCGGGCAGGCGGGCGAGCGAGTCGGCGATCGACACATCGGGCAGCTTGCCGATGTCCTCCGCGCTGACCGAATCGACGATCAGCGTGGAGTTGCGCTTGATCTCCGCCGACCGCGCCAGGCTGGCGCGGATGCCGGTGACGACGATCTCGCCCTCCTCGGTCGCGGTGGCGGTCGCGTCGGGATTGGCCTGCGCGTCAGGCGTCGGATCGGCGGGCGGCGCGGGCTGCTCCACGGTGACCTTGCCGGTCGGGTTGGCCGACGGTGCGTTGGGATCGGGCGGCGTCTCCTGCGCCCGCGCGGGCGCCGCCGCCAGCATCAACCCGGCGAGCGCGGCCATGCTGACCCGGCTCGCCAGGCGAGCGCGCGTCGAGACGACGAAAATGTGGTGCGAAGCGTCCATGCCATCCTCCCCTGCGCCGGCGCACCGCTCGTGCGGTCGGGCCGGCTTTTCTTCGACGCCTCGCCTAGGCCCGCGCCGGACCTGCCACCAGAATGCAACATACGTATTCAGCGCAGCCGCATATGCGGTGTGGCCGTCGCGCCACAGCGGATCGGGTCAGGCGGCGGTGCCGTCGAGGAAGGTGTTGACCGTCAGCCGCCCCGCATGGGGATCGGCTCCGAGCGCGACGTCGGCGGGGATCGCGGCGCAGTGCAGCGCGTGCGAGCGATAGAGGATGGCGCGATTGAAGCGGCCGTCGTGGCGCGCGACCTGCTCGAACAAGGCGGTGTCGCCGTGGATGAAGCCGGGCGCGGGCATCCCGTGCCGCGCCACGTCCGCGGCCAGCGCGGCGCGATACGGCGCCAGCCGGGCGGCGTCGATCGTCTCGAACCCCGTCGTGCGATGGCGGAAGAAGGCGGTGCCGCTGCGCTCGTCGCGCGACAGATAGTGCAGCAGCGCCAGCCGCGTCGGCGACGTCTCGTCCACGTGCGGCAGGCGCTGGATCGGCGCCAGCGCCGCCGGCGGCGTCGTCACGAGCGAGTAGAAGGCGTCCACGACGGCGAGCGCGGACAGGCCGAACACCTTCGCCGCGACCGGTCTCAGCGCGGCGAGCAGCGGGGCGAGCGTCGGGCGGGGTACGGCCGCGCGGATGCCGGGGTAATGCTGCCCCATCGGCGCGAACGCCAGCATCGCCGCGTCCTCGACCCAGCCGTCGGGATCGGCGACGAAGCCGTCGATCACCACGACCGACTGCCCCTCCGCCCCGTGCGGGATCACCTGGACGCGCCAGTGCGCGGGCGGGGCGGCGTCTGTCATGATGGCGCCATCCTTGTCGCGCCCGCCGGGCCGCCGCAACCCTTGCGCCCGCTCGCACATTGTCCCGGGAGGCCAGGAGGAGGAACGAGGATGAAGCGATTGACCATTCCCGTGCTGGCGCTGGCGGCGCTGGCGGCGTGCAGCGAGCGCGCGGAGGACCATGCGGAGCGGACCGGCAACGCGGTCGCCGCCGACATCGACGCCACCACGCGCAACGTCTCCGACAGCGTGGACCGGCTGGCCGAGCGCTTCGGCGAGCGGGTCGACCGGATCGGCGACCGCGTCGCCGACGATGCCGCCAACCGCGTCGAGGCGCACGTCGGCAACGAGATCGATCGCGCCGCGGACGAGGCGGGCGCGGCGCTGGAGCGCGTCGGCACCGCCATCCGCGACCGCGACGACCGGTCCGGGCGGTAAACTTGTAAGGAATAGACGAGCGCGGTCGTACCGTTTGCGACAAAGACCGCGCTCGTCTTAAACGTTATTTATCACCCCCGTGCGACATCGACCAATGTACGAGGGGGTCACGAATGTTGCATCGAATTCCGGTCAGAGACCTTCGATTGGGGATGTACATTTCCTCCGTCGACTGCTCCTGGCTCGACAATCCTTTCTGGCGATCGCGCTTCCTCTTGAAAACACAGGCCGATCTGGAGCGGCTTCGCCGGTCCGGCATCGCGATGGTGACGATCGACGACGACCGCGGCATCGGTCTCGCGCCGCCGCCGGCCCCCGCCCTGCCCAACCCCTTCCCCGCGCAGGCCGAGTCGCCCGCGCTGGTGGTGGAACGCCGCGCCAATCGCCCGCGCCGGCGCCGCATCGACGAGCTGGAGCGCGCGCGAGAGACCGTGGAGCGGTCCAAGGAAGCGGTGCAGCGCATGTTCAACGATGCGCGGCTCGGCCACGCGGTGCAGATGACTGAGGTCGCACCGCTGGTGGAGGAGATCGCCGCCTCGATCGAGCGCGACCGCTCCGCGATCATCAACGTGACCCGGCTGAAGGACAAGAACGAGTACACCTACCTCCATTCGGTCGCGGTCTGCGCGCTGATGATGAACCTCGCGCGGCAGCTCGGCCTGCCCGAAGGCGAGGTCCAGCAGGCCGGTGTCGCGGGGCTGCTGCACGACATCGGCAAGATGGCGACCCCGATCGAGGTGCTGGAGAAGCCCGGGAAGCTGGACGCCGAGGAGCGTCGCATCATTGAGGATCATCCGTCCGCGGGGCATCGCCTGCTGAAGGACAGTCCCGACGTCAGCGCCATCGCGCTCGACGTGTGCCTGCACCATCACGAGCGCATCGACGGCCGCGGCTATCCCGAGGGGCTGACCGAGGCGGAGCTGAGCGTCCACGCGCGCATGGGCGCGATCTGCGACGTCTACGACGCCATCACCTCGCACCGGCCCTACAAGGATCCGTGGACGCCCGCCGAGGCGCTGAGCAAGATGCTGTCGTGGGAGGGCCATTTCGACCGGCGCCTGCTGACCGCGTTCGTGGCCAGCATCGGCATCTTCCCGACGGGCGGCCTGGTGCGGCTGCATTCCAACCGGCTGGGCATCGTGCTGACCAGCGAGGGCGAGCGGTGGACGACCCCGACCGTGCGCGTCTTCCACGACGTGGTCGCGGGCGCCGCCGTCGCGGTGGAGGACGTGGCGACGCACAACGCCGAGGGCGGCGATCCCATCATCCGCGGCGAACAGGGGGAGACCTGGTTCGGCGACGCGTGGCCGCGAATGCTGGACGACCTGATGGCCGGGCGCGCGCCGCACGCGCCGCTCGCCCGCGGCGTGGAGCAGGCGGCATGAGCCGCGCCACCGCCTCCCGCCAGCCGCTGCTGCCGCAGTGGCTGCGCCGCCCCGCGGACTTCGCTTCCACCTGCGCCGAACCCGGCCCGCGCGAGCGCGCCCGCCGTGCCCGGTTCAACGAGATCGGCGAATTCCTCTTCCACCACGACCTGGAGCTCAGCGAAGCCAATTTCGCCGTCGCCAAGGCGCATCTCGCCGGCGACCCGGCGATCGCCGGTGCGGTCACCGCCATGCTGCGCGAGCACGACCGGCTGACCGACGCGATGCTGGCGCCACTGGCGAGCGGCGGCGACCGCGCGCTCCGCGTCGACGCGGTGGGCGAACTGGCCGAGCGGCTGGCGCGCGAGGCGGCCGAATGCGTGCGCATCATCGCGGCGTCGCAGTCGTCGGGCATCGACTATCGCGCGGCGCTGAACGCCGAGGTCACCGTGCTGTCCAGCGACCCGGTCGGCGCGCTGGACCGGTTGATCGGGCTGACCACCGGCATGGTCGACGCGACGCGCGCCATGGAGGAGCAGCTGGACACCGCACGCCTGGAGGCCGAGCGCCTGCGCTCCAACCTGCGCCGGGCGCAGCGCGAGGCGGATCGCGACCACCTGACGGGCCTGCCCAATCGCCGCCACTCCGAGGCGCGGCTGGGCGCGCTGGTGCCGGGTTCCACCGCGGCGGTGGCCCTGTGCGACATCGACGACTTCAAGCTGGTCAACGACGCCCACGGCCATTCCACCGGCGACCGCGTGCTGAAATACGTCGCGCGGCTGCTGCGGGCGAGCCTGGGCGAAAGCGCCATCGTCGCGCGCTACGGTGGGGAGGAGTTCGTCTGCCTGTTCGAGGACCAGACGGTGGCGGAGGCGGAGGCGCTGATCGAGGCGACGCGCGAGCGGCTGCTCTCGCGGTCGCTGGCCAACCGGACGGACGGCCGCGCGATCGGGCGGGTCACCTTTTCCACCGGCGTCGCCGCCGTCGGCAGCGACACGCGCGAGGCGGTGCGGCTGGCCGACGAGGCGCTGTACGAGGCGAAGCGCGCGGGCAAGAACCGCACGATCGTCTCGCGCCGGATCTCCTGACCCCGGCGGCGGGAAGCCGCCGCCGGCACGCCACCGTCAGCGGCAGGGGCCGTCGTCCGGTTCGTCCTGGGCCTGGTTCTCGCACCGCCGCGCGGCTCCCGGGCGGATGACCGCTTTGTAGGTGTTGCGCCGCCACCGCCGCACGACGTTGTTGCGGATGATGCAGCCGCTGCAATCGGCCAGCGTGATGTGATGGCCGTCTGCCGCGACCGTATTGCCCTCGATCCGGACCCGCGCCAGCGGGGCGTCGCCGGTGGTCGCCATCTGCGTCAGGCCCTGCGTCATCCCCTCCACCACGTTGCCGGAAAGCAGCACATCGGTGACGCCGTTGCGCATCTGAACCGCGTCGGGATGATAGCCGTCGACCCATATACCCGCGCGCGCCAGGCATTCGCGCCTCGTAACGCGATAGACGATGCCGCCGACGGTGGTGCAGCTGCTCGGCTTCGCCATCGTCAGCGCGAAGCGGCTGCGCAGCACCGTCAGCCGCGTGGTGCGCGACGCGATGATGCCGTCCTCGCCGTTGCGCAGGAAGGAGCTGTCCATCACCGTCACGCCCTTCGCGCGATCGAGCACCATCGCCTTCTTCGCATTGGTGAAGGTCGTGCCGGAGAAGGTGACGTTCTGCCCCGTCACGAGCGCCGCGTAGCCGGCCGCGGCGAAGCCGTTGCGCCCGGCCGGGGCCGACACGGTGCCGCCCCGCCATAGCACGCCGCCGCCGGCGATGCGGAGACCCCGCACGATGGTGTCGGTCGCCTCGATGGTGACCGCGGGGGAAAAGGTGCGGTCGATCCGCACGTCGCGGTAGCTGCTCTCGGCAAGCCTGATGGTATCGCCCGAACGAGCCGAAGCGAGCGCAGCCGGGAGCGTCCGCGGAGTCGCGGTGATGATCGCAAGTATAAGCAGTGACACGGAAAATCTCTAGATAGTTGACCCTTTCGCGGGGGCTGCAGCTGTTCTCGTACCGGCCCGCGTCGTGCCGGTGCGAAGCGGGGCGGCGGCGCGGCGGCAAGCCGCTTCCGACGAGTTAACGCAAACATGGGTCGAGCCGAGGCAACTTCGCGGCGATGCCGGCGTTGCCGCGGTCCGGCGCCGCGGTATCGAGCCGGACTATATCGACAGCCGCAGCGACACGCGCACGGTGCGCGGTGCACCGGGGAAGGTCCACAGCGGGCTGTACGAGCTCATCGCATAGGCCGTGTCGAAGAGGTTGTCGGCCTCCGCCCGCAGGGTCAGGGCGGCGGAGAGCCCGACCTCGCCTGCCAGCTTCGCCTTCACGTAGCCGGGAAGGCGCAGCCCGCTGGCGTCGATCGCCCCCGCGCGGTCGCCGACATAGGTCGCGCCCGCGCTGACCGACCAGTCGCCGCCCCGATGCGTCGGGAAGCGCGCGACCGCCAGGACCGTGCCCGAATGCCGGGCGACGTTCAGCACGTCGGCCGTGGCGAAGGCGGAATCGTCCGCGCGCGCGTCGACATAGGCGTAATTGGCCACGACCTGCCATCGACCCGCCAGCCGGATCGCGGCGTCCAGCTCCACGCCCCGGCTGCGCAAAGAGCCGACCGGCGCCAGGAAGTTGGGATCGAGCGGGTCGTTGGTCAGGATGTTGCGCTTCTCGATGTCGAACCAGGTGGCGGCGAGGTCCACGCCGCGCCAGCGTCCGGTCGCCCCCACTTCCCAGCCGTGCGCCTGTTCGGGCGCGAAGGACGGACCCGGCGCGTCGGGCCGCGGCGGACGCCCGATGCCGGCATTCTGCAGGAACGATTCGCCCCAGTTCGCGTGCAGCGCCAGCGCCGCGCCGAGGCGGTAGCGCGCGCCCGCGCGGAACGTGGCGGGGGCGCCGGTGCGCTCGCTCGTCTGCCCCGTCAGGTTGCGGCGCAGGCGCTGGCGGAACGGTTCCACGCGCACGCCGCCGCTCAGCGTCAGCCGGTCCGTCACGTCGACCATGTCCTGCGCGTACAGCGTCAGCGCGCGCCGCCGCTCGCGCTGGTCGGTGAACGGCAGCAGCGCCGGCGCCGCACCGCCGTAGACCGGCGCGAAGACGTCGATCGCGTAGGGCGCGGCGGCGGTGGGATTGCGGCGGCGCAGCAGCTCGAGATAGTCGAGCGTCGCGACCTTCGCGCCGATGGCGACGTGGTGCGTGCCGCCCGCCTCCACCCGGCCGGACAGCTCGACCCGCGCGGCCAGGTCCTCCGCGGCATATCCTCGCTCGCGCCGCTGCCGCCACAGGGTGCGGCCGTCGACCAGTCGCGAGGGATCGCTGGAGAAGCCGGTGAGCGTGCTGCGACGCCACGCGGCGCCTCCCGTCACGCGCCACTCGCCCCCCAGGTCCCGTTCTCCGGTCAGCTGCACCCGCGTGTTGCGCGCGCGGTGGTCGCCGTCGCCCGGCTCGCCGAAGAAGCGCGAGCGCGGCAGGGCCAGCGGATCGCCGCCGATCGCGGGGATCCCGCGATCGAAGGCGGAAGCGAAGCTGACGTGCTCGGCCAGCAGGGTCAGCCGCGTGTCGGCGGCCGGGATCCAGGTGATCGAGGGCGAGACCACGTGCCGCGACAGCCCGACGAAGTCGCGATAGCCGTCGCCCTCCTCCGCGGCGACGACGATCCGCGCCGCCAGCGCGGCCGACAAAGGGCCGGTCACGTCCAGCTCCGCGCGCCGCGTGCCGAACGAACCCGCCAGCAGCACGGCCTGTGCCGCGGGCGCGAAGCGCGGCGTCTTCGACACGATGTTGACGCGACCCGCGGGATCGATGTCGCCGAATACCGCGCCGGACGGTCCCTTCAGCACCTCGATCCGCTCGGTCGTGGCGGGGTCCCGCGGCGCAGCGAGGCCGCGATTGCCGAGGAAGCCGTCGACATAATATTCCGCGCCGCCGTCCGGCGTGCCGAGAAAGCCGCGGATCGCGAAATTGTCGATGAAGCCGCCGCGATTGTTCTGCTGGCTGACGCCGCTGAACAGGTCCAGCGCGTCGGACAGCCGATAGGTGCCGTTGGCGACCAGCAGGTCGCGCTCCAGCGAGCGGCTGGACGGCGACATGCGGCGGGTGACGAGGTCGGAGCCGAGCGCGGCGTCGCGGGCGGAGCCGGTGCCCAGGACGACGATGTCCTCCTCGCGATGCGCGGCTTCGTCCCGGCTCTGCGCGGCGGCGGGAGCGGCGCCGAGCGCGGCCGCCAGCAGCGGTGCCGCGATACGCGCGCGGTGGATGGTCATGGCATTCCCCTTGTCGAGGGCCGCCGATAGCGGCTCGCCAGCCATGATACAACATATCATCGATCCGCCGATCAGGCGGCGGCGGCGGCTTCTCCCTGCAACAGCACCAGCAGCGCGGTCACGGTGATCGGCCGGCTGATGAAATAGCCCTGCGCGTAGTCACAGCGGATCGACTTCAGGAAGGCGAGGTTGGCGGCATCCTCGATCCCCTCGGCCACCACCTTCAGCCCCAGGGTATGCGCGAGTTCGATGGTGGAGCGGACCAGCGCGGCATCGTCGCTCCGCTCGTGCGCGTGCTGCACGAAGCTGCGGTCGATCTTCAGCTCGTTCAGCGGCAGCTCGCGGATGTAGCTGAGCGTCGACTGGCCGGTGCCGTAGTCGTCCATCGACACCGCGATGCCGCGTTCGCGATAATGGTTCAGCGTCGCCACGGCGGTGGCGTGATCGGACATGGCGGCCGATTCGGTCACCTCGAAGATCAGCGCCTCCCCGGGCACGTCCGAGCGCGCGAGCAGTTCGTCGACCGCGGCGATGAAGTCCGGCGCGGCCAGCAGCTTGGCGGAGATGTTCACTGCCGCCGTCACCCGGTGACCGCGCGCGCGCCAGTCGCTCGTGTCGCGCAGCACCGTCGTCAGGACGTGCAGCGTCAGCGGGCCGATGCGATCGGTCTGCTCGGCCAGGGGAATGAACAGGTCGGGCGGCGTGAAGCCGCGCACCGGGTGACGCCACCGGACGAGCGCCTCCACGCTGGCGATGCGATCGGTCGCGAGGCACAGCTTGGGCTGGTAGTGGACCTCGATCTCGCCGTTGCCCAGCGCGGCATCCAGCTCGCCCATCAGCGACACCGCGCGCTCCAGACCGTCGCGCTCGCCGCTCGCCCGGCGCCAGAACACGCCGTCGTGCACCGCCGCCTCGGCGGCCAGCGCCGCGCCCGCCAGGTCGTCCGCGGCGGACACGCCCACCACGACGGCCAAGTCGACCTTGCGCCCGGCGACCTCCACCGGCTCCAGCAGCACCGCGCGCAGCGCCGCCATCGTGTCCTCCACCGGCTGGTCGGCGGGCAGCAGCAGCGCCAGATGGTGGCTGCGCACGCGATAGACGCGGTCGTCGGCGCTGGCGAGGCGCAGCCGCTCCGCCGCGCGCAGGATCGCCTGCACCAGCTGGTCGGTGCCCAGCACCGCGGACAGCGTCTCCAGATTGTTGATCTGCACCACGGCGACCGTCGCCCCCGGCTCCGCCGCGTCGGCCAGGAAGGCGCGCTGGTTGGGCAGGCCGGTCGGCTCGTCGACCAGCCGTTCGGCACGGAACCGCCGCACGATGTCGCGCGCGACGCACAGCGCGGCCACGCTGGCGATGACGAGCAGCCCGGTGGCGAGCGGGTAGTGGACGAGCAGCAGGTGCTGCGCCGCCATCACCGCGGCGAACAGCATGGCCACCCCCGCGACGAAGCGCTGCGCGAACGCCGCCACGCGGCGCGCGTGCACGATCGGCAGCGCGAGCAGCAGCGACACGACCAGCGTCAGCACGCCGGTGCCGCGGCCGGGCACGCCCGCGAACAGCGTCTCCGCGGCCAGCGCCTGGATGACGACTCCGGGCAGCACGCCGCGGTAGCTGGCGGCGTATCGGTCGCCCATCTCGATCGCGGTGGCGCCGATCACGACGTTGCGCCCGCGCACCGCCGCGGGATCGAAGCGCCCCGCCTCCACCGCCACGAAACTGAGCCGCGGGACCGTCGCGGGATCGATCGAGAAGTCGATGGGGAAGCTCTCGTCCGCCACGCCCTGGCGCGCGGCGATGTAGGAGGAGAGCGACGGACGCGGCGTGCCGGCGGTGATGGTGGCGAGCGGCATGGAGCGCACCAGCCCGTCGGTGTCGGGCGCGACGCTGACCGACACCAGGGCGGCATGGTCGCGAAACGCGGCGGGCGGCAGTGCGTCCAGGTGGCGGCGGTCGCCCGCGCTCGCCTGCTGGCTGAAGGTGGGCAGCGCCACCAGCCCGTCCGAGCGCGCCAGCGCCGCGGCGAGGCGTGCGTCCTCCGCCGGATCGGACGAGGCGGAGAGATCGACGTCGAACACGATCGACGCCGCGCCCGCGCGACGCAGGTGATCGATCACCGTCGCGTAATGGCCGCGCGGCCACGGCCAGCGCCGGATCTCCGCGGCGCTGGCGGCGTCCATCTCGACGACGACGGTCCGCCCGCTCGCCGCCTTGTCGAAGAGGCCGAACCGCAGCGGCTCCAGCGCGCGCTCCACCGCGCCGCCGATGCCGGTCAGCGTCGCCAGCCCCAGTGCGGCGGCGGCCAGCATGATGAACAGCGAGCTGCGCGATCGCATCCGCAGACGCAGGGGGGGAAGGCGCATCAGAAGGCGCGCGCCAGCCGCAGCGAGATGCGCGGCCGCTTGTCGCCGGTATCGAACCGGTCCGCGTTCATCGGCAGCGCCAGTTCCACGAGCCAGTCGAACCGTCCGGTACCGATCCGCGCGCCCACGCCCGACGACAGCAGGCTGCCGCCCCCCGCCCCGCCGCGCAGGTTGCCGACCACGCCGCCGTCGACGAAGCCGTACAGCTGCGCCCGATCGACCACGCTGCCGACGATCGCCCCGGTATCGGCGCGCAGTTCGAGCGAGCCGAGGATGCCCTCGTCCCCGGTCCGCTCCGCATAGTCATAGGCGCGGCCGAAGCCCGGCCCGCCGACGCCGAGTTCCGCCGTCGCCAGCAGCGGGCGCGAGGCGAGCTGCCCGGCGCTCGCCAGCACGACGCTGAACGGCTTGCCCAGCGAGGCGGTCCAGTCGACCAGGTAGGAGGCGGCAAGGAAGCGCGAATCGCCGTCGAAGCGCGACGCCAGCACCGACCCGGGCCGCGTCCCGCCCGACACCGGCAGCCCCGCGACCGTCGCCACCTCGCCACGCAGCGCGCCGCCGGCGACCGCCGCGGTGCCGTTCAGCGTCCCCGTCAGCGTCGCCAGCCGGTCGCGGCGCAGCTGCTGCCCGGCCAGGTCCTGGTCGGTTCCCAGCGCGCGCAGCTCCACCCCGGCGAACAGGCTGCGTGCGCGGCTGCGCAGCAGCGGATGCTGGATCGCCACCGCCACGTCGGCGCTGCGCCCCTCCACGTCCAGCGCGGCGAGCGCGCCGCCCGGGCGCGAGCGCGCGAGCGAGCCCGATACGATCGCGGTCGTCCCGGCGGCGTTCAGCGGCGCGGCGTAGCGCAGCCGGGCGAAGATGAACTCGGACCATTGCAGCGGCGTCTGCGACACGATGACGGACAGCTCGTCCGCGGATTGCGCCACGTCGCGCACGCTCGCCAGCACGGTGGAGCGCGCCGGCCCCACTTCCCGGCTACCGCGATTGTCGACCTGCACATAGGCGCTGGCGCGATCCTGCTCGGCGGTGACCAGCAGGATGCCGAAGCCGTCCTGCCGCGCCAGTCGGCTGCCGGTGACGCGCACGCCGGGCAGGTCGCCGACCAGCAGCAGCGCGCGCTCCAGCTCGCGCTGCCGCACCGGCGCGCCGGTGGCGAGGATGCTGGTCAGCAGCCGGTCTGCGGCGGGGCTGCGCACGCCGACGACGCGCACCGCGTCGATCCGGCCGAGGTCCAGCGTCACCCGCAGGATGCCGTCGGTCACCGGCTGCGGCGCGATCGAGGCGGTGGCGAACGGGTAGCCGCGCGCGCGCGCCACGTCGGCCACCGCTCCCGCCAGCTCCGCCAGCTGCGTGTGCGACAGGGATTCGCCGACGACCGGCGCGATCGCCTCGGCGAAAACGGCGGGCGGCAGCCGGTCCTGACCGACGACGACGATGGCGCGTACCGTGCCGGTGATCGGTCCCGCCTGCGCGATCGGCGGCGGCGCGGCCGGGGCGCTGTCGACCGGTGGCGGCGTGCCCGGCTCCGCCTGCGGCAGCGTGCGCTCGATTCGCGTGGGGTCCGCGCGGTCCAGCGCCACCTGCGCGGCGGCGACGCCCGTCTGCGTTCCCGTCAACGCGCAAAGAACCAGAAAACGCTTCATCACCCGTCCCGCGCGATTGCTCCGGCGCCGGACCTACGCGCGAAAATCTTTGCATTTGGTTAGGCCGGCAGGCGCGCGGTGAATCGATATTCACCACCTCTCGCAACGCGATCTCAACCCGCTTCGGCAAAGTCGGACGCTTCGGATCGGCAGCGATGCGCCGTCGATGCAGGAGATCGTGATGCGCAGGCACTTGTTGGCCCTTCTCGCCGCCACCGCGGCCTCCCCCGCGTTGGCGGGCCCGGCCGGCTGGACCATCAGCGAGAGTTCGGGCGCGGTCACGATCGCGCGCGACGGCGTGAGCAAGGTCGCCACGCGCGGGCTAGCCGTGGTGCCCGGCGACGTCGTCACCACCGGACGCGGCGGCCGCGCGGTGCTGGTGCGCGGAACCGAGTTCATGATGGTCGCCCCAGCCAGCCGGCTGCGGCTGCCGGCGGAGGAGCAGGCCACCGGCGTGACCCGCGTGATCGAGGAGTTCGGCAACATCGTCTTCATGATAAAGAAGAAGATGACGCCGCATTTCGAGGTGAAGACGCCGTACCTGGCCGCCGTGGTGAAGGGCACGACCTTCTCCGTCGGGGTATCCGACCGGGGCACGTCGGTGCAGGTGCTGGAAGGCGCGGTGGACGTGGCGACGCTGGACGGCGGGGCGCACGACCTGGTGACGCCGGGGGCGATCGCGATGGTCGCCGCGGGCAACCGCTACCGCATGACGGTCGAGGACGCCGGCCGCACCCGCGTGATCGAGTCGCCGGCCGCGCCAGCGCCGGAGGCCGCCGCACCGGCGACGCCGGTGGCCGCGGCGCCGGCGGAGACGCCCGCGCCGGCCGCCGAGCTTGCCGCCGACACCGCAGCCGTGCCCGCGGTCGAGCCGGTCGCCGAACCGGTGATGGCCGCTGCCGCGCCGGTCGCGCCCGTCGCGATCACCGCGGCGGTCTACGCCCCCGCGGCCTCGCTGGCGACCACGACGGGCGGGCTGGTGACCGGATCGATCGGCGGTGACATCGCCGGCGTCGGCGCCGCCACGCGCGTCGCGACCGAGGCGGCGAGTTCGGCCACGCGCATCGTCGAGGCCGCGACCTCGATCGTCTACGCCAAGGCCGCGTCCGCGCAGGCGCAGGAGAGCGCGCAGGCGAGCGAGACCGAGGCCGCCGCCGCGGCGCAGGCCAAGGCGGAGAGCGAGCGCGCCGCGCAGGCCGCCGCCGCCGCCGCGACGAAGGCGAACGAGGAGGCCGCCGCGGCGCAGGCCGCGGAGGCCGAGCGGCTGGCCGCCAGCGCCGCCGCCAAGGCCGACGCGGATCAGGCCGCGCGCGCCGCCGCCGCCGCGGCGGAGGAGACCGCGCGGGCAGAGGCCGATCGCCTCGCCAAGGCGGCCGCGCAGGCGCAGGCCGAGGCGGAAGCCGCCGCCACGGCGGAGGCCGCGCGCGCCGCCGCCGCCAATGCCGCCAACCACGCCGCCGCCGAGGCCGCGCA
>NZ_JAAVJH010000022.1 GCF_012035195.1 Sphingomonas corticis
TTCGGCCGCCTCAAGGATTGGCGGCGCGTCGCCACCCGCTACGATCGCTGCCCCACAGCCTTCTTTTCCGCCGTCGCCCTCGCTGCGACAGTCATCTTCTGGCTCTGATCAACGAGTCCTGACCCTAAGAGCTTGGTCCGACTCGGCCGAGGTGAGACCATCCTGTCAGCAGCGCAGGATCTTCGCCGGGAAATCGAGGAAGATCATGCGGTTGTGAGGTCGCCGGCAACGCGGGCGGCGCGACGAGGGAAGGGTGCCCGTTCCTGACGACGGGGATCGCCCACGGCGCACGACGCGACAGCAGCGACCGCAGGCGAGCGGCGAGCGCACGGAGGCGAGGGCGACCTTGCCGCCCCGCGCGATCCCTTGCCGAAGCACGGCGGCCACCGGCCGCCGCGCGCCGCCGCCCGGGTGCCTTCTTCGGAAGGAAAGCCAGCGGCGACAGGGGGATCGGCAGCGATGCCGGTCCCCTTTTCGCGTCGCCGCACGACGCCGCGCGCGCAAGCACGTCGACCCGCCGCCGCGCGCGCGATACGGATCGGGACATGTCCCCCGTCCTGCCTCCAGCCGTCCTGCCCCCCGCCATCCTGCTTCCCGCCTTCGCGCCGTGGCTGGACATCGCCGGCCTGGCCGTCTTCGCCGCCTCGGGCGCGCTGGCGGCGGCGCGGCGCGGACAGACGATGGTGACGCTCGCCTTCTTCGCGCTGGCCACCGGCGTCGGCGGCGGCACGGTGCGCGACCTGCTGATCGGCGCTCCGGTGTTCTGGATCGTGGATGCGCACGTGTCCGCCGTTTGCCTAGCGGTGGCGCTGCTGATCTGGTGCACGCCCGAGCGCTGGTGGCGCGGTGCCGCGCTCGACTGGTTCGACGCGGTCGGGCTCGCCGCCTACGCCGTCTACGGCGCGGCCAAGGCGATCGGCTACGGCGTGCCGCCGCTGCCCGCCGCGCTGATGGGGGTGGTGACGGGCTGCGTCGGCGGCATCATCCGCGACGTGCTGGCGGGGGAGCCGTCGATCCTGATGCGGCCCGAATTGTACGTCACCGCCGCCGCGCTGGCGGCCGGGCTGTACGTCGTCCTGCGCGAACTCGGCGTCGATCCCTGGCTAGCGGCGACGGTGGCGGCGGTCGCGGGCTTCGCGCTGCGCGCCGCGGCGATCCGCTGGCGGCTGGCTCTACCCGCCTACGGCGGCGCGCGACCGGGTTGACCGCGCGGCCGGGCGCCGCTGTCCTACATTGTTCGTTCTTTCTATGTTCCTGTCGCCAACAGGAGGAATCGAACATGATCGACGCACTGGTCGACGCCGTCATCGACCGCGAGGGCGGCTTCGTCCACCACCCGGCGGATCGCGGCGGCGCGACGCGCTGGGGCATCACCGAGGCGGTGGCGCGCGCCAACGGCTATGCCGGCGAGATGCGCCACTTCGCGCGCCCCGCCGCCGCGGCGCTGTACCGGCGGCTGTACTGGACCGTGCCGGGGTTCGATCGCGTCGCCGAGCGATCGCCCATGCTGGCGGCGGAGCTGTTCGACACCGGCGTCAACATGGGGCCGGCGGTCGCCGCGACGTTCCTGCAACGCGCGCTCAACGCGCTGAACCGCGGCGGCAGCGACTATGCCGACGTCCTGCTCGACGGCCGCATCGGCGCCGCCACGCTGGCCGCGCTCGACGGCTTCCTCGTGACCCGGCCAGGCGGGGAGACCGTGCTGGTGAAGGCGGTCGAGGCGTTGCAGGGCGAGCGCTACCTGACGCTGGCGGAGCGGCGCCCCGCGAACGAGGCGTTCCTCTACGGCTGGCTGGCCAACCGGCTCGACTGAGAACACGTCCGCGCCTCAACATCCTCAACACTCGCGAAGAGGAAATCCCATGTCGATCATCGACGGAATCATCGGCCCCGTAGCGGGCCTGCTGGACAAGATCATTCCCGATCCCAAGGCGCGCGACGCCGCCAAGCTGGAATTGCTGCGGCTGGAAGGCACGCAGGAGCTGGAGCGGGTGCGCACGCAGATGGGCGCGGTGCTGGCCGAGGCGGCGTCGCCCGACCCGTGGACCAGCCGCGCGCGCCCGTCCTTCCTCTACGTCATGTACGCGCTGCTGCTGTGGTCGATCCCCATGGGCCTGATCGCCGCGGTCCGGCCGGAAATGGCCCGCGCGATCGGCGCGGGGATGAACGCCTATCTCGCCGGCATTCCGGAGCCGCTCTACGCGCTCTTCGGTACGGGCTATCTCGGCTACACGGTGGCGCGCGAATGGGGCAAGGCGAAGGGGAAATAGGCGCCGCGAAGCGACATCAGGCGTCCTCGCCGGCCTCCCGCTCCGACGGCGGGTACAGCCGGTCGAGGTACGCCTCCGCCATGCGGTAGTGCGCCTGGCAGGCGGCGGTGCTCTCGGCGTCGCTGGCGGCCTTGATCTCGGCTTCGGCGCGGGCGGCGAAATAGTCGGTGTCGTCGTCGGTCGCGGTCACGTTCGTCTCTCCTGACACCGATATAGGGTGCCGCGCTTGCCGATTCCTTGCGATCGGTTAGCGAAATATGTCGGGGTTGGCGGGAAGCCTCGCGGCTCCCTACATGCGCCGCCATGAGCGGGAAAGACGAACATTCGATGCCGGTCTGGCAGGGCACCACCATCCTGTCCGTGCGCCGCGGCGGCAAGGTCGTCGTCGTCGGCGACGGTCAGGTTTCCATGGGACAGACGGTGATGAAGCCCAACGCGCGCAAGGTGCGCACGCTGGGTCAGGACGGAAAGGTGATCGCGGGCTTCGCCGGCGCCACCGCGGACGCCTTCACCCTGTTCGAGCGGCTGGAAGCCAAGCTGGAGCGGCACGGCGGCCACCTGATGCGCGCCGCGGTGGAATTGGCCAAGGACTGGCGCACCGACAAATACCTGCGCAACCTAGAGGCGATGATGATCGTCGCCGACCGGGACGTGACGCTGATCCTGACCGGCAACGGCGACGTGCTGGAGCCGGAGGCGGGCGTCGCCGCGATCGGATCGGGCGGCAATTACGCGCTCGCCGCCGCGCGCGCGCTGGTGGAGTATGAGGACGACGCCGAGGTCCTGTGCCGCAAGGCGATGAAGATCGCCGCCGAGGTGTGCGTCTACACCAACGACCGCCTGACCATCGAGACGCTGGACAGCGCGACGTAGTCGGTCGCCCCTGCGCAGGCAGGGGCCCATGACTGCGGAATGGAAGAACAAGATCGACACACCGGCCTCCCGCTCTGTGTCGGACGGCAGGCATGACGATACGGAAATAGGCCCCTGCCTTCGCAGGGGTGACGAAGGACAAGATGAACGACAATCTCACGCCCAAGGCCATCGTCGCCGCGCTCGACGCGCACATCATCGGTCAGCGCGACGCCAAGCGCGCCGTCGCCGTCGCGCTGCGCAACCGCTGGCGCCGGCAGAAGCTGTCGCCGGACCTGCGCGACGAGGTGACGCCGAAGAACATCCTGATGATCGGCCCGACCGGCTGCGGCAAGACGGAGATCAGCCGCCGCCTCGCGAAGCTCGCCGACGCGCCCTTCGTGAAGGTGGAGGCGACCAAGTTCACCGAGGTCGGCTACGTCGGCCGAGACGTGGAGCAGATCGCGCGCGACCTCGTCGAGGAAGCGGTGCGGCTGGAGAAGGAGCGCCGCCGCCTCGCCGTGAAGGACAAGGCGGAGGAGGCGGCGATGAACCGCCTGCTCGACGCGCTGGTCGGCAAGGATTCTAGCCAGGCGACGCGCGAGAGCTTCCGCCAGCGCTTCCGCGACGGCCATCTCGACGCGACGGAGATCGAGATCGACCTGCCCGTGCAGCCGCAGATGCCGTTCGACCTGCCGGGCGGCGGCTCGGTCGGGATGATCAATCTGTCCGAGATGTTCGGCAAGATGACCGGCGGGCAGACCAAGCGGCGCAAGCTGACGGTGCCGGCGGCGTGGGAGAAGCTGGTCGAGGAGGAAGCCGACAAGCGGCTCGACCAGGACGAGGTGAGCCGCGTCGCACTGGCCGACGCCGAGGCGAACGGGATCGTCTTCCTCGACGAGATCGACAAGATCGCGGTCAGCGACGTGCGCGGCGGCTCGGTCAGCCGCGAGGGCGTGCAGCGCGATCTCCTGCCGCTGATCGAGGGCACCACGGTGTCGACCAAGTACGGGCCGATGAAGACCGATCACATCCTCTTCATCGCGTCAGGCGCGTTCCACGTCGCCAAGCCCAGCGACCTGCTGCCCGAATTGCAGGGCCGCCTTCCGATCCGCGTCGAGCTGAAGGGCCTGACCGAGGACGATTTCGTCGCCATCCTGAGCGATACGAAGGCGTCGCTGCCCGCGCAGTACACCGCGCTGATCGCGACAGAGGGCGTCGACGTCGCCTTCACGGAGGACGGCATCCGCGCGGTGGCGAAGATCGCGGCGGAGGTGAACGGCGAGGTCGAGAACATCGGCGCGCGCCGGTTGCAGACGGTGATGGAGAAGCTGCTGGAGGAAGTCAGCTTCGACGCGGAGGATCGTGCCGGCGGCACGCTGACGGTGGATGCCGCCTATGTCGAGGCGCAGCTCGCCAGCATCGCGCGCAACACCGACCTCAGCCGCTTCGTGCTGTGACGCCTCGGCGCGCCCGACCGCAAAGCCGGGCGAGTTCCTCGGGCGTATCGACGTCGATCAGCTCGTCCGCGCCGGCGACGACCGGGCGGGCGGTGCGGATCAGCGCGCGGGCGCCCGCGTCGCCCGTCGCGGCGTCCAGCGCGGCGAAATGCGCCCGGCCGAACAGGGCGGGAGGCGAGGGGCGGTTCCCGTCGCTGGAGGCGACGAGCGCCTCGTCGCCGTCGCCCGCGTCGGTCACCCGGCGGACGTGCGCGGCGGTGACGAGCGGCATGTCGGCCAGCGCGACCAGCACCGCGGCGGGGTCGTGCGACCGCGCGCGGCGCACGCCGAGCCGCAGCGAGGAGGACAGGTCGCGCACCGGATCGTCGTTGACGACCGTGTCGAGGCCGAGCGCGGCATAGTCGAGCGTGTTGCCCGGCGCCACGACCGCGTACCGCGCGCGGAACGGCACCGCGGCCAGCGCCTCCGCGACGTGGAGGCCGAGCGGGCGGCCGCGTAGCGGCTGCTCCAGCTTGTTGCCGGCCGCGCCCATCCGCGTCGACCGGCCCGCGGCGAGGAGGACGAGGACGACCTCCTCCGCGCGCATCAACCCTTGCCCTTGCCGTGGAACGCACCGATCATCGCCGCCGCGATCGACAGTGCGATCTCCGACGGGCCGATCGCGCCGATATCGATCCCGACCGGCCCGTCGATCCGCGCCAGCCGGTCGGGCGCGACGCCCAGCGCGGCCAGCCGCTCCAGTCGGGCGGCATGGCTCTTGCGGCTGCCGAGCGCACCGACATAGGGCGCGTCGCTGGCCAGCGCGGCGACCAGCGCGGGGTCGTCGATCTTCGTGTCGTGACTGAGCGTCACCACCGCGGTGGACGGGCCCGGCTTCCACGCCGCCACGGCCTCGTCGGGCCAGCGGTCGTCCAGCGTGACCCCGGGGAAGCGCTCCTCCGTCAGGAAGCGGCCGCGCGGGTCGATCACCACCGTCTCGATGCCGAGCGTGCCGGCCAGCGCGGCGAGGCTCTGCGCGATCTGCACCGCGCCGACGATCAGCAGCCGGCGTGGCGGATCGTAGCGGTTGACGAAGACCTCGCCGGTTTCGACCGGGCGCAGGTCGGAGTGGCCGGTCGCGAGGTCCGTCGTGACGGTCAGCCCCGTGCCCGCCTCGCGCGCCTCGGCGATGCGGTCGAACAGCTCGGGGTCGAAGCCCTCGGCGGAGACGGGCTGCACCATCACCGCGATCTCCCCGCCGCAGGGAAGGCCGACCTGCCACGCGCTGTCGTCGGCCACGCCATATCGCTGGAGGGCGAAGGGCGCGCCGGCGATCACCTTTGCCGCGGTGTCGAGGATCTCGCCCTCCACGCAGCCGCCGGACACCGAACCCTCGAAGCGGCCGTCGGCGTGGACCAGCATGTGGCTGCCGCGCGGGCGGGGCGCGGAGCCCCAGGTCGAGACCACGGTGGCGAGCGCCATCGGCGCGCCCTTCCACTCGGCGGCGGCGGCGAGGACGGTGTCGTTGTCGGCCATGGAGGTGAACGTTCCTATCTACGTTCGTGCTGAGCGAAGTCGAAGCACAGCCACCTGCGCTTGGCCTTCGACTACGCTCGGGCCGAACGGTCGTTGCATCACCCGCGTCACACCGGCGGCAAGCCGGCCAGCAGCGCGTCGAGCGTCACCGGCACGTCGCGGACGCGCACGCCGGTGGCGTTGTAGATGGCGTTCACCACCGCCGCGCCTGCGCCGGAGATGCCCAGCTCGCCCACCGCCTTCGCGCCGACCTGATTGGCGGCGTCGTCGATGTCCTCGATGAAGTGGCATTCGATCTGCGGCACGTCCGCGTTCACCGCGACGTGATATTCGCCAAAATCGGGATTGACGAAGCGACCCGAGCGGGTGTCGACCACGCCCGCCTCGCCCAGCGCGTAGCTGATCCCCCACACCACGCCGCCGACGATCTGGTTCTCCGCCGTCTTGCGGTTGAGGACCCGTCCGACGTCGTAGACGCCCAGCATTCGGCGCACGCGCACTTCGCCCGTCACCGCGTTCACCGCCACTTCGCAGAAGTGCGCCCCGTGGCTCGCCTGGCTGGTGCGCTTCGCCTGCTGCCCGGGGGCGCTGTGGCCGTGACCGGCGATCGGCTGCCCGCGGACGAGGTCGGCGAGCGGCACCGCGCGCGTCTCGCCGGCGGTGACGCAGCCGTCCTTCAGCACCAGCTCCTCCGGCGCGGCGTTGATGCGGCGGGCGAGTTCGGCGAGGATGTCCTCGCACGCCAGCGCCACTGCGGAGCAGGCGCTGCCCGCGCCGAACGAGCCGCCCGATCCGGCGGTCTTCGGCAGGTTCGTGTCGCCGATCTCCACCGTGACGCGGTCGGGCGAAAGGCCCAGGATCTCGCCCGCGGTCTGCGCCAGGATGGTGTACGTCCCCGTGCCGATGTCGGTCATGTCGCATCGCACCGTGGCGCGGCCGTCCGTGTCCAGCACCACGTCCGCCGCCGCCTCGACGGTGAAGTTGCCGCGCAGCGAGGCGGCCATGCCGATGCCCACCAGCCACTCGCCGTCGCGCACGGAGGCGGGATCGGGCACCCGCGCGGGCCAGCCGAAGCGGCGCGCGCCCTCGTCGTAGCAGTCGAGCAGGCGTCGGGTGGAGAAAGGCTTGTTCGACGTGGGATCGACCCGGGGCTCGTTGCGGCGGCGCAGCTCGATGGGGTCGAGACCGAGCTGTTCGGCCAGCTCGTCCATCGCGCACTCGATCGCAAACGTGCCGATCGCCTCCCCCGGCGCGCGCACCGCGCCCGTGGCGGGCAGGTCCAGCCTGACGAGGTCGGTACGGAAGCGGCGGCTCTCGCCCGCGTAGAGCGGGATCGAGCCGAACGGGATCGGCTCGAGGAACGCGCCGTCGTCGTTCTGCGCGGCGACGCCCTCGTGCGCGACGGCGGCGATGTGTCCGTCCGTGTCGCAGGCGATGCGCACGCGCTGCGTCGTGGCGGAGCGGTGGTGGCCGAGGTAGGCGATCTGCTGCCGCGGCAGCGCGACCTTCACCGCGCATCCGAGCTTCTCCGCGGCGATCGCGGCCAGGATCACCTCCGGCCCGACGCCGGTCTTTCCGCCGAAGCCGCCGCCGACATAGGGCGCGAGCACGCGGACGCGCTCCGCCGGCAGCTTCATCGCCTGCGCGATCGTGTCGCGCGCGGCGCCGATCACCTGATTGGAGGAGCGCAGCGTCAGCACGTCGCCGTCCCACCACACGGTGGTCGCGTGCGGCTCCAGCGCGGCGGGGAAGTGGACCGGCGTCGTGTAGGCGACGTCCAGCGTCACCTCCGCTGCGGCCATGGCGGCGTCGACATCGCCCTTGTCGATCGCGGGCAGGAAGCCGAGCTTGTGGTCGCGCTGCACCGGCTCGGCCGCCATGTCGTGGCGCCCCGGCGCGGCGTCGACGTGGACGCGCACCCGCGCCGCCGCCTCGCGCGCCACCGCCTGCGACTTTGCGACGACGACGGCGAGCGGCTGGCCGTAGTGGAAGATGCGGCGGGTGCCGGCGTGCGCCATCGCGCGGCTGTTGCTCTCGCCCGCGGGGATGCGCGGGTCGTCGTGGATGATCGCGACCACGCCCGCCAGCGCCTCCGCGGCCGCGGTGTCGAAGCCCGTCACCTCGCCCGCGCCCACGGGCGCGCCGACGACGGCGGCGTAGAGCGCGCCGGCGGGCGCGCGCTCATAGGCGTAGGTGGCGCCGCCGGTGACCTTCAGCGGCCCCTCGATGCGCGGGATCGCCGCGCCCAGCGTACCCTGCCGCGCCCGGGCGAGGCCGCCCGGCCGCTCCGCCGTGTCGATCGATTGGTGAGTCATGTCGTTGAACCTAGGTGCTTCGCCCCGCGCGCGCCAGCCAGTCGGACCAGCCATTCGGTCAGCGGATCGTAGAGCATCGCCTGCGCCCTGCCGCCGACCACCATGCCGACATGGCCGAGCGACAGGTCGTGCCGCTCGCCCACGTCCGCGGCGGTGGCGGCCGGCGTGATCCGGTCTGTGCGACTGACGAACTGTGCCACCGGACAGGCGAGTCGCGCCGGATCGACCGCGTGTCCGCCCACCTGCCACTCGCCGCGCCCCGGCAGGTCGCGCGACAGGAGGGCGTCGAACAGGTCCGCGCCCGCGGCATAGGTCAGCGGTGCGCCCGCGTTCGCCCAATCCTCCAGCGCGACGAAGGTGGCCGCCTGCGCGTCCGGCATCGTCGCGAACGCCTCGTACTTCGCGATCGTGCGCGCGGGATCGAGCCTCCAGAAGCCGGCCTGCAGCACCTCCATCGGCAGCGCGCCGATCGCGCGCGCGGCAGGCTCCGCACGCTGCCACAGCGCCGTCATCTCGGCGCGCGCCGCCTCGCCATAGCCGGCGAAGTGCCACGGCGCGGCGATGGTGGCGACGCCCGCGCAGCGCGCGCCCGGCAGCGCCGCGGCGGCGAGCGCCAGCGTGCCGCCCAGGCAATAGCCGACCAGGATCGGCGGCCGGTCGAGCTTCGCCAGCAGCGGCAACAGCCGATCGGCGACGTGGCCGGCGAGGTCGAGCCCGGCATCCTGCGGGCGCGGCGTGCCCCAGTCGACGAGCCACGCGCGGAAGCCCCGCGCGGCGACGTGGCGGACGAGCGAGCGGCCGGGCGCGAGGTCGAGCACGAAGGGCGGGTTGATGAGCGAGGGGACGAAGACGACGGGCGGCCCCGTCACGTCCCCGCCGACGTCGCGCAGCCGCGCCGCACCCTTGCGGAAGCGCGCCGGCGGCAAGACGCGGCGAGGGCGCGGCGCCTGCTGGTAGCGGCGCAGACCTGCCAGCGCGGCGGCGCGCCGCTCCGACGATGCTGCGGTTTCGCTGCGCAGCATGTCGAGGAACAGGGGCAGGGGGCGCGGACCATGTTGCGGCGCGTCATGCCGTGCTATACCCCCTGGCGGACGGTCCTTTGACGATCGGGGCATGGAGGATCTCTCGCGATGAGGAAGCAGCACGGCGGCGGGCAGGACGCAGATCGGGCGGTGGTCATCAAGAAATACGCCAACCGCCGGCTCTATAACACCGAAAGCTCCTCCTACATCACGCTGGAGCACCTGGCGCAGATGACGCGCGACGGTCGCGAGTTCCGCGTGGTCGATGCAAAGACGGACGAGGATATCACGCACAACGTCCTGACGCAGATCATCATGGAGGAGGAGAGCCGCGGCCAGACCATGCTGCCGGTCAGCTTCCTTCGCCAGCTGATCGCGCTCTACGGCGATTCCATGCAGTCGATGGTGCCCGCCTATCTCGAGGCGTCGATGGACAGTTTCCGCCGCAACCAGGAACAGTTCCGCACCGCAGTGGAGGGCGCGTTCGCCGGCTCGCCCTTCGCCGAGATCGCCAAGCGCAACATGCAGATGTTCGAGGCGGCGGCGTCGGCGTTCAAGGCGGGCAAGCCGCCCTTCACCGCGGCCCCGCCCGCCGCCGCGACGGCCGCCGGCAAGGACGGCGAGATCGCGGCGCTGAAGGCGGAACTCGCCAGCCTGCGCGAGAAGGTGGAGAAGCTGGACGGGTGACGTGGCCGCCCCGGTTGCCGTCGGTACCCGTCACCCCGGCCGTAGACCGGGGTGACGGACATGCTGGGTCAGCGCGGCTTCACGAAGCGCAGCGTCATCCGGTCGCTCTCGCCGATGGCGGCATATTTCGCGCGGTCGGTGTCGCCCAGGCGATAGGTGGGCGGCAGCGTCCACACGCCTTCCGGATGGTCGTGCGTGTCGCGGGGGTTGGCGTTCACTTCCGACGTGCCGGCCTGGCGGAAGCCGGCCGCCGTGGCGAGCCGGACGATCGTGCTGGTCTTCAAATAGCCGCTCTTCGCCTCCAGCGCGCTGTCCATCCGCTCGGGCAGGCGGTGGTCGACGATTCCCAGCGTGCCGCCCGGCTTCAGCATGGCGAACCACGCCTTGAACACGCCGGCCGCCGCCTCGCCGCCGTTCATCGTCAGGTTGTGGACGTTGCGGAAGGTGAGGACGACGTCCTGGCTGTTCGCCGGGACGGTGGAGGTGCCGGTCGCCGGATCGACGGTGGCGACCGTGCCGGTCAGCCCCTTGTCCGCCAGCATCTTCTTCGCGCCTTCCGCGCCGCGCGCCGGGACGAGGGCGGTGTAGCTGCCGCCGCCGGCCGGGACCTTCGCCAGGATCTCGCTGTACCAGCCGCCGCCCGGGATGAACTCGACCACCTTCTTCGCCGGCGTCACGCCGAAGAAGGCGAGCGTCTCGGCCGGGTGGCGATAGCGGTCGCGTGCGCGGTTCGCCTCGCTGCGCGCCGGGTCGGCGATGGCCTTCGCCACGGCGGGATCGGTGCGCGGCTGCGGCGCGGCGACGGCGGCTACCGCCCCGGCGAGCACGACGGGCGCGAGGAAGAACGAGGGTTTCATCGGGGGCCTCTCCTTGGCGTGATGCGCGGCAGGCTGGCGGAGCGATGATCGAACTGCAAGACCCGACGCGGACCGGGCTCTACGCGGCGGTGGCGCTGTGCGCCGCGGTGGCGGTGCTGGCGGGGTGGAAGCAGGCGCGGCGCGGGCGGCGGCGGGACGTGGACGCGGTCGGCTGGGTCGACTGGACGACGGTGCAGATGCTGGCGCTGTTCGCGCTGGCAGCGGCGGCGCTGCTGGCGTGGAAGGGCTGAGCCGTCAGTAGAAGCGCTGCAGCGTCAGCGCGCGGGTATCGCCGCCGCACAGGGTCAGCGCCACGATACGGCCGGGCGCGTCCGTGACCCAGCGGGCGAGCGGGCTGTCGGCGTAGCCGCGCGAGACCGGCGTCCCGTCCACGGCGCAGATCGCCTCGCCCTCGCGGAAGCCCACCGCCGCTGCCGGGCCGCCGCGCATGACGTGCAGCACCTTCAGCCGGTCCGACGCCAGGCCCAGCAGCAGCCCGCTGGTGGAGCGAACCGCCGGCCGCGCGGCGGCCGCCGCGTCCTCCGCCAGCAGCATGTGGCCCGCACCCGGGTCGAGAAGCACGCGATAGCGCTGGAGGAAGCCGGAGCCGATCCGCCCCGCGGTGCCGATCTGGTCGGAGAAGCCGCCGGGCGGCTCGATCCGCACCTCCACCTGCCGCGCCACCGCCTGGCCGACGGACAGTTCGGGCACGATCGCCATGTCGCTGACGACCGGACCGGCCAGGCCGTAGGAAATGGTGGTGGTGGCGGCGGCCGGAGCGGCGGCGGCGCGGGTGCGCCGCCACGCGGGGGCGCTCAGCGTTACCGCCGAGCCGTCGCCCGTGTCGACGATGACCGGCTGCACGCGCTGCCCCGCCAGCATCAGCGCGCTGACGTACACCTGCCGGTCGGGCGCGATCGACAGGGGTGCCGTCACTCCGGCGAACGGCATCCGCCCGCTCTTGAGGAAGCGGAAGCGGCGCGCGCGATAGTCGATGTCGAGCGCGAAGCCCGCGGTCAGGTCGCGGCCGACCAGCAGGTCCACCGCCTGCGCGCTGCCCGTCGCGGCGGCAGGCAGGTCCACCACCGCCAGCGTACCGCCGCTGCGCACCAGCCCGCCGATCGCGAGCGTGCGCGTCGCCACCTTCCCGATGTCCACCGTCCCGCCGATCGCGGCCGCGCGCCCGCCGTCGCCGACGGTGAGGCGCTGCGCGTCCGCGTAGCGGCGGGCGAGCACGGAGATGCTGACGCCGGTGTCGAGGATGGCGGTCACCGGCCGCCCGTCCAGCGTCATCGCGAAGCGGATCTGGTTGCCGGGGGTGAGATCGAAGTCGATCCAGCGCTCCTCGCTGTCGTGCGTCAGCGCGGCGGCCGGCAGGGGGGGGCGGGGGGGGGCAGGGGGGGGCACGGGCGCGGCGGCGAGCGCGAGCGGCGCGAGGAGGGCGAGCGATCGGCGCATGGCCGCACGCTTGTAGCCCGCCCCGCCGCCGGCGAGAAGCCGCGCCCGCGCGGCACAACCGTCGCGCGATGCGGCCGGTCGCGGCGACGGGGGGGCAGGGACGACGGGCTCCAATTGCGTGCCCACGCGGTCGGTGCTAGTCGCGCCGCCACCATGAGGACGATCGACCCCCGCGTCATGACCTCCCGAAGTTCCCCCGCGTGAACACCGACGATCCGGCGCTCAGAGCCCAGGCCGCCGCGCCGCACCACCATGCGCGCGACGGCATGGCGAAGCTGGCCGTAGGCGCGATCGGGGTCGTCTACGGCGACATCGGCACCAGCCCGCTCTACGCGATGAAGGAGGTGTTCGTCGGGCACCATCCGCTCACCGTCGACCGGCTGCACATCTTCGGCGTGGTCAGCCTGATCTTCTGGTCGCTGATGCTGATCGTGACGCTGAAGTACGTGCTGCTGATCCTGCGCGCCGACAACAATGGCGAGGGCGGCAGCCTGGCGCTGCTGGCGCTGATCCAGCGGCGTACGCAGGGGAAGGGGAAGCGCTGGGGACCCAGCCTCGTCATCCTGGGCGTGCTGGCGACCGCGCTATTCTTCGGCGACTGCATGATAACGCCCGCCATTTCCGTCCTCTCCGCGGTGGAGGGGCTGGCGACGGTGGAACAGGGGTTCGACGGCTTCGTGCTGCCGATCGCGGTGACGATCCTGGTCGCGCTGTTCTACCTGCAATCGGTCGGGACGGCGCGGGTGGGTCGGCTGTTCGGGCCGATCATGCTCGTCTACTTCGTCGTGCTGGCGGTGCTGGGCGTGATGCACATCGCGCAGCAGCCCGCGATCTTCCAGGCGCTGAACCCGGTGTGGGCGTTCCGCTTCGCCGCGAACGACGGCGGGCTCGCGTTCCTGGCGCTCGGTTCCGTCGTGCTGGCCGTGACGGGGGCCGAGGCGCTCTACGCCGACATGGGGCATTTCGGACGCCGGCCGATCGCGCACGCGTGGATGTTCGTCGTACTGCCCGCATTGATGCTGAACTACCTGGGCCAGGGCGCGCTGCTGCTCGGCATGCCGGAGGCGGCGTCGAACCCCTTCTTCCTGATGGCGCCGGAGGATTTCCGCCTGCCGCTCGTCATCCTCGCCACCATGGCCACCGTGATCGCCAGCCAGGCGGTCATCACCGGGGCGTTCAGCGTGGTGCAGCAGGCGGTGCAGCTCGGCCTGATGCCGCGGCTGCGCATCGCGCACACCAGCGCGTCGGAAGCGGGGCAGATCTACATCCCGTCGGCCAATTGGGCGCTGATGACGATGGTGCTGCTGCTGATCTTCGGCTTCGGCGAATCGTCGAACCTCGCCGCCGCCTACGGCATCGCCGTGACGGGAACGATGTTCATCTCCACCTGCATGGTCGGCGTGCTGATCCGCCGCGTGTGGCACTGGCCGATCTACGCGGTGGCGGCGTTCGAGATCGCGTTCCTGACGATCGACGGCCTCTATTTCGCGTCGAACCTGACGAAGGTGCCCGACGGCGGCTGGTTCCCGCTGCTGGTCGCCGTCGTCGTCTTCGTGCTGCTGACCACCTGGTCGCAGGGGCGCAAGCTGATGCTGGAGCGGATGCGCGAGGCGGCGATGCCGATCCGCATCTTCATCGATTCGGCCGCCGGCTCCGCCACCCGCGTGTCGGGTACCGCGGTGTTCATGACGTCCACGCCGGAAGGCGTGCCTCACGCGCTGCTGCACAACCTGAAGCACAATCGCGTGCTGCACGACCGCGTCATCCTGCTGACCGTCCGCGTCACGGACATGCCCTATTTTCCCGAACAGGACCGCTTCCTGCACGAGGACCTGGGCAGCGGCTTCCACCGCGTGATCCTGCGCTACGGCTTCATGGAGGAGCCCGACGTGCCGGCGCAGCTGAAGACGTTCCACGGCTGCGGCGCGGCGTTCAAGATGATGGAGACCAGCTTCTTCCTCAGCCGCCAGACGCTGCTGGCGTCGGAGCGGCCCGGCATGGCGCTGTGGCGCGAGAAGCTGTTCGCCTGGATGCTGCGCAACGCGGAGAGCGCGATGGAATTCTTCCGCCTGCCGACCAACCGCGTGGTGGAGCTGGGCAGCCAGATCGAGATTTGAGCGAGACGGCGGCGCCCGCTCCCATCATCGTCTCCGCGCTGTTCGGGCGCGAGGACCAGGCGTGGTTCGACCGGCAGCGCGCGGCGTATTTCCCCGTGGAGCGCAACCATCTTCCCGCTCACCTGACGATGTTCCACCACCTGCCGCCGTCGAGCGCGGCCGAGCTGTCGCGGCGACTGCGCGAGGCGACGCGAGGGGTGCCGGCACCCGCGGCACGGCTGGCGGGCGTGATCTCGCTGGGGCGCGGCGTCGCCTATCGCATCGATTCACCCGGGCTGGCGGCGATCCGCGCCGATCTGGCCGACGCCTTTGCCGGGTTGCTGGTGCCACAGGACCAGGCCGGCTGGCGCGCGCACGTGACGGTGCAGAACAAGGTGGAGCCGGCCACGGCGAAGGCGCTGCTCGCCGAGTTGCAGGCGGGCTTCGCCGCCCGGCCGCTGCGCATCGCGGGGCTGGCGGCGTGGTGGTATCGCGGCGGCCCGTGGGAGCTGCTGTCGCGTCACGATTTCGGCTGACGTTCGCGCCTGAACCCCTGGTAGCGGAGGAGGGACTTGAACCCCCGACCCCAGGATTATGATTCCCGTGCTCTAACCAGCTGAGCTACTCCGCCGTGCGGCCAGGAGTTCAGGCGAGGGGGCCTATTAGCAGCGCCGCACCGCCGGTCAACCGCATCATTGCGGTTGACGCCGTCGCCCCCGGGCGGTCCGATGCGGTCTTCATCGAAGGAGACGTGCGATGCGGCCGTGGATCCCTCTCTCGCTCGCACTGGCGGCGCTGCCGACGCCCGCCGCGGCGGCCGACATCAGCACCCACGTGCTCGACCTGGCGCGTGGCGTCGGCGGCGTGGGCGTGCCCGTCACGCTGTCGCGGCGCGACCGGGACGGGCGCTGGATCGAAGTGGCGAAGGGGCGCACGGACGAGAACGGGCGCGTTCGCAGCTTCGGCGCGAGCGCGTCCTTCCCGCCGGCGGACTATCGCCTGCACTTCGACCTGACGCGCTATCCCGATGCGAAGGGCGCGCCCTTCTTCCCGGAGATCGACCTGACGTTCCGCGTCGGGGACGGCGCGCACTATCACGTGCCGGTCGTTCTCAGCCCCTACGGCTATTCCACCTATCGCGGCAATTGATCGGGCACCCCGAAGAGGTCGTGGTCGTCGGCCTCCTCGACGTGCACGCGCACGATATCGCCGACCGACAGGTGGCCCGCGTCGCGCAGGTGGACCTCGCCGTCGATCTCCGGCGCGTCGGCGTAGGAGCGGCCCGTGGCACCGCCCGTCTCCGCGTCGACGGCGTCGATGATCGCGTCGAGCGGGCGGCCGACCTTCGCCTGCAGCTTCGCCGCGCTGATCGCCGCGGTCTTCGCCATGATGCGGGCGTAGCGCTCCTCCTTCACCTCCTCCGGCACCGGATCGGGCAGGTCGTTCGCCGCCGCCCCCGCGACGGGTTCGAAGCGGAAGGCGCCGACGCGGTCGAGCTGCGCCTCGTCCAGCCAGTCGAGCAGATACTGAAAATCCGACTCGGTCTCGCCGGGGAAGCCGACGACGAAGGTGGAGCGGATCGCGATGTCGGGTGCGACGGCGCGCCAGCCGCGGATCCGCTCCAGCACCTTCGCCTCGTTGGCGGGACGGCGCATCCGCTTCAGCACCGCGGGCGCGGCGTGCTGGAACGGGATGTCGAGATAGGGCAGCACCAGCCCCTCCGCCATCAGCGGGATCACCGCGTCGACGTGCGGATAGGGATAGACGTAGTGGAGGCGCACCCAGGGGGCGATCCGGCCCAGCTCGCGCGCCAGGTCGGTCATGCCCGGCACCACCTCGCGCCCCTTCCACGCCCGCGGTTCGCGGCGGATGTCGATGCCGTAGGCGGAGGTATCCTGGCTGATGACCAGCAGCTCCTTCGTCCCCGCGGCCACCAGCTTCTCCGCCTCGCGCAGGATCGCGTCGGGCCGCCGGCTGACCAGATCGCCGCGTAGCGAGGGGATGATGCAGAAGGTGCAGCGATGATTGCAGCCCTCGGAGATCTTCAGATAGCTGTAGTGTCGCGGCGTCAGCTTCAGCCCGGCATCGGGAATCAGGTCCACGTACGGCCCGATCGAGGGCGGTGCGGCCTCGTGCACCGCCTCCACCACCTGCTCGTACTCGTGCGCGCCGGTGATCGCGAGGACCTGCGGAAAGCGGGCGCGGATCGTCTCCGCTTCCTTCCCCATGCACCCCGTCACGATGACGCGTCCGTTCTCCGCGATGGCCTCGCCGATCGCCTCCAGCGATTCCTCCTTGGCCGAATCGAGGAAGCCGCAGGTGTTGACCAGCACCACGTCGGCACCGGCATAGTCGGCGGACATATGGTAGCCGTCGGCGCGGAGCTGGGTCAGGATGCGCTCGCTGTCGACGAGGTTCTTCGGACAGCCGAGCGACACCATGCCCACACGGGGCGGGGAGGGAAGTTGCGTTGCCATGGGAGTGGCGGCCACATAGGCGAAGTCGGGTGATTTTGCCAGTGGGGACACGTCATGCCGGGCCCTTCGGCGAAGCTCAGGACAGGCTTGTCCCGGCACCCACCGCGCGGCAGGAGCAAAGGGGACGGCGCTCGCGGCCTGGTGGATGCCGGGACGAGCCCGGCATGACGGAGGTAGCCTTGGCCGAGTTCACGCTGATCCCGCATCCTTCGGCACCCGCCGCTTCGGTCCGCAGGATCACCGTCGACATGACCCGCCCCGCGCGCGACCGGATCGGGCTGGCCTATCGCATCCACGGCGATCTCGACGCGATCCGCTGGCCCGATCCCGTCGCGTCCGACTTCGCGCACGAATTGTGGATGCACACCTGCTTCGAGGCGTTCGTCGCGGGCGACGGCGACTTCTACCGCGAGCTCAACCTGTCACCCTCCACGCGCTACGCGATCTACGACTTCAACGGCTATCGCGGCGCGATGCGCGACGCGGACGAGCGCGAGCTGACGATCGCCTTCGACCGCGGGACCGCGACGCTGACGGCGCACGTGTCGATGCCTGCCCTCGCGTCCGTGGACGTGTGGCGGGTCGGGCTGACCACGGTGATCGAGGACGTGTCGGGCGCCAAGTCCTTCTTCGCGCTGGCGCACCCGCGCGCAGAGCCGGATTTCCACAACGAGGCTGGCTTCGTCGCGCGGCTTGCGGCACCGGGGATCGCATGAACTTCGGTATCGATCGCCTGCTCGCCGACGCTGCGCTGCGTGCGCCGCTGGAGGGAAAGCGCGTCGCGCTGCTCGCGCACCCCGCCTCCGTCACGGCGGATCTGACGCACAGCCTGGACGCGCTGGTCGCGGCGGGGCTGAACGTCAGCGCGGTGTTCGGTCCGCAGCACGGCGTGCGCGGCGACCTGCAGGACAACATGATGGAGTCGCCCGACTTCACCGACCCCACCTACGGGATGCCCGTCTTCTCGCTCTACGGCGAGGTGCGGCGACCGACCGGGCAGTCGATGCACACGTTCGACGTCATGCTGGTCGACCTTCAGGACGTGGGATGCCGCATCTACACCTTCGTCACGACGTTGCTCTACGTGCTGGAGGCGGCGGCGCAGCATGGCAAGGCGGTGTGGGTGCTCGACCGGCCCAATCCCGCGGGGCGCCCCGTCGAGGGCACCACCTTGCGCGCGGGATGGGAGAGCTTCGTCGGCGCGGGGCCGATGCCGATGCGGCACGGCATGACGCTGGGCGAGATGGGCGCGTGGTTCGTCGCGCATTTCAGGTTGGACGTCGACTATCGCGTGATCGCGATTGAGGGGTGGCAGCCCGATGTGGCGCCGGGCTTCGGCTGGCCGGCGGAGCGGGTGTGGATCAATCCCAGTCCCAATGCCGCCAACGTCAACATGGCTCGCGCCTATGCCGGCACGGTGATGCTGGAAGGAACCACGCTGTCCGAAGGGCGGGGCACCACGCGCCCGCTCGAGCTGTTCGGCGCGCCCGACATCGACGCCCGCGGCCTGATCGCGACGATGCACGACATCGCGCCGCCATGGCTCGCCGGCTGCACGCTGCGCGACATCCATTTCCAGCCGACCTTTCACAAGCATGTCGGCGCGCTGTGCGCGGGCATCTTCGTCCATGCCGAGGGGGCGGGCTACGATCACCATCGCTTCCGCCCGTGGCGGGTGCAGGCGCTGGGGTTCAAGGCGCTGCGCGCGATGCAGCCCGGTTACGACCTGTGGCGCGACTTTCCGTACGAGTACGTCTTCGACAGGCTGGCGATCGACGTCATCAACGGCGGCACGCAGCTGCGCGACTGGGTGGACGACGCCGGCGCCGAAGCGGGCGACCTGGACGCGATCGCCGGCGCCGACGAGTCAGCGTGGGAAGAGGAGCGGCGCCGCTTCCTGCTCTACTGATCGAGCGTCCTCGTGGCGGGATGATGCTTGTCGAGATATTTGCGGATGCGCTTCACGTTGCGCGTGTTTGACCGGTAGAACAGGTCCGCCGCGTCGCCGACCAACGGGATCGCGCCGAGCAAGGTGTCGAAACCGATCCTCGCGCCCATGCCGAACAGCGCGGCGCGGCTCATGCCCAGATTGCGCGCCTCCCACACGATCCACGCCCCCAGCGTCGCGGCGGCGAGATCGCCCACCACCGGCACCAAGCCGACGATCGCGTCGAGCCCCACGCGGCGGTTCAGGCCGGGGATGACGAACATCCCTTCCAGCAGCTTCTCCATCGCCTCCACCCGGCGGCGCACCGCGGCGGGATCCTTGCCCAGCGGGAGCGCGTCGAAGGCGGCGGGGGTAAGCGGGACGGGGCGGGCCATGACGATTAGTTGGTGTCGGCGCGCAGGCGGTTCAACGGGTGCCACGCGCGCGGGTTGGCGGTCCAGGCGCGCAGGCGATAGGCGACCAGCGACCAGCGGAAGGGCCGGGCGAGCGGGATGAAGCCGCCGTCCTCGGTCAGCGCCGCATCCGCCGCCGCGATGGAGCGTGCTCGATCGGCCAGCGTGGGTGCGACGCGCGCCGCCTCGATCGCCTCGCGCGCCGCCGGGGCGCAGTCGCGGCACGCCTGGTCGAGGTACCAGCGCGCACTGTCGTAGGGGGCGACGCGGTCGACGAGGACGAGGTCCGCCGCGTCGTCGTCGGCGGCGACGCGGACCGGGCGGACACCGATCGCGAGCAGGTCGCGCGCGAGATGTGCGAACAGGATCGTCCCGCCCGCCCCCCCCGGCAGCGCCAGACGCAGCACGGGTGCCGCGCCGCGCCCGGCCCGCCATCGCGCCACGATGCCGGCGGCGGCGGCGCGGCGCTCGGTGACGGGCAGCGCCGACCAGGCGGGGGAGACGGGCGGTGTCGCTGAATCGAGCTGGTCGGGCAGCAGCGTGTCCCGCGCGGGCCAGTCGGGCGAGACGGCGGCGGCGAGCGCGGCGCGATCGATCGCCTGCGCCACCGCGGCGCGATTGGCGATGTCGGCGAGGAAGGCGTCGCGTCGTGCCACGACCAGGCCGAACAGCCCCGCCGCGGGATCGATACGCACGTTCGCGGCGGCGGGCTGCGCCGCGCGGACCAGCGGCCAGTCGGCGATGGTGCCCCCCGCAACCAGATCGGACCCGCGATCGACGAAGCGCGCCACGGCGCGCGCCGCGGGCTCGACGCGCAGGCGGACGTCGTCTTCCGGTCGGGCGCGGTCGTCCGCCTCCCGGTCGGGGTCGGGCAGAGGGGTGAGCAGCAGCGCGTCGGGCTCCTCGCGCGCCAGGCGGAACGGGCCGGCGCCCGCGGCGCGGCGGGCGCGGACCAGCGCCATCTCCGGCTGGGCGAACAGCTTCAGCAGGTCGGGTCGTGGGCGGGACAGCTCGACCTCGATCACTTCCGGCGTCATCTCGACCACGCGCGAGATGGCGGAGAGATAGGGCGACAGATCGTTGCGCGCGCCGGCCGCGATCTGTCGACGCAGCAGTGCGACCACCTCCGCCGCGGTCACGGGGGCGCCGTCAGACCAGCGCGTGCGGCCCAGGCGGAAGATGAAGCTCATGCCGCCGTCGGTGACGATCCAGCGCTGCGCCAGCCCCGCCTCAACTTGGCCGGCGGCATCGAGCCGCACCAGTCCCATCGCCAGCGCGCCGGTAAGCGCCCGGTCGCCGGGCGGCAGATCGCGACGGTCGGCGCGCGCCAGCGCGGGCTTGCCCTCGCCGACCACGCTGACCACCACCGGCCCCACGTCGGCGCGCCGCCCACAGGCGGCCGCACTGGACAGGGCGAGCAGCAGCAGCGGCAGGCTGGAGCGGCGGCGAAGGCGCGACGTCATGGGCGCGATGGTCCTCCCGGCGGGACGGTGCGGGTGCGGTGCGGACGGCGGGACTCGAACCCGCACGCCATCGGCAGAGGATTTTAAGTCCCCAGCGTCTACCATTCCGCCACGTCCGCGCCGCCGCCGACCAAGCCGAGACGAGCGGACAGGTCAAGCCGCATCGCTCCCCGGTCGCTCGCAATCGATTGCGAACGGCGGTGTGAACCGTCGCGCGAGGTCGGCGTCAAACGTTCAGGCGCGCGCGCATTTCCTTGCCGGGCTTGAAGTAGGGAACGCGCTTTGCGTCGACCGCCACCGCTTCGCCGGTGCGCGGATTGCGGCCAGAGCGCGCGTCGCGCTCACGCGTGGAGAAGGCGCCGAAGCCGCGCAGCTCGACTCGGCCGTCGTTTGCCAGGCGCCGCGTGATTTCCTCGAAGAAGGTCGCGACGATCCCTTCCACGTCGCGCTGCGACAGCTCGGGGTTCATCGTCGCCAAACACTGTACCAGTTCCGACCGTATCATATTCCGTGTCTCTCCCCCCCGGGACGCCGCGGCTCGGCGATGGGCTGATACAGATCAATACATGGAACAGGTAGATGAAAAGATGGGAAAATGCCCGAAATGAGACGATCACAAATGAAAAAAGGGCCGGCGTCGCCGCCGGCCCCCGTTCGATCGTAGCGGGAAGGCTTACTTCTCCGTGTCGCGCGCCTTCAGCGCGGCGCCCAGGATGTCGCCAAGCGACGCGCCCGAGTCGGACGAACCGTATTGCGCCACCGCCTGCTTCTCCTCGGCGATCTGCATCGCCTTGACGGAGAAAGTGGGCTTCTTCGACCGGTCGAAGCCAGTGACCATCGCGTCGAACTTCTGCCCGACCTGGAACCGCTCCGGACGCTGCTCGTCGCGGTCGCGGCCGAGATCGGTGCGCTTGATGAAGCCGGTCGCGCCGTCGTCGCCCGCCTGCACCTCGAGACCCGCGTCGCGGACCTCAAGCACGGTGACGGTGACGACCTGGTTCTTGCCCAGGCGGTCGCCCGCGCCCGCCGCGACGGGGCCGCCGCGCTCGAGCTGCTTCATGCCCAGGGAGATGCGCTCCTTCTCCGGATCGATGTCGAGCACCACCGCCTGCACGGTCTCGCCCTTGCGATGCAGGTTCAGCGCGTCCTCACCCGACACGCCCCAGGCGATGTCGGACATGTGGACCATGCCGTCGACGTCGTTGTCCAGGCCGATGAACAGGCCGAACTCGGTCGCGTTCTTGACTTCGCCCTCGACGGTCGAGCCCACCGGATGCTCGGCGGCGAACGCCTCCCACGGGTTGCCCTGCGCCTGCTTGAGGCCGAGCGAGATGCGGCGCTTGTCCTCGTCGACTTCCAGCACGACCACGTCCACCTCCTGCGAGGTCGACACGATCTTGCCCGGGTGCACGTTCTTCTTGGTCCAGGACATCTCGGAGACGTGGACCAGGCCCTCGATTCCCGCTTCCAGTTCCACGAAGGCACCGTATTCGGTGATGTTCGTGACGCGGCCCGACAGCTTGGCGCCGACCGGGTACTTGGCGCTGGCGCCGTCCCACGGATCGCTCTCCAGCTGCTTCATGCCCAGCGAGATGCGCTGCGTGTCTTTGTTGATGCGGATGATCTGCACCTTCACGGTGTCGCCGATGTTGATCATCTCGCTCGGATGGCCGACGCGCTTGTAGCTGAGGTCGGTGACGTGCAGCAGGCCGTCGATGCCGCCCAGGTCGACGAAGGCGCCGTAGTCGGTGATGTTCTTCACCACGCCGTCGATGATCTGGCCCTCGTGCAGCGACTGGATCAGGCCCGAGCGCTGTTCGGCGCGGGTCTCTTCCAGCACGGCGCGGCGGCTGACGACGATGTTCCCGCGCTTGCGGTCCATCTTCAGGATCTGGAAGGGCTGCGGAATGTCCATCAGCGGGGTGACGTCGCGCACCGGGCGGATGTCCACCTGGCTGCCGGGCAGGAAGGCCACGGCGCCGTTCAGGTCGACGGTGAAGCCGCCCTTCACGCGGCCGAAGATCACGCCCTCGACCCGCGCGGTCTTCGCGAACTCGATCTCCAGCTTGTCCCACGCCGCTTCGCGGCGGGCGCGGTCGCGGCTCAGCATCGCCTCGCCGTGCATGTTCTCGACGCGGTCGACGTACACCTCGACCTCGTCGCCGACCTTCAGCTCGGCCTTCTGGCCGGGCGCCGGCGCGAACTCGCGCAGCGGCACGCGGCCCTCGCTCTTCAGGCCGACGTCGATGATCGCCATGTCGTTCTCGATGCCGGTCACGGTGCCGTGCACCACGCGGCCCTCGAAGCTGTCGGCGCCGCCGAACATGTCATCGAGCATCGCCGCGAAATCGTCCCGCGAAGGGGCTGCCACAGAGGCCATAGAGTCGTTCGTCCTAACTGTCGTTGTTTCCGGCCAAGCGGTTGGATCCGCTGGTCTTGGCCATCACCGCCGCGCCGGCCCCGTGCCGGTGCGGCATCCATGGGACGATGACGGGCGAAGGGCCTTGCCGCAGCAGATGCGAGAAGGGCGCGGGCAGGGACCTCGCACCATGCCTCCGCACGCCAAGGGCCTGCCGGACCGCGCGCCGTTAGCGGAAGGACGCGCGAATGGCAAGGTGGCAGGGGGTCGAGGAGCGATCAGCGCTGGACGGTGCGGGCGCGCTCCACCTGGCGGTAGCGCGCTCCTCTTCCGGCGCGATGACGACCACCGGCGCCTGTTCCGGCGTCTGCGCAGCCGTGGCAAGCAACAGGCCGAGGATCGGTGGCATCGGCATTTCAGCCGCTGGTTGAACGTCGAAGCAAGCCGCTCTGGCGCCTCGGGTCGGGCGCGGCGAGGTCGTTTGTCCGCCGGCGGCGCTACGCCTCCCGCCGCACCTCCACCAGAGCCACCGCCTTCGCCACCGCCGCCTCGATGGAGAGGAAGCTGGTGTCGAGCAGAACCGCGTCCGCCGCCGGCACCAGCGGCGCGGTGGAGCGGCTGCTGTCGCGTTCGTCGCGGGCGCGGATGTCGGCGAGCACCTGGTCGTAGCTCACGTCGCTGCCGCGGCTCTTCAGCTCGGTGTGGCGACGTTGCGCGCGGATCGTCGGGGTGGCGCGCACGAACAGCTTGGCCTGCGCGTCGGGCGCAATGACGGTGCCGATGTCGCGGCCGTCCAGCACCGCACCGCCGTCCTGGTGGGCGAACCGCTTCTGCCGCTGCATCAGCGCGGCGCGGACCAGCGGATGCGCGGACACGATCGAGGCGACCTGCCCGGTCTCGTCGTCGCGCAGCACCGGATCGGCGAGCGTCAGTTCGTCGAAGTCGCACGCGGCCACCGCGTCCGCCTCGCTGGTCGGGTCGAGCTCCAGCCGCATCACGGTCGCGGCGACCGCGCGATAGAGGAGGCCGGTGTCGAGGTGCGGCAGGTGGTAGTGGCGGGCGAGCGCCTTGGCGATCGTGCCCTTCCCGCTGGCCGCGGGGCCGTCGACGGCAATAATCATCGGTTCAGCCAGGTGGTGGCGGCGCCGAGCGACGTCGCAGTGTCGAGGAAGGTCGGGTAGCTGGTCGCGATCGGTGCGGCATCGTCGATCGCGATGCCGCGCGCGCTGTGCATGCCCGCCACCGCCATGCTCATCGCGATGCGATGGTCGAGCAGCGAGGCGACCGTCGTGCCATTGGCCGTGCCGGGCAGGGGATCGCCGTCGCGGCCCTCGATCGACAGGCCGTCCTCGTGCTCGCGCACCGTGAGGCCGGCGAGACCGAGCGCGGCGGCCATGGCCGCGATGCGGTCCGACTCCTTCACGCGCAGCTCGTGCGCGCCGCGCGCCACGGTGGTGCCGCGCGCGAAGGCGGCCGCGACGAAGAGGATGGGATATTCGTCGATCATGCTGGGCGCGAGGTCCGGCGGCACCTCGATCGCGGTCAGCGGGGCGTGCCGGACGCGCAGGTCGGCCACCGTCTCGCCGCCGACCTCGCGCTCCGCCATGGTCTCGATCGACGCGCCCATCAGCCGCAGCGCGGTGAGGAGGCCGGTGCGCGTCGGGTTCATCAGCACGTTGCGCACGGTCACGTCGGAACCGGGGACGATCGACGCCGCGACCAGCCAGAAGCCCGCGGACGAGGGATCGCCCGGCACGACGATGTCCTGCGCGCGCAGCTCCGCCTCCCCGTGAAGCGAGATGACGCGACCCTCGCCGGTCTCCTCCACCGTCAGCTCGGCGCCGAAGCCGCGCAGCATCCGCTCGCTGTGGTCGCGCGTCGGCACCGGCTCGCGCACGCGGGTGATGCCCGGCGTGTTGAGCCCGGCGAGCAGGACTGCGGACTTCACCTGCGCGGAGGCGACGGGCAGCGTATAGTCGATCGGCACCGCCGGGCAGCGCCCGCGCAGCGTCAGCGGCAGGCGGTCCCCCGGCGCGGCGGCGAACCCGGCGCCCATTCGCGCCAGCGGTTCGATGACGCGTCCCATCGGTCGCTTCGACAGGCTGGCATCGCCGGTGAAGGTGGCGACGATCGGATGACTGGCCACCAGGCCCATCAGCAATCGCGTGGACGTGCCCGAATTGCCCATCTCCAGCGCCACCTGCGGCTGGAGCAGGCCGCCGACGCCGACGCCGTGGACGCGCCACTCGCCCTCGGCCGAGCGCTCGATCGTCGCGCCCATGGCGCGCAGCGCCGCCGCGGTGGCGAGCACGTCCTCCCCCTCCAGCAGCCCGCGGATGCGGCTCTCGCCTACCGCCAGCCCGGCGAACATCAGCGCGCGGTGGCTGATCGACTTGTCGCCCGGCACGGTCATCGCACCCGTCAGCGGGCCGGCGGCGGCGAGGCGCAAGGGGCGGGGAGTGGGGGCGTGGGACATTGCGCGCGGCGCCTTGCCAGCCGGGTTGCGCTATGGCAAGGCGCGCCCCACTTCGACGGGTACTCCCGCGAACCACCCATCCGAAAGGCATCAGACGGCATGATAAAGCCGGAATGGGGCACGAAGCGCACGTGCCCGAAATGCGCGACCCGTTTCTACGACCTGGAAAAGGACGAGCCGGTCACCTGCATCGAGTGCGGCTATGCGTGGCAGCCCGAGCCGATCCTTAAGTCCAAGCAGCCGATGCCGTTCGAGGCGGTGAAGGCCGACAAGGAAGAGGCCGACAGCGACCTGGCCGGCGACGACGAGGATCTGGCGCCCGCGGAGGACGAGGAGCCCTCGGCCGACGACGAGGTGGACCTGGGCGGCGACGACGACCTGGGCGTCGAGACGTCGAACGACGACGACGAGAACTGAAAGGTCGCGATCACGATCCGACAGGGCGGCGGCAGGCGGCAATTTCGCCGCTTGCCAACGCCGAAACGCCCCGTTAGTGGGGCGCCTCCCACGGGAATGGGGCCGTAGCTCAGCTGGGAGAGCGTCGCAATGGCATTGCGAAGGTCAGGGGTTCGATCCCCCTCGGCTCCACCATTCTAAGTTCCTAGTCGTGCTAGGTTTTCTTCGGGATCGTCCGCCAGGGTTGTGGCGATTTGTTCCGATCAGCGGATCGCACACGGATCGCAGAGGCGATTTGTTCGCGCAACGTTCCGATGCTTCTGGATGGTTCGCTGCCGCGCTTCCGGGCGCGGAGAACGGCAGATTGGCCCGCTGCCAGCGGGCTTTCTGTAGCGGTCTCCTGATCGCTTTGCTGGTGGAAGAACGGCCCGGCCGCTATCGGGCGCTGGTACGGCGTAAGCGGCCGCTCGTTCATTCGTCTTTGCCGCGGAGTGTGTGCCTCCTTTCAAGCGAAAAATGAAGGGGCTCTTCCTTCCCCTAAGTCGCTGTTTCCGGCGCGGGAAGGGCGGTCCGGGAGGATCGGCCGCGGCGACAGCGACGCGGAACAAAGCCGGAGAAGCAGGGTGAAAAGCGCGCTGGGCTACCAAATAGCATTCAACCACGCAGATTTGCCGACCGCGTGCAAGTGCCTAGGGCGCGGTGGAAGGGCGCTTTCGAGGTGAGGGGCCAGGATAGGAATGGCTGCCGCGGCTGAAGAGCGCGTGGCTGCGAGGCTCTTGGCGAGCGCGGAAAACGGGAGGGCGCGTGATCCTCCGCTTCCCCTCATTCGTCCTTCCGGCCGGCGGGAACGGTGTGAACGATCCGGTCCGCCAGATGCCCCAGCCAGCCCTCGTACTCCCCCCGTCGTCCGCCACATAGCAGCAGCCGTCGACCGGAAAGCGACAGGCATCGTCCTTCTGGATGAGGCGAGGACGCGTCGTTCGTTACGCTGGCAGCCTAGACTATTTTCCAGGCCGTGCGACGGCGGCCTCGCGTTCCTCGCACCCGCGCCTCGGCATGCGTGGGACACTGTCGTGACGAATGATCGCCCGGCGATGATCACACTCGATGGGGCTATGCGAGCACTTATTCGGATCATCAATGCCTGCGAGACGCAAAAAAGTGTAGCGAGGCGCGCATCGAGAGCGTAGAAAAAACGTGTCGAGTTCCTGAACGTAGAGGCATCAAAATTGGTGGCGCTGGTGATCACCACCTGCACGGGCAGCAAGACCAAGGCTGCCGCAGAACGTCATCGCTTCTCAGCGTTGGAACGGGCTCCAGTCACGGAGTTGGGCGTAGCCTGGCGCGCTCGGATTGCTAGCGGCGAGCGGATCCCGGCGCGATCGCTCTACGCGGGGCGCGCCTTCAAGATTCCTGCTAGGATTGGCGCCGCCTGGGGCGCGCGGGTGCTGGTCGTCTCCGCTGGGCTTGGTCTCATCGATGCGGAGGCGCTCGTTCCGCCTTACGATTGCACGGCGCTTTCTGGTGAGGTCGACAGCGTATCTGTGTGGATCGGCGTGGAAAAGGGACCCCGGTAGCGGGGTGATCGGCGTCGAAAAAGGACCCCTCATCCCGGTGGTCTAGGCTGCTCGCTTGGCGGTGTGTCAGGCGGCGAGATCGGGATGCTGGTAT
>NZ_JAAVJH010000023.1 GCF_012035195.1 Sphingomonas corticis
TCGGCCGCCTCAAGGATTGGCGGCGCGTCGCCACCCGCTACGATCGCTGCCCCACAGCCTTCTTTTCCGCCGTCGCCCTCGCTGCGACAGTCATCTTCTGGCTCTGATCAACGAGTCCTGACCCTAACCAGCATGTCACCCTGCTGGATCTAAGGCGCCTGCAGGTCCAGTCACGCGAGGCGGTCCAGGAGTTCCAGGCGGTGCTGGCCGAACCCGGCTTCGTCGCTCGCCGGCTTGCCGTCCTCGTGGAGTCGGCGCTCGGACGACTGCAGGTGATGCGGCTACTCGACGCGCGCGACGCCCAGTGCTTCACCGATCCGGTCGAAGCCCGGGAATGGCTCCTGCGCGAGCGATGACCGCTGGCGCGGAGACCCGCGAGAGGCCCGGTCCAATTCAGGCCGTGTCCCGTTCAGTAGCAGCCGGCCAGACGCGCCTTCTGCTCGAGCACGGGCGCGAGAGCCGAGATCGTCGGCGTGTCCACCCCGGCCTGCCTGGCGAAGTCGCGGACGATCAGCACCTGCGCGTCCAGCTCCACCGTCCGCCCGAGTTCGAGATCCTGCACGAGCGAGGGCCTCATCGCGGTCATGCGGGACACCACGTCCAGTTCCGCGTCGAGATCCAGGAGATCGCGGAACCCATGAGCGGCGGCGACGTCCGAGACCTCGCGCATGGCGAGACGGGCCAGCGGACGGGTCCCGGGATCCGAGAAGGCCTCTCCGGGCGTGGCGTGGGTGAGCCCACACAGCAGCGCGACCGCCGTGTTGCGGACCAGCTTGCCCCACATCTCGCGTCGTATCTCGGGAGTGGCGGTGAAGCGGGCGCCGTCGACGTCGAGCAGGCTCGCGATCTCGCCCGCGCGTCGCCAACCGCCCGGCAACGCGCCGCCGAGCGCGTAGGACCCCCCTCCTGAATTTGACACCACGCCCGGCTCCACCACCACGTTGGAGGAGCGCACCACGACGCCGAAGCTCCTGTGCGCGCCGACCAGACGGGAGATGTCCCCGTCAGGATCGAGCCGGCGAGTGTCCAGCGCCTCGCCTCCAGGCGCGAAGCCTTCGGCGTAGAACCACTGGATGCCGTTGGTCGCGAAGAGCACCGCGGCGTCGTCGCCGAGGTGCGGCCCGATCGCTCGGGCGATGGCGGGAATGCCTGGCGCCTTCGCCGTCACGATCACCACGTCGAACGGGGCGAAGTCGTCGATGGCCCCCGAGGCGGGCAGGCGAACCGAAAACCCGCTTTCGGGACTCCGGATGGTCAGGCCCGCCGTCCTGATCCTCTCGAGATGCGCGCCGCGCGCGATCACCGACACGTCGCGGCCGGCTCGCGCCAGCTTCGCGGCCATGTAGCCGCCGACCCCGCCCGCCCCGAAGACGCAAATCCTCTCCATCAGAGCTCACCTTGCGGCAGCTGGCTCCGGACATGACGATGCCGGGGCGGCGGTGATTCCGCGCGACCTCGACACACGCTCATGAGACGCCGCCTCGATCGGTGGAGGCGTTCACCAGGGATGCGACCACCTCGCGCATGCCGAGGATGTCGCAGATGTGCTCCCCTCCCGCGATGCGCTCGCGATAGCCTATCTCGCGGTTCCGCCTCTCCTCCGCCGCCTCGATGACCGCCGGGAGATCGCCGGGGCGGATGACCAGCACGGCGTCGTCGTCGGCGACGATGACGTCGCCGGGCCGGACCAGGCAGCCAGCGCAGACGATCGGCTCGTTGACCGATCCCGGCCCCCGCTTCTCGGGGTGGGACGGGGAGACCACCGTCGACCATACCGGGCAGCGCATGTCGCGCAGGCTCGACACGTCGCGCACCGGTCCGTCGACCACCACGCCGGCGACGCCCATCTTGAGCGCGAAGCTGGCGGACACGTCGCCGAACAGCGCCCCATGCGCGACGCCGCCGTTGGACATCACCAGCACCTGCCCCGGGGAGATGCGTTCCAGCGCCGCGTAGAGCACCAGGTTGTCGCCCGGCGCGGTCGCGGCGGTCATCGCCCGTCCGACGACGTGGCTGCCCGGGACGATCGGCCGCATGGAGTGGCTCATCAGCGAACCCATGCGGGTCGCTGGCGGCAGGGACTCGTGCAGGTCGGCGACACCGAACCCTCGAAGCGCCGTCAGCAGGTCGCCGTCGCATGCGTCCAGCGGCCGATCTCCGATCGATATGCTCATCCTCGTCTATCCTCCCGATGCAGCGTGCGGCGTAAGTCGTCCGGTGGTGGACCTCGCGGTCACTCGCAGGGTCACGGCGGTCCAGCCGCCCCGCGGCGGGCGTTCGCCCTTGGGACCGGACCGGCGAGGCCGGTCGCCATCCATGCGACCGCCCCGGGATGCGGGTATCGGTCGCGCGACCGGCCGCATCAGGCGAGCAGCCTCATCGGCGTCTCGACCAGCGACCTGAACGCGTTCATCAGCCTCGCGGCTTCCCCACCCCCGATCACGCGGTGATCGAAGCTCCCCGTCGCGCTCAGCCAGGAGAGCGTCTCGAGCCGTCCGTCGCGCTCGACCGGGCGTCGTACGATCGCGCCGATGGCCATGACCATCCCCTGAGCCGGATCGATCACGGCTTCGAACGAGTCGATCCCGAACATGCCGAGGTTCGACAGCGACGCCGTGCCACCCGAGCACTCCTCCGGGGCGAGCCGGTCGGCGCGGGCCCGGGTCGCGAGGTCCCTCATCTCCTCCGAGATGCGCGAAAGCGGCAGCCGCGCGGCGTCCCTGACCACCGGAGTGGCGAGGCCGCCGTCGATCGACACGGCGACCGAAAGGTCCGCGCGAGCGAAGCGCAGCACGTGGTCGTCGTCGAACCGCACGTTGCACTCGGGGACCTCCATGAGCGCGAGTGCGAGCGCCTTCACCAGCATGTCGTTCACGGACAGCCTGATGTCGCGCGGGGCCAATTCATCGTTCAGCCTGGCCCTGAGCTCCAGAAGAGCGCCCATCTGCACCTCCACGGTGAGATGCATGCGAGACATCTCCCGCTTGGACGCCGCGAGGCGGCTCGCGACGGTCCTGCGCATCGTCGACAGCCTCACGCGCTGGTGCGGCACGTCCAGAGGCGGCGCCGGCGCGACCTCGGGCGCGCCGCCCTGCTGCGTCGCGATCGGAGCGGCGGCGACCTCCTCCCGTTTCCTTGGGGAAGGGATGGGCAGATCGCCGAGAACGATCCGGCCGCCAGGACCGGTGGCGCGGACGGTCCGCAGGTCGATGCCCATCGCCTCGGAGATGCGGAAGGCGAGGGGGCTCGCCGCGATCTCGTCCGATGGTCGCAGGGACGCAGGTCGAGGTGGTTCGAGCGCATCCTCGGAAAGCGCGGGCGCGGCCGTCCGCGACGTCGAAGGTGCAGGCGCGAGCGGCCGGCTCACGTTCCCGTCGGAGGCCGGCCCAGTCGCGGCACCGGACGCCTGGACGATCGCGCCAGCCGCATCCTCGTCCTCGATCAACGCGATCACCGATCCCACGTCAACATCCTCGGTCCCCTCCGGAACGACGATGCTCGTGATCCGACCCTGGTCGACCGCCTCGATCTCCAAGGTCGCCTTGTCCGTCTCGATCTCCGCGAGCAGGTCGCCGACGGCGACGACGTCACCTTCCGCCACCAGCCATCTCGCAAGGGTGCCCCTCTCCATGGTGGGGGAGAGCGCAGGCATCCGCAGTTCCACCGGCACGCGTCAGGCTCCGATGAACAGTTCGCCAGCCGCCTCGACAACGGCGTCGACGTCGAGGCGATAGGCGCGGTAGAGATCCGGCAAGTCGCCGGTCTGACCAAAGCGATCGACCCCGAGCGGGCTGACGCGCATGCCGCGCACGCCGCCGAGCCACGACAGGGTCGACGGGGAGCCATCCACGATCGTGACCAGGCCGGCGCCCGGATCCAGCGCGTCCAGCAGCGTCTCGACGTGGCTCCTGCCGGGCGTCCGCCCCGACCACCTCGCTGCGCGAGCCGCCGACCAGCCGCGATGGAGCAGGTCGGGCGAGGTCACGTTCAGCAGACCGAGCCCAGGCAGGTCGTCGATCAGCGCGTGCCAGGCGGCGATGACTTCCGGAGCGATGGCGCCCGTGAACGCCAGGGCCGCTCCGGACCCCTCCATCGGAGCCTTCAACCAATAGGCGCCCCTGAGCGCGTCCGCCTGCCAGAGGTCGTCCGTGCGCTCGACCTGATCGATCTCGCGCGTCGTGAGCCGAAGATACACGGACCCGCCGTCGTCGGCCTGCATGTGTTCGAAGGCCCATCGCATCGCCAGGGCGAGTTCGTCGGCGAACGCCGGCTCGAAGTAGGTGAGGCCCGGCTGCGCCATGCCCAGGAGCGGCGACCCGATCGACTGGTGGGCGCCGCCCTCCGGCCCGAGGGTGATGCCGGAGGGGGTCGCTACGAGGAGGAAGCGGGCGTCCTGGTAGCAGCCGTAGTTCAGCGCATCGAGCCCGCGGGCGATGAACGGATCGTAGACGGTTCCGATGGGGACGAGTCTGGTGCCGAACAAGGGACCCGAAAGGCCGAGCGCGGCCAGCATGAGGAAGAGGTTGTTCTCGGCGATGCCGAGTTCGATGTGCTGGCCAGCGCCGCCCGCCGACCACTTCTGGGCGGATGGTATCCTCGCGGCCTGGAAGACGTCCCTGACGTCCTTCCTGCGGAACAACCCCCGCTGATTGACGAAGGCGCCGAGGTTCGTCGACACCGTGACGTCCGGAGAGGTGGTGACGATCCGATCGGCGATCGGGTGGCCGGACTTGGCGAGATCGAGCAGGATGCGGCCGAACGCACCCTGGGTGGACTGCCTGGGGCTCGTCGGCGCTGCGAGGCTGGGCGGCGTCGCAACGGGATCCGCCGTCCGCCCGGCCTCGGGGGAGGCCAGGGGAGAGGAGGCGACGAACGCCCTGAGACTCGATGCGGCATTGTCCCCGAGCCCGGCATAGGGCTCCCACTCGTCTCCCTCGCGGATGCCCATGCGTTCGCGCAGCGCCGCCATCTGGCCCGGATTGGTCAGGCCCGCGTGATTGTCCTTGTGGCCCGCGAACGGAAGGCCGAACCCCTTCACCGTGTACGCGATGAAGAGCGTCGGCACGTCGTCGTCGGCGATCGCGAACGCCTCCGCGAGCGTCTCCACGCAGTGCCCGCCGAGGTTCGTCATCAGGGCGGAAAGCGCCTCGTCGTCGTAGCCGGCGAGCAGATCGCGGACGTGGGGCCGGTCGCCCATGTCGGCGAGCAGGCGCTCCCGCCAGCCCGCGCCTCCCTGGTAGGTCAGCGCCGCATAGTCGGCATTGGGGCAGTTCTCGATCCACTCCTCCAGGCTCCTGCCGCCCGGCCGGCCGAACGCCGCCTTCTGGAGCTTGCCGTGCTTCAGGGTCAGCACCCGCCATCCGCAAGTGGCGAACATGTCGCCGAAGCGGTCGAACATCCGGTCGGCCGTCGTGGCGTCGAGCGACTGCCGATTGTAGTCGACGATCCACCAGCAGTTGCGGATCTCGTGCTTGTACGCCTCGATCAGGCACTCGTAGATGTTGCCCTCGTCCAGTTCCGCGTCGCCGAGCAACGCGACCATGCGCCCCGCCTCCGCCTGCGGCATGAGGTCGTGGGCGAGCAGGTAGTCCTGCACGAGGCTGGCGAACGCCGTGATCGCCACGCCGAGCCCGACCGAACCGGTGGAGAAGTCGACCGGAATGCGGTCCTTGGTGCGACTGGGATAGCTCTGGGCGCCACCCAGTCCACGGAATCTCTCGAGCTGGTCGCGCGTCTGATTCCCGAGCAGGTAGTGGATAGCGTGCAGGACCGGACCGGCGTGAGGCTTGACGGCGACGCGGTCGCGCGGCCGCAAGGCATGGAAGTACAGCACGGCCATGATGGCTGTCATGGACGCGCAGCTCGCCTGGTGCCCGCCGACTTTAAGGCCGTCGCGGCTGTCGCGGAGGTGGTTGGCGTTGAAGATGGTCCACGCCGACAGCCATCGCAGTCTGGCATCGATCGCCTCGAGCGCCGCGAAGTCCTCGGCGGGCAGCCGCGAAGCACGCTCCGCCGTGTCGACCGTCCTGCGCATCCGATCCCCCTTCCGCACCGTCGAGGGCGCAGACGCGCACTAACATCCTTCCTTCACCATGCAATGCCCACATTATACATTTTGCGCGATCGGCAGGCTTGCCGACGTGCGGCTTCCGCCACTCGCATCGGTCATATACGAGACTGCAAACCATCATTCGAGGCGCCGCACGCGACGGGACCATGAAGACGACACCCGCGATCCGCGGCGGACGGAGACGGTCCGCGACGCTCCAGCTGAGGACCAATGCGCGCCCGGCACCGGAACAACCCGTCCTGCTCCACGAACGAGCCGCGCAGACCATCCGCAACATGATCATCGAAGGCGAGATCCTGCCGGGGTCGCGCATGCCCGAGGTGGAACTCTGCGAGATGCTGGGCATCTCCCGCACCCCGCTCCGAGAGGCGCTCAAGGTCCTCGCGACCGAAGGATTGCTCGTGCTGACGCCGCAGCGTGGCGCCATGGTGACCGAGCCGGACCTCGAGCAGCTGGACGCCACCGTCGAGGCGGTCGCCCACGTGGAGGCCGCAACGGCGCGCATCGCGTGCCGGGCGGCGAGCGAGGGTGAACTGCAGGCGATGGCCGGGCTGCACGAGCAGATGATCGCCGCGTCGGGCGCGGGCGACTCGAAGCGCTACTTCCGCCTGAACCAGGAGTTCCACGACGCGATCGTGACCGCTTCCCACAACCCAGTCCTTGGCGCGCTGCACGGGCGCGCGAACGCGCACCTGAAGCGACTGCGCTACGAACGGATGAGCGAAGATCCCGATCAAGGACGAACGACGTTCATCGCCGAACACGCGGCGATCGTTGCCGCGCTGCTCGCACGCGATGCCGACGCCTCCCACGACGCCGTCCTCGCGCACTTCGCGAGCGTCGCGAACTTCGTCGGAGTCAGAAGCCGGCAAGACGATCCGGAATCCAAGACGGACCTTGCCTCGGGTGACCGAACCTAAGCCTCCGCGGGAAGACCGACCTCGACGACGATCGCCGCGGCGACCGCCGCGAAGCGTCGCGGGTCGTGCAGAGCACTCCCGAGCAAGGCGGCCCAGTCCGGCGTGCGTGCGCGCCATCGCTCGACCGCCGGGAACTCCAGCCCCGCGAACCCGTGGAGATAGCGGCTCAGAACCATCTTCGGCACGGCTGCGACGAGCCGTCGCTCGTCGCGCGGATGCACCGCCACGTGAGCGACGAACGTCGTGCTGAGCGCCTCCAGGTCGCCACGCCCCGCCAGCTCCGCCAGGCGTTCGAGTGTTGCGCCAGCATGCGTCGTGTATTCGGGCGATCCCGCCTGCGCGATGGCGCGGGCGGAGATCTCGATGTCATCGCGGCCCATTGTCTCCTCCCTTCGGTGCTCCAGCGGCAGCGTCGGCGCGATCAGCCGTCCGCGCAGTCACGGGCTGCCGTGTCGGGAGGACGGCAGCGGCAGGCGATCCTCCCGAGGTGCCGATCGGCGGGAGCAGCCGCAACTCGCCGCTGACGTGGTGCTCGCTCGGCCGGCTCTCGGCTTCCCCGCCGGTCAGCGTGCGATAGCCCATCCAGCCCAGGACGCCGATGAGGACGACGAGGAGCACGAGCAGCCAGCGATCGGCCGGCTCGCCGAAGCGGACCTTGTTCCAGTCCTTCTTCAAGCGATCCTGCGCGATGTCGCCGATCTCGATCAGCCTGGGCAGCACATCGACGCCCTTCGCCCCGTTGGCGACGAGCTCGGCCCGGATCACGTCCATCCTCTCGATGACGGGCAGCCACTCCCTCTTGCGCGGGTTCTCACGCAACCGCACCCGGTATGCGGCCGCCTCGAGCTTGTCGAAATCGGCCGTCCGGTCCTTCGAGCGCTGCGACGCGAGCGAAAGCGCGGCGGCTCCGAAGTCGGCCAAGTCCGCTCTCTGGCTGTTGATCCACGCTTGGCGCAGTTCCGATATCTTGCTCCCGCGCCCGACGATCAGCGCCAGGAGGCTGACGATGGCGCCAAAGACCACGGCGGCGGTGATCGAGCCCTCTACCATGTCCCCCTCCTTCTCGCCGGACGCGTCGGGGACGGGAGGTGGTGGGCGCCAAAAGGTCCATCAAGCCCCAGGGAGCGGAGCGCCCGTTCATCAAGGCTGGTGAGAATCCGCGAAGTCGCACCCGTAGGAGCGGCGTCGCCCTCCGGTCAGGCGATCAGCTGGACGCGCTGATGAGCCGTGGCGCCACGGTCAGGCGAGCCCGACAGCGCTCGGCCGCTCCCTCTCGATCTTCCGCTTCCAGGCCGGCCAGTCCGCCGTGCCCCTCCCTCGGTCGTGCTCCTCCCATTGGCGTACCACGAGGTCGCACGTCTCCGGAGGGACTTCGACGACAGGCGCGCCGGATGCCTCCAGCGTCAGCTGCGTGCGCGCGGCGATCAGCAGGTCGCGCGTGCGCTCGAACGCGTCCCGGACGGTGTTCCCGACGATCAGCAGCCCGTGATTGCGCATGACCAGCACGATGTTGTCGGGGCGGAGCGCGGATGCGATGCGGTCACCCTCCTCGTGGTCCGTCACGAGACCTTCGTAGTCGTGGTACCCGACCCGGCGCCAGAACCGCAGCGCGTTCTGGGTCAGCATGCGCAGGCCGCCCGCGTGGGCGGCCAAAGCGAGGCCGACCTCCGTGTGGCAGTGGATCGAGCAGTTGATCCCTTCGCGCGCGGAAAGCGCGCCGCTGTGGGTGACGAGGCCGGGTCGGTTGACGCCGAAGCTCTCGTCGACGTCCGCCCCGATCGGCACCTTCACCAGGTTCTCCGCAGTCACTTCGCCGTAGAGCAGCTCGTGCCGCTTGATCAGCATGTGCGCGTCGTCACCCGGGATTCTCAGGACCGCGTGCGTGTAGATGCCCTCCTCCCAGCCGACGAGCAGATCGAGCATGTGGTACAGCGTCGCAAGATCGACACGGGCCGACCACTCCTCCTCGGAGAAGCCGCCGGTCCTCGCCGTCGCCATCGCCTGCGCGCTCGATGCCATTCCCCATCTCCTTCGGTGAGCATCAACTCGCATAATGAATACAATCCGTCATGGCAACGGCCCACCGCTTGCTGCCCCGACAGCGACGCAGTCGAAGGCGGCGCTCGCCCCGAGCCCCGCCCTACGGGCCAGGAGGCCGCTTGTGAGAACGGGCCCTCGGATGGCGCTTCGCACCTGCGAGCGAAGCCCTCAGCCCTTGTCGGGTTGCTCCAACGCGTCGGCGCCGACGCCCGGGCGCGCTCCCTCGAGGCGATCCGCCACCCAGTCGGCGATCAGGTCATTCTTGTCGTCGGCGTGGTTGTAGACGCAATGGTCTCCGTCGGAGAACACCACCATCCTCTTGTCCGCCGCCACGCAGCGGTCGAAGATCGTCCGGGCGTCCTGCGTGGAGATCAGGGGATCCATCGCCCCGTGCACGACGAGCAGGGCGCCCGGTAGCGGCTCGTCCGGGCGAGGGGGCAGGATCGTGCGCCAGATCGCCTGGGCCTCGTCCTCGGAGGGACGCCCGCAGTGCGCGACCATCTTGCGGAAGAAGCTGGAGTTTGCCCGCGCGAGTCCGGGATCGAGCGGTCCGCCGTTGTCGCACACGACCGCCATGCGGGCGTCGATCGCCGCGTAGCGGAGCGCGACGGTGCCGCCCAGACTGTTGCCGACGAAGCCGACCGGGGCGTTGCCGACCCGGTCGACGAGCTCGTCCACGACTGCACGGTAGGCGGACGGCCAGTCGCGCGAGAGGAAGTGACCGTGGACGAGGCGGGTCTCCCCCTGGCCGGGACCGTCGACCACCATGGCGGCGACGCCGCGCGAGGCAAGCGCCGCCCCGAGCGCGGCGAAGTCCATCGCCCAGCCCTCGACCCCGCCGATCACGACCACGCCGCCCAATGGCGCCACGTCCCTGGGCCGGTGGTACCAGCCGGCGACCGGGCCCCGGGGAGTGTCGATCAGCACGCGTTCGACGCCGCCCGCGATCTCGCTGGCCCGCGCGTGCAGCTCGGCGGCCTCTTCGTAGATGCCGCGGCGCTCGTCCGTGTCCTCGATCATCATGACCTGCGCCATCCGGATCATCGCGCTGGCGCGGTAGAGCCGATTCGCCTCGGTCCGCGGTGTCGCCGGCGACACCGCGCTCTCGGGTGGCGCGAGCGCCGTCGCCGCCAGGTCCATGCAGACGCGCCGCCACTCCTCGCCCTGCGCGACCCTGCCGCGCAGCTCCACCATGTCCGCCTGAACGACGCCATAGGCCACGATCCGCTCGGGGGAGAACTGGCGGAGCGCCGCCTCGGCCTCGGCCGACAGCGAGAGCTCCTCGGCCACCGGATCACGGCCGCGGAACGACTTCGTCACCACATCGGTCATCGTCCATCTCCCGACATCTTCGAACCGACTAGATCGCTGCCGCGCGCCGCTCGAGCTCGGCGGCGGCCGCCGGCTCAAGCGGCGAGAGCGGCGGAAGAGGCCGCTGCCAGGCGGGGTCGCCGCGCCGGCGGGCGATCAGGGCCTTGATCCCCGGGATGAGCGGCAGGTCGGCGAACAGGCTCCGGATCGCCACCGCCCTACGCAGCCCCTCCGCGTCGCCGTCGCGATACGCGGCGGCGCAGTGCTCCGCGTTCAGGTTCGCCGTGGCCGAGATGCACCCGGCGAACGGTCCGTCCCGCGCCTCAGCCAGCGTGGCCTCGTTGGACGGGAACACCGCCAGGGCGGGGGAGAGCGCCGCGATGGCACGGGCGTACTCCAGATCCCCCGACGAGTCCTTGAGACCCGCGATGCGATCGCCGAAGCGTCGGAGCAGAAGCGCGACCAGCTCGGGCTCGTAGGCGACCCCGCTCAGGGCGGGGAAGTTGTACAGGTAGATGGGCAGCGCGAGAGTAGCGGTCGCCTCGACCAGCTCGCCGACGTAGGCGGCGACGCCTTCGTTCAAGACCGGCTTGTAGTAGAAGGGCGGGAGCACGAGTGCGCCGGCGAAGCCCAGTTCGGCCGCGGCGAGCGTCAGGGCCGTCGCCTCGGCGACCGCGGCCGCGCCGGTCCCGACCATCATCCGTTCCAATGGAAGGCCCGCATCCGCCACGCCGCGCATGACCGCCAAGCGCTGCTCGCAACCGAGCGAGGTCGCCTCGCCCGTGGTGCCCAGCAGGTTGAGGCCGTCGCACCCCCTCGCGAACAGGTCGCGGGCGTGATCGGCGAGGCGCGCCACGTCGGGCGAGCCGTCGGCGCCCACCGGAGTGGCGATCGCGGCGATGACGCCGCGCAGGGGCGATCTGCTCATTGGTCCTCCTTTCGTCAGGCGGAAGCCCGGCGGATCGCGTCCGCGAGCTTCTCCGCCACCATCAGCACCGGAAGGTTCGTGTTGCCCCTCGGGACCGTCGGCATGATCGAGGCGTCGGCCACCCGGAGCCCGGGCACGCCGTGCACCCGCCCCGAGGAATCGACCACCGCGTCGCGGTCCTCCGCCGACCCCATCCGGCAGGTGCCCGCATGGTGCGCCAAGGGCGTCAGGTTGGACCGGACGAACGCGTCCCGAGCCGCGGGATCGGCGACGAGGTCGTTCCACGACATGCCCTGCTCGCCGAGCGCTCCGACCATGGCCTCGCCCACGCGCGGCGCGGCATCCATGACGAAGCCCAGAACCGCGGTCGCGATCCGGTTGGAGACGGTGCGCTGCGCGAACCGGGCGGCGTTCGCCACGCGGCTCATCGGCACCGGCCTGCCGACCAGCGAGCGCGACTGCAGCATATCCGCGAGCTCGGCGACGAGCCCGACGCTCGCCGAAAGCCGCCGCTCGTCGCGTGCGTCGCCCAGCAGGTTGTACTCGACCAGCGGCGGCGCATCCGTCGTCCCGCTCGGGCGCAGGCTCACCCGCCCGCGCGAGGCCGGCGCCATGACGATCGGCGACAGGTGCGCCACCCGAGCCGCGATGGAGTGCCAGCTCGCGCGACTGCCGATCCCGAGCGCCATGTCGCACGGGCCGCAACCCGGTTCGCCCGAGGAGAAGCGGAGCATCGCGTTGTTGTGGTTCCGCTCGGGACGCCGCTGCACGCCCGCGCGCTTGATGTGCATCGCCAATGTGAGCGCGGCATGGTTCTGCAGGTTCCGACCCACGCCTCGGAGCGGAGCGCGAACGGCGATCCCCCAGTCGCGCAGCGAGTCAGGATCGCCGATGCCCTGACCCAGCAGGAAGTGCGGCGTGAGAAGGGCGCCCATAGAGACGATCACCTCCCGGGCTCGAAACTCGCGCGGGCCGGCAGGCGTCGCCACCCTCGCGCCGACGACCCGTCCGTCCTCCCAGAGCAACGCCTCCGCGGTGCTCCCCGACACGATCTCCAGGTTGGGGCGGGAGCGGACCTCCGGCGTCAGGTAGGCCGTGGCCGCAGTGGCGCGACGCCGCGTCGTTCCCGCGATCGGCAGCGAGCCGAGCCCGTCGCGGAAGTCCGCGTTCATGTCCGCGACGAACGGGACGCCCCGGCTCCCGAGGTGCTCCGCCACCGCCTTCGGCACGGGCGGCCAGCGGGCCGGGTCGTGCCGGCGGATCTCGGTCGGACCCGAACTGCCATGCATGGGACCGTCGAAATCCAGATCGTTCTCCAGCGACCTGAACCAAGGCAGCACGTCCTCCCACGCCCAGCCAGCCGCTCCGGCATCGGCCCAGCCGTCGTAGTCGGTCGGCGTGCCGCGAAGCATGATCATGCCCATGATCGACGAGCCGCCCCCCATCACGCGCGCATGATAGAGGGGGCGTTCCGGAGAGTCGGACGCGAGCCGCGCGTGCCCCTTGAGCGCCCAGCGGTACGCAGGGTTCGCGTAGGACAGCGGATAGACGTCGAGGATGTCCGCCGGCACGGAGCCCGGCGGCGTGTCCATGCCCGCCTCGATCAGGAGGACGCGGTCCGACGCACGCTCGGAGAGCCGGGCGGCGAGCACGCACCCGGCCGTGCCGCCGCCGAGGACCACGTAGTCGTGCCGGGGCGATGAAGAAGGAGCGTTCACGTCAGGCCTCCGACACGCGCCTGGCGAACGCATCGACCGCCGCGCCGGCGCAGGCGGCATCCTGCTCGGGCGTCCCCGACGAGACGCCGACCGCGCCCACCACCGCTCCGTCGACGAAGACGGGCACCCCGCCGCCGACGATCGAGAAACGACCGCCCACGGCGGCGTTGATGCCGAAGAGCGGGGAGCCGGGCTGCGCCGCCAGCGCGAGTTCGCTGGTCGGACGCCGCGCCGACGCGGCGGTGAACGCCTTGTCGAGCGCCACCTGGATCGAATGCACCTTGCCCCCGTCCATCCGCTCGAAGGCGACCAGCGAACCGGACTCGTCGGCGACCGCGATGCACATCGGCACGCCGATCTCGGTCGCCTTCCCACGCGCCGCCTCGACCAGAAGCCTCGCGTCGCTCGCGTCCAATCTCGTCGAGACCAGCATCGCCCCTCCCTCGTGCCGCCCACCTTGAACGTTGGCGCGACCAATGTTGACCAATAAGGTTGTGCATAGATAGGGTCTTCGCGTGACGCAAGGCGGCGGTCGGCCGCCGTAGCCGGGGAGGGCGCGAAATGGCCGCCGTCGAGCAGGAGCCACGCCAAGCCGCCGCATGGGGGACCGCGCTTCGGCTCGTCCTGGGCGGAGCCGCCGTGGCGGCGATCCCCGGAGGGGCGCACCACCGACGCATCCGCATCCGCGCCGATGGGCGGCCCCGCCGGTGACAGGCGTGGAGCACGCAGCGACGATCGGCGACCTGCGCGAGATCGCCCGGCGGCGGGTCCCCGACTTCGTCTTCGAGCCCATCGAGGAGGGGACGGGCGACGGGCGCGGGCCCCGCGCGAACGTCGAGGCCTTCTCGCGCTACGCGTTGATCCCGAGAGTTCCGGAGCGGCCTATACACCCTGAATTCTCGGTCGAAATCCTAGGCAGGCGCTACGCCGCGCCGTTCGGCGTCTCCGCGATCGGCTACGCCGGCAAGATGTGGGCGGGAGCGGACCGGGCGCTCGCGGAGGCCGCCCGCGAAGCCAATCTGCCGTTCATGCTCTCGAGCTCGACCGTGGCCGACATCGAGACCATCGCGCGGGTCGCGCCGGGACTCGTGTGGCAGCAGCTCTATCCCGCACGCGAACGGGCGATCACCGACGACTTCCTCAGGCGCGGCATCGACAGCGGCATCGAGGTGCTGGTGCAGACGATCGACATGCCCGCCTCGCCGATGCCGAATTTCGTGGTCCGGAGCGGCATCAAGCCTCCGCTCCCCATCAGGCCGTCCTCCTGGCCGCGCGTCATCTGGCAGATGGCCTCCCATCCGGCCTGGACCCTGGCCCACGCGCGCGCCGGAGGGATGCCGCGGCTGGAAGGCTGGGCGCGCTACGCTCCGAACGGCGCGTCCGCGCGCGAGATCGCCGCCCTGTCGGGGAGCCACGTCGTTTCGGGACTCGGCTGGGAGGAGATGGCGCGCGTGCGAGCGCGATGGCCGGGCAAGCTGGTCGTCAAGGGCGTCCTGAACGCGGCGGACGCCGACCGCGCGTTCGCGCTCGGCGCCGACGCCGTCACGGTGTCCAACCATGGCGGGAACAGGCTGGAGGCCCTCATCAGCTCGCTCGACGCGTTGGCGCAGTTCGAGCGGCCTTCGGCGCGACAGGGCGGAAGCATCCTCTTCGACGGCGGAGTGCGCTCGGGAGCAGACCTCGCCATCGCCCGCGCGCTCGGCGCGAACTTCTGCTTCGTCGGACGCGCGGCGCTCTACGGAGCGCTGGCGGGAGGGACGCGAGGCGCATCCAAGGCCCTCTCGATCCTGACCTCCCAGCTCGGACGGACGATGACGCATCTCGGCGTCGCCAAGTTCGACGATATCGACGCCGCCCACGTCCGGGCGGTCGTCTGAGAGCGCCGGTCGGCCGCTACAGGGCTGATGGGCGACCGCAGGGGGAGCGAGGGTGACGCCCGCCGCAACGGACCGCGCGGCGCCGGCCGCGCGGTCCGCGCCCCCCTAACCGCCGAGATTGACGTTCAGCTCGACTCCCGCCCGGAAGGGCTGATTGGCGAGCCGACCCTGCTGCTGGCCGAAGAGGTAGGGGAACACGAACTCGGGCACGCGCCGGTCCGTCAGATTGGCACCGAACACCGCCAGCGACCACCGGTCCGTCTGAAGCCCGACGCGGGCGTTCAGGAAGGCCGCCGAACCGAAGGTGACGGAGTTGGCGAGGTCGTACGAGATGCGCCCTCGCCGGGTGACGTCGACTCGGAAGAGGCCACGATAGGTGTCGTCGAACCTGGGTTCGTACTGGACGTTGACCTGCTCGTTGTCGTGGAACGCGTTGGGCAGCGGGTTGCCGACATAGAGCGACGTGCCGTCGAAATCCTCGATGCGCGTGTCGCTGAGCGAGTAGGAAGCGCCGACGGTCAGCTCCGTCGTCGGTCGGACGGTGAGATCCACCTCGACGCCGTTGACCCGCGACTTGGCGATCGAGGTGATGAAGCGCGCGGTCACCGGCGACAGGATCGTGCGTTGGAACTGCGTGTTGTCGTAGTCCGTCCTGTAGAACGACGCGTTGAGAGTGACGCGCCGGTCGGCGAACTGGGACTTGAACCCCATCTCGTAGTTGCGCGAGATCTCCTTCTCGTACGTGCGCGCCGCCCCGATCGACGGGATGACGGTGTTGGCAGGATTGAAGCCGCCGCTGCGGAATCCCTGGCCATAGGTCGCATACAGGAGCAGGTCGGGCGCCGCCTGCCACCGAAACGTCGCCGAGGGCTGCCAGGCGTCGAACGGCGCGGAGATGGCCGAGCCGGGCGTCTCGCGGAGCTCGTCGAACCGCTTGTCCCGATCGTAGCGCAACGCCCCGATGGCGGTGACTCCGCCGCCGAGTTCCAGCGTCGCATGCCCGTACACGCCGAAGGCCTTGCTCGTCTGGAACTGGTCGGTGAACCGAGACGCCTGCGGCGTCGTGGCGGCGGGATCCGGCATCACGTTGATGTCGATCTCGCTCTCGCGATACTGGTAGAAGCCGCCGAAGATCCAGTTGAGAGGACCGGCGTTCTCCGACGTGATCCGCGCATCGACGTTGGTCGCCACGTCGAGCAGCGGGTTGAAGTTGTACTGCAGGGCAGCGCTCGTGTAGTCGATGTCCGTCACGACGAAGTCGCGGGCGCGCGCATGCTGCGCCACGACCGTCAGCGTGCCGATGGGCGTGTCCTGATCGAGCTTGACGGCGGCGCGCCAGAGCCGGCGCTGGTCGTAGTTGCGGAAGTTCTGCTCCAGTTCGATCGAGAAGTCGTCGAGGCGGTCGAGCGGAACGCGCGTGAGATTGTTCGTCCCGACACGCCCGCGCGTGTACATGCCCGTGACCTGGACGCGCGTGCCGTCCGTCGGCTCGAACAGAAGCTCGCCGTCGACGGACCCCTGGTCGATGAAGTCGTCCGTACGACCGGTCGTCACGTTCCTCAGCAGACCCTTGCGATTTTGGTACGAGCCGGTGAGCTTGGCGAACAGCACGTCGCCCGCGAGCGGCCCCGAGATCGTCGCGATGCCCTGGTAGTCGTCGCCCTCCTGGGCGACTACGCGACCCGAGAAGCGCACGTCGTCGTCGGGCTGCCGCGTGTTGATGATGATGGCGCCGGCGATGGCGCCGCGGCCGTACAGCGCGCCCTGCGGACCCTTGAGGATCTCGACGCTGGAGATGTCGAGCAGGTCCATCCTAGCGAGCGAGAGGAAGGGGATCTGCACACCGTCGACGATGATCGAGACGGGGGCCTCGCCGTTCTGGACCGCGGAGATGCCGCGCAGCGCGATCGAGGGCACGCCGGGGCGGATGCCGCCCTCGAAACGGAGCGACGGCACGATCTTGCTGACGTCGGCGAGGCTGACCACGCCGGCCGTGCGCGCGATGTCGCCGGTGACCACCGAGATGGAGGCGGGCGCCTCCTGCAGGCGTTCGTTGCGGCGGAGAGCCGTCACCACGATGTCGGAACCGGAGTTCTGCTCCTGCGGCGGCACGTCGGGCGCGACCCCCGACTCAGTCGAGGGCTGCTCGCGAGGCGTGTCCTGCGCCAACGAGGCGCTCGGGTCGGCCTGCGCCGCTGCGTCTGAAGAGGTCGCCGGCGTCGGCGCAGTGGTCGCCTCCTGCGCCGCCGACACGGGCGCCCACGAGAGCGACGCGGCCACGAGCGCGGGTCCGCAAACCATCGAAAAACCCTTCATCCCCATCTCCCCTCTCCGGCGTGCCGACCGCCTCCGGCGCTCGAGCGCTCTCATTGGTTGAATTGGTCTAACCAATGTCTGAGGGGTGCACAAGGCTTTGTCGCGCGGGAACAGCGCGCGCCGGAAAGTCGGCCGGGCGGCGGCGGCTCGCGCCCGCGCGAGTCAGAGGTCGTGCGAGTGCGCGGCAGCGAGGCGGGAACGCATCCAGTCGCCGATGATCGCGTGCTTGTCGGCGGCATGGTTGTAGATGCAGTGATCGCCGTCCGAGAAGACGACGATCCTGCTGTCGCCTCCGGCAGCACTCGACGCGATCCGGCGCGCGTCCTCCATCTCGACGAGCGGATCGAGTCCGCCCTGGACGACCAGGAGAGGGCAGGGGATCGGCCGATCCTCGCGCACGGGCTGGACCGTGCGCCAGACCTCCCCCGCCACCTCGGGATCGGACGCGCCGACATGCGCCATCATCTTGCGGTAGAAGCTGTTCATCGGGCGCGGCCTCCCCGGTCTGCTCGATCCGCCGTTGTCGCAGCAGGCGCGCATGCGCGCGTCGGCGGCCGCCAGGTGCGCCGCGACCGCGCCGCCCATGCTGTTCCCGACCATCCCGATCGGCAACCCGGGGGCGCGGCGCACGAGCCAGTCGAAAACGTCCACGTAGGCACGCTCCCAACTGGCGGAGAGGAGGTGGCCGCGGAGCAGCCTGCTCTCACCTTGGCCGGGACCATCCAGGAGCAGGACGTCCAGACCGCGCGAAGCGAGCTCGCAGCCCATCGGCGCGAAGTCCATGGCCCATCCTTCGATCCCGCCGATGACGACCACCTGGCCGACGGGCTCGCCGGCCGCGCGCTGCAGCCAGCCGACCAGCGTTCCACCGTCAGCATCGAGCGCCACGCGTTCGCGATCGCCCGAGAGCTCCGCCGCCTCGGCGAACAGGGCCGCCGCGCGTGCGACGATCGCTCGCCGCTCGTCGTCGTCCTCGGTCATCATGACCTGGCTCATGCGCAGGAGGGCGGAGGCGCGCAGCAGACGTCCGATCCTGCTGACGCGCCCCTCCGGAGCGATGCCTCCTCCCGGGTCGTCGAGGAGTCGCGACGCGAGCGCGGCCGCCGTGAGGCGCCACTCCTCGCCGCTCGCCACGCGCCCGCGCAGCTCCATCGCGTCGGCGTGGTCCACACCGTAGCCCATGAGCCGTTCCAGCGAGAACTGACGGAGAGCCGCTCGGGCCTCCTCGTCGACGGACTCCGACGGCGGGAGAAGACCGGCCGTACGATGACCGGAGAAGGCGAAGACGTGTTCGAGCGGCTCCACGCTGCCGTTCATTGGACCGATCCCCCGCATGATCTGGAACGCTCGACCGGCTCCCCCGATCGCCTGACCGTCATCCGGCCCGCACCTGCGCCTCGACCAGCCGCCGGAAGGGCCGCAGCGAGGCGTACAGCACGAGCGCGGCGCCGGCGCACGAGACGACCGCCACGATGGCGAACGCCTCGTTGACCCGAGCCGCGTCGCCGAGGACGTGCTGGGTGATGAGTCCGACGGTCACCGCCGCCGCGCCGCCCGCGATGACGTTCGTGACCAGGACGTAGATCGCGATCGCCTGGCCGCGCATCGTGTTGGGAACAGCGTCCTGCAGAGCGCTAGGCCCTAGGGGAAGTCCGAAGGAGGCGAAGAAGGCGAAGCAGACCAGCGCCAAGGCGATCAGGTAGGGATCGGAGACGACGCCGATCGCCAGACCCGACAAGCCGACGCCGCAGGTCGCCGCGATGGCGACCCGGAGCCGACCATCCGGATGGCCTCGCTGCAGCAGCCGATCGCCCAGAAGGCCGGCCGAGATCGCCCCCACGGGGGCGACGACGATGAGCATCGTCCCGTAGACCAGACCGGCCTGCACCAGGGTCCATCCCTGGCTGCGCATCAGGAGCGCGGGCAGCCAGCCGGACGCGTGGATGGCGAAGTTGTTGAAGCAGAACCCGACATTGTGCCCGACCAGAGCACGGGCGTGCCGCCGGTAGAACCCGAGCGTGTCTGCCACGGACGCGGACGAGGCGAGGCCGCCACTCTGCGTCAGGCGCGGGGGCTCGGCGATCATGAGCGTCAGCGGCGCGACGACGAACCCGATGGCGGCGAAACCGAGGAGAATGGCCTGCCACGAGTGCAGGACGCCGAAGATGGGCACCTCGAGCAGACGGTCGCCGATGGAGTACCACAGCAGACCACCGAAGAGCAGCACGCCGCCGGTCCCGATCTTCATGCCGCTGTAGAAGAGACCCATGGGCCGCCCGCGTCGGCCGGGCGGGAAGTAGTCGGCGATCAGCGAAACGCCCGCAGGACTCACCGCGCTCTCGCCGATTCCCACCGCGGTGCGCGCGACGAAGAGCTGCCAGAAGCTCGTCGCCAATCCACAAGCGCCGTTCGCGACGCTCCAGACGAGCACGCCCAGCGCGGCGATCCTCTTGCGGTTGCCGACGTCCACCCATCGCCCCATCGGCAGCCCGAACACGGCGTTGAAGACGCCGAACGCGAAGCCGAGGACCATCCCCATCTCGGTGTCGGAGAGGTGGAGATCCCGTTGGATCGGCACGACGAAGAGACTGAGGATGCCGCGATCCATGAACGCGAGGATGCATCCGAGGGTCAGGATCACGCTCGCCGTCCAGGCGCGCCGGGCGGGAGGGTAGCCGTCCTCGATCACCGGCGTCCCGCCGACAACCGCCGTCTCCGCCACCATGGCCGCCTCCCATCATCTGTTCTCGGGCAAGGGCTAACTGGCTCAACCAATATGGTCAAGCGATCGACGCCTCAAGCAACGAGATGACCCGGGCCGCTCCGGTTGATCGCCTGTCCAAGAGCCTCTTTACCCGTAAACCATTCGATCCTATTGGTTGAGCCGAGCCACAGCGCCGATCGCCACGCGATCGGGCGGGCAAGCACCCGGGGGAGAGGAATGAGCGACGACGTCGTTTCAGTGGCGGAGGCGGGTCCGCCCGAAGATCCGCGCGGCCATTGGCCGGAGCACCTGCAGCGCATGTACGAGGAGAACCGCTTCAACGGAGTCGTCGGCAGCGTCCTGGTGTCCGAAAGCGATCGATGCCGCGTCTGGCACCTGCACCTGGCGCCTGGCGAACTCCTGGCCTTCCATCGCCACGTGCTCCCATACTTCTGGTCGGCAACCAGCGCAGGCACCGCCCGAGGCTACTACGAGGACGGCCGCATCGTCGACGTCACGCACTATCCCGGGCAGACCCGCCACTTTGAGTACGGTCCAGGCGACTACATGGTGCACGCGGTCCAGAACGTGGGCGAGAGCGACCTCGACTTCGTCACGGTCGAGTTCCTGTCCGGCAGCAACCCGCCGCTGCCGATCGAGAACGCGCCCCGCCTGGAGGTCGCTGGCGCCGAACGGGTCGCGGCATGACCGGCGGCGAGAGGCGCTGGGCGGTCCCGCCGCCGGAGCAGCCGGTCGTGCCTGTCGCGGACGGGACGCTGTTCCCCGTGCGGCGGATCTGGTGCGTCGGGCGCAACTACCCCGAGCACGCCCGCGAAATGGGCAGCGATCCAACGCGGGAGCCACCCTTCTTCTTCGGCAAGCCGGCCGACACCGTGGTCGGCGACGGCTCGAGCCTGCCATTCCCGACCTGCACGGCCGATCTCCATCACGAAGTCGAACTCGCCGTCGCGATCGGCCGCGCAGGCGCCGACCTCTCGTCCGAGGCCGCCGGAGACGCGATCCTCGGCTACGCCGTCGCGATCGACCTCACCCGGCGGGACCTGCAGGCGCAGGCGAAGAAGACGGGACGTCCGTGGGAGATGGGCAAGGCGTTCGACCGCTCCTGCCCCATCGGCACGATCCGGCCAATCACGGAGATCGGCCATCCCAAGGGCGGCGCGATCACCCTCCACGTCGACGGCGAGCTGCGCCAGCTCGGCGACATGGCCGACATGATCTGGTCCCCGGCGGAATGCGTCGCCGAACTCAGCCGGTTCGTCGAGCTGGCGCCTGGAGACCTCGTCCTCACCGGCACGCCGGCGGGCGTCGGACCGGTGAGGAGGGGGCAGACCATGCGCGCTGAGTGCGGCGGGGTCGGTTCCCTCACCGTCAGTCTCAAGGTCTGAACCCGATCGGAGCCCGAGCCATGCTGATCGTCGACGCGCAGATCCACCTCTGGAGCACGCCCGGAGGACCTCCCCACCACAGGAGCGAGCCATACACGGCCGACGAGGCGGTCCGCGAAATGGACGCGGCGGGCGTGTCGCGGTCCATCAACTGCCCCGCCATCTGGGACCCCCGATCCAACGAATACGCCCAGGAGGCGGTCGCCTCCCACCCCGGCCGGTTCGGCACGATGGGATGGCTCCCGCTCGACACTGCGCCCGATCCGGAGGTGGTCGAACGCCTCCTCGGCCGTCCGGGCATGCTGGGCCTGCGCTTCGTGCTCATGACGCCGGCGGCGACGGTCGCGCTCGGCGCCGGCGATCTCGACTGGATCTGGGAGGTCGCCAACCGTCTCGGCAGGCCCGTCGCCCTGATGGTGCCGCGGCCCATGCTCGGCACCGTCGGCGACCTGGCCCGGCGCTTCGGCGACATCAACTTCCTCGTCGACCATCTCGCGATCGGCCCGCACGACCGGATGCCCGCCGCAGCCGAGGACATCGATCAGCTGCTGTCGCTCGCGACCCTTCCGAACGTGGCCGCCAAGGCCACGGCCACACCAGGCTTCAGCGCCGAACCGTTCCCCCACCAGGACGTGGCTCCCGTGCTGAAGCGCGTGTACGACGCCTTCGGTCCGCAGCGGATGTTCTGGGGAACGGACTTCACCCGCATGCCCATCACGCTCCAGCAATGCGTGGAGATGTTCACGCTGCATCTGCCGTGGTTGCGGGGCGACGAGCTCGAGGCCGTGATGGGCCGCGCGGTCTGCGACTGGGTGGGCTGGGAGCGCGGCTGAGCCCGCGCCGGGCGGACCTCAGGGCAGGGGAATGTCGTTGACCCGCGCCGGCACGTCGTAGCCCCGCCGCACCGCTGGCCGGTCGGCGACCTCCAAGTACCAGCGCCGGACCGACGGGAACTCGTCGAGGTCGATGCCCTGCCACTCGAACCGGGAGATCCACGGCCATGCCGCCACGTCCGCTATGGAGTATTCGTCGGCGATGAAGGGACGGTGGGCGAGCCGCCGATCCAGAACTCCGTACAATCGTCGCGCCTCGGCGACATACCGGTCGCGCGCGTAGTCGGAGGCATGGGGGTTGTAGTGGTTGAAGTGGTGGACCTGACCCAGCATCGGACCCAGGCCGCCCATCTGCCACATGAGCCACTCGAGCGTGCGGAAGCGTCGCTCGGGATCCGTCGACAGGAGTCTGCCGGACTTCTCGGCCAGGTAGACCAGGATCGCGCCCGATTCCATCAGATGCAGCCCCGTGTCCCGATCCACGATCGCCGGGATCCGGTTGTTCGGGGCGATGGACAGGAACGCGTCGGAGAACTGCTCCCCATTGCGGATGTCCACCGCATGCGCGCAGTAGGGCAGGCCCATCTCCTCGAGCGCGATCGACACCTTGCGCCCGTTGGGCGTCGTCCATGTGTAGAGATCGATCATGACGATCAGTGCCGCGGCCGCACGACCACCTTGATCGCGTCGTCCACGCGGTCACGCGCGTAGCGGATCGCCTCCGGGAGATCGTCCATGTCGAAGGTGTGCGTGTGGATCAGCGAGGCGTCGAAGCGGCGGGCGGCCATGAGCGCCATCGCCCGACGCACCGCGCTCTTCCCCTCTCCCCGGATGCCGTAGAGATACATGTTGTTCACGACGGCGTGCTCGAGGTCGACGTTCGTGCGGCCGTGCGGAAAGGCGGCCAGGCAGATCCTGCCTCCGCGGCTGCACATGTGGATCGCGTCGTTGATCGAGGCCTCGGTGCCGGCGCAATCGAGCACGTAGTCGGCGCCGACGCCGGTGAGCTCGCGGATGCGCGCGACCGCGTCGACCTCGCGGCCGTTCAGCACCACGTCCGCGCCAAGCCGAGAACCGATGTCGAGCCTGTTCTCGCGCGTGCCGACCAGGACCACGGGGCTGGCGCCGAGCGCCTTGGCGACGCCCACCGCCAGGAGACCGATGGGTCCGGGGCCGATCACGACGACGCTCTCGCCCGCCACCAGGCCGCCGAGTTCCGTCAGACCGTACATCGACGTTCCGGCGGTGACCGCCAGCGTCGCCTCCTCGTCCCCCATCGCGTCGGGTACGCGGACGAGCGTGTTGACGTGGTTGACCGCGTACTGGGCGAACCCCCCATCCGTCGTGAACCCGTTGGCGCGGTGCCCCTTGTCGACGTCGCCGTAGTTGCGTCCGTAGTTGAGGCAGGAGGTGTACATCCCGGAACGGCAGCGGCGGCACTGGCCGCAGCCGGCGTGGATCTCGACGGCGACGCGGTCGCCGACCGCGTATTCGTCGACACCCGGTCCAAGCGCCGCCACCGCGCCCATGTACTCGTGACCGGGGGTGAAGTCCTGCTCGAAGGGGAGACGGCCGTTGATGAGGGCGGGCGGACCGTTGGCGATGATCTCGAGGTCGGTCGCGCAGATCGCCACGGCCTCGATCCGCACCAGCACCTCACCGCGGCCGGGCGACGGGACCGGCTTCTGCGCGCGGCGGAGCTCCCCCGGCGAACCCAGCGTCCACACGTCCATCCGCGTCGGGACGCCCATTGGCGTCGGGTCATCCTCGTGCGGGACCGGTCGTATCATCTCAGCTTGCGTCGCCACTGCCTCTCCCCTTCGCGAGGAATATGCCGACTGACGAAACCAAGTGCAAACCATTTAGTAAACCGGTTGGACCATGACCGGGGGCGAGCGGTCGCGGCCCGCGCTCAGGCGTCGTCCAGCCCCTCGAACATCTGCCGGTGCGTCTCCTGAAGGTGGGCGAGCATGGCCGCCATCGCGCCCTTGCCGTCGCGCGCGGCGATCGCGGCGACGATCCGCTCGTGCTCGGCGAAGGAGTGGTAGTCCTCGGCAGGTCCGGCAGGGCGTTTGACGAGATGTCCCCAGACGACGTAGCGTCGGACGCCGTTAAGCAGCTCCTGTATCTCGACGAGAAGCACGTTGCCCGTGGCCTCCGCGATGACGTTGTGCAGCCGCCAGTCGAGACCCGCGTACTCCTCCCACGTGGCGGATGCGCGCATCCGCGTGCAGAGCGTCCGCAGCTCCTCGATCTGCGCGGAGGTGGCGTGCAGCGCCGCCAGCCGACACAGTTCGGGTTCGACGACGCGCCTCGCCTGCATGGCGGCGAGCGGACTGGTGCGGGCGGCGATCTCCTCGCCCGCGAGCGTGGTGGGCGCCGCGTCGCTGACGATGAAGGTCCCGCGTCCCACGTGGCGCCTGATCTGCCCCTCGCCCTCAAGGACGGCGAGCGCCTTGCGCATCTGCGCGCGGCTGATGCAGAACTGCTCGGCCATCTCGCGCTCGGGCGGGAGACGATGCTGCCCGCCATTCCGGTGCGCGCTCAGCCACTTGCGGACCGATGGCAGGAGGTGCTCGGTCGAATCGGTCGACATGTCGTTGATCGTGTCCGCTCGCATGATGGTGTCGGCTCCGCATGGCCTGCGGCCAACTGCAACCAATCCTAACCACTTCGGAGCCCCGTAGGAAGGCGCGGGTTTCGAACCTCACGAGACTTCCCGCAGCACTTGCCAGGGAGTGACGATCGCGCGGTCGCGCCCACCGGCAGGCTACTGGTCTTCGAGCGCTATCACCAGCTGGATGCCGAGCGTCCAGAGCTCCGTTCCGATCGCGGCGGCGACCGCCTGTTCGCGGGAGCGCGCCCGCGCCACGAGCGCCGACAATCGGCGTCTGCGCTGCGCTCGGGCGTAGCCCGCCGGCACACGCAACCCGTCGCCGCCCGCATCCGTCCCATCCGCGTTGGCCATGCCCTCGCGGACCCGGCGCACCGAGGCACGATCGTCCAAGCCGGCCAGCATGCGCTCAAGGACGGCGGCTGCAGGCTCCCGGCGCCCCCTGACGAGGGCCGCGACCTTCGCGACCGCGTCGTCGCCGTCCATCTGCGGAATGCTGCTCGGCTCGGAGCACACGTATGCGCGATATCGGTCGTAGACGATCCTGTGAGGGCCGTCCGGCGCGGCCGCGCCGTCCAAGGCGGACCTGATCCAGGAGGGGCGCACGAGCAGCGAATGCTCCACCACCCCGCGCTGCTCGAACAGCGTGGCGTAGTGAGCCCAATCGGAGAAACGCGGCGCGGCGTAGTAGACCTCCGCGCCGTCCCGCTCCGCCTTCAGGAGCGCCTCGAACTGTCCGTCGGGCTCCGCCGTGTCGATCGAGAACCGCCAGAACGGCCGCTCCAGAACGGGCACAGGCGCGCCTTGCGAACTCCGGCGGTAGCGCGTGAGAAGTTGTCCGAGCTTGAACTGCAGCAGCAGCGCCGCCCCTGGACGGTCGAACGCGACGTCGAAGCCGAGTTCGCCCTCCTGCACGAGGCTCGGGAGGAACGGGACGGCCTTCAGACCTTCGCTCTCCAGGCGCAACTCCGTCTCGCGGGTCACGCCATACCCGTAGGAGTACTCGGAAAGCCGCTCGTGCAGGTCGACCATGTCGTCAGCTCCTTCCGACGATCTCGGCCGCGCCCGCCCACGCTGCTGCGGTAGATGAAACCACGTCGCCGGGCAGCTCCGCGCTGGGTGGCCCGATCGCGAGCAGCACCGAAGTCCAAGGCGGGATGGGTGAGCGCCGCGTCCGTGCCGCGCGAACGGCCGGCTTGGTCTCCGCCCTCCGCGTCGTCCGCCGGCGCCTGCGCGAAGGGCGGGACGTACGACCGGCGTCGTCTCGGCGCAGCCTCGTCACTCCAGGAAGGTCTGCCAACCGACGTTCCAGTCCCTCACCTCGGCGACGTCGGCCGTGCCCAAGGCGACCACGACCGGCTCGCACGTCACCTCCTGGTCGCGCCCGTCTATCAGAAGACCGACGTCACATTCGACCGATGGCGGATAATCCGCTGAAAGCCCGCGTCGTTCGTTGCTGCGGTTGACCACCGGCGTCAGGGCCATGCTGTTCGTCACGATGACTCGACCGCGCGTGGCGCACGCCGCCCGATGCGCGCGCCTGACGATCCATGGACCCACGCGACCGCGAGCCCGCACGGGCCGGCGCGTGCGGTCCATGATCGGGGCGTACACCCACTCCAGCCCCGCGTTGGCATACAGCCAGTCGCCAGGTTCGGAGACGTCCATATCCGCGCAGATCAGCACGACGAGCCGACCGAGGCCCGGAAGATCAACGACGACGACCTCCTCGGCCGGACTGATCGGCTCGAGCAGGAGGTCCGGCACCGCAGCGTCGACAGGCGCCAGCTCGTACTGCTGCTGCTCGTCGGGTCGCAGGTTCCATCGGCTCAGCTTGTCCTGCGAGGCGAGCACCTCCCCCGTCCCGTCGAGCACGACCACGTAGTTGCGGCGTGCGGCACCATCTTCGACCTCCTCGACAACGCCGACGAGCGCGTAGGAGAGGGGCGGCAGCCGGTTCGTCCGCTCGGAGTGCTCGGAGTGGCGGTCGAGCAGTTCCTGCCGGAACGCGGCGAGCGCGCGGGGCGTCAGCACCATCTCGGGCATGAGGATGAGACTCGCCTCCTCCTCGTAGGCGCGGGAGACCACCGCGCGAGCCCTGCCGACGAGCTCGGAAGGCGTGACGAGGTAGGCGGCCCCGTCCTGCCGTCGCCGCACGGCCACGTCCTCCTCCCGTTCCAGCATCGGCGCCACGAGGACGCGATGCGGACTATCCCTCCTGGCCGCGGCGACGCCTTCCGAAAGCGGCACGTACGCCACCCTGACGCGCCGCGCATCGCCACCGGTGCCATCCGCGCTCGCCTCCACTGTGGATCGGCGTGGAAAAGGGACCCCGGTAGCGGGGTGATCGGCGTCGAAAAAGGACCCCTCATCCCGGTGGTCTAGGCTGCTCGCTTGGCGGTGTGTCAGGCGGCGAGATCGGGATGCTGGTA
>NZ_JAAVJH010000024.1 GCF_012035195.1 Sphingomonas corticis
CGGGTCGCCCCGTCCTGTCGCCCCGTCGCGGTCACAGCGTCCGGCGGTAGACCTGATACACCTTGTTGACCCGGCTCTCGATCGCGGTGGCGATGGAATTCATCCCCTGGTTGTCGTCCAGCACCCAGCCGATCTCGCCGCGTGACGCGCCGTAATGGTCGACCGACGCCTTGCGGATCGCCTCGATCATCATGAAGGCGAGCTGCCCGGCCAGCCGCGATGATTGCAGCTCCTTGCGCACGCCCATCAGCGGCACGCGCATCGTGCGCACCCGCGGCTTGCGCAGCCACCACAGCAGCTTCGCCCAGCCGAACGGCAGCAGCGACCCGTTCAGCGGCCTGATCGCCTCGTTCAGGTCGGGGAGCGTGATCATGAAGGCGACGGGCTTGCCGTCCAGCTCGGCGATACGGATCAGGTCGTTGAAGACGATCGGCTTCAGCTTCACGCCGACGTCGGCGATCTCCGGCTCGGTCAGCGGGACGAAGCCCCAATTGTCCGACCAGGCATCATTCAGGATATCGAGGATGATCTGCGCCTCCTCGAAGAACTTCCGCTTGTCCACCTCGCGGATCACGATGGACGGGTTGTTCTCGCCCGACCGGATGATACGACGCACCAGCGGCGGAAATTCCTGCGTGATGTCGAGGTCGTAGGTGAGCAGCTGCTTGACCGGTTCGTAGCCCGCCGCCTCGATCCACGCGCGATACGCCGGCTTGTGGTGCCCCATCATCACCGTGGGCGGATGGTCGTACCCCTGGATCAGCAGCCCCGGCTCCTCCCAGATCGACATGCTGATCGGGCCGAGCGCAAAGGTGACGCCCTCGCCGCGCAACCATTCCTCGGCGCGCTCCAGCAGCGCGCGAAACACGCCCTCGTCCTCCGCATCCATCAGGCCCCACTGGCCCGATCCCGGGCCGAAGCCCCGCTCGGCTGGCATGTCCTGCGCCAGCGTATCGATGTGCGCGGAGATGCGCCCCACCACCGCGCCGCCGCGCATCGCCAGGAACAGCTGCGCTTTGGCGTGGCTGAACCAGCCGTTCTTCTCGGGCGTGATGAGGCCCAGCGCCTCGCCCGTCAGCGGTGGCACCCAGTTCGGATCGTCGCGGTAGAGCCGGAAGGGCAGGTCGACGAAGGCCTGGCGCTGGCGCTTCGTGTGGACGGGGACGATCTCGATCATGGCTGCTCCGGTTAAACGGACGGGTCGATCATGGCGAGCGAGCATTTGCGCGGCAACGTGGCGGGAGCGGGGCGTGAAACGTCACCGTGTCGCCACTATGTTGGGCCAATGACCAGCGCCATGACCACGCTCACCTTCGATCGATCCGCCGCGCCCGCGCGCCTCGCCGTCGCCGACGATCGCGCGATGCTGAAGGCCGCCGCGGAGGCGACGCGCGACCTGAACACGCCCAACGCGGCGATCTACTGGGGCGACCTGATCGCGTCGGCGCTGGTCGGCTATGCGGCGCTGGTGGGCGCGGTGACGGTCGCGTCGACGGGGTGGACGGTCGTGCTGGCGGTCGTGTCGATGCTGGCGCTGTACCGCGCCATGAGCTTCATCCACGAAGTCAGCCACATGAAACACGCGAATCTGCCGCACTTCCGCGCCGGGTGGAACGTACTGGTCGGCGTGCCCATGCTGATCCCGTCGTTCATGTACGAGGGCGTGCACAATCTGCACCACGCGAAGACCCGCTACGGCACCAGCGAGGATCCGGAATATCTGCCGCTCGCGCTGATGAAGCCGTGGACGCTGCCGGTCTTCATCCTCGTCAGCGCGCTGGCGCCGGTCGGATTGCTGATCCGCTATGCATTGCTGTCGCCGCTGTCGCTGCTGGTGCCGTCGTTGCGCCGGGCGGTGGTGGAGCGCTATTCCGCGCTGGCGATCAACCCGCACTTTCGCCGCCGCATGCCGGAGGGCGAGGCGAAGTCGCTGTGGAACCGGCTGGAGGCCGCGTGCAGCCTGTGGGCGCTCGCGCTGGTCGCGATGGTGGCGACGGGCGTGATCTCGATCCGCGCCTTCGCGATCGGCATGGCGGTCGCCGCCGGCGTGGCGGTGGTGAACCAGCTGCGCACGCTGGTCGCGCACCTGTGGGAGAACGAGGGCGAGGCGATGACCGTCACCGCGCAGTATCTCGACACGGTCAACGTGCCGCCGCCCGCGCTGCTGCCGATGCTGTGGGCCCCGGTGGGGCTGCGCTACCACGCGCTGCACCACCTGCTGCCGGGTGTGCCCTACCATCACCTCGGCGAGGCGCACCGCCGCATCTCCGCGCTGCTGGCGGCGGACTCGCCGTACCACAAGGCGAGCTATCGCGGGATGCCGGGGCTGGTGTGGAAGATCGCCAAGTCGACGATGGTGACGCGGTAGGATCATCGTCTCCCGCGCAGGCGGGAGCCCAGGGCTACGGACGATATCCCCCGGCGGCTCCGGGGTCCCGCCTCAGCGGAGTACGGGACCGGTCACTCCTCCGTCCGCAGCAGCACCGCCTCGCCGATCAGCAGGAACAGCAGGAACGGCGCCCAGGCGGCGAGGAACGGCGGGTAGGCACCGAGATTGCCCATCGCCAGCGCGAAATTGTCCGCGACGAAATAGGTGAAGCCCAGCGCCATGCCGATCACGGCGCGGACGAACAGCTGCCCCGACCGCGCGATACCGAAGGCGGCGACCGCGCCCAGCAGCGGCATCAGCACCGCCGACAGCGGGCCGGACAATTTGTGCCACAGCGCGCCTTCCAGCGCCTTGGTCGGGCGCCCGGCATCCTTGAGGTCCCCGATCGCGGCGCGCAGGGCGAGGAAAGACAGGCCGTCCGCGTCGACGCTGGCGAGCGTGAACTGGTCCGGCGTCACGCCGCGGCCGACGATCATGCTCGGCGACCGCGCCACCGCGCCGCTGGCGACGTCGAAGCGCTGCACCGGCGCGATGCGCCAGCCCTCGCCCTCGCGCCGCCCCTGCCGGCCGTAGATCAGCCCGGTGAGGCTGCCGTCGGCGCTGCGTTCGTAGACGGTGACGCCGCCCAGCACCGCCGCGTTCCCGCGCCCGCGGATCTGGTCCGCCTCGATCAGGTTGTTGTCCGCGCGCACCCACACGTTGCTGCGGTCGCCGCGGTCGAGCGGCAGCGGCTGGTAGTTCACCTTCTGCCAGGCGTTCAGCGTGGCGGTGCCCGGCGCGACGACGGCGTCGTTGAACACGAAGCTCAAGCCCGCCACCCCCAGGCTGGCGACGACCAGCGGCGCCAGCACCTGGTGCGCGGACAGGCCACCCGCCTTCAGCGCGATGATCTCGCTGTTCTGGTTCATCGTGATGAGCGTCAGGATCGTGCCCAGCAGCACGGAGAAGGGCAGGAACCGCGCCACGATCTGCGGCGCGCGCAGCGAGACGTAGCGCCACACCTGCGCGTCGCCGTTGCTGGCGACGGACAGGATCTTGCCACTCTCGCTCAGCAGGTCGAGCGCTTGGAGCACCAGCACGAGCCCGGCGAGGATGGCGAAGGTGCGGACGAGGAACAGCCGCGCCATGTAGAGCGCGACGGTGCGCGAGGGGAAGAAGCTGCTCATGCCGGCGCGGTCTCCCGCCGGCGGCCGGGCAGGCGACGGCTGATCGCCTTCCACGCCTTGCCGAAGAACCGCTCCAGCGCGCCGATCGGCTGCCCGCCGGGCACGTGCGCCAGCGTATGGTACATCCACAGGATCAGCGCCGCGAACAAGGCGAACGGCACCCACAGCGCGATGGCGGGATCCAGGTCGCCGCGCTCGCCCAGCGAGGCGGCGTATTGGTTGATCTTGTGATAGGTCACGACCATCACGATGGACAGGAACACGCCCAGCGCCGACGTCGATCGCTTGGGCGGTACGCCCAGCGCGACCGCCAGCAGCGGCAGCAGGAACATCATCGCCACCTCGACGATGCGGAAGTGGAATTCCGCCCGGCTGCCGTCGCGCTGCGCCTCGGTCTGCGCGTTCTTGCCGAGCTTCGCGAGTTCGACCAGCGTATATTCCAGGTTCTTGCCGCCGCGCGCGCGGAAGCTCTCGAATCGCGGCAGGTCGATCGGCAGGTCGTGCGCGGTGAAGGTGAGCGTGCGCGGCGTGTTGAAGCCGTTACGGTTGTGGATCAGCGTGCCGTTGGTCAGGCGGAAGATGATGACGTTGGGATCGTCGGTCGCCAGGAACTGCCCGGTCTGCGCGGTCACGCCCACCCAGTCGCCCTTGGGGCTGACGGCGTGGACGAAGATGCCCGACAGCTTGCGCCCCTGGTCGCGGCTCTGCTCGATGCGCAGCGTCATGCGATCGCCCAGGTGCGCGAACTCGCCCACCTTGATCGAGGCGCCCAGCGCGCCGGTGCGCAGCTCGAAGCGCAGCTGCTCGTAATTGTAGCGCGCCTTGGGCTGGACGTAGCCGACGATCGCGATGTTCAGCGCGGCGAGGACGATGGCGAAGAAGTACGGCACGCGCAGCAGCCGGCTGTAGCTCATGCCCACGCCGCGCATCACGTCCAGCTCGCTCGACGTGGCGATGCGGCGGAAGGCGAGGAGGATGCCGAGCATCAGGCCGATCGGAATGCCGAGGCCCAAATACTCGGGCATCAGGTTTGCCAGCATCTTCCACACCACGCTGACCGGCCCGCCCTGCGTCGCGACGAAGTCGAACAGCCGCAGCATGCGGTCGAGCACCAGCAGCATCGCCGCGATCAGCAGCGTGGAGAACAGCGGCAGCGCGATCAGCCGGGCCATGTAGCGGTCGATCGATGTCATGGGCTGCGGCGGTGTCTTCGCTTGTCGAAGGAGGGCGGGAGCCCCGCTATAGGGACGTGTTCGCCGTGCGTCAGCAGCGGATTTCGCTCATTCGGCGGCCAGTTGCCGCTCCGCGCCGGGCAGCTCGGCGCCCGCGGCCTCGGCCACCGCGTGCTCCAGCGCGGTCAGCGTGAACGGCTTGCGCAGCACCGGCCGGCCGGCGAGGTCGATCCCCGCCTCCATGTCGCCGGCGTATCCGGTGACGAACAGCACCGGCACCGCGGCGAAGGCGGCGGGCAGGGCGGCGACCATCTCCGGCCCGGTGCGCGCGGGCATCAGCACGTCGGAGACGATGAGGTCGCACCGCTCCATCGCGGCGATCACCGTCGGAGCGTCGAGCGGGTCGCCGCAGCCGATCGCGTGATGGCCCAGTTCCTTCAGCGCGCCCAGCGTGGTGGCGAGCACGCGGGCATCGTCCTCCACCACCAGGATCGACAGCGCGCGTGGCGCGCCGGCCGGTGTGGCGACCACCTCCGGCGCGGGCGGGGCGGCGGGCGCGGCGGCGGCGCGGGGGAGGAGGATGGTGACCACGGTGCCCGCGCCCGGCGCGGAACGGATGCGGACGTCGCCGTCGAACTGGCGCGCGAAGGAGAAGACCTGACTGAGGCCGAGCCCCGTGCCCTTGCCGACCGGCTTTGTGGTGAAGAACGGCTCGAACACGCGTTCCAGCACGTCCGCCGTCATGCCGCCGCCGCTGTCCTGCACCGCGATGGCGAGATAGTCGCCGCAGGTGAGCGCCCCCGCGTCAGCGGCGGCAAGCGTGATCGCCTCGGCGCGAAGGGTCAGCGTGCCGCGCCCGTCCATGGCGTCGCGCGCGTTGACCGCCAGATTGACCAGGCCGTTCTCCAGCTGGACGAGGTCCGCGGCGGCGGTCCAGCCGCGGCTGGCATCCTCGAACGTCATCGTCACGCCGTCGCCCAGCGTGCGACCGAGCAGGTCGGCCATGTCGGCGAACAGCGTGGCGGCGTCGATGGTGACAGGATCGACCGCGGTCTCCCGCGCGAAGGCGAGCAGGCGGCGGGTGAGCGCGGCGGCGCGGGTGGCGCCCTCGTGCGCGCTGTCGATGTGGCGCAACACCTCGCTCCGCTGCGCGCCGGCGTCCAGCCCGCGTCGCGACAGTTCCAGTCCGCCTAGAACGACGGCCAGCATGTTATTGAAATCGTGCGCGATTCCGCCGGTCAGCTTGCCGATCGCATCCATTTTCTGCGACTGGCGCAATTGCGCCTCCTGCGCGTGCAGCGCGTCCGTCGCTTCCGTCACCGCGGCGGCCAGCTCGTCGGCGCGCTGCCGCTCCGCCTCCGCCTCCGCGCGCGCCATCGCGCGCTCCGACAGCGCGCGCATGGTGAGCCAGCCGAGCAGCACCACGCCCAGCACCAGCGACACGCCCGCCAGCGCCAGGATCTTCGCCGCCAGCGTCGTGCGCGTCACCGCGGTCATCGCGTCGGTCGTGCGATCCTGCAGCAGCTGGCGCTCGTCGGCGATCAGCCCGTCCACCGCGGCGTTGATCGCGCGCAGCGCCGCGCCCTCGCGCGCCTGGTAGAAGCGGGACAGCGCCTGGTTGTTGCGGCGGTAGTTGGTGCTGAGCGCGGTCAGCGCCAGCTCGGCACCGCGCTCGCGAAAGGCGGTGCGCAGCGTGGCGATGCGCTCGCGCTGCTGCGGATTGTCGCGGGTCAGCTTGCCCAGCCGCTCGATCGTCTCACCGGCGCGGCGCCAGTCCTCGAAATAAAGCTGTCCGAGCGACTGGTCGGTGGAGATGACGTAGCGGCCCAGCGCCGCCTCCGATCGCGCGATCGTGCCCTGTAGCGTGCGCACCAGGATCATGACGTCGTAGGAATGGCGCTGCGCTTCCAGTGCGCGGTCGCGCTGCCGGTTGACCTCGCCGACCGTCACCACCAGCGCCGCCATGACGAGAACGGCCATGGTCGCGACCACCACCAGGGTGATGGTGCGCCATGACGACGCCATCCCCCCCGGGATGCGTGCGACTTCGTTCCCGCTCACGTACAAGGGTTTAATCCATCCGGCGTGGGCAAGTCCATGCGCCGAGGATACCCATAATGACTCGGGTGGTTACGGATCAGTTAATTGCGCCGACCGATCGGCCCGCGTCGGCGAACATCGCGACGATCCGTTCCAGCTGGTCGGCGGTATGTTCGGCGCACAACGAGCAGCGCAGCAGGAAGAGGCCGGCGGGCGTGGCGGGCGGGCGCGCGACGTTGACGTACAGGCCCGCCTCCAGCAGCGCCTGCCACATCGCCACCGCCTGTTCCTGCGTGTCGAGGATGACGGCGACGATCGCGCTGTCGGCGGCCTCGGTGCCCAGGCGGAAGCCCAACGCCTTCAGGCTGCCGTGCAGGTGCCGCGCATTGCGCCACAGCTGCTCGCGCTTGCCCTGCGCGTCCATCAGCTTGCGGATCGACGTCGCCGCGGTCGCCACCACCGACGGCGGCAGGCTGGCGGTGAAGATATAGGGTCGGCAGGCGAGGCGCATCGCCTCGAACTTGGGATGGCTGCTGATGCAGAAGCCGCCGACCGTGCCGACCGACTTCGAGAAGGTGCCGATGACGAAATCGACGTCGCGGCCCAGCTCCAGCCCCTGTTCCTCGTACACGCCGCGGCCGTGGCGGCCGAAGAAGCCCATCGAGTGCGCCTCGTCCACCAGCACCATGGCACCATGCTTCCTCGACACCGCCACCATCTCGCGCAGCGGGGCGAGGTCGCCCATCATCGAGTAGACGCCCTCCAGCACGACCAGCTTGCCCGGCTCGGTGGGCAGGCGGCCGAGCCGCTTGTCGAGGTCGGCGACGGAATTGTGGCGGAAGCGCACGATCTCCGCGTCGCCCATCTTGCAGCCGTCGTAGATGGAGGCATGGCTGTCCGCGTCGAGGATCACGTACTCGCCGCGACCCGCGATGGTCGAGATGATGCCCAGGTTCGCCTGATAGCCGGTGGAGAAGACCATGGCCGAGGTCGCGCCGTAGAACGCCTTCAGCGCCTCCTCCGCCTCCACGTGGTCGCGGAACGTGCCGTTCAGCATCCGGCTGCCGTTGGTGCCGCTGCCGAACGTCTCCAGTGCCGCCTTGCCCGCGGCGATCACGTCCGGATCGAAGGTCATGCCCATGTAATTGTAGGTGCCGGCCAGGATCGTCTCGCGCCCGCGGATCACCGCAGTGGTCGGTCCCAGCACGCGCTCCATCACGATGCCGAAGGGGTCGCGCACGCCGGAGGACAGCAACGCCTCGCGCTCCGCGATCAGCGCGTCGAACTTGCTGAACAGGTCGCGTTCCGGCGCGACCGGCGCGGGGTCGGCGGGCAGCGCGTCGGCGGCGGATCCGGCGTCGGTCATGTCAGCCCTTCAGCTTGGCGACCGCGTCGGCGAGCTGGCCGACGGTCTCGATCTCGGCCTGCATGTTCATCGTGATGATGATGTCGAACTCGTCCTCGATGGCGGCGACGAAATCCATCACGGTCAGCGAATCCCATTCCAGGTCGCCCTGGAAGGTGGTCGCCTCGGTGACGGCGACGCCCTTCTTGTTGAAGGGTTCGATCTGCGCCGTGACGGCGTCGAGGATGGACTGGCGGTCGCTCATGATGCTGTGCTGGCCTTCGAATGCGGCGGGAGTTCGGCGGCGCTATAGCAAGCCTTGGGCGCGATACCATCGTGCCGCGTCGGCCATCCCCTCCCTCAGCGCGATGCGCGGGCGCCACAGGGCGGCAGGCGGTGCCTTGGCCGGGTCGGCGGTCCAGTCGGGATGGACCATGTAGGCGACGCGGTCGGCGGTCAGCTTCGCGCCCTCGCGGCGCAGCAGCCGGTCGGCACGCGACGCGGCGCGCAGCAGCGCGGCGGGGAGGGGAAGGGCCAGCACGCGCCGGCCCACCGCGGCCCCGATCGCGTCGAAATACGTCCCGTGCGTCATCGCCCCGTCCGGCCCCTCGGGCTCGTACAGGGCATGGTCGGCGGGCGCCGCCGCCAGCGCGAGCAGCAGCCCGGCGAGATCGTCGACGTGGATCGCGGACAGGCGCCCCGGCGGCGGCATCACGGCGAGGCCCAGCTTCGCCAGCCGGAACAGGTCGCGCTGCTCGTGGTCGCCGGGGCCGTAGACCGCGGGGGGGCGCACGATGGTCCAGGGCAGGTGGCTGTCGGCGACCAGCCGCTCGCCCTCCGCCTTGGACCAGCCGTAATCGGACAGCGACGGCTCGCGCGCGGCGAGCGAGGAGACGTGGACGATGCGGGGGATCGCCCACACCTTCGCCGCCTCGACGACGGCGCGGGTCCCCTCCACGTTGCCGGCGACGAAGGCCGCCCGCGTCGTCGCGCCGAGCACGCCCGCCGCGTGCACCAAGGCGTCGGCGGAGGAGACGAGCGTGGAGAGCGCCGCGGCGTCGTCCAGCGCGCCGGGCACCCAGGTGACGCCCGCGCGCGCGGGCTGCGGCCGGCGGGTCAGCGCGCGGACCTGATGCCCCGCCGCCAGCGCGGCGTCGATCAGGCGCGCACCGACGAAGCCGGTGCCGCCGGTGACGGCGAGGATCACAGCAGCGCCATGTGCGTGCGGTGGACCAGCGCGGCGCGCGGGGCGTAGCCCAGCAGCGCCTCATGCTCCTCGCTGCGGCGGCCGAGCAGACGGCGCGCGTCCGTGGCGTCGTATTCGCTGAGGCCGCGCGCCAGCGTGCCCGCCGGGCCCTCGATCGTCACCAGGTCGCCCCGCGCGAAGGCGCCCTCCACCCGCGTCGCCCCGGCGGCCAGCAGGCTGCGCCCTTCGGCAAGCGCCCGCGCCGCGCCGGCATCGACGTGGATCGCGCCGGCCGCGGTCAGCCCGCCGGCCAGCCACGCCTTGCGCGCCCGCGCCGCGCGCTCGGCGACGAACAGCGTGTGGCGCACGCCCGCGGACAGCGGATTCGCCACCCGGCCCGATGCGATGGCGAGGTGCGCGCCGGCGGCGTTGGCGATGCGCGCCGCCGCGATCTTCGACACCATGCCGCCCGACCCCATGCCGGAGGCCGAGCCGCGGTCCGCCATGCCCTCCACGCCCGCGTCGATGCGCTCGACGCGGGCGACGTGCACCGCGCCCGGCAACGCGGGATTGCGATCGTAGAGGCCATCGACGTCGGACAGCAGCACCACGCCCTGCGCCCCCGCCGCCTGCGCCACGCGCGCGGCGAGCCGGTCGTTGTCGCCGAAGCGGATCTCCTCGGTGGCGACCGAATCGTTCTCGTTAATGATCGGCACGACGCCCAAGCCCAGCAGGCGGTTCAGCGTGGCGGCGGCGTTGAGGTAGCGGCGCCGCTCCTCCAGGTCGCCCAGCGTCACCAGCATCTGCGCGGCGGTGAGGCCCTCCGCCGCCAGCACCTCGGCCCAGGTCTGGCTCAGCGCGATCTGCCCGGTGGCGGCAGCGGCCTGCGCATCCTCCAGACTGGCGCGTCCGCCTTTGGGCAGGCGGAGCCGCCGCGCGCCGAGCGCGATCGCGCCGGAGGACACGATCGCCACCTGCTGCCCGCCGCGCGTCCGCGCGGCCACGTCGCGCGCCAGCATTGTCAGCCAGTCGCGCCGCACCGACCCGTCGGCATCGACCAGCAGCGCCGAGCCGACCTTGACGATCAGGCGCGCACAATCGGAAGGGGCGAACAGCGTCACCCGGCCGCCTTATCGCGACGGCGCATCCGCGCCAATCGCGATGATCCGCGCGCGGATCAGGCGGCGACCCGCCCCGCGAAGTCCGCCGCGCTGGCCTGCAAGGCGACGAGTTGGCCGTCGAGGCGGTCGAAGCCGCGGTCGACGCCGTCGATCGCCCCCACCATCGTCTCCGTATCGCGCCGGATCACCGCGATCGCGCCGGACATCGTGCCGGCCGCCAGCGCGGTCTCGTCCACCGCGGCGGTGATGATGGACACGGTGCGTGCCTGCGCCTCCATCACCGCGCGGATGCGCTCGCCCGATTTCTGCACCTCGCCCACCGTGGTGCGGATCGAGGCGGAGGCGTCGACCGTGCCGCTGGTCGCCGCCTGGATCGCGGCGATCTGCGCCGCGATCTCGTCGGTCGCGCGCGCGGTCTGATTGGCCAGGCTCTTCACTTCCTGCGCGACCACGGCGAACCCGCGCCCGGCATCGCCCGCGCGCGCCGCCTCGATTGTGGCGTTGAGCGCCAGGAGGTTCGTCTGCCCCGCCACGCTGCGGATCAGGTTGAGGATCGTTTCGATCGAGCGGACATGGCCCGACAGCGCCTCCGACATGGCGACCGCCTCGCCCGCCTGCCCGGCGGCGCGATCCGCGATCTCGCTCGCCGACGCGACCTCCAGCCGCGCTTCCTCGATCGCGCAGACCAGCCCGGCGGCGACCGACGCCGCGTCGCGCATCGCGCAGGCGGATTGCTCCGCCGCGGTGGCGATCTCGCTCGCCTGTCCCATCACGCTGCGCGCCGCCGCGGTGCTGTGCGCCGCATCGTCGCGCAGCGCCGCGCCGTCCGCGGTGGCGGCGGCGACCACGTTGGCGACCCCGTCGCGAAACGTGTCCGACAGCCGCTGGCGCGCGTCGCGCGCGTCCTTGCGCAACCGGTCGGCGTGGATGGTGGCGTAGACGTCGCACTCCAGCGAGCGCAGGCGGAAGAATAGCGCGTTGATGTCCGACTGCTCCTCGCGCGTGCAGCCGGCGTGTTCCGCGATCAGGTCCAGCGTCATCGCCGCCACGCGGCTGCCGAGCGCGAGCAGCAGGGTGAGCGGGCATTGCCGCGCGAGCAATTGCTCCACCCGCTTGGCGCCGCGTACCACCCAGGCGTCGTCGCGCAAATCGGTGAAGCGGCCGCGCATGTCCTCCACGCCCCGCGCGATCAGGCGGGCGCGGTCGACCGCGCCGCTCGCCGGCAGGATGTCGAACCAGCCGTCCACCTGCACCGCGCTGAGCCGCGCGGCGTGCGGTTCGATGATCGTCCACACCCGGCGCGCGACCTGCGCGTCGCGATCGGTGAAGCAGAACATGCGCAGTCGCTCGCCGAGGTCGACGCAAGGGATCGCCCCCGCCATCGCCACCATGCCCGTCGCGTCGTTCCGATGCACCTGCCGCTCCCTAGCTGCGGCGGGCATAGCGAAACGGGGTTAAGTCGGCGTTGACACCGTCACAGCGGCGACCAGTCCAGCGCGTCCTCGCCCACGTCGTCGGACGGCACGGCCGCCGCGCCCTTGTCCGGGATGTGCTCCAGCAACTGGTCCAGCACCCAGTCGATGCCGGTGCCCGCCGCGCCGGAGACGGGCACGACCGGCGCGCCGCTCGCGTCCTCCAGCTCGGCGGAGAGCGCGGCGATCAGCTCGTCGTCCAGCGTGTCGATCTTGTTCAGCGCGACGACCACCGGCTTCTCCGCCAGCCCGGCGCCATAGGCCTCCAGCTCGTCGCGCACGATGCGATAGCTTTCCGCCACGTCGGCGTCGTTGGCGTCGACCAGGTGGAGCAGCACGCGGCACCGCTCGATATGGCCGAGGAAGCGGTCGCCGATCCCCGCGCCCTCCGCCGCGCCCTCGATCAGGCCGGGGATGTCGGCGACGACGAACTCGCGCTGGCGATGGCGCACCACGCCCAGCTGCGGCCGGGTGGTGGTGAAGGCGTAGGCGCCCACCTTCGCCTGCGCGTTGGTGACGGCGTTGATGAAGGTGGACTTGCCCGCGTTGGGCAGGCCGACGAGACCTGCGTCCGCCAGCAGCTTCAGCCGCAGCCACACCCACGCCTCCTCGCTGGGCCAGCCGGTGCCGTGCTGGCGCGGCGCGCGGTTGGTCGACGTCTTGTAGCTGGCATTGCCGCGCCCGCCATCGCCGCCGCGCAGGAACACCTCGCGCTGGCCGACCCGCGTCAGGTCGAGCAGCAGGGTGCGCTCCTCGTCGTCGGCCAGGATCTGCGTGCCGACCGGCACCTCGATCACCAGGTCGCGCCCGCCCGCGCCCGTGCGGTTGCTGCCCGATCCGCCGATGCCGCGCTGGGCACGGAAATGCTGCGTGTAGCGGAAGTCGATCAGCGTGTTGAGGCCGGCCACCGCCTCGAACACGATGTCGCCGCCCTTGCCGCCGTCGCCGCCGTCCGGCCCGCCGTATTCGATGAACTTCTCCCGCCGGAAACTGACGGCGCCGGGACCGCCGGCGCCCGAGCGGACGAAGATTTTCGCTTGATCGAGAAAATGCATGGCGAGCCGCTTAGCGCTTTAGCGGCGCTAAAGCACTATGCGGCCGCCCGGCCGGCGCGCATCGGCCGACGACGCGGGCTTCGCCCGCGGCGGGGCGGAGGAAAGGCCGCCCGTCCTATGCTCCTCGGTCCTTCAGCAGCATCGCGCGCGCGATCTGCCGCGCGCGGTCGCGCGGCAGGCCGAGCGCGCGGGCCATCGGTGCGCCGAGCAGCGCGTCGCCCAGCGCCATCAGCACCAGTTGCAGCGTCTCGTCATGGATCGGCACGCCGTCGTCGTGCTCCGCGGCCAGTTCTTCGACCAGGTCGTGGATCGCCGTCAGGATCGGGTCGAGCGCGTCCTCGTTGCCGTTCAGGATCATCCAGCTGGCGAGCGCGCCCGCGCCGTTGCTCCCGAAGGCGTCGAAGACGAGTTCCACCACCTCGGCCGGGTCCTGCACCTCGCGCGAGCGGACCACCGCCTCGCGGATGGTGCCCACGATCCCGCCCGCCATGCGGGCGATCAGCGCCTTCTGCAGGCCGTCCGCGGAGCCGAAATGGTGCAGCAGGTTCGCGTGCGTGCGCCCGACCCGTGCCGCCACCGCCTTCAGCGTCACCGCCTGCGGTCCTTGCTCCACCAGCAGCGCGCGCGCGGCGTCCAGCGACGCCTCGCGCGAGGCCTCGGGCGACAGCCGTCGCCGCGGAGGGGTTGCCAGCGTCATCGCGGCACTCTATTTACACAGATGTAAGCAAGCCTCATTCACGATTGTTCGGAGATTCTCGTGCCGAAAGCAACAACGCCCGCCGATCTCGCCATCACGCCGCGCGACCGGCGCTTCGGCCGCGGTGCGGCGATCCGGCGCTGGTGGCTGAACGACGATCCCTACGCCACCGCCTTCTACAACGCGCTGTCGGTGACGTTTCCGAAGGGGGAGGGGTTCTTCGTCGACAGCGTGCGCCGCTTTCGAGAGGGCACGCCGCCGCGGCTGGAGCGAGAGATCAACGCCTTCATCAAGCAGGAAGTGCTGCACACGCGCGAGCACCTCGCCTTCAACCGCCACGTCGCCGATCAGGGCTATGACGTGACGTTGCTCGACCGCGACGTCGATGCCGCGCTGGCGCTGACGAAGGGGCGGCCGCCGATCGGCGCGCTGGCGGCGACGACGGCGCTGGAGCATTTCACCGCGATGCTGGCGCACGAACTGATCGCGAACCCCCGGCACCTCGCCGGGGCGGAGGAGCAGGCGCGCGCCTTGTGGCTGTGGCACGCGGCGGAGGAGATCGAGCACAAGGGCGTCGCCTACGATACCTGGCTGCACGCGACGCGCGACTGGCCGCGCTTCACGCGCTGGCGGATCAAGTCGCTGGTAATGCTCGTCACCACCTGGCGATTCTTCCACGGCCGCGCGCGCGGCATGGCGGAACTGCTGCGGCAGGACGGGATCACGGGGCCGCGGGCGTGGGCAAGGATGGCGTGGTACGCCTTCGGCAACCCCGGCATGGCGCGCAAGGTGGCGGGGGTCTGGTTCGCGTACTTCCTGCCCGGCTTCCACCCGTGGAAGCACGACGACCGCGCGCTGATCGCGCTGGCCGAAAGCGACTACGAGGCCGCGGTACTGCCGCGGGCGGCTTGACGCAGGTGAAGAAGCCGCACACGGTCCGGGCGAGACGAGGGCGGGGGCGAGAGAGAGATGGTGCGTAAATGGGGGTGGCTGGCGCTCGTGCTGCCGGTCGCGGCGGCGGCGCAGCAGCCACCGGTGGCGGCACCCCCCGGCGGGGTGTGCGCACGGCTGGCACCGCAACTGGGGCTGAAGCCGGAGGCGGCGAAGCCCGGTACGCCCACAACGTGGAAGGCGGGCATGTTCGGCGTCGGCGCGATGCTGTTCGGCGGGAGCGCCGGGGTCAGCTTCATGGTTCAGCCGGTCGAGGGCACCACGGCCGGGCAGATGCAGGACGCCTGCAAGCAGGTGAAGTCGGACATCGTCTGCCGCGTCGCCGGCCCGATCCGCGTGGTCGTCGGCTCGAAGAAGGGCGAGGCGAGCGTGGACCTCGCCGAAGGGGAGCGCGGCGAGGTGGGGACGAAGGGCAAGAACATCTTCTGCCGCGAAGGCTGAGCGAGGCGGGCAGGGGGGGCTGCCCGCCTCGTGTCACGTCAGGCCGCCATCGCCGGCTCCGCCGGCACGTCCGCCTCGGCGAGGTCGAGCAGCATCTCGACGCTCGCCACCGTTCCGCCGCGGGCGAGCGAGGCGCTCTCGCCGCGGCCGGTCTCGACGAAGCCCAGCTTGCGCAGCACGCGGCCCGAGGCCGGATTGTCGACATGGTGGCGCGCGTGGATGCGCTTGAGGCCCAGCGCGTGACGCGCCATCTCCACCACCGCCCGGCCCGCCTCGGTCGCGTAGCCGCGATGCCAGTGATCGGGCGCGAGCCAGTAGCCGAGCTCGTGTCCATGCTCCTCGCGCACCAGCGCGATGCCGCCGATCAACTGGCCGTCGCCGCGCCGTACGATCTGGAAGCGCGGCTCGTCGGCGGCGCGGGGTAGCGACAGGAACGCCTCGGCATCGCCCAGCGCGTAGGGCCAGGGCGCGCGGGCGAGATTGCGGACGACCGTCTCGTGGCCGATCGCACGTGCCAGCGCGGGGGCATCCTCCGCCCAGCCGGGCCGTAGCGTCAGTCTCTGCGTCAACGCGAACATGGGCGCTCTCCTCGCCTGTCCGGCGCCGCTAAACCGTGATCGTGACGGCCGGGCGACAACCGGTGTTGAGGGAGCAAGAAAAAAGGGAGCCTGGGCGGACCCGGCTCCCTTGTCTTGGCTGGCCCCCTTCGCGAGGGCACCGGGTCACCCAGTGGGCAACCCGTCCGGTCACCCGATGTTATTCGGCCGCTTCCGCCATAATGTCGACCGAGCAGAACTTTCGGCCCAGCTTGCCGTCGTGGAACGACACGCGGCCGTCGACCAGCGCGAACAGCGTGTGGTCCTTGCCGATGCCCACGTTGCGGCCCGGGTAGAACTTCGTCCCGCGCTGACGCACCAGGATGTTGCCGGCGATGGCTTCCTGCCCGCCGAACTTCTTCACGCCGAGGCGACGACCGGCCGAATCGCGACCGTTGCGCGACGAACCGCCTGCTTTCTTGTGTGCCATTGTGTCTGTTCCTTTCGCGCTACGGGCTTCAGCCGACCGACACGATCTTCAGGATCGTGTGGTTCTGGCGGTGGCCGTTGCGGCGACGATAGTTGTGGCGGCGACGCTTCTTGAACACGATCACCTTCTCGCCCTTCGCCTGGGCGACGATCTCCGCCGCGACGGTCAGCCCGTCGGTCGGCTTCAGATCCGAACCCTCGCCGGCCAGCAGGATATCGCCGAGCGTGACCGACGAACCGGCCTCACCCTCGATCTTCTCGACGACGATCTTGTCTCCGGCGGCGACGCGATACTGCTTGCCGCCAGTGCGCACGATAGCGAACATGGCTCGAATCACTTCCCAAATGTCATGGCCCACGAGGCGCCAGGCCCTGCGGGAGAAGCGGCGCAGCTAGGTGAAAGGGGCGGTGCTGTCAACCTCGCCGCCCGCCCGCACGCCCGTTTCCGCGCACCTCAGTGGCGGTGGAGCCGCTTCAATCCGTAGCGCCCGTCGGCGGACCGGTCGAACAGGCCGGCGATGGCGGGATGCTCGACCGGATCGTCGCTGTCGTCGGGCACCAGGTTCTGCTGGCTGACATAGGCGATGTAGCTCGATTCGGCATTCTCGGCGAGCAGGTGGTAGAACGGCTGGTCCTTGCGGGGGCGCAGCGTCTCCGGGATGGACTGGTACCATTCCTCCGTGTTCGCGAAGACGGGATCGACGTCGAAGATCACGCCGCGAAACTCGAGCAGCCGGTGGCGCACGACGTCGCCGATGGAGAAGCGCGCGTGCGAAACGGGAGGCGCGACGGGATCGGCGGCAACGTCGGGAAGGTGATCGGTCGGCGACATGCCGTCCATCTAAGCACGATTTCGCGCCGCACAACATGGCTTGCGTCACGGGTGCTTGCGTCGGGCCGAATCCGGCATTAGAGGCCCGCCTTCGACCGGCCAACCGGGCCTTCTCGTTCCGGTAAGTCTTCTGCGGAGAGGTGGCAGAGTGGTCGATTGTACCGCACTCGAAATGCGGCGTGCCCTCACGGGTACCGTGGGTTCGAATCCCACCCTCTCCGCCACTTTCCCTCGCCCTGCTTACCCTCGCCTCGCCTTTCTGCCGCGTCGGTGACGTGCGACTGTCGTGCGTCCATGTACGATTCGATCGTCCTCATCCTGCTGCTGGGGCTCGCCGCGGGGGCGATGAATGCGCTCGCCGGCGGAGGACCGATCGTCGTCGTCGCGGCGCTGGCGGCGTTCGGCATGCCCGCGGACGTCGCCAGCCTCACCTCCACCGTCGCGCTGCTGCCGGGGCAGGTGGCCACGGGATGGTATGCGCGGGGCAGCCTGGTCGCGCTGGGCGGGGCGGGCACGCGGCGGGCGGTGGCGCTCGTCGCCGTCGTGGGCGGAGCGGTGGGTGCGGGCGTGCTGCTGGCGACTCCGGCGCCGGTGTTCCAGCGCATGCTGCCGGGGCTCATCGTTCTCGCAACGGCGCTCTACGCCTGGAACAGCCGCGGCGCGCGGGCCGCGGGCGGAGACGCTGCGGCGACGGTGCGCGTGGGTGCCGTCGCCGGATGGCTGGCGCCGCTGGCGGTCTACGGCGGCTTCTACGGCGGCGGCAACAGCTTCATGGTGCTGGCGCTGCTGGCGCGGCTGCGCGTCGCGCCGCGCGCGGCGGCGCATGCGAAGAACCTGATCGTGCTGCTGGTCAACGCCGCCGCGACGACGATCTTCCTCGCGTCCGGCGAGGTGGCGTGGCGCACCGCGGTGCCGCTGGGGGTCGGCGCGCTCGCCGGCGGGCTGGCGGGCATGCGGCTGATCGACCGGATCGATCCGGCCCGGCTGCGTGCCGGCGTCATCGCCTGCGGCATGGCGCTGGCGGCGTGGCTGGCGCTGCGCGGCTAGTCTCAGCCGCGGAACCGGGAGAGATCGATGCCGAGGCGCTGCACCTTGTAGTAGAAGGTCTTGCGTGGCAGCCCCAGCGCGGCACAGGCGCGCGTCGCATCGCCCGCCGCGGCGGCGAGCGCCTCGGCAATGGCTTCCGCCTCGAACAGGTCGACGCGCTGCTTCAGGTCCGCGCAGGCGGGTGCGGGGGCGGTGGCCGGGCCAGTGCCGGGAAGGCCGAGCGCCACGTTCTCCGCGAAGCGCAGCAGCTCGCGCACGTTGCCGGGCCAGTCGTGGCGTTCCAGGTGGCGGAAGACGCCGCTGTTGAGCGCGGGCGGCTCGACGCCCAGCCGCGTCGCGGCGCGCAGCAGGAAGGTGCGGAACAGCGGCACCACATCCTCGCGCCGCTCGCGCAGCGGCGGCAGGCGAAGCGTCACGCCGTTCAGCCGGTAGAACAGCGAGGCGCGGAACCGCCCGGTGCCGACCAGCTGCTCGAGATCGACGTGGCTGGCGGCCACCACGCGCAGGTCCAGCGTGCGCGCCGCACTGGCGCCCAGCGGCGTCACCTCGCGCCGTTCCAGCACGCGCTGCACGTTCAGCTGCACCGCCTCGCCCATCGCGTCGATGTCGTCGAGGAACAGGGTGCCGCGGTGCGCCTGCTCGATCCGGCCGGTGCGCGGCATGGCGTTTCCCGGCAGCGCGCCCGCGACATGGCCGAACAGCTCGGCATCGAGCAGCCCGGGGGGCAGCGCGCCGCAATCGACGCCGACCATCTGCCCGCGGCGGCGCGAGCGCGCGTGGAGCATCTCCGCCACCACGCCCTTGCCCGTGCCCGTCTCTCCCTGGATCAGCACGTCCACGTCGATCGGCGCCACCTGTGCGATGGCGCGGCGCAGCTGCTCGATCGCAGGGGAGCGGCCCAGCAGCGGGCCGTCGTCGGCGTCGATCGGCGCGGCGCGCAGCCGCTGGTTCTCCGCCAGCAGCTGCCGCCGCTCCAGCGCGCGCTCGACCGAGGCGATCAGCTGCTCCACCGGAAACGGCTTCTCCAGCACGTCGCACGCCCCCTGGCGCAGCGCGCCCACCGCGGTGCGCACGTCGGCGTGGCCCGACACGAGGATGACGGGCAGGTCCGGTGCCTGCGCCACCAGCCGGGCGAGCAGGTCCATGCCGTCCATCCCCGGCATGCGGATGTCGGTGACCACCACGCCGTCGAACCCGGCCTCCACCTCGCGCAGCGCGGCGGTGGCGCTCGCAACCGCGGTGACGTGGAAGCCGCTCAGCGACAGGCTCTGCGCGGTCGCGCGGCGCAGGTCGTCGTCGTCGTCGACGAACAGGACGGTGTTCATGGCGCGCGCTCCAGGTCGATGACGAACTCCGCCCCGCGATCGGGACTGCCGACGGACAGGGTGCCGCCCAGCTCGGCGACGATGTCGTGCGAGATCACGAGGCCCAGTCCCAGCCCGTCGTCCTTGGACGTCCTGAACGGCTGGAACAGCGTGGACCGCACCGCGGGGTCGATGCCGTCGCCGTCGTCGCTGACGATGATCCGCACCCGGTCCCACGTCTCGACCACCGTCGCCACGATGAAGCGCGCGCCGGCGTCCAGCGCGTTCTGCACCAGGTTGACCAGCACCTGTTCCAGCCGCACCCGCTCGCCGCGCACCCAGCTCTGCGCGCCGGTGGTCACCAGCTCCGCGCCCAGCATCTGCAACCGGTCGCGCAGCAGCAGGCGCAGCCCGTCGAACACCTCGTCCACCGACACCGGCCCGATCTCCCCGGTGGAGCGCCGCGCGAAGCCGCGCAGCTCTCGGGTGATCAGGCCGATCCGCTGCGTCAGCGCCAGGATGTGCCCGATCGCCTCTTCGGCCTCCGCGCCGCGGTCGCGTTGCAGCAGCGTGCGCGCGCTGTGCGCGTAGTTGCCGATCGCGGCGACGGGCTGGTTGATCTCGTGCCCGACGCCCGCGGTGATCTGGCCCAGCGTCGCCAGCTTGTTCGCCTGCGCCATCCGATGGTGCAGCGCGGCCAGGCGCGCGTCGGCGGCGGCGGCGATGCGCGCCGCCTCGTTGCGGCGGCGGTGGCGCCACAGCTGATAGAGCGCGACCGCGGCCAGCGCCGCGATGGCCAGCGCCAGCCGGGCGAAGGTGATCGCCGGGCTCACCGCCGGGGCGGTCGGCACCAGCACGTGGACGCGCCAGCCGCGCACCGGCTCGGTCGCCTCGACATAGGCCGCGTCGTCGCGGATCGCCCGGTTCGCATGTCCCACCGCGCCGCGCGCGAAGAGCGCGTTCTGCGCCAGCGGCACCGCGCCGAAGTCGAGCGACCGCCGCGCGGCGGCGCGCTCCCCGGCGGACAGCGGGCGGACGGTCTGGAAGCGCCAGTCGGGTCGCGCGGTGACGAGGATGATGCCGCGCGCGTCGGTGACGAAGGCGGCGCCGGCGGCCTCGCGCCACTCGCGCTCCAGCGAGCGGAAGTCGACCTTCACGACGAAGACGCCCAGGGCCCCCTCCGGCGCGTCGAGCCGCTTGGAGATGTAGAGGCCGGGCTGGCGGCTGATGGTGCCCATGGCGAATTGCTGCGCCGCGCCGTCGCGCATGGCATCGCGATAATAGGCGCGGAACGCATAATCCTCGCCCACGAAGCTCTCGGCGCGGCGCCAGTTGCTGGCCGCCACGGTGCGCCCGCGCGCGTCCAGCAGGTAGACGTTGGCCGCGCCGGTGCCGGCGCTCAGCGCCTCCAGCTTGCGGTTGAGCGCCGCGATCCGGTCCGGCGCGCGGCTCGCCAGGGCGTCGCGTGCCTCGCGATCGGCGGCCAGCACGATGGGGACGAGCTGGAACTTGTCGATCTCGCGGCGGTAGCCCGAGGCGAGCAGGATCGCCGACGCCCGCGCGCGGCCGACCACGCCGTCGATCGCGCGCTCCGTGGCGACGCGCTGCGCGATGTGCAGCGCGCCCGCGAGCACGATCAGCACGGTGACGGCGACGGCGATCCGAATCGTCGAGGAACTTGCCTGCCCGCCCATCATCGGGAGCGTGGCGAAAATATGCACACCGCGCAACGCGACGCGGGCAGGAAGTGACGCAAAGTTGTGCCGCCATCCGACGAAGTAATGGAAATTCAAAGGGATGTTCGCGCGCAATTGTTCGTTGCCGCCGACGCGGGGTCGCGGAAGATTATGCCACGATCGCGCACCACCGGTGCCGCGTGGACGACGGTGGCGCTGCCCCCGCCTTCCCCCGGCGCTCTCGAAGGCGCGACGCATGGAAGGAGAGGGGACATGATGAGGACGACTCTTGGGGTGCTGATGTGCGGCTCGGCCATGGCGATGGCGTTTCCCGCCGCGGCACAGGAGGTCCCCGGACTGCGCCCCGCTCCCGATGCGCCCGCGGCACCGCCGCAGTCCGCGGTGCCCGAGACGCAGGTCGAGCCGCCCGCTCCCGACGCACCGCCCGCCATGGCCGACCAGAAGCCGGGCGACATCGTCGTCGTCGGCTCGCGCGGGAAGCCGCGGACCGACGTGGACCGCCCCGTGCCCGTCGACGTCGTCAGCAACGTGGAACTGCGCGCGACGGGGCAGACCGACCTGGGCCAGCAGGTGCAGTTCACCTCGCCGTCGTTCAGCTCGTCGAAATTCGGCATCAACGGCGCGACCAACTTCGCCGACCCCGCCTCGCTGCGCGGCCTCGCGCCCGATCAGGTGCTGGTGCTGGTGAACGGCAAGCGGCGGCACCAATTCTCCGCGCTGAACCTGAACGTCGCGCCGGGTCTCGGCACCGTCGTCTCCGATCTCAATTCGATCCCCACCGGCGCGGTGAAGCGGATCGAGGTGCTGCGCGACGGCGCGGCGGCGCAATACGGGTCGGACGCGATCGCGGGCATCGTCAACCTGGCGCTGAACGACCAGATCGGCGGCACGCTCGACATCACCGGCGGCATCCACCTCGAGGGCGACGGCTTCACGAACAAGATCAGCCTGAACCACGGCATCGCGCTGGGCGGCGACGGCGGCTTCGTGAACTACACGCTCGAATATTTCGGGTTCAAGGGCACCAACCGGTCGGACACGTACACCGGCGCGCTCTATCCCGCCACGCCCGCCAATTACGCGACCACCGGGCCCACGCCCAACTTCCCGTACAGCACCGCCAATCCGCGCGCGGACCGCAACGTCTATCCGCAGACGCCGTTCGTCGTGGGCAATTACGGGTCCAATCCGAACGACACCTACCAGGCGTTCGTCAACGCCTCCTATCCGATCGCCGAGAACACCAACCTCTACGCCTTCGGCGGCTACAGCCGGAAGGATGTGGGCGCGTTCGGCTTCTTCCGCTCCGCCGCCGTGTTCGGCAATTCCGCGCTCGGCATCTTTCCCGATGGTTACATCCCGCGGCTGCCCGGCACCTCAATCGACTGGTCGGCGACCACCGGCGTCAACAGCGAGGTCGCGGGCTGGAAGCTGGACCTCAGCGTCGGCTACGGCGCCAACCGGCTGGACCAGAACGCGCGCAACACCGTCAACGCCTCGCTCGGCAACGCCAGCCCGACGGAATTCTACGTCGGCCGCACCGCGTTCGGCCAGTGGCTGGTCGATCTCAACGCCTCCAAGGATTTTGGCGCGGTCGGCTTCGTCGGCAAGAGTCTGAACCTGGCCTGGGGCGCGCAATACCGCCGCGACCGGTTCGAGGTGACGCGAGGCAGCCCGGCCTCCTACGCGGTCGGCCCGCTGGCGGTGCAGGGCAAGGCGCCCGGCGCGAACGGACGTCCCGGCTACGCGCCCGCGGACGAGAACGACGTCAGCCGGCAGAGCGTGGGCTATTACGTCGATGCGGAGGCGGAGTTCAGCGACGCGCTGCTGGTCGCCGCGGCGCTGCGCTTCGAGGATTATTCCGATTTCGGCAGCAACGTGTCGGGCAAGCTGGCGGGGCGCTACAAATTCACCGACGCCTTCGCCCTGCGCGGATCGTACAATCGCGGCTTCCGCGCCCCGTCGCTCCAGCAGACGGGCAACCGCGTCAACACGTCGACGGTGCAGAACAACCAGATCCTCATCACGCAGCAGGTGTCGAGCGACGATCCCCGCCTGGCCGCGCTGGGCGTGCCGCAGCCCAAGGCGGAAATCTCGAACAGCTACTCGATCGGCCTGACCGGCGACCTTCCGGCGGTGGCGGGCGGGCGCGTCAGCCTGACGGTCGACGCCTTCCAGATCGACATCAACGATCGCATCGTCATTTCGGAAGGATTGCTGACGGCGCAATATCCCGCCGTCCGTGCGCTGTTCCCGCTGGCGCGCGAGATCCGCTTCTTCACCAACCAGATCGACACCCGCACCCGCGGCATCGACGTGGTGGCGACGTACAAGGCGAACGTCGGCGAAGGGCAGAACGTCACGCTCACGCTGGCCGGCACCCACGCCAGGACCGAGGTGCAGCGCCAGCGCGACACCCCGGCGGCGATCCTGGCAGGCGCGTCGGCGGCGGCGCAGCAGATCAAGCTGCTGGGGCAGACCGCGACCGAGCTGATCGAGGTGGCGCAGCCGCGCACGAAGATCCTGGCTTCGGCCAATTACGCGGTGGACAAGCTGAACGTCGGCGTCCGCGCCTCGTACTTCGGCAACGTGAAGGCGTTCTCCACCGGCCTGTCGGGCCAGGACAAGGACGTCGAGTGCGATGCCGCCAACCGCTGCGTACAGACCTTCCGCGGCAAGACGGTCACCGATCTGACGCTCAGCTACGCCTTCACCGAACAATTCTCGCTGACGGTCGGCGCGAACAACATCTTCGACGTCTATCCCGACAAGTGGAAGAACCTGGCCGACGGCGACGTCGCGCAGGCCGCCTCCTATTCCGACGGGCAGACCCCCTACACCCGCAACGCCAGCCAGTTCGGCTTCAACGGATCCTATTATTTCGTCACGGCCAACGTGAAGTTCTGAGGGGGGTTGTCGATGGCACGCCAGTTGAAGATGGGGACCATCAGCCAGGAGGAGTTCGCCCGCCTGCGGCGGTCGATCCCCGCGGTGACGAAGCAGGGGGTGATGGACACCTACCGCATCAGCCAGCACAGCTGGTACAAGCTGCGCGACGGAAAGCCGGTGAAGCAGAACGTCATCGACCGCATGCGCGAGCGCTACGCGGCGATGGCGTGATGCCGAACCGAAACAGGCAGGACCCGTCTGGCGAAGGTCGGAACCGCTCATGACGTCACAGTCTCCACCCATCACGCCCCCGGCGTCGCGTCCCTGGTACACGCACCTGTATCTTCAGGTTCTGGCGGCGATCGTGGCGGGGGTGCTGCTGGGGCATTTCGCGCCGGCGACGGGCGAGGCGATGAAGCCGATCGGCGACGGCT
>NZ_JAAVJH010000025.1 GCF_012035195.1 Sphingomonas corticis
ACCAGCATCCCGATCTCGCCGCCTGACACACCGCCAAGCGAGCAGCCTAGACCACCGGGATGAGGGGTCCTTTTTCGACGCCGATCACCCCGCTACCGGGGTCCCTTTTCCACGCCGATCCACAAACAGATCGCGGAGGAGTTCTTCGAAGCCGTCCGTCGGGTCCATGCTTTGGGGGCCGGCACGCCTGAGACCGCCTACTATCCCGCGCTGAACACCCTGTTCGAGCGCGTGGGGGCTTCCCTCCGGCCCAAGGTGCTGCCCGTGTCGCAGCTCGCCAACACCGGCGCCGGCAGCCCCGATTTCGGTTTGTTCGCAGCGCGGCAGATTCAGAAGGGCGCACCGCGGCCGGGGCAGGCGCCCGAGCGCGGGGTAGTAGAGGTCAAGGGCGTCGCCGATGACAGCCTGTTCAAGTCGACACCCAAGCAGCTGACTAAATACTTCGAAGGCTATGGACTGGTCCTCGTGACCAACCTGCGCGCCTTCCAGCTGGTCGGACGCGGACCCGACGGCCAGGCCGCACGTCTGGAGGCGTTCGCGATCGCGCAGAGCGCGCCCGAGTTCTGGTCCCTCGTTCAAGAGCCGGCTGAAGCCGCCAAGTCAGTCGGCCGCGCGTTCGTCGAGTATCTTCGGCGCGCCTTCACGCAGAACGTCGCTCTCGTTCAACCCAAGGACGTCGCGTGGTTTCTGGCATCCTATGCTCGCGACGCACTGGCTAGGGTCGAGGCCGCTGGTGATCTGCCGGCGCTTAAGACGATCCGTACCGCGTTGGAGGATGCCCTCGGGATCACCTTCGAGGGCGAGAAGGGTGATCACTTCTTCAGGTCCACCCTCATCCAGACGCTCTTCTACGGGTTGTTTTCGGCGTGGGGCATCTGGGCGCGCACCACACCGCGCAACCCTGCGCGGTTCGATTGGCACTCGGCTGCATGGACCCTCCATGTGCCGTTCGTGGCGACACTGTTTCAGCAGCTCACCGCTCCGAAGCACATCAAGAAGCTGGACCTCGTCGAGGTGCTCGACTGGACCGGCGAGACGCTCAACCGGATCGACGCCAAGGAGTTCTTGAAGCGCTTCGAGGAAGGACGCGCTGTCCAGTACTTCTACGAGCCCTTCCTCGAGGCGTTCGATCCCAAGCTCCGGAAGCAGTTCGGAGTCTGGTACACGCCGGTCGAGGTGATCGACTACATGGTCGCGCGCGTCGACCGTGCTCTCAAGCACGACCTTGGCATTTCGGATGGGCTCGCTGACGAGCGGGTCTATGTCCTCGACCCCTGTTGCGGCACCGGGGGTTTCTTCAACTCCGTCCTGCGCCGGATTGAGGCGAACCTGGCTGCTCATGGGCTCGGTTCTGCCGTCGCGGATCGACTGCGAAGTGCCGCCTGCAACCGGGTGTTCGGCTTCGAGATCATGCCGGCGCCCTTCGTCGTCGCCCACATGCAGGCGGGCATCACGCTCTCGAACATGGGGGCGCCGATACCCGACGATGCGCGGCCGGGGATCTACCTGACCAACGCCCTCACCGGGTGGGAACCGCACACGAACAAGCCCCTGCCCTTCGCGGAACTGGAGGAAGAGCGGGCCTCGGCCGATGCCGTGAAACAGACCAGGCCGATCCTCGTCGTACTCGGAAACCCGCCCTATGACGGCTTCGCCGGCGTGTCCTCCAATCCGGAGGAGCGGGCGCTCTCGAACGAGTACCGGAAGGTGAAGAAGGTCGCCCCCGCCCAGGGCCAGGGCTTGAACGAGCTCTACGTCCGCTTCTTTCGAATGGCTGAGCGGCGTATTGCCGAGAAGACGGGCCAGGGCGTGGTGTCGTTCATCTCCAACTACAGCTGGCTGGACAGCTCCAGCTGCTCCGGCATGCGGGAGCGATATCTGGAGGCATTCGACACGATCAACGTCGATTGTCTGAACGGGGACAAGTACAAGACCGGGAAGCGCACGCCTGATGGCTCGGCCGACCCATCCGTGTTCGCGACCACGGCCAACCCTGCCGGCATCCAGGTGGGCACGGCGATCGTCACGATGGTGCGCCACCAGGATCATCAGCCGACCGATGTGATCGGCTTCCGTAACATCTGGGGCGCCGGCAAGAGGGAGGCGCTTGCCGCGACGGCGGAAGCCGACCCGGCGACCCTCTACGAGTCCGTGGCTCCGACCTTGCCGATGCGATTGCAGTTCATGCCGTTCGACGTCGATCCGGCGTACTTTGAATGGCCTCTGCTACCCAGCTTGCTGCCTGTCGGGTTTCCGGGCGTCAAGACGAGTCGGGACGAGTTCCTGGTCGACGTCGACCGGGACGCGCTTGAGCGCAGGATCGAGCGTTATCTCGACCCGAAGACGACGGACGCCGAGCTCGCGAAGTCGCACCCTGCTCTCGTGAACACGACCGAACGGTACAACGCGGCAACCACGCGCAAAGCGCTGATCGAGCGGAAATATCAACTCGGCCAAATCGTGCGCTATGCCTACCGGCCCTTTGACGTTCGTTGGGCATATTGGGACCCCGACACCAAGCTGATTGACGAGAAACGCCCCGAGTTTTTCGCCAATGCAGAAGTAGGAAACCGATTCCTCACGGCCGGCGTCCGGAACCGCATGGGGGTCTATTACAAGCCCCAGTCCGTCAGCGTTCTCGGCGATCACCACCTTGTCGAGAGCAACGTGTCGATCTTCCCGGCCCGGGTTCGTCAGGACACCCAGAATGTCGAGCCGAACCTCGCCAAGTCGGTGAAGACGATGCTGGCCGAGCGGGATCTCACGAGTGACCAGCTGTTCGACCACGTTCTCGCCACCCTGAATGCGCCGGTCTACGAGGCGCGGTACATCGATGCCCTTCGTGTCGACTGGCCTCGCATCCCGATCCCGGCGTCGAACGAGACGTTCGCGCGCTCTGCGGCGCTGGGGGCAAGACTTGCGGCTCTCCTCGATGTCGAGGTGGCCGTGGATGGTGTCAGCCGCGGGGCGCTGTTGCCGGGACTGTCCTCGATCGGATTGCCCTACGGCTCGTCCTACGAGGTCACCGCGGGCTGGGGTTCGGTACAGCGGAAGGACAGCGGAACGCGACTGATCATGCCCGGCGCGGGCATGGCGACAGAAAGGGAGTGGACCGAGGCGGAACTGGAGGCTCTGCGCCAGATCGCAACCCGGCACGGCCTTTCGTTGGCTGCATTGCTGGACGTCACCGGTGATAGAGCCGTCGACATCGAGATGAACGGGACGGCGGGTTGGCGGGCTGTGCCGTCCAAGGTGTGGAGCTACACTGCGGGCGGCTACCAGGCCCTCAAGAAGTGGCTTTCGTACCGCGAAACGGCGATTATGGGGCGACCGCTTCGTGGTGAAGAGGTGCTTCACTTCGCACAAACGGCGCGTCGGATCACAGAGATCCTCGCTATGGGACCGGCGCTGAATGCGACGCATGACGAAGCGCGAGCGGACGCGATCGTCTGGACCGCGAGGGATGAAACGGGCCAGGTCGTCGTCGATGACAATGACTAAACAGTCAATATAGAGGCGCGGTGATGAGCATCACGCGGGTAGAGGATATCGGGCATGTGCGCTTCGCAGCGCCGGACCTGGCGGAAATGCGCCGTTTTCTCGAGGAGTTCGGGCTTTCCTGCTTTGAACGGGACGGGCGCCTGTACGGCCGCGGATCGGATGGCGCGCCGTTCGCGCATGTGACCGAGCGGGGCGAAGCGGCATTTCTGGGGCTGGGCCTGCGGCTGGCGGATCGCGAGTCGCTGGAGCGCTTGGCGGACAGCGAGGGCGCGCGCGTCGAGCCGTTCGATGCGCCGGGCGGCGGCTGGGTGGTCCGGCTGCGCGATCCGGACGGCAATGCGGTGGAGGCGGTCGCCGGGCAGGCGTGGGACGAGGCGGGGGCGCACGTGCCGGAAAGCGGGTTCAACTCCGCGGCGCTGCGGCGGCGGCTGCGCAGCGCGGTGCGGCTGGCGCAAGGCCCTTCGCGCGTCCGGCGGCTGGGCCATGCGGTGCTCAACGTCGCGGATTTCCGGCGATCGGAGCGCTGGTACAAGGAACGTTTCGGCTTCATCACCTCCGACGAGATCGAGGCGGCGCCGGGCGTGGCGCTGGGCGCCTTCATGCGCTGCGACCGCGGCGACCAGCCGACCGACCACCATACGCTGTTCCTGGCGCAGCTGCCCGGCGGGCCGGGGTTCAACCATGCCGCTTTCGAGGTCGCCGGGCTGGACGACCTGATGCTGGGCCATGCGCATCTGAAGGCCAGGGGGCGCAACGCGGCCTGGGGAGTGGGACGGCACAAGCTGGGCAGCCAGATCTTCGATTACTGGAAGGATCCCTGGGGGCACGAACTGGAGCATTGGACTGACGGCGATCTGTTCACCGCCGAGGACGGATCCAACAAGGCGACCGTGCGCGACATGCTCGACGTGCAATGGGGCAGCCCGTTCCCGGCGCTCGCCGGCAAGCGTGCGCCGAGTTTCGAGAATGTCGGGCGGCTGATGGCGTTCAACATCAGGTTGCGGCAGCTGTTCCGCCGCGGACGAAAGGAAGTGGCATGAAGCTGGCGCGCTACGAGCAGGGCGGCGAGGCGCGGATCGGCGTGGTCGCCGGCGACCGGATCGTCGATGCCGGGGCAGGATCGATGATCGACCTGATCGCCGATTGGGACACGCGGGGCGATGCGCTTGCGTCGGCGTCGACGGGAGAGGGGCTGCCGCTCGCTTCGGTGCGGCTGCTGGCGCCGGTGCCGCGCCCGGGCAAGATCTTCGCGATCGGCCTCAACTATGCCGATCATATCGCCGAATCGAACATGGAAACGCCGCAGCGGCAGGTGTGGTTCACCAAGGCGCAGACCTCGATCAACGGACCGCATGATCCGATCCTGATCGCGCGCAATGCGCCGTTCGTCGATTACGAGGTGGAACTGGTGGCGGTGATCGGGCGGCGCGCCAAGCACATCGCGGCGGCGGACGCGGCGGCGCATGTCTTCGGCTATTGCGTCGGCAACGACGTGACCGAGCGGATGTGGCAGCATGCCGGCCCGCAATGGGCATTGGGCAAGTCGTTCGACACGCATGCCCCGATCGGCCCGTGGATCGTCACGGCGGACGAGATCGGCGACCCGCACGACCTGGCGATCCGCTGCTTCGTCAACGGCGAGCAGCGGCAGGCGTCGAACACGCGGCATCTGGTGTTCGATCTGTGGCAGCAGATCGAGCATCTGTCCGCCGCGATGACGCTGGAGCCGGGCGACCTGATCTTCACCGGCACGCCGGGCGGCGTCGGTGCGGCGATGGAGCCCAAGCGCTTCCTGAAGCCGGGCGACACGGTGCGCTGCGAGATCGACCGCATCGGCGCCATCCAAGCCACGATGGTGGCGGAAGACTGACGGTGGCGCAGGACCGGACGTGCGACGTCCTGATCGTCGGCGCGGGGCCGACGGGATCGGCGCTGGCGCTGTTCCTGGCACAGCAGGGCGTGCGCGTGCTGATCGCGGACAAGGCAGCGGACATCTACCCGCTGCCGCGCGCGGCGCATATCGATCATGAAACGGTGCGCATCTTCCAGGCGCTCGGGCTGGCGGCACCGATCATGGCATCGTGCCGGCAGGCGCCGCGCTACGACTTCGTCAATGCCAGGGGCGACGTGCTGCTGCGCTTCGATGGCGCGGACCGCATCGGTGCGGGCGGATGGCCGGCGGCGAACATGATCCACCAGCCGTCGATCGAGCGGGCGCTGCGCGACGCGCTGCACGCCAACCCGGCGATCACGCTGCGCACCGGCTGGACGCTGCAGGCGCTGGCGATGGACGACGACGGTGCGACGGCGCGGTTCGCCGACGGCGCGGACGAAACAACAGTGCGCGCGCGCTTCGTCGTCGGGGCGGACGGCACGCGCAGCGCGACGCGCGCCCTGGCGGGGATCGCGCTGGACGATCTGTGCTTCGACGAACCGTGGCTGGTGATCGATGCGATCGTGCATGACGCGGCGCGGCTGCCGACGATCAACCTGCAGATCTGCGATCCGGCGCGGCCGACGACCTGCGTGCTGATGGGGTCGGGGCGGCACCGGTGGGAGTTCATGCTGCGGCCGGGCGAGACGCCCGAGCAGGCGACCGACCCGGCGTTCGTCGCCGCGCTGCTCGCGCCGTGGAACGTCGAGGGCGCGGTCGAGGTCGAGCGGCTGGCGGTCTATCGCTTCAACGCGCGGGTGGCGCATCGCTGGCGCGCCGGGCCGGTGCTGCTGGCGGGCGATGCGGCGCACCAGATGCCGCCGTTCGCGGGGCAGGGCATGTGTTCGGGCCTGCGCGACGCGGCCAACCTCGGCTGGAAGCTGGCGGCGGTGGTCGCAGGGGACGCGCCGGCGACGCTGCTCGACACCTATCAGGCCGAGCGCGAGCCGCATGTCCGCCAGATCATCGCGCTGGCGATGATGATGGGGCGCACGGTCTGCGAGCTCGATCCCGAGATCGCCGCCGCGCGCGACGTGCAGATGATCGCCGCGCGCGCCCAGGCGGGCGAGATGCGACCGCCCGCGGCGGCGCTGGCGAACGGGCATCTGCTGGCCGGGTCGGCGGCGGCAGGCGACTATTTCCCGCAATTCCTCGGCGCGGCGGGCGAGCGGCTGGATGACGTGCTGGGGGCTGGAGCGTGGCTGCTTGCTGACGCGCCGATCCCCACGGGGGAGGGCGGCGTTCGCGCCGCGGATCTGTCGCACCCCGCGCTGGCGCCGTTCGCGGCGGCGATCGCCGAATGGCTGCGCACGCGCGACGTGCCCGCGGTGCTCGTTCGGCCGGACCGCTATGTGTTCGGGACGGGGACGCCGTCCGATCTTCAGGCCGCCTATCGCTTCGCCACGGCGGCGCAATCACCGGTGCCGGACGGCGCCTTCATACGGGAGAGTGAAATGTCGATCGATGGAACCTACGACGTCGTCGTGAAATCGCCGATGGGCGAGCGCAAGTCGGTGCTGACGGTGCAGAGCGCCGGCGATCGCTTCACCGGCACCAATGCCGGCGACGCCGGTTCGTTCGACGTGTCCGGCGCGGTGAGCGGCAACACGCTGACGTGGCAGCAGAAGATCACCACGCCGATGCCGATGACGCTCGACATGACCGCCACGATCGAGGGCGACACGATCACCGGATCGGCCAAGGCGGGGGCGTTCGGGTCCTTCCCGCTGAGCGGGCAGCGGACCGGCTGACATCAGTCTGCCGGCTGGAGCGGCGGCATCCGGTAGATGCCGTCGAGCCATTCGGTGTGGGGAAGATAGGCGCGCATCACGATGCCGAACGGGCCGGCCGGGGCGGGCAGCCAGTTCACCTCCGGAACGTCCGCCGGCGGCTCGTGGCCGATCGCGATCGTCAGCCTGCCGTCCGCCGCCTTTGCGAGCCCGGGCGTCCGGTCGCCGATCGAATAGCGTTGCAGCGGATTGGCGGTGAGGAACATCTGCCCGTCGTCCGCCGCCTCGTACATCGTCAGCGACCAGAAGCCGTCGACCGGCGGCAGCGTATCGGCGGCGAAGTGCAGCCGCCATTGGCGGGTGCCGTCGTAGAGGCCGTCGCTGGTGCCGGTGCCTTGCAGGTACAGCGCCTCGACCGACGGCATCGCCGCCAGCCCCTTCAGCGCGACGGCGGCGCGATAACGATAATCCTGGCCGAAGTCGCCGACGCCGTGCCCGGGCTGGAGCCAGCCGTCCACGGCGCGTGCGCCGATCCCGCCGGCGGCGACGGCCCAGTGTCGCGCCTGCTGCACGCCCGTCGCGATCGCCTGCGCCGCGTCAGGCGAGAAGCGCGTCGGATCGAACCGCCCCTCGCCGATGCCCAGCCCCGCGATCCGACGCCGCAGCGCGAGATCGGTGGCGGGCGGCGGATTGGCCACCATCATGGCATCGACGGCGGCGAGATAGTCGGCCCAGTCGGCGGTGCGGCTGGCGAGCGGCGTCCAGTCGCGCGCGGCGGGTGCGTCGAGCGTGATCGCCTGCTGCACCGCTCGTGCCGCCTCCAGGTCCGCCGGCCCGTCGACCAGCACGCGCGCCAGCCCCCAGACGAAGTCGGTCGGCGCGCGGATCACCATCGGGCCGGTCTCGTCGGAGGACGGGCCGACGATGCGGAAGGTGCCGCCCTCGGCCCCGGTGGTGCGGGTGCCCAGGATGGCGAAATTGTTGGTCCAGGCGTCCATCAGCGCGAAGGACAGGTAACGCTCTCCGGCAGGCGGCAGGGTGAGCGTCGCGGGACCGTGGCTGAGGTCCAGGTGCGCGCTGGAATAGAGCGTGTCGTTGTTCGGCAGCGTCACCTCACGATCGCGCGGCGTGAGCAGCCGGTGGACGTGGTGCAGGCGGTTCTGCTGCACGCCCAGGCGCAGCACGCGGGTGCGGGTGGCCGCCATCTCGATCAGCGGCAGGCCATACAGCCATGCCTCTGCGGCCTGCTCCTCGAGCGTGTGGCGCATCGTTCGCTCTCCTCGACCTCGTCCAGCGCCCTGTCCTGCCGCGCGGCAGTGGCATCGGCAAGCTCAAACTGACCGAACGGTCAGTCGGTGCGATCAGCCTCGTGGCGCTGCGGGCGGATGATGGCGTCGGCCGCCTGCGCGGCGATCAGCTCGGCCTCCGGCGGCGCCAGGCCGAAGGAGCGCAGCGTCATCGCGCACAGCTGCTGAGTCTGCACCAGCGGCGACCAGTCGTCGTGATGCCGCACGGTGGAATAGAGCAGGATGTGCGCCACCCCCATCACGAAGAGCAGCCCGGCCTGCACCGTGGGCAGCGCCAGCCGCCCGCTACGCAGCCCGGCGGCGAGATCGTGGCGCAGGCCGTCGTTCAGCGCCTCGCTCGCCGAGCGGCGCGGATCGTTGTGAAGCAGGATCGCGCCCTCCGCCGGCGATTCGACGACGCTCGCGACATAGACGCAGATCGCGCGCGTCAGGCGCACCGCGGGATCCTCGATGCCGGCGTTGATCGTCGCGATCCGTTCCTCGACGGTGGACCGGATCTCGGTGACGATGGCGGTGAGCAGCGCATCCTTGTCGTCGAAATGGTTGTAGAAGGTGCCCTTGGCGACGCCGGCCGCAGCGACGATGTCGTCGATCGCCACCGCATCGATCGCCCGTTCCGCAAACAACCGCCGGCCGGCGGCGAGCAGGGCATTGCGGGTGCGCAGGACGCGGGCTTGGGGGACTGGCGGGGAAGCGATCGTCACCCGGCTGGCATGCCGCAGGCGGCGGCTGCGTTCCAGTCACTTGTCACCGCCGGGCGGGTGGCCGCCATCGCTCTGTTACGTTTCGTTACGCGCCGTCACGCGGCAGCGGCACAGCGCCGCGCCGCTTGCGCTACGCACCGCAGGGCGCCGCGCCGCTCGCGGGTCGGCGCGATGATCGCGGGTGGACGGAGCTGAGGGATGAGCGTCGCGGACACGATGGTGGCAGTGATCGAGGACGATCCGGGAATCCGTGATCTCGTCACCGACCTGTTGCGCCGCGAAGGGTTCGAGGTGCTCGCCTATGCCGATGCCGCCTCCTTCTTCCGCTCGGCACCGGTCGAGCGGCTCGATTGCCTGATCCTCGACGTCATGCTGCCCGGGGAGGACGGGCTGTCGATCTGCCGCACGCTGCGCGCCGCGCGCCCGCGGCTGCCGATCCTGATGGTCAGTGCCAAGGGCGATGACGTCGACCGGATCGTCGGGCTGGAAGTGGGCGCGGACGATTACCTCGCCAAGCCGTTCAACGCGCGCGAGCTTCTGGCCCGTGTTCGCGCGGCGCTTCGCCGGCTGCGCGCCGGCAGCGAGGCGGCGGCAGGAGAAGAGGCGGCGATCTACCGCTTCGCCGGCTGGACGCTGTCCGCCGGCAATCGCAGCCTAACCGCGCCGGACGGCGCGCTGGTCAATCTGACCGGCGGCGAATTCGACCTGCTGCTGGCGCTGGTGTCGCATCCGCAGCGCGTGGTGACGCGCGACCAGTTGCTCGACTGGACGCGCGGCAAGGTGGCGACGCCCTTCGATCGCGCGGTCGACGTCCAGCTCAGCCGCCTCCGCCGCAAGATCGGCGACGATCCGCGCGAGCCGGCGATGATCCGCACGATCCGCGGCGACGGCTATATGTTCGCGATGCCGGTGGCGCGATGCTGAAGCCGTCCAGACTGTTCGGCGGGCTGCGCGCGCGGCTGGGCGGGCTGCTGCTGCTCCACACGCTGACGGTGGCGGCGCTGCTGGTGCTGTTGCTCGTGGGCTTCGGCAAGCCGCGCCAGACCTTCTACCGCCTGCCGGAGGCCGACGAAGTAGCGCTGATCGTGCATGCGATCGAGCGCGCGCCGGCGGACGTGCGCCCGGCCGTGGTGGCGGCGGTGAGCACCGATTTCCGTCATGTCCGGCTGGTCCGGGCACCGGCGCCCGGCGAACAGCCGAGCGTGGCGCCGGCGGTTGCCGGTCGATTGGCGGCAAAGCTCGCGATGGCGTGGCAGCGCGAGGCGGCGGCGTCGCCCGACGATCTCGCCGCGGCCTATCGCGCGGTGCTCGGGGCGCGACCGGTCCACGTCCGGGTCGCCGATCATGAGGAACTGCGCGATTTCGGCGGCGGGCGCGTGCTGTCCGACGTGCCCGTCCGTGTCCTGGTACCCTTGCCCGACGAGGGGGGGCGCGACGGGGTGGCGGTCGAGATCGTCCGGATTACGCCGCCCGTCGTGACCCGGCTGGTGCGCTTCTTCCCGGCGCTGATCGGAGTGATCGCGGTATTGCAGGTGGTGGCGATCGTCGTGCTGGCCTGGCAGACCACGCGGCCGGTGTCGCGGCTGCTGGCGGCGGTGCGCAGCGACGGCGCGGGCAAGCCCGATCCGCAATGGCCGACGGGCGGCCCGCGCGAGATCCAGGAACTGGGCGCGGCGTTCGCCGACCGCAGCCGCCGGCTGAAGCAGCTCGCCACGCAGCGCACGCGCATCATGGCGGCGGTGGCGCACGATTTCCGTACCTATCTGACCCGGCTGGAGCTGCGCGCCGATTTCATCGACGAGCCGCGTCAGCGCGATGCGGCCATGGCCGATCTGAAGGAGATGAGCGTCCTGCTGGACGACACGCTCACCTTCGCGCGCTACGCCGGCGAGACCGACCGCATTCCCGACGAGGTGATCGACCTCGACACGGAAATCACCGATGCGGTCGAGGTCCGCCGCGGGGTGGGCGAGGTCATCCTGGTCGATCCGCTGCCGCGCCCGGCGCAGGCGCAGGTCGCGCGCATCTCCTTCCAGCGCATGCTGGCCAACCTGCTCGACAATGCCATTCGCTACGGCGGGCATGCCGGGGTGCGGGTGACGCGGACGGACGGCTGGCTGATCGTCTATGTCGAGGACGAGGGGCCGGGCGTGCCGGAAGACCAGCTCGCCGGGCTGACCGAACCCTTCCACCGGCTGGAGCAATCGCGCGCGCGCCAGACCGGCGGGTCGGGGCTGGGGCTGTCGATCGTCGAGGCGCTGCTCGTGCGCCATGGCGGCCGGCTGACGCTCGCCAACCGGCCGGGCGGCGGGTTTCGCGCCGGGCTGTGGCTGCGCGCCGCCTGAGGCGATTGTTACAATGATTTACGCGGCGCTCGTCGTCGTGTTGCGCAGCCCGGCGAAACCTCCAGTCCTCGAAGAACTGGAGCGACCATCATGCGTATCAATCACGGCATCTCGATCGTCGGCGCCCTCGCGCTCACCGCCTGCACCGTCTCGCTCGGCGCCATGCCTGCCGCCGCGCAGGATCGCCACGGCCATGCCGTCCGCCGGACGACGATCGTCGGCCCTGAAGGCGGTCGGATCACGACGCGCGGCGCCGTCCGCTGGGATCGCGACAACCCCAATTGGTGGCACGGCCATCCGGGCTTTGCCGGCTACCACGGCCCGCGGCCGGGTTATTACTACGCGCCGCATCATGGCTATTATGCGGTGCCGCGCCCTTATTGGGGGCGCACCTGGGTGGTCGGCGCGACGGTGCCCGCCAGTATGCGCGTCTATGTCGTCAGCAATCCGGCCTTCTACGGCCTGACGGTGGCGCCGGCCGGCTATCGCTGGATCTACGTCAACAACAACATCACGCTGATCAACCGCAGCGGCGTGATCGTCCGCAGCGTGCCGCGCGTCTGGTGATCGCGCCGCCGCCGTTCCCCCGCACAGACCAGGACGACCCACAATGAAGCTCTACAAGATTGCCTCGCTGGCCGGCGCCATCGCCATGACCGGCATGTCGGTGGCGAGCGTCGCGGCGGCGCCCCCGCTGACGCTGCAGCCGATCAGCATCGGCGCGGAGACTGCGCGGTTCGACCGCGGCGTCGCCACCGTCAGCCTGACGACCCTGGCCGGGGCGGTCGAGGTGCGGCCGTTGCCCTTGCGCGACGATCGCACGCTCGCCTTTTCCGTCGCGGTGTACAATCGCAGCGGGCGGGCGGCGAACTTCGGCACGGAGAATGTGACCGCCAGCTTCGATCGCGTGCCGCTGCGCGTGCTCACCCATGACGACCTGGCCGATGCCGCCACGCACAAGGCACGCGACCGTCAGGTCGGCGCGCTGGCGCTGGCCGGCGTGCTGGCGGGCGTGGCTTCCACCGCCTCCACCACGCGTTACGGCTATCGCGTCGTGCATACCCCGCGCGCCACCTATGCGCGGGCGATCTCGTGGCAGGACAACAGCATCGGCGCGGCGGGGGCGGTCGCGGCAGTCGGCGCGGGGGCGATGGCAGCGCGCAGCATCGGCGAGCGGCTGGACTATACGCTCGACCGGATCGACGGCGAGACGCTGCAGACCACCACCGTCGATCCCGACGCCAGCCTCGGCGGGGTCGTCACGGTCGCGCTGTACGACGATCTGCGCAAGCGCCCGGGCGTCGTCCACATGACGGTGCGCTGGAACGGCGAACATTATCCCTTCGCCTTCCGCCTCGCGCCGCCCGGCGCCCCGGCGCAGGAGATGCCGGCGACCCAGCCCGGCGACGGCTTCTAGCCCACGCACTGCCCACCCCCGGTTTCTCGCGAGCCGCCGCTTCCTTGTCGAAGCGGCGGTTCGTTCGCGTCGGTCCAATTCAGGCCGTGACCTCGGCGCGCACGGGCTGCGCGGCGCTGCGGCAGCCTCGTCCCGCCGGGCCGGCCATGCCGGTCAGCAATTGCAGGGCAAGGCGGGCGTGCAGGCGGGCGAGGGCGGCGTGGCACGCCTCGGCGCGCGGCACCAGCGCGCCGATCGCCATGCGGGTTTCCTGCTCGGCGCGGCGAAGGTGATAGGACAAATCGTTGTGCGGCATGATCGGTGACGGAGCCTTGCTGACTGCCGGCAACGGCGCCGACCCGTCCGCTCTATCCACCCCGTCCCGCGCGGTGATGATGGCCGTGAAACAGTTCGTGTCGCGCATGTATCGCCCGTGCCGCGCAACGGATGGCTGACACAAAGTGACACGGAGTGTTGCGAAGCCCGCACACCCGCGCGGGGTGCGGCCTCTACATCGTCCCCCTCGCGGGCGCCTTGCGTGCGCCCCCTTCAGGGAGTCCGCCATGCCGTCCGATCCGCGCGCCGGCGCGCAGCAGCCCGCTTGTCGTGCTTGGCAAGGCGGCGCGGCCGCGATGCTGGCGCTCGCCCTTGCCGCCTGTGGCGAGCCGGAGCCGACTCCCGTCGAGGTCCGCCCGGTGGCGGCGATGACGGTGCAGACGGGGCAGCGCGAGGCCGAACTCACCTATCCCGGAGAGCTGCGGTCGGGCTATGAAAGCGCGCTGAGCTTTCAGGTGGCGGGGCGGATCGTCGAACGTGCGGTCAGCACGGGCGACACGGTGAAGCGCGGGCACTTGCTCTACCGCATCGACGCGCTCGACTATCAGCGCAATCTCGACAGCAGCACCGCGCAGCGCCAGGCGGCGGCAAGCGCGGCGCAGACTCAGAACGCCAATCTCGCGCGCAATCGCGCGCTGCTGGCCGAAGGGTTCATCTCGCAGGCGGAATTCGATCAGCAGCGCGCCTCGACCGACCAGGCGCGCTCGCAGGTGCAGGTCGCCGATGCGCAACGCGCAACCGCCGCCACGCAGCTCGGCCGCACCACGCTGACCGCGCCGCGTGGCGGCGTCATCACCCAGACGACCGGCGAGGTGGGGCAGGTGGTCAGCGCCGGGCAGAGCGTGCTGACGCTGGCCGATCCGTCCAGGCCCGAGGTGTCGATCGCGGTGGCGGAAGGCGACGTCGCCACGCTGTCGCGCACGCAGGAGATCTACGTAACGATGTGGTCGCGGCCCGACAAACGCTATGCGGCGCGGGTCCGCAGCGTGGCGGGCGCCGCCGATCCCGCGACGCGCACCTTTGCCGTGCGGCTGGCGGTCAGCGCGCCGCCCGGCGAGCTGCGCTTCGGCGAAACCGCGCAGGTGCATGTCACGCGCGACGTCCCCGCGACCGACGCGCTCACCGTGCCGCTGACGGCGGTGCGCGGCGAGGGCAAGGGAACCATGGTGTGGGTGATCGACCGCGCCAGCATGACCGCGCGCAAGCGCCCGGTGCGGATCGTCTCGGCGAGCGGCAACCAGCTGCTCGTGCGCGGCCTCAGGCCCGGCGAGACGATCGTGACGGCCGGCGTCCACCTGCTGCGCGAGGGCGAGAAGGTGCGGATTGCCGAGGTGCCCAAGGCATGAAATTGCCCAACCTGTCCGAATGGGCGCTGCGCCACCAGCAGTTCGTCGGCTTCCTGATCGCGGTCGCGGTGGTGATGGGGGCGATGTCGTACCTCAACCTGGGCCGCAAGGAAGATCCCGAGTTCGCGGTCAAGTCGATGCTGATCAGCGTCGGCTGGCCCGGCGCCTCGGCGCAGGAAGTGGCCGAACAGGTGGTGAAGCCGATCGAACAGGCGCTGACCACCAACATTCCCGACATCGACTATATCCGCAGCAAGGCGCGCCCGGGCCAGGCGACGTTGAACATCACCTTGCTGCCGACCACGCCGGCGGGCAGCATCCCCGACCTGTGGTACACCGTGCGCAAGACGGTGGCGGATCATCGCGGCGACCTGCCCGACGATGTGGTCGGGCCGCAGTTCAACGATGAGTTCGGCACCACCTTCGGCAACATCTATGCGGTCACCGGCGACGGCTTCGCCTATCCGACGCTGCGCCGCTACGCCGAGGAACTGCGTGATCGCGTGATGCGGCAGCCCGACGTCGGCAAGGTCGACCTGCTCGGCGAGCAGGACGAGGCGGTCTATGTCACCTACGACAGCGCGCGGCTGGCGATGCTGGGGGTGTCGAGCCAGCAGATCGTCGAGGCGCTGCGCGGCACCAATGCGGTCAACCCCTCGGGCGTGCTCGAACTCGGGGCGGAGCGCGTGCGCCTGACCGTAAAGGGCGATTTCGACGCGCTGGCCGACATCGCCGCCACGCCGATCGCCGCCAACGGCAAGACGTTCCGCCTCGACGCCGTGGCGCGGGTGACGCGCGAGCCGGTCAATCCCGCAACGTTCCAGATGCGCTTCGGCGGCAAGGATGCGGTGGGTGTCGCCATCGCGCTGGCGTCGACCGGCGACGTCGACCGGATGGGCGAGGATCTGACGCGGATCGTCGGCGACTATGCCCGGACGCTGCCGGCGGGCGTGAAGATCCACACCGTGTCGGATCAGACGCATGTGGTGGCGGATTCGGTCGGCGAGTTCACCCGCTCGCTGATCGAGGCGATCGTGATCGTGCTGGCGGTGAACTTCCTCTCGCTCGGCTGGCGGCCGGGGATCGTGGTGGCGTTGTGCATTCCGCTGGTGCTGGCGATCACCTTCGTCGGCATGGAATATCAGGGAATCGATCTGCAGCGCATTTCGCTGGGCGCGCTGATCGTCGCGCTGGGGCTGCTGGTGGACGATGCGATTATCGTGGTCGAATCGATCAGCAGCCATCTGGAGGCGGGCTGGACGCGCGCGCGGGCGGCGGTGAGCGCCTTTCGCGTGACCGCGATCCCGATGCTGATCGGCACGATCATCACGATCGTCGGCTTCCTGCCGCTCGCGATCTCCAAGGCGACGGCGAGCGAATATGTGAAATCGCTGTTCCAGGTGGTGGCGCTGTCGCTGGCGATCTCGTGGATCGTGGCGGTGATCTTCACGCCGTTCCTCGCCTATCATCTCCTGCCGCAGAAGCCCGACGCGCGCGACGATGCCGGCGAGCCGGAGGAGCAATATGGCGGGCGCTTCTACGACCGGCTGCGCGGCGCGATCGACTGGTGCCTCGACCGGCGCGTGCTGGTGGTGGGGGTGAGCGCGGCCCTGTTCGTGGGATCGGTGCTGCTGTTCCGCGTGGCGGTGCCGCAGCAATTCTTTCCCGCCTCCGAACGACCCGAACTGGTGGTCGACCTCAACCTCAACGAGAATGCGAGCTTCGAGCAGACCAAGGCGGTGGCGCAGCGGATGGAGCGGCTGCTGGCGGGCGACGAGCGGATCGTTTCCGTCACCAGCTATGTCGGGGGCGGCTCGCCGCGCTTCTACCTGCCGCTGAACGTGCAGACGCCGGACATCGCGCTGGCCGAGCTGGTCGTCGTCACCCGCGACGAGGAAGCGCGCGAGGAGGTGTTCGCCAGGCTCCAGCAATTGTTCGCCAGCTCCTTTCCCGAAGCGCGCGGGCGCGTGAGCCGGCTGGAGAACGGCCCGTCGGTGGGTCAGCCGATCCAGTATCGCGTCGCCGCCCGCGACCTCGCCACCGCGGCGCCGCTCGCGGAGAAGGTCGCGGCATTGCTGCTCGCCGATCCCAATGCGCGCAGCGTGACCGACGATCTGGGCGAGCCGCTGAAGACGATGCGGATCGAGCTGGATCAGGACAAGGTCCGCGCGCTGGGGCTGTCGACCGAGACGGTGGCGCAGTCGCTGCAGGCGGCGATCGGCGGCGCGGTGGCGACCACCTTCCGCGACGGCGACCGGTCGCTCGACGTGACGATGCGGCTCGCGCGCGCCGAGCGCACCGATCTCAGCCGCGTGTACAATCTGCCGATCGCCACGGCCGAGGGCGCGGTGCCGCTGTCGCAGATCGGGCGCATCCGCCCCAACGCCGAGCCGTCGATCCTCTACTGGCGCGGCGGCCAGCCGACGATCACCGTTTCCGCCGATGCCGAGGGAGTCGAGCCGACCGAGGTGATGAAGCGGCTGGCGCCCAAGCTCGACGACCTGCGCGCGACCTTGCCCGACGGCGCCTCGATCGTCGTCGGCGGGACGCAGGAGCAGAGCGCGATCTCGCGGCAGGCGACGCTGGCGGCGGTGCCGATGTCGATCTTCATCATCGTGCTGCTGCTGATGGTCCAGTTGCAGGACGTGCGCCGCATGCTGGTGGTGCTGGCCACCGGCCCGCTGGCGCTGATCGGCGTGGCGCTGATCATGGCGGCGTTCCAGATCCCGTTCGGCTTCGTCGCGATGCTCGGCGGCCTGTCGCTGTTCGGCATGGTACTGCGCAATTCGGTGATCCTGATCGCGCAGATCGACGTGCTGTCGGCGCATGCCGGCTCGCTGCGCGAGGCGGTGCGCGAGGCGGCGGTGCATCGCTTCCGCCCGATCATCCTGACCGCGCTCGCGGCGATCCTGGCGATGATCCCGCTGACCCGGTCGACCTTCTGGGGGCCGATGGCGGTGGCGATCATGGGCGGGCTGATCGTCGCGACGCTGCTCACCATCTTCTTCCTGCCCGCCTTGTACGAACTGGTCTTCGATCGCCGCGGGCATGGCCGGACCCAGGCGGAGGCCCAATCATGACCACTGCGATCCTCCTGGCGGCGGCGCTTGCCGCGCAGGTGCCCGGGCCGCCGATGAGCCTGGGCGACGCGTGGCGCGCGGCGCAGGGGCGCGACCCCGACATCCTCGCCGCCGAGGCGAAGCGCCGTGCCGACCGGGAGGCGGCGACGCAGGCCCGCGCTTTGTCGCTGCCCAAGGTGCAGGCGCAGGGCGACGTGACGGTCACGCGCACCGAGGTCGACGTCAACCTGCCGCCGGACCTCGCGCCGTCGTTCGGCGGCACGCAGACCGGCGGCCGCGCGACGACCAGCGTGCAGGCGGCGATGCCGATCTACGATCTGGGCAACCGCGCCGACGCGACGAAGCTGCGCGCGCGCGCCGCGGCGGGCGAGGAGCAGTTCGACGGCGAGGCGCAGGGGCTGATCCTGCGCGTCGCCCAAGCCTATTTCGACGTGGCCGAGGGCGAGGAGACGGTGGCCAGCTATGCGGCGCAGTTCGACGCCTATGAGCTGCAGCGGCGCGGCGCGCAGGCGCGGTTCGACGCCGGCAAGGCCAAGATCACCGACGTGCGCGAGGCGGAGGCGCAGCGCGATGCGGCGCAGGCACAGCGGCTGGTCGCCGAGGCGCAGCTCGCCGCCGCGCGCGCGACCTTTGCCGAACTCGTCGGCCGGCCGGCGCTGAACCTGGCGCATGTCGGGCCGGACTTCGCCGCCGGGGTGCCACCGGTGACGCTGGACGCTGCCATGGCCGCGGCGGAGCGCGATGCGCCCGCCGTCGCCATCGCCGGGCACAGCGCGCGCGCCGCGGCGGCCGACATCGATCGCTATTCGGTCCGCGGCCGCCCGGTGGTGGAAGGAGTCGCCGGCTATCAGGGGCAGTATCGGCTGGGCGGTTCCAACGACGCCGGCCTGCTGCCGGATACGCTTCACGCCGCCACCGCGGGCGTTCGCCTGACCATTCCGCTGTACGCCGGCGGGGGCATCGCCTCCAAGCGGCGCGAGGCCGAGGCGACGGCCGGGCAGAAGGAGCAGGAACTGGCGGCGGCACAGCGCGATGCGCGGCTGCAGGCGCAGCGTGCCTGGTATGCCGTATCGACCGGCGCGGCGCGCACCGACGCGCTGCGCACGGCATTGCGGTCGGCGGAATTGCAGGAGCGCGCCGCCCGGACCGGCCTGTCGGTGGGCGTGCGGACGCAGACCGACCTGCTCAACGCCCAGGCGCAGCTATTCGCCACCCGGCGCGAACTGTCGGCGCAGATCTACGATTATTTGCTCGCGCAGCTGCAACTCGCCGCCGCCACCGCGACGCTGGACGGGGGTGACCTTGAGCGGCTCGACACCATGATCGCGCGCTAGACGCGAAGCCGCCGCCATCGTCACATTCTGTCACGCGGGCGAACAATCGCGCCCAATTCCATGTGGCGCATTCGGCTAATCGGCAGGCGTCAGTCGAGACACTGGCACCACATGGAGTAACAGTGATGCAGCGACTTATCCTTCCCGTCGTGATGATCGGCATGGTGCCGGCCGTGTCGGCGATGGCGCAGACCGATCCCGCGGCCCGGATCGAAAAGGCGCGCGCCGCCTTCGCCGCCACCGACACGAACAAGGACGGCGCGCTGAGCCTGCAGGAATGGACCGCCGCCGGTCGCAAGGAACGCGGGTTCAAGATGATCGACGCCGATCGTGATGGAAAGCTCACCCCGGCCGAGCTCAAGGCGATCGCCGACAAGTACGGCGCGCGCCGCTAACCTCGGCGCCCCCGTGCCCGCGCCGTCGCGTTCCTCCTCCGCGACGGCGCGGGCTTTTGGCGGACTGGCGAGCAAGCCGATTTCCTCTAGGGTCTTCGCATGGTGAGCCCGAACGACCCCAATTCCTGCAACGGTCGCAACCGGCTGGTCGCGATCGTCGAGGACGATCCCGGCATCCGCGACCTGCTGGCGAAGCTGCTCGAACGGGAGGGCTTCGACGTGCTCGCCTTCGACGCAGCGGCCGGGTTGATGGCGGCGGGCGTGTTCGAGCGGCTGGACTGCCTGATCCTCGACCTCATGCTTCCCGGCGAGGACGGCCTGTCGATCTGCCATGCGCTGCGCGTGCAATGGCCGCGGCTGCCGATCCTGATCGTCACCGCCAAGGACGATCCGCTGGATCGCGTGCTCGGGCTGGAGCTGGGCGCCGACGATTATCTCGCCAAGCCGTTCAATTCACGCGAACTGCTGGCGCGGCTGCGCTCGATCATCCGGCGCACGCGCGATCTGAGCGACGTCGCGGGCGATGCGGTGAATGCCAGCTTCCGGTTCAACGGGTGGCTGCTGCGGGTCGGCGCCCGCGATCTCAGCGACCCGGACGGCAAGCCTGTCACGCTGACGACCAGCGAATTCGATCTGCTGCATGCGATGGTGCTCCATCCGCAACGCGTGCTGTCGCGCGAGTTCCTGATCGACCGCACGCGCGGCGGGGCGGCGGAGACGATCGACCGCGTGATCGACGTGCAGGTCGGCCGCCTGCGCCGCAAGCTGGGCGACGATCCGCGCGAGCCGGCGCTGATCCGCACGGTACGCGGCGACGGTTACCTGTTCTCTCCTCCGGTCGTTCGGTGTTGAGGCGACTGCCGCCGATCAGTCTGCGCGTCCGCATCGGGTTGATCGTCGCGATCCATGCATTGCTGCTGCTCGCCACGTTGCACGTGTTCCTGTGCGGCGTGCCGGGAGCGAGCACGCGCATGTACATCTTGCCACCGGCGGATCGCGTGGCAGCGATCGTCCGTGCCTTTGACGCCGCGCCGCCGAGCGCCTGGCCTGCGCTGGTGCGCGCTTTCGGCGATGACCGACAGGCGCTGCGGCTGCTGCCGGCCTTTCCCGCACCGCGTGCCGCCGTGCGTCACGACGACGCGGCGGCCGCCGCCGCATCGCTCGCGCCAGCGAGGTGGAGCAGGTCGATGGTGAGGAGGAGGCTCTCGTCACTGACGATGCTTCGGAGGCGCCGTGAAGCACGCGCCGCTGGCCGCCCTACCGGTTGCAGCGATGCTGGTCGTGGCGGGTGTGTATGGAGCCGTAGAAAGTCGGCGCTCTGAGGCACCTGTTGCGGAAGCCCAGTCGCGAGCAAGGCAGGCGGCTCAACAGGCGGTGCCGCAGACAATCTTCGTCAAGCCGTGGGACAAGTACATTGAGTGCGGTGTTCAGCAACGCGATTTGCGTGAGTGCCGTCGGGAATACTGGCCGGGGCAGGTCTACCCGGATGAGGCAATCCCGGGCGAGAGGGAGCCCGGTCTAGTCTGGCGATGCGAGAGCGAGCGACGTGACAGGGGATCTCCACCTCAGAAGGTGTGCTACGCCGATGCCAGCGACGCGCGCAAGCGTGCATACCCCTGCCCTCAGACCGTCACCGGTCCCCGCCTCTCGATGGACGAGCCGGTCTGCGCCCCGGCGAAGTCCGTTCGCAATGGTGGGAAAGCCTGACGAGCAGCACTGGATAGTGCTACGCTAGGCTCGGAAACGGGGAGACGGCGGGGTGAAGGTAGCGTTCCTGATCGCGTTGGCGGTGGTGTCGCAGCCCGCTTTGGCGAAGGGGAGATCCGGTGTCACGGGCTTCACCTGCACCGCGAAAAACGGCGAGACCAAGCGGCTCAACGTGGATCTGAAGCGCGGCCGGTACGACCAGGGCGAGGGTAAAAAGCGGCTCGCGCGCGTGACCGACGGCACGATCGTGATCGACGCCCCGAACCCGGACCTGATGCGGACCTCGATGGGTCCGGTGCTGCGGACCGTCTCGCTTGATCGCACGACGCTCGTGCTGACGGACGAGACCCTCATCCCCGATCGCTCCATCAATCGCACCACGAGCTATCAGTGTGCCATGGGGCCGGCTGTCGACTTTACCGCCGGTCGGCGGTTCTAATGGCTGTGGAGCAGGCGCATAGCCCCGATGGCAGCGCTTCGAACGACAGCCACACTCTCACGTGGTCCGTCGACGGCTCAAGGTTCGAGCTGCAGGTTGGCAGCGACGCGGCGCGGCTCTGCCTGCCGGACGGGCAGCTGATCGATCTAACGAACCGGGAGTGGGCGGGTCTCGCCAACGCGATCGGGATGGTCGTGAAGACGCCCAAGCAGGTCACAAAGCCGGTCGCGAGGAAACAGTCCACCCAGGAGAAGGGGATCAACACCGGCGTCCGCTGGACCGAGGGCGACGACGCGGACCTGCTGCAGCGCTGGTCGAACGGGGCCACGCTCTCCGAGCTGATGACCCGCTTCGACCGTAACGAGGGTGGCATCACGTCGCGCTTGGTCAAGCTGAAGGCAGCGCCGACCCGGGAGGACATCCGCGTCGAGAACGAAAGGCGCCGGGAGGGCTGAACCCGCGTGAACGTGATCTCGCCCCCGTTGTCGCCGGCCCGTCCGGTCGGAGACGCGCCCGCCGCGTCGATCTGGGCCGAGACGCGCCGCGTCGTCCATGCGCGCGACTGTTATCGCTGCACCAGCTGCGGCTGCGAAGTCGGCCGCGACGCCGATGTTCACCACCTGTTGCCGCGGTCAATGGGCGGGACGGACGAGCTCGCGAACCTCGTGACGCTCTGCGACGGCTGCCACGCGGCTCATCACCCGATGCTTGCAGGCGGTCTGGCGCGGCGCGTGATCGAGCGCTGGGCTGTCCGCTTGGCGCGTCTCTTCGGCGGCGCACACGAGCTCGATCAGGCAACCGAGTATCTCGGCCCGGGGCTCCGCCTACTAGGCGTTGAGCGGTTCCGGGAGGGCCAGCTGGCGGTCGTGCAGGCCGCCCTGCAGGGCAAGTCGGTCCTGGTCGTTCGTCCAACGGGATCGGGCAAGACGCTCTGCTTCCAGCTGCCGGCGATCCTCCGGGCTGGACCGACCGTGGTGGTCTCACCCCTCAAGGCTCTCATGAGTGAGCAGGTGGCGTCGTTGCTCCGCAAGAAGGTCCCCGCCAGCTTCGTCAACAGCGACCTCTCGATGGAGGAGAAGAAGCTCCGCTACAGCCTGCTTCGCCGCGGTGCGATCAAGCTGCTGCACCTCGCGCCCGAACGGTTTTTCGTTCGGAGCGAAGCGGAGCGCGCGCGTCTTGCCGAGCTTCGTCCTGCCTTCCTAGTGGTGGACGAAGCTCATTGCGTCGACCAGTGGGGAGCGGACTTCCGGCCGGAGTATAGCCGGTTGGGCGATATCCGGCGTCAGCTCGGCAACCCGCCCGTTCTCGCCTTCACGGCGACGGCCGGGCAGGAGATGCAAGCGCGGATCCTCGCCTCGCTCGGCGCTGAAGACGCAGAAGTGTTCGTCAGCGGGGTCGACCGGCCCAACATCACGCTCCTGCGCTGGGCCGTCGCTGAGGACAGCAGGGCAGCGAAGATCGCGCAGCTCCTCGCGTTGCCGTTGCCCGAAGGCGGCAAGGCGATGGTGTTCGTGCCCTCCGCCCGGGTTGGAGAGGATCTGCAGGCCGCGCTTCGTAGCCTGGGCATGAACGTCCCGCTCTACCATTCGCGGCTCGGCCGACCATTCGAGCGCGAGCAGCTGGTCAAGCGCTTCACCAACCAGGGAGCACCTCAAGGTTTGTGACACGGACAGCGGTAAGCTGAACAGGTAGCGAACAGGGCGGCTCAGGCCACCTTGGCTCCGGGTCCGCCGGCGATGTTGAGTGCGCGGTAGCCGTCTTGATCGAGC
>NZ_JAAVJH010000026.1 GCF_012035195.1 Sphingomonas corticis
CGCCAGGGTCGCCGGCGACTGGCCCGCCACCCGCTGGGACGAGCTGATGCCGTGGAACTGGGTGCCCCAGACAGATCAGCCAACAGCCCAAGCCGCATAAACTGCGGTCCTCACGCCACGCTTACACCGAACGTGTCGTTCACCGCCTTGAAGCGATCTATGTCGAAGAGGGCGAGGAACTGCTGCCCAGGTTTGCCTGCCTGCGCGAGCCGCTCCCTAGCGATCTCTAGGCCACGGCGATTTGGAAGACCGGTTAGCGCGTCTGTCGCAGCGGCGCGGGCGAGGTCGAGCTCGACCGCCTTGCGGCGCGAGACCTCCCGCACCACGTTCACGGTTCCGCTCGCCTGGCCATGCTCGTCCGAAATGGCGCAGGCATGGCTTTCGAACCATGCCATCTCTCCCGACGCCTTCATCGCCCGGAACTCGAAAATGATGGTCTGGTCCGGCGAAAGCATAGCGCGCCGGTGCGCGTCGACGATCTGCTCCACGTCCTCAGGAGAGACGATCTCACGCGCAAGTTTGCCGACTACTGCTTCGGGCGCAAAGCCGGCGATCTTCATCAGCGATGGAGATACGAAGCTGATCCGGCCGTCTGCAGTGACCGCCATGATGATGTCGCCACTGCGGTCGGTAATGATTTTGTGAAGGGCGGCTTGCTCCTGCACCTCCGAAAAAAGGATCTTCCGCCGCTTCAGCTCCGTCGCCGCGGGAAGCGCCATCAGCGTCGCGACGGCAAGGTAGAGTTCGATAAGCTGGATTCTGCCGCCCGCACTCAGCTCCGGCATCGCAACAGGTCCCAGCCCGCGAGCAGTGCATACCGAGCCGATGATCGTCAGCAATAGTAGCGCCAAGGCGGCGCCTAATCGGCCGAACCGGAAGACCATCAGCATCAACGGAAGCAGCGGCACGAACAGGAGCGGCAGCTGCGTCTGAGCGAAGACGAGCACCGCAACCGTGACGTGCAGCGTGGTTAGGGCCGCGAGCTCATAAAGCTCTCTCCGGCGCACTGCCTTGCTCCACGCCGTGACGTCCCCGCCGATTACCAGCTTGACGATCGGCATGACCGTCAGTGTGCCCAGCGAATGGGCGACGAACCAGTTGAACGCGTTGCGCCAAACAGGAAGGTCTGCGGCCCCATGCGCAAGAAGACCTGCCGGTAGCGCGGTCGCGGCCGGGACCGCGAGCCCAGCGACCAGGAGCAAAAGGCCGAGTTCGCGCAGGGACGTGAGGTGACGAGGCGTCGGCTCGACCCGCCGCATGAGCCAGGCGATCGCAGCCCCTTCCGCAACGCCGAGCAGGGCGAATGGAAGGGCCACCTGCAAGCCAAGTCCGTGGATGGTGGTCGCGAGGGCGCTTGCGATTGCACAGCCCACCAGCCTCAGCGTCCAGGAGCGCTCCGGACGATAACGGAGATCGACCGCCAGCAACGGCGTGGCGAACCATAGAAGGGCAACGCCGCCTCCCACGCGCGTGTAGGTGACAGCTACATAGGCTGCGATGAAATAGGCGATGGCGAGAAGTGACGCTTGCGCAAGCTCCTTCCTCAGTATTTGCAAGAGGGTCACGTTCGGCATGCGAGAGTGTTAGGATAAAGTGCTTAACGAATGTTAATCGCGCCTCGGGCGAAGACGTCGTCGCGCCAGTTTGTGCCTCATTGTCGACGCGAGGAAGTGTCTCTAACCAACAACCACGAGCGGCGTCTCGGTGCGCTCGAGCAGGTCGCCGGTGACCCCACCGAGCAGGATCTCGCGGATGCGGGAATGAGCGAACCCGCCGATCGCGATCAGATCGGCACCGATTTCTTGCGCATAGAGAGTCAGCGTCTCCGCCTCGCTCTTGTCGTCGTTGACGACCCAGTGCCCCTGAGCGTCGAAACCGTGCCGGAGCAGGTGTCGTTTGACTTCGGCGTGCGCCTCCTGCTCGCCCTCGCAAGCGTGCAGGGACGTGCCGACCGTCACGACATCGATCAGCGCGCCCGGGTCAGCCAACTGCACCAGCGTGTGCATGGCACGGGTTGCCTCAGGTCCGGCCTTCCACCCGAGCACTGCGCGACGGACAGGTTTGAGCGTCTGCTCTTCAGGCAGGATCAGCAGCGGGGTTCCGCTGGCCCGGATGAGCGTCTCTGCGACGCGTCTGCGCAGCCACGGGTTCGCCCAGGTCTCGCGCGCGCCGATCGCGATCAGGTCGGCCACCTGCCGCCTTCGTTTGAGATTGCCGGCAAGCCAGCCGATGTCGTCATGCAGGCCGAAGATCTCGGCCGATGACCCGGCGGCGGCGAGATGAGCGCGCACCCGTTCGACATTGGCCTGATCGTCGCCCATCAACACCCACTCAGGAACGTATAGCGTTCCGAACGGCGCGGTCCCTGGCGAGGCTGTCGGAGCGGGCGTGAGCGCGGCGACCTCCAGCGTCGCTTCACGAGCCGCCGCGAGCTCGGCAACCGTCTTCAGGAAGGTTTGTGCGTGATCGCCGTCATCGACGATGGCCAAGATGTCCTTGATCATCGGCTTTCTCCCCAGGTCAGGCGGCGGTCGCCAGGTCGGTCTCTTGCAGCGGTGCCGCCTGGGCATTGATGTCCAGCACCACGCGTCCTTCGATCGACCCTGTCCGCATGCGATCGAAAACGTCGTTGATGCGCTCCAACGGCGCTGTTTCGACCGTCGCGCGGACCTTGCCGAGTGCAGCGAAGTCGAGCGCTTCCTGCAGGTCGAGGCGGGTTCCCACGATGGAGCCGCGCACGGTGATGCCGTTCAGCACCGTGTCGAAGATCGACAGCGGGAAGTCGCCCGGTGGCAGGCCGGTCAGCGACATGGTCCCGCCCCGACGCACCATCCCAAGCCCCTGTGCGAAGGCGGTGGTAGAGACCGCGGTTACGAGCACGCCATGCGCGCCGCCGATCGCCCGCTTGACGAAGGCGACCGGGTCGCTGGTAGCCGCGTTCACGGTCAGCGCGGCCCCGAGCCGTTCGGCCAGCCGCAGCTTGGCATCGTCCACATCGACCGCGATCACGTGCAGGCCCATCGCGACCGCATATTGGACCGCCATATGGCCCAGGCCGCCGATGCCGGACACGACCATCCAGTCCCCCGGCTTGGTGTCGGTGACCTTCAGTCCCTTGTAGACCGTGACGCCGGCGCATAGCACCGGCGCAATCTCGGCGAAGCTCACCCGATCGGGGAGGTGCCCGACATAGCCGGCATCGGCGACCACGTAGTCGGCGAAGCTGCCGTTGACCGAGTAGCCGGTGTTCTGCTGGCTCTCGCACAGCGTTTCCCAGCCGCCCAGGCAATGCGGGCAGTGGCCGCATGCGGAGTACAGCCAGGGCACGCCGACGCGATCGCCCTCCTTGACGTGGATGACGCCGGACCCGGTGCCGACGACGGTTCCGACACCCTCGTGACCCGGGATGAACGGCGGCGCCGGCTTGACCGGCCAATCGCCATCGGCAGCGTGGAGATCGGTGTGACAGACTCCGCAGGCCGCGACCTGCACCAGAATCTGCCCGGGGCCGGGGCGGGGGACGGCCACTTCCTCAATCACCAGCGGCTCGCCGAATCCGCGCACGACCGCGGCCCTCATCGTCTTGTCCATCGTCGATCTCCGTTGTGCGCGAAGTATCTCGCCCAAACAGAGATGGCGCGGCATTGGGGATGTTACGGAGGCGGCGAACCGGCTGACCCGCCCCTTGGTCGCCGATCTCAGGCGCGGGTCCGTCGTACGATCACCAAGGCGACGAGGCACAGGCCGGCAAGCCCGAACCAGGTCAGCGCATAGACGAGGTGATTGTTCTGGAAGCGGATGACGGTAAGCCCGGCGCGCGGCCAAGCGTGCTTCGGCCGGGCATCGGCGTCGGCATCGATAAAGTATGGCGCCACGCGAACGAGCTGGCGCGCAGCCGCGATCGCCTGGACATCGCGGGAGAACCAGCGATCTGCCACGGGATCATTGCGGCGGAGAAAGGCACCACCAGGCTCCGACGTCCTGAGCAGACCCGTGACGGTCGCGTGCGCCGGGAGGTTGCGAGCCCGGGTGGCCTGCACCGCACGCTCCGGGGGGACATAGCCCCGGTTGACGAGCACGACGAAGCCGGTGTCGGTGCCTAGCGGCGTGAGCACCCAGAAGCCCGTGCCCAGGTCCGTCACCGCCCGCACCAGCGTCTCGCGGTCGTGGAGGAAGCGACCGCGCGCGACGACGTGCAGATAGGCGTGGCGCTCACGTTCGATCGATGGCCAAACGGCCGGAGGCGGCGCAGACACGGGCGATGCCTGCACGCGCGCGTCCACCGCTTCGATCAGCGCCAGCTTCCAGCTTCGGCGCTCGACCTGCCAGATGCCGAGCGCGCTGAAGAGGACGATACCGAACACGGCCAGGACCGTGAGGGCGGTGCGCTTGCGCCTACCCGGACGCGACCGCCCCATCACCAATCTCGCTTCAGCGAACCGGGCCGGTCATGCCGCCGGGCATCGGCATCATGTTGGTGTTAAGGTGGAACATGACCCACACCGACCCACCGATCGTCAGCACCACGATGACCGCGGTGAACAGGAACGCCAGCAGCGTCCAACCGCCCTCGGAGCGGGTGTCCAGGTGCAGGAAGCAGACGACATGGACGACGATCTGCACCAGCGCGAGCGCGAAGATCACCGCGGCGGTCCAGCCCGGCGCGGGCCCCTGCTGCGACATGACAAGCCAGAAGGGCACGACCGTGAGGATGATCGCCAGCAGCGAGCCGATCCGGTGGCCGCGGCGGCTGCCGTGACCCATCGTGTCGCCGTGCGCGTGGAGCGCGTGATCGTAGGGTTCGGTGCTCAACGGATCACTCCATACAGGTACACGAAGGTGAAAACGCCGATCCAGATGATGTCCAGGAAGTGCCAGAACATCGACAGGCAGATCAGCCGCCGCTTCATCGGCAGCGACAGGCCGTGCTGCCCGAGCTGGATCAGCATGACTGTGAGCCAGATCAGGCCTACCGCGACGTGGGCGCCGTGCGTGCCCACCAGCGTGAAGAAGGCCGATAGGAAGGCGCTGCGCTGCGGGCTCGCGCCTTCGGCGATCAGCTGCCCGAACTCGTAAAGCTCGATGCCGAGGAAGGCGAGGCCGAGCAGCCCCGTGATCGCCAGCCACGCCCGGGTCTGCCCGACCCGGCCGGCCTCCATGTGCGGCATGGCTTCGCCGAAGGTGATGGAGGAGGCAAGCAGCAGCGCGGTGTTGAGCGCGACGAGCTTAAGGTCGAAGATCTCGCGCGGGATCGGACCGCCGGCATAGCTGGTGCTCACCACGCCGAACATCGCGAACAGCGAGGCGAAGATGAGCGCATCGCTCATCAGGTAGATCCAGAAGCCCAGGATCGTGGCGCCGCCTCCGCCGTGATCATGGTCCTCCTGCTCGGCAAGGTGCCAGGTCGGGCTGGCCGCGCGAGGGTCGAGTGCGTGGTCCGTCATGTCAGGCTCCGGCGCCGAGCAGCAGCTGCTGCCGCTGGCTTTCTGTGCGGGACACCTCGTCCGCGGGGATGAAGTAATCGCGATTGAGATTGAAGGTGTGGCCGATGGCGACCGCCAGCAGGCCGGCGAAGCTGAGCGCGGCGAGCCACCACATGTACCAGACCATGCCGAAGCCGAGCGCCAGAGCGAGGCCGGAGAGGATGACGCCCGTGCCAGTGTTGCGCGGCATGTGGACCGGCCGGAAGCCGTCACGGGGCCGCTCGTACCCGCGTGCCTTCATGTCGTGCCAGGCGTCGAGCGCGTGGACCACCGGCGTGATCGCGAAGTTGTAGGCCGGCGGAGGCGAGCTGGTCGACCATTCCAACGTCCGGCCGTTCCACGGATCGCCGGTCGTGTCGCGGAGCTGCTCGCGCTTCAGGAACCCGACGAGGATGCTCATGACGAAGCCGAGGATGCCGACCAGGATGATGAGCGCGCCGATCGCCGCGATCACGAAGTAGGGCTGGATACTGGGGTCGTCGAAGTGGTTGACCCGGCGCGGCTCGCCCATCAGGCCGACAATGTAGATCGGCGTCCAGGCGACCCAGTAACCGATCACCCAGCCCCAGAAGGCGACCTTGCCCCAGAACTCGTCGAGCTTGAAGCCGAACGCCTTGGGGAACCAGTACACCATCGCCGCGAACAGGCCGAATACCACGCCGCCGATGATCGTGTTGTGGAAGTGCGCGACCAGGAACAGCGAGTTGTGGAAGACGAAGTCGGCGGGCGGGATCGCCAGCAGCACGCCGGTCATGCCGCCGACGACGAAGGTCAGCATGAAGGCGACCACCCACATCATCGGCAGCTCGAAGCGGACGTCTCCCTTGTACATGGTGAACAGCCAGTTGAAGACCTTGGCGCCCGTCGGGATCGAGATCACCATGGTGGCGATCCCGAAGAAGCTGTTGACGCTGGGGCCCGCGCCCATGGTGAAGAAGTGGTGCAGCCAGACCAGGTACGACAGGATGGTGATGACCACCGTGGCATAGACCATTGACGAGTAGCCGAAGAGCGGCTTGCCCGAGAAGGTGGAGGTGATCTCGGAATACATGCCGAACGCCGGCAGGATCAGAACGTATACCTCCGGGTGGCCCCAGATCCAAACCATGTTCCAATACATCATCGGCGCGCCGCCAAGGTCGTTGGTGAAGAACGCGGTGCCGATGTAGCGATCGAGCATCAGCAGGAAGAAGGCGGCGGTGAGCGCCGGGAAGATCGCGATCGCCAGCACGTTGGAGCAGAGCGCGGTCCAGACGAACACCGGCATTTTCATCATGGTCATGCCCGGCGCGCGCATCTTCACGACGGTGGCGACCATGTTGATGGCGCTGAGCGTCGTTCCGACGCCCGCGATCTGGAGCGCCCAGAGATAGTAGTCGACGCCGGTATCGGGACTGTACTGCAGCCCGGCGAGCGGCGCATAGGACAGCCAGCCGGTGCGCGCGAACTCGCCAACGAACAGCGAGATCATCACCAGCACCGCGCCCGCGACCGTGAGCCAGAAGCTAAGATTGTTGAGGAACGGGAAGGCCACGTCGCGCGCGCCGATCTGGAGCGGCATGACGTAGTTGATGATGCCCACCACTAGCGGGATCGCCACGAAGAAGATCATGATCGTTCCGTGCGCGGTGAAGATCTGATCATAATGGTGCGGCGGGAGGTATCCCTCGTTCGCGCCGAACGCGATCGCCTGCTGCGCGCGCATCATCAGCGCGTCGGCGAAGCCACGCAGCAGCATGACGATGCCTAGGATGATGTACATGATGCCGACCTTCTTGTGGTCGACGCTCGTGAACCATTCGGACCAGAGATAGCCCCACAGGCGATAGCGCGTGACCACACCGACGATGCCGAGCCCCAGCAGCGACACGACGATGAAGGTGCCGAACAGAATGGGCTCGTGAATCGGGAACGATTCAAACGTCAGCCGGCCGAAAATAGTCTTGAGGATGGAGTCGCTCATCGTGGTTCCGATCGCGCGGGGGTCAGGCCCGCACGGCGCCAGCGGCGCCGCGGAGGAAGGAGGGAAGGGCGGAAAGGTCGCGGTTGCGCTGGTCGCCCGGCTTCAGCTGGCCTGGAGCCTTCCCGGGCTTCGCCGGCTTGGTGACATTCGGGCCTGAGCCCTTGTCTTCGGGCGCCTTCTGGAGCGCGGGCGTGGGCTTTTCACCCATGATCGGCGCGGCGCCGCGGCCGGGCGGCATGCCGGCGCCCATGCGGTGATCGTGCGGGTTGCCGCCGGCACGCGCCATGTCGCGCGTCATCACGTCCATCATGCACGGCTTGCCTGCCTCGACGCAGCGGTTGACGATGCGATCGAACAGCTGCGGCTGCACGGCGGCGAAGCGCATCACCGGCACCTTCTCGCTCGGCTTCGCCAAGGCGACGAAACGCTCCGTGGGAAGCGAGCCGCCTTGCGCCTTCACTCCGGCCACCCAACGTGCGAAGTCTGCCGGCGACTGCCCGTGCATCTTGAAGCGCATGTTGGAGTAACCTGCGCCGGAATAGTTGGCGGAGTAGCCCTCGCTCGTTCCCGGCTTGTTCAGGACCGCATTCAGCTCGGAGCGCATGCCCGGCATGGCGTAAATCATGCCTGCCAGCGTCGGCACGTAGAAAGTGTTGAACTGATCGTTGGAGGTGATGGAGAAGCGCACCGGCACGTCCACCGGCAGAGCCAGCTCGTTCACCGTGGCGATGCCCTGCTCGGGATAGATGAACAACCACTTCCAATCGAGCGCGACAGCCTGGATCTCGAGCGGCTTGGTGCCGGCGGGCACCGGGCGGCCCGGCGAGATCCGCTCCAGCGGCCGGAAGGGATCGAGCAGGTGCGTGCTGGTCCAGGTCACGGCGCTCAGCGCAATGATGATCAGCAGCGGGCACGACCAGATCACCAGCTCCAGCGTGGTGGAGTGGGTGAAGCTCGGATCGTAGGTCTTGTTCGCGTTGCCGCGGCGGTACTTGCGCGCGAACACCACGGTCAGCACCATGACCGGCACGATGATGAGCAGCATGACGCCTGTAGAGAACAGGATCAGGTCGCGCTGCTGGACCGCGATGTCGCCGGTGGGGTTCATGACCACCATGTCGCAGCCGCCGAGCAGTGCCGGCAGCGCCAGCATCGCCAGACGCTGTGGCAGGCGCAGAGCGCGTCGCATGAGGTTGGATCCTGTCTTGAGCATGCCCGTCCGCTAACCGGCACGCCGCCCTCTCGACTTTGACAAAAGTCAAAGGTTCGCCGGTCGCCCGAGATTACGAGAAGACGTCAGATTGAAGGACTTGGAAGCATGGTAGCCAGCACCCTGGGCCCGGCGAACTCGACGGCACTTGAGCGAGACGCCAGCCTCATCAATGCCGAACGGCACGACGTTCGCCCGGGCGACATCGCCGTCGGCGTCATCATCGGCCGCTCGACCGAGTTCTTCGACTTCTTCGTCTACGCGATCGCGTCGGTGCTGGTGTTCCCAAGCCTGATCTTCCCCGACGTGAGCCCGGTGACGGGAACGCTCTACTCCTTCGCGATCTTCGCGCTGGCCTTTGTCGCGCGCCCGTTCGGCGCGATGGCGTTCCTGTGGCTGGATCGGAGGCACGGGCGAGGGGTCAAGCTGACGGTGGCCATGTTCCTGCTGGGCGGCTCGACCGCGGCCATGGCGTTCCTGCCTGGCCATGCGCAGGTCGGCTGGATCGCTGCGGCCCTGCTCGCGCTCTTCCGGATCGGGCAGGGGATCGCGCAGGGCGGCACATGGGACGGGCTGCCGGCGCTCCTGTCGCTGAACGCACCGGCCAACCGCCGCGGCTGGTTCGCCATGATCCCGCAGCTCGGCGCACCGATCGGCCTGTTCGTGGCCGCGGCCGTGTTCGCGTTCCTGCTCAACACGTTGAAGATGAGCGACTTCCTCGACTGGGGCTGGCGCTATCCCTTCTTCGTCGCCTTTGTTATCAACGTGGTCGCGCTGTTCGCCCGGCTTCGGCTCATCTCGACGCCCGAGTTCCAGGAGCTGTTCGAAAGCCGAGAGCTGCAGCCCTCGCCCGTTACCCAGATGTTCCGGGAGGAGGGGCGCACCGTGGTGCTCGGCGCCTTCGCCGCGCTCGCCAGCTTTGCGCTATTTCACCTCGTCACCGTCTTCCCGCTCTCCTGGGTGGTGCTGAATGGGGGCAGCGCTATCCGCTTCCTGACCATCGAAATGGTGGGTGCAGCCGTCGGACTCCTTGCGGTCACGGCTTCAGGGGCCATCGCCGACCGGATCGGCCGGCGGGTGCTGCTGGGCGTGTCGGCGGCGATGATCGGCGCGTACAGCGGGTTCGCACCGCAGCTCCTTGATCGCGGGCCGGCGGGCGAGTGGACCTACATGATCCTCGGTTTCGTCCTGCTCGGGCTGTCGTTCGGGCAATCGTCCGGCGCGACCAACGGCAGCTTCTCGCCCCGGCATCGCTACACGGGTGCAGGTACCACCGCGACGGCGGCCTGGTTCGTCGGTGCCGCCTTTGCACCGTTGGCGGCGCTGTTCCTCGCCAGCCGCTTCGGGCTGATCGCCGTGGGGGCGTACCTGCTGTCGGGCGCCGCCTGCACGCTGGGCGCGCTCGCGCTGAACCGTGACTGGGGCCGCAAGGCCGCCTGAGCCGGCCACCGCTACTGGAGTGAAGCCATGATGTTCCGTCACCTCGTTGTGCTCGCCAACCCGACGCCTGAAGGGTTCGACCACGCCATCGTCGATGCCTATCGGGAGGCGGTTGCAGCCAACCACCATAGCGTCGAGGTCCGCGATCTCTATGCATTGGGGTTCGACCCGGTGCTGCGCACCAGCGAGCGTCCGACTGAACCCGGCTGGTCGCCTGCAGCGGACGTCGCAGCCGAACTAGCCCATCTGGAGCGCTGCGACATTGTCGTCTTCGTCTACCCGATCTGGTTCGGCCTGCCGCCGGCCATGCTGAAGGGCTATGTCGAGCGTGTACTGGGGGCGGGCTACACCTTCCGCGATCTGCAGGCTGCTTCCGGGCAGTCGGTGGTCGCAGGAAAGCCACTTCTGTCGTTCAGCACGTCAGGCGCCTCGCTCCCCTGGCTCAACGAGCAGGGGCAGGTACTGTCGTTGAAAGAGGTGTTTGACGTCTATCTCTGGCGTGGACTGGGTATGGGACAGGCCGAGCACATTCGAATCGACTCCGTCGTGCCTGACATGGATGCCTCTTACGCCGGGGAGCAGTTGGAGCGGGTGCGCCAGGCCGCGGACAAGGCGTGCGCGATGCTCGCTGACGGTCGGTACCGCGCGCAGGCTCAGGCGGCGCTGCAGCGGCGTTCGCAAGAGGATAGCAGCCGGACGCAGTGACCAGAAAGCTGGAGGCTTTGCCGTGGAACAGCCTTTCTCGCAGGTGCTGCCCTTCGTGCGCAGGTCCAAGGTCATCGACGAGGTCGATGTTGGAGCTCTTTTGTCGGATCATGCCGACATCAGAGAAATGTGCGACCGGGTGGAAGCGCTCGCCGATCGCCTCCTGGAGGCACCGGACCATGACGAGCGTAGTGCGATCGCCGACCTGATCCAAAGCCGCTTCAGAAAGCATGTCGAGATCACCAGCAGGTTTCTCGACCGCGTGTTCGCGGGCGAACAGCTCCGCGTCGGGGCGGGTATGTTGCGACGCATCCTTCTTGAGCAGGTCGCGATCGGCATGCACGCGGAGGATGTCGGCGAGATGCTCCGAGAGAAGGGTGTCGACGACTCGCGAACGGACATGCTCAGCTACATGCTTCGCTGCCTGTTCGATGGTTGCCGGCGCTTGCTGGACTATGAAGAGCTGGCGTTCCTGTATCTGGGCGCTCGCCGATACACGCCGGGCGCAAGAATGACGCTGGAACAGGCGCTCGACGGAGCGTCCCACTAGGTTGCTGCCGCGAGCGCCGGCCGATGGAGGGCTCGCGGCCAATCACCATTTGTGGGCCAGGCCCCAATCAGGGATGCCGGCGTTCGCTGACGGTCACGAACATCATGGTCAGCATAAAAAGGCCCATGGCGCCTGCCGCGAGATACAGAAACCAGTCGTTCGGAAGATGGATCATCGTCGCCTCCTTTTGCTCGAGGCCTACGGGGTGCCGCGCTACTCGGCTGCTGCCGTTGACCAACCGCAAGGGCGTTGATCCGGCATTATACGTAGCGGCTCTGACATTTGACGATCGTCAAGGCGCAGGCAAATGTCGCCGGTCATCGCACGCTCATGACCGCTTACCATGCTGACCTCGCCGCGCTGAGTGTGCCACGCTACACCAGCTATCCAACCGCAGTTTCGTTCAGCGGGAAGGTGGGAGCTTCCGAACAACGGCAAGCGCTGGGAGCGCTGGCCGATGACGCAAAGCTCTCGCTCTACCTGCACGTTCCCTTTTGCGAGACGATCTGCTGGTACTGCGGGTGCAACACCGGTGCCGTCGGCCGCGCGAGCCGGGTCACCCGGTACGTCGAGGCGCTGCTAAGTGAGATTGAAACGGTAGCGCAGCTCGTCCGCGGCTGCGTCACCCATGTCCACTTCGGCGGCGGCAGCCCCAATGCCCTGCCGGCAGCCGAGTTCAGTAGGATCTGCGCGGCGCTTCAGCGATCGTTCCGGGTCGACCCTGCCGCCGAATGGGCTGCGGAACTCGATCCGCGTAGTCTCGACGCCGATTATGCCCGCACGCTGGCCGGCTGCGGTATCACGCGGGCCAGCCTCGGCGCCCAAACCTTTTCCCTGCGGATCCAGCAGCAGATCAACCGAGTACAGCCGTTCCGGGAGGTGGCGCTCCGCGCGGCCGAGCTGCGCGCGGCCGGTGTTGCCGCCATCAATCTCGACCTCATGTACGGACTGCCCGGCCAGACGCTGGATGACATCGCATGCACGCTTGCGCGGACGCGGTTGCTTGCACCCTCCCGTGTGGCGATGTTCGGCTACGCGCACATGCCCCGGATGCTGCCGCGCCAGCGCATGATCGACGACACGCTGCTGCCGAACGCGCATGCTCGCTTCACGCAGTCGCTGCTGGCTCATGAGATGCTCGAGGAGCAGGGTTTTGCCACAATCGGCTTCGACCACTACGCCAGGCCCGACGACCCGCTCGCCGAAGCCGCGGCGGCCGGTCGCCTCCGGCGCAACTTTCAGGGTTTCACGGATGACGACGCCGATGCCCTGATCGGCCTCGGTGCTTCCGCAATCAGTCAGGTGGGCAATGTCATCGTACAGAACGGGAAGCACCTCGGTCGGTATGTCGAAATGGTGAACTCCGGTGGGCTGGCCGGGGTCAAAGGCGTCACGCTACAGCCGACTGATCGTGCGCGCGGCTGGGTGATCGAGCGGCTGCTCTGCGACGGGCAGGTGGACCTGGACATCGCGCACCGGACGTTCGGCATTCGTGGACTGCTCGACCGAAGGGCTCATGATCGGCTGGAAGATCTTGTGCTGCGCGGCCTGGTGACGATCTCGGGCGCGACGCTCGCGCTGACCCCGGAGGGGAAGCCCTACGCCCGCCTGGTCGCTAGCGCGTTCGACGAGCACTCGGCGCTCAACGTCCAGCGGTTCAGCCGCGCAGTCTGATCTTCGGGCGCAAAAAAGCGGCCACGTCGGGGAACCGGCGTGGCCGCTGAGTTCGGCCGGAGAAAGGGCGTTAGAAGCGCATGCCGACGCCGACGCCGATTACCAGCGGATCGATGCTGACACGCACACGGTTCGTCCCCGCGGCGGTGGTCAGCCGGGCCGTGGTGTCAATGTCGATGTACTTGACGTCGACGTTCAGGAAGGTGCGAGGCCCGATGTCGACATCGACGCCCGCCTGCAGTGCGTAACCGGCGCTGTCGCTCATGCGCACCTTCGTCGACCCGAGCGCGCCTTCCAGTGCGTCGCTGGCATTCTCGGCATAGAAGACCGTGTAATTGACGCCGGCGCCCACATAGGGCCGGATCTTGCCGGTGGGCGCGAGATGGTATTGCAGGGTCAGCGTCGGCGGCAGCACCCACGTACTCGCAACCGTATCGATGGCGGCGATTGAGCCTCGCCCCGTCGCCTTGTGCTTCGTCGTGGCGACGATCAGCTCCGCGCCGATGTGGTCGGTCGCCATGTAGGTGAAATCAACCTCGGGCATCACGCTGTCGGTCACGCCCACCCGGCTGCCCGGAAGGCCGGAAACCTCACCGGAACTCTCCGTCGGCGACACCACGATGCCGCGGACGCGCACCAGCCAGTCGCCGGCGGCGGTCTGCGCCGCGGCCATGCCGGGAGTGAGCAATGCCGCGGTGAACAGGGCGGCGGTCAGGTAGGCGCGCATGGGAGACTCCTCGAAGTGAGCTCCGCGGCTAGTCCCTGATCTCCCGGTCTCGATTTGACCTGCGACAACCCGGGACCTTCGTACAATCCCTTATGCCCGAGGGCGCGGCAGCTCCTTATCGGCGGTGGGGAAGGGAAGTATGATGCAATTGGCCGCCGCTCAGTCGACACTCTCATCGCGTTGCATGGGCTGCGCTGCCCGCAGCCGTTCGCTCTGCAGCAACTTCTCGCCGGAGGCGGCACGCGAGTTCGACCGGCTCGCCCGCCCGATCACGCTCGCGCGCGGCGAGACGCTGGTCTGGGAGGATGACGACACGCTGCTCGTCGGCTTCGTCGTGTCCGGAGTCCTTAAGCTGACCGCGTCGCTCGCCGATGGACGCGAGCAGATTCTGGGACTTGCCGGCATGGGGGACGTGGTCGGCAGGCCGTTCGGTACACGGAGCAGCTATTCCGTCACAGCGCTCGGACAGACCCGGCTTTGCGTTTTGGGGCGACCGGCCTTCGAGCAGTTCGCCGCAACCCACCCGGAGGTCGAGCATGCACTGCTGCTGCGCGCCCTGGACGAGCTCGACAGGGCGCGTCGATGGATGCTGTTGCTCGGCCGCAAGTCGGCCGGTGAGCGGGTTGCCAGCCTGCTAGTCGAGTTTGCGGAACGATCGCCAGAGGACAACGTCGCGTTTCCCCTCACCCGACAGCAGATGGGCGACCTTCTGGGGCTCTCGCTCGAGACAGTCAGCCGCGAGCTGAGCAAGCTCAAGGCCAGAGGCCTGATCACCTTGTCGGTGAAGCATTTCCGCGTCGAGGACGAGGCGTGCCTTCGCCAGCGCGCGGCCTGACATCCGGAACATTGCGGATATTGGCGCCGCGGTCGCCCTCCTAGCATCGATCCAGGCTAGAGGAGGGAACCCATGAAGAACATCCTGCTGCTGATCCACGGCGATGAAGGACAGGAGGCCCGGTACCAGTCGGCTCTCGACGTTGCGCGCGCGGTGGGCGGGCATCTCACCTGTCTCGACCTGACGATCATCCCCGAGGTGATGGGCGACTATGTGGCGATGGGCGTCGGCGGCCTTCTGCTCGCCGAGGAGCAGGAGAGCGAGACCCTTCACGGTGTCCGGATGCGGGCGCGGCTCGAGCGCGAGGACGTCCCGTTCGACTGGACAGAGACGACCGGCTTTCTGTCGCAGACGATCGAAGCTCGGGCGCGAATGACGGACCTGATCGTGCTCAGCACGGACGAGGACGGCAAGCTTCTCCCGCGCATGCGGGACGTGATCGGCGATCTGCTGGTGCACACCGGCAAACCCGTGCTCGCCGTACCTCCGGCTTCTCGCAAGCTCGATGTGCGGGGTCGCGCGATCGTCGCTTGGGACGGCTCGCCGGACGCGGAGGCGGCGCTGACTGCGGCCATGCCGCTCCTGTCGCTCGCCCGCTGCGTCACGCTCTACTATGCCGACGACAAGTCGATGGACACGCCGATCGAGGATGCGGCCCGCTACCTCTCGCGGCATGGGATCGAACCCGTGATCAAGAGGGAGCCGATCGGCATCGACCGGGTGGACGTCGCGCTCCGGTGCGAAGCCGAAATGGGTCACTATGACCTGGTCGTCATGGGCGCTTATGGCCACGCTCGCACGATGGAGACGATCTTCGGTGGCGCGACGCAGGGCATGCTGAAGCGGTGCCGGGTACCCCTGCTGCTCGTCCACCACCGCTAAAGGATCAGGGAAGGACGAGAACGTCGCGGGCGGCAGTATCTCGCTGTCGCCCGTGACAACCGTCACCGATGCAGCTCCTCGTTGAACTTGCCGCGGCCACCATGCTGGTCGCCATCACGTGCGCGGTTCACCTGATGGGTATCGCCGCGCTGATGCTGCTGCTGCGCCTGCATCGGCGCCGGCGGCCGGCCGATGCGAGGCTGATATGGGAAGGCCTGGCTATCGTGGGCGCGGCGACCGGCCTCTTTGTCCTGCATGGCATAGAGATTTGGCTCTATGCCGGCTTCTATCTGTTCGTCGGAGCGTTGCCCTCTCTTGAAGCGGCCCTCTACTTCTCGACCGCGTCCTACACGACGGTCGGCTATGGCGATGTGGTCCTTGCGCCGGGATGGCGGGTGCTCGGCGCCATCGAAAGTGCGAACGGCATCATCCTGCTGGGCTGGTCAACCGCCTTCTTCGTCGCCATCGTGGGCCGCATCCGCTGGCTGGAATCCGAGATCGAGAACACGCAGTGATCAACGCCGAGACCACCCCCGCCGCGACCGCGGAGGACCTGGCGCTGTTCGTTGCGAGCGTGACCGACCGCGCCCTGTTGCTGGCGGCGCCCGACGGAACGCTGACCTATTGGGGCGAGGGAGCGGAGCGGCTGCTCGGCACGCCGAGGAGCGAAGCGGTCGGGCGCAGTATCGACGCCTTCTGGCCAGCGGCGAGCGGTCGATGGCCACAAGCCGGCGCAAGCATCACTGTTCGGCTGGAAGACTGGTGCAAGCGTGCGGACGGTTCGGAGTTCCTCGCCGATATCACGGTCGCGCCCGTGTTCGACGGCCAGAAGCTCCGCGGCTACGGACTGATGATCGCCGACGTCACGGGGCGGCGCGCGGCCGAGCACATGCTGGCCGAGAGCGAGGCGCATATGCGCTCGGTGCTCGCGACTGTGCCGGACGCCATGGTCGTGATCGACGAGCGGGGGCTGATCCAGTCGTTCAGCGCCGCGGCCGAGCGCCTGTTCGGCTACGGGGAAACAGAGGTCCTCGGCCGCAACGTCAGCCTGCTGATGCCCGGCGACCACCGGGCGCGGCACGATCGCTACATCGGTCATTATCTCGAGACCGGCGAGCGACGGATCATCGGCATCGGCCGCATCGTCGTCGGGCAGCGCAAGGACGGCACCGAGTTCCCGATGGAGCTGTCGGTCGGGGAGGCTCACGGCGCCAACGGCAGGATCTTCACCGGCTTCATCCGCGACCTGTCGGACCAGCAACGCGCCGAGTTGCGGTTGAAGGAGTTGCAGGGCGAGCTGATCCATGTTTCACGGTTGAGCGCGATGGGGACCATGGCCTCGACACTCGCGCACGAGCTGAACCAGCCGCTGACCGCGATCGCCAATTACCTGGAGGCGGCGCGTGACCTGCTGGACGCGGAGGATGCGCCCAGAGAGCTTCTGGCCGAGGCGGTCGGCGAGTCCGCCAACGAGGCGCTCCGCGCCGGCCGCATCGTGCGGCGGCTGCGCGAGTTCGTAGCCCGCGGCGAGACCGAGCGTCGCATCGAGCCTGTACCGTCCCTCATTGAGGATGCGATCCGGCTCGGGCTTACCGGCGCGCGCGAGCGCGGCGTGCGCAGTTTCGTGTCGCTCGACCCGGCGGCCAGTCATGTGCTCGCAGACCGCGTCCAGATCCAGCAGGTGCTCGTCAATCTGCTCCGCAATGCGGTGGAGGCGCTGGGCAACGGCGAGGTCAGCGACATCACGACGTCCACGATCCGCGACGGCGCTCATGTGCGTATCGGGATCACGGACACAGGCCCGGGGTTGGATCCAGCAATCGCACCACGGCTCTTTCAGGCCTTCACGTCGAGCAAGCAGGACGGCATGGGCCTGGGCCTGTCCATCTGCCGGACCATCGTGGAGGCGCATGGCGGACGCATCTGGGCGGAGCCCGGCACGGACAAGGGCGCGGCCTTCTACTTTACGCTACCGGCTGCGTCGGAAGGGGACGAGGTATGAGCGAGCGCCGGCTCGTCCATGTTGTCGATGATGAGGATGCCGTCCGCCGCTCGGTCGGCTTTCTGCTCCGCACCTCGGGCTTCGACGTGCAGAGCCATGCCTCGGGCGTAGCCTTCCTCAAGGAGGTCAAAGCGGCGGAGCCTGGGTGCGTGCTGCTCGACGTCCGCATGCCCGAGATCGACGGGCTTGAGGTCCAGCAGCAGATGGCGCAGCGCGGCGTCGGCTGGCCGGTGGTGATCCTGACCGGACATGGCGACGTGCCTATCGCCGTTCAGGCGATGAAGGCGGGCGCTGTCGACTTTCTGGAAAAGCCGTTCGACAAGGCGTCGCTGCTGCGCGCACTCGCCGCCGGTTTCGCGATCTTCGACCGGCATGATGCGGCCGCTGCCTCGGCGCAGGAGGCTGCCACGCGCATCGCCGCGCTGACGCCCCGCGAGCAGGACGTTCTGCGCGGGCTTGCCGATGGTCTGCCGAATAAAACTATCGCCTTCGATCTCGGCATTTCGCCCAGGACGGTCGAGGTGCACCGGGCCAATCTCATGACCAAGCTCGGTGTTCACAGCTTGTCCGAGGCGCTTCGGCTTGCCTTCGCGGCCGGCCTCGGAGGGGAAGCTCGTACATCTACGTAGAGCGTTGTCGCCATAACGAGGGCAGGGTGGCTCGATGGAACAGAACCCCCGAGCGCTCGCCGTCATCGTTGAGGACGACCAGGCCGTCCGCCGATCGTTACAGCTGCTGCTGCACTGGCGCGGGTATGACGTGCGCGCCTACGGCACGGCGCAGGCGAGCGTTGCGGGCGACGACCTCGCCTCCGTAGGCCTGCTGGTGGCGGACTACCAGCTGCCTGATGGGGATGGGATCGGCGTTCTCCGGGCGCTGCAGCGACGTGGCTGGTGCGGACGAGCCGTTCTGGTCACCGGACACCCCAGCGCCGGGCTGAAGGATGCGGCGCTCGCGAGCGGTTTCAATGCTGTTCTCGAAAAGCCGCTCCGCCGACACGAACTGCTCGGCGCGCTCTCACGCTGAGCGATCGCCCACGCGGCACGGGGTGATTTCGCGGTAGACTGAGGGAAGATACGGATAGGCCACGACCCGGCTTCGGTCGATGGTCCATTCCATGTTGTCTATTGCCTTCCTTCTTATGCTCGCGTCCGTGCCGGAAGCGCCTGCGCTGACCGCCGGCACCGTGGCGCAAGCTGCGGCGCGGCTTCGACCGGGCCAGTATCTCTGGGCCCCGCAGGTTGCACCCAGCGGTCCCATGATCATGGTCGTGAACCTCAGGACGCAGCGAGCGACGGTGTACCGCAACGGCATACCGATCGGCATCACCACGGTGTCGTCCGGTCGGCCCGGGCACGAGACACCGCCGGGCGTCTATACAATCCTGCAGAAGGAAGCGGACCACCGCTCCAACTTGTACAACAACGCGCCCATGCCGTTCATGCAACGCCTGACCTGGGACGGCATCGCGCTGCACGGCGGCGCTCTTCCTGGCTATCCGGCCTCCCACGGCTGCATCCGCCTGCCGGAGGCGTTCGCGCGCTTGCTCTTCGCCGAAAGCCGACTGGGCATGATGGTGGTCGTCACGCGGCTTGATACGATGCCGGTGATGGCGGCTACGGAAGCGGCGCCGCTCCTGCCTGATCGGATCGAGCCTACCCTCTGGAAGGCGGAGAAGAGAGGTGCCGCTGCCCTTTCGGTCGTAGTGAGCACGACTGATCGTGAGGTGCGGGTCATTCGCGACGGAAAGGAGATTGGGGCGGCGCCCGTGACGTTGACGGGCAACGTCACGGGCCCGGTCGCTTACCAGCGGCAGGTCGACGGCCGTTGGCTGCGCCTCGACCTGCCAGGCTCGGGGAGGGCCGTCGTACCCGATCTCGGGCCGGACGTGATCGGGGTCGATCCCGACTTTAGCGCCCGCGTGCTGGATGCAGCGGGTCCGGGGACCACTGTGGTGGTTACTCCAGATCGCCTTCGGCCAGAGCTATCCCTTACGTCAACCTTGATGACGGGGAACGAGTAGACCCCGCAATCAGGCAAACGTGACCGATCGTGGCCGCTCTTGGACCTGAGTGCTCCTGCCAGCGTTGATCGTTGCGGAAAGGAGAATTGAGATGAAAGAGGTCCATGATGAGGCCTCGGCAGCAACCGCGAACAACGGCGTCGTCGACGTGAGCGGTCCGGACGCAGTCAATGTGAGCCTCAAGCCTGCCGCAGCGCTCAAGACAGCGGAGCGGATCAGCAGCGCGGCAGTTGAGGCGCTCCTGGAGCAGACGAGCCAGGCATCGAAGGAACGCCACTAACAAATCAGACTTTCAGGTGGCGAGGCGCTCTAGTGGCGCATGGAGGGACCAGACGAGGCCGGACGGTAGCTCCTGTATCCCGCATTGCCCACCGAGACGACGCGGCGTTGCCACGCTTAGCAAGCGGTCGCTCCAAGCTGAAAGTGGTGCCCTCATCTGCGGTCCGTCGCGATCGGCCCATTGCAGCCATAAGTAAGACGCCTCGACATCGTTGGCGCTCCAGCTGATCTCGACGTAGCCATTCCTGCTGCTCAAGGCCCCGGTCCTGAATGAGTGAACGTGCAGCTCGTGAAGCGCCAGGCCAAGCGTCACCGCGGCGCCAGGACCGACCAGCACTGATGGACCAGTTACCTTGCAGCGCTTGTCACCGACAACGTTCATGAGGCGAGACACAAGGACCTGCAGATCCGTAGAATGCGATTGCGGCTGCAGGAGAAGATCGCCGATGCTGCTCAGCATCGCAGTCCGCGCGGCGAGATCCCGAGCCTTGTCGATCAAGGGTCGATCCTCGTCGAGAACTTGATTTGTTATCGCGGAGACGATCGCAAGGAGGTTGCGCAACTGGTGACGTGCGGTACTCGCGGAGACGTAATCAACGGATTGGGATAGGGCGACAGATGGCAAGCCCAAAGCCGGCGCCACTTGCGCAAGATCACCGCTGATCCGTACCTCGGAGCCGTCAACCAGCGACACAGTGGTCGTGGCCTCGACCCCCCGAACCTGCACGATAGCTTCAGGGTTGATCACGAGACGGGACCCGTCCGAAGCGACCAACTCACGAGAATGAGCATCAACCCTAAAAAGAGCTGAGCCGCTGGCACCGGCGCTCACGTCCTGTGTTAGCACTTGATCGCCGACACGATCGGCTTCGGCATGGTCCAGCGCTTCCGCCAGCTTGCAGGCAAACAGGCTTGATCCGTTTCCGTTATCGTCCAAAACATTCAGCGCTTGACGCGCCAGTGCAATTGACGTGAGTTCCGTCTCTCGATTGTTCATGCGGCTTAGCCCAGGACCACGCCAGCAGTGCGCTGTTCGCTCAAATTGGTGCTACCGCACAAGCATGTAGCGTGCAATCTGATGGGAACGGCGTCGCGATCTGTTCACTCATTGGCGCGCTCAGAGAAAACCTCATTTTACATAAGATATATTATCGGACTAATTATGCTGTAGGCGCTAAGTAGAAATGACACTGCTCCGCTAGATAGAAAAGGCACACAGTGCCAGCGGGTCGCCGGTGTCATGGCCATCCTCGGCAGCGAGGATGTGCGAACGATGACGGTGCTGACGATGAGTACTGCCGAGGTGAGCCGGTTCGACACGCTGATGCGGCTCGACCGCGGTGAGATCCGGGTTGCAGACGCGATGGCGCTACTGAGCCTTGAGCGTCGACAGATCTACCGGTTGCTGGAGCGAGTTCGGCAGGACGGCGCAGCCGGGCTGATCTCGCGCAAGCGTGGCCGTCCGAGCAACCGGCGTTACGGCGATGCCTTTCGTGACCAGGTCGTCAGCCTCGTGCGCGAGCAGTATAACGGGTTCGGGCCCACGCTGGCGCGCGAGTATCTGGCCGAGCGGCACGGCATCCGGGTGTCGTGCGAGACGCTGCGGCAGATGATGATGGCAGCGGGGCTGTGGAAGGACCGCGCAGCGCGTCGCCCTCGCCCGCACCAGCCGCGTTACCGGCGGGACTGCCGCGGCGAGCTGATCCAGGTCGACGGGTCCAAACACTGGTGGTTCGAGGACCGGGGCCCGCAATGCACGCTGCTGGTCTATATCGACGATGCGACCAGCGAATTGATGCACCTGGAGATGGTAGAGAGCGAGAGCACCTTCGCCTACATGCGGGCCACGCGGACGTATATCGAGCGCCACGGAAAGCCGGTCGCCTTGTACTCCGACAAGCACAGCGCGTTTCGCAACAACACCGCTTCGGCGAACGGTGACGGCATGACCCATCTCGGGCGGGCGCTGCATGCGCTCAACATCGAGATCATCTGCGCCAACTCGCCGCAGGCCAAGGGGCGTGTCGAGCGGGCGAACGGCACGTTGCAGGACCGGCTGGTCAAGGCGATGCGACTGGAGGGCATCTCCACCATCGAGGAGGCCAATGCCTTTCTCCCCGCCTACATGGCCCGGCACAACCGGCAGTTCGCCAGGACGCCGTTCGACCCGCGCGATCTCCACCGCCCGCTGGCGCCGCACGAGAACATCGAGGCAGAGATGGTCTGGCGCGAGCAGCGCACGGTGACCGCGGCGCTGACGCTGCACTACAACAAGGCGCTGTTCATCCTGGAGCCGAACCGGGTCAGCCAGGCACTGGCGCGCAAGCGGGTAGATGTCTGCGAGTTCCCTGACGGGCGGATCGAGATCCGACACGACGGGCAGGCCTTGCCCTATCGCGTGTTCGACAAGATGCAGCGGGTGAACCAGGCAGCGGTGGTCGACAACAAGCATCTCGACGCGGCGCTGGCGATGGCGCGGCTCCTGCAGGAAACGGCACCACACCACCGCAAGCGGAACAACAACGAGCCGGCGCGGACCGCCCAGACTGGCGGTATGTTCGCCGCCTCGGCTGCTCCGACTGCATCGAAGGTGGATCGCCGCACGCTCTGCACGCCCAAGCTGAAGCGTGGACCGCGCCTTCCCAACACGGAACTCGTCGCGCGTGGACTGGCCGAATACGCGGGCCGAGATCGGAACACGCCGCCTCAGGAACCTGCCTCACTGCCTGCTGTTCTAGCGTGACCGGGCCCGCTGCTGGCGCAGCGGGTCCGTAGCCCTCTCAGAACTCACCGCATCAGCGGGGTCAGCGCTGCGCTTGTGGATGGCTCCACGCTGCCCCCGCTGCTACCAACGGTGTGTCAGTTCTATCTGGCGACGAATGTGTCTTCTCTAAGTGGGGGCACCTCAAGGTTTGTCATATGGACAGCGGCAGTCGGAACAAATGGTCAACAAAGGCCTGAGCGTTGCCGCAAAGTATATTAAGTTTCGTGGGTTTGTGAGGTTGGACGAGTTGGAAGTTACCGGATCACCTCTCGTGATGTTTCACCCGCGGAGCTCGTAGTAGACGATCTGCCATCCATT
>NZ_JAAVJH010000027.1 GCF_012035195.1 Sphingomonas corticis
GCGGCATACAACCTTCAGTTGCTCGCCCGGCAGGCCGCGGCGGCCTGATACGCGGCGTATCCCCGGTGGCCGGCGTCACCAGCCATCCGCCACGCCGATTTCGCGCAAGCCTTTTTCAACGGTCTCGCTCGTTTCAGCGAAGCTGGGTCCGGACCCTGAAAAAAGGCTTGCAATGTAGGATTCTAAATCGTTCACCCTTTGTTCCGTGCTCAAGGTGAGTCGGGCTGGTTCGCTTCAGGTGAAGGAGCGGACCAAGTTGAAACTGACGCTTGAAGGAGTGAGTGATGCGTACTCTGTTCTATCGAACAATGCTTGGCTCCGCGCTGTTGCTCTGCACAGTGGCGGCGAGCGCCCAAGATCAGGGCGGGCGCTCACAAGAGGAAAGCACGAAAGCCTTCCTTGCCCACAAACGCGACGTCCAACAGCGTCGGTCGGGCAAGCTGGGCGACCTGGCCGACTTCGGACAGGTGAACGCAATCGTGAAAGCGGCCCGGCTCACGCCACCCTCGCCACGGTTCGTCACCGACGACGCCGCCCGTTCGGCGTTGAACGACGCTTTCCTCGTCGACGTGGCGCAGACGCTTTCAATCTATGGGCTTCACGCGGGCGATCTGCGACGGTCGGCTGAGGCGTCCACCGCATTCGTTCAAGCCGCGGCGGCACATATCAGGGGTGGTGCCACGGTTGGGCAGGAAGCGCTGCTCGCCGACACCGTGGTGATCGGTCATGTCTCGGGAACCGACGAAGCCGAGCAGCTCGACGATGGTGCGTCGTCCTCTGTGTCGGTGGTTGTCGACCAGGTGCTGAAGGGCAAGGCCAAGGTGGGCGACACGCTCAAGCTTCGGCGGACGAGCGGTAAGCTGCCCGATGGGCGGCGGCTCTCGGCAAGTGACGAGGATCCGTTGGCGAACGGTGCGCCGGTTGCCCTGCTCGCGTCGCGCTCGCGCTACGAGAAGGAGCTTGCTCCTCAGGGTGGAAGCGCGCGGTGCCCCAGCTGTGTCGTCGAGGTCGTGCCCGTCTTTCTGGTGAACGGACAGTCGCTGGTTCCGACCGGCGGATATCCGACCGCCGCCACCCTCGACGCCCTCACCGCTGCCACGAAGTAAGGAGTAGGAAAAATGATCAGGAAATCTGCGCTGCTCGCCTGCGTGCTTGCCCTCGCCAACGCCGCACCGGCGTTCGCCGGGCCGATCCCGCAACCCTATTACTTCCCGAACGGGTCGCGGGGTGTGAAGATCAACTATGCGCTTCCGGCCGCCTGCGACGCCAACACCAAGGCCGCGGTCGACACGATCAACGCCGCAGGGCGCTCGTTCCAGCTCACCGGAACGACGCAGAACTACACGTCGACTTACTACTCGGCGACCGAGGACCCGGATTTCATCAACATCCAGGACGGCTCCAGCATGTCGGCGATCATGCGGACCATCATTTACGGCTATTCCGGGCCAGCACCTGCGCAGGCGATCGACGCGACCGTGTACGTCAATACCGACCGCATCTACTACGACACGGGCGACACGGCGCAATCGCCCGATTTGATCTGCGGTTCGTCGATCACGTCGAGCAACATCGGCCAGCATATCGACTGGCAGTCCGCGATGACGCATGAGATGGGTCACGTGAAAGGGATGGACCACCGCACCGATGGTTCGACAGGGCCATGCTTGATGACGACCTATCTCAACCCTGGGCAGATCAAGCGGAGCCTATGCTCTGACGAGCGGGCGCTGCTGGTCGGGTTCTATGGCTGACCGAGGCAAGGCCTCGACCGGGGCGGGATGGCTTTTAGCCTTCATCGCCCTGGCAGGGTGCGACCGCGGCTCCGAGAAGGAGCCGCGGCCCACCGAGCTCTCCGGCCCCGTCGGAACCGAGTATTCGATCCACCCCCGCAATGTGGCCGGCGACCGCCTACTGATCGCCGGCTGCTGCACGTTCGACGTGGGACAGGCGCGAATCACTAAGTTGGAGGGCGACGTTGACGGCCGCATGGTCGAGGGGGAGGGTTATCGGGTGGAGATTTCATTCGGGAACGGCCTGGCTCGCCGGCCCCTTTCCGCGGCCGCGCCCTCGACGCTCAACATCGATGGGGTGACTCTCCGGAAGTTCAGGCCAGCAAGCCCCGGACAGAAAGAGCCCGATCTCCTCTACGCCGCTATCGTCCCTCTCGATGCAGAGGCGCAACGTCGTCGTGTTCGGAGCCCGGGCCTTGAAGTCAGGGCTTGGTGCGCCACCACCGCGAGCTGCCAGGCCGCAGCTCGGTTGATTGACGGGATCAGATTCTGACCATTCCCGTCAGTGGCGCTAAGCGTGAGCGCGGCGCGCTGATTGCGAGCAGCCGCGGAAGATGGCGAGCACATTATCGGGGACCGGTGAGAGAAGGCCCGAAAACGTACGCTAAGCTCGGCGCTCGGCCGTGGTGGTGCGCAGCGGCCTGAACCGCCCACGCGGCTTCTCGATCTCGCTCCACAGATAATCGCCGGTGAGGCCGATATGCTCCCAGCCCAGCGGGGCGACGTGGGCGAGCAGCTCGTCGGGTACATCGGCGCCCGTCGACCGCAGGTGACGGACGGCCCGGTCGAGATAGACGGTGTTCCAGAGCGCGACGGCGGCGGTGACCAGGGTCAGTCCGGAGGCGCGGTGTCGCTGGTTCTCGAAGGTGCGGTCGCGCAGTTCGCCAAGGCGGTTGAAGAAAATGGCGCGGGCGAGCGCATTGCGGGCCTCGCCCTTGTTGAGGATGCTGCCCGTGCGGCGTCGCTGCTCGGGATCATCGAGCCAGTCGAGCATGAACAGCGTGCGCTCGAAGCGCCCGATCTCGCGAAGGGCACGGGCGACCGGGTTCTGGCGCGGGTAGCCCGACAGCTTTTTCAGCATGGCCGACGCGCTGACCGTTCCCGCCCTGATCGACGCAGCAAGCCTGAGCGTCTCGTCCCAGTTCTCCTCAATCGCCTTGGTGTTGATCGGCCCTGCGACGAGCGACCGAAGCGTCGGCCATGGATCTAGCGGGGCCAACCCGTAGAGCCGACGCTCGTTCAGGTCGCGGATGCGCGGTGCGAAGCGGAAGCCGAGCAGGTGGCAGAGCCCGAACACATGGTCGACCGCGCCCGCGGTGTCGGTCGCGTGCTCCCGGATGGCGAGTTCGCTCTCGTGATCGAGCAGACCGTCGATGACATGAGCGGCTTCGCCGGCATTTGCGGCAATGACCTTGGTGTGGAACGGCGTGAACCGATCGGTGACATGGGTGTAGAACAGCACGCCTGGCTCAGAGCCGTAGCGAGCATTCACGTCGGCGCGTGCTTCGCCGCGACCGCCCGCCCGAAAGAACTGGCCGTCTGACGACGACAGCTCGCCCGAGCCCCACACCTGACCGAGCGGATGCGCGTTGTGCGCGTCGACGATGGAGGCGAGCGCCGACAGGTACGTCTCGTCGCGCACGTGCCACTCGGCCGTCCAGCGTAGGCGCGCGAGAGACAGCCCGCGTGAACTCTCCGCCATGCGGCCAAGGCCGAGGTTGGTCGCGTCAGCCAGGATCGTGCCCATCAGTGCCGCCTGGTCGGCCGCGGGCTCGCCGCTGCGCGCGTGAACGAAGCCTTCCGCAAACCCCGACCAGGCGGCTGCTTCGACCAGCAGGTCGGTGACACGCACGCGCGGCAGCAGCGCGTAGAGTTTCGCCTTCAACTCGTCGGCCGCGTCCGGCACCGCGCGCCTGAGCGGTGACACGATGAGGTCGCCGCCTGCAATCACGACGTCTACCAGCTCGCCGGCGGAAGCTGCGTGTTCCACCTCGCCCATGCGGCGGACCAGAGTTGCGCGGCGTTCGGAATACCAGTCCGCGAAGCCCGACGGGACCGCCAATTCCAAGCCACCCTCGTTGCGCATGGCCGCAAACGCGAGTTGGGGCAGGAGATAGTCGTCGAGCGTGCGATAAGCGCGGCTTCCGTCGACCCAGACGCTCCCCGATGCGAGGCGCTCGCGCAGGTGGACGATGACGGCAACCTCGTAGGCGCGGCGGTCGATCCCGTCTCCATCAGGGAACACCACTTTGCGCCATCGTGGGCGCAGGAAGGTGGTCGGCACGCGCTTGGGCAGCACCGAGCGACCGTCGCGGTACATACGCCGCAGCACGTCGACGGCACCGAGCAGTGGATCGCCGGAGCGGGCGGCGCGGAAGGTGAACGCGTTATAGAGTGTCGGGGCGAAGCGTCGCACTTCGGCATGGCGCTGCACCACCTCGTCCAGCCCGTCCTCGTTGCCACGGGTCAGCTCTTCGGCGAACCGCACACTGCGCTCCAGCTGGTCCCATCCGATCCGGTCGCTGATCGCGCGCAACGGGTCGCGACCGTTCGCGCGCGTGTCGAGCAGCAGGCGGCCGAGCCGGGCATGGACGCGGGCGGTATCCTTGAGCAGCCGCGCCTCGCCCAGTAGCCGCTCGGATCGGGTCCGGTCGGCGCGCCGGAACAGCGAGCCAACCATCTTCTCGGCCATGGCGAGCGCCGCGTCGGTCAGCGCCGCCTCCAGCTCGATCACGGCCGCGACCAGCGTCGCCACACGCCGGCGCCTTTCCATGCGCCGCAGCGCCTGCGCGGTGACGATGCCGGCAACACGGGCGATCACGGCGTGGCGGGCGGCGTGAATGCGCCGCACCCGCTCTGGCTCGATCCCGAGCGAGCGGACGCGGGACAGCCGCTCGGCGATCGCCTTGAGGTTCGATGCGGTCGGGGCTTCCGACCACTCCCGGAGCCAGCCAAGATCGGTCCGACCCTGTTCGCCGGGATCGATCAGGCCTGCGAGCGCCAATTCCTGTTCGGCTGTCAGGTCGCGGATCACCCCGGCATAGGCGACGCGGCGCGCCTGGGCGCGGGCGATCAGCGCCACGCGCTCCAGCGTCGACGCGGCGGGCACGACCACGCGGACGTGCCGCAAACGCTCAACCATGGCGGCAACGATCGGCTCGCCGCGATCGGTCGATGTCGCCACCTCCTGCCCGAGCGTGAGCATGGCGCGCAGGTCAGAGCGCTCGAACGGGCGCAGGCCGAGGTATGACCCAATTTCGGCGCGGTGCTCGCGCAGCGTGGGTGCGCGCTCCGCATAGCGAACAAAGTCCGCAGCCGACCCGCCGATCTGTGCCGCAAGCAGATCAAGCATCTCGCGCGAAGGCAGTTCGTCGGGAAACAGCGCTCGGCCGGGATGCCGAAGATAGCAGAGCTGGACAGCATAACCGATGCGGTTGGCTCCGCGCCGTCGCCGGCAGACCTGGACGAGATCGTCGGGGCCGAGCGTGTAGAACCGCTCCACGGTGTCACGGTCGTGTGGTGGGTCGAACAACGCGGCGCGCTGGCCGGGTGAGAGGATCGTCTTCGCCGGCATCGTGCTCCCTTCGGCGTAGCGTCACGAAATCAGCTGCTCGGGCTGTTCGTGGAGCATAGACAGGAACACGGGTTAAGTGACAGGATGAGGATCGTTGGAGGAGCGCTCCCGCTCCGTCACGCGAACGGACGTATATGTGACGACGCAGATCGGCTACGCACGGGTGTCCAAGGCGGACGGCAGCCAAGTCCACGACCTCCAGCGCGACGCGTTGGTCGCGGCCGGCGTCGACCCCGACCATATCTATGAGGACGCTGCGTCGGGCCGGCGCGACACGCGCCCCGGGCTCGACGCCTGCCTCAAGGCGCTGCGGCGCGGCGACACGCTGGTGGTGTGGAAGCTCGACCGGCTCGGGCGCGACCTGCGCCATCTCGTCAATCTGGTCGGCGAGCTGACTAAGCGGCAGATTGGCCTGAAGGTGCTGGCGGGCGAAGGCGCCTCGATCGACACCACCACAGCCAATGGCCGGTTAATCTTCGCGATCTTCGCCGGCCTCGCCGAGTTCGAACGCGAGCTGATCGTCGAGCGCACCCGTGCCGGCCTCGCTTCCGCCCGCGCGCGGGGGCGGCATGGCGGACGCCCGTTCAAAATGACGCCCGCCAAGCTGCGCCTCGCCCAGGCCGCGATGGGCAAACCGGAAACCAAGGTCGCCGAGCTGTGCGCCGAACTCGGCGTCACCCGGCAGACCCTGTACCGCCACGTCACGCCCAAGGGCGAGATCAGGCCGGATGGCGAGAAGCTGCTGCAACGAAAAGCACGATCAGCATGAAGAGGGAGAGAGCAATGTTGCGTTCGGTGCCAATCGTCCTGTTCTCCCTTCTCTTACCGACTGGTTGTACGGGTCAGTCGTCAGCACAAACCGTGGAACAGGTTCTGCGGCAGAAGACCGCTCGGCTGAAGGCACGTGATCCGGCGAAAGAGGCCGCGAGTGCTGCCACCCGAGGCGACTCCCGCCTTGCCGCGACCAACTACATCGGCCCGATGCCGTCTGGCTGGAGCCTGCCGGGTGTTTCCTGCGCCGTTTGGACGCGGCCCGCGATCGGCAAATGGTATGTCGCGGACGACGTCATCACCAGCAAGGAGGAGGTGACCCACGGAGAGGCGGCCGTCCGCTTCGTCACCCGCTACAATCAGGCGCTCGTCGATAGCCCGGCGTTTCTTTATCCCGAACTCTGCGCGCGTGAGGGTAAGCGACCGAAGGCCCGCTACATAGGTACGGTGCGCACCTACGCCGAAGCTGCGCGCAGCGCCGATCCGGCCGTGCTGGCGAGCGTGCCGGCCGGTGCCGACATCAATGCGCGTGACCTGCTGGGGCATACCGCCCTGAACTGGGCTCTGTACCGCAGCGACGGCGAGATGGCGCGCCTGCTCGTCGAGCGCGGCGCCGATTCCAGCATACGGCCACCCTCCAGCAGGGGTGACTATGACGGGCCGGCTCCGCTCGCCCAGGCCGTACGAATGAAGAACGCCGCACTCATTGCCACCATGCTGGATCGCGGCGCCAAGTTCAGCGGTGCTACGGGTCTGTGCGTCGACCGTCGTGAACCGGAACAGCTGACCGCCCCTGAGTGCGACTGGATCGGCCTTCTGGTCATGGCCGGCCGGGCCGACCTGCTTGAGCGCGCCGTCCGCGACCGCAAGGGGAGCGCCGGCGCTGGAGAGCAATCGATCATCCAGAGCGAGATCGGGTCCGGCTTTGTTCGCGCACTCGACACGCGGCAGGAGGATGCCGTCACCCGGCTGTTGCCGCTGTTGGAAAGCGGCGACCCATCCTTTTGGGTGCATCGCCTGATGAAGGCGGGCCGCTTCGATCTGGCGCGACGCTACGTCGCCCTGCACGCAGAGGAACTGGGCCGATCGAAAGCGGAATCGACACTGTGGGCTGTCGCAGCCCATGCCGGGCAGGAAGACGCTCTGGTCTTCCTCGCGAACTATGGCGGCGAACTGAACCTCCTGCCTCAGCCGCGCCTGACTTCCTGCGGGACGGCGGCTTCACGCGGCGACATCGACGCGCTTGCCACGTGCGTGCGCGAAGCCGCCGATCGCCGGCTCCGGATCGAGGCCAGGATTAAGGCAGGCGACACTCCCGGGCTCCTCGCACTCGCCCGCGAGGCGACCGACCTTCACGAGTATCGCCGCGCCACCATCGTTGATGTGGTCGCGCAACATGGTACCGCAGCCATGATGAGGGCGCTGGCTCCGCTCGTCGCGCCTGTCCGATTGGACAGATTTCATGACCAAAGTCAGACGGCCTTTCCCGACTCTCGCTTTCCGCAGATCGCGTCGTGGGACGGCCTGCTCGCGCTAAAGCAGCGGCTCGACAGCTTTCCCAGGGCAGCCAATGCAGCGGTAGAGAGAAACGATCCGGCGCTTGTGGCATCCCTCGCCGCCCTGAAGCCGACCGGCGTGGCTCCCGCGCTGACAAACTACATGGGACGCATCGAGCCGCGCATTCCGATGGAGCCGCTTGAGGATCCTACGACGGAGGCACTGCCGAACGCACCCGATGCCGTCAAGATGGCGATGATCAGTTCGCTCGTTCAGTTGGTCGCGACCAGCGACGGCCCGCAAGCGATGGAGGATGCGCTGGGCTCCGCAATTCGTGCAGGGTGGAACGACGTCATACGGCTGATGCTGGCGGCAGGATTTCGCGGCGATAGGGCGCAACGGCCCGATCAGCTATGGCAATGGTGGTCCGGCCTGTCGAACGCGTGCAAGCCGTCGACGGGAGAGCTTCTGACCGGTGCAGGGGTCAAGATTGATTACCCGCTCGATGCGCGCCTGAACGGCGAGCCGCCGATCTGGCTTGTCACCGCGGGATGCAAGAACCCGGCGAGCGCCGCGGTCCTGGTCAGGGCGGGAGCTGACGTGAACACCCTTTCGGGACTGGAGGCAGACGGCGACACCATGGTCGACGTCGCGCTCCGGCGGCGAAAGCCGCTGATGGCCGAGGCGTTGCGCAAGCTGGGCGGCGTGACATCGGCGCAGCTGCCGCCTGGCAAGTCGAGCAAGCGACAGGAAGCACGCGGCGACGTCGATTGGGATCTCGTGCCGAACGGGGAAGTGCAGTGAGAGCCGGACCAGTATTCCTGGCCTTGTCGCTCCTGACCGGCTGCGCGACGCCCAAGGTTCCGGCAAGCTGTGCCGGCCTACGCGGGGTCGGCGCCGTTCCGATCACCGACGCGAGTGGCGTCACGCGCATCCGCTACACCTATGCCGACGAGACGGTGCGCGTCCCACATCTGCAATGCCGCGCCGACCAGGGCCAACGGTCGGCCATGATCGAACTCGCCCGCGCGCTGGAAACGGGCGAGGGCGTCACGCATGACGACGTTCGCGCTGCTGCGCTATACGAGAAAGCGGCGCAGGACCGGCCCGCTTTCACCAGCATCTACTCGCCGCCCGTGCGGCTCGGCGGATCGGGGCAGGTCGTGATGATCCCGAACCCTGACGGCGGACCGGGTGACGCGGAGGCGAAATACCGGCTCGGGCAGATGCTCGTCGAGGGACGCGGCATCGGACAGGATGTCACGCGGGGACAGGAGCTGATGGCAGCCGCACAGCGCCAAGGATTTCACCCGTGAGCTGGCCGGTATCAGCATAATGAAAAGCCGCTTGTCGCTTTGGCTCTTCGCAAGTGGATTGGGCGCTGTGTTCCTTCTTCTTGCTGTTTGGTTCCTCGGCGTTGGGACGCACCGGATGATGAGCTTTCCACGCCCGTTCTCATCCGAACTATGGAAGGACGCGAAAGCGGGTGCCGTGGACGGCACAAACGATATCCGCTGCCGAATGATTCTCGATCTTCGCGTGAGAGTAGGGCTAGTTGGCCGGAGCCAAGTAGAGGTGCTTCGATTGCTCGGAGACGAGCGAGAAAACCGTCCCGGACCGCCCAGCAGCTACATTCTATGCCCTAGCTTGGCTGATTACTACGTCTTGGAACTGGCCTGGATCGACGGCAAGGTTAGCTCAACCCGCGTCCATCAGAGCTGATTGCAGTTGCAGGCCTAAGTCCTGCCGGTCGCCATCCGCGCGGACCGGCGCGTAATAGATAGCGGCGTACGCTCGATACGCATTGTCTCGCCTTAGCGTACGTTTTCGGGCCTTCTCTCGCCGGTCCCCAACCTCGGCTTGCGCTTGACGACGAGGACGGGCTGGCGTGACCGCTGAACGATCTCATCGACGGTCGTACCAAGAAGATAATCCTTGGCACTGTCGAAGCTCGCAATGCCCGTCGCGATCAGGCCGCAGTCCCGCTCCTGCGCGTAACGAGTGACCGCGTCCGGGATGCTGCCGTGCAGGATCTCGACTTCGGCAACCTGCGCCGGGTCACGTCGATCACCCCGCGCCAACGCCTCCAATCGTTCGCAGGTGGCGGGCTCCGGTGGGCTACGGCCAGCGACATGGACCAGCAGCAGTGGCGCGCCGAACATGGCGCATCGCTCAATCACGCGATCTAAGCGGGAGGTCAGGTCAGAAGCGACCAAAATAGGGCGAGCAGTCATGCGGGCCTCCGTTTCACGAGAACTCAAGCCAGGCGCAGCCACAAGAACAGCGCATAGCCACTCAGTAGAAGGGCACCCTCGATCCGGCTGATCTGCCGCCCGCTTGCCATCATCAGCGCGACCAGCGCCGTCGCCGCGACCGTGGCTGGCAGATCCAAGAACGCGATGCCTGGCTCGATCGGAACGGGAGCGATCAGGGCAACGATGCCGGTGACGCCCAGCATATTGTAGACGTTGGAGCCCAGGACGTTGCCGATCGCCACGTCCGTGCGACCACGGTAAGCCGCAATGGCAGAGGTCACGAGCTCGGGCGCCGAGGTGCCGCCCGCAACGATGGTCAGGCCGATCACCGTCTCCGAGGCGCCGAGCATCCGCGCGATGCCGATCGCCGCTTCGACAAAGATGATCCCGCCCAAGATCAGCAGACCGAGCCCGACCGCGAAAGCGCAGGAGGCCAGCACCCAGCCGAGCTTCGCAAATAGGAGATCTAGGTCATGACCGATCCCACCGGCAACAGGTGTTTGCCCCGGTCCGACCGGTGCCGCGAGCTCTCCGCCGCCTCGCCGATCCAGGCCGGCTCGGTAGGCCATAATGATGTAGCCGAAGAGCATGAGGAGCAGCAGGGCACCGCTGGTTTGCTCAAGCCACCCGTCCCAAACGAGCATGAGGAGGAGAAGCGTTCCGCCCACCATCCAGCCCGCATCGCGGGTGAGCATCGACCGTTCGACGGGCAGGGGCATGATCAGCGCTGCGGCTCCCAGGATCACCAGGGAGTTGATCAGGGTCGATCCGACGACATTGGCGATCGCGATGGTGGGCGCGCCCAGGAGCGCGGCGTCGACGGAGGTGGCGAGCTCGGGTGCCGATGTCCCGAACGCGACAACGGTCAAACCGATCAGCAAGGGGGAGAGCCTGAGCCCTTCGGCCAACCGCACGGCGCTGCGAACCAGGAGTTCGCCTCCCGCGAGCAGCAGGAGCAGCCCACCGACAAAGCTGACGATCAGCATCATGGTGTTCCGATGCGATCATCGGGGCGGCTGCCGCGACGCGGCGTCCGCTCGGCGCGTCCGCCGAGCTCCGCCAGCATCTGACGGGCAAGCTTCAGTGCCATTCCCGAGCGCGGCAGATGGCGCATGACCGCGAGCTTCACCTGGAGCCGCTTGGTCCGCAGAGCAATGATGCGCGCAAGATTCGGTTTGGGCCGGCGCCGCTCGCGGACGAGTTCGCGTGTCAGCAAGCGGTGTTCAACCAGCAGTCGCAGAACAAGGCTGTTCATCGGGTGCTCCTCTGGTGATGCGCGTGGCCCGGCCGAAGCCCGGCAGGGCCACGCTCGTTCATACGATCAGGCGGTCCCACCGGCCGTAGCGCTGCAGGATGGGGCCGCGCGGCCAGCTCAACAGGATGAGGGAGACGCCGCATCCGATGCCGTTGATGAGCCCGATCGTCGGCGCGCCGTACCAGAAGGGTAGCGCGATCAGCGCCGCGCCGAAGCCCATGTTAAGGAAGCGCACCGCCCGGGTCGCTTCCGCCGCGGCGATCGACACCGTCGTCAGAACCAAGAAGCCGATCACGTGGTCGGCGTTGGCCATCGCGTCCGAGCTGCCAAGAGTCAGCCGGGTGAAGAGCAGCCAAGTACCGATCAGTGCACTGAGTGCGAGCGACGGGGGCAGGCTGACGCCGCCAGTCACGCTATCGCGGACGATCGGCCCCAGCGGACGGTCGAACGTGTCGCTCGTGTCCCTGTCATTGCCGGTATCGGTGTCGCCCATCAGCAGCACTCGCAGCCAGTTGCGACCGGCCTGCGCACGCCGTCGTACGAACTGGAGCGACGCGATCAGCTCGTCCACGGCGAACGGGATCTGCAAGAGCATCGCCGCGGCGCCGACGAGGGTCAGCGTGCCCCAGGTCCCGATGACGAGCGGTTGGATGATCACGAAGCTGATCGAGGTAACCGAGAGCGGCACGATCAAGAGGCCGAACAGGATTACGAGCCAAGGCATGGTCCGCCAGCGCGCCTTCAACCCGATGACGCCCGTGAGGATCTCCAGGATGTAGGTGATGCCGCCCAACCCACCGTCGGAGATCGGCCATGCCTCGGCTACGGGCGAGGTGATGATCTCCTCCGTGCCGTTCTGCGGGTCGGCGGCACTGCCGGCGAAGAACGGCTCCCAGACTCCGTCGATTTGGCCGAGCTGGTAGGCGGCAAGGTAACGCGAGACGTAGAGCCCGACGAGCGCCAGTGCGATGATCGGCAGGCGCTGTGTCCATGCAGATGGATTGTAGGTCCAGCCCGGCGGAACGTCGGGTCCGGTCATAGCTGCTGCGGGGGAGGGACCGGGCTCGGGCGGAAGCGCTAGTGCGAACCCGATCACCAACGTGCCGACCAGCGTGTCGTTGAGATAGGCGGCGCCGCTCGTGGTCCAAAAAATTAACGGTGCGAAGAGCAGCCAGATGCCGACCGCTCCCGTGGCCCAGCGCGCCCAGGTCGCCCGCCACGCCATCGACGCGAGCGCGAGTGCGATGACAAGTGCGCCGGCAACCATGTCGCTTGCGATCATGCGCGGATCGGTGACGCCGATCAGTGGTGGCGAGGTGATGAGCCAGGTGCCGAGCGCGACATTGACGAAGTGCGCCCACCGGTAGCGGCCATGCTCTTCCCGCCGCGCGCGTAGATAACCAGTGTGTAGGGTTTCGGGTTCGTGCCCCGCCTCCTGCGCCGACAGCAGCCAATCGGGCGGTGTGATGCCGTGCCGTTTGTACCAACCCACGGGATCGCGGCGGAGCGCAGCGATGATCTCGGGAAGTTCGTCCTTTAGCCGGTGCTTCGGCTCCCAGCCAAGCAGGGTCTTCGCGCGCCAAGTATCAAGGGCGTAGTGGTGATCGCCCATCATTGCCATGTAGGGGCGTATGAAAGGCTTCTCGCCACGATCGATGGCGTCAGGGATCAGCGGTTCGAGCCGCTCCAGCCCCCACACACCTGCTGCGGCCAAAGGCTTGGGCACGCGCAGCGTCGGCCAATCCTCAACGCCGTGGATGAGGTAGCCGATTTCGTCCTGGAGCGTATCGTAGCTTAGCGGATCAGGCTCCCCGATCAGCATAACGGCGTCCGGCGGCAAGGTAGCGCGTCGATCGACTGCCCGGTGCACCGCATCCGCCAAGTCATCCTTGTGCAGCATCGACTGGCCGGTGAGTGGGGACCCCGCGTAGAAATAGCCCTGCAAGTCGCGCTGGTGGATGCGGGCGATCTGCTGCGCCAGTGTCGGAATCAAATGATCGCGATCATAGACGCCGGCCAGGCGCAGCGTGACGAAGGGGATGCGGCCGCATTCTTGCTCGACCACGCGCTCTGCCGCGAGCTTCGACTGCGGATAGGCGTACGCCGGCTCGAACGGCTGGTCTTCGGTGATCCGCTCACCGGGCTTGCACGGCGCGTGAACGAGCAACGTGCTTGCATAGACGAACTGGTCGACCTCGAACGCTTGGAGGGCACGCAGCAGGTGACGCGTACCCTCGACGTTGACCGACTCGTAGAGCGGGTGATCCTGACCGGACTGATCAAAATAAGCGGCCAGATGCACCACGCTGACGATCCTGGATCCGTAGCGTTCCCGGAACCTTACCAGCGCCAGCTCGACAGCCGCGGCGTTGGAGAAGTCGGTCGCGAATGTCGGGAACGGAACTTCGGCGGCGTTTCGATCGAGCCCGACGACCCGGTACTCGCGCGAAAGAGCGGACGAAATCGCTCGACCAAGATTGCCGGACGCACCGGTGACGATGACGATGGGTGCGTCCTCACCAGCCCGATCATGCTTTCTTGCGCGTAGGGACATACCGCCTCCTCGATCCGACAAGGCGCTAGCGCGCCATCAACACGGGCAACCTGGCTTCTTCCAAGATGTGGTGGGTGACGCCGCCGAACAGCGTCTGACGCAGCCGAGAATGCGTGTACCCGCCCATCACCAGGACGGTTGCGGCGAGATCCTCAACGGCCTCCAGCAACGCTTCCCCGATCGGCACTTCCGCATCCTCGATGCGCGGTGTGGCCGTGATTCCGTGACGAGCGAGGTAGTCGACCAGCTGCTGCGCGCGCGCGGAGTCGGTTCGACTGGTGGGGAAGGTAACGATGTGAACCGCTTCCGCCCGGCTGAGCAGAGGGAGCGCCGCCGTGACGGCATGCGCCGCTTCAAGGCTGCCATTCCAGGCGATCGCCGCTGTCCGCGCCCAATCTTGCGCCAACTTGCCGGTCGTGATCAGCACCGGTCGGCCGGCGGACTCGATCGTGCATTTCAGCAATGGGCTGACCTGGAGATCTTTGTCGGGGTCTTCTGCGTCGCTCCGTGCGAAGACTACCAGATCATGGGTCAGCGCCGCATCCATGACGACAGCATCGTCGTTTCCGTAGATCGCCTGGAAGGTGAAATCGGCTCGCTCCTCCCCGCCTGGCTGAGGCAGCAACTGCAACTCGCGAAGCAGTTTGCGCACCTCGGCCTCGCGCCGCTCGGCGAACGCATGGCTCTCCGCGACCAAACCGTCCCACCCGGCCAACAGCGGATGATGCGGCACGGGCAGGGATGCGAAGTCGGTGAGCGGCAAGAGGGCGGTGAGATGCCCGCCAAAGAAGTCTGCGAGCTGGGTGCCGACCGCCAGTGCGTGGCGGTCTTGCCGCTCATCGCTGAGCGGCAGGAGAATGCTGCGCATTGTTGCTACCTTTCGATGCTCATCTGGGCGTCCGCGCCACCCCGCCGGCAGCGCGGACATACTTTGGCTCACGCCGCGACGCGTTCCGATGACGGCATGGCGGTCTGTTCCTTGACCAGCACCGCCTGCAGCTTGGCCTCGTCCTCGGGAGACAGCGAGGAGCGCAGGACTCGACCGCTATAGCCTTCCAATTCGGCCAGGACCTTCTCCGGCTGCACCTTGCGGATCAGCAGGAACAGCGCCGAGCTGTCAGGGGTCAGCGTGTCGCCGAGTTCACGAATGAAGTCGTCATCAATGCCGTAGTCGACGAGGCTGCCCGAGAGTGCACCGGTGCCTGCGCCGACCGCGCTTCCGAGCGCCAGCCCTGCGAGCGGGTTGAGGAACAGTAGACCGATCAGCGTTCCCCACAGCGCGCCGGACAGCGCGCCGTAGCTGGCACCGTGCCCGACCATGCTGATCGATTGCTTGATGTGAACCTTTCCATCCGGATCGCGGATCGCGACCACTGCGTCGGCAAGGTCGATCAGATACTCGCGGCGCAGCTTGTTGAGATCGCTCAGCACGCGGTCGGCATCGGTTGGCTTGTCGAAGCCGACGACCAGCAGTTCAGACATGTTCATCCTCCTCCAAGAGTTGATCGAGCCGCTGCACGCGGCCGGCTTGGCCGTGCCGAAGGGATCCTGCTCAGCAGACCCACAGGCGGCAGCGGTTCAGCCTTGGAGAAAAGGTAAGTCCGGTTCGGACGCGCGAAAAATAGAAAGGATCGCGCCCGTGCGTTAGACGGAAGCTATAGGAACCAGGATCTGCCGCGCGCAGTTCTGCACGTGTTCGGCGATCAGTCGGAACGCCGCATCCATCGGCGAGTGCTTGCGCCACGCCATCGCGATCGAGCGATGGCGGCGCCATCCATGGACGCTGAGCGTGACGAGGCCCGCCGATCCTCCAACATCTGACCGAAGGTAGAGAATCGGGAGTACACTCAGGCCCAGACCGCTCGCCACCATCTGGTGCAGACTATCGAGGCTGGTGCCGTAATAGTCCGGCGCGATCTTCATGGCATAGGCATCGGCGATCTCGGCTGCCTGCCGTGCGAAATGGTGGCGCGGGTCGAGTGTCAGGAGGGGGCAGCCCGCGAGCGCGTCGGACGCGATTTCCTTTTCGCCGACAAGCGGGTGGTCCCGCGCTGCCACCAGATGCACAGGTTCCCGGAACAGAGGCTCGACGGTCAGCCCCTCGCCAGTGATCGGCATGGGGCCGAGCACGACGTCGATGTTGCCGCGCGCCAGTTCGAGCGCCTGATCGTCGGGAATGCCCTCGCGCACATGCAGTCTAAGACCTGGCGCTACGCGGTGAAGCTCCGCGATGATCGGAGACAGCAGGTAAGGACCCAGGGTTGGCGTGGTGCCAAACTTGAGCGTGCCGGTCAGGCTGTTGGCCGAACTGGACGCCAAAGCAACGATATCGCGTGCGTCGCTCAGCATACGCCGCGCCGTCACGACGATGCTGCGCCCGACCGGCGTCAGCACCGCGCCGGTGGTTCCGCGGTCGAGCAACCTGACACCGAGGCGATCCTCGAGCGCCCTGACCTGCTGGCTGAGCGTCGGCTGCGACACGTTGGTAATCCGCGCGGCTTCCACGAACGACTGCGTGTCCGCGATCGTCACGAGATACTCGAGTTGGCGAAGTGTCGGCATGACTACGATATAATCATAGTCTATGGCATGCGGGCAACCATACCGATTGGGCGCGCGCCCTCAAGCATCATAGCTAAGGCGCTCGGTTACGAGATCGGGAAGGAGAAGCGATGTACGTCCGTTCATCCATTATGCTCGCCAGCGCCCTTCTATTGGCAGGCTGCGAGGCGGCTGACACGATCAACGCGACAGCTGTCGCTACGGAGGCGGCATCACAGCCCAGCGGCTACACGCAGACCCAACAGAAGGTCGTCGACTTGCCTGATCGACTACGCCACGTCGTGCTCATTCGAGCGATTCGCGATGGTGCCGCTCCCTGTCAAGGGGTCGTGAAGGACATTCGTCAGGCCGACCGGGGCGGCGCTCCTTTCTACGTCGCACAATGCCAGGACGGGCCTCAATACGCTGTGGCTATCGCGCCCAGCGGCAGGGCGGAAGTTACGCGGGTTGATCGTGGAGCGCCGAAACAAAGTCGTTGAGCGTCGACGTGCGGCCCAGATACCAGTCTGGCGGGCGCAGGGGGGAAATTAGCTGGTGGCATCAGAACGTTTGGGGTTCCGGCACGCGGCCGCATGGCTGGCGCAGATCATCGGGCCGGATGCTGCCTATGTGCGGCTCGGCATCGTCTACACGGTTGCGATCAGCCTCTTGGCGCTGGCCACGCCGATCTCGGTGCAGCTGCTGATCAATAGCGTCGCCAACACCGCGATGCCGGCGCCCTTGTGGGCGCTATCGGGTGTATTGCTGCTGTTGCTCCTGATGGTAGCAGCGTTGAGCGCGCTCAGGGTCTGGATCATGGCCGCGTTCGAGCGGCGCGTCTTCGCCCGCGTTGTCGCCGAGGTGACCGTGCGCGCGGTGCACGCGCAGAATCCGTTCTTCGGCGACGCCAACCGCAGCGACCTGTTCAACCGTTACTTCGACTTGGTGGTGGTGCAGAAAGCTGTGCCGAGCCTCGTTATCGGCGGCTTTACGATCGTGCTGCAGGCGATCGTGGGCCTCACGATCACCAGCTTCTATCACCCGTTCTTCCTCGCCTTCAACGTCGTGCTGATCGTGTCCGTTCTGCTGGTCTGGCTGATCTGGCGACGTGGCGCGATCACGGGTGCTGTCGCGCTCAGCCATGCCAAGCACAATGCCGCCCGATGGCTCGAAAGCGTCGGCGGCTCCAATGGCTTCTACAAGTCGGCGCGCCATCTCGACTTCGCGATGGACCAGTCGGAGGCGATGACCGCCACCTATGTCGGTGCGCACCGGCGCTATTTCCGGTACCAGTTCGCGCAGACCGTCGCCTTTCTGCTGATCTACGCGCTCGCCAGTGCGGCGCTGCTGCTGCTCGGGGGCACGCTCATCCTGCGCGGCCAGCTGTCACTCGGGCAGCTGGTCGCCGCCGAGCTGATCCTATCGGGCGTGTTCTACGGCATCTCTCAGCTCGGCTGGTACCTCGACACCTTCTACGATCTGGTCGCAAGTTCCGAAGAATTGTCGCTGCTCTTCGCGATTCCGCAGGAGACGATCGTCCGCAACGACAACAGCCCGCGCGACGGAGCGGTAAGGCTGACCGACGTGGCGTCGGGCGGCGCGCGGTTCGACCTGTCGATCGCCGCGGGGGAGCAGCTCGTCACGGTTGCGGAGCCAGGGGCCGAACAGCGCCTCGCGCACCTTCTGAAGCGCCATGTCCAGCCCGATCGCGGGCTGATCCGCATCGGCGGCGCCGATCTCGGCTCGCTCGACATGTATCACCTGCGCTCCGACGTGACCGTGATCGATCGTCCGACCATCGTTGAAGTGACGATACGCGACTATCTTCGGCTCGCGTCCGGTGACCGGGCCAACGAGGCGATGGAGGCGCTGTCGGTGGTCGGCCTGGAGCGCCGCATCGCAGGGCTGCCGCAAGGATTGGATACGCTGCTCGCCTCCTCCGGTCACCCGCTCAGCGTCGGCGAGATCATGGCGCTGAAACTCGCCAACGCGCTGCTGTTCCGACCCAAGGTGCTGATACTCGGGCAGCTGTTCGACCTGCTGCCACCCGAGCGCCTTGGCAAGTCGCTCCGGCTGCTCAAGGAACACGGCACCACGGTGCTGCTGTGCACCGGCCGCCCCGAGGATCTGAGGCTTGATGGATACCTGTACCTTGGCATGACCGAACAGCACCGGTGCGAGAACCTCGCCGAGTTGCAGCGCGCGGCAGTCGAAGGGGAGCGCGATCATGCCGCAACGGCCTGAGCATATCGTCCACTTCACGACGCTCGCCTCGCTCAAGCCGCCGCGGGTCGGCGTGGCGGTGGCGCGGTTGATCGCCGTAGGGATCGCCGCCGCGCTCGTCGTTCTGTTCCTCGTGCCCTGGCTGCAGACGGCGCAGGGGCAGGGGCAGGTGGTCGCCCTCGATCCCGAAGACCGCGCGCAGGAGGTGACCGCGCTGGTCCCCGGCCGAGTGGAGCGCTGGTTTGTCCAGGACGGCCAGCATGTCGATCGCGGCCAACCGATCGCGCGGGTGGTCGACCTCGATCCCAATCTCCTCTCCCGCCTCGCCGCGGAACGCGCGCAGATCGAGGCCGAGATCGCTGCCGTCAGACAATCCCAGCGGGTGGCCTACATCGACGTCGATCGCAACCGCCAGCTGTTCGCCGAGGGGCTGTCTTCGCGGCGCGATTTCGAGCAGGCGCAGATCAAGGTTGCGGACGCCGCGGCCAAGCTGGCCGAGTCCAGAGCCAAGCTCAACCGCATCGACGTCCAGCTGAACCGCCAGTCGGCGCAGCTGGTCCGTGCGCCGCGTGACGGCCGTATCCAGAACCTCAACGCGGCCGCGGGCGGGGCGCTGGTATCCGCCGGCACGCCGCTCGCGACGATTGCGCCCGAGCGCGTCGAGCGGGCGGTCGAGCTCATGATCGACGGCCGCGACGTGCCGCTGCTACGCCCGGGTCGGCCCGTCCGGCTCGAGTTCGAAGGCTGGCCCGCCATCCAGTTCAGCGGCTGGCCGTCCGTCGCCTATGGATATTTCGACGGTCGCGTGCGGACCATCGATGCGACCGCCAACGCCCAGGGCCTGTTCCGCATCCTGGTCGAGCCTGCGCCAGGCAAGCCCGCCTGGCCCGCCCGCCGCTTCGTCCGGCTGGGCGGCAAGGTTCGGGGCTGGGTGCAAGGCGAGACGGTGACGGTCGGCTATGAGTTGTGGCGCCAGCTCAACGACTTTCCGCTGGAGTTCGGTCAGCCCGCCGCGGGGGCGGCTGCCTACGAGGACCAGGACAAGGTCGCAGCGAAGGCGGGCAAGCCGAAGTGATCCGATCGCTGCTCCTCCTGCCGCTCCTGACGGCGGCACCGGTGCTCGGCGCGCCGCAGGCAAGCCCGCAAGCGGCGCGGGCCCAGGCGCCGGCTTCGGCACCGCTGACGCTCGACGAGGTCCTGCGCGCCTCCGCGCGTGCCGCGCCCCAGATCGTCGAGGCGCTGGCGCGGGAGCGCGCCGCGGAGGGGCGAGCGCTGACTGCCGCGGGCGCCTTCGACACGGTGTTCGAGGTGGACGGCCGCTCGCGGGCGCTGGGCTATTACGACGGTTCGATCGTATCCGGTCGCGCCACCCGACCACTCGAGGGCAATGGCGGGTACCTCTACGGCGGCTACCGGGTGAGCCGCGGTGACTTCCCGATCTATGAGGACGAATATTATACCAATCGGCTTGGCGAGCTGAAGGTTGGCGCGCTCTACTCCCTGCTGCGCGACCGGCTGGTCGACGAGCGTCGTACCCGCCGCACCCTAGCTGCCGGTGACATCGACATTGCACGTTTCGAGCGCGAGGCGGTGGCGATCGGGGTTCAGCGCCGTGCGGTCGATGCCTATCAGAACTGGGTCGCGAACGGCCTGAGGCTCCGCGCCTATCGCGATCTACTCGACCTGTCGGAGAACAGGCGCGGCGCGCTCGCGCGCCAGGTGCAGCTCGGCGCCCGGCCGGAGATCCTGCTCGCTGAGAATGACCAGAACCTCGTCCGCCGGCGCGCACTGGTCGTGCGCGCCGAAGGCGATTTTCAGGCGGCCGCCAATGCTTTGTCGCTCTACTACCGCGACGAGGCAGGCAATCGCGTGCTGGTGGGTACAGAACGTCTGCCGGCCGATGCTTCGGCGCTGGCCGGGGTAGCGGCCGCGGCACAGGCCGAGTTTGCGCAAGCCCGTCCCGACCTCCAGGTCCTGCTCGCCCGTATTGACCAAGGTGCCGCGCGTCTGGCTTTGGCTGAAAACGACCTCCGTCCTCGGCTCGACCTACGCGGAGAGGTTGGCAAGGATCTGGGTGACCAGGGGCTAGGGGGGCGCTCGCGTACGCCGCTCGAGGGCATTGTCGGCTTCCGCTTCTCGCTTCCGCTCCAGAACCGCGCCGCCAAAGGCCGCATCGCCGAGGCTCGTGCCGAGATCGACGCGTTGGAAGCGCGCAGCCGGTTCCTTCGGGATCAGATCGCGACGGAGGTGGAGGTTATCAACATCGGCGTCGGCGCAGCAGAGCGTCTCGCCGGGATCGCGGAGCAGGAGCGGCAGCTGGCTGAGCGATTGGCTGCAGCCGAGCGGCGACGGTTCGAGCTCGGCTCCAGCGACTTTTTCTTGGTCAATCAGCGGGAGGAAACCGCAACCGACGCACGTGTGCGGCTTGTAGACGCTCAGGCCCGGATCGCGGCTGCTCGCGCCGAATTGGCCGCCGCGACCGCCGACCGCACAGCTCTGGGGCTCCAGCCTTAAGCGGAGGTGCCCGGAGGCAAGAGGCGCTGCATGGTCTGGGCCGGAAGCTGAACAGTCAATCGGACTGTTCAGATTCTGACGAACGACAGGCGCCAGTCCGTTCTCGGCTCCGCAGATCCCCAAATCATGACTTAGCTAGAGGCTCATCTGAGTGTACCTAACTAAGCCGGGCAGGAGTAACGACCACGTGAAAGGCAGCGAGGTACGGGCGGCGCGGGTGTACCTGCGGGTGAGCACGGACGAGCAGGATCTGACGCGGCAGGAGAGCATCGTTGCTGGCGCGCGGGCTGCCGGCTTCTACGTCGCGGCGGTCTACCGGGAGAAGGCGTCTGGCGCGCGACCTGACCGGCCGGAGCTGTTGCGCATGGTGGCGGACCTGCAGCCGGGCGAAGTGGTGGTCGCTGAGAAAATCGACCGAATCAGCCGCCTGCCGCTGCCGGAAGCCGAACTGCTCGTGGAGGCGATAAGGGGCAGGGGGGCGCGGCTGTCAGTGCCCGGGATCGTCGATCTGTCCGATCTGGTGGCGGACAGCGCGGGCGTGGCGCGCATCGTGCTGGAGGCGGTGCAGGACATGCTGCTGCGCGTGGCACTCCAAACAGCGCGCGACGACTACGAAACCCGGCGCGAGCGGCAGCGCGAGGGCATTGAGATCGCGAAGAAGGCAGGGCGGTACACCGGTCGCAAACCTGACCTAGCCCATCACCGCCGCATCGTAGGCTTGCGCGAGGCTGGTATGAGCATTGCGAAGACGGCTGAGCTCGCTGGGTGCAGCATCGCTCACGTCAAGCGGGTGACGGCGATCCATCGCGCTAGATCAGCACCGCCTTCAAGTGCGTCAGCCGACAACAGTAGGTAGCCAACTGCCGCCATAATCCTGATCGGTGATCTGACACGGGGTTCTGACACCTGCAAACCTTGGAAAGGCTGGGGCAGCGGGACGGCGTCACAACCGTCCGAGACTGTTGAAAAACGCGTGCTTGCGACGGCGATGGAGGCGTGATTCACTCTTGGCAGACGGCAAGGGATCACGGACATGATGGGACGGCAGGTGGCACAGGGCGCGCTGTTCTACGGCTTCCGG
>NZ_JAAVJH010000028.1 GCF_012035195.1 Sphingomonas corticis
GCGATCCCGTTGACGGTGGAAGCCATCTGGCTCAGATTGCATGCCGCGCCGATGGTTGTCGGCGCATGGATATCTGCTGGCCCAAACCCGCCGCTGCTTCCCGACATAGGACGTTGTCGATCCCGAAGGTGAAGCCGTGCCGGTCGGAGAGGCCGGCGACGGTCACGTCGGTGGTCTTGCCGCGGATGGTGACGATCGGTGCAACGGCAGGTATCAGCGTCACCGGCCCGGTCGCGGCGACCAGCACCGGTGCCGGCGCGAGCTCGGCCGCTGTCGCGGGGGTCGCGGGCGGAGGCAGCACCGGCATCTTCGGGAGCGGACCGCCGTTGCGATACTCCTGTGCCATGTCCATCGCCATCGCGGTCGCCATGAAAACGGCGGTGCGGGCGAGATCGAGCGCGATCTCCTCGCGGTGGGTGTCGCCGAGCGAGGGGAAGAGGTGACACGGCCTGGTGTCGAGCGCGAAGGCGACGGGCTCGGCATTGGGATCGATGCACATGGTACGGGTCCTTTCGTCTCGACCCGAACCCCATGTCCGGATCGCGAAAGGCCGATCCCCCTCCTCTTCCGGCGCAGCCGGCATCCGGCAGCGACGTCGCTGCCGGGAGTATCAGGGGTCCGGTCGGGGATGTCGTTGCAGACGGATGCGCGCGGCGACCAGCTGGTCGACGGCTCGGCTGAGGAACAGCGCCTCGGCGCTTTCGCTGTAGGCGTTGACCGCGCGCCGGCGCAGCGCCGAGAGGCGATGCCCGATCGCGTCGACGGCGACCATGATGTCATCGAAGGTCAGCGCGACGACGGTCTGGCCGTGCGGGAACGGGATGACGGGCGCGGCGAAGCCGAGGAAGTGCGGCTCGACCGGGAGGTGATGGCGCAGTGCCGTCTCGACCGCGCGGCGCAGCTGGACGGCGTCGTGGACAAGCTCGGTGAGGATCACCGTCATCGGCATCGGCCGGACGTGGCGCAGCGCGCCGGCTTCCAGTGTCACGACGACCGGATCGGTCGAGGCAAGCCCGATCACGCCTTCGGAGAGGATGGCGACGATATCGCCCTCCTCGATGCACGGCGCATCGTCGAGGCAGGCGTCATAGGCCTGCTCGGAGCTGTCGAAATAATGGACGCGGTGCATGACCGTTTCCTTTTTAGAATATGGGAGGGGAAGGACACGCCGGCGGTCAGGCACCGGCGATCAGGCGTCGCCGGCCGGGCGTCTCAGGTACATTCGGCGGGGAAGCGCGCGGGCGGCAGGCCGGAGAAGCTGCAGGCGCGGTAGCGCCCGCCGACATATTCGGCCGAGGTGACCGGCGTGCGGTGACGCTGGAGACGCTCGAGGAGCCGGTTGGCGCGGCGTTGTGCCCGCAGGGCGGTCGCATTGTCGAAATGGATCGCGAGCGCGCGTACGAACGTGCCGGTGTCGCGATACCAGCCGCCGTTTTCCGGCCCGCCATATTCGGTGTCGATTTCGTAGAAGGCGAGGATGCTTCGCATGGGGATGCTCCCTGTGACGACCGCGCGCTCGATCCCGCCCGGTCCTGCCCCGTCTCCTCCCCCTCCCCTCGTCAGGCGTCGGCGGGATCGCCGGGGCGCTGGCGGCGCAGCGCGCGCGCCAGCGAGCGCTTGCGCGCGATCGCCTCGGCGCGGGTCGCGCATGGCGCGGACAGGCGTCCGGGATGCGCGGTGCTGTTGTCGAAGACGATCCACCCCGAGGCGGTATGCGCGACGTGCATGCCGTCGCCGCGCGCGGCGGTCATGACGCCGGGTCCGGCCGACGGCGCTTCGCCGCCTCGGCATGGAGGGTATCGACCAGGTCGTCGCGGTGTGAGCGGATGTCGCTGTCGGGATCGGTGATGACTGCCGCCGCGCGGGTCAGAAGTTCGGCAAGGTCGCGGTCCTTCATCGGCAGACGCTCGGGCGCCGGGTGCGGCGGCTCGTCCCCGGCCTCGTCCATGAGGAGGACCAGGATCGAGGGTTTCTCGTCCTCGCCGAGCGGGCGGCTGTCGATGACGTGGCGACCGCCGCGCGTGATCGCGAAAGCGTTCAGGGTGGGTGATACCCCGTTATCGGCGTTGGGGACCGTGGTGCCCAGATCGTGGAACTGGATGTCGCAGAAGCGTGCGGGGCCGTCGTAGCTCTTGCCCATGAAGCAGAAGGTGACGCGGCGTCCCTCGCTGGTCCTGGCCGTGATCGTGAACGCGCCGTCCGGCAGATCGATGGCCTTGTGGGGCACGTCGTTGAACCCGGCATAGCCGAGCGAGACGGCGTCGGCGCGGGTCATGACGGGGAGGTCGGTGATGTCGGCCATGGGGGGTCTCCGGCTGCTGGTGATGGGGATGCCGCGCGCCCGGAACCGGGGGCCGGTTCGACGTTTCGGGCGCGATCTGGTAGGAAGCCGACCGACCAGAACGGGAGACCGGACAATGAAACTGGCGATTTCAGCGGCGCTTGCCGCGATGACGGCGACACCGACCGCGGCGCAGGTGTTCGACATGGGGACGCTGACCGGCACGCTTTCGCAGGACGCCGTCACGCAGTCCGAAGAGCGGCGTGCCGGTCGGCAACGAGACACCGACCGTTCGGCGATGGCACTCAGGACGCGAGACAATTGCAGGCGCAAGCTGCCCCGGTTCCGGAAAAGCTATGGCAGTGACCATCCCGACGTCATTCAGCTTGCCGCATTGTGCCGGCGCGCGGGCTATTAGGCGGCGCGCGCCGCGGCCATGATCGGCGTCGCCGCGGCGAAGGCGCGCAGCGCTGTCGTCATCGCGGGGCGCAGCTTCGCCTTGCTCGATACGACGATCTCGGGCGCGAGCGGCGTGCCGTCCGGAGCGGCGTAGCCGGTCGCGAGGCCGGCACGCGTCTCGACGCGGACCAGGTGGCCGCGCCCCGATGCCGGGCCGACATGGCGCGCGGTGAACTCGCCGAGGCTCCCGTAGAAGGTGGCGATGGCCTTGCCCCAGCGGATGTGGCCCTGCGCCCTTGTCTCGCCGGCCGCGAAGCCGCGATCGAGCCAGGTGCGCAGATGGGTGCGCTGCTGGAGCCGCGAGTTGCGGGTACGCTCCATCGTGCGGGCAAGCGGCAGGACGTGCGCGATGGCATCCAGCAGGTCGAGGTCGCGCCCTTGCAGTGCGACCAGTATGTCGTCGTATTCCCGCTGCCTTAGCAGTCCGGATAGCTGGATGGCCGCTTTTGCTTGATCGAGGATTGTCGCGGAATCGGCCGTTTGATCCAGATCATCGGCGAGGACGAACCCGACGTCGGTAAGCACGACGATCGTCGCGAGGCCGGCACCGGGGCGGGCGCGGAGCAGGGTGAGGAAATCCCATGCCGGATCACCGCCGATGTCGTGGGCCGACAGGATCACGAGCCGGCGCGACCAGCGCGCGGGGCGCAGATGGTCCGAAGGCTTTGGGTAGCTACCAGGTAGCGGCTTGCCAGCTACGGTGACGGTTGGCGCGGAAGGCAGATTGTCACGGCGCATGTCGGCGATGATGGCGCGGCGCGCGGCATCGAACAGGTCGGTGCGGTCGCCCCCGCCGGCGGTGAAGCCGTTGTCGTAGGCGGCATGGCGATCGGCGAGCGGCGCGCGGGACGGGATGCCGTCCGGGTAATGGTGCGGCCATCCGACGTGCGCGGCGTACCAGCCATCGGCGTAGCGATTGGCGAGGTCCCAGCTGTAGCCATGATCGTCTCGGCCGCGCAGGACCGCGATATCGCGGTCGCTGCCTTTCCCGAGGCGGAGCTGGCCTTCGGTGAAGGCGAAGTTGGTCGCCTCCTGCCGCGCGACGCCTTCGGCGGCAATGGCATCGTTGATCGGGCGCATCGCGGCGATGCGCTCGCGGCCCCGGGCCTGACGCTCGGCGAGCGGCGCGCCCGGTGGAAGATCGGGGAAGTCGCGCCAGGCGCCGGCGATGGCGGCGGCATGCGCGGGGTCACGGCCGTGCGCGATCCAGTGATCGGCGCGCGCCGGATCGAAGCCTTGCGTCATCGCCGGTCAGCCGTGAAGCGGGGCTGGCAGCGCCAGCCAGTCGGCGTCCTCGAAGGGCAGCGGGTTCACCTCGGCGGCCGCGTCGCCGCGAAAGACCGTGGCGCTGGATAGCGCGCCCAACCCATCGGCCTTGTTCCAGAAGGCGATGTCGCCCTCGGGGTTGCGTACCGCGAGGACATAGCCGTCGAGGCCATCGTGCGGGTTCTCGGCGCGCAGCAGCGCGTGATTGAGGATTCCGGTCGTCGAGTGCCAGTCGATGCCGTCGGAGGTGATGACGACGACGCCGCCTCCGAACTCGCCGGCGCGCAGCCGGTCGCAGTCGCTCGACCAGGTGAAGCCGCAGGGGAGCGCCGAAGGACAGGCCGTGCGGATCAGCTTCGCCACTTGCTCGATGCCAAACTGGTCGCCGTGGAAGAACGCCATGACGTTGCCGTTCTCGTCCGCCTCGTCGAGGTCGATCCGGCAATCGAGATAGGGGAAGCTCCAGTCGTCGAACAGGTCGAGGAAGTTCTCGAACATGCTCGCCCCCTTGGGCGGGAACAGGGCGTGGAAGGCGGTGCCGAGGCTGTCATAGCCGAGCGCCAGATCCTCATCGGCACCGTTGGTATCGAGGATGTCCACCGCGCGCTCGGCGAGCCGCAGCATCGCGGCTTCTTCTGCCGTCACGAGCAGGTGGAAGGCAGCCTTGATGTAGGAGTTCGACATGGGAAATCTCCGGTTCGAAAGGGATTGTCGGGGCGTCGGATGCAGGCCTTCAGGCGCTCGTCGTCGCGGCGAGGCGCGTACGCGCGATTGCGGCTTCGGCCGGGAAGGCGGCAGCGAGATTGCCGTGCAGCAAGGCGAAGTCGGGAAGCGGGAAATGCCCGTCCGGACCCGGCCGTGTCGTCATCAGCGCGCCGATAATGATCTCGGACGGATCGCGTCGTTCGACGATCGGGCACTCGCCGTCGTAGCGGACGGGCGCGGTGAACCCGGCTTCCATCCAGGTGGCGAGCCCTTCCTCGATCGCTTCGGCATATTCGGCGACGGCTTCGTCGAGCTCGTTCTCGATATGGAGCACGAGGCTGACGTAGCGGCCGAAGTCATGCCGGTTGGACAGGCCGGCGAGGCGGCATCCCGGAGGCGGCGCGCCGTAGCGCGCGATCAGCGCGCATTTATAGGCCTCGATCTCGAGACGGTTCAGCGTGTCGAAGTCGGGTGTCTGGCCGAGCTGCGCGCAATCCTCTTCGGCGGGACCGGCGCCGAGATCGATGAAATAGGGCATGGGGGTTCTCCGTCGATCCCTTCCGGATCGTCGGCACCCCTCCCCCTCCTCTTCTGCAACCCGGTGTCGGTGTTCACTGGCCTGGGAACAGCCGTCGCTTCATCGCGGCCTGGTGCTCGCCGTCCGATTGCCCGAGTGTCTTGAGCCGGTCGGTTTCGAGAATGATGGCAAGATCGCCCGGCAGGTCGGCCCAGTGCGAGGCGATCGTCACGGCCTCGCGCGCGGTGACGATTTCACGCAGCGATGTGCCGTGCCAGGCGATCGTCTCGTCTTCATCGTCAAGATGGGGATGCGGGCGCAGTGCCTGGACGAAAAAGCTCTGGAGCGGCCGGTCCCAGCCGATCGCAAGCTCGGAAGCGCCGTTGCGGCCCGGGAAGACATGCCGGCTCATGACGCGATGCTCGTGCGCGCAGGCGCGAAGGTCAATGACGGCGTGTCGCGGTCGGCATGCCGGGGGCGGCAATGCGGATCGAAGCGCAGCATGTGCGTGAGCGCGGTCACCCCTTCGGCGGCAAGCTCCTCGAGCCAGGCGACATAGGACGCGCTGTCGGCGAGATCGTCGTCGAGCAGGTCGTCGAGCATGCTCGCCTCGAAAGCGGCGGTGTCGGGCAGCGCGTGCCAGTCGAGGGCATCGAGGAAGCTGTCACGGCGACGGATGAAGCGCTCCACGCGGGCCATGTCGGCGCGCGCGATGGCGATGGCATCGTTGATCAGCATGGCTCAGCCTCCCGTCTCGTGACGGCGGCTCGTTCCCTCTCCTCTTCGGCCCTGGGGTTCAGTGGTCTCCGGGTCCGACCATGGCACGCAGCATGTCGCTGCGGCGCGGGTAGTCGAGACGCGGCAGGGCTTGTCCCTGACGACGCGCATCGCGTGTCAGCGCGAAGCAATAGGTGAACAGCGGTGCCTGCCGCATCGGTGTGAGGATGCCCTCGCTCCGGCAACGGTCGAGCCAGGCGCGGGGATGTTCGTGCGGCCCCGGCCTCGGGGCGCCGAGCCGGACCAGACGGTCGATCGCGCCGGCATGGCCGGACTCAAGGTTGCGGATCTTCGAGAGCGCGCGCCCGGACATCGTCTCCCCGGCGATGCGCAGCACGGTCCGCGGCCTCGTGGTGCCGCGATAGGCGCCCGACAGGGCGGCATAGACGCAGCCGCAATGCCCGAATTGCGGATCGGAGAAGCTCACTACCGCGCCGATCGCCGGTCGGGCCTGACGCAATAGCCGGAAGGCGCGGGCGGCGAAGAAGCTTTCGCCGTTGGCGGCGACGCTGGGCAGGCAAAGGAGGCGCTGGAGGACGCAGCCGCGCGCGGGATCGGCATAGCCGGTGTGCCGGGTGATGACCGCGCCGGTCGCGGGGACGCCGAAGACGATGATGCCGTCGAGCGACGCCGTGCCGCTCCGGCCGGGGCCGAACAGCCCGACCGCCAGCTGGGCGGCGGGATAGCGGGCGAGGTAATGATGGTCGGCGACGAACGCGCGCGCGGTGTCGTGGGCGACGAGATCGACTGCGTAGCGACGCGGATCGATCACCGTATCGCCATCGACGTAGCGGCTGCGCCGGTCGCGCCAGCGCTGGGAACGTTCGGTCAGCATCGTCCTGTCCCTTGCGTGTGGCGGACGCTGCGATGCCGGTCCGCTCAGAAGATGGTCATCGTTCAGCTGCCAGCCGGTGGGCAGCTTTCTGTTGCGGATGCCGCGATCTTGCTACGGGCCAGTCGGTGACGGGCATGGCGCGCGGCGCCCCCGGCGCTGGCGATGGCCCGTCGTGAGACATCGGTTGCTTTGGGAGCACCGGCCCCGCGCAGCAGATCGCGGGCGGCGCGAAGGTGTGCGATAGCCTTGTCGATTGACTCGAAATCTGCCGGCGAAGCGGGTTTTATCTCGGACATGTCACAGATCCTCGCGCAGCATGAGGGTGAGGACGCGGGTCGTGACGCCCGCATCGGCGGGGTCTTCCGAGCCCCATTCGAGCGCGGCATCGTAATAGTCGATGACGAAATGGACCTCGGTGTCGCGAACGGTGAAGCTGCCGCGGTTGCGCTCGGTATCGCGGGGATCGAACGTGCAGCGGCGCAGCGCCTGCAGGAGATGCGCCTGCGCGATGGCGCGGCATGCGAGGCTGCCGTCAGACAGGGCGGCGAGGCAGGCGGCGGTGACGGTGATGCGGGCGGTGCGATCGAGGCCGTGGCGGCAACGATCGTTGAGACGGCCGATGGCGTCGGCGCGTGACGCGTGAACGGTCGCTAACATGTGCGATCCTTCCGGTTGATGCAGTTGGGATGTTGATGCGGATCAGGCGGCGAGCGCGATGACGTCGCGGCGCCGTCCGTCGGCGAAGGCGGCGTGGAAGCGATCGAGCCAGTCGCCCATGGTCGGGCGGTCGCCGAGCGGGATCGCGGCCGCGACATCCTGGAACCGAATGAGTTCGGTCGGTGCGTCGCGGACGATGCGATCGACATCGTGCGCCGGGAGGAGACCCTCGGCGCGGATGAACGCGGTCATCGATCCCGGGCGTGCCCTGGTCGACTTGCGCCACAGCCCCTCGACGGTGTGGAGGCGCGGCGCGGCGCGCGCCTCGACCAGCACGATCAGCCGCAGGCACCACGGGGGAAGCCCGCGGATCTCGTCGGGCTTGTTGGCGATGCACAGGATGCACGCCGACTTCGGCGGTACGGGCAAGCCCTCGGCCTCGATCCGGGCGACACAGTCGGGCCGGTCCCAGCGCCAGTCCCGCAAGGGGTATTGGCAGTCGTAGAGCGGGTCGTCGATCGAGAGCGCATGGTTGGCGCGCGCGGTGTCGCGGGGTCCTGCATCATAGCCGATCAGGCGCACGACGCGCTGGCCGCGACCCCAGGCGTCGATCGCGGGTTGCCAGGTCTTCAGGAAGGCGTCCTGCGGGGCCTTCTTGTATTTAAGGCTGCACGAGGAACCGCCGAGCGATTTGCTCGGCAGGGTCGCGTTCGTCAGGCACATTTCGAGGATGCCGTAGTACGGCGGCCAATGCTTAAACCGCTTCGGCACGTAGCTAACGATCGCATGGGCAATGCCGCGGTCGCGCATCCACGGCCCGATCACGTCGAGATAGGCGTAGGTGGCGGGCTTCTCATTTCCCGTATCGGCGGTGAGCACGAGGTCGGGCGCCTGGCCGCGGGCATGGAGTTCGATGAGCAGCGCGGTGCTGTCGACGCCGATGCCATAGGCGAGCACGACCGGAGGGGGCGGGAGGATCATGTGTCGTCCTCCGGTTCGACGTAGCTGTCGAAGGGCGCGCCTGCGGCCTCGACCCAGCCCCCCTCGCGGTCGAGGAGGGCGATCCGCGCCATCAATGCGGCGCGCAGTCTTGACGCATCGACATCGTGACCGCGCGCGTCGTCGGAGACGACGCTGAAGGCGATGGCGTACAGATGGTTGTAGCGCGCCATGTCACCCCGCTCCCTGTTCGTCGGTCGCGGTCGGGGCAGCGGGGTCGCGCTGCGCGATCGTGACCTCGACGCGGTCGCGGTTGACGATCACGGTGACGGTGCGGTCCTCGGGGACGAGGAAGTAATATCCTGACAGCTTGTCGCGGATGCGGTTCTCGAGCGCGGCATCGTCGCCTTCGAGCAGCCCGATGATGCGTTCGGCAGCATCGGCCTGGAAACGCTCCTGCTGGGTGTCGTAGCTGTCGGCCGCGCTGTCGTCGGACGAGGAGAAGACGGCGCGCTCGAACACGTCGGCGACGCCGAGCGCGGTCTGCCCGCTGTCACGCCGCACGAAGATCGAGGTTTCCTCGACCGAGTTGCACGACCATGGGTCGGGCGCGAAGGCGACATCGGCATCGCAGGCGACCTCGATCGATGCGCCGGCATGGCTCATCGTCGCTTCGAGCGTGATCGCATCGACCCACCCGTTTTCGGCCTCGGCCGGGGCTTCGCGGGCGTCGGAGACGATGAAGCTGCGAGCGCCCTGGATGACGCGGAAGCGCAGGTCCTCGACGCGGGCGAGGACATCGTACCAGCCATAGCCCCTGAACGCGTCCTGCGCCTCGACCAGCGGCCCGCCGAAGGGGTTGTGAGCGCGGATCGCGGCTTGCGCGGGCTGGGCGACCAGCGCTTCGAAGTCGGGCATCAGCACCATCGCGGGATCGGCGGTGCGCTCGCCGGTCTCGTAACTGCTGTGATAGTCCGCCGTGGGCGGGGTCCAGGCGAACAGATACGGCTCGGCCTCGGGCAGCGGAATGCCGAGCGCCGCGGCCTCGCGCCAGTCGTGCGCCGACAGGCGGTGGGTGCCGCGCGCCTCGATTGCCCGGTAGATCGCGATTTTCACCGCATCGCGCAGGCCAGCGATGCCGTCGTTCTCGACCACCTCCTTGCGGGCGGGCAGCACGAGCTGGATGGCGGGAGCATCGAAGATATCGACGCGCGCGATCCAGTGCCCGCCCCGGTCGACCTCCTGGACGTGTGGGAGGTCGCAGGGCATGGTCAGACCGTGGAAGTTGAGCCGCCCGTCGCGCGAGGAATAATGCGAGGGATGTTTGTGGAAGACACCGATGCGGGTGCCGTTCCATTCCTCGACATGGTCGGCGTCTTTCAGCCAGTCCTCACGCGGGAGCATGTCGCCGTTTAGCGTGACCGGCAGCGGATAGTATTTCGCGGCCCTGGCGATATCGGCTTCGAGCGACTTCAGCCACGCCTCGGGAACGCGCACCGTGATCGCGGTGCCGCTGGCGATCGGGTCGGAGGAGATCGCGATCGGGCGGCTCGTCTCCCAGGCAGATGCCGGGATATGCGCCATCCAGCCCTGCCTGTCGGGCCGCGAGTAGGAGCGAATGATGACGTCGCGACCGGCGAGGCTGAACACGCCCATGCCGGCAGGGTCCTCGGCGCGGCGGGTCTCCTCGGACCAGCCCGAGCGGCCGAGCGTCACGACGCTCGCCGGGTCGGCGATGCCGTGGCCGTCGTCGGCGATGTGGAGGAGCGTGTCGGAACCGCCCGTCTGGATGACGACAGCGACGGCGAGCGCCCCGGCACGGCGTGCGTTCTGGAACAGCTCGGTCACCACGTCGAATGCGGTATTGTTGAACAGGCGGGTGACGCGTGCGATCGTCTCGGGCGCGACCGCGGTCGCGATGGTGGCGGGGATCATCGGGGTTGCTCCGTGAGGCTTCGGCGCCCTTCGCGCCGCAAACCCTCCCCGCCCCCTCTCCTTCCCTCGGGCGTCTCGATGGTTCCGGGACGCCCGGCAGGGAGCAGATAGCCGCCTCAAGTGTTGAGAGCGGCAGTCGCCAGTCCTGGCAGCAACAGGGAGGATGCAATGGCCGATCCGCACGACGGGGCCCCGCCGCGTCATGTTCATGTCGAGAAGAAGAAGACCAACTGGGTTGCCTGGATCGCACTGATCCTTGGCGTGCTTGCCGCGCTGTTCGCGCTGTCGCGCTGTAACCGTGACGCGGATGAGACGGTAGTCACCACGACGACCGAAAACACCATGACGGCGGTCGATGACAACAATGGCGTGATCGCCGCGACCCAGAACGCGGCGGTCTCGACATTGCTGGCCGGTGCCTCGGGTCTTGGGGCGTATCTGGCCGGGACCGACGCGTTGCCGGGCCGGTTCGTGTTCGAGAAGGTCCAGTTCGACACCAACAAGAGCGATATCCGGGCGCAGGATCGCGCAGAACTCGACGATGTGGCGAAGGTGCTGAAGCAATATCCCAACGCGACCGTCAGGATCGCGGGCTATGCCGACGCGCGCGGCCCCGACGCCGTCAACGTGCCGCTCGGCAAGGCGCGCGCCGATGCCGTGAAGGCGGCGCTCGTCGCGCGCGGGATCACCGCCTCGCGAATCGAGACGGGCAGCGGCAGCGACCGCGATCCGGTCGCGACCAACGCTACGGCCTCGGGGCAGCAGGAAAACCGCCGCACCGAAATCCTCGTCACCCGTCGCTGATCGCCAGCGAAACACACATCGGAAAGGATCATCACATGACCCGTATCATCACCGCCCTGTTCGACACGCGCGCCGATGCCGACGCGGGCGCCGCGCGACTGCGCGAGGCCGGCGTCGATGCCTCGGACATCAATGTCCACGACAAATCGTCGCATGACGTAAAGGGTGAGCATTCGACCCGCGAGGACAAGGGGCTGTGGGCCTCGATCAAGGGCGCGTTTGTGCCCGACCGGGACCGTCATGCCTATGAGGAGGGCATCCGCCGTGGCGGGTTCCTGCTGACGGCAGAGGTCGATGACGGGGAGACCGGCGCGGCGGTCGACGCGCTCGAGGATGCCGCCAGCATCGACCTCGACGAGCGGTCGGCGCAGTGGCGCAACGATGGCTGGGTCGAGCGCGACGAGGTTCTCGTCGAGGATGGCGACGCCGAATATTACGGCGTACGCGACGTCGATGGCACGAGTCCGCGTTACCGCTCCTACTCGTCGCGCGGCGTCGCCGGCGACATCTGAGCCCGCTGACCACTGTCAGCGATCGGACAAACCGGCCGGGTGGCGCTCGCGCTCCCCGGCCGATTTTTGTATGTCGGTGAGAGGCTCAGTCGCCCAGCGCGAGAATATTGGCCAGCGTCGGGGCGACCTTGTGGCGCGGACGGCGCGGAAACCTCAGCCCCTGTTTCTCGACGAACTTGTAGACCCCGGCGTAATTGCGCCCGAGTGCCGCGACGAGGTCGGGAAAGGCGATGCCGTGCGCATGCGCGAGCCTGACCGCGCGACGCTCCTCGTCGCTCCAGGCGCGCTGGTAGCCGTGGACCAGTCCGAGGACGTTTGCGCGGGTGAACAGTGACGCCTTGGTGCGATTCATCTTTGTCGCGAGCTCGTCCATCGGCATCTTGCCGTAGTGCTCGCGCAGCGTGGCGATATCGGCCTCGGTCCAGACCGGCCCGCCCCGGAAGCCGTCGCGCCTGGCGTGGGTCCCGCGCAGCCCGAGATGCTCGACGCGCCAGTTGATCGAGGTGATGGTTCGGCCGAGCCGTTCGATGAGCGGGGTCCGGCTGGTGCCGTCGCGATAGACCTGCGCCAGCAGCGCATCCTCCTCGGCCGACCATGGGCGACCCCAACCCCGGCCGTAGCCGAGCTTGCGCAGGCGCGGCCCGAACCCTGCCTTGCTGCGGCGCGGGAAGCCTTCGGCGACCATCGTCTCGATGATGTCGAGATAGCGGTGTCCCTCGGCCGCGAGCGTCAGCGCGCGCGCCGCCTCGGCCTCGGTCCAGCCCGGGGGATTATTGGGGTGGCGCAGCCCCATGTTGCTCGCACGGGTGATCGTGCCCGACAGCGGGCGACCGATCAGCGTCGCGATCTGCGCGACGGGGATCGCGGCCGCGAACCCGGCGCGCAGCTGGGCATCCTCCCATTCGGTCCATTTCGGAGGATTGTCCTCGGTCAGCCCGAGCGTGCCGGCGCGCGCATAGACCGCGGTGCAGGAGCGGCCGAGATCGAGCGCCAGCGCGGCAGCGGGTCGCGTGCCGTATTCACGGGCCAGCCAGGCATCCTCGTCGGGCGACCAGGCGGTCTGCGAGTGGCGGCGCAGTCCGAGCCGGACGATCTTGTCGCGCACCCCGGCGCTGCCCCGCCCGAGCGTGGCGACGATCCCGGCGATCGGGACATCGTCGCGGAAGAGCCGTTCGAGGGTCGCGGTCTCGTCCGGCGTCCACGCATCGGCGCGGAACGCCATCTCGCGCAGCCGTCCGGCGGGTTCGGCCCGAGCCGGACAGGCGACCAGCTCGACGGTATCGGGAGCGAGGTCGGTCATAGCGCCACCACGGCGACATCGCTGAGCCGTGCGCGCAGGCGAGCGTGGAGCCGCGCGATCCGATCCTCGCCTCGCGGCATGGTGTCGATCGCGGCGATCGCGGAGAGGAGGTTCAAGGCGCGGTCGGTCCGCTCGGCATCGAGGCCCAGATGACGCGACAGGTCGCGCGCGGTGCTGGCGTTGGGTGAGATGCGCTTGAGCGCGTCCATGATCGCGGCCGCGTCGGTCGCGGCGGGATCGAGCAGGAAGGCGTCGAGCGCGCGCGTGCCGCGAAGCGCGATGGCGGGGCCGTGGTCGGTGACCTCGGCAAGGCCTGCGAGATCGAGCAGCCGCGCGGCTTCGCCGGCATCGACCGACGCAGCCGCGCGCAATTCGGGTGTCCTGCCGATATGCTCGGTGATGGTGGGATCGATATGCGCGAGGCACGGCGTCGCCGACAGCGCCGGCCCCATCGCGAAGAAGTCGCCCGGCACGAGGTTACGCAGCGCATCGGCCTCGCGCGCGGAAAAGCCGAGCAGGTCGGCCGCGCGCGCGATATCGCGATCGAAGACGTTGAGCCCCACGAGCACGTTCTGCAGCTCTGAAACGACGGACGTCGACAGCTTGGCGAGCCGCTGGGTGGCGATGACGGGGGCAAGGCCGCGCTTGCGGCCCCGGGCGCACAGGTCGGTCAAGGTCGAGACCCCGAGCCGGCGCGCCTCGGCATCGCGCGCCGACCCTGCGACATGCGGCGCGAGGAGATGGCCCTCGTCGATGCAGACCAGCACGGTATGCGCCCAGTCCTCGCGCGGCGCGCCGATCAGCCCGGCGAAGAAGGCGGCGGCCTTGACGATGCGCTGGTCGGGATCGAGGTCGGTGAGGTCGATGTGCATCGATAGCCGATGGCGCCGGCTGCGCGTCGCCGCGGCGGTGAGACCGTCGGCGGTGAGTTCGACCGCGCGGATCGTGGTCGCGCCGATATGGCGGGCGAGATTGTCGAATTCGCCCTCCGGATCGACGATCGAGATGGTGGTATAGTCGAACGCCTCCTCGATGATCCGCCGGAGCGTCCGGCTCTTGCCGGCGCCCGAACTGCCCTGGATGAGCAGGCGGCCGGCAAGGAGGCGGTCGAGATCGAGGCTGAGCGCGCCGGTTGAATGGCGCCCGAGCGGTACGCGATTGTCCGCGACCTCGGGCGCGGGGGCGAGCGTCATGCACGACATGGCATGTCTCCCGGGCAGGCGGCGTGCGGCGCGACGATCGGCAGATCGGCGGTGGGGGCGATATGGGCGGGGTCGCTTGCCACCGTGCCGTCGAGCGATTTCCAGTCGATGAGGTCGTCGCTTTCGCGCTCGCACTCCTGGCAGGTGGTGCAATCGTAGGTCGAGAGCAGCGTCCAGGCCTGGGTGTCCTGGTCCCAGACCGCGACCGCGTCCCTGGTCACGTTGTCGCTGCCGCAGGCGTCGCACACCGGTTTGACGCGCTGGAAGCCTCGCGGGCGCAGCGCCGCGGCGGTGCACACCGACCAGTCGCCGTAGAACTTCCCGTCATGCGGCAGGCAGTCGGCGGCCAGCTGGATGGCATGTTCCCCGAAGCCGTCGTGGAAATGGATTTCCGTATTCGGGAAGAACCTTTCCATCACGTCGCGCGCGCCGCGCAGCTTCACCTCGCCGCCATAGGTCGTGTGGACGTAGCTCAGCGGGCCGATCGTGGGACCCTCGCAGCCCCAGCCGTCCATGTCCTGGTCGATGCTGTCGCGGCCGTGGAACAGATAAAGATAGACGCTCATGGCATGCCCTTTCGGCGCGTACGTCGATGACGGGCGCGCGTGTTTGCTTGGTGATGATGGATGGTGTCGGCGTGGGGCCGCTCAGGTCAGCGTGGCGACCTGCTTGGTGATGGGCGCCGTGCTTTCGACGCGCACCGCGCCGAGGCTCTCGAAGGTTTCGGGCATGACGCGCGCGGCATAGCGATCCTTGTCGACCAGCCCGTGGATGGGTTCGCCCTCGTGGCGCGCGAAGCCGAGCGCGTCGACGCCGGTGACGCGGCGGAAGGTGCAGCCGACCTTGCCGTCCGGCACCCAGTCCGCCCACGACCCCGAGGCGGCGACACTCTCATACTGCCCGATGATCGCCTGATACGCGGCACGCCGGCGCACGACATGGCTGTCGTCGATCGACACCTCCTCGCCGATTAGCGCAGTCCAGCGGTCGGGGTGCCAGCAGCGTACCGAGCGGCGCGCGTTCTCGACCTGCAGCGCGATACCGGGGACCGGCAGGCGGCGGAACTCGGAAGCGAAGCCGTAGAGCACCAGCGCATAGTCGACGTCCTCCTCGTAAAAGGGATCGTCGCGGCGCAGCGCCTCGGGCATCGCCGCCTGGCGCTCGTCGGAGAGGACATAGCCGCCATGGCTCGGCGTTGAGACGCGCCAGATGCCGGGGAGAACCTGTTCGGCGCGATCGGGTGCGTCCCATGGTGTCGTCTCGGGACGGGGGCTGGGCTGGAACCGGGTCATCTGTCGTCTCCCTTGCGGATCTGACAGCCATCCCTCCCCCTCCTCTATCGGGCGCGGCAGGCATCCCGGCTCGCTCGCCGACCGGCGAGGGGCCGCTCAGTGCTCGACGATGCGATAATTGCCGAGGTCCGCCCGGATGCCGAGCGCATCGATGATGGTCGCGGGCTCGAAGCCGTTTTCGCGGTGTCGCTCGATCGTGAGCGATCTGGCATGATCGAGACAGGCGTGATCGCGCCACTCGACGATCGTCACGACGTTATAGCTGCCCGGCCCGCGTTCCTGCGTGAGGATGAGGTTCTGGAGGCAGCCTTCCATGTCGTCGAGAAAGGCATGCGTCTCGGTCAGTTTCGCGACGAACGTGTCGATGTTCGCGGCAGGAACGGCGAACTTGTCGACCTTGTAGACGGACATGGTCAGGCGATTTTTCCCGGATGCAAAACGGCCGAACCGGGGGTGCCCGGTCCGGCCCGATGGTCAGGCGGGCTTGCTGCCGGGCGTGCCGCACTTGGCGAACTTGCCTTTGGCATCCTTGCAGCGCGCGGGCTTGGCGGGCTTCTCGGGACATTTGACGAAGCGGCCCCTTCCATCCTTGCAGGGAGCGGCAAGTGCAGGCACTCCGGCGACAAGTGAAAGCGCGGCGGCAGCCGCGATGATCGTGCGCATTCTCAAACTCCGGCCCGGTGATCGGGCGAACAAAGGGTATCCTCGGGAGGTCGGGTAGACCAGCCGTTACGGAACCGGGGCTGGCGGGTACGGGTTTCGCGAATGACCATATCGCACAGAGGAGAACCGTCATGGGCGAAGCAACCGACAAGCTGAAGGCGGCCGGCAACAAGATCGCGGGCAGCGTCAAGGAAGGGATCGGCAAGGCGACCGACGATGCCAGCCTCGAGGCAGAGGGCAAGGCCCAGCAGCTCAAGGGCACCGGCCAGGACGTGAAGGGTTCGGTCAAGGGCACCCTCGGCGACGAGATCTGAGCCGTTTGCTTGCATGGTGGCGGGCCGTCGCGACGCAGGTCGCGGCGGCCCTGCTGTGTCTGAAGCGTATCGGTCAGCCGATATGGAGCTGGTCGAGGACCGCGGCTTCGAGCGCGTCGCCTTCGAGGTCCTCGGCGTGGATCGTGACGACCGGGGTAAGGCTACGCAGCTTCTCGACCTGGCGCAGCTTCATGCCGAGCGCATCGGCATCGTCGCCGGTGACGACTTCCAGCGCCGCCTCGATCACCTCGCCGGTGGTGAAGTCGCGCAGGTCGAGGGTGAGATCGGGACGGACCTCGCCGATGCCGGTCGCAATGTCGAACAGGAGCCGCTTGAACCCGATGCCGATGCCGCGACGACGCAGGCGGTATTGCAGGTCGAGAAGGCCGACGATCGTCTGACGCTCGGCGGCATTGTGGACCGCGACGAAGTTGGCGGCCCGCGCGACCGGCTGGGCATAGGCGCGCAGTGCGGCGTAGCCCTCGCGCGGGTTGTGCTCGCCGACGACGGCAAGGACGAGATAGGGCGGGCCGATCCGGCGCTGGTGGACACCGATGTGGCGGATACGGTTTTTGACGACGAGTTCGCGGCCTCCGGCGAGCGTAACGGTCGTTCCCGAAATGTCGACGGCATAGAGCAGCAGGAAGGCCTGCGGCGCATGGTCGGGCGGCCAGGATTTCGCGGCCTCGCGCAGCCTGGCGAAGACGATCCCACGCTCATAGGGTTCGATATGGGTGTAGAGGTGGCGGGCAAGCGGTACGCCCGGCGCGATCTCGACGCGCTCGCCGGCCTGACGCAGCCGCGCGAACTCCAGCGCCATCCTTGCCTCGCGCGGTTCGCCGACCTCCAGCGGCTCGATGACATTGACGTGCGCCATCTCCATCAGCAGCCACAGGAGGCGGGCGAGCCGGGGAATGGCGACGCCGCGGGTGCGGTCGTCGGGTTCGTCGTCGTCCGGCAGCTGCGCCAGTTTCTCGGGCGCGAGCCGGTGCGCGGAGAAGAGGCCGTCGGGCTCGTTGATCGTGCGCGGGGTGGCGGTCGCCTTCTCGCGGATGCGGGGCGGCGCCTGCTCGCGAAAGAACGGGCAGTCGACATCGTGTTCGGGGCGGCGCTGGCGGATGCTGGTCAGCCGGCGCAGGTAATAGGTCTCGGCCTCCGACAGATAGGCGGGTGACAGCAGCGGCGGATCGGCGGTCTCACCGAGGCAGTCGCAGGCGATCCACTGGTGATGGTCGCGCGCCTTGACCACCGTGATGACCGAGGCACGGTGATCGCTGTCCTCGCCATGGCCGGTGTACCACCGTACCAGTGCCTCGCGCACGACGGCGGGAACGACGGTGCGTGACGTGAGGCCCCGGGTGTCGCGCGGAACCAGCCACATCGCGGCTACCAGCCCCTGCCCCGCTCGATGGTCCGTGCGATCAGGATATGGTGGAGTCGCTGGATCGCAAGGAACAGGACGCCGATCATCATCGCGACGGGCACGGTGAGATGCGCTTGCCCCGGTCGCGGCGCCACGGTCATCGCCATGACTGCGATAAAGCCGAGCAGCAGGATAGCGAGCACCGGGATGAAGCCCAGCGCGATCGCTCGCGGCGCGGACCAGGTGACGCGCCCGTCGAGCCACCATTGCATCGGCAGGAAGCGTTGCGCGCGGAAGCGCCGGTTCGCGCCCGCTGCCATCAACAGCGAGCCGATGCCGACGAGGATGGTGACGAATACTGCGCCCATGGCTGTTCCCCTGCTCACGACGATACCACGATCCGCCCTTGTCGTCCGCAAATCCTATCGACCGTGTTCCGCAAGGCAATGCTTGCAAGGTCGCAGATGTTCACGTTACGTTCGACGAAATGGAGGAGTTGGCTATGAAACTTGCGGATTATACCGGCCCGATCGATCTCGACCTCACGCTGCGCGACGCATCGCTCAACCCGGACGTGCGCGAGACGCGCCGCGCGATCGCCGCGGCCTCGATCGGGGTCGAGCCCGAGGACGCCTATTATTCGGTGCGCGAGCTGCGCGAGGCGTGCGAGTGGATTCACGAGAGCGATCCCGCCGGCAAGAAGAAGCTGGTCCAGATCCTCGGCACCGCTTGCGACGATTACCAGCGCTGCATCTATTACAATCTCGCCGGGCGCGGGGTGTGCGTGCTGCTCGACGATTTGATGTGGCTGGAGGAGATCCTGCTCGGGCGCGGCCGGGTGGCGGGGTTCGTGCATCGCCGGAATCTGCCGAAACTGCTGGCGAAGGCGCCGTATGTCGCGGCCGAGCCCGATGGCCCGCTGGGGAAATTCGAGCCGGAGTTCGCGATCGGCGCGTCGTGGTCGCACGATCCGGGTCCTGATTATGATCCCGTCGACCGCCCGGTGAAGCGGACACGGCCGTCGTAAGGCTGACGCCCACCGAGCAAAAAAGAGGCGGCCCCGGCGGGAGAACCGGGACCGCCTCGTCTATCTAGGGGGGAACCGCTTTAACGGCGCTCGCACGCCAGTCGTTCCCCACGACGCCATTTTTCGGGGTCGATCCATGCGCCAGCATGGACGCCACGCCGCCCGGTTCGCGCTTCTTCGTACGCCTCCATGTAGCGGGCGGCCCGTGCCCGATAGTCACCAAGATATCTTGTGGCAGGAACTGCCCAGCCCTGCGCTATCAGCTGCTCGCCGAGATCGCTGCCGTTCACGGTCACGATCGCGACCGGGCGACCGTAGCTGCTCGCCCCGACCATCCGGATCGTCGCCTCGCCCGAGCGCAGCATGCGGGCGGTCGCATCCTGCGCGAGCTTCCCGCACGGGTAGCAGCCGCTGTCGATCCGGCACAGCTGCCGGCTATCGAAGGCGTCGGCGCCCGACAGGCGGAAGTCGATGCTCACGGTATCGCCGTCGAGTGCGCGCGCCTTGCCGGTGAGCGGCCGGTCGCCCTGTTCGCCGGGGGTGGCGGCGCCGCAGGCGGCGAGCGCGAGGCCGGAGAGGATCAGCGCGCGTCTCACGCGTAGCGCAGTTCGAGTTCGACGTTGGGGCCATCGACAATCGCAGGAACGACGCGGAACGGCTGGAGTGCGTCGCCGGTGCGCACGATCGAGACGTGGCGCGCGCCGGCATCGAACATTCGGGCGGCGACCGCCTGCGCGTGCGCGCGGCTGCACAGGTGCGAGCGCAGCGGGCTGGGCGGGATGATATCGTCGGGGCGGGACATGATCGTGATCCTGATGCTGGACGCGGCGGCGATCAACCGAACACCGTCTTGTGGATGCGGGTCTCGCGCGGCGGAGGGACGATCGTCCAGGCCATGTCGCGCAAGCCGGAAATCCGGTAAGCCGGATAACCGGGTTCCGGTTTTGCCAGCGCGATCTTCCGGCCGCGCTTGTGGACGATGAAGTCGGTGCCCTCATGGCCGTCGGTGAAGCGGACGGCGTGCGCGAGGCGGATGTGCATGCCGTGCTCGAGCGGCTGCGCCGCGCGGCGCGCGAGCCGGTCGAGGCAGCGGCGCCGCCAGTCGAGCGCGGACGGATGGTCGGTGTCGCCGAGCAGGGCCAGGATGCGCTCGGGGCATTCGGCCTCGTGTGGCCCCATCGTCTCGTCGAGGTCCTTGTAGGCGAAAACGTAGCCGTCCTTCGCGCGCGGGTTCCACTGGACGAGGCAGACGATGGCGATAGTCGGCTCGTCGACGCCGTCCGTGCTCGGCGTGGCAGCGGCGTACCACACCTTGTTCCTGAGGCAGGAGGAGGCGATGAAGCGCAGCGCCCTGCCCTTGTCGTCCGCACCGCGGCGATCGTAGCTGAACTGCGCGTCGAGATAGGCCTTGGGCGTCTCGTGCGGGTACATCGACGACAACGGCATGCTGAGCCAGCCCATGATGGCGCTCCTTTTTCGAAGGTGAGTTTTGGGGTGGGGTCTCACCCGACCAGGCGGGCGGCGTCCGGTATGCGCGGCGCGAGGCGAAGCTCCCGGCACAGCCGCCCGGCGAAGCGCTCGGCGTTCAGCAGTTCGCGCACCGTTGCGTAGCGCGCGCGGTCGCCGAGATGGTCGTGGCGGCCGCGCACGCGGCGATAGTTGACCTCGTGGCCGGGGCCGAGCGCGGTGAGCGCGAGCTGGACGCGGACCTCGTCGGTCTGGAGCGTGATCTCGCCCGAATGCGACAACGTCCTATGTCGGGAAGCAGCGGCGGGTTTGGGCCAGCAGATATCCATGCGCCGACAACCATCGGCGCGGCATGCAATCTGAGCCAGATGGCTTCCACCGTCAACGGGATCGC
>NZ_JAAVJH010000029.1 GCF_012035195.1 Sphingomonas corticis
CCGGAAGCCGTAGAACAGCGCGCCCTGTGCCACCTGCCGTCCCATCATGTCCGTGATCCCTTGCCGTCTGCCAAGAGTGAATCACGCCTCCATCGCCGTCGCAAGCACGCGTTTTTCAACAGTCTCGAGCGTTTGTTGAATGCTCCCAAGGCCAGAGCAGAATGGCCTCGTTTCCCAGCGCCGCACCGTTCAACAAACCGTGCAGCTATCTGCGCCGCGAAAACGGACCGCGCAAAATCGGTCAGTCGCGACTTCAGCGGTATCGCCCCGCATATTAGTGGTTTGTTACCGACTTCCCATTAATTTTCCGCGCGGGCGAGAGGTAAGGATGGTACAACAGGACGAAGAAGCGCGCCTTGATGCGTTGCATCAGTTGAACTTGCTCGACACGCCTCCAAGCGCGAGCTTCGACCGCATCACGCGTATGGCGAGCCAGATTTTCGATCTGCCGATCTCGGCAGTGTCGTTGACTGACCGTGATCGGCAGTGGTTCAAGTCGCGCGTCGGTGTCGAGCATTGGTCAATTCCCCGAGAGAAGGCGCCGTGTGCACAGGTCGCCGAGAGCCGGGGCATTCTGATCATTCCAGATCTCCTCGACGATGATTGTTATGCCGACAGCCTGCTGGCGCAAACCGGGGTGCGCTTCTACGCGGGCGTTCCGTTGATGACGCGCGAAGGCTTCGGTCTGGGCTCGCTATGCGTGCTTGGCACGGAACCACGTACTGTCTCTGAGTCGGAGATGGCCGGCCTGACCGATCTTGCCGATATGACGATGTCGCAGATCGAGATGCAGCACGCGTTCGGACGCGTGGACCCGCTCAGCGGCCTGCCCAACCGGACCCAGTTCCTCGATGATCTTGAGGACCTTGGTCGCGATGCGCCGGGCCAGCGCCGTTACGCCGTATTGCTCGACCTGGCGCGCAACGACCAGCTCAGCAGCGGGCTGCGCGTCGTCGGACCGTCGTTCATCGACGACATGGTGCAGGATGCTGCCCGGGCGCTTCGCGGCGCATTGGGCCAAGGCCGGACAGCCTACCACGTCGCTGCCACGCAGTTTGCGTTCCTGTCGCCCCCCGAGCCGGAACCGGGCGCCTATGTAGCGCTGCTCGGCTCGATGCTTTCGAAAGCTCAAAGTGCGTCGCGCATCCGCTTCGCCACTTCCCAGGCGATCGGGGTGACGCCTGTTATCCTCGGCAAAACCGATCCTCGCCAGGTGCTGCGCACCGCCTATAGCGCGGCCCAGGATGCGCGCGCGTCGGAACATGCCGTCGGCCTCTACGCGCCAGGGGAGGATCGTGTTCACTCCCGCAGGTTCGCGTTGCTCAACGATCTCGGAGCGGCCCTGGAAGAGCCTGACCAGCTTAGACTCGTCTTTCAGCCGCGCATCGACCTCGCGTCCGGCCGGTGCAAGGGTGCTGAAGCCCTGCTCCGCTGGCGCCATCCTACGCTGGGTGACGTGTCGCCCGGTGAGTTCATGCCCATCATCGAGCATACCTCGCTCGCCAGGCCGACCACTGCCTGGGTGCTCGACGCCGCCATGCGGCAGCAGGCGATCTGGCAAAAGGAAGGCATCGACCTCCAGCTCTCGATCAATGTATCGGCCGCTAACCTGGAGGAAAGCGACTTTGCCCAACAGGTGCAGCTTTATCTCCTGAAGCACCGTCTGCGCCCGGCAGCGATCGAGCTTGAGGTCACCGAGAGCGTCGTCATGGAGAATAGTGGCCGTGCAATGGGCCAGCTTCGTGCGCTGCATGAGGCGGGCATCCCCCTAGCGATCGACGACTTCGGCACAGGCTACAGCAGCCTTGCGTATCTTCAACGTCTGCCCGCCCGCGTAGTCAAGATCGATCAGTCGTTCGTTCGCGATCTGGCCGATGACGAGCGTGGACAGGCGCTTGTCCGATCGATGATCACGCTGTCGCACGATCTCGGCTACCGGGTCGTTGCCGAGGGCGTCGAGACCGCCGCAGCCGCGGCGATCCTGGCCGACTTGGAATGTGAGGAGGCGCAGGGTTACTATTTTGCCCGTCCGATGGAGGAAGAAGCGCTGCGGCTATGGCTCGTTGCCTCTCCGCAAGAATCATCCGTTGCAGCCTGACTGACACCTAGATCTGCCGACATACTTGGTTGCAAGCTGATCGACACCGCCGCTGAACATAATCCACAGCGGCGGCGGCGATCGGCATCGATAAGCGTCCTGTTCCCGGTTGTTCCGCTAATCAGCCGTGCGGCCGCATGACAACCTTGATTACACCTTCCTGCTTGTCACGGAACTTGGCGTACATCTCGGGCGCGTCCTCAAGACTGGCCGGATGCGTGATCACAAAGCTGGGATCGATCTCGCCCGCGACGATCTTATCCAGTAGCGGCTTGGTGTAACGTTGCACGTGGGTCTGCCCAAGGTTGATCGTCAGCCCCTTGTTCATCGCTGCACCGATCGGAAGCTTGTCACCCATCCCGACGTAGACGCCGGGCACGGAGACCGTGCCGCCCTTGCGGCAGCTCATGATCGCCTGCCGCAGGACGTGGACGCGATCAGTGGCGAGCATCATGCTTGCCTTCACCTTGTCCATGACCGCGTCCGCCGCCCCGTGCGCGGCCGCCTCGCAGCCGACAGCATCGATGCAGCTGTCGGGGCCCCGGCCCTTGGTTCGCGCCTGCAGCTCGTCATAGACATCGGTTTCGGCGAAGTTAATCGTCTCAGCGCCACCGGCCTCCGCCATGGCGAGTCGCTCGGGCACCTCGTCGATCGCGATCACGCGGCCGGCGCCCATCATCAGCGCGGAGCGGATGGCGAACTGGCCGACCGGACCGCAGCCCCAGATCGCGACGGTGTCGCCATGCTCGATCTGCGCATTCTCGGCGGCCATGTAGCCGGTCGGGAAGATATCCGATAGGAAGAGGGCCTGCTCATCGGTAACGTTGTCGGGAATCTTGATCGGACCGACATCCGCCATCGGCACGCGGAGATACTCCGCCTGGCCGCCGCAGTAGCCGCCCAGCATGTGGCTGAAGCCGAACAGCCCGGCGGGCGAATGGCCCATCGCCTTGGCGGCCATCTCGGCGTTCGGATTGGTCTGATCACAGGCCGCAAACAGACCCTTTTTGCAGAACCAGCACTCGCCACAGCTGATGGTGAACGGCACGACGACACGGTCGCCGATCTTAAGGTTGGTTACCTCGGACCCAAGCGCCACGACCTCGCCCATGTTCTCGTGGCCGAGGATATCGCCGGCCTCCATGGTAGGCTGATATCCATCCAGCAGGTGAAGGTCCGACCCGCAGATCGCGCAGGCGGTTATTTTGATGATCGCATCGCGCGGGTGCTTGATCTCGGGATCCGCGACGGTGTCGACACGGACATCGCCCTTACCGTGCCAGCATAGTGCGCGCATGTCGTTTCCTCATCTGAGTGGATGTCCCTGTCGTCAGGGCCATGTCTATGACGCTCAACGCCTTGAGCCGCGGCATGGGTCCCTGTCCATTTGACTCGTTTACATCAACGAGCGGCCGTTAAACGGCCGTACGGCCAGCGGGTTGAACGCAGACGGCATGCCCGGCTTGAAAGCCAGCAAGATAATGAAGTGGGTCGCCCAGGCCGTGCAGCCGGCCGACACGATGGTGACAGGTTCTCACAGGCTGCGCGTCTTCCGCCCTGAGCGTACGGCATGGTCGGCCAGGGCAAAGGACGCATAGATACCGCAGAGGCAAACCAGGCCCGCGAGCAGCACCAACTACGGATCGTGGTCGTGCCGGACGCAGTCGAAAACCTGTACGACCTGGGAGTACATCATGCTCGGCTAACGGCAAGGCATTACGACATCCTCAACCGGTTCATATCGGCTTTCCCTGGCTGTGATCCAGGACCAAGGAAGCCGCAGTCGGGTTCTGCGCAGCCATGAACACTTACGTTGCCGAGCCCGCGCCTGTCGTCCGAACCGGCGACCATGCTCGACTGACATAACTTGATTTCGCTCCTCCGGGTCGGTTCCCAGTCGCTACAAAGATTTATGCCTCGCACCGCCGTGGCGCTGGTGGCATTAAGGGCATGATCGGAGGATTACGTCCATGGCACGCAAGAGCATCAAAAGCGACGCGGTGAAACTCAAGGGCGAGACGGCCAAGAAGGCACCGCCGCTGCCGGCGGGTGCCGACCAGCCGACGAACTATGCCGAGCAGCAGGGCCATGGCGGCGAAACCCGCCAGACGACCTCGGACGCGGCACTTACCATGACCACGCAGCAGGGCATCCCGATCGCGGACGCCCAGAACAGTCTCAAGGCGGGTCTGCGGGGCCCCACGCTGCTCGAGGACTTCATCCTCCGCGAAAAGATCTTCCATTTCGATCACGAGCGCATCCCGGAGCGCGTCGTCCACGCACGCGGCTATGGCGCGCACGGCGTGTTCGAGCTGACCGACAGTCTGGCCGACTACACCCGCGCCGACGTGCTGAGCACGGTCGGGCAGCAGACGGAGGTGTTCGTCCGCTTCTCAACGGTAGCGGGCAACAAGGGCTCGCGCGATCTGGCGCGCGACGTGCGCGGCTTCGCCGTCAAGATGTACACGAAGCAGGGCAACTGGGACATCGTCGGCAACAACATCCCGGTGTTCTTCATCCAGGATGCCATCAAGTTCCCCGATCTGGTCCATGCGGCCAAGCAGGAGCCCGACCGGGCGTTCCCCCAGGCGCAAACCGCACACGACAATTTCTGGGATTTCGCCAGCCTCACCCCGGAAGCCTGGCACATGATCATGTGGATCATGTCCGATCGCACGATCCCCCGCTCCTTCCGCACGATGGAGGGCTTCGGCGTCCACAGCTTCCGCCTGGTGAACGCGGAAGGCAGGTCGACCTTCGTCAAGTTCCACTGGAAGCCGCGCCAGGGGCTCCAGTCGGTGCTGTGGAACGAGGCGGTCAAGATCAGCGGCGCCGATCCCGACTATCATCGCCGCGATCTTTGGGAGGCGATCGAGAGCGGTGACTTCCCGCAATGGGATCTCGGCGTCCAGCTGTTCGATCAGGAAACCGCCGACAAGCTTCCCTTCGACCATCTCGACTCGACCAAGCTCATCCCCGAGGAGGACGTGCCGGTCCGCATCGTCGGTACGCTCACGCTCAATCGCAACGTCGACAACTTCTTCGCCGAAACCGAGCAGGTCGCCTACTGCACGCAGAACATCGTGCCGGGCATCGACTTCAGTGACGACCCGCTGTTGCACGGCCGCAACTTCTCCTATCTCGATACCCAGCTGAAGCGGCTCGGCAGCCCGAACTTCACCCACCTGCCGATCAATGCCCCGCGCTGTCCGGTGATGAACTTCCAGCAGGACGGCCACATGGCGATGCGCAATCCGAAGGGGCGCGTGAACTATGAGCCGAACAGCTGGGGCGCGGAAGGCGGTCCGCGCGAGAACGCGGAGATCGGCTTCACCAGTTTCCCCGCCGAGGTTCAGGGGACCAAGCAGCGGGTTCGGTCCGAAACCTTTGCCGATCATTACAGCCAGGCACGGCAGTTCTATCTCAGCCAGCAGCCGATCGAGCAGAAGCACATCGGCGACGCGCTGGTGTTCGAGCTGTCGAAGGTAGATCGTGTCGACATCCGGGCCCGGGCGGTCAGCCACCTGCGCAACATCGACGAGGATCTCGCCGCTACCGTCGCGGACGGGCTCGGCCTCGACCTGCCGGACGCCGCCAAGGCGGCCAAGCCGACGCTAGACCTGCCGACATCGTCGGCGCTCTCGATCGTCGCCAACGGCCCGGACGACTTTGCCGGACGAAAGATGGGCCTGCTGCTGACCGATGGGTCGAGCGCCGAGCTGTTCAATGCGCTGACCAAGGCGCTGGAAGCCGAAGGCGCGGTCTGGGAGGTAGTCGCGCCGAAGATCGGCGGGGTCACGCTCGACGACGGCACCAAGGTCGCGGCCAAGCAGAAGATCGACGGCGGACCTTCGGTCCTGTTCGATGCCGTCGCGGTGCTCCCGTCCGAGGAAGGGGCTGCGATGCTCGCCAAGGATGCGGCCTCCAAGGACTTCGTGGCGGACGCGTTCGGCCACTGCAAGTTCATCGGCTACACCGATGCAGCCGTAACGTTGTTCGACGCTTCTCGGGTGCCGGAGCTTGACGATGGCTTCGTAGCCCTAAGCAAGAGCAAGGACGTCAAGGCGTTCGTCACGACCTGTCGTGACCTCAGGTTCTGGGCTCGGGAGATGAAGGTCGATCTCGACGCGGCGGCCTGACGACCCTGGCGGGAGCGGCAGGTGGACGTCCTGCCGCTCCACTTAACGGCAAGCCTCATATCGCACGGACGTGGGACGTGCTGCCTCGCTCGCGTTCAACGGGATCGGGTCATACCATCGGCGCGGGCCGCGGTAACAACCCAGCGGCCGGTGCGGCGCGCGGTGCGAACCGTCCAACAACGCCCGGTCTCTGCGAGGAACCGGGCGTGGATCCCTGCCGCATGCTGGACGAAATCGTAGAAATCAATCCTGTGGTGCGCGAGCACGATGATGCCGCCTGGGCGCAGGCGAGCGGCCATCTCACGCGCAACCCGGGCCATCTCTCGCGCTGAGAGGTAATACAGGATCTCGGCGATCACGATCACGTCATATACGAGACGTGGCGGGCGACCGGGGAGCACGAGCAGCGATGCGCACGCACGAGGCCAGGCCGCGACGGCGCGTGCCGTCAGGTCGACCCCCTCCCTCGTGCCCTCGGTCGCATCGAGGCGCAACGCCATCCTCGCGATCGCGGCACTGTTGGATCCGTTGCCGCTGGCCAGCTCCAGCACCCGTCCGACCGGTCGGTGACCTATCGCGTGCAGGATCGCGGCACGCTTCACCGCCTCGTCACGGGCGGTGAAGGTGCGCCAGGGATCGTCGTCGCCGGCGAACTTGGCGGCGAACCCGGCAAGATCGATCGGGCTCGTCACTTCGAACCCGGCCGGTAGCGCTCGACCGGACGAGCAAAGGCCGCAAGCTCGTGTCTCGCGATCGTGAAGCCTGCTGGGTCATCGGAAACGGCGCCGAGCTGCGTCCGGTAGACGCGGATCAGGGACCGTTTCACCGAAACTCCCCCGGGCACAGCGATGCGCCATGCCGGTCCGGACCGGTCCGGGCGAGGCGGCCACACGCGGTAGGTCAGCCGACTGGCGCCACCCGGGCATCCGGCTACGGCCGCGGCTACGGCGCGGTGATCGGGATGGTCGTCATCGCAGGCCGGTCCGACGATGAGATCGAGATCCCGGCATCGTGCGACCTGGCGGCGCAGCGCGCGATAACAGCGCCCCGGGATCGAGGGCAACTGGCCATCGGGCAAATTGAGGAACGAGACGTCGCCAGCAACGATGCCGAGACGACGTAGCGCATGAAGGCTCTCACGCTGGCGAGCCGCGACCAGTCGCGTCCTCGGCCATTTTCGGCTGCCCCGGTGAGATGCGGCACCATCGGTCACGACCGCAACCCGGACCCGAGCTCCATGGCGGCGAAGCCGCGCAATGAGGCCTGCCGCGCCGATGACCTCGTCATCCGGGTGCGGGGCGATCACCAGCGCGACACGCACGTTTCGCAGCGCGATCCTCACAGGATGGGGTCGAGGATGTGCTCGGCGACAGCCTGGCCGACGCGAAGGCGATGCGCGTCAGGCGCCGGCTGGCGCAGGTACACCATGAGATCGGCGATCTTTGCCGCCAGCGGATGCGACAGGAACAACCCCTGCAGCCCCACCGCCTCCTGCGCGATCGTCAGGGCGCGCTCGGCAAGACCGGCGATCGATAGCCGCGCAGCGGACACCCGGGCGAGGCGTTCCGCATCCGTCCCGCTGAACCAGGCGCCCGCCGTGTCGCGGATGCTCGCCGCTGCACCCTGGGCAAGCAGGAACAGGTCGGCGAGCCGTGATGCCTGGAACGGATCGGAAGCGCGCTTGTGGGTGGTCAGGTGGTCACGCACCGCGTCCAGCAGACCCGCGATACCGCCGGCATGAACCGCGGCGAAGCGCAGCGCGCCTCCGCTGAAGAACGGCTCCCGCGCGTAGCTGCCGGGCTCGCCGATACGGCCGTCTTCACCGATCACAGAGCCGGACCAGCGCACCAGATGTGTCTCCGAGCGCTGCATGCCGATCGTCTGCCACCACTCCCGATCGATGGCAGGCGGATCGGCCTCAAGGTCGAGCAGGAGCAGCTGCGGCCCGCGATCGCTATCCGCGGTCACCAGCGCGTGAGTCAGTATCCCCGCCCCCGATGCATAGCCCTTGCCGCCGGTCAGCCGTCCGCCGGCAAGCACCAGCGGCTCACCCGGCAGGCCCGCATTCCACACACCCAACGTCGCTCCCGCAGCGATGCGCGCGCGCAACGCAGCGACCTGGGACGACGTGCCGTATCGAAATACGATCTGCACCGCATCGACATGCCCCTCCAGCAGGCGACCGACGGGGAGATCCCGGCGTCCCGCAGCATAAAGACGGCGGAGCAGTTCCAGATATGCTTCGGGAGTCGCCGGATCGCCGACGGGGTCGGTCGCCCAGCCCGCCGCGACGATCGCATGGCGCAGAGCCCCGACCGTCGTCATGCCGCCTGCTCGCAAAGCTGGCGCTCGAGCAAAGCCAGGGCCTGCTCGGCCTCGGCGAGGGTGACGTCGGGTATATCGGGCAGTGCCGGCACGACACGCATCGCGAACGCCTCGGCATTGGGACAGTCGCGCGCGACACCGATCACATGGTCACCGGTCAATCCGATACGGTCGCCGAAGCGGGCTGCGACAAAGGAACCGGGGAGCCCGGCCCAGATGCGGCGCGCCTCCGCCTGCTGCCGGTATTGCCATGCCGCCCCTCGCGGATGCGGCATCGAGGGTGCCCCATGATGGTCGATGGCGCTGAGCGCAGCGGCCATGCCTCCCGGTGCCCGGCCGAGCCGCCGCGAGGAGGTCGCAACCACCATGCCGGGATCGCGGCGCACGCGAAACCCGGCGCGCCCGGCATCGTCGAGCAGGGCGGCGTCCTCGCCGCATGGCACCGGCTGGAAGCCGCCCAGCGCCTGATAGGCTCCGGGTCGGAAGGCCATGTTGGCGCCTCCTGAGCAGTGGGAGCCGGTAGGACTGTCCCACGGAACGGGGTCGACCGATCGTCGGTAGGCGTGAAGCCGATCGAGGTAGCGCTCGACCCTCCCCTGCACCGGATCCCGCTCCGCTGCGATCCGGACGATGCGCCCGGCGACAAGGTCGGCCGAGGCCAGGCCCTGCAGTGCCGCCCTGACCCAATCGGCACGGGGCTGGCTGTCGGCGTCGGTTGTCAGGAGAATACCGTGGGGCGTGCTCGTCGCATGATGCAGGCCGAGGGCGATGGCCGCCCGGCGTGCACGACCGGCATTGGCATCAGGGGACGGGTCTCCCTGAGCCACCGTGAACGGAAGGGCCATGCGACCAGCATGCTCGCGTATCACCTGCTTGCTCGCATCCGAGCAATTATCGAGGAGGAAGAACACGGCAGCTTCGACGTCGCCCAAGTCCAGTCGCCCGATCGCCTCCAGCAACTTCGGTAGCGCAGTCTCCTCGTTGCGGACCGGAATACAGATCGCAGCTGACACAGGTCGCAACGGCACCTCCACCATCGGTTTCGCAGGGCCAACAACCCTGCCTTGAGGAACGATAGGTGATCGAGCCCGGTTTCGATAGCTGCTCGCGGTGATGCAAGATGCCAGATCGTCATGCAGGACTACAGGTTTGCCCGATCTCGACCGAGAGATCGGCGTCGGGTAGGTAGCCGTCGAAGTTCGCGCCGGGCACCTACAAGCTGCAGTTCGACATGGCGGGCTACCCGGATGCGAAGGCGGCGCCATTCTTCCCCGAGATCGATCCCGTGTTCCGCGTCACCGACCCTGCCGCGCACTACCATGTGCCGGTCGTGGTCAGCCCCTTCGGCTACTCCACCTACAGGGGCAACTGATCACCGATCACGCCTCGATCCCTGCCTGGTGCATCGGCTTATAGAGCTCGTGCTCAAGCGACCGCAGGTAGCGGTCGAGGCGCTCTACCAGTGTTGCGACGTCCGCAGCATAGGCTGGGACGTTCGAAGCTATCGCGTTGCTGCTCCAACGCCGGATGTGGTCGGAGTAGCGCAGCCGAAGCTCACGATCCTCTTCCATGATCCGCTCGTAAGTCGGCATCTGGTCGGCGAAATAGCCTCGGGCCTCCTTGTTCCAGCCCTGCTGTGTAGGCAGATGCTCCCGTACCGCATTGGCCAGGTTCATTCGTAGCCGGCCGAGGTCGGTAAGCGGAGGTCCAGCCCTGACACAGTCGCGAAGTGCGTAGGCAGCGGCGCGGATCGCCTCATGGGCGCGCCTGCTATCATCGGGCCTCATCATCTCGTTTTACTCGCCATCATCTTACTAGCCGTCGTTGCTGGCGCGCCGCGCGCCGATCATGGCCGTCGCACGCTCCGTCGCCGCGCGCGTGTCGTTGGCCAGCTTCTTCACCTCCGACGCCACCACCGTGAAGCCCCGGCCTGCCTCGCCCGCCCGCGCCGCCTCGATGGTCGCGTTGAGCGCGAGCAGGTTGGTTTGTGCGGCGATGCCGCCGATCGCGGTCACGATCGTGTCCAGCTGGGCCACCGTGTCCTGCAGCGCCTGTCGGCGCAGGTCGAGCGATCGCTGCAGCGCCTCGCTTTCAGCAAGGCGGTGCTCGGCTTCCCGCTCCAGCAGCACCTGGCGCGTGATGTCGGCGGCGATCTTGACGACCTTTCTCGGTCGGCCGTCGGCATCGAGGATCGGGTTGTAGGAGGCCTGGATCCAGATCTCGCGGCCGTCATGCCCGATCCGGCGATACCGTCCCGCATCGAACTCACCCCGCGACAGACGCTCCCAGAGCTTCGTGTAATCGGTCGAGCGTGCCTGGGCAGCGTCGCACAACATGCGGTGGTGCTGGCCCACAAGCGCCTTGCTGTCATAGCCCAGCATGGTCTGCGCATTCCGGTTGGCGGACAGGATCAGCCCGTCCAGATCGAACTCGATCACGGCCTGACTGCGATCCACGGCCGCATCGCGGCCGGCGAACTCCGCATCGCGCTCGCGAGCCTCGGTGATGTCGGTCGCGAACTTGACGATCTTCAGCGGCCGTCCGTCCGGATCGAGAATGGGATTGTAGGTCGCCTGCAGCCACACGTCGCGGCCGTCCTTGCCGATCCGGCGGTATAGACCTGCGTCGAAGGCACCGCCGGCTAGCTTGCGCCAGAACGCGGCATAGTCGGGCGAGCGGGCATAGTCAGGGTCGCACAGGAGGCGATGGTGACGGCCGATGACCTCGGCCCGGCTATAGCCCAGGGCGTTGAGGAAGTTCTGGTTGGCCTCCAGGATCGTCCCGTCGAGCCCAAGCTCGACGACCGCCTGGCTGCGGTCCATCGCCTTTGATCGCGCCTCGAACTCGGCGCTGCGCAGCTTCGCGTCCGTCACGTCGGTGGCGAAGCCGACGATCTTCACGACCCGGCCGTCCGGATCGAGAACCGGGTTGTAGGTTGCCTGGAACCACAGGTCGCGGCCCTCCCGGTCGCGCCGCTTGAAGATGCCCGTCATATGCTCGCCGCGGCCAAGTGTCTCCCAGGCTGCCGCATAGACGGCACTCGAGGCGAGTTCGGGCGGACACAGGATCCGGTGATGCTCGCCCGCGACATCCTCCGGTGCATAGCCGAGTGCCTTGAGATAGCCGTTACTGGTCGCGAGGATGATGCCGTCAGGGGCAAGCTCAATCGTCAGGGCCGAGCGCCGCATCGCCAGCGTGAGCGCTTCGAACTCGGCATTGCGCTGCCGGCTCTCCGTCATGTCGGACGCGAACTTCACGATCCGCACCGGGCGACCATCTGGGTCGAGCACCGGATTGTAGGTGGCGCGAAGCCACAGCTCGCGGCCATCCCGGCCGACGCGGCGGTAGGTCCCGACATCGAACTCGCCGCGGCCGAGCTTCGCCCAGAAGGCGGCATAGTCGGCTGTGCCGGCGTAAGCGGGTTCGCAGAACATCCGGTGGTGCCGCCCGACCACCTCGTCGCGCGCATAGCCCGTCAGCCAAAGGAAAACGTCGTTGACTTCGAGGATGGTGCCGTCGGTCGCGAACTCGATTACCGCCTGGCTTCGATCGAGCGCGGCGAGCCTCGCCGCAGACTCGGCAGCCGCCAGCTTGCTCACGGTCACGTCGGTTGCGACCTCCAGAACCCGGATCGGTCGCCCCTTCTCATCGAGCACGGGGGTGTAGGTCGACTGCAGCCAGACGACACGGCCGTCCTTCGCGATGCGCCGGTACTCACCGGTCTGGTGCTCGCCGGCACCGAGCTTTGCCCAGAACGCCGGATCGCTCGATCCTGGTGCCCTGACACCCATGTCGTGCGTGCGATCGGGGAGCCCTGCAATTTCGTCCAGCCGGTAGCCCAGCGTGCCGAGGAAGCGTTTGTTGGCCCACCGGACGGTGCCTTCGAGGTCGAACTCGGCGACGAGGCTGGAGCGGACCAGCGCCGCCCAACCCGCGTCCGTCGTGCCCCGCGCGCGCAAGGCGAGCACGGCACGCGCCTTGGCGGCGCCGACCGTCACGACCAGGACCGCCAGCGCCGCAACAGCGATGAGCGGCGCCATCAGGTCGGGCGACAGCACGATCCCGCCCGTGCCGGCCGCGGACCCGGGGATCACGGCGCTGATCGCGGCCATGCCGGTGAAGTGCAGCAGCAGGATCGCCAGCGTCAGCAAGGCGGCAGCAGCAACGCCCGACCCTATGCCGCGGCGAGCGATGGCGAGGTACAGCGCCGGGGCGACCGGCAGCACCGCGACGAAGACCGAGGCGACGATCAGGACGGACGAGAAGCGGAAGGTGCCCGGAAATAGAACGGCGCAAATGCCCAGATAGTGCATGGCCGAGATGCCCGAGCCGACCATCGCCGCGCCGGCGACATAGCCGATGGGGTTGTGCCTGAGGACGCACGTCCGCAACCCGGCCCAGGTCACAACGATGGCGATGGCTAGCGACGCCAGGGTACGTCCCGGCAGGTAGCCCACCACGATGCCGGGATCGTAGCCGAGCATCGCGATGAAGTGGGTCGCCCAGATACCTGTCCCCGACGCGAAGGCCGCGCCGAGCAGCCAGCGGGACCGCTCGCGCGCCGGCGCGGCGACGAGATGGCGCAGCAGGAACACGACGCTGCCGGTCGCCGCGATGCAGACCAGGGCCGCGAGCGCGACCAGCCACTTGTTATGCTGATGGGTCAGACAGAAGAAGGCGTCGAACATCTGTTGCGCCCTTTCACGCCGCGAGAGCTTGATAGGGTGCCTTAGGTTAACGAGGTGCTAAGCCGGATGTCCGCTCCAAGTTGAGTCGCGTTAGATGCGAAAGTCCTGCGTAGTGCGGTGCATAATAAACCAGGAGATCAATGAACGTGGGCCGGTGAGGCATCGTCGCAGTGGCAGCGCTCGGCTCAGGCCGCAGTACGCAGGCGGCAATAGGGCGTCCATTCCGCGATAAATGCGGCGAAGTCTGTCCTTTGAAGCGGTTTGCTGACGTTGTAGCCCTGAACAGCGTCACAGCCTTGGGCAACGGCGAAGGCATGCTGTTCTTCCGTCTCCACGCCTTCCACTGTGATCGCCATGTCGAGACATTTGCCCATCGTGATGATGGCGTGGACGATCGCGGTACACTGCTTATTGCCCGGTATCTGGCGAACGAACGACTGGTCGATCTTGATCTTGTCGAACGGAAAACGGCTCAGATAGCTGAGCGACGAGTATCCGGTTCCGAAATCGTCCATCGAGATGCGCAGCCCTTGCGCCTTCAAAGTGGTGAGCGTCGCGATCGTCTGTTCTTCGTCGCTCAGCAGGACACCCTCGGTGATCTCCAGCTCGAGGCGGCTGGAACACAGCCCACTCGACTTCAGCGCCGCCTCGATGGTGGCGGCAAGCCCGGGATCGCGAAACTGGACAGGGGAGAGGTTGACGGCGACGCTGATGTCGTCGGGCCAGGAGGTCGCTTCCTGGCAGGCGGCCCGGATCACCCATCTGCCCAAAGCGAGGATCAGCCCGGTGTCTTCGGCCAGACTGATGAAATCGGCGGGCGGGATCAGCCCACGCTCGGGATGGTTCCAGCGTAGCAGCGCTGTCAATCGGCGTCCAAAAAGGACCCCCCATCGGCGTGCAAAAGGGACCCCCTTCGTCGAGCAGCGTGACGGGTATGACGGGCGCACCGTTCGCGCTGGTTGCGGTGTAGGGCGGGCGTAGCCCGACCGGAGGCGCAACTAGCGCGAAGCGTTCTCTGCCGGTGGTCCTGGGCGTCAACTGCGGTGCTTGAAGCGCCAGCTGTCATTGCCCGTTTCGACGATGTCGCTATGGTGGGTAATGCGGTCGAGCAGCGCGGTGGTCATCTTGGGGTCGCCAAAGACGGTCGGCCACTCGCCAAAGGCGAGGTTCGTCGTGACAATGACGGAGGTCTGCTCGTAGAGCTTGCTGACGAGGTGGAAGAGCAGCTGACCGCCCGAGCGGGCGAACGGCAAGTAGCCGAGCTCGTCGAGCACCACCAGATCGAGCCGGGAGAGCTGGGCTGCCAGCGTGCCGGCCTTGCCGAGGCGCGTTTCCTCCTCAAGCCGGTTCACCAGGTCCACCGTGTTGAAGTAGCGCCCCCGGGCGCCGGCCCGTACCACATTGGTGGTGATGGCGGTGGCGAGGTGCGTCTTGCCGGTGCCCGTCCCACCGACAAGCACGACGTTGCGCCCGCCCGGAAGAAACGAGCCGCTGTATAGCGAGCGCACCAGTCCCTCGTTGATGGGGGTGTCATCGAAGACGAAGGCGTCGAGGTCCTTCACCGCGGGCAACCTGGCGGCCGACATCCGGTAACGGACCGACGCTGCATGGCGGTGCGTCGGCTCGGCACGCAGCAGGTCGGTCAGGACCTCCATGGTCGTGCGCTTGCGCTGGAGACCGGTGGTGACCGCTTCGTCGAAGGCGCCAGCCATGCCCTTCAGCCCCAACTCGGTCATGGCCGTCATCATCTCATGCCGCTGCATGGAGACCTCGCAGGCTGTCATAGCGGTTGCAGTCGGCGCGGGGCGGATGGCGCAGCGCCAGATCTTCTGGCGTGACAATAGTCAGCGGTCGCGACGGTTCGCGCCGGCGGGCCAGGGTGTTGACGATGACGTCGTCGCTGGCGGTGCCGGCCAGCAGCGCCTCGCGCACGGCCGTTTCGACCGCCTCCATCCCGTCGTCGAGCACCGCTGCCAGCACCCGCACGAACCGCCGGTCGGCATCATCTCCGGCGCCGAGCTTGCGCCGCAGGCGTGACAGCGCAGGCGGCAGCTCCCAGCCCTGGAACGGCGCGCCATTGCGCAGGGCGCCCGGCTTGGTCACCAGCACCGGCAGGTGATGCCACGGGTCGTAGATGGTCCGGTCGCGCCCGAAGAACCGGGGGTGGTCGGCGACGACCTGGCCGTCGCAGCGCACGACGATACGGTCGGCATAAGCACGGACCTGGACGGTACGCCGCACCGCCCTGGCGGAGACGGAATAACGGTTGCGGTCGAAGCTGATGAGGCACGTGCCGCTTACCGCGTGCTCGCTCTCGTGGAAGCCGTCGAAGGGCGCGACAACAGGCTGGAGCACACCGCGCTCGGCAGCCCATGCCTGCGCGACCGTCAGCTCCTTCTGCTCGGGATGCTGGTGCATGTTGGCCCAGCGGCGACACTCCGCCTCCAGCCAGCCGTTCAACTCCTCGATGCTGGCAAAGCGCAGCCGCGGCTGGAAGAAGCGGCCACGCGCGGTCTGCACCTGGTTCTCGACCTGCCCCTTCTCCCAGCCCGACGCGGGCGAGCAAGCGGTCGGCTCGACCATGTAATGGTTGGCCATGACCAGGAAGCGCCGGTTGAAAACCCGCTCCTTGCCGGTGAACACGCTCGTCACCGCCGTCTTCATGTTGTCGTAGATGCGGCGCGTCGGCACGCCTCCGAAGAAGGCGAATGCCCGCGCATGCGCGTCAAACAGCATCTCCTGTGTCTCGCGGGGATAGGCGCGCACATACATCACCCGTGATGCGCATAGCCGCACATGCGCGACCTTTACTTGGCAATCGGCTTGCCCGCGATCTCGACGTCCTCATGGCTCCAGTCGAACTGATACGCCTCGCCCGGCCGGAACAGCAGCGGGATGAACGCCGGCGCATCCATCACATCGCAACGTCGCGCCTGCCGCCAGCGAGCCGCATAACGCCGCACCGCGTCGTACGAGCCGTCGAACCCCTCGCGTAGCAGCAGGTCGTGGATGCGCGTGAGGCGCAGCTTCTCGCGCCGCGGTCGTGCCTCGTCTTCCTCCAGAAACGCATTCAGTCGCGCTTGGAACGGCCCCAGCTTCGGCAGCGGCTGCACCTCCCGCCGGTAACCTATGTCCGCTTCCGGCGCCCGGATCGCCTTGCGCACCACCTTGCGCGACAGGTGCAGGTCCCGCGCTATCGCCTTGATGGCCTTCCCAGACGCGTGCTCGCGCCGGATCCTCAACACCGTCTCCAATACCAACATCCCGATCTCGCCGCCTGACACACCGCCAAGCGAACAGCCTAGACCACCGGGATGAGGGGTCCCTTTTCGACGCCGATCACCCCGCTACCGGGGTCCCTTTTCCACGCCGATCCACAACGACACGCGCGCCGACCGCTTCTCGCACGGCTCCAGCGGCACCGCCGGCAAGGCCCGGAAGACCTGCCGGTCGGCGGCAAGCCGCTCGGCGATGGTGTCGGCATGGCGTCCGGCATGCCCGTTCTGTCGGGCCAGGCAGTCCTTCGCCAGGCGCTCGTTCAACTCGTCGAAGCTGGCCGCCACGGGAATGGGCACCATGAACATCGCGCGGGCGTGCTTTACCAGCGCCTCGACCTTCCCCTTGTCGTTGCCCTTGCCGGGCCGGCCAAACCGGTCGGCAAACAGGTAGAGGCTGACCAGCTCGGTGAAGGCCCGCGTGCGCTCGCGCTTGCCGTCGCCGCAGATCCTCGCCACCGCAATCTTCAGATTGTCGTAGAGAATGGACAGCGGCACGCCGCCGAAGAAGGCGAAGGCCGAAACATGGCCGTCCAGGAACGCCTCGGTCGTCTCGCGCGGATAGGCCTTCACGAAACACGCATCGGATTGCGGTAGGTCCATGCAGAAATAATGAACCTTCTGCCGCACGCCGCCGATCTCGGCCCACGCCTCGCCGAAGTCGACCTGGGCATGGCCCGGCGGGTGCGCCAGCGGCACGAACGTCTCCCGGCTGCGGGCCCGACTTAGCCGCACATAGTCCTTCACCACCGTGTAGCCGCCGCCATAGCCATGCTCGTCGCGCAGCCGCTCGAAGATCCGTTTGGCGGTGTGCTGCTGCCTGGCCGGCGACAGGCGGTCCTCGCGCAGCATGGCGTCGATGACCGGCAACAGCGGCCCCAGCTTCGGCTTCTCCGGCGGCTTCGCGCGCCGGTAGCCTGGTGGCAGCGAGAACGCGCACATCTTCGCCACCGTGTCCCGGCTCAGACCGAACACCTTCGCCGCTTCCAGTTCCAGCGCCCGCAGGTCGCCAAACAGGGATCCTCAGCGTAAAGCGCAGGCCGCGATCACGGCAAGAAGGGGGCGTCGTCGTCATCAACCAGCACGTTGCACCTGAGGCTTATGGCCTTCTCATCCTGGCACCAGAGATCGCGCTTGCCAGTGGTTGGTTGGGCGGGGACAAGCTTGTCCGCACGTCGAGCGCTGGCGACACACGGGTGAAGTTGTCGACGATCGACAGCACCCGGATCTTGCGCCCGTCGAACAGCTGGTCCGACAGAAAATCCATCGACCAGCAATCGTTGGGTGCCGTCGCCGGCGTCCGGTCATCGCGCAGCTTTGCTTTCACCTTGCGCTTGGATGTCTTGTTGCGCAGCTGCAGCCCGAGTTCGCGGTACAGCCGATGAGTGCGCTTGTGGTTGATCTCCCAGCCCTCCCGTCGGAGCAGCACATGGATGCGTCGATACCCGTGGCGAACACGGGTCGCAGCCAATTCCTTGATCCGCATCTTTAGGCCGGCCTGATCGAGGCGGCGGGACTGATAGCGTTGTGTCGATCGATTGATCGGAAACGCGCCGCAGGCTCGCCGTTCGCTAACCTGGTAGCTCGCCTGCAGATAGCCGACGATCTCCCGGGCTCGACCAGGCCCTACATTTTTCGGCGGATGACATCCTGCAGCATCTCTTTGTCCAGGCTGAGGTTGGCCACCAGCCGCTTCAGTCGGACGTTCTCCTCCTCCAGCACCTTCAGGCGCTTCATTTCCGACGGCATCAGCCCTCCGTCTTTGCTACGCCATCGATAGTAGGTCTGGATCGATATGCCGGCCTTTCGGCAAACCTCCTCGATGGTTGTTCCATCCTCGGCCTGCTTGAGGATGAACGCTATCTGCTGCTCGCTGAACCTCGACTTCTTCATGGGCAAATTCCCTCGTCCGGCACCTGCCAAACCTAACCGGGAATTTCTCACAAAGAATGGACCAATCCGTAGGGCTCAGGTCAAAGGAAGGGACGACGAATGCCTGCCAAGAAGCACAAGCCCGAGGAGATCATCGGGAAGCTGCGCGAGGTTGAGATCATGCTGGGCCAGGGCGGCACGACCGCCGAGGCGTGCCGGCGGATCGCGGTCAGCGAGCAGACCTACTACCGCTGGCGCAAGGAATATGGTGGCCTGAAGACCGATCAGGCTCGGCGGATGAAGGATCTGGAAAAGGAAAACCTGCGGCTGCGCCGGGCGATCTCGGACCTGACGCTGGACAAGCTCATCCTGCAGGAGGCAGCCAAGGGAAACTTCTGAGCCCCGCACGGCGTCGGCGCTGCATCGACCAGGTCAGGGAGGTGCTGGATGTATCCGAGCGGCGGGTGTGCCGCGTGCTCGGCCAGCACCGGTCGACGCAGCGCAAGGTGCCGTTCGGGGCAGATGACGAGTTGGCGCTCACCGAGGATATCATCGCCCTTGCCAGGCAGTACGGGCGCTACGGCTATCGCCGGGTGACGGCGCTGCTGCATGCGGCGGGTTGGTCGGTGAACCACATGGCGTAATCAGGAGCGGTGCTCGTTGGGATAGCCTGTCGTCCCCTGAAGAGGAGGACGGAAGATGACCTGCTATGTTGGCCTAGATGTAGCGGCCTGCAATGATGGTCGGCCCGGCGCGAGATTATAGGTCTATTCTGGCGCACGCTCCGTGAGACCGAAGCCGTGCTCTAGCGCACTATAGTTGAGAACGGGCGCACCTCGGGTGAAACGG
>NZ_JAAVJH010000003.1 GCF_012035195.1 Sphingomonas corticis
GTCGGGCTACGCCCGCCCTACGCCGCAACCAGCGCGAACGGTGCGACCCCCATACCCGTCACGCTGCTTGACGAAGGGGGTCCCTTTTGCACGCCGATAGGGGGTCCTTTTTGGACGCCGATTGACAATGACGTTCCTGGTCGTCCGCCCGAACAGGATCACCCGCGCGCTCGTCTACCTGGGCGACGCGTCGTACAGCATCTACGTCTCGCACATCGTCTTCTCGGTGTCGGCCTGGCAGGTGGAGAGAAGGCTGCCGCTGCCTACCGACGCGGTCGGCGTGTTGCTCACCGCCATGGCGATCGTCGTCGGCTGCCTGTCGTACAGCCTGTTCGAACGGCAAGTGACCGACCGCCTCAAGGCTGCACGACGGACGCGCCGCACCGAACCGCAGGCGGTCAGCCCGTGACCCGACGCGAGCGTCGCCACGGGCAGGCGCCTCGCGGGACCGGAACGATGTTCGGGAAAGGCTTGGTGGAAGGGGCTGGATTCGAACCAGCGTACACTTGCGTGGGCAGATTTACAGTCTGCTGCCTTTAACCACTCGGCCACCCTTCCACGGGCGTCGCTTCGAAAAGCGAGGGCGCCCCATGCCGCCTCGATCCCCCCCTGTCAACGCACCTGTTGCACGGTTGCCGCGCGGGCGGCCCCGGCCTAACGCGTGCGGCATGACCGAGGGATCGAGATAATGGCGCGTCGCGGACACCGGCCGAGCCAGGCGACGGGGCAGCGGCCGCGGCTGTGGGGGCGGCATCCGGTGACGGCGGCGCTCGCCAATCCGAACCGCGTCGTGCGCAAGCTGTGGGCGACGCGCGAGGCGCTGGCGTCGCTGGACCTGCCGTCCACGCTCACCGTCGTCCATGCCGAGGCGCCGGACCTCGGCCGCCTGGTGCCCGCCGACGCGCCGCACCAGGGGCTGGTGGCGGAGGTCGATCCGCTCGACGACGTGTGGCTGGGCGACCTGCTGGCGAGCGAGGACGCCGGGCGCCGCCCGCTGGTCGTGCTGGACCAGGTGACCGATCCGCACAACGTCGGTGCGATCCTGCGCTCCGCCGCCGCGTTCGACGCGCTCGGCATCGTCACGCAGGATCGCCACGCCCCGCCCGAATCGGGCGCGCTGGCGCGGGCCGCATCGGGCGCGCTGGAGACGGTGCCCTGGGTGCGCGTCGTCAACCTGGCGCGCGCGCTGGAGGAGATCGCGGGCGCGGGCTACTGGCGGATCGGCCTCACCGGCCACGCGCGCGGCACGCTGGCCGACGCGCTCGGGCCGGAAAAGATCGCGATCGTGCTGGGCGCGGAGGGCGAGGGGATGCGCCAGAACACCGAGGCGCATTGCGATGACCTTGCCCGGCTGCCCATCTCCGGCCAGGTGGAGAGCCTGAACGTGTCGAACGCCGCCGCGATCGCGCTCTACGCGGTGGCCGCGCGGGGGTGATCCCCCGCGCGCGTCAATCCTCCTCCGCCACCGTCACCGTCAGTCCGTCGAGCGCGTCCTCGAACGGGATCTGGCACGACAGGCGCGAGTTGGCGTCGCGCGTCGCGCTCGAATCGAGCAGGTCGTTCTCGTCCTCGCTCATCGGCGGCAGCCGGTCGGCGAAGGCCGGGTCGACGTGGACGTGGCAGGTCGCGCAGGAGCAGCAGCCGCCGCACAGCGCCAGCACCTCGTCGATGCCGGCGTCGCGGATCACCTCCATCACGGAGAGGCCGGCGCTGCCGTCGATCTCGCGTTCTTCCCCTTCGCGCGTCACGACGATAAGCTTCGGCATCATGGCATCCTCATTGTGTCGGCCACTCCATGCCGCCGGATCGCAGGCCCCGCAATGGGATTGAGCGAGGGCGACCTGCGCGCCGGGCTGGACGCGCTGGCGACGATCGAGCCCGCGTTCGGCGCGGCGCTGGCGCGCGTCGGCTATCCCGCGCCGCGCATCCGCCCGCGCGGCTATGCCACGCTGCTGCGCACCATCCTGGGCCAGCAGGTGAGCGTGAAGGCGGCGGACGCGGTGTGGCGCAAGCTGGCGGAGCGGCAGGGCGATCCCGCCGATCCGGCGACCATCGTATCGGCGACCGACGAGGACCTGCGCGCCTGCGGCTTTTCGCGCCAGAAGGCCGCCTACGCGCGCCACCTGGCGGACGAGGTGACGAGCGGCCGGCTCGACCTCGCCAACCTCGCCGCCGACGACGAGGAAGCGATCGCGCAGCTGGTGCGGATCAAGGGCATCGGCCGCTGGTCGGCGGAGGTGTACCTGCTGTTCGCCGAGGGGCGGGCGGATATCTGGCCGGCGGGCGACCTCGCCGTGCAGATCGAGGTCGGCCGCATCCTCGGCCACGCCGCGCGCCCCGGCGAGCGGCAGGTGCGCGAATTGGCGGAGGCGTGGCGCCCCCACCGCGGCGCGGCGGCGATCTTCACGTGGCACCATTATGGCGCGACGGGGGATGCGCCGCTTTGATGGAAGCGTCCGGTTGTGGGTGGAAAACGGAAGTTGCTTAAGGCACGAACCCGCCGACGATGCGCTGCACACGAGCCCACAGCTCGTCCGACATTCCGTTCTGCCAGACACATGCTAAGGTCCAGAAGAAGCGGCGGTCTGCTCGTGCCTCGACCTCGACATCAGCGATCACTCGGTCACCATTTTCGCCAAGCAGCGTTTCAAGCGGCCCAGCGCCCAGCATGCCGAGGACTTGCTTAGCGCCGGTCTGACCTTCCGTGAACAGGTCCGACTCTGCATACCTGCTCACAACATCCTTAATCACGCTGAAGGCGAGTTCCGGCTCATCGTAGGCAAGTTCATCTAACCGGAAGCCCTTCTCAAAGACATCCTCCGGTGCGTCATCAGAGCTCTTATAGCACTGCAACGCAATCCAATCGTCACCATGTTCTTTCACTGAAAGCTGCATCGGCGACACGGTGCCAGCGACCCCTGATGTCCGCAAGTGGGCGATAGCGGACGCGGCGCCGGTGGGAGCGGCGGTGTCGTGTTCCGGTGGTGAGCGGACGCCCGGCGTACTGGAAGGCCGGCGGGGAAGCGGGCATGGCGGTCGCGCGCGAACGGAACGACCATGCCGACCGGCCGCGACCTGATCGCCGAAGTTGACCACGATCAAGATCCGTCGCACACCGTCGACGGGCAATTGCATCGGGGGCGATCGTGCGGCTGTCGCGGCGCGTGAAGGTGGCGGGCGGCGTGGTCCTGGCTGCGCTCGTGCTTGCCGGAAGCTGGATCGGCTATCGCATCCTGACGCACGGACCGCCCGCGCTGATCTACGCGCGGGTCGGTCCGCCCGCCGCTCGCCTGCGCTATGGGCCGGGCACCGCGCAGACGATCGACCTCCGCGTGCCGACGGGGGCGGGCCCCTTTCCGGTGGTCGTGCTGATCCATGGTGGCTGCTGGACCACCGAATACGGCAGCCCGGCCTACATGGCACCGCTGGCGGACGCATTGCTCCGGCACGGCGTTGCCAGCGCCAACATCGGCTATCGGCGAGTGGGCGAGGCGGGCGGCGGATGGCCGGGCACATTTCGCGACGTGGGGGCGGCGGTGGACGCGATCCGGATGGTCGGACCGCGCTATCGCCTCGATCCGACGCGCGTCGTCGTGGCGGGCCATTCCGCCGGTGCCCCGCTGGCGCTATGGAGCGCGACGCGCGCCCGGCTCCCGGCAACGAGCGATGTCTACGCCGACCGCCCCCTGATCCCGCGCGCCGTCGTCGCGATCGACGGACCGGGGGCATTGGGCCGCTTCATCGGCCAGGACGCGGACATTTGCGGCGACCCGGCGATCGTGCCGCTGATGGGCGGCACGCCGACGCAATTTCCGCGGCGTTACGCCGACGTCACGCCGCAGGACCGCTTGCCGCTCGGCGTGCCGCAATTCCTGATCCAGGGCGGCATGGACCATCCGGACGACGCGTACGTCGTGGCTGCCCGCGCGTCCGGCGATCCCGTCCGCTTCGTGCGGCCGCCGGGGCGCGTGACGCACTTCGACGTGCTGATGCCGTGGCAGCAGCAGGGAAAGCCCACGCTCGATGCGTTGCTGAGCGCCGCAGCCGTGACAGTCGGGGCAAGAACGCCATCTGCGATCCCGGCTCGATGAACGTCGGTCGCGACCGACGCGGCGGTGCCGGACGTCCGCAAGCGGGCGGCGCCCCCCGTTTCACCGCTTCCACACCACCCGCAGGATGACCGGAGATGAAGACGCCACTCGCCACCGGTGCCGGTCTCGCCCTTCTCCTGATCGCGGCAACCGCAGCGGCGCAGGCCAGTCCCTGGTTCGGCACCTGGTCGCTGCGGCCGAAGGATGCGGGCGGGAAGCCGGAGACGCTGGTATACAGCGACGCGGGCGGCGGCGCGATGCGGATGGAGTCGGTCGAGCAGCGTAGCGTCATCGTCACCCGCTTCGACGGCATACCGGCGGCGGATGTCGGCGCCGGCGCCGCGAAGGGGAACGCGCTCGCCGTCAAGGCGATCTCGCCGACCGTCTACGACTGGACCTTCTTCACCGGCGGAAAGCCGTTCGTGCAGGGGCGCAACACGCTCGCGCCCGACCGGAACTCGTTCAGCGAGGTGAGCTGGCTCGTCGGCAAGCCGGGCGACATCGTTACGCTGGTCTACGAGCGGCGGTGAGGCTGTCGAGCGCCTTCATGTGACGGCGCGATGCCACGCCGCCCGCCTTACGTGCGGCGCCCCGCGCAACGCCTTGAGGTTGAAGCCTTCGCACCCCGCTTCTATACGCCGCCCGTCGCCGCTGCGCGGGGTGCGGTGTCGTTCGGCGGCGCAGAGGGCAGGGTCGATGGTCGGATGTTGACGTGCTGATCCTGATGCTCTCCGCGCTGATCGCCGCCCCGGCTCCGGTCGCCGCCCCTCCTGCCGTCCGCCGCGCCCGCGCCGCCGCCCCGTTGCGCCGTCGCAAGGCGCGCCGCCCGATCTATCCCCGCCTGGAGGAGGTGGACACCGTCGTCGTGGAGGAGGACGCGCCCGATCCCGCGCCGCTCGACTGGGGCGAGCTGGTCGCGCTGCTGCCCGTGGTGCGCCCGCCCGAGATCCCGGCGGAGATCCGCGCCATGCTGGACGCCGCGATGCAGGACGGCGACGAGCGCGGCGTCGACACGATCGTCAAATACGCCCGTGTCGGCGATCCCATCTCCGCCGACCTCGTGCTGCGCCGCGCGACCGAGTGGCGCGACGCGCGCGCGCGGGCGCGCGACCAGAAGGTGCGCTCGGCGGGCATGTTCCAGCTCTGGCGCGGCCGGGTGGAGGCGGGCGGCTTCGTCTCGTCGGGCAATTCCAACGTCACGGGCCTCAGCGGCACGGCGGACCTGACGCGCGAGGGGCTGCGCTGGCGCCACCGCGTGCTGGCGCAGGCCGACCTGCAGCGCACCGACGGCATCACCAGCCGGGAGCGCTACGTCCTGGGCTACCAGCCCAATTACAAGATCAACGACCGCGGCTACATCTACGGCAACGCGCAGTTCGAGGCGGATCGCTTCCTCGGCTACGACCAGCGCTACAGCGCGTCGGCGGGCGCGGGCTACGGCGTGCTGCGGCGTGCCGGCCTGACGCTCGACCTGGAGGTCGGCCCGGCGTTCCGACAGACCGACTTCACCGACGGCACGATGCAGAGCAGCCTCGCCGCGCGCGGCAGCGTCGACCTGGACTGGACGCTGGTGAGCGGCCTCGTCTTCACGCAGGACGCCTCGGCCTATCTCGAGCGGTTCAACAGCACGGTGCGCAGCGTCAGCGGCATCGAGGCGAAGCTGATCGGCCCGCTGTCCGCAAAATTGTCGTACACGCTGCAATATGAGAGTCAGCCGCCGGAAGGGCGCCTCTCCACCGATTCGATCACCCGCGCGTCGCTGGTCTACAGCTTCTGAGGACCGGCTCGCCATCAGGTGATCCGTTCGTCCCGCCGAGCCGCTGAGCGAAGCGAAGTGGCGTCTCGAAGGACAGGTGTGTCCCATCTCCTTCGAGACGGGCTTTCGCCTGCGCTCGATCCCTCCTCGGGACGAACGGAGGCGGGCGACCCGACGCCGCTCCGGAGTCCGCCCTTACCCCACCCGCTTCAGCGTGGCGGAGAAGGCGAACACCGCGCGGTCCTCCTGCTCCATCGTGCCGCGCACGAAGATGAGGCTGCGGCCCTGGCGCAGCACCTCGCCGCGCGCGGTCAGCAGCGTGCCCGGATGCGCGGCCGCGAGGAACTCGGCATTGAACGTCACCGTCACGCCGTGGACGCCCTGTTCGGCGCCGCCGGCGATGGCGAACAGCGCGAAGTCCGCGAAGCTCATCAGCGCGCCGCCGTGGATCGCGCCCGATCCGTTGCGGTGGTGCGCCTGCGGCAGGAAGCCGCACAGCACGCCGCGCTCGTCGCGCCGCGCGTAGAACGGGCCCACGTGATCCTCGTAGGGATCGCCGGGCATCCACGTGGACCAGCCCGCCCACTCGCCCGTCTCGACCGCGACGAAGTGCGCGCCGGGCGCCGCATTCTCGGTCATGCCGCTGCTGTCCTCACGCCATCGCCTCCACCTGCTCCGCCAGCTCCAGCCAGCGCAGTTCCGCCGCATCCTTCTCCGCGCGCTGCGCGGCGATCCCCTGCGACAGGCGGTCGAACCCGGCGGGATCGCGCGCGTAGAGCGCGGGGTCGGCCAGCGCCGCCTCGTCGCGCGCGATGGCGGCGTCCAGCGCCTCGATCCGCGCGGGCAGCAGGTCGTAGTCGCGCTGGTCCTTGTAGCTCAGCTTCGCGCGCACCGGCTTGGCGGGCGCGGGGGCAGGGGCCTCCTTCGCCGCCGCCGCCTTGCGCGGCTCGGCGCGCGGCCGGCGCCGGCGCTCCCAATCCTCGTAGCCGCCGGCGACCACGTCCACCTGCCCGCTGCCGTCCAGCCCCAGCGTGACGGTGACGGTGCGGTCGAGGAAGTCGCGGTCGTGGCTGACGATCAGGACGGTGCCCTCGTAATCGGCGATCACCTCCTGCAACAGGTCCAGCGTCTCCAGGTCGAGGTCGTTGGTCGGCTCGTCCAGCACCAGGAAGTTCGACGGCCGCGCGAACTCGCGCGCCAGCAGCAGCCGGGACCGCTCGCCGCCCGACAGCGTGCCCACCTTCGCCTCCACGAGGTGCGGATCGAACAGGAAGTCCTTCAGATAGCCGTGGATGTGCTTGCGCGTGCCCAGCACGTCGATCCACTCGCCGCCGTCGGCCAGCACCTCGCGCACCGTCTTGTCCGGTGCCATCAGGCGGCGCTGCTGGTCGATGACGATGCCGTCCAGCGTGCGGGCGCGCTTCACGCTGCCGCTGTCGGGCTCCAGCTCGCCGGTCAGCAGCCGCAGCAGCGTCGTCTTGCCCGCGCCGTTGGCACCGACCACGCCGATCCGGTCGCCGCGCGCCACGCGGAAGGTCAGGTCCCTGATGACGGGGCGGTCGCCCCAGGATTTGGTGACGTGCTCGGCGTCGATCACCACCTTGGTCTTGCTGTCGTCGCTCGCCATCGCCAGCGCGGCGGTGCCCTGCGGCCCGATCATCGCGGCGCGGGTAGCGCGCATCTCCTTCAGCTTGGCGAGCCGGCCCTGGTTGCGCCGCCGCCGCCCGGTGACTCCGCGCTGCAGCCAATGCTCCTCGATCTTCAGCTTGGCGTCCAGCCGCTGCGCATTGCGCTCCTCTTCCGCGTGCACCGCGTCGGTCCACGCCTCGAATCCGCCGAAGCCCACCTCGTTGCGGCGCAGCTGGCCGCGATCGAGCCACAGCGTCTGCTTCGTCAGTCGGGTGAGGAAGGTGCGGTCGTGGCTGATGACGACGAAGGCGCCGCGGAACCGGCCCAGCCACTCCTCCAGCCACTCGATCGCGGTGATGTCGAGATGGTTGGTCGGCTCGTCCAGCAGCAGCACGTCGGGATCGAGCGCCAGTGCGCGCACGATCGCGGCGCGCCGCCGCTCGCCCCCGCTGGCGGTCGCCGCCTCGCGGGTCAGGTCGATGCCGAGCTGCCCGGCGATCGCGTCCGCCTCGTACCGCTCGGGCGCGCGCGCGCCGGACAGGACGTAGTCGGCCAGCGTCGCGCAGCCCGTCAGGTCGGGTTCCTGCTCCAGCATCACCACATTGGTGCCCGGAACCAGGGTGCGTCGCCCCTCGTCCGCCTCGATCGCCCCCGCGATCAGCCGCAGCAGCGTCGACTTGCCCGCGCCGTTGCGCCCGATCAGCGCCAGCCGGTCGCGCGCGCCGATGTAGAGGTCGAGATGTCGGAAGAGCCAGCCGGAGCCCTGGACGAGGCCCAGGTCTTCGTAGGCGAGGATGGGAGCGGCCATGACGGGGGCAGCTAGGACGTCGCGCGCCCGCTCGCAACCGCGGCGGACCAGGACCGTTGGCGGGGGCGCCACATTCATTCGCTATTCAACGCGTCGTCCCTATGGTCTTATGGTGAGATTGCCCCTGCTGCTTCCCCTCCTCGCCGTGCTGGCCGCCGCCGCGCCGCTTCCCGGCGACCAGGATCGCGAGAGCGTGCAGGCGTGGCGCGCGACCCGGCAAGGCCGCGTGCTGCCGCTGAAGGAGATCGAGCGGCGCGTGGTGCCCATGATGAAGGGGGCGCAGTACATCGGCTTCGACCTGGAGCTGCCCAGCGGCGTCTACACGCTGAAGTTCCTGAAGAACGGCAACGTGATCTGGGTGGACGTGGATGGCCGCTCGGGCAAGATCCTCGGGCAGACGGGGCGCTGATTGTCCGCGTTCAGCCCCGCGACAGTCGCATTTCCATAGCGGCCGGCTTTCGTGCTAGCGCGCGATCCGGCCGTTTTTTCTTGCAGGAGCTCCACCACCGATGCGCGTGCTGATCGTCGAGGACGAGCCCAACCTGGGGCAGCAGCTGAAGAACACGCTGGAGGGCGCGGGCTATGCCATCGACCTCGCCACCGATGGCGAGGAGGGGCATTTCCTCGGCTCGACGGAGAGCTACGACGCGATCGTGCTGGACCTGGGCCTGCCCGAGATCGACGGGCTGACCGTGCTCGACCGCTGGCGCAAGGAGGGCAAGACCATGCCCGTGCTGGTGCTGACGGCGCGCGACAGCTGGTCGGACAAGGTGGCGGGGCTGGACGCGGGCGCGGACGATTACGTCGCCAAGCCGTTCCAGACCGAGGAGCTGATCGCCCGGCTGCGCGCGCTGATCCGCCGCGCGTCGGGCAACGCCTCGTCGGAACTGACCGCGGGCGACGTGCGGCTCGACACCCGGTCGGGCAATGTGACGCGCGCGGGCGAACCGGTGAAGCTGACCGCGCAGGAATACAAGCTGCTCAGCTACCTCCTCCACCACAAGGGCAAGGTGGTGAGCCGTACCGAGCTGATCGAGCACATCTACGACCAGGATTTCGACCGCGATTCGAACACGATCGAGGTGTTCGTCACGCGCATCCGCAAGAAGCTGGGGCAGGACGTCATCACCACGATCCGCGGGCTGGGCTACAGCCTGGAGGATCCGGACGCCTGACCGGCTTTCCGGCCGTGCCTCCGCCCCGGCGAACGCCGGGGTCCAGGTGGGAAGAGCCCCGTGATGATGCGCGACGCCCAGTGACGATCCGTCCACAGCTCAACCCCGGCGCGCGCCGGGGTGGTCGCCGATGACCGAAGAGGCATCCGCGCCGGACATGCCCCGCGCGCGCGGGTCGCTGTCGCAGCGCATGATCCTGATCGCCGCGGTGTGGATCAGCGTGCTGCTGGCCGGCGGCGGCTTCGCGCTCGACCGCGTGCTGGTGGCCGCCGTCACGCGCAACGCCGACGACCAGCTCGAATACGTCCTGCGATCGCTGCTCGTCTCCGCGGAGATCGGGCCGGAGGGCGAGGTGATCTTCAACCGCGAACCCGCCGACCAGCGTTTCCTCGAACCCTATTCGGGCCTCTACTGGCAGGTGTCCGCGCCGGGGAAGGAGACCTTTCCGTCGCGCTCGCTGTGGGACCGCCAGCTCGCCTATGGCGCCCGCCACCGCGACCGCAACATCCACACCTACGACAGCCGACAGTTCGGCGAGGAGAAATTGCGCGTCGTCGAGCGCGACGTGAAGCTGCCCGGCTCGCCGACGTGGTGGCGCTTCCAGGTCGCCTCCAGCCGCGAGGCGCTGGACGCGCAGATCGCGATCCTGCGCCGCACGCTGGTGCGCAGCTTCGTGCTGCTGGGCCTCGGCCTCATCATCCTCGCCGCGATACAGACCTTCTACGGTCTGCTGCCGCTGCGCCGTGTCCGGCTGGAGATCGCGAAGATGCGCGCGGGCCGCTCCAGCCGCATCGCCGGCGACATGCCGGTGGAGGTCATGCCGATGGTGGAGGAACTGAACGCGCTGGTCGCGCACAACGAGACGCAGGCGGAGGAGGCGCGGCGCCACGCCGGCAACCTCGCGCACGCACTGAAGACGCCGCTCACCGTCATCATGAACGCCGCCACCGCGCAGGCCGACGACCTCGCCGACACGGTGGTGCGCGAGGCGCGGACGATGCGGCGACAGGTGGACCACCACCTCGCCCGCGCCCGCGCGGTCGGTCGCCGCGGCTCCGCGCACAGCCGGGCGGAGGTGTGGCCCAGCGTCGAATCGGTCGAGCGCGCGGTGCAGCGCCTCTATCCCCACGTCCGCATCGACATGGACGGGCCCAGGGGCCTGGTCGCGCATATCGAGCGGCAGGACCTCGACGAGATCATGGGCAACCTGGTCGAGAACGCCGCCAAGTACGGCGGCGGCAGCGTGTTCGTGACGGTGGGCGTGCAGGCCGGCTTCGTCGAGGTCATGGTGGAGGACGACGGCATGGGCATTCCCGAGGCCGACCGCATCCGCATCTTTGACCGCGGCGTGCGGCTGGACAGCGGCAAGCCCGGCACCGGCCTCGGCCTCGCCATCGTGCGCGACGTGGCGGAGATCTACGACGGCACGGTCAGCCTGGAGGAGAGCGAGGACCTGGGCGGCCTGCTGGTCCGCCTGCGCCTGCCGGCGGCGAGCTGATCCGCGAGCCGCCGCGCACCCCGTTCCCTTTCACGCCGCCCGCCGCGCTCCCGCGACCGGCACCACCTCGTCCCGCCGCAGCGTCAGCACCTCCACGCCGTCGCGCGTCACCGCGACCGTATGCTCGAACTGCGCGGAGAGGCGGCCGTCCTGCGTCACCACGGTCCAGCCGTCGTCCTGCGTCGCGACGCGGCGACTGCCCTGGTTCACCATCGGCTCGATCGTGAAGGTCATGCCCTCGCGCAGCACGGGGCCGGTGCCCGGCTTGCCGAAGTTCAGCACCTGCGGCTCCTCGTGCATCTCGCGGCCGATGCCGTGGCCGCAGAACTCGCGCACCACCGCATAGCCGTTCTTCTTCGCGTGGCGCTCGATCGCGGCGCCGACGTCGCCCAGCCGCGCGCCGGGGCGCACCGCACCGATGCCTTTCCACATCGCCTCCTGCGCCACGCGCACCAGCCGGCGCGCGGCGGGGCTGGCGGCGCCGACGACGTAGGTCTTGCTCGAGTCGGCGATGAATCCGTCCTTCTCCAGCGTGATGTCCAGGTTCACGATGTCGCCGTCGCCTATCGTCGCATCCGCGGCGGGTACGCCGTGGCAGACGACCTGGTTGATCGACGAGTTCAGCACGAAGCCGTAGCCGTACTGCCCCTTGCTGGCCGGGCGGGCGGCCAGGTCGTCGGTGATGAACCGCTCGACACGATCGTTCACCTCCAGCGTCGAGCGTCCGGCGAGGTCCAGCCCGTCCAGCATTTCGAACACCTGCGCCAGCAGCCGGCCCGACGCGCGCATCAGCGCCAGTTCGCCCGGCGACTTCACCACGGTCATGCCGCCTCCTGCACCGCCGCCGCCGCCGCCAGCTGCCGGCGGACCAGGTCGTTGAACGACAGCATCGGGTTGGCTTCCGCCAGCATGCCGATCTTCATCCAGAACTCCGCCTGCGCGTTGATCGAGCGGCACATCACCCCGCTCGCCCGCCGTGCCTCCTCGTGCAGCGCCTCGTCGATCTTCACGATGCCCATGCCATGCTCCTGTCGCTGCACGTGCCCGAAACGTCCGTCGCCGCGTGGCCTTCGACTGCGCTCAGGTCGAACGGCGGAACGTACGCACACGCGATCGGTACCCGTGCCAAGACGCCCACCTTCCGTTCGTGCTGAGCGAAGTCGAAGCACATGCACCGCCCGCGCTCGGCCCGAACAGGGACGCAGCCTCCATCCGAACTATATACGATCCGTATGCCGTGCGGTCAAACGGCCGCACCTCGCTGTCCTACAATGGCGGAAACTGCGATGGTCCCGACCCGCTCTTTCGCATCGTCGATCCCGCGACCGGCACGCCGGTTCCGCGCCTCAACATTCGCCGCGCGCAACCGCGCCGGCGGGTCAACACCCTCAACGTTCGCGCCAGACGGCGCGGCGCTCAGCCGTCGCCGGCGCGCTCGATGTCGGCGCCCACCGCGGACAGCTTCTCCTCCAGCCGCTCGTAGCCGCGGTCGAGGTGGTAGACGCGGCTGACCGTCGTCTCGCCCTCGGCGACCAGCCCGGCGATGATGAGGCTCATCGACGCGCGCAGGTCCGTCGCCATCACCGGAGCGCCGACCAGCCGGTCGACGCCGCGCACCACCGCGGTGCGCCCGCGCACCTGGATGTCCGCGCCCATCCGCGCCAGCTCGGGCACGTGCATGTAGCGGTTCTCGAAGATCGTCTCCGTCAGCACGCTGGCGCCGTCGGCCTTGCACAGCATCGCCATGAACTGCGCCTGCATGTCGGTGGCGAAGCCGGGATAGGGAGCGGTGGAGAGCGTCAGCGGTGCGAGTTTCCCGTCGGAGACGACGCGCATGCTGCGCTTGCCTGCCTCCACCGTCACGCCCGCGGCGCGCAGCGCGTCGATCGTCGCGCCCATCTCGTCGGGCGCCACCTCGGTCAGCTCCACGTCGCCGCCCGCCACCGCCACCGCGCAGGCGTAACTGCCCGCCTCGATCCGGTCGGGCATGACGGCGTAGGTCGCGCCGTGCAGCTCGTCCACGCCCTCGATCTCCAGCGTCTCCGTGCCGATCCCCTCGATCTGCGCGCCCATCGCCACCAGGCAGCGGCACAGGTCGACGATCTCCGGCTCGCGTGCCGCATTCTCGATCCGGCTCGGCCCGCGGGCGGTCGCCGCCGCCATCAGCACGTTCTCCGTCGCGCCGACGGACACGATCGGAAAGGCGTAGCGCCCGCCGCTCAACCGTCCCCCCGGCGCCCGCGCCGTGACGTAGCCCGCGCTCATCTCCAGCTCCGCGCCGATCGCCTCCAGCGCCTTCAGGTGCAGGTCGATCGGGCGGTTGCCGATCGCGCAGCCGCCGGGCAGCGACACCCGCGCCTCGCCCATCCGCGCCAGGATCGGGCCCAGCACCAGGATCGAGGCGCGCATCTTGCGCACGATGTCGTAGGGGGCCTCCGTCGACGTCAGCTGCCCGGCGCGGATCGTCATCACGCGCCCGAACTCGCCGGGGCTCGTCCCCTCGATGCTGGTCGAGGCGCCGACCTGGTTCAGGAGGTGGCCGAACCCGTCCACGTCGGCCAGCCGCGGCAGGTTGCGCAGCGTCACCGGCTCGTCCGTCAGGAGCGCGCAGGGCATCAGCGTCAGCGCCGCGTTCTTCGCGCCGGAAACGGGAATCTTGCCGGAAAGGCGGTTGCCGCCGCGGATCAGGATACGGTCCATGTCGCGGCTCTACCCAACCGGCTTCCCGCCGCCAAGCGATCGTCAGGGCCGGTTGATCGACTTTAATGCGAGCGTTCCCCACCGCCGCCTAGGCATATAGGACAAATCGGGGGATTACAGACACGTGGCCATCCGTTGCCTTGCCGATCACATCGGGGGCCTTCTTGATCTGACACCGGAGGAGCGGGCGACGCTCGACCGGCTGGGCGAGCGCGAGCGGTCGATCCGGCGCGGCGCCGTGCTGCTGCGGGAGAACGACCGCACGTCGGAACTCTTCGTGCTGCTGTCCGGCAACATGATGTCCTACGTCCTGCTGGACGACGGCAGCCGGCAGATCCTGCGCTTCCTGTTCCCCGGCGACCTGCTGGCGACCGCGGCGATCGGCTATTCCAGCTCGCCGGAGACGCTGGTGGCGCAGACGGAGAGCGTGGTGTGCCCGATCGACCGGGTCGAGTTGCTGACGATGGCGCAGCAGCACCCGCGGCTGCTGCTGACGCTGGTGGCGATCGAGCAGGCGGAGCGGACGGCGCTGATCGACCGGCTGGCGGGGCTGGGCCGCACGTCCGCGCGTGCGCGCGTGGCGGCGGTGCTCCTCGACATCCGCGACCGCATGAGGCGCGGCGATCCGGCGATCGCGAACAGCTTCGTCCTGTCGCTGACGCAGGAAGAGATCGGCGACGCCACCGGGCTGACGGCGGTGCACGTCAACCGGATGCTGCGCACGCTGGAGGACGACGCGCTGATCGCGCGCTCGGGCGGGCGGGTGACCGTGCTGAACGAGCCGTCGCTGCGCCGCGCCGCCAACTACGTCGACCGGCAGGCGACGATGGACCTCAGCTGGATGCCCGCGCCGGCGGCGTGACGCCGGCCGCGGCCAGATAGCCGTCGATCGCGCCGGTCAGCCGCGCGAGGCCCGCCGCGTCGCGCCCCTCCGCGCGCAGCGTCAGCGCGGCCTCGGTGTTGCTGGCGCGCAGCAGCCACCAGCCGTCGGCGGTGGTGACGCGTGCGCCGTCGGTGCGGTCTACGCAGGCGCCGTCCCGCTCCAGCGCGGCGACGATCGCGTCCACCACCGCGTGCTTCTCCGCCTCCGCCACCGCGACGCGGACTTCCGGTGTCGCGCGGCGCGGCGGCAGGTCGTCGCGCAGCGCCGCCAGGGTCGTGCCCGACCGGTGGAGCGCGTCGATCAGCCGGATCGCCGCGTAGAGCGCGTCGTCGAAGCCGTACCAGCCGTCGCCGTAGAAGATGTGGCCCGACAGCTCGCCGCCGATCGGCGCGCCGGTCTGGGCCATCAGCGCCTTCATGTGGCTGTGCCCCGTCCGTCCCATCACGACGCGACCGCCCAGGCCGGTAATGCGGTCGAACACCGCCTGGCTCGACTTCACGTCGGCGACGATCGCCGCGCCGGGGAAGCGTGCCAGCAGCGGCTGCGCCAGGATCGCCAGGATCTCGTCGCCGTAGAGCACGCGCCCGCGGCCATCGACCAGGCCGATGCGGTCGCCGTCGCCGTCGAAGGCCACGCCGAAGTCGAGCCCTTCCGCGGCGACCAGCGCCTTCAGGTCCGCCAGGTTCGCCTCGACCGTGGGATCGGGATGGTGGTTGGGAAACTCGCCGTCGATCTGCGTGAACAGCAGGTGGTGCTCCCCCGGCAGGTGCCGGACCAGCCGCTCCAGTATCGGCCCCGCGGCGCCGTTGCCGCAATCCCAAGCGATGCGGAACGCGCCGCCGGACTGGCCCTCCGTCAGGCGGGCGACATAGGCATCCGCGACGTCGGCATCGACGATCCCGCCCGCGCCCTCGCTCCACGCGCCCGCCGCGGAAAGGCGGGCGAGGTCGCGCACGTCGTCGCCGTAGAAGCTGGCGCGCTGCAGCACCATCTTGAAGCCGTTGTCCTCCTTGGGATTGTGGCTGCCCGTCACCTGGATGCCGCCATCCACCTCGAGCGTGTGCGCGGCATAGTACAGCATCGGCGACGGGCAGAGGCCGATCCGCACCACGTCCACCCCGCCGGCGGCCAGCCCCTCGGCCAGCGCCGCCGCCAGCATGGGCGAGTGGGTGCGCCCGTCGTAGCCCAGCGCCACGCGCCGCCCGCCGACGCCGCGCACGCGCGTGGCGAAGCTGCGCCCCACCGCCCACGCGTCCGCCGCGGCCAGGTTGCGGCCGACGGTGCCGCGGATGTCGTAGTCGCGCAGGATCTCGGGTGCGAGGACGTGGCTCATCGCGCGCGGTCGACCCGCGCGAGCAGCAGGTCGCGCGCCGCGTTCAGCCGCCTGGCCGCCTCGTCGGAGCCGCCGCGGTCGGGATGCGCCTGCGCCATCAGCCGGCGATGCGCGGCGCGGATCGCGTCGGCATCGGCGTCGGTGCGCACGCGCAGCAGCCGGCGCGCGGCGACGGCCGGGTCGGCCTTCGCCTTCGGCTTCGCGAGCAGGCGCCAGGCGAGATAGATCACCAGCGCCGCGACGATCCACTTGGTCATGCGTGCGCGCCCTACGCTGCGAACAGCGGCATGGCCGGCTCGGGCAGCGACAGGCCGGCCATCATCTCGCGCAGTTCCTGCCGCGCCGCGACGTGGCTCAGCCCCATGCCGCCGATCGCCTTGGCGTCCAGAAGGGTCAGGCCGGATGGGAACAGCTCGCGATAGATCACGCGCTCGCCCAGACCCGGGATGATGCGGAAGCCGACGCGGCGGGCGAGCTGGGTCAGCGCCTCCTGTACGCGGCGCATGTTGCGCGCCTCGAGGTATTGCAGCCGGTTGCGCAGCACGACCCAGTCGATCGTCGCGCCGTCCTCCTTCGCCCGCGCCTTGCGCGCGTCCCAGATCAGTTCGGAGTAGAAGCTGGGCCGCGTCACCTTGAACGTGTCCGGATCGACCTGACCGATCAGGTCGAAGTCGACGAAGCTGTCGTTCATCGGCGTCACCAAAGTGTCGGCGATGGCCGCCGCGGTGCGCGCGCACGGGTCGTCGCGGCCCGGCGTGTCGATGACCAGAAAATCGTGCGTACCCATGAAGCGCTGGAAATGCTCCGCGAAATTGCCGTCGGCACGCCCGTCCCCGGTGGCGTGCGCGGGCAGCGGCAGGTCCAGCTCCTTGGCGCGCGCGGTCGCCTCGCGGTTCTCCAGATAGCGGCCGAGCGTGCGCTGGCGGTGGTCGAGGTCGATGCAGGCGACCTGCGCGCCCTTCGCCGCCAGCGCGATCGCGACGTGGACGGCGGTGGTCGACTTGCCCGTGCCGCCCTTCTCGTTGGCGAAGACGATGACGTGAGTCTTGAGATCGGCCAACGCCCTAACTTCCCTGGTTGATCGGCTTTCGGCGCGATCATAGAAGCCCCGTCGCCGAGTTTCGAGGGGGTACGCGCGTTGGAGGTGTTTCGTGAACTGGCGGGCCTGCGGGCCGCGCTGGCGGCGGCGGCGGGCGAGGGGCGGGAAGTCGCGCTGGTGCCGACCATGGGTGCGCTTCACGCAGGGCACATCGCGCTGATCGAGGCGGCGCGGCGCCCCGGCGCGTGCGTGGTCGCGTCGATCTTCGTCAACCCGCGGCAGTTCGGCGCGGGCGAGGACCTGTCGCGCTACCCGCGCAAGGAACTGTCCGACATCGCGATGTTGAACGAGGCCGGCTGCGATCTGGTGTGGCTGCCGCCAGTGGAGGCGATGTACCCGGCGGGCTTCGCGACCAGCATCGCCGTCGGCGGGGTCAGCGAGGGGCTGGACGGCGCGGCCCGGCCGGGCCACTTCGACGGGGTCGCGACGGTGGTGGCGAAGCTGTTCAACCAGGTGCAGCCCGCGCGCGCCTATTTCGGCGAGAAGGACTTTCAGCAGCTGGCGGTGATCCGCCGGCTGGTCGCGGACCTGGACTTCGCGGTCGAGATCGTCGGGGTGCCGACGCAGCGCGACGACGACGGCTTGGCGCTGTCCAGCCGCAACGTCTACCTGGACGAGGAGCAGCGTGCGAAGGCGGTGGCGCTGCCGCGCGCGCTGGGCCAGGCGGCGCGGGCGATCGCGGGCGGTACCGCGCCTGACGCCGCGCTGGCGGAAGCGCGCGCCACGCTGACCGCGGCGGGGTTCGACGTCGACTATGTCGAGCTGGTCGATGCCGGATCGCTGCTGCCCGATCCGCCCGCCGACCGGCGGCGCCAGTTGCTGGCCGCGGCCCGGCTCGGCAGCACGCGGCTGATCGACAACCTGGCCGTTTCACCCACGATATAAATCGTTTACGACTATCGTCTTAGAGTAATCCAGCGCGGTTAACGCGTTAACCATTTGGAAGGCCGAATCGGCCGATGGTCATCATCGAGATTGGGGGGCAATCCGATGGAGCCGACCGTGGACAATATCTTCTTCGACCGACAGGTGGCCCGCGCCACGCAGGGTGACGCCAACGCAGCCTTCGACCTGGGCGTCGCCTATTCCACCGGTACGCGCGGCGTGACGGTGGACCTGACCTGCGCGCATCAATGGTTCAACCTGGCCGCCGCCTGGGGGCATGAGGACGGCCCCGCGGCGCGCGCCGATGTGTCCGAGGACATGACCGCGCGCGAGATCGCCAACGCACAGCGCGCCGCCCGCGCCGTACTGGCCGCGATGCAGCGCCGCGCGGCCTGAGATCACCCGTCCAGCCTGAGCGCAGTCGAAGGCCACGGGACACCGTGGCTGGGCTTCGACTTCGCTCAGCACGAACGGAGGCTTATTTCTTCGCCGCCGTCTTTCTTGCCGGCGCCTTCTTCGCCGGGGCCTTCTTTTTGGCCGGCGCCTTCTTCTTCTTGCCCGCGGGCGCTGCGGCGGCGCGCGCGTCGATCAGCTGCGCGGCTTCCTCCAGCGTCAGCGCGTCGGGCGCGACCGTCTTGGGCAGCGTCGCGTTGGTCGTGCCGTCGGTGACATAGGGACCGTAGCGGCCCTCCATCAGCTTCAGCTCCAGCTCGGTACGCGGGTGCGCGCCCAGCACCTTCAGCGGCTCGCGCGCGGCCCCGCGCTGCGGCCGCCCGCCGCCCGCCGCGGCCTCGGCCAGCTTCACCACCGCGGCGTTCATGCCCGTCTCGAACACGTCCGCGGTCGATTGCAGCCGCGCATACTTGCCCGCATGGGCGAGATAGGGGCCGTAGCGCCCGATCGAGGCCGTGATCGGCTCGCCCGTCTCCGGATGCGCGCCGATCGTCCGCGGCAGACTGAGCAGCTTCAGCGCCATCTCGAGATCAAGCTCGCCGATATCCTTGGGAATGGAGGCGCGCTTCGCCTCCTTGCCCTCGCCCAGCTGGATATAGGGGCCGAAGCGTCCCGACTTGCGCTCCACCGGCAGCCCGGTCTCCGGATCCTTGCCCAGCGTCTCCGGCCCGGCATCGCCTTCCGCCGCGTCGCCGCCCTGCGCGAAGCGGCGGGTAAACTTGCAGTCGGGATAGTTGGAGCACGCGATGAACGCGCCGAACCGCCCGCCGCGCAGCGCCAGTTGGCCGTCGCCGCACGCCGGGCAGGCACGCGGATCGCCCCCGTCCGCCTTCTCGGGGAACAGATAGGGCGCGAGGAACTGGTCGAGCGCGGCGGTCACCTCGCTCGGCTTCTGCTCCATCACCTCCGCGGTGCGCGGCTTGAAGTCCTTCCAGAACGCCTCCAGCACCGCCTGCCACGCGGCGCGGCCGCCGGACACGTCGTCCAGCTCCTCCTCCAGCTCGGCGGTGTAGTCGTAGCCGACGTAGCGCTCGAAGAAGCGCTCGAGGAAGGCGGTCACCAGCCGGCCGCTCTCCTCGGCGAAGAAGCGGTTCTTCTCGACGCGGACATAGGCGCGGTCCTTCAGCGTCTTGATGATCGAGGCATAGGTGGAGGGGCGACCGATGCCGAGCTCCTCCATCCGCTTCACCAGCGTGGCCTCGGAGAAGCGGGGCGGGGGCTGGGTGAAATGCTGCTCGGCCTCCACCGCCGTCTTCGCGGGCGCATCGCCCTCGCGCAGGCGCGGCAGGCGCTTCGCGTCCTCGTCCGCGCTGTCGTCCTGCCCTTCCTCGTAGAGCGCGAGATAGCCGGGGAACAGCACGACCTGCCCGGTCGCGCGCAGCACGTTGCGGCCCGTGCCGTCGGCCATGTCGACGGTCGTGCGCTCCATCCGCGCCGACGCCATCTGCGAGGCGAGCGCGCGCTTGAAGACGAGGTCGTAGAGGCGCGCATGGTCGCCCGACCCGACGCGATCCTTGCCGAAGTCGGTCGGACGAATCGCCTCGTGCGCCTCCTGCGCGTTCTTCGCCTTGGTCTGGTAGTGGCGCGGCTTGTCCGGCACGTAGCTGCCGTCGTAGCGGTTCGCGATGGCGGCGCGGGCGGCGGAGATGGCGCTGCCGTCCATCTGCACGCCGTCCGTCCGCATGTAGGTGATCGCCCCGTCCTCGTAGAGCTGCTGCGCGATCCGCATCGTGTGGTCGGCGGAGAAGCCCAGCTTGCGCGCGGCTTCCTGCTGGAGCGTCGACGTGGTGAAGGGCGGCGGCGGGTTGCGCGTGGCGGGCTTGGTCTCGACCGACTGGACGGTGAAGCGGCCGTCCTCGACCGCCTTCCTCGCGGCCTGCGCGTCGCCCTCGTTGCCGATCGACAGCCGGTCCAGCTTCCTGCCGTTCCATTGCGTCAGGCGCGCGGCGAACGGCGTGCCATCCTGTTCCATCGTGGCGGTAACGGACCAATATTCCTGCGCGCGGAACGCCTCGATCTCGCGCTCGCGCTCGACGATCAGGCGCAGCGCCACCGACTGCACGCGGCCCGCGGACTTCGCGCCCGGCAGCTTGCGCCACAGCACGGGAGAGAGGGTGAAGCCGACGAGATAGTCGAGCGCACGCCGCGCGCGATACGCGTCGATCAGGTCGGTATCCAGCTCGCGCGGCGCCTTCATCGCGTCGGTCACCGCCTGCTTGGTGATCGCGTTGAAGGTGACGCGCTCCACCGCCTTGGGCAGCGCCTTGCGCTTGGCCAGCACCTCCTGCACGTGCCAGGAGATCGCCTCGCCCTCGCGATCGGGATCGGTCGCCAGGATCAGGCGGTCCGCATCCTTGGCGAGGTCGGTGATCGCCTTCAGCTGCTTGGCCTTGTCGGCGTAATTCTCCCACTCCATCGCGAATCCCTGGTCGGGATCCACCGAGCCGTCCTTGGGCGGCAGGTCGCGGACGTGGCCGAAGCTCGCGAGAACGCGATAGTCGGCGCCGAGGTACTTTTCGATGGTCTTCGCCTTGGCGGGCGATTCGACGATGACGAGCTGCATTGGTGCCTTAACTAGGAAGCCTCACACGTACGCGCGAGGGTTGGACGTCGGTGGCGGCGCGTCAAGCCGACACGACGGCCGAGATTGACAGCGGCGCCCCCGCGCCCGAGGACGGCGCGGGGCGAAGGGGACGATGGCATGACGGGACGATCGGCTGTGCTGGGAGCGGTTCTGGCGCTTGCGCTGTTCGGCCCGTCGGCACCGGCGGCGGCGCGACCCGAGGCGCCCGCAGCCTGTTCGATCAACGAGACCCGCGACGATCGCGTCGCCGCCGCGATGGGCGAGCGTCCCTATGCCTTCGCCGGGTACGACACGCTGTGCCGCTTCCTGAAGGAGCGCGGGCTGTCGGTCGATCTGGCGGGCGACAGCGGCGTGCTGTCGGGACGGTCCTACGGCTGGGTGTACGTGCGGCTGGTGGATCGGACGACGCGGATCGCCTCCTACGGCTCGTCCTTCACCACCGTGCTGAACGCCGAGGCGTCGACGCCCAAGGCGGAGGAGGCGATGCGGCAGGCGCTGAACGGCGCGATGGCCACGCTGGCGAGCAATCCGCAGTTTCGTGCCCAGCTGGTCGAGCAGATCGCGACGGAGACCGCGCGGTTGCGGCGCGTGCTGGCGAAGCCCTAGTCGATCAGGCTCACTCGCCCGCCGGCGTGCCGTTCCAGCCGGCCGGCGAGTTCCCACTCCAGCAGGACCGCCTGCACCACCGCGGGGGACAGTGCCGACTGGCGCACCAGCTCGTCCACCGGCACCGCCACCGTGCCCAGCAGCGTGGAGAGGCGGCGGCGGTCGGCGTCGGTCGCGTCCTCCGGCGGCCCACCGTCCCAGGGCGATGCGGGAGCGCGGACCGCGCGCGCGTCGATCGGGCGCAGCTGTTCCAGCACGTCGGCGGCGCCCTGGATCAGCGTGGCGCCCTCCCTGATGAGGCCGTTGCACCCGGCCGCGCGCGGATCGCCGGGGTGGCCCGGCACCGCCATCACCTCGCGCCCCGCCTCGCCCGCGAGCCGCGCGGTGATGAGCGAGCCGGATCGTGGTGCCGCCTCGATCACGACGGTGCCGAGCGAGAGGCCGGCGATGATGCGGTTGCGATAAGGAAAGTGTCGCGCGCGCGGCTCGGTGCCGGGCGGCATCTCCGCCAGCAGCAGTCCCTCCGCGGCGACGCGTTCCTGCAGCGCGGCGTTCTCCGGCGGGTAGACCACGTCGATCCCGCCCGCGATCACCGCGACCGTCGCCGGCAGGGCGCCCTGGTGCGCGGCGGAATCGATGCCCCGCGCCAGGCCGGAGACGACCGTGGCACCGCGGGCCGCCAGATCGTGCGCCAGCCCGCGGGCATAGCGGCACGACGCAGCGGAGGCGTTGCGCGCGCCGACCAGCGCGACCGTGGGCGCGCGCGTCAGGGCGGCGTCGCCGCGCGCGGTCAGCACCGGCGGCGCGTCGTCCAGCTCGGCGAGCAGCGCAGGATAGTCCGCCTCGCCCAGGAACAGGTGGCGTGCGCCGATCCGCGCCACCGCCTCCCGTTCCCGCGCGATCGCCGCCGCATCGGGCAACCGCGGCGCGCCGCCGCCCCGTCGCGCCAGGTCGGGCAGCGCGTCGAGCGCCGCGGCGGCGGTGCCGAAGCGGGCGAGCAGCTGGCGGAACGCGACCGGGCCGACCCCCGGCGTGCGGATCAGCCGGAGCCGGTCGGCGGCGTCATCCAACGGGGTCGGCACCGGCGCCCGTGTCGGCGTCGGAACCCGGCGCCCCGGTGCGCCGGCCGACGCGCGGCTCGTCGCCGTTGATCAGGCGGCCGATATTCTCGCGATGCTTCCACAGCACGATGCCCGCCAGCGCCATCAGCAGCGGCACCAGATCGAACGCGTCGGTCATGGCCGCGGTGACGGGGGTGGAGATGGCCGCGATCATGCCCGCCAGCGAGGAGATGCGCGTCGCCGCCAGCAATCCCAGCCACAGCAGCGCGAACACCGCGCCCAGCGGCCAGTGCAGCGCCAGTGCGATGCCCATCAGGGTCGCCACGCCCTTGCCCCCGCGGAACCGCAGCCACACGGGGTAGCAATGCCCGATCAGCGCGGCGGCGGCGGCCAGCACCTCCTCGCCGGGCAGCAATGCGCGTACCGCCAGCACCGCGACGACGCCCTTGGCGAGGTCCAGCAGCAGCGTCGCGGCGGCCAGACCCTTGCGCCCGGTGCGCAGGACGTTGGTGGCGCCGATGTTGCCGGACCCGATGGTACGCAGGTCGCCCGCGCCGAACGCACGCGTGAGGATGACGCCGAACGGGATCGAGCCGAGCAGATAGCCGATCAGCAAGGCGGCGGCGGGCGCGGTCCAGACGATCTGTGTCGGCAAGCGTGCTGTTCCCCCTTCGTCCCGGTGCGTAGCGGATTGTAAGGAAGGGCGCCACTAATCTGGATCAAGATTGATGCGGTCCTTTTGCCTCGCGCTGCCGCATTGTCGCTGACCGTCGTGCACCGTAGAGCCGCGCCATGCACGATACCGCGCCGATCCTGTTCTTCGATTCCGGTGTCGGGGGTCTCTCCGTGGTGGCGCCGACCGTGGCGCTGCTGCCGACGGCGGGAATCGTCTACGTCGCCGATTCGGCGGGTTTCCCCTATGGCACCAAGTCGGAGGGCGAGATCGCGGCGCGGGTGCCCGCGCTGCTCGGGCGACTGGCGGAGCGCTATCGCCCGCGGCTGATCGTGATCGCGTGCAATACCGCCTCCACGATCGCGCTGGGCGCGGTGCGCGCCGCGCTGGACGTGCCGATCGTCGGCACCGTTCCCGCGATCAAGCCTGCCGCGGCGATCAGCCGGACGCGCACCATCGGCGTGCTGGGCACCGCGGCGACGGTGCGCCAGCCCTATGTCGACGACCTGGTCGCGCGCTTCGCCGCGGATTGCACCGTGCTGCGCTACGGCTCCGCCGCGCTGGTCGAGATCGCCGAGGCGGCGCTGGCGGGGGAGGCGCCGTCGCCCGACGCCGTGGCGACCGAACTGGCTGGGCTGTTCGGCCAGCCGGGGGGCGTGCGGATCGACACGATCGTCAACGCCTGCACGCACTTCCCCCTGCTGGAAGGCGACATGACCGCGGTGGCGCCGCCGGGCGTCGCCTTCGTCGATGGCGGACCCGGAATCGCGCGGCGAGTCGCGGCGCTGACCCACGGGCAGGCGTGGCCCGCCGTCGCGCCGCCCGCGCGGCTGGTCTTGACCCGGCTGGGCGAGCGGGAGCGCGCGATCGCCGCGACGCTGGCAGACCGCGGGTTCGCCTCCGCCGAGACACTGTGATCGAGCAAATCCACTGGCGTTGATGCTGGCACGGGGGTAAGTGCCCGTGCCCATGAGCATCGACAGCAGCACGCGGCCGCTCGACTATTCGCGCGTCTTCACCCAGGCCATCGACCGGCTTCACGCCGAGGGCCGGTACCGCGTGTTCATCGACATCCTGCGCAACAAGGGCATGTTCCCCAACGCGCGCTGCTTCGCCGGGCACAACGGGCCCAAGCCGATCACCGTGTGGTGTTCCAACGACTATCTCGCGATGGGCCAGCATCCCAAGGTGATCGCGGCGATGGAGGAGGCGCTGCACGACGTGGGCGCCGGCAGCGGCGGCACGCGCAACATCGGCGGCAACACGCACTATCACGTCGACCTGGAAGGCGAGCTGGCCGACCTGCACGGCAAGGAGGCGGCGCTGCTGTTCACCAGCGGCTATGTGTCGAACGAGGCGACGCTGTCGACGCTGGCCAGGGTGCTGCCGGGCTGCATCATCTACTCGGACGAACTGAACCACGCCTCGATGATCGCCGGGATCCGCAACTCGGGGTGCGAGAAGCGCGTGTTCCGCCACAACGACGTTGCGCATCTCGAAGCGCTGCTGGCCGCCGACGATCCCGCGCTGCCCAAGCTGATCGCGTTCGAGAGCGTCTATTCGATGGAAGGCGACGTCGCGCCGATTGCCGCGATCTGCGACCTCGCCGACAAGTACAATGCGCTCACCTATCTGGACGAGGTGCACGCGGTCGGCATGTACGGCCCGCGCGGCGGCGGCATTTCCGAGCGCGACGGCGTGGCCGACCGGCTGACCATCATCGAGGGCACGCTGGGCAAGGCGTTCGGCGTGATGGGCGGCTATATCGCCGCGGACCGCACGATCGTCGACGTGATCCGCAGCTACGCGCCCGGCTTCATCTTCACGACCTCGCTTTCGCCCGTGCTGGTCGCGGGCGTGCTGGCCAGCGTGCGCCACCTGAAGGCGTCGAGCGTCGAGCGCGAGGGGCAGCAGGCGGCGGCTGCCACGCTGAAGGCGATGCTGGCCGACGCCGGGCTGCCGGTGATGGCGGGCGAGACGCATATCGTGCCGGTGATGGTCGGCGATCCGGTGAAGGCGAAGAAGATCAGCGACATCCTGCTCGCCGAATACGGCGTCTACGTGCAGCCGATCAATTACCCCACCGTGCCGCGCGGCACCGAGCGGCTGCGCTTCACGCCCGGTCCGGCGCACGACGAGGCGATGATGCGCGACCTGACCGACGCACTGGTCGAGATCTGGTCGCGGCTGGAACTGCGCGCCGCCGCCTGACGATCGGCGTCAGGCGAAGGCGACCAGCGAGGGCCTGCCGCCGAGATAGAGCGCGGCCGTGTCCGCCGGGTTCAGCCCTGCCGCCACCAGCTCGGTCACGCGGCGCAGGCCGTAGGCGGTGGTGATGCCCCCGTCCCTGGCGATCGACGGTCGCCGGTACTGCGCCTCGCCGACCAACCACCCGCCCTCCACCTGCCGCACCAGCCCGCGCTGCTCCAGCGCGGCGGCGTGGCGCCATGCGGTCGCGTAGGGAATGCCCAGCGTGCGCGCGATCACCGCCAGCACGGCGGGAACGCGCTCCGCGTCGGCGACGTAATCGCGCGCGAAGCGTGCCGATAGCGCGGGATCGACGGTGATGTGGCGCACGTTCGCCGCCGCGATCGCCCCCCAAATCGTCATCGCGCGCCAACCGCCCAGCGTGTCGCGCCACGTCTCGAACGGCAGCAGCGCGATGTCGAGCGCGGTCGCCAGCACCGCGGGTACCAGCGGGCGTGCCGGCGCGCCACGGGGCGCGGGCAGCACGCCGCCGATCGCGTCGAACTCCTCCACCAGCCGGATCAGCAGGTCGTGCGCCTCGGTGTAGAAGGCGGTGACGCGCGGCGCCGCGGCGGCGGCGGTGCTGATCGACACGCCGCGCGGATCGATCGACACCAGCCCGTCGCGGGCCAGCGCGTGAACGTGGCGACGCACCGTCTCGAACGGGCGGCCGAGCGAGCGTGCCAACGCGTTGATCGATCCGACGCGCGTCGCCGCCGGCGGCCGCGCGATCCTGCCCTGCGCGCTCCAATCGGGCGCCGAGAGCCGCGCCAGCAGCAGCACCACGACGCCGGGATCGTGCCTGATGGTCAGGTGGCGCGCGACCGACTGGCCGATCGCGAGATAGATCTCGCCGGTCCAGCGCGACAGGCGGAGATGGGGAATGGGGGCGGGATCGATCATTGCGGCGGCCGGCGAGCGGACCTATTCCACGCGCGCGGGCGCCGTACCAGCGGCCATCCCGTTCAAAGGTGTCGAAATGGGGCAGCGTCTGCATCGATACGCCGTGACCCTCGCCTGGACGGGGAACACCGGCACGGGTACCGCCACCTACCGCGGCTACGAGCGCGCGCACGTCATCCGCGTGGCAGGCAAGCCCGACCTCCCCGGCTCCTCCGACCCCGCCTTTCGCGGCGACGGGGCCCGCTGGAACCCGGAGGAGCTGCTGCTCGCCTCGCTCTGCGCCTGTCATCAACTGTGGTACCTCTCGCTCTGCGCCGAGGCGGGAGTGGTCGTCACCGCCTACGAGGACGCGGCCGAGGGCGAGATGGTGGAGGAGGCGGACGGCGCGGGCCGCTTCGTCCGCGCCACGCTCCACCCGAGGGTGACGGTGACGGCCAACTCCGATGTCGCCGCGGCGGCGGCGCTGCACGACCGGGCCCACGCGATGTGCTTCATCGCGCGATCGGTGGCCTTTCCGGTGGAGCATCGCGCGACGATCGTGCGGAGCGAATAAGGGGCGGGACGGTTCGGACAGGCATTCCCTTTTCCCGATCGACGTCGGCGGTTTCGGCATCGGGGAACTCGCGGTCGGGCGTCGGATGATCGGCGCGGCGGGATAGCAAAGATCGGTTCGCCGTTGTGAACGCGCGCGCGCAGGTCGGCCTGGACGAGGATGGTCACGTCCATGGTGTGCCGTGCCAGAGGCGACCAGGTTCCGGAATCGCCATCCGCACCGAGAAGCGCCCGCGCATCTCCGCTTCCCGTCCCGCGGGCCAGACCCTACTCTGGCCCGATGCCCACCCCGGATTCGATCGTCATCCTCACCGGCGCGGGCATTTCCGACGAGAGCGGCATCGCCACCTTCCGCGGGCCGGGCGGGTTGTGGGAGGGGCATCGCGTCGAGGACGTGTGTACGCCCAAGGCGCTGGTGCGTGACCCGGCGCTCGTCCACCGCTTCTACGACGAGCGGCGCGGCGCGCTGGCCGGCGTCGCACCCAACGCCGCGCACCGGGCGATCGCGCGGTTGCAGCGCGAGTGGCCGGGCGAGGTGCTGCTGGTGACGCAGAACGTCGACGACCTGCACGAGCGCGCGGGGTCGCACGACGTGGTGCACATGCACGGCGCGCTGCTGTCCGCGCTGTGCGCGCATTGCGGCGTGCGCACGCCGTGGGACGGGGAACTGCCCCCGGCCGCGTGCTGTGGTGACTGCGACGTGCCCGCGCTCCGGCCCGACATCGTCTTCTTCGGCGAGATGCCGTACGAGATGGAGCGGATCGAGGCGGCGCTGGCGCGGGCGGACCTGTTCGTGTCGATCGGCACGTCGGGCGCGGTCTATCCCGCCGCGGGCTTCGTGCGGCTCGCCCGGCACCACGGCGCCGCCACGCTGGAGCTCAACCTCGAACCCTCGGCCGGCAGCGCGTGGTTCGATGACACGCGGCTCGGCCCCGCGGGCGTGCTGGTGCCGTCATGGGTCGAGGCGCTGCTGGCGGGGTGACGCGACGGCGATTAGCCGCTACCCTCGTTGCGATATGAAACGTAGGTGAGGAGACAGTGAGATGGCCACGCTCGCATCGGTCGCGACGCCGCATTACGCCCCCGGCGAGTGGGAGGCGCGAGTCGATCTGGCCGCCGCCTATAGGTTGGTGGCGCTCTATGGCTGGGACGATCTGATCTTCACCCACCTGTCCGCGCGCGTGCCCGGGCCAGAGCACCATTTCCTCATCAATCCCTACGACATGATGTTCGAGGAGATCACCGCGTCCAGCCTGGTGAAGATCGACGTCGAGGGCAATCCGATCGGCGAGACGACGCATCCGGTGAACCCCGCGGGCTTCACCATCCACTCCGCCATCCATATGGCGCGCGAGGATGCGGCGGCGGTCATGCACCTGCACACGCCCCATGGGCAGGCGGTGAGCGCGATGGAGTTCGGGCTGCTGCCGCACACGCAGACGGCGATGATCGCCAGCCACGACGTCGCCTATCACGACTACGAGGGCATCGCGACCGACCTGGAGGAGCGCGAGCGGCTGGTGGCGGACATCGGCGACCGGAACGCGATGATCCTGCGCAACCATGGCACGCTGGCGGTGGGCGAGTCGGTCGGCGCGTGCTTCGTGCGGCTCTACTTTCTCGAGCGCGCCTGCGAGGCGCAGGTCATGATGCTGTCCGCAGGCCGCGAGAATCTGAACCGCGTCCACCAGGGCGTGGAGGAGAAGGTGGCGCATCAGTCCAATCCCAAGGGGATGGGAATGCTGGCGCAGAAGCTGGCATGGCCGGCGCTGCTGCGCAAGCTGGACCGGATCGACCCGAGCTACCGGAACTGACCAGCCGCGTCAGGAGAAGCCGATCGCGGTGATCCGGTCGTCCGCATCCACCGACACGTTCACGCGGTGGGTGCGGAAATCGAGCGTTATCATGTCGCCCGGGCGAATCACGCGCAGCTCCCAGCCGAGCAGCTCGCGGATCGCGACGGGCAGCGTCGCCGCGTCGGTCAGCCGCTGCACGGCGGCGGCGATCTGCGCAGGCGAGGCGTCGCCCTGCGGCATCGGGCCGGGATCGCCTCCGGCGCTGGCCGCCGGAAGCAGCGTGCGGGCGCCGATCGACATGGGAAAGGGCACCTCCGGCCCGGCGCGACCGGCGAAGCGGACGACGTCCCCCGCCCCCTCGCAGGGCGGCTCGGCGAAGGGCCAGGCGGCCCAGCCGTCGCGCCCCACGATCCCGTCCATCAGCAGCGCGAAGCCCGCGTCGGTCAACCGGCACGCATTGAAGCCGCCGCCCGGCGCCCCGCACATCGCGATCGTGGGTCGCGCGAAGGTGCAGGCCTGCTCGATCGCATCGGCACCCACGATGCGGGCCAGCTCCGCCCGAGCCTCGTCAAGCGGCGTGGCCGGAACGCCCGTGCACTGGATCGCGCCATCCGCCTTGAACACCCACGTCCCCATCGCGTCCTCCCCCCGTCGCGTCGCGGGCGAGGGTCGCGGCCCGCGCGACCGGCGTCGAGGAAAGATGCATCCGAACCGGAACGATCACGCCGCCTCCAGCGCGGCGTCGCCTTCGTCCACGTCGGGCGCGCTGTCGGCGTCGGCGGCGCCGTCCTCCAGCGCCGCCTCGTCCGCGGCGAGCGCGTCGGCGTCCGCCGCGGTGATGCCGAAGCGGGCGGCGACGTCGGGCGCATAGCGCAGCAGGTCGGGCCGCAGCTTCAACAGGCTGACGTCCTTCGCCTTGCCCTCCATCATCACGTCGAACGTCAGCCCCTGCGCGGTGCGCATGAAGGTGCCGAATTCGAACGGATTGGTGAAGTCGGCGTGGCCGGTCCATACCGGCGGGCGGAGCACCGTCTTCACCCGCGCCGTCGCCTTCACCGGCGCCTTGACGATCTCGCCCTTCTTTACCGCCTTGCCGCTGGCGCGCTGCTTCGGCGTGATCTTCTGCTTCAGTTCGCGCATGGCGGTGTTGGGCGAGGAGAAGTGGATCTTGGGCCGCACGCCGGTGGGCCAGGTGGCGAGAAAGCGCTCCAGCGTGTCGCGCAGGTCCAGCCCCTCCTTGTTGAGGCACCAGAAATGCTGGTAGTCGAAGATCAGGCGCACGCCCGTCCGCTCGTGGATCCACAGCACGTCCGCGGCGGAGAAGCGCAGATCGTCGTTCTCCAGCACCAGGCGGCGGCGGACGTGGTCGGGACATTTCTCATAGCCCTGGATCCAGCGCGCGCGGCTCGCCTCGTGATCGTCGTAGACGCCGCCGACGTGCGTCACCATCACCGCCTCGTCGTCCAGCCCCATGCGATCGAGCATCTCCGCCTGGCTGGCGAGGTCCCAGATCGACTTGGCGGTCAGCCCCTCGTCGGGACTGTTGAGGAGGACATATTGCGACGGGTGGAAGGACAGGCGGATGCCCAGCCGCCGCGCCTTGGCGCCCAGCCCAGCGAGCTCGGCATCGCTCTCCGCCACCATCGCGTGGAACTGCGGCATGTCCGGATGGGTGGCATAGGGAGCAAGGTCGGAGGACAGGCGGTACATCTCCAGCCGCTCGCGCGCGAGATAGTCAAGGATCGCGTCGACATGCTCCAGCGAGACCTTCAGGTGCGGCCCCGCCTGCCAGCGGCGGGTATCGTGCGACTTCAGGTCGGGACGTCCCATCACCTTGACGGGAAAGCCCAGGCGGAGCGGATGATCGGTGGGCGTGCTCATGCGCGGTGCAACGCCGTGGGGCGTCGCCGGGTGCCCGCCGCGATGCCGGCACCCGCGAGCAGCAGCGCCATTCCGCGCAGCCAGCGCCCCCGTCGCAGCATCGACAGGCCATAGCCCGCGGCGGTCGCACCCGCGAGCGGCAGGCGGGGCGCGGCGTCGCGAGGAGCGGCCGGGATGGACGCTGGCCGCTCGACCAAGGGATCGACGACGTGATCCGCCACCCAGGCGCCGCGTGCGCCCAGCGGCCTGGCGGTGCCCGTGGTGGTGTCGTGCGCGGTCTGGTGCTCCAGCTCGCTGTTCAGCTCCGCACCGAAGAGCAGCAGGTAGCTGGAAAGATAAAGCCAGGTGAGCAACACCACCACGGCGCCGAGCGACCCGTAAGTGGCGTTGTAGTTGCCGAAATTGGCGACGTAGATGCCGAAGCCCAGGGTCAGCAGCACCCAGCCCGCCGCAGTCAGCAGCGACCCCGGCGTGATCCACGTCCAACGCGCCTGCGCGCGCGACGGGCCGTAGCGGTACAGCGTCGCCGCCGCCGCCGCGGCGACCAGCATCAGCAAAAGGTAGGAGACGATCTTGCCCGCCACGGCGACGCCCGGCGCGTGCGGCAGCACCTCCTCCAGCGCGGCGAGCGCAGTGACGGCCAGCCCAGCGGCGATCGCGGCCAGCACCGCGGCGAACGTGATCGCGAGGTTGACCAGCGTCAGCCGCACGAAGCCGCGCTTCTCCTTCTCCTCATAGGCGATGTTGAGCGCGGTGACGACCGCCCCCGCCCCGTTGCGCGCGCCGAATAGCGCGATGCCCAGCGCCAGGAGCAGGCCGAAGCCCTTCTTGCCCTCCGACGTCTCGACGACGTTCATCAGCTGCTCGCCGACCAGCTGCGCCGCATCCGCCGGCATTGCCGCGGCCAGCGTGCGGACGTTGGCGATCACCGTCTCCGGCTCGGCGAGCAGGCCGTAGCTCAGCACCACCGCGCCCAGCAGCGGGACGATCGCGAGGAAGCCGTAGAAGGCCACCCCCGCGGCGACGAGCCCGATGTTGTCGTCCGACGCCTCCGCCCAACTGCGCTTCGCCACCGCCAGCCAGGTGGCGCGTGGCATCTGCCAGGGGGTGGGGGAAGGCGTGGGGGCGGGGGGCATCGGCATTTCATCCCATGATCTGAAGGGGATGAATGTGTCGGCGCAGCGGTGTGTTCCGAACCGCTACGCCTGAGCTGCAGGTTATGGTCGGAGTCGCTGGTTACGAAAGCCGCGAACGACTTCACGGGCTCAAGATCCGCAGGCGAAATTCCAAGTTCTGGCGAACTCCGCAAATAAATCAATCTTATGAGCAAAATGCGAGAAGCAAGCGAGAAGATTGAAGTTTTTTGATGTTCATGCTATGTTCCACTGAGATGGTGGAGGGCATCAATGATATCGACGAACGTTGATCGAAAAGCTTTTTCTTACTGGTTGAGAACCGGTCGCCTCCCAGCCGTACGCAGCGCGGCGGGGTTGGAGTTGAAATTCAATCCCTGGCATGATCCCGAAGACGGGCGCTTCACCTTCGCGAACACCGGCGACTATCATCCGCGAGGAAGTGGGGGTGGCGCGAAGGCGCGGCGACCTCGTGCCGGGCCAACGCCGAAGTCGCAGCCGTCCTCCGACGATCTCGTCATTACTGCGCAACGCCAAACGGTGAGCGACGTCGAAGCGTTGTCGGATCAGGAATTCGGCGCCTTCGAGCGGGCGGCCAAGGCACAGCGCTGGATCGAGCGGCGCGAGAATGCGGAGATACGCGAGTATGTCCGGCTGAAGAAGGCCGTCGAGGCTCGTCGTGCCCGCGAAAAGGCGGGCGAGCGCGATTGGGAGCAGCAAGGTCGGGACTTCGCCTTTCTCTATGGCCAGGAGATGGCGATGCAAGCCGTCGGCGGTGCTGCCGGCAGGTTTGTTATCGCTCCTGCCGTGCGTGCGGCGGCGCCGAGGATCGAGCGTGTGGTGCGGCCACAGGCCTACGCACGGAAGCTGGCCGAGCGGATGCCGCGGCCTGCTCCGACCAGGCCGCTTTGGGTCGACGAGAATGCTTCAATGGGCGAGCGCGCCCGATTGTACAACGATGCGGCTCCAGGCGTCAGAAGAAATCCGGTGACAGGGCGGCAGCAGGCGCCCAGCCTGTACCGCACGACCGAGGATGGAAAACGCAGGCTGGTTCGGTTCGATGGGTTTGAAGACGATGCCTATCCCGTCTACATCGATCGAAAGACGAGCATAAGGTTCACGGCGAAAGCGAAGGATCAAGCTCTCCGGCAATCCGTCGCCCTTCGTCAAAATCATGCCAGCGGGCGATGGGACGTGCCTGACGAGAAGACCAAGCGGGAGGCTATGAAGCTCCTAAGGAAGTTAAATATCGATAACATCGGGGTGAAGGTGGTGAAAGAATGAACTATCTCGTTTTCGCTCGCGTCGTGGCGATTAGCCTTCTGTATCTTGAGGCCGTCAACGAGGAGGCATTGGATCTCGACACTGCCGTCCAGGGGATGGAGGAGATTACGGCCACCTTGAACGAACTTAATCCTGAGGAGATTGCGTTGCTGGATAGCGCCCTTCAACAGGTCGCGCTCGAATATCGCGGGGAGCAACGAGAGATGGTCAAGAACCTGGCGAAGGATTGCGGCCTCGTCGATGATCCCGAGGATGAGGACGGAGCAGACGGCTAGGCTCAGGCGCCGCGGCCCGGGCGGCGAAGGCGGATGTAAGTTGAAGGAAAAAGGCCCCGGCATCGCTGCCGGGGCCCTCTTCGTTCGTCGGCGATCGCCGGAGGATCAGTCGCGGTCGCCGGTCAGGAAGGCGGGGGCGAACTCGGGGGCGTTGCCCTCATCCTTGCCGCCTTCCGAACGCTCGCGCCGGGGGCCGCGCTCGCCGCGCTCGCCGCCACGGCCGCCGCCGTCGCGACGCGGGCCACGACCGCCGTCGCGATCACCGTCACGCCGCGGGCCCCGGCCGCCGCCGTCACGATCGCCACCGTCGCGGCGCGGGCCGCGATCGCTGCGCTCGCCGCCCCGATCGCCGCGTGGTTCGCGCGCCGGGCGGGTGTCCTCCAGCTCGGCGCCGGTCTCCTGATCGACGACGCGCATCGACAGGCGCACCTTGCCGCGCTGGTCGATCTCCAGCACCTTGACCTTCACGGCCTGGCCCTCGCTGAGGACGTCGGAGACCTTCTCGACGCGCTCGTTCTTGATCTCGCTGACGTGGACCAGGCCGTCCTTGCCGCCCATGAAGTTCACGAACGCACCGAAATCGACCAGGTTGACGACCTTGCCGTCGTAGACCTTGCCGACCTCGGCCTCCTCGACCAGGCCCTTGATCCACTTGATCGCGGCCTCGATCTGCGAGGGGTCGGAGGACGACACCTTGATGACGCCCTCGTCGTCGATGTCGACCTTCGCGCCGGTGGTCGCGACGATCTCGCGGATCACCTTGCCGCCGGTGCCGATCACTTCGCGGATCTTCGACTTGTCGATCGTGAAGGTCTCGATCCGCGGCGCGTGCGCCGACAGCTCGCCGCGGGTCTCGCCCAGTGCCTTCGCCATCTCGCCCAGGATGTGCGCGCGGCCGTCATGTGCCTGTGCCAGCGCGACCTTCATGATCTCCTCGGTGATGCCGGCGATCTTGATGTCCATCTGAAGGCTGGTGATGCCCTCCGACGTGCCCGCCACCTTGAAGTCCATGTCGCCCAGATGATCCTCGTCGCCCAGGATGTCGCTGAGCACCGCGAAGTCCTTGCCTTCCAGGATCAGGCCCATCGCGATGCCGCTGACCGGGCGCTTGATCGGCACGCCCGCGTCCATCAGGCTCAGCGAACCGCCGCAGACCGTCGCCATCGACGACGAGCCGTTGCTCTCCGTGATGTCGCTGGTGACGCGGATCGTGTAGGGAAACTCCTCCTTCGACGGCAGCACCGCGTGCAGCGCGCGCCACGCGAGCTTGCCGTGGCCGACGTCGCGACGCGACGGCGCGCCGAAGCGGCCCACTTCGCCGACCGAATAGGGCGGGAAGTTGTAGTGCAGCATGAAGTGCTGGTACGACAGGCCGTTCAGCCCGTCGATCATCTGCTCCGCGTCGCGGGTGCCCAGCGTGGTCGTCGCGATCGTCTGCGTCTCCCCGCGGGTGAACAGCGCCGATCCGTGCGCGCGCGGCAGGAAGTGGACCTCCGCCGAAATCGGGCGAACCGTCTTGGTGTCGCGGCCGTCGATACGCTTGCCGGTCTTCAGGATCGCGGTGCGGACGATCTCCGCCTCCAGCTTCTTCACCAGCTTCAGCGTGCCGAGATACTCGGCCGGATTCTCGTGCTTCAGGTCCTCGAACGCCTCGCGCGCCTTGGTGCGGGCGGCGTTGATCGCGGTCTGGCGGGCCTGCTTGTCGGTCAGCTTGTAGGCCGCCTCCATGTCCTTGCCGATCAGCTTCTTCAGCTTGGTCTTGGCGGCGGACTGGTCCGGGCCCTTGGGCAGCTCCCACGGGTCCTTGGCGGCCTGCTCGGCCAGGTCGATGATCGCGTCGATCACGTCCTGCGACGCCTTGTGCGCGAACATCACCGCGCCCAGCATCACGTCCTCGGACAGCTCCTTGGCTTCCGATTCGACCATCATCACCGCGTCGTGCGTGGCGGCGACCATCAGGTCCAGCTCGCCGGTCGCGACGTCGGCGTCGGACGGGTTGAGGACGTACTCGCCGTCCTTGTAGCCCACGCGCGCGGCGCCGATCGGGCCCATGAAGGGCACGCCCGACAACGTCATCGCGGCCGAGGCGGCGATCATCGCGAGCAGATCGGGCTCGTTCTCGCCGTCATAGCTCATCACCTGCGCGATGCAGTTGATCTCGTTGTAGAAGCCTTCGGGGAACAGCGGGCGCAGCGGGCGGTCGATCAGGCGGCTGACCAGCGTCTCACGCTCGGTCGCGCCGCGCTCGCGCTTGAAGAAGCCGCCGGGGATCCGGCCGCTGGAGGAGAATTTCTCCTGATAGTGGACGGTCAGCGGGAAGAAGTCCTGCCCTTCCTTGACGGTCTTCGCGGCGGTGACGGCGCATAGCACCACGGTCTCGCCGAGGGTCGCGAGCACCGCGCCGTCGGCCTGGCGGGCGACGCGGCCCGTCTCCAGCGTCAGCGTCTTGCCGCCCCACTGGATTTCCACCTTCTTGGTATCGAACATATGATTTCCTTCACTCCCCGGTGCGGATCACGCGGGGGGCCTGTGAGCGAGCCGTTCTTGGCTCGTTTGGGAAGGAGGCCGAATTGCCTCCTCTCCGTCCACCCCGGCGAAAGCCGGGGTCCAGCTCCAGCGGCTGGAGAAGCGCTCCCGCGCTCCGTACTTACTGGATCCCGGGTCGGAGCCCGGGATGAAATAAAGGCGCCTTGCGGCGCCTTTATTTCACTTCCGAAGACCCAGCTTCCCGATCAGCGCCAGGTAGCGGTCGCCGTCGGTCTTGCGCAGATAGTCCAGCAGCGAGCGCCGCTTGTTGACCATCATCAGCAGGCCGCGCCGCGAATGGTTGTCCTTCGCATGACCCTTGAAATGCTCGGTCAGGTTCTTGATCCGCTCCGTCAGGATCGCGACCTGCACCTCGGTCGACCCGGTGTCGCCCTCGGCGCGGGCATGTTCCTTGATGACTTCCTGACGGCGTTCGGCGGTGATCGACATTCTGTTTCCTTCGACATCTCTTACAGGTTGAAGCCGCGAACGACACGGATCAGTCCGTGCTCGATCTCCACCAGCGCGACCGGAATGCCATCCAGCGTCGCCAGCGCCTGACCCTCGTCGGCGGCGATCCCGGCCAGTACCCGCCCCTGTCGGAGCGCCCCTGCCTGGTCGGGAGCGAGCGGAAGAGCCGGGATGTCGTCCAGCCCTGCGCTCAGCGGCAGGAGGTATTCTTCAAGGGTGCGGCCCTTAGCGGCTTCGTCGAGAATGTCCAGCGATATCGCCGCGTCGAGGGTGAACGGCCCGGCGCGGGTGCGGCGCAGGTAGGTGACGTGCCCGACGGTGCCGAGCGCGACCGCGATGTCGCGTGCGAGGGAGCGGATGTAGGTGCCCTTGGAGACGTGCGCGGCGAGGGTGATGCTATCCTCCCCGCGCTTCGCTCGGGGAGGGGGACCGCCCGGCGCAGCCGGGTGGTGGAGGGGTGGATACGGCGCGCTCACCGTATCCACCCCTCCACCAGCTTCGCTGGTCCCCCTCGCCGGGGCAAGCTCGGGGAGGATCTGGAGCGACCGCACCGTCACCTTGCGTGTCGCGAGAGCCACCTCCTCGCCCGCGCGCGCGAGGTCGTAGGCGCGCTGCCCGTCGACCTTCAGCGCCGAATAGGCCGGCGGCACCTGCTGGATCGCGCCGGTGAACCGCACCAGCACCGCCTCCACCTCCGCACGCGTCGGGCGCACGTCGCTGGTCGCGACCACCTGCCCCTCGGCATCGAGCGTGTCCGTCTGCTCCCCGAAGCGGATCGTGAAGTCGTAGACCTTGTCGCCGTCCAGCATCCGCCCGGCCAGCTTCGTCGCCTCGCCGATCGCGATCGGCAGCACGCCGGTGGCCAGCGGGTCGAGCGTGCCGCCGTGCCCGACCTTCGCCTTGCCGTGCCCGGCGGTGCGCAGCGCGCGCTTCACCGCGGAGACTCCCTGCGTGGAGCCGAGCGCGAGCGGCTTGTCGAGGATCAGCCAGCCGTGGAGCATCGCCGTCAGCCGAAAACGGACGCGAGCTTCAGATATTGCTCCACCAGCGCCTGCGCCGGCGGGGCGACCAGCCGCTGCACCAGATTGGCGGCGGGGAACAGCGCGGGCAGCACCAGCAGCAGGACGATGAGCAGCGGGAAGCCGAAGCGCGCCAGCCGGTCCCATTGCAGCGCCAGCCGCTCCGGCAGCAGCCCTGCGACCACGTGGCCGCCATCGAACGGCGGCAGGGGGATCAGGTTGAAGATCGCGAGGAAGACGTTGATGATGAGGAAGTTGACGAGGTTCGTCGCCAGAAACGCCGCGGCGCTGCCCGCGGGCGCCACCGCCACGCTGGACGCGAACACGCCCAGCATCACCGCGCCGACAAAGGCGAGCAGCAGGTTCGATCCCGGCCCGGCGAGCGCCACCAGCAGCATCCCCTTGCGCGGATTCGCCAGCCGCCGCGCGTCCACCGGCACCGGCTTCGCCCAGCCGAACACCGGCGCCTTGGCGATGGCCAGCATCAGCGGCAGGACGACGGTGCCGATCGGATCGACGTGGCGCAGCGGATTGAGGCTGAGGCGCTTCAGCTCATCCGCAGTGGGATCGCCCAGCGCGCGTGCGGCCAGCCCGTGCGCGACCTCGTGAAAGACGATCGCGATCACCAGCGGGATGATCCACACCGCCGCCGACCAAATGATACCGTTGGGGTCCATGCGCGCGAGATAGGGGAGGGGGTGAATGAAGGCTAGGTCAGGTTGATCGATGCTACGGCATCAGCCGTTCCGCAGCGCCTCACCGAAGTGCCGCCGGCATAGCGCGACGTAGCGGTCGTTGCCGCCGATCTCCGTCTGTCGCCCCTCCGCCACCGCGCGACCGGTGTCGTCGACGCGCAGGTTCATCGTCGCCTTGCGCCCGCACGCGCACACCGACTTGATCTCCACCAGCGCGTCGGCGAGCGCCAGCAGCCGCGCCGACCCCTCGAACAGCGCGCCGCGGAAGTCGGTGCGCAGGCCGTAGGCGAGCACGGGGACGCCGAGCGTGTCCGCGATGTGCGCCAGCTGGTCGACCTGGCGCGCGCACAGGAACTGCGCCTCGTCCACCAGCACGCACGCCACCCGCTCGCGCGCGTGGCGTTCCTCCACCAGCGCGGCGATATCGGTGGCGGCGTCGAACATCGTCGCGGCGGCGGCGAGGCCGATCCGCGACGTGATCGTGCCGGCGGCGAAGCGATCGTCCACCGCGGCGGTGAACAGCATCGTCGCCATGCCGCGCTCGCGATAGTTGAAGTCGGCTTGGAGGAGGTTGGTCGATTTGCCCGCGTTCATGCTGGCGTAGTAGAAGTAGAGCTTGGCCATCAGGCGAGCGTCTCGACCGGCAGGGGGGCGTCGCCCAACTCCCGAGTCACGCCCCGGTCAAACGTGACGAAGGCGTCGGCCACGCCGCGTGACGCGACGAGATGCACCGCATCGGCCCAGTCCGCTCCCGCGCGGTAGCGCTCGATCGCCCAAGCCAGGCCGTTCCGATCGGACACATGGACGGTCTCGGTCATCAAGAGACCGGACAGCGCCGCTGCAACCGTGCCACGCTCGAGGCCCATTCTGCGGGACAGAACCCATCCGAGTTCCAGCCACACCGACGCCGGTATCCACACGGGTTGCTCGATGACCGCCCTGGCGGCGGCGGCCTGATGCGGATCGTCCTGCAGGATCAATCGGGCGAGGACGTTGGTGTCGACGGCCCTCAACGATCGTCATCGGCGATGTCGGGGGACCAGCCGAGCTGCCCCACCGGCACCGGCGCCCCTTCGTGCCGATAGAGCGCACGAAAGCGGGCGACGGCCTCCTCCACGCTAATCCGGCCTCCTGTCCCGCGGCGGCGCAAGGTGACGGCATCGTCGCTCTCGAAGATCTCGAGATCCGTGCCGGGCTGCCATCCGAGCCGGTCCCGCGTTGCCTTGGGCACCACGACCTGGCCCTTCTCCGAGATGCGGGTATGCGCGTTCATCGCGGTAAGATGCGTCTTACTTCACTCGCCGTCAAGGTCGCGCGCCACTGCGGGGTCGCGTAGCAGGCGGTCGATGTGACTGCCCTCGTCGAAGCTCTCGTCCGCCAGGAACTTCAGCCGCGCGGCATATTTCATCCGCACGCGTTTCGCGACTTCGCGCTGGAGGTAGGCGGTGTTGGTGCGCAGCGCCTTCAGCACCGCGTCCTCGTCGCGACCGAGCAGCGGCTTCACGAAGACGGTGGCGTGGCGCAGGTCGGGGGACATGCGCACCTCGGTGATGCTGACGAGGTGGCTGGCGAGCACGTCGTCGTGCACGTCGCCGCGCTGCAGGATCTCCGACAAAACGTGGCGCACCTGTTCGCCCACGCGCAGCGTGCGGACGGATGGTTCGGCGGAGTCGCGGTTCGGGTTCATGTCTGTGCCTGGGTCATGACGGCGTGGATGCGGGCGAGCGAGCGCAGGTTGCGCGCGGTGCCCTGTCGGCCGATGCGTTTCTCGATGAAGGTCTTCGTCAGCTTGCTGGGTCCGGCGCCATCGACATAGTCGATGTGCACCGCCCGGTCGCCCGCGGCCAGCCGCTCGCGCCCGCGGTGGTCCGCGACCAGGCGGGCGAAGCCGTCCGCCGACAGCGGGCCATCGAGGAAGAGGGTGTGCACCAGCTTCTCCTCCCCGTCGGTCGCGAAGGGATTGTCGGCCATCGCCGCCGCTACCTCCACCGCGGTGCGCACCGCCGCGAAGGTGCGGAAGCCGAAGCGCGCCGCCACCACGTCGCCGACGCGGGCGGCCAGCGCCGCGTCGGACGTCCCGTCGTGATCGAACAGCACGTTCCCGCTCGCCGTCACCGTGGCGACGTTGGCGAAGCCCGCGTCGGCCAGCGCCGCGCGCAGCTCCGCCATCGCCACCCGGTTGCCGCCCACGTTCACGCTGCCGAGGAAGGCGACGGTGCGCGGCATGGCCGGACCGTCGCCGACTACAGCGTCCGCTCGCGCAGTTCGACCTCGTACGTCTCCAGATAATCCCCACCGCGGATGTCGGTGAAGTTCTGCGAGAAGGTCACGCCGCACTCCAGGCCGGCGCGCACCTCGGCGACGTCGTCCTTGAAGCGGCGGAGCGACGCGATCTCGCCCTGGTAGATGATGACGTCGTTGCGCGTGATGCGGGCCTTGAGCGCCTTGCGAATGACACCCTCGACCACCAGCAGGCCCGCGGCCTTGCCGTGCTTGCCCGCGGAGAAGACCTCGCGGATCTCGGCGCGGCCCACGACGGTCTCGAACGCCTCCGGCCCGAGCTCGCCCGCCATGCCGGCGCGGATCTCGTCGATCAGGTCGTAGATGACGTCGTAATATTTCAACGCCACCTTGTGCCGCTCGGCGATCTGTCGCGCGTTGGCGTTCGGACGCACGTTGAAGCCGATGATCGGTGCGCCGCTCGCCGCGGCGACGTTCACGTCGCTCTCCGTGATGCCGCCCACGCCCGAGTGCAGGATCCGCGCCTTGATGTCGTCGGTGCTGATCTTGTTGATCGCCGCGACGATCGCCTCGACGGTGCCCTGCGTGTCGGCCTTGACGACCAGCGGGTACTCGATCGCCTTGTTCGCCGCCAATGCGGAGAACATGCTCTCCAGGCTCGCCGGCGCCGCCGTGGTGCGCTTGTGCGTCAGCACGCCCTGGCGATACTCGGCGACCTCGCGCGCGCGCGCCTCGTTCTCGACCACCTGCAGCTGGTCGCCCGCCGACGGCGTGCCGGAGATGCCGAGCACCTCCACCGGCATCGACGGCGAGGCCGACTTCAGCGGACGGCCCTTGTCGTCGACGATCGCGCGCACCTTGCCGCTCTCCGCGCCGACGACGAACACGTCGCCGACCTTCAGCGTGCCGCGCGTGACCAGCACCGTGGCGACCGGCCCGCGGCCCTTGTCCAGCTTCGCCTCGACGACGATGCCCTCGGCGTCGCGGTCCGGATTGGCGCGCAGCTCCATCAGCTCGGCCTGGAGCTGGATCTTCTCGATCAGCTCGTCCAGCCCGGTCTTCTTCAGCGCGGAGACCTCCACGTCCTGCGTTTCGCCGCCCATGCTCTCGACCTGCACGTCCTCGGACAGCAGGCGCTCGCGCACGCGCTGGGCGTTGGCGTCGGGCTTGTCGATCTTGTTGATCGCCACGATCATCGGCTTGCCCGCGGCGCGGGTATGGTTGATCGCCTCGATCGTCTGCGGCATCAGCCCGTCGTCCGCGGCCACCACCAGCACGACGATGTCGGTCACGTCGGCACCGCGCGCGCGCATGGCGGTGAACGCCTCGTGGCCGGGCGTGTCGAGGAAGGTGATCTTCGACTTGTCCTTCAGCGTCACCTGATAGGCGCCGATGTGCTGCGTGATGCCGCCGGCCTCGCCGCGCACCACGTCCGTGCCGCGCAGCGCGTCGAGCAGGCTGGTCTTGCCGTGGTCGACATGGCCCATGATCGTCACCACCGGCGGACGCGGCTGAAGCTGGTCCTCCGTGTCCTCGGTCGTGTCGAGCGCCAGGTCGATGTCGCTGTCGCTGACGCGGACGATGTTGTGGCCGAACTCGGTCACCAGCAGCTCGGCCGTGTCCTGGTCGATCGTCTGCGTCATGGTGACGGGCGAGCCCATCTTGAACAGCGTCTTGACCAGGTCGGAGCCCTTCTCCGCCATGCGATTGGCGAGCTCCTGGACGGTGATCGCCTCGGGCACCTGCACGTCGCGGACCTGCTTCACCTGCGGCTCGCGCGGGCCGCCGTAGTGGCGCTTCTCCTTCTCGCGCGCGCGCTTCAGCGCGGCGAGGCTGCGGGCGCGCGCGCCATCCTCGTTCAGCGCGCGGTTGACGGTCAGCTTGCCGCCACGGCGCTCCTCCGACTTGCGGTCGCGCTGCTGCGGGCGCGCGGCCGGCGCGGCGTTGCGCGGCGTGGCCGAACCACCGGGAAGCGGGCGCGGGGCGCCGGCACCCGAAGCGGTGCCCGACGCCGCGGCGGGCGCGGCAGCGGGCTTCGGCTCGGGCTTGGGCTGCGGCTTCGGGATCTCCGGACGCGCCACCGGCGAGAAGCGCCGCGGCGCAGGCATCGAGGGATCGCGACCCAGCTCCAGCACGGGCGGGGGCGGCGGCGGGGCGGCAGGGGTGGGCGCGGGAGCAGGCGTCTGCGCCACCGGAGCGGGCGCGGGTGCGGGCTCGGGCGTCGCGGGCGCGGCCTTGGCCACCGGCGCGGCCTCGACCGGTGCGGATTTAACCGCCACGGGCTCGGCCGGTGCCGCTTCGGGCGGGGCAGGCGGCGGCGGCGGCGGCGGCGCGGCGGCTTCCGCCTCGGCACGCGCCTTTTCCTCCGCGCGGCGCGCGGCCTGCTCGGCCGCGGCCTCGGCGGCGCGCTGCTTCTCCGTCTCCTCACGGCGGCGCGCATCCTCCAGCGCGTGCATCCGCTGCTCCTCCGCCTCGCGCAGCAGGCGCGTCTGCCGCTCCTGCGCGGTCTCTCCGGCGGGGGCGGGGCGCGGCGCGGGGGCGCTCGGCTGCGGCGCAGGGGCCGGCGCCGCGGCGGGCGCGGGCGCCGGCGTCGGCTCCGCCGTGGCGCCCTGCGGACCGAGCACGCGGCGACGCTTCACCTCGACCACCACCGTATTGCTACGGCCGTGGCTGAAGCTCTGCTTCACCTTGCCGGTCTCGACCGTGCGCTTCAGCCCCAGCGGCTGGCGCATTCCGAGTTTCGGCTTGTCGTTGTCGGTCTCGCTCACTCAATATCCTCGTCTGTCGTCGCGGCCCCGGGAATCGTCGACGCCGGCCGGTCGAAACCGGGCGCCGATGCGCCTTGCGCGGCCGGTGCGCAAGGGGCGGAGGTCAGTTCAGGGCCGATAAAGCGCAGCCAGCGCGCCAGGGCTTCCCCGGTGCGCGTCGCTGCCGAACGGTCGATGACGCCGACGTGTACCACATTCTCACGTCCCAGCGCCAATCCCAATATGGTGCGCGGGACCGGCAGCGCCAAGCCCCTGAGGTCGGATCCTTCGCGGTCGGAACCGACGCGCCACGCCTGCGCCAGCTTGCGCGCGCCGTCCTCCCCCGCGTCGGCGGCGTGGTACAGCGCATGGAGCTTGCCGCCGCGCGCCGCCTGCTCGATCCGGTCCGACCCGGTAGCGAGATTGCCCGCGCGGGCCTCCAGCCCAAGACGATCGAGCGCGCTGCGCTCCAGCGCGGCGGCGATGCGGGCGGGCAGGTCCTCGGCGATGGTCAGCTCGCCCGTCCTGAACGCGCGCGACAGGGCGCCGCGCAGCCGACCCTTGGCGATCGCCTGCTCCAGCTCGGCACGCGTCACCCCGATCCACGCGCCGCGCCCGGGCGCCTTGCCGCGCACGTCGGGCAGCACCGCGCCGTCGGGCGCCAGCGCCAGCCGCACCAGCGCATCGGGCGAGGCGCGGTCGCGGGTGAGGATGCAGGAGCGGACGGGGTCAGTCATGATGAAGTCCGTCATGCCGGGCCTGTCCCGGCATCCAGGGCAGCGCACGCTGGGTCGGATGAGGGAGCGGCAACCGTGCGTCTACATCCTGGCAAGCGGGCGCAACGGCACGCTCTACGTCGGCGTCACGTCGAACCTCGTCGGGCGACTGATGCAGCATCGCGACGACACCTCTGCCGGGTTCACCACTCGCTACAGCGTCCACCGGCTCGTCTGGTTCGATATGGCCGAGACGATGCTCGACGCCATCGCCACCGAGAAACGGATCAAGAAATGGCCGCGGCGATACAAGCTGAACCTGATCGAGGCGGGCAATCCTCGCTGGCGAGACCTTGCCGGCGACCTGGGTCTGCCGCCGATGCCAGCCGACCGCGACGCCTGACGCCCTGGATGCCGGGACCAGCCCGGCATGACGGATCGGTCCCGTCATCCCGGGCTGGTCCCGGGATCCAGGGTGGCGAGCGATGCCGCTCGTTGGCTTGCCCGGCGCCGCTACCGTGTCATTGCGAGGGTGCCGCATCCGCGTCCTCCCTCGGTCGGTCGCGGTCGGCGATCAGTACGCCGCCCGCGCCGTAATTCTCCGGCGACACTTCCTCGATCACGACCTGCACCGCGGCCGGGTTCTTGCCCAGGCGCGTGACCAGCGAGGTCGTGACGTCGGCCACGATCCCCGCCTTCTGCGCGGCGCTGGCCGCGCCTGCCAGTCTGATCGAGACGAAGGGCATCAGGCCTCCTGCTGCTCCGCCCCGTCGACCGGCGCGGCGTCCTCGTCGGCGAACCAATGCGCGCGGGCGGCCATGATGATCTCGTTGCCCTGCTCGTCGGACAGGCCGTACTCGCCCAGCACGCCGCCCTTGTTCTCCGGCCGGTCGCGGCGCGGCGCCTCGTCGTTGCGGCGGCGCGGCTCGGCGCGCTTCTTCTCGACCAGTTCGTCGGTGGCGAGGTCGGCGAGGTCGTCCAGCGTCTTGATGCCCGCCTTGCCCAGCGTCACCAGCATCGCCTCGGTGAGGTACGGCAGCTCGGCGAGCGCGTCCTCGACGCCCAGCCCCTGACGTTCCTCGCGGTCGGCGGCCTCGCGGCGCTCCAGCGCCTCGGCGGCACGGCTCTGCAGTTCCTGCGCCAGGTCCTCGTCGAAGCCCTCGATACCCGCCAGCTCGTCGAGCTCGACATAGGCGACCTCTTCCAGCGCGCCGAAGCCTTCCGCGACCAGCAGCTGCGCCAGCGTCTCGTCCACGTCCAGCTCGTTCTGGAACATCTCCGTCCGCTCGGTGAACTCCTTCTGCCGCTTCTCGCTCGCGTCCGCCTCGGTCAGGATGTCGATGCCCTTGCCGGTCAGCTGGCTGGCGAGGCGCACGTTCTGGCCGCGGCGGCCGATGGCGAGGGAGAGCTGGTCGTCGGGCACGACCACCTCGATCCGGTCCTCTTCCTCGTCGATCACCACGCGCGCCACGTTGGCGGGCTGCAGCGCGTTGACGACGAAGGTGGCGGTGTCGGGCGACCACGGGATGATGTCGATCTTCTCGCCCTGCATCTCCTGCACGACGGCCTGGACGCGGCTGCCCTTCATGCCGACGCAGGCGCCGACCGGGTCGATGCTGCTGTCGTGCGAAATGACGCCGATCTTCGCGCGGCTGCCGGGATCGCGCGCCGCCGCCTTGATCTCGATGATACCGTCGTAGATCTCGGGCACTTCCTGCGCGAACAGCTTCTTCATGAAGTCGGGATGCGCGCGGGAAAGGAAGATCTGCGGCCCGCGGTTCTCGCGCACCACCTTCAGGATCAGCGACCGGATGCGGTCGTTGACGCGCACGACCTCGCGCGGGATCTGCGCGTCGCGGCGGATGACGCCCTCGGCGCGGCCCAGGTCGACGACGATGTGGCCGAACTCCACGCGCTTGACGACGCCGGTGATGATCTCGCCCGCGCGGTCCTTGAACTCCTCGTACTGGCGCTCGCGCTCGGCGTCGCGGACCTTCTGGAAGATGGTCTGCTTGGCGGCCTGCGCCTGGATGCGGCCGAACTCGATCGGCGGCAGCGGATCGACCAGATAGTCGCCGACCACCGCGCCGGGCTGCAGCTTCTGCGCGCCCTTCACGTCCACCTGCTTGTAGAGGTCGTCGACCTCCTCCACCACCTCGACCACGCGCCACAGGCGCAGGTCGCCGTTGTTGGCGTCCAGCTTGGCGCGGATGTCCATCTCCTGGCCGTAGCGGGTACGGGCGGCGCGCTGGATCGCGTCCTCCATCGCCTCGATGACGATCGCCTTGTCGATCATCTTCTCGCTGGCGACCGAATTCGCGATCGCGATCAGCTCCGCACGGTTGGCGGTGACGCCCGTGGCCATCTCAGTGGGTTTCCTCTTCTTCGTCCGCGGACGTGTCCTGGATTATCTCTTCTTCCGCTCCCTCCATCGAGAGCGGGACGGTGGCGTCGATCAGCCGGTCGGTCAGCACCAGCTTGGCATCGGCGATCAGGGCGAAGGGCACGTGCGCCACCACGCCGGTGCGCGGATGGCGGACCGCGATCTGCCCGTCGGCGTCGATGCCTTCGAGATCGCCCTTGAACTGTTTCTGCCCGTCGACCGCTTCGGTCAGGACGATGCGCGCTTCGTGCCCGGCCCAGTCGGCATAGTCCTTCAGCCGGGTGAGCGGGCGGTCGATGCCCGGCGAGGAGACCTCCAGCCGGTACGCCCCCTCGATCGGGTCGCGCCCTTCCGCCTCCAGCGCGTCGAGCCGGTCGGACAGGCGGCGCGACAGGTCGGCGCAGTCGTCGATCGTCAGCTGGCGCGTGTCGGGCCGCTCGGCCATCACCTGCAAGGTGCGCTCGTCGCCCTTGCCGAACAACCGCACGCGCACGAGGTCGAAGCCGAGCGCGGCGGCTTCGGGTTCGATCAGCGTGGTGAGCGCATTCTGGTCGGTCAAGACGGGCCTTTTCGCAACAAAGCGGTTTCGCGCCGCGGGGCAGGCCCCGCAGCCCCTTGCATCTGGCGATGTAAGAGAAAGCACGGGCGATATAGCGCGGCTGCGTTCGCGCCGCAAGCGGGCGCGAGCGGGGCCGCGCGCGGGAACCATGCGCCCCGGCCGGCTTTGACATTGGTCACGAAAAACAAAGGGGTCCGCCTTGATCCGTCGCCTCGCCCTCCTCGCCGCCTTCGCCATCCCCGCCGCCTGCTCCGCTGCGCCGCAGGGCGGAGACGCCGCGCCGGCCGCCACCGGCGCGCGCCCCTTCGCGATGACCCCGGTGGCCGACTTCGACGCGCCCTGGGCGATGACCTTCCTGCCCGACGGTCGGATGCTGGTGACGGAGAAGAAGGGCGAGATGCTGCTCGTCTCCGCCGACGGCAGGCAGCGCCGCACGGTGGCGACGGTCCCGGTCGATGCGGCGGGACAGGGCGGGCTGATGGACGTCGTGCTGGCGCCCGGATTCGCGCAGAACCGGCAGGTCTACTTCAGCTATTCCGCCGCCGGACAGGGCGGCAAGGGCGTGGTGCTGGCCCGCGCGGTGCTGGACCTGGCGGCGGGCGGCGAGCGGCTGCGGCAGATCGAGGCGATCTACCGCGCCTATCCGCTGGTGGAGGGCGACGGCCATTACTCGGGCCGCATCGCCTTCGCGCCCGACGGCAAGTCTCTGTTCTTCACCGCGGGCGAGCGGCAGAAGTTCACGCCCGCGCAGGACAAGTCCGGCGTGCTGGGCAAGGTGCTGCGCCTGACGCTCGACGGAAAGCCCGCGCCGGGCAACCCGCTGGCCGCGCAGGGCTTCAAGCCGGAGGTCTGGTCCTATGGCCACCGCAACCTGCTGGGTATCGCCTTCGACGCGCAGGGCAACCTTTGGGAACAGGAGATGGGGCCCAAGGGCGGGGATGAGGTCAACCTGATCCTGCCCGGCCGCAACTACGGCTATCCCAACGTCTCCAACGGCGACCATTACGATGGCCGCCCCATTCCGGACCACGCCCCCGGCGACGGCTACGAGGCGCCCAAGGTGTGGTGGAACCCGGTCATCTCGCCCGGCGGGCTGATGATCTACTCCGGCGACCTGTTCCCGCAGTGGAAAGGCGATGCCTTCATCGGCGGCCTGTCGTCCAAGGCGCTGGTGCGCGTCGACCTGAACGGCACGAACGCGAGCAAGGGAGACCAGTTCGACATGGGCGCGCGGATCAGGGAGGTGGAGCAGGGGCCGGACGGCGCGATCTACGTGCTGGAGGACGGCGGGCGCGAATCGCAGGGCCGGCTGCTGAAGCTGACGCCCGCCACGGGGATGCCGGCCGGGACGGCGGGGGCGGGAACGGCGGGGGCGGCAAGGTGACGCGCGGCCGGCTCGCCGCGCTGGGCACGGGCGCGCTCGCGCTGGCGGTGCTCGCGTCCTGCGGCGGCGACGACGACGGCGGCAGCGACACGCCCGCGCCGGCGCCCACCGTGTCCGCGCTGCCCAGCCCCACCGCCAGCGCGTCCCCCGCGCCGCTGCCCAGCCCGACGGCGACCAGCACGGGTGCGGTGCGGCGGACGAACGTGGCGACGTTCGACAATCCCTGGGCCATGGCGTTCCTGCCCGATGGCCGCCTGCTGGTGACGGAGAAGGCGGGCACGCTGCGGCTGGTGACGACCGCGGGAGTGGTGACGTCGGTGTCCGGCCTGCCCGCGGTGGCGGCGGGCGGGCAGGGCGGCCTCCTCGACGTCGCGCTCGATCCGGGCCACGCCGGCAACCGGCGGGTGTGGTGGAGCTATGCCGAGGCGGGCAGCGGCGGCAAGGGGCTGGCGGTGGCGCGCGGTACGCTGACCATCGCGGCGGACGGGCGCGGCTCGCTCTCCGACGTGACGGTCGTCTGGCGGCAGGACCCGAAGGTGTCCGGGGACGGTCATTTCGGCGGGCGCATCGCCTTCTCGCCCGACGGCAAGCTGTTCGTGACCGCGGGCGAGCGCCAGCAGGGCTCGCCGGCGCAGGACCTGACGAAGACGCTGGGCAAGGTGATCCGCCTGAACCTGGACGGCAGCGTGCCGGCGGACAATCCGTTCACCGGCACCGCGGGCGCGAAGGGCGAGATCTGGTCCTACGGCCACCGCAATCCCTACGGTCTGGTCTTCGCCGACGACGGGCGGCTGTTCGAGAGCGAGATGGGGCCGGAGGGCGGCGACGAGTTCAACCTGGTCCGGCGCGGCGCCAACTACGGCTGGGACGCGGTGTCGGAGGGAAGCCGCTACGGCGGCGCGGCCTATCCGCGGCACGCGACCAACCCGGCGGTCGCGGCGCCGCTGGTCAGCTGGACCCCGGTGATCTCGCCGGGCGGGATGATCCAGTATCGCGGCACGATGTTCGCCGGCTGGGACGGCGACTTCGTCCTCGCCGGCCTGACCGCGCAGGGGCTGGTGCGCGTGCGCGTGACCGGCGGCGGTGCCAGCGAGGTGGCGCGCATTCCGCTGGGAGCGCGGATCAGGGAGGTGGAGCAGGCGCCCGACGGCGCGATCTTCGTGCTGGAGGACGGCGCGGGCGGGCGGCTGATCCGGCTGGACCCGGCGTAGCCGCGGGCGCGCCCTCCCCGTCTATCCCTCTCGCTCGATCAGGTAGTTCATCCGCGCCGCCGCGATCGGGCGGGTGCGGTCGTCCTGCCACGCCAGCGCTTCGACGTTGGCGACGCGGTTGCCCAGCCGGGTGACGATGCCGATCGCGCGCGTGTCGTGGTCGCGCCCGCCGCGCATGAAGTCGACGGTGGCGTTGATCGGCTTGATCCGCGGCGACGGCTCGGCGCCCCCCTCGTTCTCCAGCGCGTGGCGCAGCGCGGCGATGGCGGCCACCTCCAGCAGGCCGGAGATCGCGCCGCCCTGCAGGAAGCCGGGGCGCCCCAGCACGTCCTCGCCGAATGGCATCACGATCACGGGCGACCCGTCCTCGGCCCTCTCCGCTGCAACGCCCAGCAACGCGGCATAGGGGGGCAGCTTCACGACGCCGTCCCCGTCGCCGTCCGCGGATAGGTGCCGCTCGGCACCATGAAGGTGGCGGCGACGTGCGCGATCGGATCGGCCGGATCGCCGTCGTGCGCGATGCCGCGGGTAAAGGCGATCGAGCGCGCCACGCGCAGGCACTCGGCACGGCCGATGACGGTCGCGTGCGGGCGCGCGGGGCGCAGATAGTCGATCCGCAGGTCCAGCGTGGCGTGCGGCGCGAAGGCGCCGGTGCGGTTCCACACCGCCAGGCTGGTCGCCACGTCCATGGTCGCGATGATCGGACCGGACGCGAGCACGCCCGTCTCCTCGTCGCCCACCATGTCCGCGCGCCACGGCAGCGCCAGCTCGATCCAGCCCTCGCCGCGCGCGTGGAAGCGGATTCCCAGCCGCCCGCTGTGGCCGCCGAAGCGATGGTCCGCGATGGCCGCCACCGGCATGGTCGAGGGATCATAGTCCATCCGCCTCCCCCTACACCCGCCGCGCCGCGGTGCAACATTGCAGCGTTGTAACTCACGCCGCGCCGGCATCGCGGGCCAGGATCGGCGCCGTAGCGAGGAGGGGGACGGCATGGACATTCGGGGCATCGACATCGCGCAGATCGTCGACCTGGGCACGCAGGTCGCCAATTGCGGCGCCATCCGCGCGCTGGAGCAGGTGGCGGACGGCACCTACGAATACACGGTCGCGATCGTCGTCATCGCGAAGAACAGCCCGCTGTTGCCGTGACGCCGGACGCCGCGGGACGGGCGGTGCGCGACGCGCTGGCCGCGGTGGGCGAGGATGAGCCGGAGGCGCTGGTCGCGCCCGCCCGGCAGCTGCTGGCCGATCCGTGGTGGGTCGCGCCGCTCTTGGCGCCGTGGATCGCGGCACTGGCCGACGATCCCTTCGCCGAGCCGCCGCTGCGCGCCGCGCGCGATCCGCTGCGCACCAGCGCGGTGCTGGCGCAAGGAGCGCACGCGATCCTCGTCGCGTCGGTCATCTCCGCCGCGGTGCTGCGCGCACGGCCGCCCGCGACGACGCTGGCGGTGTCGGGACGCGTGTCGGTGACGCGCTACCATCGCGCGGGCGCGGCGACGCTGCTGGCGTGGGGTGCGGGGGATGCGGGGGATGCGGGAGAGGCGGGGGCCGATTTCGCCGCCGCCGACGCGCCGCCAGCCGTCGCGCTGGCGCCGCGGCCGCTGTTCGACGGCGCGATCGTGACGCTCGACGGCCGCCGCCGCGCCTACCTGATCGAGGGGGCGGAGCGCGACGTCGTGACGCTGACGGTGGCGCCGCGCGCGGGCCGCGCGGGCCTGACGCGCGAGTACGATCGCGCCACGGGCGCGCTGCGCCGCGTGGCGAGCAACGACGAGGCGGGGTCGCGCGCGCGCATGCTGCTGACGCTGCTGCGGCTGTCGGGCCGCATCGACGCCGCGCCGTGCTTCGAGGTGGCCACGCACCATGCCGCCTTCCACCTGCGCTGGGCGGCGATGCGCGAGTGGCTGGCGCTCGACGCCGCGGCCGCCGCGCCGCGGTTGCGCACGATGGCCGCGACCGACACGAATGCGGAGGTGCGGGCCGCCGCCGCCGCGACGCTGCCGATGGTGGAGGCGCGCCTGTGCCGCGCGTGATCGAGGCCGAAGGGGGCGAGTCGATCGAGCTGGGCGAGCTGATCGACGCACTGGAGACAGAGCGCTTCGATCCGCGCGACGAGGACGGGTTCGCCGCCATGGGGCCGTGGCTGGCGCGGCTCGGGCGCAACCGGCGCTTCCTGTCCGACCTGGCGATGGCCGAGCTGGAGCGGCGCTTCGCCGGCCAGTCCGCCGCCGGCTACGGGGCGCAGGTGCTGCTGCTCGCCCCGCCGCGCGCCCGCTTCGCGCTGCGCGCCAATTTCTGGCCCGCGCGCGAGGATGCGGTGGTGCGCGCGGGCGGCACCGCGCCGTTCTTCTACGACGTGGCGCACGACCACAATTTCTCCTTCCTCACCTACGGCTATCTCGGCCCCGGTTATTGGAGCGACGATTATGCCAGCGACGGCGCCGCGCGGCTGCCGGGGGAGCGCGCGGGACTGGTGTTCGAGGAGCGATCGCGGCTGACGCCCGGCAAGCTGATGCTCTATCGCGCGCACCGCGACGTCCACCGCCAGCTGCCGCCCGACGCCTTCTCCGTCTCGCTCAACGTCCTCGGTACCGACCGCGCGCAGCAGTGGCGCGACCAGTATCGCTTCGACGTCGAGCGCGACCAGGTGGTCGAGACGCTGAGCATCGCCCCGTCCGAGGCGCTGGTGACGCTGGCGGTGGAACTGGGCGGCGCGGCGGGCGAGGGACTGGCGCGCGACCTGGCGGCGCGCCACCCGATGCCGCGGATGCGCGCCACCGCGCTTGCCGCGCTGGACGATCCGTCGGCGTTCGAGCGCGCGTGCGACGATGTCGACCCCGCGGTCGCGCGGATGGCCCGGGCGTGGCTGGCCGACCGCTCCGTTTCGGAGAAGCCCGGCCGCGCGGAGGATGCGGCCGCGTCGTAGGACGCCGCGCGTGGGGGTGCGCGTGCTGATCGATCGGCCGGGGGTGGCGGCGGCGCTGGCGGCGCGCGGGATCGGTGCGGGCGACGCGGTGCTGGTGGTCCCCGCCGAGGCGCTGGGCGAGTGGCGGCACGCGGGCGCGGCGCTGCTGGCGGTGGCGGCCGACGCCGCGGCGGAGGCGGCGGCGCTGGACGACGGCGACGCGGCGGACGCGGTCGCCGTCGGCGCGCCCGACGCGCTGATCGCCAGCCGCGCCGCGCGGCTGCTGCGCGCGCGGGGCGTGGTGGCGGTGGGGCCGCTGGTGCTCGATCCCGTGGCGCGCGCGGGCTGGCGCGACGGCCGCGCGCTGGCGCTGCTGCCGCGCGAGTACGCGCTGCTCGCCCATCTCGCGCGGCGGGCGGGGCGCACGGTGCCGCACGCGGAGCTGCACCGCGCGGTCTTCGGCCTGCGCTTCGCGCCGGGCACCAACGTGCTGGCGGTGCAGGTGTCGCGGCTGCGCGCCCGGCTGGACCGCGGCGCGCCCTTCGCGATGCTGCGCACCGATCGGGCGCGCGGCTACCGGCTGGTTGCGGCGCCCGACCCGCCGGGCTAGGCACGGCAAAACGATCGACTTAGCGAGGGAGAGCGACGCATGACCGACCGGGTCTCCATCACCGTGGCGGACGGGATCGCCGACGTGCGGCTGACGCGCGCGGACAAGATGAACGCGCTCGACCCCGCGATGTTCGCCGCGCTGGCGGAGGCGATCGACGCGCTGGCGGCGCGCACCGACGCGCGCGTCGTCGTGCTGTCGGGCGAGGGTCGCGCCTTCTGCGCTGGGCTGGACATGGCCAGCATGGCGGGCGGCGGATCGGGCCTGAAGCTGTCGGAACGCAGCCACGGCCGGTCGAACAGCGCGCAATATGTGTGCACCGGATGGCGCGACCTGCCGATGCCGGTGATCGCCGCCGTGCACGGCGTGGCGATGGGCGGCGGCTTCCAGCTGCTGTCCGGCGCCGACATCCGCATCGCGCATCCCGCCACGCGCATGGCGATCCGCGAGACGTACTGGGGCCTCGTGCCCGACATGGGCGGGTTCGCGCTGTGGCGTGGGCTGGGGCGGGAAGACGTGCTGCGCGAGCTTGTGTATACCAGCCGCGAGTTCACCGCCGCCGACGCGCACGGCTACGGCCTGGTGACGCACTTGGACGAGGCGCCGTTCGAGCGCGCCATGGCGATCGCGCGCGAGATCGCCGGGCGCAACCCGCACGCGGTGCGCGGGGCGAAGCGGCTGTTCGCCGGGCTGCACGACGGCGACACGGCGTCGATCCTGCTGGCGGAGAGCGAGGAGCAGGTGAGGCTGATGGGCACGCCCAATCAGCGCGAGTCGGTGGCCGCCAACATGGCGAAGCGCGCGCCGCGCTTCGTCGACTGACGTCGTCGATCGTCCGTCGTCCCCGCGGGGGACGCCGTCGCCGCCGCCTTCCCCCTTCCACCGCGCTTAACGGTGGATTAATGGGGGCGCATGGCGACCGCAGGTGAGCGCAGGACGGTGACGGCCCGGCGGATGGCGCTGGCGCTGGTCTGCGCGCGCGCCCCCGCTCCCGCCCTCGCCAGCGTCGCGGCGCCGCGCGGCGCCGGGTCGGTGGTGTGGGAGGAACAGGCAGCGGGCGGGCACGGCATCGCGATCGACCATGCCGCCGCCTCGCCGTCCACCGACGCGCTGGAGCAGGAGATCGCCGCCCTGGGCGAGAACGAGAGCTACGCCACGGCCGAGCCGGGGCCGCTCGACGCGTTGATGCGCGCGGTCGGCCGCCTGCCCGAGCCGGCCACGTGGGGGCTGATGATCCTGGGCTTCGGCGGCATCGGCGGGGCGATGCGCCGCCGGATGCGCCGGTCCGACGCCGATTTCACCGCCCGCGTCCGTCGCATCGCCGATGGCGAGGATCCGCCGCGAGGCTGACGCGACCGGCCACGGAGTGGCTCAGTCCGGCCGGAACCGGTGCGCCTCCAGCGCGGCGCGATAGTCCGCCGGAATGCCGTCGCGCGGGTCGGTGACGACGATGACCGCGTCGTTGGTGGCGATGGCGCGGCCGTCCTGCATCATCACCGCCAGGATCTCGTAGGATCGCGTGCCGATGTGACCCGTGCCGACGCCCACCTCCACCTCCTCGGGATAGCTTCCTTCGGCGAGGTAGTTCACCGCGTTCATCGCCACCACGGCGCGGAAGCCGCCGGGCTGGTTCAGCCGGCCGAGCGCACGGTTGAAGCGCACCCGCGCATCCTCGAACAGCGCGGCGATCGCCACGTTGTTCAGATGGTTCATCGGGTCGAGATCCTGGAACCGCGTCGGCATGGCCGAGCGCAGCGGATACCGGTCGATCGACAGGCGGTTTGCGGAGGGGCGGGCCATCGGCAGGTGCCGGCCCCCGGCGACGTGCGCCGGGAGCCGTCGGGATCAGCGCGGCGCCATGCGGATCGCGCCGTCCAGGCGCACGTCCTCGCCGTTGAAGTACCCGTTCTCGATCATCGTGAGCGCAAGGCTGGCATATTCCTCCGGATTGCCGAGCCGCTTGGGAAAAGGCACCTGCGCGCCCAGCGCATCCTTCACGTTCTGCGGCGCGGCGGCCAGCAGCGGCGTGTTGAAGATGCCGGGCAGGATCGTGTTGACGCGGATCGCCTCGCCCATCAGGTCGCGCGCGATCGGCAGGGTCATGCCGACGACGCCGCCTTTGGACGCCGAATAGGCCGCCTGGCCGATCTGCCCGTCCTCCGCCGCGACCGACGCGGTGTTGACGATCGCGCCGCGATCGCCGTCCTCGGTCGGATCCAGCGTCAGCATGCCCGCCGCCGACTTGGCGATGCAGCGGAAGGTGCCGACCAGGTTGATCTGGATGATCGCGTTGAAGGCGTCGAGCGGGAAGTGCTTGATGCTGCCGTCCTCCTTCGATCGGCTGGCGGTCTTGATCGCATTGCCCGTGCCCGCGCAATTCACCAGGATGCGCTCCTGCCCGATGGCGGCGCGCGCCTTCTCGAACCCGGCATCGACCGACGCCTCGTCGGTCACGTTCACCTTGCAGAACACGCCGCCCAGTTCCTGCGCCAGCGCCTCGCCCTTCTCCTCGTTGAGGTCGAACAGCGCCACCTTCACGCCCTTCGCGGCGAGCGCGCGGGCGGTGGCGGCACCGAGGCCGGAGGCGCCGCCGGTGATGACGGCGGATACGGTGTTGTCGAGCTTCATGATGTCCCCTCTCGATGATCGTCATGCCGGGCTCGTCCCGGCATCCAGAGCCACGGGCGACCCCGCCCATGGCCCTGGACCCCGGGACGAGCCCGGGGTGACGGTGTTGTGATCGTTCTGAAATTCAGGCCGCCTTCGCGTCCTCGCCCTGCCAGTCGCAATTCTCGATGATCGTGACGTTGGCGACGCCCCCGCCCTCGCACATCGTCTGCAGGCCGTAGCGGCCGCCGCGGCGCTTCAGTTCGTGGACCAGCGTCGCCATCAGCTTGGTGCCGCTGGCGCCGAGCGGGTGGCCGAGCGCGATGGCGCCGCCGTTCACGTTCAGCTTCTGCGGGTCGGCCCCCGTGTGCTTCAGCCACGCCAGCGGCACCGGCGCAAACGCCTCGTTCACCTCGTAGAGGTCGATGTCCTCGATCTTGAGACCGGCGCGGCTCAGCGCCTTGTCCGTGGCGTACAGCGGCTCTTCCAGCATCACCACCGGATCGCCCGCGGTGACGGTGAGGTTCACGATCTTCGCCAGCGGCTTCAGACCGTATTTGGCCAGCGCCTCGCCGCTGACGATCAGCACTGCCGACGCGCCGTCGCAGATCTGCGAGGAGGAGGCGGCGGTGATGACGCCCGTCTCGGACAGCTTCTTCACGCCCGCCATGCCCTCCGCGGACGCGTCATATCGGATCCCCTCGTCGCTGCCGTGCGGCTCGCCGTCGACGGTGACGGGCACGATCTCGTCCTTGAACTTGCCACCCTGCGTGGCGGCCACCGCCTTCTGGTGGCTCTTCAGCGAATAGTCGTCGAGGTCCTCGCGCGTGAAGCCGAACTTCTTGGCGATCATTTCCGCGCCGGCGAACTGACTGAACTGGATGTTCGGATATTTCTCCTCCAGCCCCGGCGACTTGTTCTTGCCGAGGCCGGCGTCATAGAACAGCTTGAAGGTGGAGCCCATCGGCACGCGCGTCATGCTCTCAACGCCGGCGGCGATCACCACGTCCTGCGTGCCGCTCATCACCGCCTGCGCCGCGAACTGGATCGCCTGCTGGCTGGAGCCGCACTGGCGGTCGATCGTGACCGCGGGGGTCGATTGCGGCAGCTTCTTCGCGGCCAGCACCGCGTTGCGGCCGACCTGCCCGGCCTGCTCGCCGCCCTGGCTGACGCAGCCCATCACCACGTCGTCCACCGCCTCGCCGGGGATGCCCGAGCGTTCGATCACCGCGTCCAGGACCTGCGCGGCGAGATCGACCGGGTGCACGCCGGCGAGCTTCCCGCCGCGGCGTCCGCCCGCCGTCCGCACCGCTTCGACGATATAGGCCTCGGCCATCTTCCGACTCTCCATAACAACTGTTATCCCCGCTACTGATGGCGCGAATTGACGCGAACGGCAAGAGGTGGAGAGGCGAATGGATGTGGCAGAGGCGATCGTGGCGCGCCGGTCGGTGCGCGGGTTCCTCGACCGGGAGGTCGATCCGGCGCTGCTGAAGGAACTGGCGGTCCGCGCCGCGCGCGCGGCGACAGGAGGCAACATCCAGCCGTGGCACGTCGACATCGTCCACGGCGACAGCATGGCCCGGCTGAAGGCGATCATGGCGGGCAAGATCGAGCGGCGCGAGACGGAGACGCCGGGCTACGACATCTACCCGCGCGAGATGGACGACCGCTATCGCCAGCGCACCTTCGCCATCGGCGAGGAGATGTACGGCCGCCTGGGCATCCCGCGCGAGGACAAGAAGGCGCGCGCGATCTGGTTCGCGCGCAACTTCCAGTTCTTCGGCGCGCCGGCCGCCTATTTCGTCACGGTCGACCGCCGCATGGGGCCGCCGCAATGGTCGGACCTGGGCATGTACCTGCAGAACCTGATGCTGCTGGCCGTCGAGCACGGCCTCGCCACCTGTCCGCAGGAATGCTGGGCGGTGTATCCGAAGACGGTGGAGGCCTTCCTCGACGTGCCGGACGAGCGGATGCTCTTCTGCGGCGTCGCGATCGGCTACGAGGACGCGGACGATCCGGCCAACCTGACGCGCAGCGCCCGCGCGCCGGAGGAGGAGTGGCTGCGCGTGCTGGCGTAAAGAGGTCGGGCCGGGCCCCTCTCTCTCGGAAGGGTTGACGCTGCACCGCAGCATGGCCAGCTAGAGCGCGATAATCGAACATCGGGAGCGCGCCATGGCCACCGCCATCGCCGATCGGCCACAGGCGCCGGTCGGCCTGATCCATTTGTCCCTCGCTGTCGGCGGGTTCGCGATCGGCACCACCGAGTTCGCGACGATGAGCCTGCTGCCGGACATGGCGCGGGACCTCGCCGTCGATGCGCCCACCGCAGGGCACGTCATCAGCGCCTATGCGCTGGGCGTGGTGGTCGGCGCGCCGACGCTGGCGGTGCTGGGCGCGCGGATGGCGAAGCGGACGCTGCTGATCGTGCTGATGACGCTGTTCGCGCTCGGCAATGCGCTGTCCGCCTTCGCGCCGGGCTACGGCTGGATGCTGGCCTTCCGCTTCCTCAGCGGGCTGCCGCACGGAGCCTATTTCGGCATCGCCACGCTGGTTGCGGCGTCGCTGGTCGATCATGGAAAGCGGACGCAGGCGGTGGCGCGGGTGCTGCTGGGCCTCACCGTCGCGACGATCGTCGGCGTGCCGCTCGCCAATGTGCTGGGGCAGGTCGCCGGGTGGCGATCGGCCTTCCTCGTCGTCGCCGCGCTGGCCGGATTGACCGCGGTGCTGGTCGCCGCCTTCGCGCCGCGCGGCCGCGCCGATCCCGATGCCAGCCCGTTGCGTGAACTCGCCGCGCTGAAGCGGGCGCAGGTGTGGCTGACGCTGGGTGTCGGCGCGATCGGCTTCGGCGGGCTGTTCGCGGTCTACACCTATCTCGCCGACACCATGGCGGCCGTGACGCACGTCGGCCCCCGCCTGGTGCCGGTGGCGCTGATGGCGTTCGGTATCGGCATGACCGCGGGCAATCTGATCCTGCCGCGGCTCGCCGACCGGGCGCTGCTGCCGACCGCGGCGGGGCTGCTCGTGTGGAGCGCGGTGGCGCTGGCGCTGTGGCCGCTCGCCGCGGGCACGTTCGCGACGGTAATCGTCGCCATGCTGGCGATCGGCATCGGCGGTGCGCTCGGCACCGTGTTGCAGACGCGGCTGATGGACGTCGCCGGGGACGCGCAGGCGCTGGCGGCGGCGCTGAACCACTCGGCGTTCAACACCGCCAATGCGCTGGGCCCCTGGCTGGGCGGGCTCGCCATCGCGGCGGGTTACGGCTGGACCTCCACCGGATGGGTGGGCGCCGCGCTGGCGCTGGGTGGCCTTGCCATGCTGGCGGTGTCGTGGTCGCTGGAGCGACGGCGACCGCCGGTATAGGCGGGGACCAAGGCGACGGGGGTCGGGCGAAGTGCAGTGCGGCTACATGACGATGCCGGGCTTCGCCTCGTCCAGCGCGGCGAGCACCATGCGCTCCCACACGGCGGCGTCGCCGGCCGCCGCCATCGCCTCGCTGGGCGCGCGGAGCGTATGGAGCACCGCCACCGCATCGTCGCGATAATCGCGCCACGATTGCTCGATCAGGTCGGCGGCGGATTCCTCCTGCCCGTGCGCGTTCGCGCTGATGCGCTGCCCGGCCAGCACGCGCGCGATGCGCTCCACGGCGGGGGTGAGGGCGGTATCCATCGACGGTCTCCTGCGCTTCGGTGAGCGCGGAAACGTCTGGATTCGCCTTGGAGTTTCGCTCGCACGTTTCCCCTGAGCGAAGTCGAAGCCGATGCGCGTTGCGCGTGCCCTTCGACTTCGCTCAGAGCGATCGGACGGTTACGCGCTGGCTGCGCGCGGGCCGCCGCGGCCGCGCCCGCCGCGACGGCGGCGGCTGGCATTGGCATAGTCGCGCCCGCCGGTGTTCGCGCCGGCGCCGCGCGGGCTCGCGCTCGGGTCGTGCTGGCGCGATCCCTGGCTGGGGCGCGGGGCATGGCTGGCCTTGGGACGGGCCGGGCCGCGCTGGCGCTCGACCCGCGGCGCGGGGTCGGCGCCGATCGCCTTCACGCGCTCGGTCTTGATCGCCTCGGCGCGGCGCAGGAAGTCCTCCGGCAGCGCGCGCACCGGCACCTTCTGCCGCGTCAGCTTCTCGATGTCGCGCAGGAACGGCCGCTCGTCATCGGCCACCAGCGCGATCGCCTCGCCGCTGGCGCCCGCGCGCGCGGTGCGGCCGATGCGGTGGACGTACTGCTCGGGCACATTGGGCAGTTCGAAGTTGAACACGTGGCTGACGCCGGACACGTCGATGCCGCGCGCCGCGATGTCGGTGGCGACCAGGATCGGCACGGTGCCGTCCTTGAACGCCGCCAGCGCGCGCTCGCGTTGCGGCTGGCTCTTGTTGCCGTGGATCGCGTTGGCGGCGATGCCGTTGCCCGCCAGCAACTTCACGACACGGTCGGCGCCGTGCTTCGTCCGCGTGAACACGAGCGCGCGGTCGATGTCGGTCTCGCGCAGCAGCATCGTCAGCAGGGCCTGCTTCTCCGTCTGGTTGCAGAAGATCGCCGACTGGTCGACGCGCTCCGCCGTGGTCGCGGCGGGCTTGATCGTGACGGTGGCGGGATCGGTCAGGAACTGGCTGGCGAGGTCGCGGATCGACGTCGGCATCGTCGCGGAGAAGAACAGCGTCTGGCGCTTGCGCGGGACCATGCGCACGATCTTCTTCAGCGCGTGGATGAAGCCGAGGTCCAGCATCTGGTCCGCTTCGTCGAGGACGAGGATCTCGATCATCGACAGGTTGATGAAGCCCTGCTCGACACAGTCGATCAGACGGCCGGGCGTGGCGACCAGGATGTCGACGCCGCGCGCCACGTCCTGGCGGTTCTTGTTGATGCTGGTGCCGCCGAAGACGGTGGCGACGGTCAGCTTGCTGAACTGGCCATAGCCGCGCGCGCTGTCGGCGATCTGCGAGGCGAGCTCGCGCGTTGGCGCCAGGACGAGCATGCGGACATGCGTCGGCAGCACGCGCTTGCCCGCGGCGACGAGGCGCTGGATCGACGGCAGCACGAATGCGGCGGTCTTGCCGGTGCCGGTCTGCGCGATGCCGAGCAGGTCGCGGCCCTCGAGGAGGGTGGGGATGCTGTCGCGCTGGATCGGCGTGGGCGTGGTGTAGCCCTTGGCCTCGATCGCGCGGACGAGGGGTTCGGCGAGGCCGAGATGGGAGAAGGACATGGGATAGCCTGTACGTGGCCGTCCGCGCGCGCCGGACGCACGGGTGGCGGGGAGAATGGACACCCCGCGTGACTTGGGAAGCCGGAGAACCGTTACGGGAGGCGGAGCCGGAGCCTGTTGAGAAGCTCGATCACGCTGCTTTACGCCTCGGTGCTGCGCGATCTAGATGCTGCGGCGCAAAATGTCAATCAGTGCGCCGCGATCCAGCCGGCGAGGATCGTCAGCGCGCCCAGCCCCAGCGACAGTGGTACGCGCAGCCGCATCCAGTTGGCGGGCGCGTCGCTGCCCCGCACCAGCGCGCGGTCCACGGGCAGGGTGAGGAACAGCGCGATACCGGCAGCCACCAGCGCCCAGTCCAGCCGCCCGGTGACGAAGGCGGCGAGGAGGATCGCGACCGCGACCAGGCTCGGCACCACGGCCATCAGGGCGAGCCGCCCCTGCGCCGGATCGTCCGCCCGGCGCATGGCGAAGCCCCACCACATGCCGCCCAGGAAGCTGAGGATCAGCAGGGCGTAGAACAGCGCGAACAGCGGCGTGCCGCGGTCGCGGTCCAGCGCGAACGCGACCGCCGCCATCTGCGGCAGCAGTCCGGCATGCCCAAGCGCGAAGGCGGTGCGGCGAACCTGTCTCATGCCATTCTCCCTCTTGCCGCGGCAACCGCCGCCGCGGTGCGCCGCTCGCGCGTGTCAACGCGCTTCGCCGTCTCGATCGCCTCCACCAACTCCCGACGTGCGGTAAAGCTCAAGCGGTCCCAGCCGGCGCGCGCGCCCGCGGCGTCCAGCGCGGCGGCCAGGCTTGCGGGTACCGTCACCCCGCGCGGAGCGGTGTCCAGCGTCAGCGTCACCTCGCAGGTGCCCGCCTGCGCCACCCCGGCCGCCTCGCGATGCGATCGGCGAAAGGGGACGAATGTGCGGCCCGACATGATCGCGACGGTGCTGCGATAGGAATGATCGTTGATCGTCACCACCACCGGCGGACGCGCGCGGCCGAACACGTCGCGCGGATCAAAGGGCAGGGGAATGTGGCCGGGGTCGCCGTCTAGGCGCGCGGTGAATGTGACGGCGGGAGGGTGGGGCATAAGCGGCGCTTACCCTCGATCCCCACCCCAGGGCGAGCCCGGCATGGCGGTGTGGACGGTGCCAACGGCGCAGCCGTCGGCCGGATCGGGCGCCCGTCCACCAGCCCCGCAACCCGTCCGCTTCGCGACCGGTGCGCAGCGTGCGCGCCTACAGCTTGCGGGAAATCACTTCCTTCATGATCTCGTTCGTGCCGCCGTAGATCCGGCTCACCCGCGCGCCGCGCCACATCCGCGCGATCGGATATTCGTTCATATAGCCCGCGCCGCCGTGCAGCTGCAGGCACTTGTCCATCACTTCCCATTGCAGGTCGGTGTGCCACAGCTTCGCCGCGGCGCCTTCCTCGTTGGTCAGCTCTCCCCTCAGGTGGCGCTGGATCGCCCAGTCGAGGTGCGCCCAGCCGACCTGGAGCTTCGCCTTCAGGTCGGCGAGCACGAATTTGGTGTTCTGGAAATCGAAGACATAGCCCTTGAACGCCTTGCGCTCCTTGGTGAAGGCCACGGTGTCGTCGAACGCCTTCTGGCACGACGCCATCACGCTGACCGCGATCGACAGGCGCTCCTGCGGCAGCTGGCTCATCAGATAGACGAAGCCCATCCCCTCCTCGCCCAGGCAGTTGGTGATGGGCACGCGCACGTCTTCGAAGAACAGCTCCGACGTGTCCGCCGCGTCCTGCCCGATCTTGTCGAGCTTGCGCCCCTTGCCGAACCCCTCGCGGTCGCTTTCGACCAGGATGATCGACATGCCCTTCCACGCCGGCTGCGCATCGGGATCGGTCTTCGCCACCACCAGCGTCAGGTCGGTGTTCTGGCCGTTGGTGATGTACGTCTTCGACCCGTTGATGACGTAATGGTTGCCGTCCTTTCGCGCCGTGGTGCGGATCGACTGGAGGTCGCTGCCCGTGCCCGGCTCGGTCATGGCGATGGCGGTGATGACGTCGCCCGACACCATCTTCGGCAGCCACTCGCGCTTCTGCTCCTCGCTGCCGTAATGCTCCATGTAGCCGGCGACGATGTCCGACTGCAGCGAGAAGCCCGCGGGCACGCCCGCATAGGCCATCTCCTCGTCGACGACGGCGTTGTAGCCGAAATCCAGGCCCAGGCCGCCGTACGCCTCGGGCACGGTGGGGCACAGCATGCCCACCGCGCCAGCCTGCTGCCAGAAGGACTTGGGCACCAGCCGGTCCTTCTCCCACTGATCGGCGCGCGGCACGCCTTCCTTGGCGAGGAAGCTGCGCACCGTCTGCCGGAACGCCTCGTGATCCTCGTTATAGGCGAAACGGCCCGCGACCTGGTCGAGCGACATCGTGCAACCTCTCCTGAAACGTCGCGCAGAAGCGTGGCGGCGGCGCCCGATCGGGTCAAGTAACTTTTGTTATGGCAGCTCGCGCGCTCAGCACGGCAGGCGCAGCGTGGCACGGGTGGCGTCCGTGTGCGCCACCGTGAATTGCCCCCCGCACGAGGCGGCGAGCATCCGCGCGATCTGCAATCCCAGGCTGGTGGCGGTCTGCGCGTCGAAGCCGGGCGGCAGGCCGCGGCCATCGTCGGTGACGGTGACGCACAATTCCCGCGCCGAAGGGTCGTAGCCGACGTCCACCGCGATGCTTCCGGGCCGTCCGCTGGGGAGGCCGTGCTCCAGCGCATTGGCGATCGCTTCCGCCACCACCAGCGCGGTCGGGATGGCGGCGTCGGGCTCCAGCCGCACGTCGCCGTCGCCCTCCACGCTGAGCGCCACGTCGTCGCGGCCCGCCGCCTCCATCACGTCGCTGCCCAGCTGTCGCAGGAACGGAAGCAGGGGCAGCGCCTCGCCGCTCGCATTGTACAATTGCCGGCTGATCCGCCCGATCAGCGCCAGCCGTCGCGCCGTCTCCTCCAGTGCGGCGCGCGCCTCCGCGTCCGCCACGCGGGTGCGCTGCATCGACAGCAGCGCGGCGGCGACCTGAAGGTTGTTCGACACGCGGTGCTGCAACTCGCGGAACAGCAGCTCGCGCGTTTCCGCCAGCGCCCGGCTCACCTCGCGCTCGCGCGCCAGCTGGTGGATCGCGCCCTGCATCCAGTGGATCAGCACCACGTCGGTCACCACGACGAAGCCGTAGAAGGCCATCGCCACGCCGGACCCGCTGGACAGCGCCAGGCTGCGCACCGGCGGGATGAAGAAATACCACGCGATCAGCCCGCACGCCGCCGCCTGCACCCCGCCCAGCCGCGCGCCGAACAGCACGGAGGTGACGATGACCGCGGGGAAGAAGGTGAGGAAGGGATAGCCCGGCGGCAGCACCGGCGCCGCCGCGATCCGCACCAGCAGCGCGGTGACGGTCAGCGCCGCGGCAATGGCCCAGGCGAGCGGCGAGGATGCGGGCAGCACCGGAAAGCGCGCCAGCCACGTCTTGCCCTGCGGCGCATCGCCGGTGATCGTCTGTCCCCCCACCCCCCGCTTATGGCGCGCATCGGTGCCGGAGGGAAGCGGCGTGCGCCTATCGCGGTGCGCACCGCTCCAGCAGCGCACGCGTGCGTGCCGCGTCCAGCCCGCGGCGCGTGTCGGCGCAGCGGCGCCCGGCGGCGTCGAAGGCGACCGCATAGGGCAGCCCGGCGATGTCGGCGAACAGGTCGCGCCGGATCGCGGCGGCGGTGGCGGGGTCGGGCGTCCAGCGCCGCTCCGCCTTCACGCCGCGCGCGAGGCGGCCCGGGCGCGCGGGGGCGTCGCCGTCCGCCACCAGGACCGTCCAGGCTCCTGCCGCCGCCGTGATCTCGGGCAATCGCGCCACTTCCGCGTGGCACGGCGCGCACCAGTCGGCGACGAACAGCACCACCGCCCGGGGCGGATAGGCGGGCTCCGCCGGCGCCGCGCCCCCGGCGACCAGCGGGAGGGCGAGGCGGAGCATTCGGGTAAAGCTGCGCGTCGACATGGCGTGGCGAGGATGCGATGCTCGCGCGAAAAGGGGAAGTCCTCGTGGTCGCACCTACGCTCGTCATCCTGCTGGCACAGGCCGCGCCGGCCGTCGCTCCCGCCGTTCCGCCCGGCGCCTCCCTCCAGCAGCGCTTCGACGCGGCCAACACCGCCGCCGCGGACGGCCGCTGCGCCGAGGCGCTGCCGCTCTACGCCGCGCTGGAGGCGGAGCCGAAGCTGGCGCGCAACGCGGTCGCCATGGCCGCCATCGCGGTGCGCAAGGGCGGCTGCCAGACCCGGATGGCGCAGGTCGAGGACGGGGAGGCGTCGATCCGCCGCGGCCTGCCGGTGCTGGAGAAGCGGGGCACGGAGTTCGCCGTGGACGTGCGCGAGGCGCGGCTGCGGCTGGGCGACGCGGCACAGGCGCGCTTCGACTATGCCGGCGCGGCGGAGGATTATCGCGCCGCACTGGCGCTCGCGACCGGCATCTTCCGCATCCGCCCGCTGATGGCGCTGTCGCGCGTCACGATGTTCGACGGCGACGGCGCGGCGATCCGCCATGCCGAGGAAGCGCTGACGATCGCGACCGGCGACAAGCTGGCGCGCAAGGAACTGGCGGTCGTCCGCACCCAATACGCGCGCGCGCTGATGAACGCCGGCCGCAAGGACGAGGCGTATCGCGCGCTGAAGGCCAGCCTGAAGGAGCAGGGCGGACTGACCATGCGCGTCGGCGTGGACGACATCGTCACCCGATCCGACCTCGCGATCGCCGCGCGGCTGGCGGGCGACCAGGACGCCGCGCGCCAGTACCTCGCCTACACCGGCGCGGGCCGAATGCGCGACACGCCGTTCGCCAACGCCAAGCAGATCGACCTTCCCCCCTGCGGCGGCGAGACCGGGCTGAAGCCCGACGACATGGCGGTCGTCGAATTCTCGCTGGCGGACGACGGCCACGTCATCGGTGCGGCGCCGATCTACACCGGCGCCGGGCGCGAGGCCGCGCTGGAGTTCGCCCGCGCGGTCGCCCGCTGGTCGTGGGAAGCGGCGGACGTCGCGAAGATCCCGCTGCTGTTCCGCTACACCACCCGGGTCGAGCTGCGCTGCACCCGCGCCGCGGACCGGCCCGCGCTGACGGCGCCGCTGGCGGAGGAACTCGCCGGCTGGCTGGCGAAGGAGGGCGTGGCGCTGCCCGATCCCGCCGGCCGGTCGGACGCGGTGCTGGCGCCGGTACAGCGCGACCTGCTGAAGCGCGCCGCGGGCGGGCCGGCGCGGGTCGCCGCGCTGGCCGCGCTGGCCGACAACAGCGTGGTGCCCGCGGCGGAGCGCACGGCGGCGTGGACGGAGGCGGCGGCACTGTCGCGCACCGCCGGGGCGCCGGCGCCGGTCCGCACCTACCTCGCCATCCGCGTCGCCCAGCAGCGTGCCGACAGCGGGCGCGATCAGCGCGCCGCGCTGCGCGCGCTCCTCGCCGATCCGGCGATGGCCGCCGATCCGCTGTCGGCGGCGACGCTGCGGCTGCTGGTGGCGCAGCCGGTCTACCGCGCCGCGCCGCCGCCCGACGCGCTGACGCTGCTCGACGGCGTGGTCGATGCCCCCGCGCTGCCCGCGCGTCACCCGCTGAAGGTAGGCGCGATGCTCCAGCGCGCGGACCTGCTGGCGGCGCGCGGCGACCTGGCCGGGGCGCGCGCCGCGTTCGAGCGGACGGGCCTGACCGAGGAGCAGTGCGCGCTGATCGAGCCGCGCCCCGCGGTGCGTCGCGCCGGAGGGGACGCGAACGACTATCCGATGGCCGCGGTGCAGATGGGGTTCGAGGGCTGGGTGCGGGTGGAGTTCGACATCGCCGCCAACGGCACCACCGTGGTGCCGCGCGCGATCGCCGCCTATCCGCCGTTCGTGTTCAACGACGCGGCGCAGGGCATCCTGCGCGACGCGCGCTATACCAGCAGCTATCGTCCGTCAGGCAACGTGGCCTGCGCCGCCAACACGCAGTCGGTGGTGTTCCGCCTGCCGAACTGACGCGTGGAGGCAGTGGCGCCGGCCCGGCACGCGCGCTAGTCAGGCGGTCCACGGGAGAAGGAAGCGCCATGAAACTCGCCAGCCTGAAGCACGGTCGCGACGGCCGTCTCGTCGTCGTGTCGAACGACCTGGCCTGGTATGCCGACGCCGGCCACCTCTGCGCCACCCTGCAGGCGGCGCTCGACGATTGGGACCGCGTCGCCCCCGCGCTGGAGTTGCTCGCCACCGATCTCGAGCACCAGGCGATCCCGCGCGAGCGCTTCCACGAGCACGACGCCGCGGCGCCGCTGCCGCGGGCCTATCAGTGGGCGGACGGTTCCGCCTACGTGAACCATGTCGCGCTGGTGCGGCAGGCGCGCGCGGCGGAGATGCCGGACAGCTTCTGGCACGATCCGCTGATGTACCAGGGCGGCTCGGACGGCTTCCTCGCCCCGCGCGACCCGATCCCGCTCGCCGACGAGAGCTGGGGCTGCGACCTGGAGGGCGAGGTGGTGGTCGTCACCGGCGACGTGCCGCTGGGCGCGAGCCGCGAGGAGGCGCTGGCGGCGATCCGGCTGGTCGGCCTGACGAACGACGTGTCGCTGCGCAACCTGATCCCCGGCGAACTGGCGAAGGGTTTCGGCTTCTTCCAGTCCAAGCCGGCTTCCGCCTTCTCGCCGGTGTTCGTGACGCCCGACGCGCTGGGCGACTGGTGGCGCGACGGCAAGCTGCACCGCAGGCTGATGGTCGACCTGAACGGCCAGCCCTTCGGCCGTGCCGACGCGGGGGAGGACATGACCTTCGACTTCGGCACGCTGGTGGCGCACGCGGCGAAAACGCGGCGGCTGGGCGCGGGCACGATCGTCGGGTCGGGCACCGTCAGCAACCGAGACGCGGACGGCGGGCCGGGGAGGCCGGTGGCGGAGGGCGGCGTCGGCTATTCCTGCATCGCGGAGATCCGCACGATCGAGACGATCCGCGACGGCAAGCCCGCCACCCCGTTCCTGAAGGCAGGCGACACGGTGCGGATCTGGTGCGAGGACGACCGTCACCACCCGATCTTCGGCGTGATCGAGCAGGTGGTGGGCGAGTGAGCCCCGGCCGTGCCGGGCGCGTCCCGGCATCCGGGCACGGGGCCGTCGCGACGCGGGGGTGGTGGGGCGCGTCCCTGGCGCTCCTGCTCTGCGCCTGCGCCACCGCGCCGGCACCGCCCGCTATTCCTCCCGCCGCGCGCGTCGCGACGCCCGCGGACAATTACGGCGACCTGTTCGCCGCGGTGCAGGAACGCCGCATCTTTCCCGACGGCAAAACCTTCGTCGATGCGACGCCGAAGCGGTCCGTCGCCGATATTCTGCGCGACTGGCGCGCCGCCCGCCCGCGCGACGACGCCGGCCTGCGCGCCTTCGTGCTCGCCAATTTCGACGTGCCCGGCGACGGCGCCGCGCCGCCGCCCGCGGCCGAGCGGGTGCCGATGGCGGAGCATATCCGCGCGCTGTGGCCCGTGCTGACGCGCCCGCCGCTCGATCCCCCGGCCGGCTCCACCGCGCTGGCGCTGCCGCGGCCCTACGTGGTTCCCGGCGGCCGCTTCCGCGAGATGTACTATTGGGACAGCTATTTCACGATGCTGGGCCTGCGCGCGGACGGGCGGCAGGACCTGGTCGACGACATGGTCGCGAACTTCGTGTCGCTGGTCGAGCGCTACGGCCACGTTCCCAACGGCACGCGCACCTATTATCTCAGCCGCTCGCAGCCGCCGTTCCTCTACGCGATGATGGCGCTGTCGCCGCCGCGCGACGCGGCCGAACGCGCGCGGCGGCTGGCCGCGCTGCGACGCGAGCACGCGTTCTTCACCGCGCCGGAGCGGACCGCGGCGATGCCCGATGGCAGCCGCTTGCAACATTATTGGGACGGACGCGACACGCCGCGCGACGAGAGCTGGCGCGAGGACGTGGAAACGACGCGGGCGAGCGGGCGGGAGCCGAAGGCGGTGCATCGCCACCTGCGCGCCGCGGCGGAGAGCGGATGGGACTTCTCCTCGCGCTGGCTGGCGGACGGGCGCACGCTGGCCACGATCGACACGACGAACATCGTGCCGGTGGATCTCAACAGCCTGCTCTACGGCCTGGAGCGCGCCATCGCGGCGGCGTGCGCGGACGCGCGCGACGCGGGGTGCGCACGCGACTTCGGCGCCCGTGCGACCGCGCGCGCGGCGGCGGTGGAACGCTGGCTGTGGAGCGCGGGCGAGGGTCGCTACGGCGATTGGGACGCGGCGGAGCGGCGGCTGCGCCCCGGCGTGACCGCGGCGACGCTCTACCCGCTGTTCGCCGGGCTCGCCGCGCCGGATCGCGCCGCCGCGGTGGCGACGACGACCGAGCGCGCGCTGCTGGCGCCCAACGGCCTGCGCACGACGTTGGCTGCGACCGGGCAGCAGTGGGACCGCCCCAACGGCTGGGCGCCGCTGCAATGGATCGCGGCGGACGGGCTCAGCCGCTACGGCCGCGACGACCTGGCCGCCCGCATTGCGCAGCGCTTCGTCGCGACGGCGGAGCGCGAGTATCGCGCGTCGGGCAAGCTGCTGGAGAAATACGACGTGGAGGAGAGCCGCGCCGGCGGCGGCGGCGAATATCCGACGCAGGACGGCTTCGGCTGGACCAACGGCGTCGTCCGCGCGATGCAGGAGCGATATGGGGTGAGGTGAGGGCGCGTCGGTTCAGATGCCTGCGACCCGCCGCAACTCCGCGTTGATGCGGGTCTGCCATCCGTCCCCGCTTCGCTTGAACCATTCCACGAGGTCGCGATCAAGACGGATCGTAACCGGCTGCTTGGGATTGTCCGGCTTCGGCCGGCCGCGTCGGACGAGGCGCGCACCTTGAAAGGCGTCCGCTTCCTCGAACCAGGCATCGTCCAGCACGGGCCGGACGTCATCCATGTCGTCGGCGTTGCTCATGATAGTGGCGTCGTTCCTTGTCATTGGCCTTCCACATGGTGATGATGCGCCGTTCTCCCGGCCGTGGCGTCCAGACGACGAGAACAACCACCTCGTCGCGCATCATGCCTACCGTGATCGTGCGCTGCTCGTCCCGGCTGTGCTTCGGATCCGCGTGCGACAGGTAGAATCCCTCGAACACCAGCGCCGCATCCGCCAGATCGAGGCCGCGGTCCTGAAGAACTCTGGCGCGCTTGCTCTCATCGTAGCTGTATCGCATCCCCTCACAGGTCCTGCAATTCCGTACATACGGTAATCTGCTGCGTCAGGCAATGGCGTACGTACGAGAATACACCGCCTCAATGGAAATCGTGGCTGCGGATCGGGATCACCGGTTCCTGGCGGTCGCGATAGTGATAGTCGCTGCGCGGCGTCGGCTTCCATCCGGCATCGCCGCGGTCGGGGGCGCCGGGGTGGGTGGCGCCGTCGCCGCGCGCGACCATGCGTGGGAAGCCCTTGGGCAGGTCCACGTCGCCGACCTGGCGCAGCATCGCCGTCAGGTCGGTCACGCGGTCGATGATGACGTGGACGACGCTGCCTTCCTTCTGCACGCGGCCGCGCAGCGAAACCATCGCCGAGGACATGACGACGCGCCGCTGCGCCTCGAACCGGTCGGGCCACAGGATGCCGTTGGCGACCCCGGTCTCGTCCTCGATCGTGATGAACAGCACGCCCTTCGCGCTGCCAGGACGCTGGCGGACGAGGATGATGCCCGCCACCTCCACCGCCTTGCCGTCGAGATGCTCCAGCCGGTCGCACGCCACGATGCGCCGGTCGGCCAGGGCGGGGCGGAGGAATTGCAACGGATGCGCGCGCAGCGACAATTGCGTGGCGCGGTAATCCTCCACCACCTCGCGCCCCTCGGTCAGGCGGGCGAGCGTCACCGGCTCCTCCCGCCGCTCGATCCCGGCGAGCAGCGGCAGCGGCGCTTCGCCGAGTCCGCGGATCGCCCACAGCGCCTGGCGACGGTCCAGCCCCATGCCGGCGAAGCCGTCCGCCCGCGCCAGCTTCTCCAGCGCGGCGAGCGGAACGCCGGAGCGGCGCCACAGGTCCTCCACGCTGGAGAAGGGGCGGTCGCCGCGTGCGGCAAGGATGCGCCCCGCGTCCTCGCCGGAGAGGCCGGCGACGATGCGCAGGCCGAGGCGGAGGGGGCATCGGGGGGAGGAGGTGCCTTGATCCCCCTCACCCTTCCCACCCGGCTGCGCCGGGCGCGCCCAGTGGTGGGTGAACAGCGCCCCGCGCTGTTCAGTCCATGCCGGGGGCATGGACGACCCACCACTCCTCTCCCAGCGGGAGAGGGAGGGAGGCGCGTCAGCGCCGGAAGGATGAGGGCGATCCACGCCCGGAAGAAGGATCGTGTCCCAATCGCTTTCCATCACGCACACCGGGCGCACCTCCACGCCGTGCGCGCGGGCGTCGCGGACGATCTGCGCGGGGGCGTAGAAGCCCATCGGCTGGGCGTTGAGCAGCGCGGCGCAGAAGACGTCGGGATGGTGGCACTTCATCCACGACGAGGCATAGGCGATCTTCGCGAAGCTGGCGGCGTGGCTCTCCGGAAAGCCGTAGCTGCCGAACCCCTCGATCTGCTTCACCAGCCGCTCGGCGAATATCGGCGAGATGCCGCGCTCGCGCATGCCGGCGACCAGCTTCTCGTGGAAGCGGCCGACCCCGCCGGTCAGCTTGAAGGTCGCCATGGCGCGGCGCAGCTCGTCCGCCTCGCCCGGCGTGAAGCCCGCACCCAGGATCGCGACCTGCATCGCCTGTTCCTGGAACAGCGGCACGCCCAGCGTCTTCTTCAGCACCGTCTCCAGTGCGGGGCTGGGATAGTCGACCGTCTCCTTGCCCTCGCGCCGCTTCAGATAGGGGTGGACCATGTCGCCCTGGATCGGCCCGGGCCGCACGATCGCGACCTGGATGGCGATGTCGTAGAAATTGACCGGTTTCATCCGCGGCAGCATCGACATCTGCGCGCGGCTCTCGATCTGGAAGACGCCCAGCGTGTCGGCTTTCTGGATCATCGCGAAGGTGGCGGGATCGTCCTCCTGCATCGCCGGGCTGGCCATGTTCATCGCGATGCCCTTGTGCGCCGCCAGCAGGTCGAACGCGCGCCGCATGCAGCCGAGCATGCCCAGGCCGAGGATGTCGACCTTCATGAAGCTCAGCTCCTCGATATCCGCCTTCTCCCACTCGATGACGTGGCGGTCCGCCATCGCCGCGGGTTCGATGGGCACGAGGTCGTGCAGCGGAGCGCGGGTCAGCACGAAGCCGCCGGGATGCTGCGACAGGTGGCGCGGCGCCCCGATCAGCTGCCGCGCGAGGTCCAGCGCCTGCGCCAGCCGCGGCTCGCGCGCGTCGAGGTTCAGCGCGGCGACATGCTCGTCCGGCACGCCCTCGTTGGACCATCCCCACACCTGCGATGCCAATGCGCCGGTCATGTCCTCCGGCAGGCCCAGCGCCTTTCCCACTTCCCGGATCGCGCCGCGGGTGCGAAAGCGGCTGACGACCGCGGTCAGCGCGGCATGGTCGCGGCCGTAGCTGTCGTAGATCCACTGGATCACCTCCTCGCGCCGCTCATGCTCGAAATCGACATCGATGTCGGGCGGCTCGCGCCGCTCCTCGGATACGAAGCGCTCGAACAGCAGCTGGTGCTTGACCGGGTCGATCGAGGTGATGCCCAGCGCGAAGCAGATCACCGAATTCGCCGCCGATCCGCGCCCCTGGCACAGGATGTCCTGGCTGCGCGCGAACTGGACGATCGAATTCACCGTCAGGAAATAGGGCGCATAGTCCATCCGGCCGACCAGCGACAATTCGTGCTCCAGCAGCGTGCGATAGGCCGCCGGCGGGGTGGGGCCGAAGCGGTGGCGCAGGCCGTTCCACGCCATCGCCGCCAGCGCCTCCTGCGGCGACTTGCCGGGGATCACCTCCTCGTCGGGATATTGGTAGCTCAGGTCGCGCAGCGAGAAGGTGCAGCGCTCGACGATCGCGTCCACCGCCGACAGCGCGTCGGGATGGTGGCGGAACAGCCGCGCCATCTCGTCCGGGGGCATCAGGTGGCGGCCGGCATGGCGCTCGCGCCGGAAGCCCAGCTCGTCGATCGTGCACTTCTCGCGGATGGCGGTGACGACGTCCTGCAGCATCCGCTTGTCCGGATGATGGTACAGCACGTCGCCCGTGGCGAGCGGGGCGAGGCCGAAGCGCCGCGCCGCCGCGGCGGTATCGTGCAGCCGCAGCGCCTCGCCGGGACGGCGCCAGTGCGTCAGGCAGACGTGGCCGCGCCCCTCCGCGCCCGGGAACAGGTCCGCCATCCAGCGCAGGTCGCCTTCGCCGGTCCCGGCGACGTCCGGAACCAGTGCGGCGACAAGCCCGTCGGCGTGGCCCGCCACGTCCTCCCAGTGGAGGAAGCAGCGCCCCTTCTCGCCGCGCTGCGCCTGCGCGCGCGACTTGCCGAGCGTCAGCAATCGCGTCAGCCGGGTCCAGGCCGCCCTGTCCTGCGGCCACACCAGCAGCGCGGCGCCGCTGACGAGGTCGAGCCGGCAGCCGACCACCAGCCGCGGCGGCGCCGGGTGCTGCGCGGCGACCTGTTCCTGCGCGTAGAGCATCCGCACCACGCCCGCGACCGAATTGCGGTCGGTGACGCCCAGCGCGGGCATCCCCATCTGCGCCGCGGTGGCGAACAGCTCCTCGGGCGAGGACGCGCCGCGCAGGAAGGAGAAGTGGGTGGTGACCTGCAGCTCGCTGTACGTCATGACCGACGTCGATTAGGATGCGGCAAAGCCAGAAGGTGCGGCATGGGAAAGGTGGTGAGCGCGAGCGACTTCGATCCCCGCTTCGCACGGCTGATCGACGAACTGGCGCAGGACGGCGAACCCGTCACGATCGTCCGCGACGGGCAGGTGGTCGCGACGCTGACGGTGCCGTCGGTCATCGACGCACCCGAGCCGCGCCGCTTGGTGATCGGCATGCTACGCAGCCCCGATTATCGCGACGACTGGGACTTCGAAGCTCCGGTGATCGATCCCGATGATTGGAAAGACCGCCGATCCTCGCCCATGCCGCCGCCGGCCACCTGAAGGCGATCGACGCGCGGCTGTGACGCCATACGCGCGCCTGTAGGGTGTCACGCGCCCGTCCTGTCTCACGCGAACGTGCCATGCACGTACCACGTCAGGTCGCCCGTCTCCGCGCGCATCCCGTCACCGCGGCGGAACAGCCAGAAGCGCTCGCCCGCCTCGTCCTCGACGCGGAAATAGTCGCGCACCCCGTCCGCTTCCTGCGGGCGGCGCCACCATTCGCCGGTGATGCGCTCCGGCCCGTCGCCGCGCACGATGCGGTGGGTCACGCCGCGCCAGGTGAAGCGCAGCGGGGGATAGTCGGGCAGTTCGGCGATGACGTGGTCGACCCGCTCGGGCCGGCGCAGCAGGCGGGCGGGGCGGGGCCAGCGCGGGTGCCAGGCGTGGTCGCGCGCGCGCGCGTCCAGCCGGCGCACGTCGTCGCGCCGCAGCCGGGTCGCGGCGACGGCATCGTTGTCCAGCGGCGCGGCGCGGGCCACCGCGCGCTCGGGCACGTCGCTCTCCAGCGCGCGCGACCGCCACAGCCGGGCGGCGCCGATGCGGTTGACGATGGCATCGACCAGCAGCGAAAGGTCGGGCACGGTTCCGTCCGCCAGGTCGCCCGACAGCGCCTCGGCCTGGAGCGGATCGGCGCGCAGCACGTGCAGCGCCAGCGCCTCGATGCCGAAGCCGGGGTCCAGCGTCTCGATCCGTCGCGCCAGCAGCCGCAGCAGGTGCGCGGGCGCGCGGGTGGGGCGGGCGAGGCCGATGCGCACCACCTGCACCGCCGCATCCACCCGCGTCGCCACCAGCGCCACCGCGCGCGCGCCGCGGCCCGCCTGTGCCAGCGCCACGCCGAGCCGCGCGACCAATTGCGCCAGCCAGTGCGCGATCGGCTCGGCAGTCAGCAGCGGCTCGGCGAAGCGCTGCTCCACCGCGATCGGCTCCTCCGGTACCACCGGATCCAGCGGCTCGGCCGCGCGCCCGCTCGCCTGGTCCAGCCGCAGCGGCACCGACGTGCCGAACCGCCGCGCCAGCGGCGCGCGCGGCAGCGCGGCGAGATCGCGCACCGTGTCGATGCCCAGCCGCCGCAGCAGGTCCTGCGCGGGCGCGGCGATGCGCAGCGCGGCGACGGGGAAGGGGGCGAGCGCGGGCAGCGGGTCGCCGGGCGGCAGGATCGCCACCGCCTTTCCGGCGTGGCGCGCCAGCGCCCAGGCCGCGCCGGGCGTGTCCGCCACCCCCACCCGCGCGGCGATGCCCGCCCGCGCCAGCCCGCGCACCAGCCGCCGCGCCATCCGCTCCTCGCCGCCGTGGAGGTGCGCGACCCCGCTCAGGTCGAGGAACAGCCCGTCGGCGTCGGACACCGCCACCACCGGCGTCCAGCGCCGCGCCAGCGCGACCGCCAGGCGGTGCAGCGCGGCGGCGTCGCCCGCCGGGTCGGCGTCGCGCACCGCCATGTCGGGCACCGCGGCGCGCAGCTGCGTCAGCGCCATGCCCGGCTCCGCACCCAGCGCGCGGGCGGCGGGGGAGGCGGCGGCCACCTCCACCCGGCTGCCCACCTTGTGCACGGTGACGAGGATCTCGCCCGCGGGTGAAGGTGGCAGAGGCCGCGTATCGTCGCGCGAGGGCGCACAAACGCGCGCCACGGTGCCCGCGGTGCTGCGCCCCGTGTCGAAGAAGGCGGCCACCTCCTTCACCTGCGCGCCGGCATCGTTGGAGCCGCAGCGCCGGTCCCTGGCGGGATGATGAGCGGGATAGGGACCGTCGCCGGGATAACCGACCGCAGGCATGACGTTCCAGGCCGCCACCGCGATCTTCAGCGACGGGCGCACGCCCTCGCCGCCGGTGCGCACGGCGGGCATGGTGCGGGCCGGGGACAGGGCGACCGACGGATGGGACGGCTCACCTCGTGTGGTCGCGTCGCTTCTTCCTTCGTCATGCCGGGCTTGTCTCGGCATCCACGCTTCCGCGTCATCGACGGCGCGTGCGTTCGCGGGCCGGTGGATGCCGGAAGCCGCCCGGCGTGACGGTTGGACGGTCGCAACGCTATCCCCTGCGCCGGGGAGAGGGTGGCATCCGCCGCCCTCGTCGCCCGGTAGCCGCTTGTAGGGATGCTCCGCCGCCTCGCTGCGCCGTCCCATCTCGCGCATCGGCGGGCGCTGGTGCGCGGGGATGCGGGCGACGCGGCGCGCGACGTCGGCGCGCGTCTCCCCGGCCCAACACGCGCCCGCGCCGCCGGTGGCCTCGTCCACGCCCGCCAGCGGGCGCGCGACCGCGTCCGCATCATCGGTCCGTGCCCAGCGCGCGCCGGGGCGCCAGCCGGTGTTCTTCGGCGAATCGCACGCCTTGCCGCCCTGCTCGGCATCGCCGGCGCGCTTGAGCGGCAGGAGGTCGAGCCGCGCCCGCTCAGGCGGCGGCGGTGCGAGGGTGCGCTCGGCCCGCCTGACCAGGTCGATCGACCAGTCGGGCAGGTAGAGCGAGGCGACCCGTTTCATCGCATGCCTCCACGGTGAGAGCGAAGGGCTCGCCGCCGCGCTGGCGGACGAGCGAGAGGTTCCAGCGCGCGCGGCCGATGCCGGCCGTCGGCAGCGGCGCCGACGGGGCGGTGGCGATGCGCCAGCGCGTCACCGCGGCGGACGGCGCGCCGAGCGGATCGGTCGTCTCCCCGCTGCGCGTCGACGCGTGGCGCTTCATCAGCAGCGCGATCGTGCGCCCGCCCTCCGCCGCCAGCTGCAACCGCCGGGTGGAGGCCATGCCGACGCGCCGCGCCTCGCCGATCACGGCGCCCAGCGCGCGGTGGCGCAGCCCTTCCTCCATCAGCGCCAGTACCTCGGCATCGTCCGCAGCCTCGGCGTAGAGCACGCGCTCGGGCGACAGCCCCGCCTGGTAGAGGCCGGGTGCGAACAGGTCGCGCCGCCGCACGATCCACAGCACCGGCCCCCATGCCCGCGCAGCGATGCCGGCCAGGAACAGCGTCGCCGCGGCATCGTCGCCCATCCGCGGCGATGCCGCCGTCACCTCGTGCAGCGCGTCGAGCCGCAGCCCGCCGTTCGCCAGCTGCGAATCGATCCCCCCCGTGCCGAACGGCAGCACCTCGCGCCGGCGACCCTCGTGGCCGCCTTCGATCGCGCTCAGTTCGGCGCGCAGGGAAGCGAGGATACTGGACTGTGTCACGGCAGGGGAATACGACTCGATGTGGCGATCGTTCCTATTTTGTTCCCTGTCGCTCCGAAGAGTCAATCCGTATCGATGTGAGATGAGGCGCTTTTCGCCGCGGCTCCGCCGCGTCTTTCCCGCCCCTTCCACCCCCTAGCGCCTCGCTTGAAATATAATTACAAGCGCGCGAAAGGACGTTCGCCGCCCTTCCGGCGGCCGCACCGAGGAGAGAAACGTGGCGAGCGACGCCCGCAGCAACCTGAAGCCCCTGTCGCTGCACGTGCCGGAACCGCAATTCCGCCCCGGCGACACGGTCGACTTCGCCGCGGTGGAGATTCCCGCCGCCGGTGCCGCCCGCCGCCCCGATACGGCGGAAGCCGCGCGCGACTTCACCGACCTCGCCTACACGCTGGTGCGCGTGCTGGACGAGGAAGGGCACGCCGTCGGTCCGTGGAACCCCCGCCTCTCCGCCGATGCCAAGCGCCGGATGCTGCGCCACATGGCCACCGTCCGCGCCTTCGACGAGCGGATGTTCCGCGCGCAGCGGCAGGGCAAGACCAGCTTCTACATGAAGTCGCTGGGCGAGGAGGCGGTAGCGGTGGCCGCGGCGCACGCGCTGGACGCCGACGACATGTGCTTTCCATCCTATCGCCAGCAGGGCCTGCTGATCGCGCGGGGCTGCCCGCTGGTCGACATGATGAACCAGATCTACTCGAATACCGGCGACAAGCTGCAGGGCAAGCAGCTGCCGATCATGTACTCGGAGAAGCGCTTCGGCTTCTTCTCCATCTCGGGCAATCTGACGACGCAATATCCTCAGGCGGTCGGCTGGGCGATGGCCTCCGCGTCGAAGGGCGACACGCGCATCGCCGCGACCTGGTGCGGGGAGGGGAGCACCGCGGAGGGCGACTTCCACTCCGCGCTCACCTTCGCCACGGTCTATCGCGCGCCGGTGATCTTCAACGTCGTCAACAACCAATGGGCGATCAGCAGCTTCTCCGGCTTCGCGGGGGCGGAGGCGACCACCTTCGCCGCGCGCGCGATCGGCTACGGCATTGCGGGGCTTCGGGTGGACGGCAACGACGCGCTGGCCGTCTATGCCGCGACGCAATGGGCGGCGGAGCGGGCGCGAACCAATGCGGGACCGACGCTGATCGAGCATTTCACCTATCGAACCGAGGGCCATTCGACCTCCGATGATCCCACGCAATACCGCTCCGCAGGTGAGCCCACCGCCTGGCCGCTGGGCGACCCGATCCGCCGGTTGAAGGATCACCTGATCGCCCAGGGCGAGTGGGACGAGGAACGCCACGCCGCGATGGACAAGGAGATCGCCGAGGACGTGCGCGCGCAGCAGAAGGCGGCGGAGAAGAACGGCATCCTGGGCCACGGCCTGCACCAGCCGCTCGACACCCTGTTCGACGGCGTGTTCGAGGAGATGCCGTGGCACCTGCGCGAGCAGCAGGCGCAGATGATGGCCGAGGAAGCGGCGAGCGGCCGGCCATGGGCGCGGAAGTGACGATGATGCGGAGCGGCATCGTCATCCCGGCGAAGGCCAGCATCCATCTCTCCACCAGCGCCTCCGGCACGATGGACCCCGGCCTTCGCCGGGGTGACGGGTTTTGACATGACCGACACGATCGACCAATCGGCGGACGATACCGCCACCACCACCCGCATGAACATGATCCAGGCGATCAACTCCGCCATGGACGTGATGATGGAGCGCGACGCCGGCGTCGTCGTGATGGGCGAGGACGTGGGCTATTTCGGCGGCGTCTTCCGCGCGACCGCCGGCCTGCAGAAGAAATACGGCAAGACCCGCGTCTTCGACACGCCGATCACGGAGATCGGCATCATCGGCGTCTCCATCGGCATGGCCGCCTACGGCCTGCGCCCGGTGCCGGAGATCCAGTTCGCCGACTACATCTATCCCGCGCTCGACCAGCTGGTCAGCGAGGCGGCGCGGCTGCGCTACCGGTCGGCGGGAGAGTTCGTCTCCCCCATCACCGTCCGCTCCCCCTTCGGCGGCGGCATCTTCGGCGGACAGACGCACTCGCAGTCGCCCGAGGGCATCTTCACCCACGTCTCCGGCCTGAAGACGGTGATCCCGTCCACGCCCTACGACGCCAAGGGGCTGCTGATCGCCGCGATCGAGGACAACGATCCCACCATCTTCTTCGAGCCCAAGCGCATCTACAACGGCCCGTTCAACGGCCATTGGGACCGCCCGGCGGAGAATTGGTCGAAGCATCCCGCGGGCGAGGTGCCCACCGGCTACTACAGGATCCCGCTGGGCAAGGCGAACGTGGTCCGCACGGGCGAGGCGGTGACGATTCTCGCCTACGGCACGATGGTCCACGTCTGTGCGCAGGTGGTCGCCGATACCGGCGTCGACGCGGAGATCGTCGACCTGCGCACGCTGGTCCCGCTGGACATCGAGACGATCGAGGAGAGCGTCAGGAAGACCGGCCGCTGCATGATCGTGCACGAGGCGACGCGCACCGGCGGCTTCGGTGCGGAACTCTCCGCGCTGGTGCAGGAGCGCTGCTTCTACCACCTGGAGGCGCCGGTGGAGCGCGTCACCGGGTTCGACACGCCTTATCCGCACAGCCTGGAATGGGCCTATTTTCCCGGCCCGGTGCGGATCGGACAGGCGCTGAAGAAGGTCCTGAAGGACTGACCTCTCGCCCCACCCCCGTTCGTTTCGAGCGAAGTCGAGAAACGGGGGTGTCGCGCTGACGACAGCGTGTCTCGACTTCGCTCGACACGAACGGAAATGGACTAGGCGAATGGCACGTTTCACCTTCAAGCTGCCCGACATCGGCGAGGGCATTTCCGAGGCGGAGATCGTGGCGTGGCACGTCGCGGTCGGTGATCGCGTGGAGGAGGACCAGAGCCTCGCCGACATGATGACCGACAAGGCGACGGTGGAAATGGAATCGCCGGTCGCCGGCACCGTGGTCGAACTGGCCGGCGAGGTCGGCGACCAGGTGTCGATCGGCGCGCCGCTGGTGGTGATCGAGACTGAGGGCGAGGCGAGCGAGGCGCCGAACGATTTGAGCGTCGAGCCGCTGGACGAGACGCGGCGACCCGCGGCGATGCCGGAGCCGATCGAGGAGCAGACCTTCGAGGCCGAGAACCCGGGCGTGGAGGAGGTGGAAACCTCCTCTCCCCCTGTCGGAGAGGAAGGGGCCAGCTCGGCGCAGCCGAGTGGGAAGGTGAGGGGGAGCGAGGAAGCGGAACCCAGCGCCACGCCCCCTCACCCTTCCGCCGCTTCCCTCGCTCTCCCACAAGGGGAGAGGGACAAGCCGGTCCTCGCTTCCCCCGCGGTCCGCGCGCGCGCGGCGGACCTGGGCGTCGATCTGGCGCAGGTGCGCATCGCGGAGGGCGACCGCATCCGCCACGCGGATCTCGACGCCTACCTGCGCTACGCCAGCGGGCAGGGCTATCACGCCCCCCATGCCAGCCGAGCGCGGGCCGACGAGCAGGTGCGCGTCATCGGGATGCGCCGCCGCATCGCCGAGAACATGGCGGCGGCCAAGCGCCACATCCCGCACTTCACCTACGTCGACGAGATCGACGTCACCGAGCTGGAGCGCGTCCGCGCGGATTTGAACGCGAATCGGGGCAACCGGCCCAAGCTGACCATGCTGCCACTGCTGATCGTCGCGATCTGCCGCACCTTGCCCGACTTCCCGATGCTCAACGCGCGCTACGACGACGAGGCCGGGGTGGTCACGCGGCACGGCAGCGTCCACGTCGGCATGGCGGCGCAGACCGACGCGGGCCTCACCGTCCCGGTCATCCGCGACGCGCAGGACCGCAACGTGTGGCAGCTGGCCACGGAGATCGCGCGCCTGGCCGATGCCGCGCGCGCGTCGAAGCTGAAGCCCGAGGAGCTGGGCGGCGGCACCATCACCGTCACCTCGCTCGGCCCGCTGGGCGGCATCGCGACCACGCCGGTCATCAATCGGCCCGAGGTCGCGATCATCGGTCCGAACAAGATCGTCGAGCGCCCCGTCTTCCACGGCGACGACATCGTCCGCGCCAAGCTGATGAACCTGTCGATCAGCTGCGACCACCGGGTCGTCGACGGGTGGGACGCGGCGAGCTACGTCCAGGCGCTGAAGAAGCTGCTGGAGACGCCGGTGCTGCTGTTCGCCGACTGACGGGACGGGCCGGTCCAGGCGGAGCCGCGGGGAGCGACGCTCGCGGCCATGTCCTGAGCCGCCACCGGAAACGACACTCCGCGTCTCCGCGCGCCCGCGTGAACCCACTTCTTCTCGCCTGGCAGTACGAGCATCCCTGTCGCGAGCACGGACTTGCCGCTATCGCGCTCGCGTGACCTGCCGCTCTCCCGCCCGCCGTCGCTTCCTTCATCGGGCATCGCTGCCGTGACCGCGGCGCCGTCCCGCCGCGGGCTGATGCTCGGCATCGCGGCCTATGTGATGTGGGGCTTCCTGCCGCTCTACCTGAAGCTGCTGGCGGGCGTGCCCGCGGTGCAGATCCTGGCGCATCGCATCCTGTGGTCGCTGCTGCTGCTCGGCCTGATCGTGCTGGTCGCCCGGCGACTGCGCGGGATCGTCGCGGCGGCGCGGGGGCGGGTGCTCGCGATGCTGGCGGTCAGCGCCGCGCTGATCGCGGTCAATTGGTTCGTCTACATCTACGCCGTGGGCAATGGGCATACGATCGCGGCAAGCCTGGGCTATTTCATCAATCCGCTCGTCAACGTCGGCCTGGGCGTCGCAATCCTGGGCGAGCGGCTGCGGCGGATGCAGGGCGTGGCGATCGCGCTCGCCGCCGCGGGCGTGCTGGTGATGGCGGTGGCGGGCGGAGTGGGCGCGCTGTGGGTGCCGCTGACGCTGGCGCTGTCGTTCGGCACCTACGGGCTGGTGCGCAAGGTGGTCGCGATCGACGCGCTGGGCGGGCTGACGGTGGAGACGCTGCTGCTCGCCCCGCCCGCACTGGCCGTGCTGCTGCTGGCGGGGCAGGGGGGCGACGCCGCGTTCGGGCACGACCTGCGCATCGACCTGATGCTGATCGGCGCGGGCGCGATCACCGCCGCACCGTTGCTGATGTTCGCCGCGGCGGCGCGGTCGATGCCCTATTCGACCCTAGGCCTGCTGCAATATATCGCGCCGTCGTTGCAATTCGGCGAGGCCGTATGGCTGTTCGGCGAGCCGCTGCACGGCTTCCACATCGTCACCTTCGCGCTGATCTGGTGCGGCTGCGCGCTGTTCGCCTGGGATGGTCTGCGTGCGGCTAGAGCCGGCGGCGTCCGCTGAACAGCTGCACCAGCCCGACGATGATCGCGATGACGAGCAGGATGTGGATCAGCCCGCCGGCGACGTGGAAGCCGAAGCCGAGCAGCCACAGGATCAGCAGGATGACGGCGATGGTCCACAACATGGCAGGTCTCCTTCGGTAATCTCGGGCGGGGTTCAGGTCGCGGGCTTGTCCGGCTGTGCGCCGGTAATGACGGGGCCGTCCCCGCCGGCGCTGTCGCTGTCAGGATCCTCGCCGGGGCTGCCGCCGCCCGCGCCCATGCCGCTGCCGCGCACTTCGCCGGTCGCGGGATCGAAGGACGCGCGGCGGCCCTGCGACGGGGCCGGCGGCGCGACGGAGCCGGCCGGCTGCTCCTCGGCCAGCCGGCGCTCCTCCGCGATATCGTAGTCCTGCCCGCTGTACCCGCGATCGTGGTCGAAGGCGGGCTGGCGCTGCTGTTCCGGTGGTTTCGTCATGGCGCTACAACGCCTTGACCTGCCAAGCGTTCAGACGATTTCGAACAATCCGGCCGCGCCCATGCCGCCGGCGGTGCACATCGACACCACGACGTAGCGAACGCCGCGCCGCCGCCCCTCGACCAGCGCGTGGCCGACCAGCCGCGATCCCGTCATGCCGAAAGGATGGCCCACCGCGATCGCCCCGCCACTGACGTTGTAGCGATCCGGATCGATGCCGAGGTGATCGCGGCAATAGAGGCACTGGCTGGCAAAGGCCTCGTTCAGTTCCCACAGGCCGATATCGTCCACGGACAGCCCGGCCCGCTCCAGCAGCCTGGGGATGGCGAACACCGGGCCGATGCCCATCTCCTCCGGCCCGCAGCCCGCCGCCTGGAAGCCGCGATAGATGCCGAGGATCTCCTTGCCCTCCGCCTCGGCGGTCGCGCGATCCATCACGATCTGCGCCGCGGCGCCGTCAGACAGCTGGCTGGCGTTGCCGGCGGTGATGTGGCTGCCCGGCCCGGTAAAGGCGCCGCCCGGCCACACCGTCTTCAGCGCGGCGAGCGCCTCCGCCGTCGTGCCCTCGCGGATACCCTCGTCGCGGGTGACGGTGACGGTCTCGCTACCGGTGCGGTTGCCTTCCTTGTCGAACAGCGCCTTTTCGACCGTGATCGGCGCGATCTCCGCGTCGAAACGGCCTTCCGCCTGCGCGCGGGCGGCACGCTGCTGGCTCTGCGCGCCATAGGCGTCCTGCGCTTCCCGGCTGATGCCATAGCGCTCCGCCACGATCTCCGCCGTTTCGATCATCGGGATGTAGGCGGCGGGCTCCTTCGCCGTCACGCTCTGGTTGACGAAGCGGGGCGCGTCCTTCGTCACCGTGTAGCTGATCGACTCCATCCCGCCGGCCAGCGCGACGTCGATGTCGCCCGCGACGATCGACCGTGCCGCCAGTGCCACCGCGGTCAGGCCCGAGCCGCATTTGCGATCCAGCGTGAAGGCGGGCACCGACTGCGGCAGCGCGCCGGCGAAGATCGCCATGCGCCCTGCATTGCCGCCCTGCGTACCCCATTGGTTGCCCACGCCCCAGAACACGTCGTCGATCCGCGCCGGGTCGATCCCCGCACGCTCGACCGCCGCGTTCATGACGTGCCCGGCCAGAACCGGCGCCTCGGTGGCGTTGAAATAGCCCTTGTAGGCGCGGCCGATGCCGGTGCGGGCGGTGGAAACGATCGCGGCTTCGCGCATGGGCCTCTCCTCTATCCGGTGCGGGAGCGGCCTAGCGTGCGCATCACTCGCGTGCCACCGGCTTGTTGTCCGCCGTGTGCGTGCCGTCGTACATGGCCTGGGCGGTGCCCGATCCGACGCGCAGCTTCGCCGCACGATCGTTGCGCGAGAGCGTGAAGAAGAGGACGATCGCGATCACCGCGACGAGCGCGACGATCGCGGGCCAGCCGCCCATCGTGCGGACGGAACGGTGCGGGCGGGTGGCGTTCGACATGGCGGCTCCTTCGTACGATCCAGATCAAGATCGTGCCGCGGAATGCGCGAGGCCGGGCGGGTGTTCCGGTCCCGCCGGTGACGAAATCTTGCTGCTATTCCGCGGCGATGCCGTGCGCCAGCGCCGCCTCCGCCTGATCCAGCGCGCGCGGATCGTCCACGTCCAGCCACCACGATGCGCCCACGTCCACGGTGTGCGCCCCCCCGGTCGCGGCCAGCGCCTCCACCCCGGCGGAGATCGAGCCGGCGCCACCGGCGGCGATCGAGCCGCGCAGCGCGTCGTGGAAGCGACCGTCGACCGCGAAGACGCCGGTGTCGAAGCAGTCGTAATCGGCGAGGTGCTTGCCGATCGCGACAATGCGGCCGCCGGCGTCGGTGCGCACGCGGGTCACGTCGTCCATGTCGACCAGCGGATTGTCGAGCCGGCGGTCGATCCCCAGCGTCAGCGGCGCGTCGGGCGCGGCGACGAGGGCGGCGACCAGCGCGGGTTCGACCAGATGGTCGGCCATCATCAGCAGGTGCCGCTGCGCGCCGATCGCGTCGGCGCCGGTCAGCACCGAGTGACCGTTGGGTCGCGTCCAGTCCGCGGTGCGCACGCACCGCACCGGCACGCCCAGCCGCGGCGCGGCGGCGGCCAGGTGACGTTCCAGCCCCTCGGCCTCGTAGCCGGTGACGACGGTGAAGGCAGTCGCGCCGCCGTCGTGCGCGGCGTGGATCACGCGCTCGATCAGCGGCACGCCGGCGACGGGCGTCAGCGGCTTGGAAGGGGAGACCGCGCGCAGCCGGCTACCGAAGCCGGCTGCGACGATGAGCGCGTGCATCGCGCTTCGGTCCTGGTGGCTCTGCCGCTTACTCGGCGGCGAGGCGGGTGTCGGCGTGGATGAACTCGTCGGTCATCTGCGCCGCGACGTCGTCGGTCACCTGCTCGGGCGGGTGCTTGCAGAAGAACGCCGACGGGCCGGTCAGCGCGCCGCCAATCCCGCGGTCGAGGCCGAGCTTCACGCAGCGGATCGCGTCCACGACCACGGCCGCCGAATTCGGCGAATCCTCGACGGACAGGCGCAGCTCCAGGTTCATCGGCACGCCGCCGAACAGGTCGCCCTCCAGGCGGAGGAAGCACAGCTTGTTGTCGCCGAGCCAGGGGATGTAGTCCGACGGGCCGACGTGGATGTTCTCATCCGCCAGCCGCTCCGCGATGACGGCCTGCACCGCCTCGGTCTTCGACTCCTTCTTGCTCGCCAGCCGGTTGCGGTCGAGCATGTTCATGAAGTCGGTGTTGCCGCCGGTGTTCAGCTGATAGGTGTGATCGATCGTCACGCCGCGCTGGCCGAACAGGTTGGAGAGCACGCGGTGGACGATCGTCGCGCCGACCTGCGCCTTCACGTCGTCGCCGATGATGGGCAGGTTCGCGTCGGCGAACTTCTTCTCCCACTCGGGCCGAGAGGCGATGAACACGGGCATGCAGTTCACGACGCCGACACCGGCCTCGAGCGCGCATTCCATGTAGAACTCGGTCGCCTCCTGGCTGCCGACGGGCAGGAAGTTGACGAGGATCTCGGCGCCGGTGCGCTTCAGCTCCTCGACGATCTCCGCCTTGGACGCGTCGCGCGCGGCGGTGTCGATCTCGAAGCCGCGGTCGTTGGCGGCGGTCAGCATGTGCGCGGCCACGCCGTCCAGCTTGGCGCCCATCTTCACGACGGTGCCGGTCTTCGGCACGTCGGCGTGAAACACCTTGGTGCAGTTCGGCTTGGCGAAGATCGCCTCGCCCAGGTCCAGCCCGACCTTGCGCGAATCGACGTCGAACGCCGCCACGAAGTCCAGGTCGCCGACCTTGTATCCGCCGATATCCTCGTGGATCAGGCCGTTCGCGGCATTGGTGCCTGCATAATGGTACTTGCCCTGCACGAGGCTGCTCGCGCAGTTGCCGACACCGATAACCGCCACCTTGATCGTCGTCATTGATCCCCACTTGCCGGGCCGCAGCCGGCGAAAGACACTAGGTTTGCCGCTTCGTGACAGATACGTGGCAACTGTCAAGCGACGCATGGATCGCTATAGGGACCGCGCAGACGGGCCGCGAGGGAAAAGGTGAACGATTTTCAACCGAGTGTGGCGGGAAAGCCGCGCGAACTGCAAGGCTTTCTGAATCGCACGCTTTATCACCCGCTGGCCAACCGGCTGGCGCGGCTGCTCGTCCCCACGCCGGTGACGCCGAACATGGTTTCCGTCGCCGGCGCGGTGATGGTGGTGGCCGCGGGCGTGCTCTACGCGCTGGTCGGCACGCCGGCGGCGATCGCGCTGGGCGCGGTGCTGCACCTGGGCTGGCACGTGGTCGACGGCGCGGACGGCGCGCTGGCGCGGATGTCGGGCCGCGCCTCGCCGTCCGGCGAGATCGTCGATGGAATGTGCGACTATTTCGGCCACGGCATCCTCTACGCGCTGCTGGCGACGCGGCTCGACGACACGATGGGCGCCGCCGCCTGGGCGATCGCGCTGGGCGCGGGGATCAGCCGCGCGGTGCAGTCGGTGTTTTGCGAGAGCCAGCGGCGCACCTACCAATGGTGGGCCTACGACGTGCCGTGGCTGCAGACCGCCAAGGCGGAAGGCAGCGGAATCGGCGTGACGCTGTCGGCCTTCTACCTGTGGGCGTGGCGCAAGATGTCGGGACCGACGCAGGTGGTGAACCGGTTGGTCGCCAGCGCGGAGGCGGACCCGGCGGAGCGGCGGCGCATCGCCACGATCGCGCGGGAGGCGGGGCGGACGACGCTGCCGGTGGTGGCGGTGCTGGGCGCGAACCCGCGCACCGTGCTGCTGGCGCTCAGCATGATCGTGATGGGAACCTCCTTATGGTTCTTCCTCGTCGAACTGGTCGTCCTCAACATCGTGCTGGTCTTCGCCATCGCGCAGGCGGCGGCGAGCGGCCGGCGCATCGCGGCGCTGATCGCGCGCGGGCACCGATAGGAGAGCGACGATGGCCGGTCTATGGTTCGAGGAATTCGCCGTCGGGCGCCGCTTCGTGCACGAGGTGCGGCGGACGGTGACCGATGCCGACAACATCCTCTTCTCCGCGCTGACCTACAATCCGGCGGCGCTGCACATCGACCATGCTTATGCCGCGACGACGGAGTTCGGCCGGCCGCTGATGAACTCGCTCTTCACGCTCGGCCTCGTCATCGGCCTCAGCGTGCAGGACACCACCTTCGGCACGACCGTGGCGAACCTGGGGATGAGCGAGACCAGCTTTCCCAAGCCGGTCTTCGCCGGCGACACCATCCGAGTCGAGACCGAGGTGAAGGCGCTGCGCCCCTCCGCCTCGCGGCCGGGGCAGGGCGTGGTGACGTTCGAGCATGTCGGCATCAACCAGCGCGACGAGATCGTCTGCCGCACCACCCGCGCCGCGCTGATGATGGCGCGGCCGGCGGCCTGATCGCAGGAACCTTTCCGCCCCTTGCGGATTGCAGCGGCAAGACAAAAGGGGTGAGTATCATGCGTTTGATGGCGATCGGCCTGGTGGCTGGCGCGGGCCTGCTCGCGCTTTCGGCGTGCAATCGCGAGGAACCCGCGATGGGTTCGCCCATGTCCGGCGGGGCGAGCGCCACGGCGATGCTGCGCACGGCGGCGGGTGCGGACGGCGGTCGCGCCACGGTGACCGAAGTGGCCGGCGGGCTGCGCTTCACCGTCGACGTGAAGGACATGCCCCCCGGCACCCACGGCGCCCACGTCCATACCACGGGCCGCTGCGACCCGCCGGCGTTCGAGACGGCAGGACCGCACTGGAATCCGACCACGATGAAGCACGGGACGATGAACCCGCAGGGGCCGCACCAGGGCGACCTGCCCAATCTGGTCGTCGACGGCAGCGGCCGCGGCACGGTGGGCGCGACCATCCCCGGCGCGACGCTCGCCTCGCTGCTCGACGCCGACGGGGCGACGGTGGTCGTTCACGCGGGCGCGGACGACCTGCGCACGGATCCGTCGGGCAACAGCGGCGGGCGGATCGCCTGCGGGATCCTTCAGGTCAACTGACGGGCAAGGTCAGTCGATCGGCTCCCCGGCGGCGCGCGCGCGATCCTCGCGCGTCCGCTCCGCCGCTGGCACCAGCCGGAATGCGGCGACGCCTGCGGCGAAGGTGATCGGCACCGACAGCAGCAGCGCGAGCATCCCCGTCGACAGGCTGCCGCTCAGCGTCGACACGCGCCCGGCGAGATAGGGGCCGAGCGCGAGGCCGAGCAGCGTCGTGCCGATGAAATAGGTCGCCGTCGCCGTGCCCCGCATTCGCGGCAGGACCAGGTCTTGCGTGGTCGCCGCCGAGCCGCCCAGCCCCCAGGCGGAGAAGAACTGCGCCGCGAACAGGCAGGGGTAGAGCACCCACGGTTCCCCGGTGGTGAAGCCGATCGCCATGAACGGCACCGGCAGCACGGTCGCGGCCGTGACGACGATCAGCCGTCCCGCCGGGTGTCGCCGCCGCAGCCGGTCGGCCAGCACGCCGCCGACGGTGACGCCCAGGAAGCCGGACAGCGCTCCCGACCCGCCGATCATCAGCCCCGCCGTCGCCGGGTCCACGCCCAGCACGCGCATGGCATAGGGTGCCGCCCAGAAGGCGGCGGCGTAGCTGAGAAAGGCGTTGAGGCCGTAGGCGACCACCGTGCACAGGAACGCCGGCGTCGCGACGATCAGCGCGAAGGTGGGCGGATCGCGCTCGCGCAGCGCGCTCGCCCAGGAGAAGACGGCGTAGACGCCGCCGCCGACGGCGGCCCATTGCGCGACCGGCTCACCCGCGGACACCAGCGCGATCACCGCGGCGGTGATGATCCCGGCCGCCAGCAGGTTCGCCCCCAGCGCCCGTCCGCCGCGCCGCGCCGCGCCGATCAGCGTCAGCGGTGGCAGGATGGTCAGCAGCTCGTCGAAGAAGGCGCCGAAGGGGCGGGGGTGCGGCGCGGTGGCGATGCCCTCGGACAGGCCGCGCGCCGGCTCGCGCAGCGTCGCGATCCACAGCGCCAGCAGCAATCCGGGGATACCCACCGCCAGGAACGCGGCCTGCCATCCGACCAGCCCCATCGGGCCGCCCGCGGGATAGGCGCGGTTCCAGCCCTGCACGATCAACCCGCCGATGAAGAGCGAGCAGCCGCCACCGACGTAGAGCCCGGCCGAGTAGATCGACAGCGCGGTGGCGCGCAGCCGCTTGGGAAACCAGTCGGAGATCAGCGAATAGGCGGACGGGCTGGCGGTCGCCTCGCCCACGCCGACGCCGATGCGCGCCGCCGCCAGGTGCGTGCCGGTGGAGGACAGGCCCGACAGCGCGGTCATCGTCGACCACAAGGTGAGCCCCACCGTCATCAGCCGCACGCGATGCCAGCTGTCCGCCAGCCGGCCGAGCGGAATGCCGAACAGCGAGTAGAAGACGCCGAACGCGGTGCCGTAGAGGAAGCCCAGGTCCTCGTCCTTCAGGTTCAGGTCGCGCTTGATGTCCTCGGCCAGGATGGAGATCACCTGCCGGTCGACGAAATTGAGGATGTAGACGAGGAACAGGACGAAGAGGACGTACCACGCATAGCCGCTCGCGCGGGTCTCGCTTTCCGGTGCCATGCGCCCCTCCCTCTCTGTGCCGGCAGGCGTAACAGAGCGGGGGCGAGCGGGGGAAGCGCTAACTTCCCGCAAGCGGCCAGCGCATCACGGGTTCGTAGCGTGCGCCGTCGCTCGTCAGGTGGCTCTCGTAGAGGTAGAGGTGGTCCAGCGGGAAGTCCGCGGTGGCGAGCGCCGCGTTCGCGGCCAGCCAGCGGTCCAGCGCGGCCGTGTCGTGCCCCGTGCGCGGCAGGCGCGCGAGCGTCACGTGGGGCAGGTAGCGCCGCGTGTCCGGCGCGATGCCGGCGCGTCCCAGCGTCTGGTCCACCTTGCGATGCAGCGCCGTCAACGGCTCCACCGGCAGCACGCGCGCCCACAACGTGTCCGTCCGTCCGCGCTGCGCGAAGGTGCCGACCCCGTCGATCCGCGCCGCCAGGGCGGGGGCGACGACCTGCGACAGCGCCAGTGCGGCGTCCTCCGCCACCGGGCGCTCCACCTCTCCGAGGAAGCGGACGGTGACGTGCAGCTGCTCGTCGTCCTGCCAGCGTGCCCCGGGGACCGCGTCCATCGCGTCGATCAGCGCGGCACGGATCGCGGGCGGCGGGCGGAGGGCGACGAACAGGCGGTGCATGGCGGCTCAACGGCGCATTGTAACGTCGGGTTGCTGCCCCCGACGGCGTGCTTGAAAAGGAACGGAAGCGGGACGATATTCGATTGGTTCGGCAACTGTGCCGGATGAAGGAGCTTTGACACAATGGCCAACTGGTCCGACCCGCGACCCTCCGCCGCCCCGTTCGGGACGCAGGCGGGCGCCGCGCGCGACACCGCGCACGACGCGGGTCTGCGCTCGTACATGCTGTCGGTCTACAATTACATGACGTCGGGCGTGCTGCTGACGGGTATCGTCGCGCTCGGCTTCGCGCTGTCCGGGATGGCGGCGCAGGTGTTCCAGACGCCGCTTCGCTGGCTGATCGTGCTTGCGCCGCTCGCCTTCGTCTTCGCGATGAGCTTCGGCCAGGGCAAGTTCTCCACGGGCACGCTGAAGGCGATGTTCTGGGGCTTCGCCGTGACGATGGGTCTGTCGCTGTCGACGATCTTCCTCGTCTACTCGCCGCTCGCCATCGCGCAGGCGTTCTTCGCCACCGCGGCGGGCTTCGCGGCGCTCAGCCTCTACGGCTACACGACGAAGAAGGACCTGTCGGCGTTCGGCACGTTCCTGATCGTCGGCCTCGTCGGCCTGATCGTCGCCAGCCTCATCAACCTGTTCGTGCAGTCCGGCCCGCTCGGCCTCGTCATCTCGATCGTCGGCGTGCTGCTGTTCGCCGGGTTGACGGCCTACGACACGCAGCGCACGAAGAGCCTGTACTTCCAGGTCGCCGGCTCGTCCGAGCTGGTCGGCAAGGCGGTGGTGATGTCGGCGCTGAGCCTGTACCTCGACTTCATCAACATGTTCCTCTTCATCCTGCGCCTGTTCGGCGGCAACCGCGACTGATCGCGGCGGGTTGATGGTCTTGCAGGGGCTCGGCGGGCGACCGCCGGGCCCCTTCGCTTTGGATGGGTGCCATGCTGCTGAAGATCGACGCGCTGCTCGACTATGCCTTTCCGGCCCCCGCCGACGTGCTGCTGCAGGTGGAGGCGGCGGCGATGCCAGACCAGCGGCTGGAAGCGCAGTCGCTGGTGATCGAGAGCGACCATCCGATCCGTGCCGTGGCGGGGGAGGAGGGAATCGGCCAGCGCACCTGGGCGCGCGCCGAGCGCCGGCTGGTCGCGCGCTACGCCGCGACCGTGCGGATCGAGCGGACGCCGGTACAGCTGGAGGCGCTGCCGCCCACTCCCGTCGCGGCGCTGCCCGCGGGCGCGATCCCCTATCTGCTGCCCAGCCGCTACTGCGAGGCGGACCGGTTCGACCATTTCGTCCGCACGCGCTTCCCCGGTCTCGCCGGCGGGGCGCTGGCGACGGCACTCGCCGCGTGGGTGGAGGCGAACGTCGCCTATGACGGCAGCGTCGTGAACGGCGGCGGGGCGCTCGCCACCTTCGCCGAGCGGCGTGGGGTGTGCCGCGACCACGCGCACCTGCTGGTCGCGCTCGCGCGCGCGGGCGAGATCCCGGCGCGCTGCGTCTCCGCCTACGCTCCCGGCGTCGACCCGCCCGATTTCCACGCCGTGGCCGAACTGTGGCTCGACGGGGCATGGCGGCTGGTCGACGCCACCGGCATGGGCAACGCCGACGACCTCGCCCGCGTGGCGGTGGGGCGCGATGCCACCGACATCGCCTTCATGACGGTGTTCGGCAGTGCGCGGATGATGGCGCAGCACGTCTCGGTCGCGCGCATCGGCTGACAGGAACGCGCCCCACCATCGTGCGTTGGCAACATCGAGACATCATCGCGGTGGGAGAAGGACGATGGGCGAGACACCGATCGACGAGCGCGCGCTGGACAGCCTGTCGGTAGCGCCCGGCAGCAACGAGCACGGCAGGGACGAGCGGCAGGACGCCGGCCGCGACGCCTCGATCGAGCGCCGGCTGAAGGACGATCCGGAGAACAGCGACGCGCGGCTGGACGCAGGCCTGGACGAGTCCATGGACGCCTCCGATCCGCCCGCCTCGACGCAGCCCGTCCACCGCAACGATCCCGCGCCCTCGTCGGGCTACGACGCGGCGGCAGAGGCGGAGCGACAGCAGGACGCCTGACCCCTCGACGGCGCATTGTTGCGTCATTGCCGCACTCGCTGAAACAAAAACGACACGTACGCTCCGTTCGTCGCATCCATGTTGCGGTGCGGCACGGAGCGTGTTCGTTTTCATGCTCGGACGATGCGGGCGTTAAGGCGGCTGTTAACCATCTTGAGGCATCGTCGTCCGCGTTGGATCACCGGGGTCGGGGATGGGACGATGACAGCCAGGATGAAGCCGGCCGAAGGGTCGATGACCCTCGCGGAGATGAAGGAGTTCGCAGGGTTCGCCGCCGCCACGCAGCGGTACATCCGCCGCAGTCTGGACATCGGCCTGGACCGTGAGGACGCGCTGCAACGCTGGTCGCGCGACATCGTCGAGGCGGCGAGCATCCGCGCCCAGGCACGCCACTACGTCCGCCTGCCGGACATCCGGGCCACCGTGCCCGACGACAGCGGGCTGGACCATGCCGAGCCGCTGCTGGCGCCGCTGGTCACGCTCACCGCGTTCGACCTGGGGCAGGGGCGGATCACCAGCTTCTCCGCCTATCGCTTCCTGTACGAGCGGCTGGTCGGCGCGAAGGTGCGGCCGTGGCTGCCCGCCGCCTTCTGCTCCGCCGCGGCGATGCCGCACCTGCATCCGGAGCTGCGCCGCGCGCTGCTGCAATCGATCAGCGAGGCCGCGGCCACCGCGTCCGGCTGGTCCTCGCGCCAGCCCGCCTTCTTTCCGCATTGGGTCGAGAAGGTGGAGGCCAACGCGCTGCCGAACTGAGGCGGGTCTTCGTCATGCCGGGTTCGTCCCCGCATCCACGGTGCCGCACAAGCTCGAGCGATGGGATGGCGCGTGCTCGCGGCGCAGGTGCCGGTCTCTACCGATCCCCAGGCCACGGAACCGCTACCGGCACGCCCGCCAGCCCATCGTGCCGCGGTTCGCCTGATCCAGGTGGAAGTGGTCGCGGTGCGCGGCGTTGTAGTCGGGGGACAGCACCGTCGCGAACAGGCCGCAGGCGCCGTCGCGCACCTCACGCAAAAAGGCGCGGTCCGCCGGCGCCCCGTTCCAGTCGTTCACCACGCTGACCCGGCGCCCGTCGGACAGGCGGAAGGCGGCGATGTCGATCGCGTCGGCGGTGGCGTGCTCGCTCCACGATCCGGCGTCGCGCCCGTACATGCGGCGACAATTGTAGCTGCCGAAATGCTCGATGGCGACCACGCGCGCCCCCAGGTGGCGCTGCGCCGCGGGGGCGACCACGTTCCACTCCCACATAGCCAGTGCCGCCGCCACGGGACAGGCGATGCCTAGGCTGGCGGGACGATAGGGGATCGACCGCGCCCCCGCCGCGCGCAGCCGCACCGCGTCGGCATAGCCGCATCGTTCGCCGTCCCGGCGCGGCGGCAGCATCTGGTAGCGCACGCCCGCCCGCTCCAGCAGCGCGCGGCAGGCGGCGAAGTCGTCGGTCAGCGCGGTCAGCTTGCGTCCGGTGAACAGGCCCACCGGCTGCCCCAGGTCCAGCGGCGTCCACGGCAGGTCCTGCGGCCGCCCGCGCAGCACGCCCCAGGCGACGATGCCCGCCACCAGCAGCGCCGCCAGCAGCGCGGCGCAGCCCACGCCGCGCCGCACGCGCCGCATCACCCGCGAAGCGCGCCGGTCAGCGGTTCGGACGTGACGGGATAGCCGAGGTCGTCGGGAATGCAGAGGTGGGGTACTCCGTCGCGGGTCTCCGGCCACGGCGTCACCACGCGCAGGGGGGTGTCCCGCGCATGGGCGACCGCGTCGGCATGGGAGCGGAACCGTGCCAGCCGCTCCAGGTTGCGCCGCGTGGGAAAGATGATCGACAGCTTGCCCGCGTCGGCATCGTCCAGCACGCGCTGCGCCGTCGCCCAGACCAGCCGCACGTTTTCCGTCGCGTCGACGCGCGCCGGCGGCGCGTCGTCCGGCAGGCGGGCGAGGAAGAAGCGCGTGTCGAAGATGCGCAGGTGGCGATGCTGCGGCCGCCAGCGCGCGAACGGCGTCAGCCGGTCGAGCGCCAGCGTCGCCCCGGCCTCGGCCAGCACCTGCGCGAACGGCGTGCCGGCGTGCAGCGCGTCGCGCATCGTCGCCAGCGTCGCGGCGTCCGGCGTGGCCGAGAGGCCGACCGGCAAGCCCGCCTCCTCGATGGTCTCGCGCACCGCGGCGATCCGCGCCGCGGTCTCCCAATCGTCGTCGCCCGCGCCCATCGTGGCGGCCAGCGCATGGTCGCCGGGATCGACGCGCCCGCCGGGGAAGACCATCGCCCCCGCGGCGAAGGCCATGGCCTTGGCGCGCTCCACCATCAGCAGTTCGGGCGCGCCGTCGACGCAGTCGCGGAACACGACCAGCGTGGCGGCGGGGATCGGCGGCGGCAGTTCGGCGGCGTCGACGAAGGCGTCGGCCACGGGATCGTGCGTCTGGGTCATGCCGTCACCTCGTAGATCGTCGGTCCGGCCCAGGCGGCGGCGTCGCGGCGGATGTCGGTGACGAAGGCGATCGCCTCCGCCACGCGGAAATGCGCGTCCAGCGCGGCGCGGTCGCGCCACGTCTCGAAGAAAACGAGGCGGTAGGGGTTCTCGCAATCGCGCGCGACGGCATGGTGCAGGCAACCGTCCTCCGCACGGGAGCGGCGCACGTGCGCGAGCGCGCTCGCCAGGAACGCCTCGAAATTGTCCGGCCGCGCCGTCAGGCTGCCGGTGACGATCAGCATCCGCCTCTCCCGCATGGATTGTCGCGCGGCATCATCGCAGCAGCGGGCGGCGCAGGGCAAGTCGAACGGGAGAAAAGGGCGGGCTGGTGGAGCTGAGGGGAATCGAACCCCTGACCTCTGCAGTGCGATTGCAGCGCTCTCCCATCTGAGCTACAGCCCCGCCCGCGCCCCGGATTTCGCCGGGGAGCGACGCCATTAGCGGGCCTTTTCGGGCGATGCAACACGGCTTCGCCAATCAATCGTCGATCTTGCCGAACGCCGACGGACGGTGTCGTCGCCGCGCCGGATCGTCCGTTGCCCAACCGTAACATCAGGAACCATCGTCCCGTTCGCCGCTTGATGGAGAGCAATGCGACGTCGCGGACGCGGCGCGCGTGCTTGTTCGCTTTCAGGAGGACGCTCATGGGCTACGAACGCTACCCGCGCGGAAACGACCGCGATGATTATGGCCGCCGCGACACGCAGGACGAGGGCCGCGATTACGGTTCCGGACGCGCCTACAGCTATTCCAGCGCGCGCGATTACGCGGCGAGCGGCCGCTACGACCGCGACGACGGTTTCGGCGGCGGCCGCGGAGGCCGCGACGACGACGATCGCGGCGGCTATGGCCGCAGCGAGTACGGCAATGCGGGCTACGCGCAGCAGGGCGGCGGATTCGGGCGCAGCGGCGGCGGCGGCGGTGATCGCTATCGTCAGTCCGGGCAGTCCGGATATGGCCAGTCGAGCTACGGCCAATCGAATTACGGCCAGTCGAACGAGGGTCGGTCCGGCTACGGCCAGTCGAGCTACGGCCAGTCGAACTACGATCAATCGGGCTACGGGCGTTCGGGCGGCGGCGATCGCTACGGCGGCGGCAGCTATGGCGCGGGCCGCCAGTCGCGCTACGCGCAGGGCGACGAATATCACGGCAGCTACGCGCATGACGGCCGCCGGTTCGAGGATGTCGGCGCACGCCGGCATTGGGACGACGACAATCGCCAGCGCGGAAGCGGCGGCGGACGGGACTATGGCCGCCAGCCGCAGGGCTACGACTATGACGAGCGCGGCTTCATGGCGCGTGCCGGCGACGAGGTGCGGTCCTGGTTCGGCGACGAGGAGGCCGAACGTCGCCGCGAGATGGATAGCCGCTACGACGAGCGCTACTACAATCAGCAAGGTGGCCAGCAGGGCGGACAGCCGCGCGGCCGGAACGAGCGCGACAGCGACTATCATAGCTGGCGGTCGGGTCAGATCGCGGCGCTGGACCGCGACTATGACGAATACCGGCAGGAGAACCGCTCCAAGTTCGAGAACGAATTCTCGTCCTGGCGCACCAACCGGCAGACCCAGCGCCAGTCGCTCGACCAGGTGAAGGAGCATGCCGAGGTCGTCGGCTCCGACGGCACCCACGTCGGCACCGTCGACAAGGTGCGCGGCGACCGCATCCTGCTGACGAAGAACGACGCCGACGCCGGCGGGCGCCACCACTCGATCCCATCCAGCTGGCTCGGCCAGGTGAGCGGCGACAAGGTGACACTGACGAAGACCGCGGACGAGGCGAAGCGCCACTGGCGCGACGAGGAGCAGAACCAGGCGTTGTTCGGCTACGACGACAAGGCGTCCGACAAGGGCTCGAGCCGGGCGAGCGGCGGCGACCAGGCCGGCGGCACCGACCTGAACCGCAGCTTCTCCGGCACGTACGACAAGAAGTCGTAAGCGCCGCGACGCGAGCATGAAGGGCCCGGGCGGCGACGCCCGGGCCCTTTGTGTTGGCGCGGCGCGATCGTTAGGAAGCGGGGCATGAACGACAATCTCGACGCCGACCGCGCCACGTTCGTCACCCATCTCGAATGTTCGCTGACCGGCGAGCACTACGAGGCGGACCGGCTGCACAATCTGTCCCGCGCGGGGCGCCCGCTGCTGGTGCGCTACGATCTCGCTGCCGTCGCGGCGGCGCTGCCGCGCGACACGCTGGAACGGCGCGCGACCGATCTGTGGCGCTGGCGCGAATTGCTGCCGGTGCGGCGCACGGAGGATGTCGTCAGCCTGGGCGAGATCGAGACGCCGCTGGTGCCGGTCCGGGCGAGCGGCGGCGCGCACGTGCTGGTGAAGGACGAGGGCCGGCTGCCCACCGGCAGCTTCAAGGCGCGCGGCCTCGTCATGGCGGTGGCGATGGCGAAGGAACTGGGCGTCACGCGCATCGCCATGCCGACCAACGGCAACGCCGGCGCGGCGCTCGCCGCCTATGCGGCGCGCTGCGGCATCGAGACGATCGTCTTCTGTCCCGAGGACACGCCCGAGGTGAACGTCCGCGAGATCGCGATGCAGGGCGCGCGCGTGTGGCGCGTCAACGGCCTGATCGACGATTGCGGCGCGATCGTCGGCAAGGGCGCGGCGGAGGGACGCTGGTTCGACTTCTCCACGCTGAAGGAACCGTACCGGATCGAGGGCAAGAAGACGATGGGGCTGGAGCTGGTCGCGCAGCTGGGCTGGCGCGTGCCCGACGCGATCTTCTATCCCACCGGCGGCGGCACCGGGCTGATCGGCATGTGGAAGGCCTTCGACGAGCTGGAGCGGATGGGCTGGATCGGCGCGAAGCGTCCGCGGATGTACGCGGTGCAGGCGGCCGGATGCGCGCCGATCGTGCGCGCGTTCGAGGCGGGGGAGGAGCATGCCGAGCGCTGGGAGGACGCGCACACCGTCGCCGCCGGCATCCGCGTGCCGCGCGCGGTCGGCGACTTCCTGATCCTGCGCGCGGTGCGCGAGAGCGGGGGCAAGGCGCTGGCGGTCGGCGATCCGGCGATCCTCGCCGCGGTGGACGAGTGCGCGCGGCGCGACGGCCTGCTGCTGTGTCCGGAAGGCGGGGCGACGCTGGCCGCCTATCGCCAGGCGCTGCGCAGCGGAGAGGTGGACGAGGAGGAGCAGGTCGTCCTGTTCAACTGCGCCACCGGGCTGAAATACCCGATGCCCCCGGCCGATCGGACGCTGGATCGGCACGGCGACATCGACTTCGACGCGCTCTGACCGTGGGCGACGGCCCCGCACCCCGCCCGCCGGCCGATCCTTTCGGCGACGGACTGCTGCTGCGGCGCGTCGCGCGCTGGCTGCCCTTCGCGCTGGCGGGACATTTGCTGGTCGGTGTGCCGACGCTGCTGATCTCGCTGGTGGTGGCCTATGGCACCTACGTCCAGGCGCAGGCGACGCAGCGGATGCAGCAGGCGGCGGCGTGGCCGTTCGTCGCCTACGATACCAGCAACTACACGGACGACGGGCGGCACCGGATCAACTTCACCCTCGTCAACAACGGCGTCGGACCGGCGCTGCTGGGACCGGTGGAGCTGCGCTATCGCGGACGCGTGATCCGGTCGCCCGTCGAGTTTCTGGCGGCCTGCTGCGGCTATCGCCGGGGCGATGCGATCCAGTTGGGCACCGCCCCGCCCAGCGACGTGGCGCTGCGTCCGGGGGAGCGGATCGCCTTTCTTGAACTGGCGGACGTCCCGGCCAACGCGCGCATGATCGCGGCGATCGAGCGAGAGCGCTGGAAGCTGGACGTGCGGTCCTGCTATTGCTCGATCTTCGAGGAATGCTGGACCATCCGCGGCGTGCAGGCCAAGCCGGTGCCCGTCGCGGCCTGCCCCACCGACTGGGTCCGCTATCGCGAGCGCTGATCCGTCAGGCGGTGAGCGGCAGGTAGGGCGAGCAGCGACGGCGTCGCTCCACGCCGGTGGGCGTCAGCACCAGGAAGCCGAGCTGCTCGCGCACGAGACCCAATTCCTTCAGCCGCGACACCGAGCCGCGATCGCAGGCGGCCGGCAGGATCATGCGCGATCCTGCGCTGCGTGCCGACCATAGGAGATCCGCGACCTCGTCGGTCGCCCTGACGTTGTGACCCATTCCACCCCCTGTACGGGTGAGCGGCTCCCCGGCGCCGCCATGCTTGCCACGGTTCCCCAACCGCTGCCCGCGAGTTGGGTCCGATCCGCGACGATTCGTCAATACCCCACGCAGGTTAAGGCATCCTTTTGAGACTTGTCGGGGCATTCCGCCGGTCAACCGACGCGATGGGCGACCAGATCGTCCACCACGCTGGGGTCGGCGAGGGTCGACGTGTCGCCCAGCGTGCCCGTGTCGCCCTCCGCGATCTTGCGAAGAATGCGCCGCATGATCTTGCCGGAGCGCGTCTTCGGCAGTCCCGGCGCGAACTGGATCGCGTCGGGCGTGGCGATCGGCCCGATCTCCTTTCTCACCCACGCCTTCAGCGTCGCCGCCAGCTCGTCCGACGCGGTCTCGCCCGAGTTGAGCGTGACATAGGCGTAGATGCCCTGGCCCTTCACCTCGTGCGGCATCCCCACCACCGCCGCCTCCGCAACCGCGGGGTGCAGCACCAGCGCGCTCTCCACTTCCGCGGTGCCCATGCGGTGCCCGCTGACGTTGATGACGTCGTCGACGCGGCCCGTGATCCAGTAATAGCCGTCCTCGTCCCGGCGGCAGCCGTCGCCGGTGAAATACTTGCCGCGGTAGGTGGTGAAGTACGTTTGGAAGAAGCGGTCGTGGTCGCCGTAGACGGTGCGCATCTGCCCCGGCCAGCTGTGCGTGATGACCAGGTTGCCGCTCGTCGCGCCCTCCAGCACCGTGCCGTTCTCGTCCAGCAGCTGCGGGCGGACGCCGGGCAGGGGCGTCGTCGCGGAGCCGGGCTTCAGCGCGGTGGCGCCGGGCAGCGGGGCGATCAGCGCGCCGCCGGTCTCCGTCTGCCACCAGGTGTCGACGATCGGGCAGCGTCCCTCGCCGACCACCTCGTGGTACCAGCGCCACGCCTCCGGGTTGATCGGCTCGCCCACCGTGCCGAGCAGTTGCAGCGACGAGCGGTCGGTCATCCGCACCGGGGCGTCGCCCTCCTTCATCAGCGCGCGCAACGCGGTGGGTGCGGTGAACAGCGTGTGGACGCGGTGCCGGTCCACCACCTGCCAGATGCGGCCGGCGTCGGGCCAGTTGGGCAGCCCCTCGTACATCAGCGTCGTCGCACCGTTCGCCAGCGGACCGTAGACGATGTACGTATGCCCGGTGACCCAGCCGATGTCGGCGGCGCACCACCACATGTCGCCGGGCCGGTAGTCGAAGACCAGGTCGTGCGTGTAGCTGGCGTAGAGCAGATAGCCGCCGGTGGTGTGCAGCACGCCCTTGGGCTTGCCGGTCGAACCGGAAGTGTAGAGGATGAACAGCGGGTCCTCCGCATTCATCGGTTCGGGCGCGCAATCCGCGTCCACCTGCGCCGCGGCGTCGTGATACCACACGTCGCGCTCGCCCATCGCCACGTCGGCACCGGTCGCCTTCACCACGATTACCCGCTCGAGGCCGGGCGTGCTTTTCGCCGCTTCGTCGACGCAGGCCTTCAGCGGTACGCGCCTGCCGCCGCGCCGGCCCTCGTCCGCGGTGACCACCAGCTTGCTGTCGCAATCGGCGATGCGCCCGGCGAGCGCGTCGGCGGAGAAGCCGCCGAACACCACCGAGTGAACCGCACCGATCCGCGCGCAGGCGAGCAGCGCGAACGCCGCCTCGGGAATCATCGGCAGGTAGATGGTGACGCGGTCGCCCTTCGCCACGCCCTGCGCCTTCAGCACGTTCGCGAAGCGGCACACCTCCGCGTGCAGCTGTCGATAGGTGAAGCGGCGCGGCTCCTCGCCCGGCGCGTCCGGCTCCCACACGATCGCCGCCTGGTCGCCGCGCTCGGTCAGGTGGCGGTCGATGCAATTGACGCTGGCGTTCAGCGTGCCGTCGGAGAACCAGCGGATGCGGAAGTCCGCCTGCTCGAACGACCAGTCGCCCGCCTCAGTCGGTGCCGCGATCCAGTCCAGCCGCCCGGCCTGCTCCAGCCAGAAGGCGTCGGGCTCCGCCACGCTGCGCGCGTAGAGCGCGTCGTAGCCGGCGGCATCGACCTTCGCCTTCGCGGCCCATTCGGCGGGGACGGGATAGCGGTCGGCGGGTTCGGACATGGCGCGCGCTCCTTGATCGCGGCGTGATGCCCCGCGCGAGCGGAGGTGACAAGGGAGCCGGGCGGCGCGGAAGGCGACGTGCGATCAGGCGGAGCGCGTCAGCGCGTGGAGCAACGGCTCGCCGAAGACCGCCATCAGCTCGCCCGGGCGGATCGCGTCCGGCTCGACGTGGTGCTGGCCAAGATTGCCGTCGTAGATCGCGAACAGCAGGCGGGCGAGCCGGCCGTCGTCGAACCGCGGCACGCGCCCGTGGCGTTGCAGGATCGTGTGTAGCGCGTCCGTCAGCGTCGCCAGGAACGCGGCGCGATGCGCGGCGAGCAGAGGAGCGACGCTCGGCTGGCGCACGGCGTACAGGGTGAATTCGGCCTGGAGCAGGAACCAGTTCCGGTCGATCGGATCGGCGCGCATGATCTCCGCGAAGAAATCCGCCATCGTGCCGCCGGCCGCGTCCACCCGCACCACGATCTCCCCCAGCCGCTCGCGCAGGCGCTGCACCATCCGGTCGTAGAGCGCGAGGAACAGGTCCTCCTTCGAACGGAAGCTGGAATGGAAGGCGCCGCGCGTCAGGCCGGCGCGCCCGCAGATGTCGTCGATCGACGCACCATGGAAGCCGCGCTCCGCGAAGGCCTCGGCGGCGCCGTCCAGCACCCGCGCGATGGTGTCCGTGCGGGTAGGGCGGGTGCGCTGGCGACGGTTCATGCCCGCCTTCTTCCACGCCGCAACCGCCGCTTCAACCGTGCCGCCGGAAAGTCGATACGAAGCGGTATTGTGTGCCATGTCCGATCGTGACATGGTGCCGGCAAGGCGAACGTCCGAAGATGCGGACGTCGCCGCATGGGAGAGATGCGATGACCGGCGTTCCGCACGGCCAGCTGCCGCGCGCCCGCTTGATGGCCCTGCTCGCCGGCATCGCGGCCGCGTCGGCCGGCTGCGACCGGCCGGCCGCCGATCCGCCCGCGGGCGTGACGGTGGTGCGCGGCGACCCCGGTCCGTCCCCCGTGCAGACCGCGCCGGCTGCGGCGCCGGAGCGGGCCGCTCCGACACCACGCCTGCAGGATGCCGCCACGCCGCGCTTCGCCCCGCGGGCCGACCTGCTCGCGGAGATCGCGGAGGACGGCACGTTGCGTCCGCTGCCCGCGCAGATGACCCAGCCCCGCTCCGCCGCCACGCAGCCGCATCGCGCGTCGTGGGAGGCGGAACTGCGCGGACGACGGCTGGAGGACACGGCGACGGCTGCGGACGGCGAGCAACGATAACGACGAGGAGGAGAGGACCATGGCGCGAAGGTTTGGGCGGAGACACGCGGGGCGGCGCTGGATCACGGCGGCCGCGGTGCCGGTCGCGGCGGGCATGGCGCTGGCGATGTCGGTGCCGGTCGCGGCCCAGGCACCCGCCCCCACCGCGGCATCCACCGCGAAAAGCGGCGCCGCGCCGTGCCGGACGACGTGCCTGACCCCGGGGGACCACCAGCTGACGCTGGATTTTCGCGGCACGAAGCGGACTTACCTGGTTCATGTGCCGCGCGACTATACCGGCGCCACGCCGGTGCCGCTGCTGATCGACATGCACGGCTGGGGCTCCAATCCGGGCGAGCAGCGGTTCGTGTCGGGGCAGTTCCAGCAATCCGACCAGCGCGGCTTCATCGCGGTGTGGCCGCAGGGCCAGGACAATAGCTGGAACGGCTTCAACTGCTGCGGCAAGTCGATGGAGAACAACGTCGACGACGTCGGTTTCCTGCGCGCGCTGGTGGATACGATGAAGGGGCAGGCCAATATCGCGGGCGATCGCGTCTATGCCAGCGGCCTGTCCAACGGCTGGTCGATGGCGATGCGCGCGGCGTGCGATGCCGCCGACGTGTTCCGCGCCGCGGCGGGGGCGTCGCAGATGCTGAACCAGCCCGAACGGTGCCGCCCCTCGCGGCCGATCGGCATCACGTCCTTCCACGGTCTGCTCGATCTGCTGGCGCCCTACGGCGGCAACCCGCTGCTGGGCTTTCAAAGCGCTCGAACCAGCTTCGCGTCCTGGGCGACGATCAACCGCTGCACCGGCGCGCCGGTGCGCGGCCAGCTGAGCGGGCTGTCGCGCACGGAGACGTTCATCCATTGCGCCGGCAAGGCGCGGGTGGGGCTGGTGACGGTCGGGGCGGGTGGGCACATCACCTACCTGAACCTCGACGGGGTCAACATCGCCGGATACATCTGGGACGTGGCGTTCGCGCACTGAGCACAAGCGTCACAACACGCGATAGGGCACCACGCGCCTGATGTCCGGATCCACCGCGATGGTGCGGTCGCTGGGCGGAAAGGCGCGCTGGTCGCAGTCGGCGCGGGGGCACAGGCGGCAGGAAATGCCGATCGGCGTCGGCGCCCCCGCGCCGCTCGCGCCGCGGTCGATCGCGTCGGCGTAGACGAAGTCGGCGGCGTGGATCGCCTCGCACCCCAGCACCACGGCGTAGCGGCGCGCCAGCCGGTCGAACCGGCCGGACGGCTTCACCAGCCCCTTCGCCATCGAGACGTAGCGCGCGCCGTCCGGCGTCTCCGCGTGCTGGACGAGGATGCGGTCCGCGTTCGCCACCGCCTCGTGCACGTGCCACAGCGGGCAGGCGCCGCCGAACCGGGCGAAGCGCAGCCGCGTCGCCGAGTGGCGCTTGGTGATGTTGCCCGCCATGTCGACGCGGCAGAAATAGAAGGGCACGCCTTCCTCGCCCGGCCGCTGGAGCGTGGAGAGGCGGTGGCAGCATTGTTCGAAGCTGACGCCGAAGCGGCGCGACAGGCGGTCGATGTCGTGGCGCATCGCGCGCGCCGCGGCGCGGAAATCGGCATAGGGCATCAGCAGCGCGCCCGCCGCATAATTGGCGAGCCCGATGGCGAGCAGCCGTCGCGCCTCCTCCCCCGGCAGTTCGGCGGCGGCGGTGATCGCGGCGATCTCGCGCGCGAAGGCGGTGGCGGCGAGGCGGTGCGCGGCGAGGAAGCGGCGCGTCTCCGCCGGGGCGGCGGCGTTGAGCGTCAGCAGCCCGGCCTCAAAACGGGCGAGCGGCGCGTCCTCGCGCGGGTCGAGCGCGACGGCGATGCCGCGGGCGGCGAGCGCGTCCTCCACGCTCCGCCCTCCCGCCTCGCCGTCGTGGCACAGCCGCTCCGCCGCGCGATCGAGCACGTCGACGTAATTGCCCGCTTCGTGGAACCAGTCGCGCACCGCTTCCCACGGCAGCCGCGCGCCCGCGCCGGCGGTGAACGCCTCTTCGGCGAGCGCCAGCCGCTCCTCCGCCGCGCGGCGCGCGGCGTGGAGCGCGACCAGGCGGTCGGCAAGATCGGGATGTTCCTCCGCCAGTCGCGACGCCTCTTCCGGCGCGACCGGGGGAAGCGTGGGATCGGCCAGCGCGTCCGCCAGCGCGGCGAGGCGGCGGGCGGGCGCCTCGCCCTCGATCGCGGCGAGCACCTGCGGATAGTGGCGCGCCAGCGCCGCGCCGACGGCGGGGGTGAGCGGGCGCTCGTCGGTCTCCAGCTGCGAAAGGTAGCTGACCGACAGGCCCAGCCGTGCCGCCATGGCGCGCTGGTTCAGCCCCGCGGCGCGTCGCAGGTCGCGCAGGGAGCGGCCGGCGTAGAGGCGTGGCTTCACGATCTATCCTTTTTCGGCAAGAGTAGTTCGCAAATCCTGCCTTCGCAAGTTCGCAACTTCGCATTTGCCCCCGGCGCGGGCGCGCGGCAGGAAGGGGCGTCCACGCAGGAGAGATGCATGTCCTCGACGATCGCCGAACTGGAGAGGAAGCGCGAGGCGGCGCGGGTGGGCGGCGGGCAGAAGCGGATCAACGCGCAGCACGCCAAGGGCAAGCTGACGGCGCGCGAGCGGCTGGACGTGCTGCTGGACGAGGGCAGTTTCGAAGAGCTCGACATGTACGTCGAGCACAATTGCGTCGATTTCGGCATGCCGGACCAGGTGATCCCCGGCGACGGCGTGGTGACGGGGTCGGGCACGATCAACGGCCGGCTCGTCTTCGTCTTCTCGCAGGACTTCACCGTTTTCGGTGGCAGCCTGTCGGAGCGGCACGCGCAGAAGATCTGCAAGATCATGGACATGGCGATGAAGGTCGGCGCACCCGTGATCGGCCTGAACGATTCGGGCGGCGCGCGCATCCAGGAAGGCGTCGCCTCGCTCGGCGGCTATGCCGAGGTGTTCCAGCGCAACGTGCTGGCATCGGGCGTGGTGCCGCAGCTCAGCCTCATCATGGGGCCATGCGCGGGCGGGGCGGTGTACTCGCCGGCGATGACCGACTTCATCTTCATGGTGAAGGATTCCAGCTACATGTTCGTCACCGGGCCCGACGTGGTGAAGACGGTGACGAACGAGGTCGTCACGCAGGAGGCGCTGGGCGGCGCCGTCACGCACACGACGAAGACCAGCGTCGCCGACGTCGCGTTCGAGGACGATATCGAGGCGCTGCTGGCGGCGCGCGACTTCATCGACTTCCTGCCGCTGTCCAATCGCGAGGCGGTGCCCGAGCGACCGACCGACGACCCGTGGGACCGCGCGGACGAGAGCCTCGACACGCTGATCCCGGCGAGCGCGAACCAGCCGTACGACATGCACGAGCTGATCCGGAAGGTGGTGGACGAGGGCGACTTCTTCGAAGTGCAGCCGGCGCACGCGGGCAACATCATCATCGGCTTCGGCCGGGTGGAGGGGCGCACCGTGGGCGTGGTTGCCAATCAGCCGATGGTGCTGGCCGGCGTGCTCGACATCAACTCGTCGAAGAAGGCGGCGCGTTTCGTGCGCTTCTGCGACGCCTTCGACATCCCGATCCTGACGTTCGTGGACGTTCCCGGCTTCCTGCCCGGCACCGCGCAGGAGCATAACGGCATCATCAAGCACGGCGCGAAGCTCTTGTTCGCCTATGCCGAGGCGACCGTGCCGAAGATCACCGTCATCACGCGCAAGGCCTATGGCGGCGCGTATGACGTGATGGCGTCCAAACACCTGCGCGGCGACCTCAACTACGCCTGGCCGACCGCGGAGATCGCCGTGATGGGCGCGAAGGGCGCGGTGGAGATCATCTTTCGCGGGCTGAACGAGGAAGGGATCGCGGAGAAGACCGCCGAATACGAGGCACGTTTCGCCAACCCCTTCGTCGCGGCGTCGAAAGGCTTCGTCGACGAGGTGATCCTGCCCCATTCCACCCGCCGCCGCGTGGCGCTGGGCCTGCGAAAGCTGAAGGGCAAGGCGCTGGAGAACCCGTGGAAGAAGCATGACAACATCCCGTTGTGAGCGGCCGACCTGCACATTATAAGGTGATGTGAAGGAGAAGCCCGATGCAGACCGAACGCGTGACGTTCCTGACCACAGCCGAACACAAGGCGGCGCTGGATGCCTTTGCGCGGGGAAGCGGCATGTCGGTGGGCCATGTCGTTCGCGAGGCGACCAGCCGGTACATGGCGGAGGGCGACGTCAGCGAAGAGGAGGAGCTCTCGTTGCTGGTGGACGAACTGAATGTCGCCGTGCCGAAAATGATCGAAGACATCGACGCGGCGATCAGCGCGATCAACGAGGCGAATGCCCATGTCGACGCCGTTCTCGCGGGCGAGGAACGATGAGCTCACTTGCCGACACCATCAAGGCGGTCCGAACGGTGCTGTTGCTCCAGGATAAGCTCGCCGAACTTACCAGGACGGTCGAGCATCAGGGCGCGCGGCTCTCGCAACTGGCGAATGCCCATTCGGACCTGCGCGATCGCGTCAGCCGGCTCGAAGGCGTCATCGAGGGCGCGGCGATGGCGGCGCGGCAGCGGAGGATCGAGGAATGAAGCTGGGTCGCCTGAACCACGTCGGCGTCGCCACGCCGTCGATCGCGGCGTCGGTCGAGACCTATCGCACGTTGCTCGGCGCCGATGCGATCGGCGCGCCGTTCGATCTGCCGGCGCAGGGGGTGAAGGTGTGCTTCGTCAATGCGCCCAATACGCAGATCGAGCTGATCGAGCCGTATGACGAAACCTCGCCGATCGCCGGTTTCCTCAAGAAGAACCCGGCGGGTGGGCAGCATCACGTCTGTTTCGAGGTGCCGGACATCCACGCCGCGGTCGCGCACCTGACGGCGAACGGCGCGACGGTGCTGGGGAGCCCGCGGATCGGCGCGCACGGGACGCCGATCGTCTTCGTGCACCCGAAGGATTTCGGCGGGATGCTGGTGGAATTGATGGAAGAGCCGAAGGGCGCTCACTGATCTGCACCCCATTCGTGTCGAGCGTAGTCGAGACACGGTCGGACAGGCTTCTCGACTTCGCTCGAAGCGAACGGGACTGGAGGAGGATGACGATGGCCGATTACGAGACGATCCTGACCGAGCGGAAGGGCGATGTGCTCGTCGTCACGCTGAACCGTCCCGAGCGACTGAACGCCGCCTCGTTGCAGATGGCGGACGACCTTTCGGTCGCGCTGTACGACTTGCAGGGCGCGCGCGCCTTGCTCATCACCGGGGCGGGACGCGCGTTCTGCTCGGGCGCGGACCTTCAGGCGCGCGGCGCCGACAGCGCGGTGAAGGGGGGCGACGCCAGCCATCGCGCGCTGATGAACCACTACAATCCCGCGCTCTCGCAGATCATGCGGCTGAACGTCCCCGTCGTCACCGCGGTCAACGGACCGGCGGCGGGCGTCGGCTGCTCGATCGGGTTGAGCGGCGACTTCGTCTTCGCCGGGCGCTCGGCCTATTTCCTCCAGGCGTTCGTCAACATCGGTCTGGTGCCGGACGGCGGCTCCACCTGGCTGCTGACCAGGGCGATCGGCAAGGCGCGCGCGACACGCATGATGATGCTGGGCGAGCGGATCGGCGCGGAGCAGGCCGAGGACTGGGGCCTGATCCACAAGGCGGTCGACGACGACCGGCTGATGGACGAGGCACTGGCGCTGGCGACCCGGCTGGCGGCGGGGCCGACGGTCGCGCTGGCGACCATGCGCCGCAACATCATGACCGCGCTCGACGGCACGTTCGACGAGGTGCTGCGCGCCGAGGCGGAGGGCCAGCGCATCGCCGGCGGCACGCAGGACGCGCGGGAAGGGGGGCTGAGCTTCCTTCAGAAGCGCAAGCCCGAATTCAAGGGCCAGTAAACGCCCCTTCGTGCCGAGCGACGTCGAAGCACAGGCGCGTGGCGTTCGACTTCGCTCAGCACGAACGGCTTTTTGGTATGTAGGACCATGACCCAACCCACGATCGAGACCAACACCGGCGAGGACAGCGGCGCGGCGCCCAGAGCGGGCGCGGCACCCGCAGCGGGCGCGCCCTCGCTGGAGGCGTGGGCGAAGGCGGCGGACAAGGAGGTGAAGGGCAGGGACCTCACCTGGGCCACGCCGGAGGGGATCGACGTGAAGCCGCTCTACACCGCGGCGGACGTGGACGGCTGGGAGCCGGGGCTGCCCGGCTTCGCCCCCTTCGCACGCGGGGTGCGCGCGTCGATGTACGCGGGGCGCCCGTGGACGATCCGGCAGTACGCGGGCTTCTCCACCGCGGAGGAGTCGAACGCCTTCTACCGCCGGAACCTGGCCGCCGGGCAGAAGGGGCTCTCCGTCGCCTTCGATCTCGCCACCCACCGCGGGTACGACAGCGACCATCCGCGCGTCACCGGCGATGTCGGCAAGGCCGGCGTGGCGATCGACAGTGTCGAGGACATGAAGATCCTGTTCGACGGCATCCCGCTGGACCAGATGTCGGTCAGCATGACGATGAACGGCGCGGTCATCCCCATCCTCGCCTTCTTCATCGTCGCCGGCGAGGAGCAGGGCGTCTCGCGCGAGAAGCTGGACGGCACCATTCAGAACGACATTCTGAAGGAGTTCATGGTCCGCAACACGTACATCTACCCGCCCGAACCGTCGATGCGGATCATCAGCGACATCTTCGCTTATACCTCGGCGGAAATGCCGAAGTTCAACAGTATCTCCATCTCCGGCTACCACATGCAGGAGGCCGGGGCGACGCAGGTGCAGGAGCTGGCCTTCACCATCGCCGACGGCATGGAATATGTGAAATACGGCGTCGCCAGCGGGCTGGATATCGACAAGTTCGCGGGGCGCCTGTCGTTCTTCTTCGCGATCGGCATGAACTTCTTCATGGAGGTGGCGAAGCTGCGCGCCGCGCGCGTGCTGTGGCACCGCGTCATGACGCAACTGGGTGCGAAGGACGAGCGGTCGAAGATGCTGCGCACGCATTGCCAGACCAGCGGCGTGTCGCTGACCGAGCAGGACCCGTACAACAACGTCGTGCGTACCACGATCGAGGCGATGGCGGCGATGCTGGGGGGCACGCAGAGCCTGCACACCAATGCGCTGGACGAGGCGATCGCGCTGCCCACCGATTTCTCCGCCCGTATCGCGCGCAACACGCAGCTGGTGATCCAGGAGGAGACCGGCATGTGCAACGTCGTCGATCCGCTGGGCGGCAGCTATTACGTCGAGGCGCTGACGAAGCGGCTGGTGGACGAGGCCTGGGCGATCATCGAACGGGTGGAGCGCGAGGGCGGCATGGCCAAGGCGGTCGCGGCGGGCTGGCCCAAGGCGATGATCGAGGAAGCCTCCGCCGCGCGCGCCGCCCGGGTGGACCGGGGCGAGGACGTGATCGTCGGCGTCAACAAGTACCGGAAGGACAACGAGGATCCGATCGAGATCCTCGACGTCGACAACCACGCCGTGCGCGAGGCGCAGATCCGCCGCATCCAGCGAGTGAAGGCGGGGAGGGACGAGGACGCCTGCCAGATGGCGCTGGCCGCACTGCGCGACGGGGCGGCGGGCAAGGAGAACCTGCTGGCGCTGGCCGTCGAGTGCGCCCGCGCGCGCGCGACGCTGGGCGAGATCAGCGCGGCGATGGAGGTCGCCTTCGATCGCTACGGCACGCAGCCGACGCCGGTGAAGGGCATCTACGGCGGGGCGTATCGCGAGGATGCGCGCTGGGCGCGATTGCTGCGCGGCGTGGAGGCGGTGGAGCGGCGGCTGGGTCGCCGCCCGCGGATGTTCGTCGCGAAGATGGGACAGGACGGGCACGATCGGGGGGCGAACCTGGTCAGCTCGATGTTCGGCGACCTGGGCTTCGAGGTGGTGCCGGGACCGCTGTTCCAGACGCCGAAGGAGGCGAGCGAGCTGGCGCTGGACAGGCAAGTCGACGTGGTCGGCGCCTCCAGCCTGGCCGCCGGGCACAAGACGCTGATCCCCGAGCTGATCGGCCACCTGCGCGACGCCGGGCGGCCGGATATCAAGGTGGTCGCGGGCGGGGTGATCCCGGCGCAGGACTATCAGGCGCTGTTCGACGCGGGCGTGCAGGCGATCTTCGGCCCCGGCACGAACCTCATCAAGGCGGCGGAGGATGTGCTGCGGCTGCTGGGCCACAACATGCCGCCCGAAGAGGAGGAGGCGGCGTGATGCGTCCCCACTTCCGTCACGCCGGGCCTGTACCGGCATCCCGGGCCGCGAGCGCCGGCGTTCCTGGCTCTGGATGCCGGCACAAGGCCGGCATGACGTCACTGGCACTGGCCCTCCTCCTCGCCAATCCCGCCGCGGCGCAGACGCAGGCGCAGATGAATGCCGATGCCGGCGCGGCGTGGAAGCGCGCGGATGCGACGATGACGGCGCAGTGGAAGCGCACCTACGCGCGGATGAAGGGGCGCGAGAGGACCGGGGACGGCTTCGCCTATGCCGCCGCGCTGCTGAACGCGCAGCGCGCGTGGCTGAAGTTCCGCGACGCGCATTGCCTGATCGCGGCGGCGGAGTTCCACGGCGGGTCGCTTCAGCCGATGGCGCGGGCGCAATGCCTGGCCGCGATCACCGACGAACGCACGAGACAATTGAAGGGATTGATGTGGCAGCGTTGAACACGGACGGCACCAGGAACGACTGGACGCGGGCGGAGATCGCTGCGCTGTTCGACCTGCCGTTCACCGACCTCGTCTTCCGCGCCGCCGAGGTCCACCGCGCGCATCATGCGGCGGGCGAAGTGCAATTGTGCACGCTTCTCTCCATCAAGACCGGCGGCTGTCCGGAGGATTGCGGCTATTGCTCGCAATCCGTTTCGGCCGACAGCGGCGTCAAGGCGACGAAGCTGATGGACGTGCGCGCGGTGCTGCAATCCGCGGCGCAGGCCAAGGATGCCGGATCGCAGCGCTTCTGCATGGGCGCGGCGTGGCGCAATCCCAAGGACCGCGACCTGCCCGCCATCGTCGAGATGGTGAAGGGCGTGCGCGCGATGGGGATGGAGACGTGCATGACGCTGGGGATGCTCCAGCCGCACCAGGCGCGTGCCCTCGCCGAAGCGGGGCTCGACTATTACAACCACAACATCGACACCTCGCCCGAGCGCTACGGCGAGGTCATCACCACGCGCACCTTCGGCGAGCGGCTGGAGACGCTGGAGCACGTGCGCGCCGCGGGCATCAACGTGTGCTGCGGCGGGATCGTCGGCATGGGCGAGACGCGGGAGGATCGCGTCGGCTTCGTCCACGCGCTGGCCACGCTGCCGCGGCATCCGGAGAGCGTGCCGGTCAACGCGCTGGTGCCGGTGAAGGGTACGGTGCTGGGCGACATGCTGGCCGACACGCCGCTGGCGAAGATCGACGACATCGAGTTCGTGCGGACGGTGGCGGTGGCGCGGATCACGATGCCGCTGTCGATGGTGCGCCTGTCCGCGGGGCGCGAGAGCATGAGCGAGGCGACGCAGGCCCTGTGCTTCCTCGCCGGCGCGAACTCGATCTTCACCGGCGACAAGCTGCTGACTGCCGGCAACCGCGGCGACGACGCCGACGCGGCATTGCTCGCGAAGCTGGGCGTGGTGGCGATGCGCGGCGAGGAACCGATGCGGGCGTGCGAGGCGGCGGAATAATGCCGACGGTGCTGCGGATCGGCCCGTTTTCGCTTCTACTTCTACAGCCACGAGCCGAACGAGCCGCCGCACGTCCACGTCGATCGTGGCGAGGCGACGATCAAGATCTGGCTCGACGTGGTGGAGGTCGCGAAAAGCCGCGGGTCCCGGGCGCACGAGATCAATGGCATCCTCGACTTGGTCGCGGGACATCGCGAGACGCTGCTGGAGGCGTGGCATGAACATTTCGGCTAGGATCACCGACGAGCGCGTTCTCGACGTGCGCTTCGACGAGGCGAGCGTGATCGTCGACCTGATGGATGGACGGACCATCTCGGCACCGCTCGCCTGGTATCCGCGTCTGCTGAGAGCGACGCCCGACCAGCGTTCGCGTTGGGAGAAGGCGGGTGCGGGTTTCGGCATCCACTGGCCGGATGTGGAAGAGGACCTCAGCACCGAGGGCCTCCTGCGCGGCGCACCCGCACCGCACGCTGCCTGAAGCGACGAGGGAAAAGACAGATGTTCAAGAAGATCCTGGTCGCCAACCGTGGCGAGATCGCGTGCCGGGTGTTCCGCACGGCGAAGAAGATGGGGATCGCGACCGTCGCGGTCTATTCCGACGCCGACGCGCGCGCGCCGCACGTGCTGATGGCGGACGAGGCGGTGCGGCTGGGGCCGGCGCCCGCGGCGGAGAGCTATCTGAAGGCGGAGCTGATCCTGCTCGCCGCCAAGGAGACGGGCGCGGACTGCATCCATCCCGGCTACGGCTTCCTGTCCGAGCGCGAGAGCTTCGCGCGCGCCTGCGCGGAGGCGGGCATCGCCTTCGTCGGTCCGCCGCCGAACGCGATCGCGGCGATGGGCGACAAGATCGAGTCGAAGAAGCTGGCCAAGGAAGCCGGCGTCAACGTCGTACCCGGCTTCCTCGGCGAGATCGCCGACACCGACGAGGCCGTCAGGATCGCCACCGACATCGGCTATCCCGTCATGATGAAGGCCAGCGCCGGCGGCGGGGGCAAGGGGATGCGGCTCGCCTACAGCGAGAAGGACGTGCGCGAGGGGTTCGAGGCGACCAAGCGTGAAGGCCTCGCCAGTTTCGGCGACGACCGCGTCTTCATCGAGAAGTTCATCGAGAGCCCGCGCCACATCGAGATCCAGGTGCTGGGCGACCAGCACGGCAACACCGTCTACCTCAACGAGCGCGAGTGCAGCGTGCAGCGCCGCCACCAGAAGGTGGTGGAGGAGGCGCCGTCGCCGTTCGTCACGCCCAAGATGCGCAAGGCGATGGGCGAGCAGGCGGTCGCGCTGGCCAAGGCGGTGGGTTACTACAGCGCCGGCACGGTCGAGCTGATCGTCAGCGGCGCCGACACGACGGGCGAGAGCTTCTACTTCCTCGAGATGAACACCCGGCTGCAGGTGGAGCATCCGGTGACGGAGGAGATCACGGGCCTCGACCTGGTCGAGCAGATGATCCGCGTCGCGGCGGGCGAGAAGCTCGATTTCACGCAGAAGGACGTGAGGATCCATGGCTGGTCGGTCGAGAACCGCGTCTATGCCGAGGATCCGTACCGTGGCTTCCTGCCCAGCATCGGGCGGCTCGTGCGCTACTCGCCGCCGGCGCAAACCCTTCGAGATGCCGCTTCGACAGGCTCAGCGGCTCCTCAGGGCGAACGGAAAAAGTGGTCCGTTCGTGCTGAGGAGGGGCTGAGCGCAGCCGAAGCCCCGTCTCGAAGCACCGATGCGCGCATCCGCGTCGACGACGGCGTGCGCGAGGGCGGCGAGGTGTCGATGTTCTACGATCCGATGATCGCGAAGCTCGTCACCTGGGCGCCGACGCGCGAGGCGGCGATCGACGCCCAGGTCGCCGCGCTCGACGCCTTCGAGATCGAGGGGCCGGGCACCAACCTCGATTTCCTCTCCGCGCTGATGCAGCACCCGCGCTTCCGCTCCGGCAACATCACGACGGGCTTCATCGCGGAGGAATATCCCGACGGCTTCCACGGCGCGCCCGCGTCGGAGGAGACGGTGCGCGCGCTGGCGGGGATCGCCGCCTTCGCCGCGACGGCGGAGGCGGATCGCGCGCGGCGGATCGACGGGCAGCTCGGCCGCCGGCTGCGCCCGCCCGCGGACTGGGTGGTGCGGATCGGCGGCACCGACCACGCCGTCACCGTGTCGCCGGACGCGCTGGTGGTGGACGGCGCGGAGCTGCCGCTGGCGATGGAATATACGCCCGGCGACCGCGTGGTGGTGGCCGAGCCTGTCGACGAAGACGGCGAGCCGCTGACGGTGAAGCTGCGCCGCACGCACACCGGATTCGAGCTGAACGCGCGCGGGGCGAGCCACAAGGCGCGCGTGCTGCCGGCGCGGGTGGCGCCCTTCGCGCAGCACCTGAAGGAGAAGGTGCCGCCCGACCTCTCCAAATTCCTGATCGCGCCGATGCCCGGGCTGCTCGTCCGGCTGGACGTGCAGGCGGGCGACCGCGTCGAGGCGGGGCAGGCGCTGGCGGTGGTCGAGGCGATGAAGATGGAGAACATCCTGCGCGCGGAGAAGAGCGCGACGGTGAAGACGGTGAACGCCGCCGCGGGCGAAAGCCTGCAGGTGGATCAGGTGATCCTGGAGCTGGAATAGCTTCAGAGAGCCGTTCGCGCTGCAGGCTTTCCGGTGCTCCCGCGCAGGTGGGAGCCCAGGGCGGCTGGCGACATCGTTCGTGACCCTGGGCTCCCGCCTGCGCGGCAGCACCGGGTGGATCGAGCGACTGCCGCGCGACACTTTGCGACACAAATCCGCTGGACGGCGGCGGGTGTGCTGCCGCAACAAGGCACCATGTCGCGTCGCTACGCCCTCATCGTGCCGCTCGTTCTCACCGGTTGTACCGTCGGTCCCGACTACAAGCCGCGCAGCGCCGCGGAACTGGGCGTGCCCGGGAGCTATTCGGTGCCGGCCGCGCCGACGCCGCAGGACCTGACGCGCTGGTGGGCGAGCTTCGACGATCCCGTGCTTGGCCAGCTGGTGGAGCAGGCGGCGGCGGCGAACCTCGACCTCGACCAGGCCACCGCCCGGCTGCGACAGGCGCGCGAGGCGCTGGTGCAGAATCGCGCGGACCTGCTGCCCAGCGTCAACGGATCGGGCGGGTTCAGCCGGTCGGAGACGCTGCGCGGCGGCGGGCAGACGATCACCTTGCCCGACGGCACGGTGCAGAACGTCGGCGGCGGTGGAGGCAGCAACTTCTCGCTGGGCCTCGACGCGCAATACCAGCTCGGCCTGTTCGGCGAGGTGCGCCGCACCGTGGAGGCGAGCCGCGCGCAGTACGAGGCGAGCGGCTACGACTATGCCACCACGCTGCTGACGGTGGAGCAGGAAGTCGCGCGCAACTACGTGCTGGCGCGCCTCTACCAGGCGCAGCTCGCCAACGCGCGCGCCAGCCTCGCCTTGCAGGACGAGAACCTGGAGATCGCGGGCTTCCGCGTGCAGGCGGGGCTCGTTTCCTCGGTCGATCAGGAGCAGGCGCGGGTGCAGCGGGCGCAGACCGCGGCGAGCGTACCGAACATCGAGCAGCAATATGCCGCCGCGGTGGCGCGCCTGGGCGTGCTGACCGCGCAGGCGCCGGGCGCGCTGCGGCAGGCGATGGCCGCGCCGCGGCCCGTGCCGAACGGTCCGGCGAGCGTGGCGGCGGGCATTCCTGCCGACGTGCTGCGCCGCCGGCCGGACGTGCGCGCGGCGGAGCGCGCGCTCGCGGCGGCGACCGCGCAGATCGGCGTGGCGCAGGCGGCGCTCTATCCCAATCTGGCGCTCACCGGGCGGATCAACACCAATGCCGGCGCCATCGGCGGGCTGCTCGACACCGTCACCGGCGGGCTGTTCGCCGGGCTGACGCAGGCGATCTTCAACGGCGGCCGGTTGCAGAGCCAGGTGCGCTCGCAACGCGCCGCCGCCGACCTCGCCTTCGCGCAGTACAAGGGCACGATCCTTACCGCGCTGGAGGATGTGGAGAACGCGCTGGTCGCGCTGGACGCCGCGCGCCGCCGCGAGCGCGAGTTCGCCACCGCGCTGACCGCCGCGGACGCCGCCGCGCTGCTGGCGCGCAGCCAGTATCGTAGCGGCCTCACCGATTTCACCACGCTCAGCCAGCAGGAGGCGGCGCTGCTGACCGCGCGCAACGGCGCGGCGCAGGCGCGGGGCGATGCCGCCACCGCGCTGATCCAGCTGTTCGGCGCGCTGGGCGGCGGCTGGGACGTCGATGCGCTGCCCGAGGCGCCCGAGAACGGCGCCACCCGCCCGACTTTTGCCAAAGAGACCCGCTGATGGCCGACGAGAACCTGGACGACTTCCTCGGTGCGAAGCCGGTGCCCGCGTGGCGGCGGCGGCTGAAATGGCCGCTGGTCGCGATCGGCGTCGTGCTGCTGGCGCTGCTCGCCTGGCGGCTGTTCTCCGGCGAGGCGAAGACCGAATATGCGACCCGCGCGGTGGAACGCGGCAACCTGACCGTCACCGTCTCCGCCACGGGGAAACTGGCGCCGACGAACCAGGTGACGGTGGGCTCGCAGCTCTCCGGCCTCGTCACCCGCGTGGTCGTCGACGTGAACGACCGCGTCACCGCGGGCCAGCCGCTGGCGCTGATCGATCCCGAGCAGATCGACGACCAGATCCGCGCCGGTCAGGCGACGCTCGCCGCGAACGAGGCGCAGGTGAACCAGGCGCGCGCCACCGTGGCGGAGGCACAGGCGCAGCTGGCGCGGCTGGAGGAGGTCTATCGCCTGTCCAACCGCCGCGTGCCGTCGGAAACCGAGTTGCAGACGGGTCGCGCCAATGCGCAGCGCGCGGTCGCGGCGCTGCGCGTGGCGCAGGCGAACGTCACCGCGGCGCGCGCGCAGCTGTCGCAGTCGCAGACGCAGCGCGCGCGCGCGATCATCCGCTCGCCCGTCAACGGCGTGGTGCTGGCGCGGCAGGTGGACCCGGGCCAGACCGTCGCCGCCTCGTTCAACACGCCGACCTTGTTCGTCATCGCCGAGGACCTGAGCGCGATGAAGCTGGAGGTGGCGATCGACGAGGCCGACGTGGGTGAGGTGAAGGTGGGCCAGAAGGCGACGTTCACCGTGGATGCCTTCCCCGGTCGCCGCTTCCCCGCGGCGATCACGCGGGTCGACCTCGGCTCCAACCTGACCGTCAGCAATGCGACGGCGAGCAGCAGCGGCACGTCCGGCACGACCAGCACGACGGGGCAGGTCGTCTCCTACGCCGCGGACCTTTCCGTCGCCAATCCGAACGAGGAACTGCGCCCGGGCATGACCGCGACGGCGGACATCGTGACGAGCGACAAGCGCAACGTGCTGCTGGTGCCCAACGCCGCGTTCCGCTTCAAGCCGACCAGCGGCGCGGGCGGCGACGCGGGCGGCGGCATCGCCGGTTCGCTCACCTTCCGCCCGCGGCGCGGCGCGGGGCAGGAGCGACAGGCGACGGTCGGCCGCGGCGCGACGCAGACGGTCTACGTGAAGGGCGCGGACGGAACGCCGCAGGCGGTGCAGGTGACGACGGGCGACACCGACGGTTCGGTGACGGAGGTGCTGTCGGGCGGGCTGAAGCCGGGGATGCAGGTCATCACCGGGCAGCTGGCGGGCGCGGGTGACGCGGCGGGCGGCGGCGGCGCTGGCGGCGGCTCGGGCGGCGGGCAGCGGCGGCAGCGGCAGGGGGCGGGCGGTGGTCAGTGACGCCGTCCTGGCCTTCTCCCCGTGCTCCCGCGAAGGCGAAAGCCCGAGATCCCGTGCATCAACGTTCGTTGTCCGGCATGACCCTGGGTTCCCGCCTCCGCGGGAGCACAAGGTAGCGCGATATGGCTGATCCGCTCATCTCGCTTCGCGGCGTGACCAAGGTCTACGGCGAGGGCGCGACGCAGTTCCGCGCGCTGAAGGGCATCGACCTCGACATCGCGGGCGGCGATTTCGTCGCGGTGATGGGGCCGTCGGGCTCGGGCAAGTCGACGACGATGAACATCCTGGGCTGTCTCGACGTGCCGAGCGGCGGCACCTTCCTGTTCCGCGGCCACCACGTCGAGACGCTGGACCGCGACCAGCGCGCGCTGCTCCGGCGGCGCTACCTCGGCTTCGTGTTTCAGGGGTTCAACCTCTTGAGCCGCACCACCGCGCTGGAGAACGTGGAGCTGCCGCTGCTCTACCGCGGCGACGAGAAGAAGGCGCGGCGTGCCACCGCCATGGCCGCGCTGGAGAAGGTGGGGCTGGACCGCTGGTGGGACCACACGCCGGCGGAACTGTCCGGCGGGCAGCAGCAGCGCGTGGCGATCGCACGCGCGATCGTGACCAGTCCCGACGTCCTGCTCGCCGACGAGCCGACCGGCAATCTCGATAGCGAGCGCTCGGTGGAGATCATGGAATTGCTCACCGGCCTCAACCGCGACAGCGGCATCACCGTGCTGATGGTGACGCACGAGCCCGACATGGCGGCGTTCGCGCGGACGGTGATCCACTTCAAGGACGGGCTGGTCGAGCGGATCGAGCAGGGGCACCGGCAGGGCGAGGCGGTGGCGTGAGGCGGGCCGCGTTCCCCTCGTCCGTCATGTCGGGCTCGTCCCGGCATCGAGGGCGCCGCAATCCCACGCCGGGTCGGTGCGCGCAGCCCTGGGCCCGGGGACGGGCCCGGGAGGACGAAGGTGGAGGTGGAGAATGCTAGGCACCACCTTCCTCCTCGCGCTGCGCTCGATCGCGCGGCACAAGCTGCGCTCGTTCCTGACGATCCTGGGCATCATCATCGGCGTCGGCGCGGTGGTGACGATGGTGACGCTGGGCAAGGCGACGACCGCGCAGGTGCAGCAGAACATCTCCGCGCTGGGAACGAACATCCTTCAGGTGCGGCCCGGCCAGGGCTTCGGCCGTGGGGGCGGGGGGCCGCGCCCGCCCGACTTCGACGAGAGCGACGGCCCCGCCATCGCCGCGCAGGTGGCGGGCGTCACCGCGGTCGCGCCCCAGGCGCAGGCGACCGCGACCGCGATCTACGAGGGCGCGAACTGGTCCACCACGGTTCAGGGGACGACCAACGACGCCTTCACCGTGCAACCCTGGCCGCTCGCGTCGGGCCGCTACTGGAACCCGGCGGAGGAGCAGGCGGGCAAGGCGGTGTGCATCATCGGCAATACCGTGCGTACCAACCTGTTCCGCGGCGGAGAGGCGGTGGGGCAGCGGATCCGCGTCGGCAACATCAGCTGCGACGTGATCGGCGTGCTGACGACGCGCGGGCAGGCGGGGTTCGGCGGCGATCAGGACGACGTGGTCATCATGCCCATCAAGGCGGTGCAGCGCCGCTTCGTCGGCAATCGCGACGTGCGGCTGCTGCTGGTGGGCACCGATCAGCGCTATTCCAGCGCGGCGATCCAGGCGTCGCTGAAGGACCTGCTGCGCGAGCGGCGGCGGCTGGAGCCGGGGCAGGACGACAATTTCTTCGTCTTCGACACCAAGCAGATCAGCGACACGCTCTCGAGCACCACCACGCTGCTGACGCGCATCGTGACGGCGGTGGCGGGGATCAGCCTGCTGGTCGGCGGGATCGGCATCATGAACATCATGCTGGTCAGCGTGACCGAGCGCACGCGCGAGATCGGCATCCGCCTCGCCATCGGCGCGGTGGCGCGCGAAGTGCTGCTGCAATTTCTCGTCGAGGCGGTGGTGCTGTCGATGCTGGGCGGGCTAATCGGGCTGCTGGTGGCGCAGGCGGCGATCGGCGCCTTGTCCTGGGCGGGCGGATTGCCGTTCCTCTTCGTGCCGGAGATCAACGTGATCGCCTTCGCCATCTCCGCGGCGATCGGCGTCGTCTTCGGCTATTTTCCGGCGCGGCGGGCGGCGGGCCTCAATCCCATCGACGCGCTTCGGCACGAATAGGCACGCCTCACCCCACGGCGCGGCCGTGTCCTGCCCAATAGGGCGCGCGCAGTTCGCGGCGCAGCACCTTGCCCGACGGGTTGCGCGGCAGCGCCGCGACGAAGTCCACCGACTTTGGAGCTTTGTACCCGGCGATCCGCTCGCGCGCCCAGGCGATGACCGCGTCGGCGTGCGGCGGCTCTCCCGCCGCGGGGACGATCAGCGCCTTCACCGCCTCGCCCCAGCGCGGGTCGGGCACGCCGATCACGGCCACGTCGACGACGCCGGGGCAGCCCGCGATGGCGTTCTCCACCTCGGCCGGGTAGACGTTCTCTCCGCCGGACACGATCATGTCCTTGATCCGGTCGTGGACGTGGAACAGCCCGGCGGCGTCGCGATAGCCCGCGTCGCCGGTGCGCAGCCACCCGCCCGCCAGCGTCTCCGCGGTCGCCTCGGGCCGGTTCCAATAACCCTTCATCATGATGTCGCCGCGGATCGCGATCTCGCCGATCTCGCCGTCGGCGAGGAACTGCCCGTCCATGTCGAGGATGGCCATCTCCACGCCCGGCCACGGCTTCCCGCACGAGGTGAGCGCGCCCGGCGAGTCGTGGTCGCCCGGCGATAGCGTGCTGCCCGCGCCCGCCGATTCGGTCATGCCGTAGAATTGCACGAAGCCGCAGCCGAAGGCCGCGCGCGCGCGCCGCAGCGTCGCCTCCGCGATCGGCGAGGCGCCGTACGAGATGGTCCGCAGCGCCGGGAAGGACGCGCCCTCGATCGCGGGTGATTGCAGCATCATGCCGATCAGCGCGGGCGCGAGAAACGTCTGCGCCACCCGCTCGCGCTGCATCGTCGCGATCGCCTCCGCCGGCGCGAAATCCTTCACCAGCACGATGCGTCCGCCCTGCGCCAGCCCGGTGAACGACAGGTTGGTGCCCGCCACATGGAACAGCGGCATCACCGTCAGCACCGCGTCCCCTGCCGCGCAGGCGAAGCCCTCCACCTGCGTCGCCAGTTCGAGGAAGCGGCGATAGGTCCAGTTGGTCAGCACCACGCCCTTGGGCAGCCCGGTGGTGCCGCTGGTGTAGAGCTGGAGCACGTCGTCTTCCAGCCGCGGCGCCTCGGCCGGCGCGGTCGCGGGTGCGTCCGCCAGGAAGGCGTCGAGCCGTTCGAACGCGGGATGCGCGCCGTACAGCGCCACCAGCCGCGGCGGTGACGCGAGGTCGGCGATCGCCGAGAGCGCCGTGTCGAAGAAGTCGGCACCAACGAACAGCAGGCGCGGCGCGGCGTCGGAGAGGATGAAGCCCACTTCGCGCGCGGTCAGGCGGCAGTTGATCGGCGCCAGGCACGCGCGTGCCAGCGCGGCGCCGAAGAACAGCGGGTACCAGCCGTCGTGATTCTTGCTGAGCACGCCGACGCGATCGCCCGCGACGACGCCGGCGGCGCGCAGCGCGTGCGCCACGCGGTTGCTGGCCGCGTCGAGCGCCGCGTAGCTGGTGTCGCGCCCCTCGAAGGAAACCGCGACGGCCGCGCCGCGAACGCGCGCCTGCGTCGCCGGAATGTCGGCCAGCGTGCGGATCGCCGCGAGATCGATCATGCCCTCTCCCCTTCGCTTCCTGTCGGCGGGAGGATGTCCGAACGCCCCGCGCCTGTCCATCCGGCGCGGAATTGATGGTTAGCGAACGGTCAACGAGCCTGTCGCAACGGCCCATTAACTACAGCTGCGCTAATGCAGGTCCACCGAAGGCGGCGGCGCTTGGCCGGGCGCGATCGTGGGATGACGACAGTGTTCGACGAGGAAGAGACGCTGCCTCGCGCGGCGGCGGAGCCGTGCGCCCCGCCCGCGGAGGGCCGGAACAGGAACGCGGGCGCGATCGGCGCGGCGCTGTTCCTCGCCGCGTGCGGTGGCGAGAGCGCGGGTGGCGGCGGCGATCAGCCGGTTGCCGCGGCGCCGGCGCCCGCACCGTCCACGCCGATCGTCGTCGTGGAGGCCAAGCCGACCGCGGCGGAGGCGAGCCGCTTCCTCCACCAGGCGACGATGGGCGCCACGCGCGAGCAGATCGATGCGGTGATGGCCAAGGGCTATGCCGCCTGGCTGGACGAGCAGTTCGCCACGCCACGCGACACCTCGCATTGGGACTGGCTGGTCGCGGGCGGCTTCAACGTCATCGGCAACCAGTACAACGAGGCGGGTTTCGACGCGACGATGTGGCGGCAGCTGATCGCCGATCCGGCGCAGCTGCGCCAGCGCGTGGGCATGGCGCTGCTGGAGATCCTGGTCGTCGGCGTCGCGGGCATCGGGGGCAATTTCCGCCAATTCGCCATGGCGGCCTATGTCGACATGCTGCTGGACAAGGCGTTCGGCAATTATCGCGACGTGCTGGAGGCGGTGACGCTCAGCCCCGCGATGGCCACGTTCCTGACGTTCATGGGCAACCGCAAGGCGAACGCGACGACGGGCGCGATGCCCGACGAGAATTACGCGCGCGAGCTTCTGCAGCTGTTCACCATCGGCCTGCAGCAGCTGAACATGGACGGCACGGTGAAGATGTCGGGCGGCGTCGCGCTGGAAACGTACGGCAGCGCCGACGTGTCCGGCCTGGCGCGGGTGTTCACCGGGCTGAACTGGGCGTCGAGCGACAGCAGCACGCCCGAACGGACGCGGATGCCGCTGGTGATGAACGCCTCCTGGCACGAGGCGGCGCCGTCCAGTTTCCTCGGCACCACCGTGTCGGGCGAGGGGATGGCGGCGATCCGCAGCGCGCTCGACACCATCTTCGCGCATCCCAACGTGCCGCCGTTCGTGTCGAAGCAGCTGATCCAGAAGCTGGTCACTTCCAACCCGTCGCCCGCCTATGTCGCGCGCGTGGCCGCGGTGTTCGCCGACAATGGGGCGGGTGTGCGCGGCGACCTGAAGGCGGTGGTCCGCGCGATCCTGCTCGACGCGGAGGCGCGCGGGGCCGCGGTGCCGGCCAGCACCACCGCGGGCAAGCTGCGCGAGCCGATCATGCGGCTGACCGCCTGGGCGCGCGCGTTCAAGGTGTCCTCGCCCTCGAACGCCTGGGCGTTCGGCGACACCTCCGCGGTCACCAACCGGCTGGGCCAGTCGCCCGGACGCAGCGGCAGCGTCTTCAACTTCTTCCGCCCCGGCTACGTGCCGCCGGCGACGCGCCTGTCCGACGCCGGCATGGTCGCGCCCGAGTTCCAGCTGGCGAACGAGCAGTCGGTGGTCGGCTACGTCAACTACATGCAGATCCTCGTCGGCATGGGCGCCGGCGACGCGAAGGCGGATTATGCCGCGATGCTCGCGAAGGCGGGCGACAGCGCCGCGCTGGTGGCGGAGGCCAATCTGCTGCTCGCCGCCGGACAGCTCTCCGCCGCCGCGGTGCAGACCATCCAGGGCGCGGTGGACAGCGTGTCCACCACCGCCGCCAACGGCCCGATCAACCGCGTCGGCATCGCCGTCCTGCTGACGCTCGCCGCGCCTGACTTTCTGACGCTGAAGTGAACCCGGGAATCGACATGAGCCAGTTCCAGCACGATCAGTCCCGCCGCGCCTTCCTGCAACGCTCGGCCGCGCTCGGCATGGCCGGGGTCGCCGCGCCGTTCGTCACCAGCCTGGGCGCGATCGGCGAGGCCGCGGCGGCGACCGCCAGCGACTACAAGGCGCTGGTCTGCGTCTTCCTGTACGGCGGCATGGACTATGCCAACACGCTCGTCCCCTACGACCAGGGCAGCTACGACCTGTATCAGCGCGCGCGGCAGAACATCGCGCTGGGCCGCGACGCGCTGGCCGCCACCGCGCTGTCGCCCGCCGTCGCGCTGCCCGACGGGCGGCAATATGCGCTGGCGCCCACGATGGCGTCGCTGAAGCCGCTGTTCGACGCGGGCCGCGTGGCGGCGGTGCTGAACGTCGGCACGCTGGTGCAGCCGACGACGAAGGCGCAATACCAGGCCAGATCGGTGAAGCTGCCGCCCAAGCTGTTCAGCCACAACGACCAGCAGAGCTACTTCATGGCCTCGCAGCCGGAAGGTGCGACGTCGGGCTGGGGCGGGCGCATCGGCGACGTCTTCCAGAACGGCAACGGCAACGCGACGCTCACCTGCATCAACGCCAGCGGCAATGCGGTATACCTGACCGGGCGACAGGCGATCCAATACGCTACCGGCACCGGCGGCCCCGTGGCGCTGTTGAACAACGCGTCCACGCTCTACTCCTCGGGCGCGGCGCAGCAGGCGCTCAAGTCGCTGATGACGACGCCGCCCGCGCACCTGATGGCGGCGGAGCACGCCACGCTGTCGAAACGCGCGCTGGACACCTATGCCACGATGGCGAGCGCGCTGTCGTCCGCGCCGGCGAGCCAGTTCACGCTGTTCCCGTCGGGCAACGCGCTGGCCGACCAGCTGAAGATGGTGGCGCGGATGATCTCCGTCTCCTCCGCGCTGGGTGCCAGGCGGCAGGTGTTCTTCGTGTCGATGGGCGGGTTCGACCTGCACGACAAGCTGGCGACGCAGCACCCGGTGCTGATGGGCCGCGTCGCCGATGCGATCCGCGCCTTCCACGACACCACCGAGGCGCTGGGCGTCGCCGACAAGGTGACGGCCTTCACCGCCTCCGATTTCGGCCGCACGCTCGTGTCCAACGACGACGGATCGGACCACGGCTGGGGTTCGATGCACTTCGTCGTCGGCGGCGCGGTGAAGGGCCGGCGTTTCTACGGCACGCCCCCGGCGATCGGCAACGGCACCGCGGACGACGTGGGACAGGGGCGGCTGCTGCCGACGATCGCGGTGGACCAATATGCCGCCACGCTGGCCAGCTGGTTCGGCGTCTCCGCAGGGGAGATGGCCACCGTGCTGCCCAACATCGGCAATTACGATGCCTCCGCGCGCAACCTGGGCTTCGTCTGATCCGCGCTTGATTTGAGTCAGTCGCGCGCCGACACGGGCGCGATGACCCCGCCGCACGACTCGCCCCCGGCCGCGCGCGGCACGGACGCCCCGCTGCCCAGGTTCGACCGATATCGGGCGCTGTTCGACGCGATGGACGAGGGGTTCTGCATCATCCGCTTCCTCGACGGGCCGCACGGTCCGCTCAGCGACTATGTGCACGTCGAGGCGAATGCCGCCTATGCCGCCAATGCGGGGATCCCGAACGTGGTGGGCCAGCGCCTGCGCGAGATGGTGCCGGACGAGGCGGACGCCTGGGTCGCGCGCTACGGCGAGGTGCTGCGCACCGGCCGGTCGATCCGGTTCGAGCAGGAACTGGTGGCGACGGGGCGCTTCCTCGACCTGTCCGCCTTCCGCATCGGGCCGTTCGAGGACCGGCTGGTCGCCGTCTTGTTCAAGGACGTGACCGAGCGCCGCCGGGCGGAGGAGGCGCTGGAGGCGCGGGTGGCGGCGGCGCTGGCGGAGCGGCGGCTGCTGGCCGAGCTGGTGGAGGGCACCGATGCCTTCGTCCAGGTGATCGACATGGACGGCCGCTGGCTGGCCATCAACCGCGCCGCGGCGGCGGAGCTGGAGCGGATCTTCGGCATCCGGCCGGCGGTGGGCCTGCGCGCGCTGGACCTGCTCGCGGACCGGCCGGACCATGCCGCACAGGTCGCGGCGGTGTGGAACCGCGCGCTGGCGGGGGAGGCGTTCGTCGCCACCGCCACTTTCGGCGACGAGGCGCGCGAGCGCCGCACCTACGAGATGCGGTTCAACGTCCTGCGCGACGACAGCGGGCGACAGACCGGCGCCTATCAGTTCGTCTACGACGTCATCGATCGCCTCGCCGAGCAGGCGCGGCTGGCGGAGGCCGAGGAGGCGCTGCGCCAGGCGCAGAAGATGGAGGCGGTGGGGCAGCTGACCGGCGGGCTGGCGCACGATTTCAACAATCTGCTGGCCGGCATCTCCGGCGCGCTGGAGATGATCGGTGTGCGCATGGCGCAGGGGCGCGGCGCCGATGTGGAGCGCTACCTCGCCGCCGCGCAGGGTGCCACCCGCCGCGCCGCCGCGCTGACGCACCGTCTGCTCGCCTTCTCGCGCCGGCAGACGCTGTCGCCCACCGCCACCGTCATCAACCGCCTCCTGCCCGACCTGGTCGAGCTGGTACGCCGCACCGTGGGGCCGCAGTTCGAGGTGGAGACGGTCGCCTCCGCGGGGCTGTGGACGGCGCTGGTGGATGCCAACCAGCTGGAGAACGCGATCCTCAACCTGTGCATCAACGCGCGCGACGCGATGCCGCACGGCGGGCGCATCACGATAGAGACCGGAAACAAGTGGATGGACGCGCGCACCGCGGCGGAGCGCGGGCTGGATCCCGGGCAGTACGTCACCGTTTCCGTCAGCGACACCGGCACGGGCATCGCCAAGGACGTGATCGATCGCGTCTTCGACCCCTTCTTCACGACCAAGCCGATCGGCGAGGGCACCGGCCTTGGCCTCTCGATGGTCTACGGGTTCGCGCGGCAGAGCCACGGCCATGTCCGGCTCTATTCGGAACTGGGGCAGGGCACCACCGTCTGCATCTACCTGCCCCGCCACTTGGGTGCGGAGGACGAGGCGGCGGACGTCGGCACGCTGCCGCTGGTGGAGGGGGAGGAGCGGCACGGCACGATCCTGGTCGTGGACGACGAGCCGACCGTCAGGATGCTGGTGGTCGATGCGCTGGCCGACCGCGGCTATGCCTGCATCGAGGCGGCGGACGGGCCGAGCGGGCTGCGGCTGCTGGAGGCGGCGGAGGGCGTCGACCTCGTCATCACCGACGTCGGGCTGCCGGGCGGGCTGAACGGGCGGCAGGTGGCCGACGCGGCGCGCGCGATGCGTCCGGGGCTGAAGGTGCTGTTCATCACCGGCTACGCGGAGAATGCGGTGCTGAACCACGGCCATATCGAGCCGGGGATGGAAGTGCTGACCAAGCCGTTCGCGGTGGAGGAACTGGCCAGCCGGGTCGCCCGTCTGCTGCGCTGAACCGCGTCATTTCATTGCTGCGGGAACCGTAGCGCTTGCGAAACTTTCCGGTGTTCGTGGGGGACGTTTTTCATTCGGATCGGGCTTCGTCGTGAAAGCGGGACCGCAGTCCGCCTTCGCGACGTTCGGCGCGGAGGCGGAATATCTCGCGCGGCTGACGTGGTGGATGGTCGGTGGCGCGGTCGTCATCGCCGCCGTCGTCGCCGCCATGTTCGTCGTCGCGATCCGCTCGCCCGAGGGTGCGATCGGCGATCGCGGCGGCCGGCGGCTGCTGATGATCGCGGGCGGCCTGGTGCCCACGATCGTCCTCTTCGCGCTGCTGGTGACGACGCTGCCGGCGATGCGCCCGATCCGCGCGGAGGCGGGCGACCTGCGCGTGCGCGTGACGGGGGAGCAATTCTGGTGGCGCGTGCGCTACCAGCCCGCGGGCGCCGCGGCGGTGGAGACCGCCAACGAGGTGCGCGTGCCGGTGGGCCGCACCACCGTCTTCGACCTCGCCGCCGGCGACGTGCTGCACAGTTTCTGGATCCCCGGCCTCGCGGGCAAGGTCGACATGGTGCCCGGGCGGACCAACCGGCTGGTGGTGCGCGCCACGCGGGCGGGGCGGTTCCGCGGGCAGTGCGCGGAGTTCTGCGGGTTGAGTCACGCGCTGATGGCGTTCGACGTCGTCGCGATGGAGCCCGCCGCCTTCGATGCGTGGCTCGCGGCGCGCCGCGCCCCCCCGGCGGTGGTGGCCGACGCGGGGATGCGCGCGTTCGACGCGCACGGCTGTGCCGCCTGCCACCGCGTCGCCGGCACGCGCTTCGCGGGGCAGATCGGGCCGGACCTCTCGCACCTCGCCGCGCGCGCCACGCTGGGCGCGGGCATCCGGCCGATGACGCGCGCCAACCTGATCCGCTTCACCCGCGCCGCGCCGGACGTGAAGCCCGGCGCGCGCATGCCCGCCTACGACGACATGACCGACGCGGACGCCGTGGCGATCGCGCGCTGGCTGGAGACGCTGAAATGAGCCTCCACGCGCAGGACGATCCGCAGCTGCGCGCCGCGCAGGAAGAGCGGCTGCGCGCCACGTGGAAGCCGCCGCAGGGCCTTTTCCTGCGCTGGACGGACACGAACAACAACCGCGTCGGCGTGTGGTACACGCTGACCGCGTTCGGCTTCATGCTGTTCGCCGGCGTGCTGGCGCTCATCATGCGCACGCAGCTCGCCGTGCCCGACAACGACCTGGTCAGCGCGAACGGCTTCAACCAGCTGTTCACGCTCCACGGCTCGATGATGATGTTCCTGTTCGCCGTCCCGATGTTCGAGGCGGTGTCGATCATCCTCCTGCCGCAGCTGCTGGGCGCGCGCGACCTGCCGTTCCCGCGGCTCTCCGCCTTCGGCTATTGGTCGTTCCTGATCGGCGGCGTGTTCGTCTCGGGCTCGATCTTCTTCAACGCCGCGCCCGACGGCGGCTGGTTCATGTACCCGCCGTTCACGACGCGCACCGACCTGTCGGGCCTGGGCGCCGATATCTGGATGCTCGGCCTCTCCTTCATCGAGGTGTCGTCGGTCGCGGCGGCGGTGGAGCTGATCGTCGGCGTGCTGAAGTGCCGTCCGCCGGGAATGCGGCTCAATCTGATGCCGCTCTACGCCTGGTACATCCTGGTCGTGGCGGTGATGATCCTGTTCGCCTTCCCGCCGCTGATCGCGGGCGACATCCTGTTCGAGCTGGAGCGGCTGCTCGGCTGGTCGTTCTTCGATCCTGCGAAGGGCGGCGACCCGATCCTGTGGCAGCACCTGTTCTGGATCTTCGGCCATCCCGAGGTCTACATCGTCTTCCTGCCCTCGATCGCGCTGTTCGCGATGATCGTGCCGACGTTCGCGCGGCGTCACCTGCTCGGCTATCCGTGGATCGTGCTGGCGGCGGTGGGGACGGCGTTCCTATCGTTCGGCCTGTGGGTGCACCACATGTTCACGACGGGCCTGCCGAAGATCAGCCTGGCCTTCTTCTCCGCCGCGTCCGAAGCCGTGGCGATCCCCACCGGCATCCAGATTTTCGCCTTCATCGCGACGCTGTGGGCGGGCCGCGTCGTCTGGTCGGTGCCGCTGCTCTACGCGGTGGGGTCGATCGCGATCTTCGTCATCGGCGGGCTGACCGGCGTGATGGTGGCGATCGCGCCGTTCGACTGGCAGGCGCACGATACCTATTTCGTCGTCGCGCACCTCCACTACGTGCTGATCGGCGGCACGCTGATCCCGCTGTTCGGCGGCCTGTATTATTACTGGCCGCTCATCACGGGAAAGAAGCTGTCCGACCGGATCGGGCGCACCGCCTTCTGGTTCCTGTTCGCCGGCGCGAACCTCACCTTCTTTCCCATGCATTTCAGCGGGCTGATGGGGATGCCGCGGCGCGTGTTCACCTATCCGAGCGAGCTGGGCGTCGACGGCTTCAATCTCGCCTCGACGATCGGCGCCTATGTCTTCGCCGCCGGCGTGCTGCTGGTCTGCATCGACCTCGCGCTCAGCCCGCGGCGCGCGAAGGCGGAGCGCAATCCGTGGGCCGCGGGCACGCTCGAATGGCTGGCGCATCCCGACGACGAGGATTGGGGCATCCGCTCCGTGCCGCTGATCGAGAGCCGCTACCCGATCTGGGACCAGAAGGATTTCGTCCGCAAGGTGGACGAGGGCCGCTTCTTCCTGCCCGACGCGGAGGAGGGGCGGCGCGAGACGATCGTGACGACGGTGCTGGACGCGCGGCCCTTGCAGGTGCTGCGGCTGGGCGGCCCGTCGTGGAAGCCGATGGCGACCGCGGTGGCGCTGGGCAGCGTGTTCATCCTGACGACCTATCACCTCTACTGGTGGTCGCTGGTCGGCGCGGTGGCGACGCTGGCGATGGTGCTGTGGTGGCTGTGGAGCGGCACCGCGGAGATACCGGAGAAGGACGAGAAGCCGATCGGCCACGGCATGACGCTGCCGCTGTACCTGTCCGGGCCCTCCGCCAGCGGCTGGTGGGCCATGTTCATCACGATGATGGCGGACGCCACCGCCTTCTCCGGCCTGGTCTTCGGTTATTTCTTCTTCTGGACGCGGCACGAAGACTTTCCGCCGTCGGGCGTCGGGATGGACGGGCCGGGCGCGTTCTGGCCGATGGTGGCGCTCGGCGTCTCGCTGGCGAGCTGGGCCGCGACGGTGGCCGCGCGCGAGGTGCACGCACGCGGCGGCGTTTCCGCGGCGCGCGCGCTGCTGGCGGCGGGGGCGCTGCTGTCGCTGGCGGCGGTGGGCGCGGGGCTGGCGGGGCCGTGGACGACGGGGCTGGAGCCCAAGCTCCACGTCTATCCCGCCATCGTGTGGACGCTCGCGATCTGGACAAGCGCGCATTCGGGCGTCGGCGCGATCTGTCAGCTCTATGCGCTCGCGCGCAGCCTGGCCGGTCGCACCACGCCGCGCCACGACGCCGACGTGCGCAACATCACCGTCTACCACCATTTCCTGGCCATCACCGCGATCGTCACCTACCTGACGATCGGCCTGTTCCCGGGGCTGGCATGAGCGAGGAGACGCCCGGCCGCCTCCACCACGGGCTGCGCGCGCGCATCCTCGAACTGCGCGTCACCTTGTGGACGCTGATCGTCCCGCCGACGGTATGGGCGGTGCATTTCCTGTTCTGCTACCTGTGGGTGGCGATCAGCTGCGCGAAGATGGGCGGCTTCCCGCGCTTTCCCACCGCCTTCGTCGCCGGCACCGCCGCTGCGATCGCGGTCATCCTCGCCTCCGGCGTGATCGCCTGGGTGCAGGCGCGCCGCCCCGGCGACCCGCCGCCGCACGACCAGAGCACCGACACGGACCGCACCCGCTTCCTGGCGGTGGCGACGCTGCTGCTGGCGGCGCTGAGCGCGGTGGGCGTCGCCTTCACCGCGGCGCCGGCGCTGATGCTGACGGACTGCCGGTGACCGCGGCGGGCGTCCTCCTCGCGCTGGCGGCGACGGCGCTGGCCTTCGCCGGGCTGGGCATGACCGGGCACATGGCGGCGCACATGGCGGCGGTGGCAATGGCGGCGCCGGTGATCGCCCTCGCGTTTCCCGCCTCGCGCCCGGCGCGCTCGCCGTTGCTGTTCGCCATGATCGAATTCGCGATCGTCTGGTCCTTCCACCTTCCCGCCCTGCGTCACCTCGCCGACACGTCCGCCGCCGTCGCGCTGGCGGAGCAGGCGCTGTTCCTCGCCGTCGGCGTCGCGCTGTGGCGCGCGGCGCTGGCGCGACCGGGGGAGGGGGTGGCGGCGCTGCTGCTGACGTCGATGCACATGACGCTGCTGGGTGCGCTGATCGCGCTGGCGCCACGGCCGCTCTACGCGATGATGGCGATGCATCCCGCCCCGGGGCTGGACGCGCTGGCCGACCAGCAGCTGGGCGGCGTGGTCATGCTGATCGTCGGCGGCGCCAGCTACTGCCTGGGCGGGCTGTGGATGCTCGGCACGCTGTTGAGGATGCGCGCGGCATGACGATCCGGATCACGTGGATGCGCATCGTGCTGGCGCTGGTGGGTGCGGTGGCGGCGGCGCTGCTCGTCTCCTTCTCCGGCGTCATCACCGTCGCCGCATCGTCGGGCCATTGGGCGGTGACCGACTGGTTCCTGCACTGGACGATGCGCAATTCGGTGCGCACCCATGCCTTTCTCGAAGGCGAGACCTCGCCGGTCGCCCGCGACGGCGACCTTGTCAGCGCCGCGGGGCATTTCGCCGCCGCCTGTTCCAGCTGCCACGGCGCGCCCGGCGTCCGTCCCTCGCCGGTGATGCAGAAGGCGATGCCGCCCGCGCCCGACCTGACGCGGCTCGACCCCGGCAAATATTCCGATCGAGAGCTGCACTACATCCTGACGCACGGCGTGAAGATGACGGGCATGCCCGCCTGGGGCAGCGCGCACCCGCGCGGGGACGAGGTGCGGCGCATGGTCGCCTTCGTGCGTCTGCTGCCGCGGCTGGATGCGGCGGGCTATCGCGCGCTATCGGGCATGGCGACCGGCGCGGGGACGGTCGGCGCGAAGGGCATCGCGGGCGGCACGATGGAAGGCTGCGTCGCCTGCCACGGCAACGACGGGCGCGGGCGCGGGCAGCGCGACATCCCCGTCCTCGGCGGGCAGGATCCGGCCTATCTCGCCCGCGCGCTGGCGGACTATGCCGCCGGCCGCCGGTCCAGCGCGGTGATGCAGAACGCGGCCGCCCGGCTGACCGCGGCGGAGCGCGAGGCGCTGGCGCGGCACTTCGCCGCGATGCCCGGACTTGCGCCCGGGCTCGGTGCCGCTCCCGCCGGCGGCCCGCGCGCCGCCGCGCTGGTGACGCGCGGCGACGCCGCGATCCAGCTGCCCGCCTGCACCTCCTGCCACGCGCCGGGCAAGCGCGCGCCGGTGCTGGCGGGGCAGCGGCCCGCCTATCTCGCGCAGCGGCTGCGCGACTGGCGCGGCGAGAAGGAAGTGGTCGACGCGCGCAAGCCGCAGGAGGTGATGCCCGTCATCGCGCGCCGCATACCCGAGGAGATGATCGATCCCATCGCCCGCTACCTTGCCGGTACGGGGGCGAGGCCGTAACCGGCGCGTCGAAGGAGATCGCGCATGAAGACGAGAGCCGCCGTCGCGTTCGAGGCGAAGAAGCCGCTGGAGATCGTCGAACTCGACCTCGACGGTCCGAGGGCGGGCGAGGTGCTGGTCGAGATCATGGCGACCGGCATCTGCCACACCGACGCCTATACGCTCGATGGCCTCGACAGCGAGGGGCTGTTCCCTTCCGTGCTCGGCCACGAAGGGGCCGGCGTGGTGCGCGAGGTGGGCGCTGGCGTCACCAGCGTGGCGCCGGGCGACCACGTCATCCCGCTCTACACGCCCGAATGCCGGCAGTGTAAGTCGTGCCTGTCGCAGAAGACCAACCTGTGCACCGCGATCCGCGCGACGCAGGGGAAGGGCCTGATGCCCGACGGCACCACCCGCTTCAGCTACCGGGGGCAGCCGATCTTCCACTACATGGGCTGTTCCACCTTCTCGAACTTCACCGTCCTGCCCGAGATCGCGGTGGCCAAGATCCGCGCCGACGCGCCGTTCGACACCAGCTGCTACATCGGCTGCGGCGTGACGACCGGCGTGGGCGCGGTGGTGAACACGGCGAAGGTGCAGCCGGGCGACGTGGTGGTCGTCTTCGGCCTCGGCGGCATCGGCCTCAACGTCATCCAGGGCGCGAAGCTGGCGGGCGCGAAGATGATCGTCGGCGTCGACATCAACGGCGATCGCGAGGAATGGGGCCGCCGCTTCGGCATGACGCATTTCGCCAATCCGCGGAACGTGGCCGACATCGTGGCGCACATCGTCCAGCTGACGGACGGCGGCGCGGACTACAGCTTCGACTGTACCGGCAACACCGACGTGATGCGCCAGGCGCTGGAATGCTGCCACCGCGGCTGGGGCACCAGCGTGGTGATCGGCGTGGCGGAGGCGGGCAGGGAGATCAGCACGCGGCCGTTCCAGCTCGTCACCGGCCGCAACTGGCGCGGCACCGCGTTCGGCGGCGCGCGCGGGCGGACGGACGTGCCCAAGATCGTCGACTGGTACATGGACGGGATGATCGAGATCGACCCCATGATTACCCATCGGCTCACGCTGGACGAGATCAACAAGGGGTTCGACCTGATGCACGCGGGCGAGAGCATCCGCAGCGTGGTGGTGTACTAGACGCCACCCCTTGATCTGAGGCGCCTCCCGGGAAAGGGCCGGTGTCCAGTTGGGGGACGATCGCGAAAAGCGTTGCGCTTCGTCACCACGACGTTCCCGACTAAACCCCGGCGTTCACCGGGGGGGGGGGGGGGAGGCGACATGGGTGATCCGGCCGCGTGGATCGGGTTGTTGCCTGCCTCACCCAGCCTTCATCCCGCCTTCACCTCGCGGAACGGCACCGTCCGGTCCACCTCCGGCTCCTTGGGCAGGCCCAGCACGCGCTCGCCGATGATGTTGCGCTGGATCTGGTCGGTGCCGCCGCCGATCGACGTGAAATAGGCGTTCAGCGCCAGGAAGTTCGCGTCCTCCGCGCGCGGGTGCTCGGGTCCCTCCAGCAGGCTGCCGGCGCGCAGCAGCATCGTCCTCACTCGCGCCTCCTCGTGCAGGATGCGGCTCATCGCCAGCTTGCCGAGCGACATGATCGCCGAGGAGCTGCCCTGCGCCAGTTCCGCCTTCGCCCGCCGCGTGTTGAGCGCGTTCAGCGCGCGCCAGGCGATCGCCTGCGCCACCTGCTGGCGCACCACCGGCTCGTCCAGCCGGCCGGCCTCGCGCGCCAGGGCCAGCAACGCCAGGTCGCCCTTCGCCCCGCCCGCGCCAGACCGCGGACCGCGCGCGCGGTCGCCCATCACCGACCGTTCGTACGCGAGCGCGGTCTGCAGCACGCTCCACCCGCCGTTCAGCGGGCCGAGCAGATGGTCCTCGGGCACGAAGGCGCCGTCGATGAACACCTCGTTGAAGTGCGCCTCGCCGGTGATCTGGTGCAGCGGGCGGACGGTCACGCCGTCCTGCTTCATCGGCAGGAAGAAGAAGCTGATGCCGCGGTGCTTGGGCACGTCCCAGTCGGTACGCGCGATCAGCATGCCATAGTCGGCGACCGCCGCGCCCGAGGTCCACACCTTCTGCCCGGTGACGCGCCAGCCGCCCTCCACTTTGTCCGCGCGCGTGCGTACCGCGGCGAGGTCGCTGCCCGCGCCCGGCTCCGAGTAGAGCAGGCACATGCCGACCTCCCCCGCCAGCAGCTGCGCGACGATGGTGCGGCGGAACTCGCCCGTCGCATGCGCCAAGGCGGTGTTCGCCCACAGGTTGGTGCGGTCCTGCCCGGCCCCCGGCGCGCCGGCGCGGGCGAAGGCGGCCTCCACCAGCCGTCCTTGCGCGTCGGACAGGTCGCGCCCGTGCCATGCCGCGGGCCAGCGCGGCACCGCCCAGCCGGCGTCGCGCACCTCCGCCAGCCAGACGCTGCGCGGATCGCGGCCGAAGCTCTCGTGATGCGGCTCCGCCCCCGTCCAATGCGCGGCCAGCCACGCCTCGACCTCAGCGGTCAGCTGCTCGTCGGTCATGCCTGCTCCTCCAGCGCGCTGAGGTATCGCTCGCGCCACCAATCGCTATCGCCGTACAATTGCGCGCCCGATCGCGCGCGCCGCAGGTACAGGTGCGCCGGGTGCTCCCAGGTGAAGGCGATGCCGCCGTGCATCTGGATCGAGTCCGCCGCGACGCGCACGAAGGCGTCGGCACAGGCGAAGGCGGCGAGCGCCACCGCCGCTTCCCCGCCGGGCGCGCCCTCGTCCACCTGACGCGCCGCGTCGCGTGCCGCGCTGGTGGCGCTCTCGCTTTCCAGCAGCAGGTCGGCGGCCATGTGCTTCACCGCCTGGAAGCTACCGATCGCGCGGCCGAACTGGTGCCGCTCGCGCGCATAGTCGACCGTCATCTCCAGCAATCGTTGCGCCGCCCCCGCCTGCTCGCCGGCCAGCGCGACCAGCGCCACGTCGCGCGCCCTTGCCGCGGCGGCCGCGTCCGCGACCTGCCGCGCCGGCGCGTCGAAGGCGACGTCGGCCAGCCGCCGGGTGCGATCGAAGACGGGTAGCGGCACGACCCGCGCCGGCTCGGAGAGGAACACGCCGTCTCCGGTCACGAGCAGGATCGCGTCCGCCACCGCCGCGTCGGGCACGAACCGCGCCGTGCCGGTCGCGCGCGCGCCGGCGACGCGCACGTCGCCGCCGCTCCAGTCGAGCGCGCCGGCGAAGGCGACCGCCGCCACCCGCTCGCCCGCCGCCAGCGCCGCCAGCAGCGGCTCGCCCGTGCCCGCCAGCGCGGCGGCGGCGACCGCGCCGGACAGCAGCGGCGCAGGCAGCAGCGCCGCGCCCGCCACCTCCAGCACGCGCTCCAGCTCCACCGCGCCCAGGCCCAGCCCGCCCGCCGCCTCGTCCACCGTCAGCCCGGTCACGCCCAGCCCGGCGAGCGCGCGCCACAGGTCGGCGTCGTGGCCCGTCTCGCTCGCCATGATGCGGCGCACGTCCGCTTCGGCGCAGCGGTCCGCCAGCAGCCGCGCGACCGGTTCGACCAGCGCGGCGATCTCGTTCTCCTGCATCACGCCGCCATCTTCCGCGCCCGGCCAACGCCGCGCGCGATCTCGCGCTTCAGGTCGGCGACGTAGCGGGTGAAATCGACCTGGATGGTGTGCCGCGTCGACGGGTAGTAGCCGCCGAGCTCCGCCTCCTCGTCCGCGGCGGTGATGCGGCGCATCTCGTCCGCGCCCGGCAGCGCATAGCGGCCGGCGAGGTATGCGGCGGCAAGCTTCGCCTGCTGCTCGGCGAAGTTGACGAGCGTCGGCAACGCCTGCGCCAGGCCCATGAAGAACAGGTCGTCCACCCCGGGGATCAGCATCCGCTTGAACAGCGGGAAGCGGTTGTCCGCGCCGGGACGCAGCGCCGGATCGTCGAAGAAGGGGAAGCTGATGCGATAGCCGGTGGCGTAGACGATCGCGTCCACCGCCTCGACGCTGTCGTCGTCGAAGCGGACGTTGCCGCCCTCCAGCCGCGCGATGTTCGGCTTGAAGCGGATGTCGCCGCAGCTGGCGCGCGTCAGGAACTCGCCGGAGACCGACGGGTGCGCGTCCAGCGGCTCGTGGTCGGGCGCGGGCAGGCCGTAATCCTCCATCCGCCCGACCATCCGTCGCACCGCGCGCCGCGCCAGCGCCTTGCCCAGCCGGCGCGGCATCCACGCCGGCATCGCCGATTTGTCGAGCGGGCGTCCCGCGACCATCTTCGGCAGCACCCACACCCCGCGCCGTGCGGCGACGAACAGCTTCGATGCGACGTGGCGTTGCGACAGCTCGCTGGCGATATCCATCGCGCTGTTGCCCATGCCGACGACCACCACGGTCTTCCCGCGCAGGTCGACGGGATCATAGGGGGTGCGGTAATCGTGCGCGTGGAAGTGCGCGCCGTCGAAGCGGCCGGGGTAATCGGGGATCTTCGGATCCCAATGGTGGCCGTTGCACACGAACAGCACGTCGTACGCGCGCGTCTCCCCGCTGGACAGCGTCACGTCCCATCCGCCGCCCGCACGCCGCACCGCGTGCGTCACCTCCGTGTCGAAGGTGATGTGCTCGCGCAGGCCGAAGTGGTCGACGTAGCCGCGGAAATACTCGATCAGCTGGGCGTGGCTGGGAAAGTCGGGCCACTCGGCCGGAACCGGATAATCCTCGAACGCCAGCCGCCACTTCGATGTGTCGATGTGAAGGCTCTGGTAGCAGGCGGAGCGGCCGTTGGGGTTGCGGTAATACCAGTTGCCGCCGACGTCGTCAGACATCTCGAAGCAGTCGAAGGCGATCCCCTCGTCCTTCAGCCGCTTGGCAGTGGTGAAGCCCGAACAGCCCGCGCCGATGATGCACGCCCGCATATGTCCTCTCCCGGCCCCGTCTTGCCGCGCGGCCATAACGAAAGTTATGATGCACGGCGCGCGACGGCGAATCAACTGCGACGCGAGGAGAGGGCCGGCATGATGCGGTTCGAGGGGAAGGTGGCGATCGTCACCGGTGGCGCGTCGGGCATCGGCGCGGCGACCACCCGGCTGCTGGCGCGCGAGGGTGCGCGCGTGATGGTGGCCGACCTCGACGGGGATCGCGCCTGGGCGCTGGCGGCGGAGATCGGCGGCACCGCGCACGCGCTGGACGTGGCGGACCGCGCCGCGGTGGAGGCGCTGGTCGACGCGGCGGTGGCGGCGCACGGGGGGCTCGATATCCTGGTCAACAACGCCGGGATCGGCAGCTTCGGTCGCACGCCGGACATGGATCCCGCGGCGTGGGAGCGGGTGATCGCGATCGACCTCCACGCGGTGTTCTACGCCTGCCGCGCCGCACTGCCGCACCTGATCGCGGGGCGCGGCGCGATCGTGAACACCGCCTCGATCTCGGGTCTCGCCGGCGACTACGGCTTCGGCGCCTATGCCGCGGCGAAGGCGGGGCTCGTCAACTACACGCGCACGCTGGCCCTGGACCACGCGCGCGACGGGGTGCGCGCCAACGCGCTGTGCCCGGGGCTGATCGACACGCCCCTGACGGCCGGGGCCGCCGCGGTGCCGGGCCTCGGCGAGCGATGGCACGATGCGGTGCCGATGGGGCGCGCGGGCACGGCGGAGGAGATGGCGGCGGCGATCGCCTTCCTCGCGAGCGACGCGGCCAGCTACGTCACCGGCGCGGTGCTGGTGGCGGACGGCGGGATGACCGCCTGGACCGGGCAGCCCAACCTGCTGCGCGCGATGGAGGGAGTGGCGTGATGGTGACGATGACGGTGGTCTATCCCTACGATGCGGACAAGCCGTTCGACGAAGGGTATTTCGCGTCCACGCACGTGCCGCTGATCCGCGAGGTGTGGGGCGATGCGGTGACGGGCGTCACCGTCCACCACGCGCTGGCGGGCCTGTCGGGCGACCCTGCCTTTGCAACGATCGCCCAGGTCGAGTTCGCCAGCATGGAAGCGTTCCAGCAGTCGATGGCGCACCCGCGCGCGGCCGAGGTCCAGGCGGACGTTTCCAATTACGCCGGCGTGATCCCCTCCATCCAGCTCAGCCGGAAAGTGGCATGACGCCGAGCTGGACGCCCGATCCGGCGAGCGGCATCCGCGTGCGCGAGGTGGCGGCGAACGGCCTGTCGTTCGAGGTGGCGGAAGCGGGAGAGGGCGACCATCTCGCGCTGTGCCTCCACGGCTTTCCCGAACTGAACTTCTCCTGGCGCGAGCAGATGCCGCTGCTGGCAGCCAAGGGCTATCGCGTGTGGGCGCCCAACCAGCGTGGCTATGGCGCGTCCTCCCGGCCCGAGGGAGTGGAGAATTACAGCGCGGACCGGATCGTCGCGGATGCCGCCGCGCTGTTCGACGCCAGCGGCGCGGCGAAGCTCACCCTCGTCGCGCACGATTGGGGCGGGGCGATCGCGTGGATGTTCGCGATCAACCGCGTGCGCCCGGTCGAGCGGCTGGTCGTCATGAACCTGCCCCATCCGATGCGCTTCGCCGCCGCGCTGAAGCATTGGCCGCAGCGGCGGCGCAGCTGGTACATGGCGTTCTTCCAGCTCCCTTGGCTGCCTGAACGCGCGATGCTGGCAAACGAGGCGGCCGCGATCCGCGGCGCGTTCCGCGGGATGGCGGTGGACAAGTCGCGCTTCGGCGACGACGTGCTCGACGTTTACGCCCGCGCCGCGCAGCGCCCTGGCGCGATGACCGCCATGGTCAACTGGTACCGCGCCGCCGCGCGCCATCGCGACCGCATGAAGCTGGCGAACGGCGGCAGGGTGGACGTGCCGACGCTGATCGTCTGGGGGGAGGAGGACACGGCGCTGGGGCTGGAGACGCTGGATGGCACGGAGGCGCTGGTCGGCGACCTCACCATCCGCCGCCTGCCGGGCGTGTCGCACTGGGTGCAGCAGGAAGCGCCCGAGGCGGTCAATACGATCCTCGCCGAGTGGCTGCCGGTCGCCTGATGCGAAAAGGGGCGGCGCCACCCGGCACCGCCCCTTCCGGTTCCCCTTTCGAACCGGCGATCAGAAGTGGGCGACGACGCCCAGCGTGGGCCGGAAGCTGTTCACCCAGCCCAGGCTCTGGACCTCGCCGCGCAGGCGCAGACCCGAATTGCCGGTGATGCCGCCGAGGCCGATGTCCTTCGGCCCGACCTCGAAGCCGACGCCGTAGGTGACGTCGTTATAGTCGCGGTCGGTGTTCACGCGCTTGGCGAAGTTGACCCACTGGTAGCCGACCTTGCCGTAGAACAGCCCGCTCTCGCCCGCGCGCAGGCCGAAGCGGCCGGCGGCGCCGTACTGCCAGTCGATGTCGCCCGACACGCCCTTCGCGACGTTGCCCTCGGCGCCGATGAAGAAGGCGCCCAGCGGCACGTTGGCGCCGACGATCCCTTCGACCAGCGAGCCGTTCAGCTTGTTGCGGCGATCGACGCCCGGGATGCCGGCGTCGTTGGGCTCGCTGTCGAACTGCTCCCAGCCGCCGCGGATCGCCACGTACGGCTCGATCCCGAACGCCTTCGTGCCGTCCGGCGCGGTCGCGCCCTCGCTCTCGTAGGGGGCGGGGGCCTGATCGGCCGGCATGTCCTGCGCCATGGCGGGAGCGGCGAACAGCGAAGCGGCAGCGGCGACGGCCGCCAGGGTGAGCGTACGCATAGAGGTGTTCCTTTGTCTCTCGTGATCGGCGGCGGTGCATCCTTCGCCCGGCCTTTCCGATGCGTGGCTCAATGCCGGTCGATCGCGGAGGTTGCGTCGCAACCGGACGAAAGTCGCGGAAATCCGCCATTGTTGCATCGCGGCAACGCTTTCTGTCAGCGAGATGAACAAGGCTGCCGCATTGCCGCCGCATGGCAACACCCACGCCACGCGAGCGCCTCAATCGCGCTCCCGCATGCGCCGCGTCGGGGCGTGGAAGTCGGGCGGCTTGCCCGCGACGAAGGCGCGGAAGCGCGCGAGCGCGGGGAGCTCGCGGATCGCCGCGATGCTGCCCGCCTTCGCCAGCGCGGCGTTGGACGCGGCGGCGTGGATCGCGCGGTGGCAGATCGGGTGGACCGCTACCGTTGCCGTCCCGCCCTCGCTCTTGGGCACGACATGGTGCCACTCGACACGGCTGCCCAGCGCGCGGTCGCACAGCGCGCAGGTGGAAGGCGCTCCCTCTCGCTGCGCCAGCACCGCCGCCGCGGCGAGCCCGGCCCTGCGCTTCACTCGTCCGCCCATGCCGCGCGAGATGGGGAGGGCGGGGACGTGACGGAAGAGAATGGAGGGCCGTCTTCGGACAAGGCGTGTCTTCTGCCCGCCGGAAGCGTTATGATCGGCGTGATGAGGCCGGGTGTCGATATGCACGAGAAGCTCGATGCGAACGCAGGGGCGCCCGCCGACCAGGATCTTGACGCGTTCGTGCGCGAGAAGTTGGCTCGTGGACGAGAGCAGAGCCGCGATCGCTCGACGATGATCCCGATCGAGCGAGTCTTGAGCGACCTGTCGGCTTGAACGTCAGCTTTACGCCGCAGGCTTATGACGATCTGCGCGTCATCCGGGATTGGGTGGCGGAAGGTAGCGGGAGAGCGGCCGATCGCGTCGTCGCACGCATCGTGCAGACAGCGATGATGTTCGGCCAATTTCCGCTGCTCGGCCGTGCCGGTCGGGTCGACGGGACGTGGGGATTCTCCGGCGTGCGCTTGCCTTACCTCATCGTCTGTCCGGTCGTGTCAGAAAGCGAGATCGACGTCCTGACGATCGTCCACACGCGCCGCCGTTATCCCGGCAGTGGCTGGTCGGCGTGGCCGGCACCGCCGGCCTCGCCGAATCGTCACCCGTCGCGCCTCACTCCGCCGCTACGCCCGCGCGCGAGAACATGTCGCCCTCGCCGGTGTCGGCGTCCTCGTTCGCCGGCTTCGCGCCCTTGGCCTTCTGCCGCTTGTCGAACGAATCCCATACCTCGTTCCACTGGCCCCGCGTCGCGGCCTTCGAATATTCGGTCGCGCGCGTCTCGAAGAAATTGGCGTGCTCCACGCCGTTCAAGAGCGGGGTGAGCCAGGGGATCGGGTGCTCGTCGATCATGTAGATCGGCTTCAGGCCCAGCTGGCCCATGCGCCAGTCGGCGATGAAGCGGATGTACTTCTTGATATCCTTGGGCGTCATGCCGTTCACCGGTCCCATCTCGAAGGCGAGATCGATGAAATTGTCCTCCAGCCGGATCGTCGTCTGGCACACGTCGGCGATGTCGTCCTTCACCGCCTTGGTCAGGCAGTTGCGCTCCTTGGTGAAGGTGTGGAACAGCTTGATGATACCCTCGCAATGCAGGCTCTCGTCGCGGACCGACCAGCTGACGATCTGCCCCATGCCCTTCATCTTGTTGAAGCGCGGGAAGTTCATCAGCATCGCGAAGCTGGCGAACAGCTGCACGCCTTCGGTGAAGCCGCCGAACATCGCCAGCGTGCGCGCGATGTCCTCGTCGCTGTCGACGCCGAAGTTCTGCAGATAGTCGTGCTTGTCCTTCAGCTCGCTATATTCGAGGAAGGCGCCGTACTCGCTCTCCGGCATCCCGATCGTGTCGAGCAGGTGGCTGTACGCCGCGATATGCACCGTCTCCATGTTGCTGAACGCCGTCAGCATCATCTTGATCTCGGTCGGCTTGAAGACGCGGCCGTACTTTTCGTGGTAGCAGTCCTGCACTTCCACGTCCGCCTGGGTGAAGAAGCGGAAGATCTGCGTCAGCAGGTTGCGCTCGTGGTCGCTCAGCTTCTGCGCCCAGTCGCGGCAATCCTCGCCCAGCGGCACTTCCTCGGGCAGCCAGTGGAGCTGCTGCTGGCGCTTCCAGAACTCGAACGCCCAGGGGTATTCGAACGGCTTGTACTGCTTGGAGGCGAGAAGGAGGGACATGGGGTTACTCCGCTGGAACAGGGAAGATAGGAAGGAACGGGGTAGAATTCACGGCGAGGCGCTCCACTGCCACATGGCGGCGGCGCTCATCCCCAGCACCGCGCCGCCGGACAGCGCCATGATGCCGGTCATGCGATAGGCGTAGGTGCGCCCCGGCGAGAGCGGGCGGCGCAGCTGGAACAGCATCCACGCGCCGGCCAGCGCCAGCACCGCGGCGACCGCGAACATGATCGCGCTCTCGAGTGGGAGGGTGTCGATACTCATGCTACGCATCCAATCGCCGGTCGTGTCGTTGTGGTGCCGAACCGAGCAACGGAGGAACGACGATGAGCACGCACGACCACAGCAACATCAAGGAGCACATGACCGTCGTCGGCGCCGACGGCGTCCATGTCGGCACGGTCGATCATGTCGACGGCGAGCGGATCAAGCTGACGAAGAACGATAGCCCCGCAACCGAGGACGGGCAGGGCGCCAAGCACCATTATCTTCCCGCCGGCCTGGTCGCCACGGTGGAGGGCGACACCGTCCGCCTGTCGGCGACCGCGCAGAACGCGGTCGACATGTTCGAAGAGGCGGAGTGAGGTACGGGCGGCCGCCGTCTGCCTAAGCAAACCGGGCACTCGCCGCGTCGGGCGGCGGGACCGGCCCAACCGGTCACGTCCAACGACGCGGCCCCGCGCAGAACGCGATGAAATCCCGGTCCGCCACGTGCGGGCCGGGATTTTTCGTGTCTCGCGTAAGGCGCTCGCGCTCATCTTCATCCCGTCGTCCCTGCGCGGCAGGGATCTATCGCCGTTTTCGCCGAGCGCCATCGCGCGCCGGGAGAGACATGGGCCCCTGACTTCACAAGGGTCAGATCTGGCATCGCCACGCCGTCAGACGTGACGAGCTACGCTCGTCCCGCTGCCCGCCGTGGCGTCTCCGCCTTTGCTGGCACAAAGCCGGTGCGCCCGCTCACTGGCACGCCAGGCATTCGTCGTAGTCCGTCGTCTCGCCGAACGCGAACTTCGGCTTCTCGATCGTGTTGTCGCTCTCCACCCCGCCGGCGAAGCCCGCGCGCTGCACGCTCTTCGAGCGCAGATAGTAGAGCGACTTGATGCCCAGTTCCCACGCGCGGAAGTGGAGCATGAGGAGGTCCCACTTCTCCACGTCCGCGGGGATGAACAGGTTCAGCGACTGCGCCTGGTCGATGAAGGGCGCGCGGTCGCCGGCCAGCTCCAGCAGCCAGCGCTGGTCGATCTCGAACGAGGTCTTGAAGCAGTCCTTCTCCTCCTGCGACAGGAAGTCGAGGTGCTGCACCGACCCGCCGTGCTCCAGGATCGAGTTCCACACCGCGTCGGAATTCTTCGACTTCTCGACCAGCAGCCGCTCCAGGTACGGGTTCTTGACCGCGAACGAACCCGACAGCGTCTTGTGCGTGTAGATGTTGGCCGGGATCGGCTCGATGCAGGCGCTCGTGCCGCCGCAGATGATGCTGATCGACGCGGTCGGCGCGATCGCCATCTTGCAGGAAAACCGCTCCATCGCACCGATCTCCGCCGCGTCGGGGCAGGGCCCGCGCTCGTGCGCCAGCAGCATCGACGCTTCGTTCGCCTGCGCCGCGATGTGCCGGAACATGCGCAGGTTCCAGCTCTTCGCCATCGCCCCCTCGAACGCGATCCCGCGCGCCTGGAGGAACGAGTGGAAGCCCATCACGCCCAGGCCGACGGAGCGCTCGCGCGCCGCGCTATAGGCCGCGCGCTCCATCCCCGGCTCATGCCGGTCGATGTAATCCTGCAGCACGTTGTCGAGGAAGCGCATCACGTCCTCGACGAAGCCCTTCTCGTCCTTCCACTCGTCCCACGTCTCCAGGTTGAGCGAGGAGAGGCAGCACACCGCGGTGCGGTCGTTGCCCAGGTGGTCCTTGCCGGTCGGCAGCGTGATCTCGCTGCACAGGTTCGACGTCGACACCTTCAGCCCCAGCTCGCGGTGGTGGCGCGGCATGTTCCGGTTCACGTGGTCGGCGAAGACGATGTACGGCTCGCCGGTGGCCAGCCGCGTCTCGACCAGCTTCTGGAACAGCGCGCGCGCGTCCACCGTGCCGCGCGCCGACTGGTCCTTGGGGCTGCGCAGCGTCCATTCCGCGCCGTCGCGCACCGCCTCCATGAAGGCGTCGGGGATCAGCACGCCGTGGTGCAGGTTCAGCGCCTTGCGGTTGAAATCGCCCGAGGGCTTGCGGATCTCCAGGAACTCCTCGATCTCGGGATGCGAGATGTCGAGGTAGCAGGCGGCCGAGCCGCGGCGCAGCGACCCCTGGCTGATCGCGAGGGTCAGCGAGTCCATGACGCGCACGAAGGGGATGATCCCGCTGGTCTTGCCGTTCAGGCCCACCGGCTCGCCGATGCCGCGCACGTTGCCCCAGTAGGTGCCGATGCCGCCGCCACGGCTGGCCAGCCACACGTTCTCGTTCCAGGTGTCGACGATGCCGTTCAGGCTGTCGGGCACCGAATTGAGGTAGCAGGAGATCGGCAGGCCGCGCCCGGTGCCGCCGTTCGACAGCACCGGCGTCGCCGGCATGAACCACAGCTTCGAGATATAGTCGTACAGCCGCTGCGCGTGCGCCGCGTCGTCGGCGTAGGCGCTGGCGACGCGGACGAACAGGTCCTGGTAGCTCTCGCCCGGCAGCAGGTAGCGGTCCTTCAGCGTCTCCTTGCCGAAGTCGGTCAGCAGCGCGTCGCGGCCGTGGTCCACCTCCAGCGCGAAGGGGCGGCGCGCGCCATCGGGCGCGTCGACGCCCGTCGCGCTCCCCGTCGTCTCCGCGGTCATCGTCTCGCTGGTCATGGCTTCGCTGCCCGTGTTGCTGAAATCCATCGCCGCGGCGCTCCTCAAACGTTCTCAATCGGTTCCGAATCGCGGCCGCTTTGCGCACCCTACACGGGTCTGCCGCCCGGCAGAACAAAAAGCGACCATCGAGGCCGGGCGAACCCGCGGCAGCGACCGCGTCGGCGTGGTCACGCCGCGCTGTCCGCTACCACAATTTGGGTCCGCCCCCGAACCAACCGCTACAGATTGTGCAAAACCGCAGCGGCAAGCAAGAGCGTATCCGGCCCTTTCACCATTCGGTTCGCCGCACCCGCGCCGCGGCTCGTCAGGCACGTCTACGGCGACGCGCGGACTTCCGCGGGCTGCGCGATATGCAAGGGAACAGGGCGCGAACGAAAATATTTCGCGGTGGATCGATCCGCCTGCCGGGCGATGGGTCCGAACCGGATGCGGTCCGCCACCCGCCGCATCATCCTGGCGCTACCTGCCTCCGCTTTCCATCCACGGGAGGCGACATCATGGCGAAGCGATCGAGCGGGATCCGGTTGACGAAGAAGCAGGCGCGCATCGTCCTGGGCATGGTGGCGCGGGGCGACCGCAACCATGACGTCGCGGCCTGGTACGGCGTCAACCAGGGGCGCATCGCGGAGGTGAAGAAGGGCGAGTACGGCACGCTCGATCCCGCGCCCGAGGCCGACCTGCCGCCCTCCGGCCCGCCGGGCGTGAAGGGCCGTCGCCTGCGGGCTGCGGTGCGCAGCGCGGTGGCGCTGCTGGCGGGCGGCGACGCGGGCAGCGCCCTCACCGCGCTCAACACCGCCTGCGTCGACTATGACGCGGACGAGCGGTAGCGCCGGTCGGGTCCGGCGGGATAGTCGCCGGGTCGCTCCAGTGCGCGGCGGCACGGCGGGATCCATTGCAGCCGCGGCGGGCCGTCGTGCTCCTTCAGCCACACGAACCAGGCGTAGCCGGTCGCCGTGGTCGCCTTCGCGTCCAGCCGGCCCTTCACCATCGGCACGCGCTCGACGAACTGCGCGAAGCGCGCCGGTGGACGCTCGCGGAAGATGCCATGGTAACGGCCCGCGCTCTCGAGGAAGACGGTGCGCGCCAGGATGGCGACGCCGCGGCGCGCGACCTGCAACGATCGCGACACGAATTCCTCCGCCAGCCGGAAGGGCGGGTTCGTGATCACCCAATCGACCTGCCCCACCTCCACCGGGTGGACGACGAAGTCGCGCACCTCGCCGAAACCGTAGTCGTGGGCGTCGGCGGCGCGGACCTCGGCGAAATACTCACGCAGCACCCGCGCCATGTGCCCCGCCCCGCAGGCGGGTTCGAGGCAGGTCATCGCACGCGTCTCGCCGGGGATCACGTGCTCCATCAGCGCCCGCGTGGCCCAGGGCGGGGTCGGGAAATCGTCCGGACTGTCGGCCGGCTCTACCCGCTGCGCCATCACGGCGTGGGAAGTGTTCTGCATCGTCGCGCCCCCGCTGATCGCACCCTGCTGGCCGCCGCAGGATAGGGGCGCGAGGCCCGCGGGGGAACGGGCGCGCCGCTCCTCCTGCCGGGGACTCGAATCCGCTCGCCGCATGGCGGGCCGGAACAGGACGCTGGACACGCCGTCCGCCGCTCGGCAGACCGGCGCGCAGGCGGACAGGGCGGGCAGGGCGGAGACGAGGATGCGGAACCCGGCGGGGCAGGAGCCCGGCAGCGCGCACCGGCGCATGCCCGATGCCGCGCGTCCGCCGTGCCGCCGGGGACGCGCCGCGCATGGATGATCGCGTCAGCATCGTCGTTCCGCACTACGACGACCTCGACCGGCTGGACCTGTGCCTCGCGTCGCTGGCGGCGCAGACGCTGCCGCGCGAGCGGGTGGAGATCGTCGTGGCGGACAATGGCTCGCCGTGCGGGGAGGCCGTGCTGCGCGACCGCATCGCCGGGCGCGCCGCGCTGACGATCTGCCGCGATCGCGGCGCCGGGCCGGCGCGCAACGCGGGCGTCGCCGCGTCGCGCCACCCGCTGCTCGCCTTCATCGACAGCGACTGCGTGGCGGCACCGGGCTGGCTGGCGGGCGGGGTGGCGGCGCTGGCGCGCGCGGACCTCGTCGGCGGACGCGTCGACGTGTCGGTGCGCGCGCCCGGCCGGCGTAGCGGGGCGGAGGCGTTCGAGCAGGTCTTCGCCTTCGACAACCGCCGCTATGTCGAGCAGCTGCACTTCAGCGTCACCGCCAACCTGTTCACCCGCCGTGCGGTGTTCGACGCGGTCGGCGGGTTCCGGACCGAGGTGGCGGAGGACCTCGACTGGTGCCGCCGCGCCGTCGCGGCGGGCTATCGGCTCGCCTACGCCGACGATGCCGCCATCCGGCATCCCGCCCGTGCCGACTGGGCGGAACTCAAGCGCAAGTGGCAGCGCCTCCAGCGCGAGGCGCATGCGACGACGCTCGAGCGGCGCGGCGGCGGCGTGCGCTGGCTGGCGCGCAGCTGGGGGCTGCCGCCGTCGATCCTGCTCCACGCGCCGCGGGTCTGGCGCGCCGCCACGCTGGACAATCGTGTCGAGCGGTGGCGCGCGCTGGCGACGCTGGCGCGGTTGCGGCTGTGGCGCTTCGCCGACGCGCACCGGTTGTGGCTGGGACGATCGCGGTGACGAGCGGCGCGCCCGTTCACGTGGCCGTCTGCCTGGTCGGCTTCCGCAACCCCGGCGACATCGCCGGCGCGCTGGCGGCGCTGGCGCGCTCGACGCACGCCGATTTCGACGTGGTCGTGTGCGAGAACGGCGGCGCGGCGCATCGCGACGCGCTCGCGCGCCAGGTCGGCGGCGCGCTGCCGGGCGGGCAGGGGGTGGAGGTGCTGCCCTTCGATGGCAATTCGGGCTACGCCGGCGGCAACAACCGCTGCATCGCCGCCCGCCCGGACGCGGGCGCGTGGTGGATCGTCAATCCCGATGCGCGCCCGGCACCCGACGCCATGGCGCTGCTCCTCGCCGCGCTGGCGGACGGGCGTGCCGACGCGGTGGGCGGCACGCTGCTGGGCGACGACGGACGGGTGCAGGCCTATGGCGGCCGGTGGGAGCCGCGGATCGCGCGCGCGGTCTCGATCGGCAAGGGCGAGCGCTTCGATCCGGCGGCGGCGCCCGAGGCGGCGGCGCTCGACTATATTCTCGGCGCCTCGCTGATGGTCACGCCGCATTTCCTTCTCGTCGCCGGGCCGATGCGCGACGATTACTTCCTCTACGGCGAGGAAGTGGAATGGTGCCTGCGCGCCCGGGCCCGCGGGCTGCGGCTGGGGATCGAGCCGCGCGCGGTGATCGCGCACGCGCAGGGGACGACCACCGGCGACGGCGGCGCCTTCTCGCGCCGGCCGCGGCTGCCGGTCTACCTCGACCAGCGCAACAAGGTGCTGATCCTGCGCGACACCGGCGCCTCGATGCCGTGGCTGCGCGCGCTCGGCAGCCTGGCTGCGCTGGCGGCGCGGTCGGCGCGCCATCGCGGCTGGCGGCAGTTCGGCTACGGCGTGGCGGGCTGGATCGACGGGCTGCGCGGACGCCGCGGCATCCCGGGCTGGCTGCCGCCCTCGTCCGACGCCTGACACGCCCGCCCGCGTCGGCGATCCCTTCGACCAAGGTCTCAGCCTCCGCGCCCGGTAAGTCGGGGGTTTCGCGCGCGTTAACCCACTTCGACAGGCACGGCGCAACGGCCTGCCCCGTAATTGTGGCTGCGACGAAAGCGCGGTTTTCCCCCTCCCGCGCTACCCAGGCAAGGATCGCGGTTCGTGGCCAACTATTCCGTAAACACTGTCGGGCAGCTGACGGCAGCCCTCGCCCGTGCGAAGTCCGGCGACACCGTTACCGTCGCGTCCGGCACCTATTCGAACGTCAAGATCAGCAACCTGAAGATTGCCGGAAACGTGACGATCGTGTCGGCGGACGCGGACAAGCCCGCCGTCTTCACCGACCTTTCGGTGAAGAACAGCAGCGGGCTGACGTTCCGCGACCTGGACTTCGCGTCGAATGGCAAGATGTACGGCTTCCAGGTGAACAACTCGTCGAACATCGTGCTGGACAAGCTGCACGTCCACGGCTCGCTCGACGGCGACGTCAGCAACGACACGGGCCTGATGATGGTGCGCGGCAGCTCGAACGTCGCCGTCACCAATTCGGAGTTCCAGCAGGCCTGGCTCGGCCTGTCGTTCCTCGACAACGACGGCCTGACAGTCACCGGCAACAACTTCCACGACATCCGCACCGACGCCGTGCGCGGCGCGGGCACGTCCAACGTCGTCATCTCGAACAACTATTTTACCGACTTCTATCCCCGCTGGGGCAACAGCTCCGCCGACGGCGACCATCCCGACGCGATCCAGCTGTGGACGGCGGGCGAGACGGAGAGCGCGCGCAACATCACGATCACCGACAATGTCATCGTGCGCGGCAACGGCGATCCGATGCAGGGCATCTTCGTGACCGATCAGATGGGGAACCTGCCCTACCAGAACGTGACCGTCACCGGCAACACGATCGTCGGCGGCATGGGCAACGGTATCGCCGTCATGAGCGCCAACGACGTGACCATCGCGAACAACAATGTGATCGCGATCGACGGACAGAAATCGAATATCCGCGTCGACAAGCTCACCAATGCAACCGTGACCGACAACGAGGCGACCGGCTTCATCTACACGGCATCGCCGACGGTGGTGAAGAAGGGCAACGTGCTGGCGGAGGCGATCAGCGCCGACGTCGGCAAGGCGTTCGCGATGCAGCTGGGCGGGCTGGGCAAGGCGGCCGGGGCAGCGAGCTTGAACGTCAGCCTGCGCGCGGTGCTGGCCGACGCCGACCTGACGGTGTCCCCCTCCGCGCTGGCGTCGAAGCATGCCGGCGGGATGGCGAGCCGCGCCGACGTGCTGGTCGCGCAGATGGTGAAGCTGCTCGGCTACGTCGACGAGCCGGGCGAGCGCACCTTCGCCGAACAGCTGGTGACGGGCACGGCGGGCGACGATCGCCTGTCCGCCACCGCCGTCGGCAACAGCCGGGTCGAGGGCGGCGCGGGCGACGACGTGCTGACCGGCGGGACCGCCAACAGCCACACGCTGGTCGGCGGGGCGGGCGACGACACCTATGTCATCCGTGCCGCGGTCAACACGATCGTCGAGACCGCGAACGGCGGCAGCGACACCGTCAACGCCTATATCGACTACACGCTGGGCGCGCATGTGGAGAACCTGCGGCTCCTCGCCACGGGGCTGACCGGCACGGGCAACGAGCTGAACAACGTCATGACGGGTTCGGCCGGCAACGACATCCTGTTCGGCATGGCCGGCAACGACACGCTGCGCGGCGGCGAGGGCAACGACCGGCTGGATGGCGGCGCGGGCGACGACAGCCTGCGCGGCGACGCGGGCAACGACTGGCTCAACGGGGGCGACGGCAACGACACGCTGAGCGGCGGCGAGGGCGACGACATCCTGATCGGCGGCGCGGGCAAGGACGTCCTCGAAGGCGGCGCGGGCATGGACACGATGACCGGCGGCGCGGGGGCCGACATCTTCCGCTTCCGTCCGTCGGACGTGGCGGCCGGCGGGCGCGACGTCATCACCGACTTCCAGCGCGGCACCGACAAGATCGAGCTGAGCCTCATCGACGCCAAGGCGGGAACGGCCGCCAACGACGCCTTCTCCTTCATCGGCACCGCGGCCTTCTCGAAGAAGGCGGGCGAGCTCAGGTTCGAGAAGGTGGGCGGCGACAGCATCGTCCACGCCGACACCAACGGCGACGGAGTGGCCGACTTCTCGATCGTGCTGAAGGGGATCGGCGCGCTGGCGGCGAACGACTTCACGCTCTGACCGTCGCGCCGCACACGCGACACCGACGCCGCCCCCGGTTGCGACCGGCGGGCGGCGTCTCTACAAGCGCCGTTCCTTCCCGGGCAGGCCGCAATGGCCGCCCCTCCCGCACCCCCGCCCTGGAGACGCGACAGCGATGACCGCGACGCCGACGCCGCACGACCCGTCCCCCGCCGCTGCCGCCGGGGGGGTGCCCGTGCGGATCGGCCTGCTGTTCCACTCGCTCACCTCGGGCAATCTGGGTGTCGGTGCGCTGACGCTGGCGAACATGGCGATCGCCGAGAAGGCGGCGCGCGCGGCGGGGCTGGACCCCACCTTCGTCTCGATCGGCATGGACGATCGCGACGCGCCGGAACTGGGCGGCGGACGCGTCGCGACGGTGACGATCAACTCCCGCTCGCTGGTGTCGCCCGGCGGCCTGTGGCGCGCGTTCGGCGGGGTGGACGCGGTGCTCGACATCAGCGGCGGCGACAGCTTCGCCGACATCTACCATCCGCGCCGCTTCTTCTTCGTGTGGTCGACGAAGCTGATGGTGCTGGCGCGGCGCGTGCCGCTGATCCTGCCGCCGATGACGATCGGGCCGTTCGAACAGGCGAAGTACCGCAAGCTCGCGGGCTTCATCATGACTCGCGCGCGCGCCACCGTCGCACGCGATCCGCAATCCTTCGCGGTGGCGCGGCGGCTCGCCCCGCGCGCCACGGTGGCGCAGGCGGCGGACGTGGCGTTCGAGCTGCCGTACGACAGCCGCGCGGCGGAGCGGGGCGGCGCGACGCTGCGCGTCGGCGTCAACGCCTCGGGCCTGCTGTTCCACGAGGCGGAGACGGGCAGCAACCGCTTCGGCCTGTCGATCGACTATGCCGCCTACACCCGCCGCCTGATCGAGGCGCTGATAGCGCGCGGCGCGCAGGTGCACATCGTCACGCACTGCTACACGAGGAAGCAGCCGCAGGACGACGACAGCCGCCGTCCCGACCTGCTCGCCAGGGAATATCCGCAGGCCATCCGCGTGCCCGACTTTCCCGATCCGGTCGCGGCGAAGAGCTACATCTCGTCGCTCGACTTCCTCGTCGCCGGACGGATGCACGCCTGCATCGGCGCCTATTCCTCCGGCACGCCGGTGGTGCCCGTCGCCTACAGCCGCAAGTTCGGCGGGCTGTTCGGCATGCTGGGCTACGACACGATGATCCCGGTCACGGGCATGACCGACGACGAGGCGCTGGCCTTCACGCTCGACGCGCTGGACCGGCGAGGGGAACTCGCCGCGAAGGAGGCCGAGGGCATGACGCGCGTGTCGGCGATGCTGGACAGTTACCGCGACATCCTCGGCGACCTGTTCCGCGACCTGAAGGCGCGGCGGTGATCGCGCTCCCGCGAAGGCGGGAGCCCAGGGTCTGATGCGCCGCATGCGTGGCTCCGGGCTCCCGCCTTCGCGGGACCGCGATCACCGCCGCATCGCCACGCGCAGGATGCGGTCGTCCGCGGCCAGGTACATCGCGCCGGGCGCGAAGGCGACGTTGGCCATCGGCCGGTCGTGGCGGATGCGGCCGAGCGATCGCGCCTGCGCGTCGAGGATGACGATCCCGCCCGGCGCGCTGCAGAACAGCAGGCCGTGCGCCGCCTTCATCCCGTCGGGCAGCCCAGGGCCCGGCCAGCCGCTGGCGTCCAGGAAGACGCGGCGGTTCGTCGCGCGGCCGTCCTTCCAGTCGTAGCACCAGATCCGCGGCGCGGCCTCGTTGCTCTCCGCCACGTAGAGCCGGCCGTGCGCCAGCGCGATGCCGTTGGGGCGCGACAGCGTGCCGTCGAGCAGGGTCACGCCGCCGTCCGGCGTCACGCGGTAGACGCCGTTGTGCTCCAGCTCCTTCAGCGGGGAGGCGTCGCCCCCGGTCAGGCCGTAGGGCGGGTCGGTGAACAGGATCGCGCCGTCGGCGTCGACGACCAGGTCGTTGGGGCTGTTGAGGCGCTTGCCCCCGAAGCAGTCCGCCAATGTCGTCACCGCGCGCGTGGCGGGATCGACCGCGATGATCGCGCGCAACCCGCTGTGCGCCGCCAGCACGCGCCCGCGCGCGTCGCTGGCGAGGCCGTTGGTGCCGCCCTCGCGCACCAGCTGCGCATCGAGACCCGGCGGGGCGGGGAGGAACAGCGACACGCCGTCCCGCGGCGACCAGCGGCGGGTGATGCCCGCGGGCGGATCGGAGAAAAGCAGGTGGTCGCCCATCCACAGCGGCCCCTCCGCCCAGCGGATGCCGCTCGCCACCGTCTCGAACGCCGGCGCCGCGGGAAACAGCCGGTCGAGCGCCCGCGAGCGGCGTTCGAAGCGGGGCAGGGCAGGAGCTGCCGCCGCGACCAGCGCGCCGGCCGTGCCCGCGAGCAGCGTGCGGCGGCCGATCATCACAGCGTCACCCGCCGCCCCTCGCGCGCGGAGCGATAGATCGCCTCGATGATGCGCAGGTCCTGCAACCCCTCCTTGCCGGAGACGATCGGCTCGCGGTCGGCGAGGATGCATTCGGACAGATGGTCCAGCTGCCCCGCGAACTGCGTGGACCGCGGGCCGGGCGGGGGCGTCACCTCGCGGTCGCGGCCGTTCTTGCCGGTCCACATCTTCTGCCCCTCGTATCCGGTGGCGGGCTCCAGCTCGATCCGTCCTTCCGTCCCGGCAAGGAAGATGCGGTTCTGACTGGCGGAGTACATCGTCTGGCACCCCGCCATCGCGCCGGAGGGAAACTCCATCGTCCAGGCGAGCAGGTCCTCCACCGTGCGGAACCGCGGATCGCGGCGGTCCGTGCTCTCCGTGGCGGAGACGGCGACCGGCTCCTCCCCGGTCATGTAGCGCGCGGCCTGGAGCGCGTAGATGCCGATATCCATCAGCGATCCCCCGCCCGATCGCGCCCGGTCGAGCCGCCAGACCGAGGGATCGCGCATGACGAAGCCGTGCTCGGACCGGACGTAACGGATCTTCCCCGCCGCGCCGCTCCTCGCCAGCCGGATCGCTTCCATGTTGTGCGGCTGGAAGCGGCTGCGATAGCCGATCATCAGCTTGCGGTTCGCGCGCGCGCACGCCGCGATCATCTGCTCGCACTCCGCCGCGGAAACCGCCATCGGCTTCTCGCACATCACGTGCTTGCCCGCCTTGGCCGCGCGGATCGTGTACTCGGCGTGCATCGAATTGGGCAGGATGACGTAGACGATGTCCACGTCCTTGTTATCGGCGATGCGGTCGAACGTCGTATAGTCGTAGATGCCGCTTTCCGGCACGCCGTATTTCCTCGCCCATTCCGTCGCCTTGGCGCGGTCGCCGCTGACCAGCGCGGTGACGCGGCTGGTCGAGCAATTCGCGAACTCGGGCAGGATGCGCCCGGCATAACCGCCCAGGCCGACGATGGCGTAGCCCAGCTTGCGCCGCGGCTGCGCGAGGGCGGGAGCGCCGAGGGTGAGGGCGGCGGCGCCTGCCACCAAAGAGCGTCGGTCGATCGTGCCCGTCATTCTCACCTCCCATCGCATTCGTCATCCCGGCGCAGGCCGCAGATCCAGAGCCAGACGATGCAACGCTCGTGCGACAACTCTGGACCCCAGCCCGCGCGGGTGGAAAGAAGGGTATCAGATGAAGCGGTTGACGATATTCTCGATCCGCTCCTGCTTGCCCGACCGCGGGCGGGGATCGATCGCGCGCTCGACCGCCAGGTCGGCGATGCCGGCCAGGTCGCTCGCGCGCACCTCGCGCCCGAACTCGCCCTGCCATCCGGCGTAGCGCTCCGCCTTGATCGCATCCAGCCGGCCGTCTTCGATCAGGGCGGCGGCGTTCAGCAGGCCTTTCGCCACCACGTCGATGCCGCCGATATGGCCGTGGAACAGGTCCTCCGCGTCGATCGACTGGCGCCGCACCTTCGCGTCGAAGTTGAAGCCGCCGGTGGTGAACCCGCCCGCCCGCACGATTTCCAGCATGGCGAGCGTCAGCTCTTCCACCGAATTGGGGAATTGGTCGGTGTCCCACCCGTTCTGCGGGTCGCCGCGGTTCGCGTCGATCGAACCGAAGATGCCGAGCGCGCCCGCGGTCGCGATCTCGTGCTCGAAGGTGTGGCCGGCCAGCGTCGCATGGTTCGCCTCGATGTTGACGCGCACCTCGTCTTCCAGGCCGTAGCGCTTCAGGAAGCCGTACACGGTGGCGGTATCGAAGTCGTACTGGTGCTTGGTGGGCTCGTGCGGCTTGGGCTCGATCAGGATCGTGCCGGTGAAGCCGATCTTGTGCTTGTGCTCGACCACCTTCGTCAGGAACGCGCCGAAATTGTCGAGCTCCGTCTTCATGTCGGTGTTCGCCAGCGTCTCATAGCCCTCGCGACCGCCCCACAGCACGTAGTTCGCGCCGCCCAGCCGATGCGTCGCCTCCAATGCGTCGCGCACCTGCATCGCGGCGAAGGCGTAGACCTCGGGATCGGGATTGGTCGCCGCGCCCGCGGCGAAGCGCGGGTGCGAGAAGGCGTTGGCGGTGCCCCACAGCAGCTTGCGTCCGGTCGACGCCTGCAATTGCTCCAGATGGTCGACCGCCTCGGCGAGATAGCGGCGATGCTCCGCGACCGAGTTCGCCTCCGCCATCACGTCCACGTCGTGGAAGCAGTAGAAGGGGATGTCGAGCTTCTGGAAGAAGTCGAACGCAACCTCGCGCTTGGCCTTCGCCGCCGCGCTGTCGTTCGCGCCGCGGTGCCACGGGCGATCGAACGTGCCCGCGCCGAACACGTCGCTGCCCGGCCAGCAGAAGGTGTGCCAGAAGCAGGCGGCGAAGCGTAGATGGTCCTCCATCCGCTTGCCCAGCACGACCCGGTCCTTGTCGTACCAGCGATAGGCCAGCTCGTTGGTGCTGTCCGCACCCTCGTACTTGATCGTCGGAATCGCGGCGAAATAGTCGGTCATGCTCGGGTCCTGTTCGGCGTGATGCGGGGATAGGCGTCGACGAAGCGGGCGCGCTTGGGCGCGAGCCGCTCGGCGAGGAGGGGGTCGGCGGCGATCGTGTGGCTGACGGGCGGGGGAACGCAGACGTCCGCGGGGGCGCCGCCGTCGACGGCGATCTGCGCCAGCCGCGCGGCGCCCAGCGCCGGGCCGACCTCGCCACCGGAAAGATAGACCAGCTCGACGCCCAGCGCCGCCGCGATCGTCTGCCCCCAGTAGCGCGAGCGCGCGCCGCCGCCGATCACGGACAGTCGATTGACCGTCGTCCCGGCGTCGCGCAGCGCGTCGAGGCCGTCGGCCAATGCGAACGCCACGCCTTCCAGCACCGCCTGCGCCAGCCGCTCGGGCGAGGTGTCGTGGTCGAGGCCGAGGAAGCCGCCGCGCACCTCGGCGTCGTTATGCGGCGTCCGCTCGCCGGAAAGATAGGGGAGGAAGATCTCCGGCCCGCTCGCCGGCCCCGCCGCCTCCGCGCGCGCGAACAGCTCGGCCGCGCCCGCCGCGCCGGTCAGCCGCGCGACCCAGTCGATGCAGGCGGCGGCGGACAGGTGGACGCTCATCTGGTGCCACAGGCCGGGCAGGCAGTGGCAGAAGGCGTGGACCGCGCGCGCCGGATTGGGACGGAAGTCCTTCGTCGCGACGAAGATGACACCCGACGTGCCGAGCGACAGCAGCGCGTCGCCGTCCGTCACCACGCCCACGCCCGCGGCGCCCGCGGCGTTGTCGCCGCCGCCGCCCGCCACCGGCACGCCCGCCATGCCCCACGCCTCCGCCACCTCGGCACGCAGCGTGCCGGTGACGGCGACGCCCTCCACCGCGCGCGGCATCTGCGCGCGGGACAGCCCGGTGGCGGCGAGCAGCGCGTCGCTCCAGTCGCGCTTCGCGACGTCGAGCCACAAGGTGCCCGCCGCGTCGGACACGTCGCTCGCCTTCTCGCCCGTCATCCGCAGGCGGACGTGATCCTTGGGCAGCAGCACGGTGCGGACCTTCGCGAAGGTCTCCGGCTCGTGCCGCCGCACCCACGCCAGCTTGGGCGCGGTGAAGCCCGGCATGACGAGGTTCCCGGCAATGCCGCGGAAGTCCGCCGCCGCGTCCAGCTCCGCGCACTCGGCGTGGCTGCGCCCGTCGTTCCACAGGATCGCGGGACGCAGCGGGCGGTCGTCCTCGCCCAGCAGCGTCGCGCCGTGCATCTGCCCCGCCACGCCCACGCCGCGCACCGCGCGCCGCACGTCGGCGGGCAGCGCGCGCACCGCGGCGTCGGTCGCCTGCCACCAGGCATCGGCATCCTGCTCGGACCACAAGGGGTGCGGTCGCTGCACCGTCAGCGCCGCGACGCCCTGCGCCACGACGGCGCCGCGCTCGTCGAGCACCACCGCCTTCACGCCCGACGTGCCGATATCGATGCCGAGGAACATCGGGTCAGTCCCTCTCGGCCGTGGTACAGAGGCGGGGCGAGGGCGCCATCACTTGACCAGCGGATCGATCGTGCGGATCGTGCCGTCCGCGTTGTACGTCAGCTCCGTCATCTTCACGTTGCGCAGCCGCGTCTGTCCCGACAGCTGGCTGTCGGCGTAGAACAGCCACCACTTGCCCTGCCACTCGACGATCGAGTGGTGCGTGGTCCAGCCGACGACGGGTTCGAGGATGCGGCCCTGGTACGTGAAAGGGCCGTAGGGCGAGTTGCCGATGCCGTAGACCAGGTAATGCGTGTCGCCGGTCGACCAGCTGAGATAGTATTTGCCCTGGTACTTGTGCATCCACGCCGCCTCGAAGAAGCGGCGGTCGGTGTCGCCGCCCAGGATCGGCTTGCCCGCCTTGTCGACGATCTGCACGTCGCGCGGCGCGTGCGCGAACTGCTTCATGTCGGCGGACATCATCGCGATCTTGGGCGCCAGCGCGGGCTTGTCCGGCGCGTTCAGGTCGGTCTTCGAGCCGTTGGGATCGTAGGTTCCGCTCGTGTTGCGCTGCAGCTGGCCGCCCCAGATCCCGCCGAAGATCATGTAGCTCTTCGCGTCCGTGTCGGTGAACACCGCGGGATCGATCGAGAAGCTGCCCTTGATCGGCGCCTTTTCCGGCACGAAGGGGCCGACCGGCGAACGGGACGTGGCGACGCCGATGCGGAACGCGCCCTGGCGGTCCTTGGCGGGGAAATAGAGGTAATAGGTGCCGTTCTTGAACGCCGCGTCGGGCGCCCACGCCTGCTTCTCGGCCCAAGGCACGTCCTTCACGTCCAGCGCGACCGGGTGGATCGTCACCTTGCCGCCGGGCCGGTCCATGCTGAGCACGCGATAGTCGCGCATCTCGAAATGGCCGCCCAGATCGTCCTCCGGCGCGGGACCGTCGATGTCGTGGCTGGGATAGATGTACAGCTTGCCCGCGAAGACGTGGGCGGAGGGGTCCGCGGTGTAGATCTCCGTCACCAGCGGCTGCGACAGGTAGCGGCGGCCATCGGGTGCGCGCGGTTCCGGCGCGGTCGCGGGGGCGGTCTGCGCGGTGGAGGCGCCGGCGGTCAGCAGCATGAGGGTGGCCAAGGTCGCGCGAGCGCGCATCGTCTCTCTCCCGTGAGTCTGGCCGTCGACGGCCTATGGCGTTACCGATAGCGCTAACAACATGGATACGGCAAGAGCCCGCGTCACCAGTTGAACAGCGTGCCGTCCTCCAGCCGGTTCACCGGCAGATAGGCGCGCCTGTACTCGTATCCCGCGGCCAGCTCCTCGTCGATGTCGACACCCAGTCCCGGCGCGTCGCCGGGGTGCATCATGCCGTCTGCGAAGGAATAGCCGTGCGGGAACACCGCGTCGGTCTCCTCCGTGTGCGGCATATGCTCCTGCACGCCGAAATTGGGTACCGACAGGCCGAAGTGCAGCGCCGCCGCCATCGTCACCGGCGACAGGTCCGTGGCGCCGTGGCAGCCCGTGCGGACCTGGTACAGGTCGGCCAGCGCAGCGACGCGGCGCAGGTGGGTCAGGCCGCCGGCGTGGACGACCGTGGCGCGGATATAGTCGATCGACTGCGTCTCGATCAGCGTCTTGCAGTCCCAAATCGAGTTGAACACCTCGCCCACCGCGATCGGCGTCGTCGTGTGCCGGCGGATCAGCGCGAAGCCGTCCTGGTTCTCCGCCGGGGTCGGATCCTCGATCCAATAGGGGCGGTACGGCTCCAGGTCGCGGCCCAGCCGCCCGGCCTCGATCGGCGTCAGCCGGTGGTGGACGTCATGGAGCAGGTGGACGTCCCAGCCCAGCGCGTCGCGCGCGGCGGCGAACAGCTCGGGCACGACGCGCAGGTACTTCTCGGTCGACCACATGGCCTCCGTCGGCAGATTCGCGTCGGCGGGTTCGTAGCGCTGGCCCGGCTTCGCGACGCCGTAGGTGGAGGAAAGGCCGGGGACGCCGCATTGCAGCCGGATCGCCTTGTAGCCCTTGTCGCGCTCGGCCAACGCGACGGCGATCGTGTCCTCGATCGAGGTCCCGTTGGCATGGCAATAGACCATGCACCCCTCGCGCGCGGCGCCGCCCAGCAGCTGATAGACCGGCAGCCCCGCGATCTTGCCCTTGATATCCCACAGCGCCACGTCGACCGCGGCGATCGCGGTCATCGTCACCGGCCCGCGCCGCCAATAGGCGCCCTTGTACAGATACTGCCAGATATCCTCGATCCGGTGCGCGTCGCGCCCGATCAGGCAGGGAACGACGTGATCGGCCAAATAGCTCGCCACCGCCAGCTCGCGTCCGTTCAGCGTCGCGTCGCCGACGCCGGTGGTGCCGTCGTCGCACTCGATCTTCAGCGTCACGAAATTGCGCCCCGGAGAGGTGACGATGACGCGGGCGGCGACGATCTTGGGCATGGGGGTCCTCAGGCGATCTCGAGCGTGACGGTCTGCAGGTCGACCGAATTCGGTCCGACCATAATGTCGAACAGGCCGGGTTCGACCACTTCCTCCATGTCCGCGTTCCACAGGGCGAAGGTGTCGCTGGCGAGCGTGAAGCTCACCTCCTTCGCCTCGCCGGGGGCGAGGGTGACGCGCTGGAAGCCCTTCAGCTCCTTCACCGGCCGGGTGATGCTCGCCTCGCGGTCGCGCAGGTACAGCTGCACCACCTCGTCGCCTGCGCGCGCGCCGGTGTTGCGCACGACCGTCGTCACGGTCACCTCGCCCGCGATGCCGATGCGCGGCGCCGACAGGCGCGGCGGATCGATCGCGAACGTGGTGTAGCTGAGGCCGTGGCCGAACGGGAACAGCGGCGTCGGGTCGCCGATCACGTAGCCGCGCCCGGCGGAGGGCTTGCGGTTGTACGTCAGCGGCACCTGGCCCGCGTCGCGCAGCACGGTGACGGGCAGCTTGGCGCCGGGGTTCACCGCGCCGAACAGCGCGCGCGCCATCGCGGTGCCGCCCTCCTGCCCGGGGTACCAGCATTCCAGCACCGCATTGGCCCTGGCCATCACCGCCGGCCAGGACGGCGGGCGGCCGTTGATGGCGCAGACTACTATGGGTTTGCCCAGCGTGTGCAGCGCGTCGAACAATTCCCGTTGCTCGCCGACCAGGTCCAGGCTGGTGCGGTCGCCCAGGTGGTTCTTCGCGAAGCCCTCGCGGCTGGTCTGCTCGGTATCGCCGATCGCCAGCAGGATCACGTCGCAGCGCTTCGCCGCTTCCACCGCCTCCGCGATCAGCGCGCGGTTCTTCGCCGGGTCGGCCAGCAGCACCTCGTCCACCGAGCGGTCCTCGCTCCGCGTGATGAACACGCCCTGCGCGTGGACCACCTCCGCCTTGCCGGCGAGATGCGCGCGCACGCCGTCCAGCAGCGACACGGCGTGGCGCGGCGCCCCCGAATAGCCGCCGAGCCGCGCGATGGCGGCGTTGGGGCCGATCACCGCCACGCGCCGGTGCGCGCCGGGCGCCAGCGGCAGCGTGCCGTCGTTGGTCAGCAGGCACAGCGACTTCTCCGCCGCCGCCAGCGCGAGCGCGCGGGCCTCGTCGTTGCCGGTCAGCCGCGCGGCGGCGCGTGCGTCATAGGGCCTGTCCTCGAACAGTCCGGCGCGGAACTTCAGCGCCAGCATCCGCGCGCAGGCCGCGTCGACGGCCGCGCGCGACACCGTGCCCGCGCGCACCTGATCGGCCAGGGTGCGATAGGAGATGCCGTCGGGCAGCTCGCTGTCGACGCCGGCGTGCAGCGCCTGCCGCGCGCAATCGGGCAGGTCGGCGGCGACGTGGTGGATCTTCTGCAACTCGTCCACCGCGCCATAGTCGCTGACGATCGCGCCGCCGAAGCCCCACTCGCCGCGCAGCACGTCGGTGAGGAGCCAGCGGTTGGCGTGGCTCGGCAGGCCGTCGATCTCGTTGTACGAGGGCATGACGGCGGCGATCCCGGTGCGCGTCACCACCGCCCGGAACGGCGGGAAGAAGAATTCGCGCAGCTCGCGCTCGCCCAGCGGCGCCTGGCCGATGTTGTTGCCCGCCAGCGGCTGGCCGTGGCCGGTCATGTGCTTCAGCGTGGCGAAGACGTGGCCGGGGGGCAGGGTGGTGCCGGTGCCGCCCTGCAACCCCGTGACCGACGCGACGCCCATCTCGCCGCACAGGTACGTGTCCTCGCCGAACGTCTCCTCGATCCGGCCCCAGCGCGGATCGCGCGCGATATCCACCACGGGCGACAGCGCCAACACGCTGCCGTGCGCGCGCACCTCTCGCGCGGTCACTTCCTGCATCCGCCGCATCAGCTCGCGGTCGAACGCACCCGCCATGCCGATCGCCTGCGGGAACATGGTGGCGTCGGGCGCCATGTAGCCGTGCAGCGATTCCTCGTGGAACAGGATCGGGATGCCCAGTCGCGTCTCCTCGCGCGCCCATTTCTGCGCGGCATTGACGAAGGCGATGGTGGACGCCGCCCCGCGCCAGCGCGCGCCCGTGCCCCCCGCGACCACCGCCGCCTGCGGCCCGCCGCGCCGGTCGGACGGGCGGGTAATCTGTCCGATCCCCTGCGGGTAGGCGGCGCTCGCCTTGGCCGGCGCGAAGTCCAGCCCGTCCATGACGTCGGCCTTGGTCGCCCACAGCGCGGTCATCTGCGCGACCTTCTCCTCCAGCGTCATGCGGCCGATGAGGTCGGCGACGCGCAGGTCCACCGGCGCGCGCGAGTCCTGGTACACGGGCGCCGTCGCCGCGGCGGCGCGAAGCGGGAGGAGGCTCGCCGCGCCCGCCATCAGGAAGCGGCGGCGGTTCACCCCGGCCCTCACTTCGTCACCGTCAGCGTGGCGGACTTCAGTTCGACCGAGTTCGCGCCGGCCATGATCGTGAACGTGCCGGGTTCCACCACGCGCTTCATGTCGCGGCTCCACAATTGCAGGGCATCGGGCCCGATGTCGAAGGTGACGGTGCGCCGCTCGCCGGGCGCCAGCGTCACGCGGCGAAAACCCTTCAGCTCCTTCACCGGGCGCGTCACCGACGACACGTCGTCGCGGATGTAGAGCTGCACCACCTCGTCGCCTGCGCGCGCGCCGGTGTTCGCGACGTCGACGGACACGGTGACGTGCCCCGCCGGGCCGATCGACGCCGCCGACAGCCGCGGCGCGCCCACGTCGAAGCGGGTGTAGCTGAGGCCGTGGCCGAACGGGAACAAGGGCGCCGTGGTATCGAACAGATAGCCGCGATGCGCCGATGGCTTCACGTTGTAGAAGATCGGCAGCTGGCCCGCGTTGCGCGGGATCGTGACGGGCAGCTTGCCGCCGGGGTTCACGTCGCCGAACAGCACGTCGGCCATGGCGTTGCCACCCTGCTCGCCCAGATACCAGCCCTCGACCAGCGCATCCGCCTGCTCGGCGATGGCGACGGTGGAGGCGGGGCGGCCGTTGATGAGGACCACGGCGATCGGCTTGCCCAACGCCTTCAGCGCGTCGAACAATTCCTGCTGCTCGCCGACCAGGTCCAGGCTGGGGCGATCGCCCAGGTGCTTGGGATCCCAGCCCTCGCGACTGGTCTGCTCGGTATCGCCGATCGCCAGCACGATGCGGTCCGCGCCCCTGGCCGTTTCCACCGCTGCGGCGATGCGGCGGCGGTTGGCGGCTGGGTCGGCCAGCGTCACCTTGTCCTCCCACCAGTCGTCGCCCTCGGTGATCCTCACCCCCTCGGCATGGACGATCCGTGCGCGCTTGCCGACCTTCGCGCGGATGCCGTCGAGGATCGAGACGGTGACGGGCGGCTGGCCGTAATAGCCGCCCAGCCGGGCGACCGCGGCGTTGGGGCCGATTACCGCGATCGTGCCCTCCGCCTTCAGCGGCAGCATTCCCTTGTTCGTCAGCAGCGTGATCGACCGCGCCGCGGCGGTGCGCGCCAGCGCGCGCGCGGCGGGCGTGTTGGTCACGCGTTCGGCCGCCGCGGGATCGGCATAGGGCCGCTCGAACAGCCCGGCGCGCATCTTCAGCGTCAGCATGTGCCGCGCCGCGCGATCCACCGCCGCCTCGCGCACGCGGCCCTCGCGCACCGCCTTCACCAAGGTGGCATAGGCGGTGCCCTCGGGCAGGTCGGCATCCACCCCCGCGTCGATCGCGCGCGCCGCCGCCTCGTCCAGCGTGCGCGCGACGTGGTGGATGCTCTGCAACTGGTCGATCGCGTAATAGTCGCTGACCACGGCGCCGCGATACGCCCACTCGCCGCGCAGCACGTCGCCCAGCAGCCAGCGGTTGACGTGGCTCGGCACCCCGTCGACTTCGTTGTAGCTCGCCATCACCGCCGCGATGCCGGTGCGCGTCACCACCTGCTCGAACGGCGGCAGGAAGAACTCGCGCAGCTCGCGCTCGGCCAGCGGGGCGGGGGCGATGTTCTGCCCGGCCTCGGGCTGGCCGTGCCCGGTCAGGTGCTTCAGCGTGGCGAAGACGCGGCCCTCGCCCAGCCGGGCGGTCGGCCCGCGTCCCTGCAATCCCTCGACCGCGGCGACGCCCATCTCGCCTACCAGATAGGGATCCTCGCCGAACGTCTCCTCGATCCGGCCCCAGCGCGGGTCGCGCGCGATGTCGACGACCGGGGTCAGCGACAGCTGCACGCCGCGCGCCCGCGTCTCGCGCGCCGTCACCTCGTTGACGGCGCGGACCAGGTCGGGATCCCAGCTGGAGGCGAGCGCGATCGCCTGCGGGAAGCTGGTCGCCCCCTTCGCGGCCAGGCCGTGCAGCCCCTCCTCGTGGAACAGGATCGGGATGCCCAGCCGCGTGCGCTCCACCGCCCAGCGTTGCAGGCGGTTGACGTATTCCGCGGTCGCGCGTGGCCCCCGCCCGGGGTTGGTACGCGGGCTGCCCGCGCCCCCCGCGTCGGACGGGCGCGCCACCTGGCCCAGCCCGTTCGGATAGGCGGCGCTCAGCGCGGCGGGGGAGGGTGCGGCGCCCAGCGCCTTGCGCGCCTCCCAGATCGTCGTGATCTGCGCGACCTTCTCCTCCAGCGTCATGCGACGCAGCAGGTCCTCCACGCGCGCTTCCACCGGCGCGGCGGCATCCTTGTAGAGCGGGGCCGCCTCGCGCGCCGCGGTCGTCCTGGGCGCGGCGGTCGCGGCCATGGCGACGCCGCCCGCCAGTGCGCCGGCCAGCAGCCATGCCGTGCGTCGAGCCATCCCGCGTCCATCCTCTCGCGATCCGCGCGCCTTCGCGGGCGCTTGTTGTCGATAGCGCTACCATGCTAACCCTGCGGTCGGCTTGTCAAGCTGATAGACCGGCCCACGGAGGAGAGGACATGAGGACGCCCGCGATCTGGCTCGCCATCCTGTCGGCGCTCGGCCTCGCCGCGCCGGCCGCGGCGGAAGACGGCTACGACCTGTGGCTGCGGCACCGCCCGCTGGCCGACGCGCCCGCGCTGGCGGTCGAGGCGGCGGAGGCGGACGCCACCGTCCGGCTCGCGGCGCGGGAACTGGAACGCGCGGCGGCGGGGTGGCGCGGCGGCGCGGCGCCCGCGGTCTCCGCCCGCGCGCTGCTGATCGGCACCACCGCCTCGCCCGCCATCGCCGCGCTGCGCCTGCCGCTGGCGAAGCTGGGCGAGGACGGCTTCGTCATCCGCTCGGCGAGCGTCGGCGGGCGCGCCACCATGGTGATCGCCGCCAATCGCCCCGTCGGCGTCCTCTACGGCGCCTTCGCGCTGATCCGGCGGGTGGAGCAGGGCGAGGCGATCGACCGCATCGCGGTGCAGGATCGCCCGCGCGTGGCGCTCAGGATGCTGAACCATTGGGACAATCTCGATCGCCACGTCGAGCGCGGCTATGCCGGCCAGTCGATCTTCGACTGGTGGCGGCTGCCCGACCGGGTGGACCCGCGGCTGACCGACTATGCCCGCGCCAACGCCTCGATCGGCATCAACGCCGCCGTCCTCAACAACGTGAATGCCAAGGCGGACAGCCTCACCGCGCCCTATCTGGCCAAGGCGGCGGCGGTCGCCGACGTGCTGCGGCCGTGGGGCATCCGCACGTTCCTGTCCGCGCGCTTCTCCGCGCCGATCGAATTGGGCGGGCTGAAGACCGCCGACCCGCGCGATCCTGCGGTGGCGGCGTGGTGGCGCGCGAAGGCTGACGAGGTGTGGCGCGCCATTCCGGATTTCGGCGGCTTCCTGGTGAAGGCGAACAGCGAGGGGCAGCCCGGGCCGCGCGACTATGGGGCGAGCCACGCCGACGGCGCCAACATGCTCGCCGCCGCGGTCCGCCCGCACGGCGGCACCGTCGTCTGGCGCGCGTTCGTCTACGCCGACACCGATCCCGCGGACCGCGCCAAGCAGGCGTGGACCGAGTTCCGGCCGCTCGACGGCAAGTTCGCCGACAACGTGCTGGTGCAGGTGAAGAACGGCCCGCTCGATTTCCAGCCGCGCGAACCCTTCCACCCGCTGTTCGGCGCCATGCCGAAGACGCCGCTGGTGGCGGAATTTCAGATCACCAAGGAATATCTCGGCTTCTCCACCCATCTCGCCTATCTCGGCACGATGTGGTCGGAGGTGCTGTCCGCCGACACCTTCGCGAAGGGCAAGGGCTCGACCGTCGCGAAGGTGGTCGACGGGTCGCTGGAGGGGCACCGGCTGACCGGCATCGCCGGGGTCGCCAACATCGGCACCGACCGCGACTGGTCCGGCTCGATTTTCGACCAGGCGAACTGGTATGCGTTCGGCCGGCTGGCGTGGGATCCCGCCGCGGATCCCGCGGCCCTCGCGCGCGAGTGGGCGGCGCAGACCTTCTCGCCCGCGGTCGCGGCGCCCGTGGCGGCGATGATGATGCCCTCGCGACAGGCGGTGGTCGATTATATGACGCCGCTCGGCCTCGCGCACCTGATGGGCACCGGCCATCACTACGGCCCGGCGCCGTGGGTCGCCGATCTCGCCCGGCCCGAATGGAACCCGGTCTACTACCATCGCGCCGACGCCAGGGGGATCGGCTTCGACCGGACGCGCACGGGCAGCGACGCGGTGGCGCAATATGCCCGCCCGCTGGCGCGCCGCTTCGCCGATCCGAGGACGGTGGGCGAGGATTACCTGCTGTGGTTCCACCACTTGCCGTGGGATTACCGGATGCCGGAAGGCGGCACCTTGTGGCAGGCGCTGGTGCGCCGCTACGATCGCGGCGTCGCCGCCGTCGGCACGATGCGCGCGCAGTGGCAGGCGCTCCGGCCGGACATCGACGCCGAGCGCTTCCGCGTCGTGTCGGACGACCTCGCCGTGCAGGAGCGCGAGGCGCGCTGGTGGCGCGACGCCTCCGTCGCCTATTGGACCAGCATCAACGGCCTGCCGCTGCCCGCCGGCGCGGCGGCGCCCGCGGACACGCTGGATCATTACAAGTCGCTGTCCTTCCCCTACGCGCCGGGGCAGGGGAAATAGGGTGATTGCGTCGGAGCAACGATCGTGAGAACCAACGCGCCGTGAGCCGCCGTCCCTCCCGCCGCCAGACCAACCTGCCCACCATCGCCGACGTGGCGCGCGCCGCGGGTGTGTCGGCGATGACGGTCAGCCGCGTCATCAACGGCGAGAACAACGTCCGCCCGGCGACGCGCGACGCGGTGAACGCCGCGATCGCCGCGCTGGACTATTCGCCCAATCCCGCCGCGCGCAGCCTGGCGGGGGCAGGGCAGCTGCGCATCGCGCTGCTCTATTCCAACCCCAGTGCCGGCTTCCTGGGCGAGTTCCTGGTCGGCACGCTGGAGCAGGCGGCGCGCGCCGACGTGCAGCTGATCTTCGAAAAATGCGAGATCGGCGACCACGAGCTGGAGGTGACGCGTGACCTGATCGCGCGCGGCGTGGACGGCGTCGTCCTGCCCCCGCCGCTGAACGAGAGCGCGGCGGTGCTGGACCTGCTGTCCGAAGCGAAGGTGCCCACCGTGCTGGTCGCCAGCGGGCAGCCGCCGGAGCATCTGATCGCGGTCAGCATCGACAATCGCGAGGCGGCGTTCACGATGACGCAGCACATCCTGGCGCTCGGCCACCGCCGCATCGGCTTCATCGAGGGCGACGCGAACCAGGCCGCGAGCGCCGCCCGGCTGGAGGGGTATCGCGCCGCGCTGGCGACGCAGGGCATCGCCTTCGATCCGGCGCTGGTGGCGCGCGGGCTGTTCACCTATCGCTCCGGCCTCGACGCGGCGGAGGAACTGCTCGACCGCGCCGACCCGCCCACCGCCATCTTCGCCAGCAACGACGACATGGCCGCCGCCACCGTAGCGGTGGCGCATCGCCGCGGGCTCGACGTGCCGAGCGACATCACCGTCTGCGGCTTCGACGACACGCTGCTCGCCACCGCGATCTGGCCGGAGCTGACGACGATCCACCAGCCGATCGCCGACATGTCGCGCGCCGCCATCGCGATGCTGGTCGCCGCGATCCGCCGCAAGGAGCCGGCGAAGGGCGTCGACCACCGCCTGCTGGACTTCACGCTGATCCGTCGCCAGTCCGACGCCGCCCCGCGCCGCCGCCCGCGCACCGTGGCGTCTTGACTTTGTCCCCGCGCGGGGCATGGTAGCGATATCAATGTGACCGGCGACGACCAACAGGGACGGGCCGGTCGGGAGAGGGTCGCTTGGATCGTTCGCCGCACCGCCGTTTCCGCTCGCGCGACTGGTTCGACGATCCGTCGCGGTCGGACATGACCGCGCTCTACCTCGAACGCTTCATGAACTACGGCCTGACGCCGGCGGAGCTGCGCTCGGGCCGGCCGATCATCGGCATCGCGCAGACCGGCAACGACCTGTCGCCCTGCAACCGCATCCACGTCGAGCTGGCGCGTCGCGTGCGCGACGGCATCCGCGACGCCGGCGGGGTGGCGATGGAGTTCCCGGTCCACCCGATCTTCGAGAATTGCCGCCGCCCCACCGCGGCGCTCGACCGCAACCTCGCCTATCTCGGGCTCGTCGAGACGCTGTACGGCTACCCGATCGACGCCGTGGTGCTGACCACCGGCTGCGACAAGACGACGCCGTCCGGCATCATGGCCGCCTCCACCGTCGACATCCCCGCCATCGTCCTGTCCGGCGGCCCGATGCTGGACGGCTGGCACGAGGGCGAGCTGGTCGGTTCGGGCACCGTCATCTGGCGGAGCCGGCGCAAGCTCGCCGCGGGCGAGATCGACGAGGAGGAATTCCTCCAGCGCGCCTGCGACAGCGCGCCCAGCGCGGGCCATTGCAACACCATGGGCACGGCCAGCACGATGAACGCGGTGGCGGAGGCGCTGGGCCTCTCGCTTACGGGCTGCGCCGCCATTCCGGCGCCGTACCGCGAACGCGGGCAGATCGCGTACGAAACCGGGCGCCGCATCGTCGAGATGGCGTACGAGGACCTGCGCCCGTCGCGGGTGCTGACGCGCGACAGCTTCCTGAACGCCATCCGCGTCGTCACCGCGATCGGCGGCTCCTCCAACGCGCAGCCGCACATCCACGCCATGGCGCGCCACGCCGGGGTCGACCTCGCGCCCGGCGACTGGATGGAGCACGGCTACCGCCTGCCGCTGCTGGTCGACGTGCAGCCCGCCGGCCGCTTCCTGGGCGAGCGCTTCCACCGTGCCGGCGGCGTGCCCGCGGTCATGGCGGAGCTGCTGGCGGCGGGGAAGCTGGCGGGCGAATGCCTGACGGTGACGGGCCGCACGCTGGCGCAGAACCTGGCCGGCCGCGTCGCCTCCGATCGCGAGGTGATCCGTGCGTGGGACGATCCGCTGAAGGAGGACGCGGGCTTCCTGGTTCTTTCCGGCAACCTCTTCGATACCGCGATCATGAAGACCAGCGTCATCTCCGACGCCTTCCGCGCGCAATTCCTCTCCGACGGCGACGCGTTTGAGGCGCGCGCGATCGTGTTCGACGGGTCGGACGACTACCACCACCGCATCAACGACCCCGCGCTCGACATCGACGAACGGTGCATCCTCGTCATCCGCGGCGCCGGGCCGATCGGCTGGCCGGGCTCGGCGGAGGTCGTCAACATGCAGCCGCCCGACCATCTGATCCGCCGCGGCATCATGGCGCTGCCGACGCTCGGCGACGGGCGCCAGTCGGGCACGTCGGACAGCCCGTCGATCCTGAACGCCAGTCCGGAGAGCGCGGCCGGTGGCGGGCTGGCGTGGCTGCGCACCGGCGACACGATCCGCATCGATCTTCGCGCCGGCACCTGCGACGCGCTGGTGGCGGCGGACGAGATCGCGCGCCGCCGCGGCGAGGCACCGCCGCCGGTGCCGCAGAGCCACACGCCGTGGGAAGAGCTGTACCGCGAGAAGACGGGACAGCTGGCCGACGGCGCGATACTGGAGTTCGCGGAGAAATATCGCGGCATCGCGGCGCGGACGCCGCGGCACAATCATTGAGGGAGGGGTTCGTGGCAGGATTCGGTTCGGATACGGGGGCGCCGCCCAGCGCGGTTCCCGAAGGGGCGGCCAACGTCGGCTTCATTGCCGCCATCGTGGCCGTGGCGACGATCGGCGGGCTGCTGTTCGGTTACGACAGCGGCGCGGTGAACGGAACGCAGCCGGGGCTGAAGGCGGCGTTCGCGCTGGACGAGGCGGGGCTGGGCTTCACCGTCGGCTCGCTGCTGATCGGTTGCTTCATCGGCGCCTTCTTCGCCGGCACGCTGGCCGACAGGGCCGGGCGGCGCAACGTCATGCGGCTGGCCGCGGTGCTGTTCCTGGGCGGTGCGCTGGTGCAGGGGCTGACCGCCGACCACACGGTCTTCGTCATCGCGCGCATCGTCGGCGGCATGGCCGTGGGCGCCGCGTCGGTGCTGTCGCCCGCCTATATCTCCGAGGTCGCGCCGGCCAACATCCGCGGACGGATGACGACGGTGCAGCAGATCATGGTCATCACCGGGCTGACCGCGGCATTCGTGGTCAACTATTTCCTCCAGCAGGCGGCGGGCAACGATTCCACCGCCGAGCTGTGGGGCACCGGCTATGCCGCCTGGCGATGGATGTACCTGATGCAGGCGGTGCCCGCCGCGGTGTTCCTGGTGGCGCTGTTCTTCATCCCGGAGAGCCCGCGCTTCCTGGTCGCCAAGGGCCGGCACGACGAGGCGGGCGGGGTGCTCACCCGGCTGTTCGGCGAGGCCGTGGCGCGCGCCAAGCTGGAGGAGATCCGCGGCAGCTTCTCCGCTGACCACCGCCCGCGGCTTTCGGACGTGCTGACCCCGCCGGGCGGCACCGGTTTCCTCGGCATCCGCGCGGTGGTGTGGGCCGGGTTGCTGCTCGCCGTGTTCCAGCAGCTCGTCGGCATCAACGTCATCTTCTACTACGGCGCGACGCTGTGGCAGCTCGCCGGCTTCACCGAAGGCGACGCGCTGCTCATCAACATCGTGTCGGGCGCGGTGTCGATCGCGGCGTGCTTCGTCACCATCGCCGTCATCGACAAGATCGGGCGCAAGCCGCTGCTGCTGATCGGGTCGGCGGGCATGGCGGTCACGCTGTTCGTGATGGTCTACGCCTTCAGCCACGGCACGCTCGATCCGACCGGCAAGCTGGTCCTGTCGCAGCAGCTGGGCGTGATCGCGGTGGTCGCGGCCAACCTCTACGTCATCTTCTTCAACGTCAGCTGGGGCCCGGTGATGTGGGTGATGCTGGGCGAGATGTTCCCCAACCAGATCCGCGGCTCCGCGCTTGCCGTCTGCGGCTTCGCGCAGTGGTTCGCCAACTACCTGATCGCACAGAGCTTCCCGGTGATGGCCGCCGGGCTGGGCCTGGCCGCCAGCTACACCTTCTACGGCGTATGCGCCGCGATCAGCTTCGTTCTCGTCCGCCGCTTCATCCACGAGACGAAGGGCAAGGAACTGGAGGAGATGGCGGGATGATCCGGCGCCTGTTCGCGGCGGCGGCGCTGCTTTCCACCGTCACCGCCGCGCAGGCGCAAGGATCGGCGGCGCCGGCGCCGCTGCCCCGGCTGGTCGACGCGCACGGCGCCCGCCAGCTGGAGGTGGACGGCCGGCCGTTCCTGATGCTGGGCGGCGAGCTGGCCAATTCCAGCGCGTCCGACCGCGGCTACATGGCGGCGCGCTGGCCCGCGCTGGCCGCGATGAACGTCAACACCGTGCTGATGCCGGTCAGCTGGGAGCTGATCGAGCCGGCGGAGGGCCGCTTCGACTTCGCCATGGTCGACGGCCTGCTGGCGGACGCGCGCGCGGCCAAGCTGCGCGTGGTGATCCTGTGGTTCGGCAGCTGGAAGAATTCCATGTCCAGCTACGCCCCCGCCTGGGTGAAGCGCGACGAGCGCCGCTTCCCGCGCGCGCGCACCGCCGACGGCACGCCGCTGGAGATCCTCTCCCCCTTCGTGCCCGCCAATGCGACGGCGGACGCGCGCGCCTTCGCCGCGCTGATGCGGCACCTGAAGCAGGCGGATCCGCAGCGCACCGTGCTGATGGTGCAGGTGGAGAACGAGATCGGGATGATCCCGGAGGCGCGCGACCGCTCCGCCGCCGCCGACCGCGCCTTCGCCGCCCCGCTGCCCGCCGCGCTGGGCAGGCGCGGCAGCTGGACGCAGGCCTATGGCACGGGCGCCGACGAGGCGTTCATGGCGTGGCATTTCGCGCGCTATACCGACGTCGTCGCGCAGGCGGGGCGGCGGGAATACGGCATCCCGCTCTACGTCAACGCCGCGCTGCCGCGGCCAACCGCGGTGCCGGGCAAGGGCTATCCCGCCGCCGGCCCGCTGCCGCATCTGGCGGAGCTGTGGACCAAGGGCGCGCCGACGATCGACTTTCTCGCGCCCGACATCTATTACCCGAATTTCGTCGAGTGGACGCGGCGGTACGCGGCGCTGCCGCGCAACCCGCTGTTCATTCCGGAGGCGGGCCAGTCCGGCGCCGCCGATGCCACCGGCAACGCACTGTTCGCGATCGGCGCGCTCGACGCGATGGGGTTCAGCCCCTTCTCGATCGACACGATCCCGGCGGAGGGCGGCGCGCGGCTCGCCTCGCTCTACCGCCTGCTGGACGGGCTGTCGCCGCTGATCCTGGCGCGGCAGGGCACCGACCGGCTGTGGGGCGCCCGCGCGCCGATCGCCTTCGACGGCACGGCGGATCTTGCCGACCAGACGACCGTCATGGCGGGCTATCGCCTGTCGCTGCGCTTCACCGATCCGTGGACGCCCAAGGAGAAGCAGCAGCCCGCCGAGCACGGCGCGATCGTGCTGGCGACGGGGGAGGGCGAGTATCTGATCGCGGGCCGCGGCGTCACCGTCACCTTCGCGCCCGCGGACGGCAGGGGGGTCGCCGGGATCGAGGCGGCCGACGAGGGCCGGATGGAGGCGGGCCGCTTCCTTGCCGAGCGCCGCATGAACGGCGACCAGACCCACCAGGGCCGCCACGTCCGCCTCCCGCCGGAGGAATTCACGGTGCAGCGGGTGAAGCTGTACCGCTATCGGTGACGGGCAGCGAACGTCGCGCATCGCCTTTGACTGCGCTCAGGCCGAACCGAGGTGGGATCGCCCGCCCCCGATACCCCCCGTTCGTGCTGAGCGAAGTCGAAGCGCAGCCACCGGCACCCCTAGCCTTCGACTGCGGTCAGGCCGGACCGAACCCTGCCAGCGTCGCCATCGACACGCGCGGCAACGGCATCCCCGCCACCCCGGCGTCGAACGCGAACAGGTCGCCCGCGTGCGGCTGTGCCGCCAGTGCCGCCGCCGACAGCCCCTTGCGCGCAGTCGTGGCATAGGCGGTGCGCAGGCCCGCGCCGCCGAACGCGATCTTGGTGACATTGGCCGCCGGCAGCGGCACCGTCGCCAGCAGCGTGCCGTCGGGTGCGTAGCGGCGCACCTCGCCGCCCGCGAACAGCCCGATCCACAGGCACCCCTCCGCGTCCAGCGTCGGCCCGTCCGGATAGCCGTCGCGCGGGTCGATCCGCGCCAGCACGCGGGTGCCCGTGACCGCGCCGCCCGCGTCCATGTCGCTCGCGAGCACCAGTCCGGCGAGCGTGTCGTGGTGGTAGAGCGTGCGCCCGTCGGCGCTGACCGCGGGGCCGTTGGTGATGCACACGCCGTCGATCACCCGCGCGATGCCCCCCGCGTCGGCGCGGTAGATCGCGCCGCTCGGCGCGTCCTCCGCATCGTCCATCGTGCCGAACCAAAGCCGCCCCGCCGCATCGACGGTGGCGTCGTTCAGGCGGTTGCCCGGCCGGTCGGCCTCCACCGCGGCCAGCAGCGCGAAGCCGCCCGTCGCCGGATCGAAGCGATGCAATCCGCCCTTCACCCCGGCAACGATCGACCCGTCCTCCGCCGGCAGCACCCAGCCGACCTGGTCCGGCGCGCGCCAGCGGTTCAGGGTGGCGGACGCCGGATCGAAGCGCAGCACCGCCGGCGCCTTGATGTCGACGAACCACAGGGCGTCGTCGAACCAGGCCGGCCCTTCGCCCAGCGTGGCCGCGACGCGCGCGACGGCTTCAGCGCCAGCCGGCATCGACGAAATAATTGTGGCCGGTACAGAAGCGCGCGTCGTCGCTGGCCAGGAACAGCGCCATGGCGGCGATGTCCGCGGGCTGGATGCGCCCGTCCATGCATTGCGCGGCGACGATCTCCGCCTCGCCCTCGGGCGTGTACCATTTCTCCTGCCGCGGCGTCTGCACGTTGCCCGGTACGATCGTGTTCACGCGGATCCCCTGCCGGCCCAGGTCGCGCGCCAGGCTGCGCGTCAGCCCCTCGATCGCGGCCTTGGCGGTCTGGTAGAGGATCAGGTCGGGCAGCGCGAGGTGCCAGCTGATCGACCCGAAGTTCAGGATCGCGCCGCCGCCCGCGCGCGCCATCGCCGGCACCACCGCCTGCGCCGCGAAGAACTGGTGCCGCAGGTTCACGTTCATGCGCTCGTCCCAATAGGCCGGCGTCACGTCGGCGACGGCGTGGCGGTCGTCGTTGGCGGCGTTGTTCACCAGCACGTCCACGCCGCCCAGCGCCTCCTCCAGCGCGCCGAACGTGTCCTTCAGCGCGTCGATATCGGTCAGGTCCAGCGGGCGGAAGATCGGCGCCGGGGCGTCACTGCCGGAAAGCCGCGCCGCCAGCGCCTCGCCCGCGTCCTGCTGGATATCGACGAAGGCGACGCGCGACCCTTGCGCGACGAACGCCTCGACCAGCCCGGCGCCGATGCCCGATCCGCCCCCGGTCACGATCACCTTCTTGCCCGCCAGGCTGGGATAATGCGCGCGTGCGCCGCCCGTCGTCGTTTGCAACACGTCCGAGTTCCCCTTCACAGCAGGCCGCGCCGGGCCAGGTTGCGCATCAGCCCGGCGATCCCAAGCGTCCACGCCGGCGCCGCCTTGGACGTCGTCACGCGGTTCACCAGCCGGCCCAGCCGCGGTTCGGCGATCGTCACCACGTCCCCCTCGGCATGGGTGAAGCCGCGCCCGGGCTCGTCGCGGTCCTGCTTGGGCGCGAACAACGTGCCGCAGAACAGGACGAAGCCGTCGGGATAATGATGCTCGCTCAGCGCCTGGCGCGCGAGTTCCGCGGGATCGCGGCTGATCTCGCGCATCGAGCTGGTGCCGTCCAGCCGATAGCCGTCCGCGCCGTCGATGGTCAGCGTCACTTCGGCCGCGCGCACGTCGTCCAGCGAGTAGCCGCCGTCGAACAGGCGGATCAGCGGGCCGAGCGAGCAGGAGGCGTTGTTGTCCTTCGCCTTGCCCAGCAACAGCGCCGACCGCCCCTCGAAATCGCGCAGGTTCACGTCGTTGCCCAGCGTCGCGCCGACGATCGCGCCGTCCGCGGCCACGACCAGCACCACCTCCGGCTCGGGATTGTTCCACGACGAATCGCTGCGCACGCCCACCATCGCGCCGTAGCCGACCGAGGAGAGCACCGGCGCCTTGGTGAAGATCTCCGCGTCCGGCCCGATCGCGACCTCGAGATATTGCGACCAGAGGCCGTCCTCGATCAGCGCCGCCTTCAGCGCCGCCGCCTCCTCCGACCCCGGCGTGACGGAGCGCAGGCCCCCGCCGATCCGCTGCTCCAGCCGCGCACGCACGCCCGCGGCGGCGGTGGCGTCGCCGCGCGCCGCCTCCTCGATCACGCGCTCCAGGGTGGAGACGGCGAAGGTGACGCCCGCCGCCTTCACGCATTGCAGGTCGATCGGCGCCAGCCACTCGCCGTCCAGCGCCGCGGCGTCGCCGATCGCCTCGCCTGCGTCGGCGTCGAACGCGCGGGCGGCGACCAGCTCGGACACGGTCGGCGCCACGCGGGACATGTCGTGCGCGACGCCGCCCGCCACCAGCACGGGCGTCGGCCCCTGGCCGCGGTCGATGCGGCCGAGCCACAGCCCCTCGCGCCAGTCGGCGGACAGGTCGGTCGCGGGATCGAAGGATGAGGTCACTGGCACAGCTTTCCGAAATCGATGGAAGGAAGCGCGGCGGCGGGCGGGACCACGCCCGCCTCCGCCGCGGAACGCGCGAGGTCCGGCGAGGGCCCCGGCATCGCCGGATCGTTGGCGGCGGCGTAGACCGGATCGGCCTGCGCCGCGTCGAGCGCGACGAAGCGGAAGCCCATCGCGCGGTACAGCGCCAGCGTGCGCGGCAGCATCCGCGCGTCGAACGCGCCGACGTGCATCAGCAGCACCAGCGGCACCTCGCGCCCGTACAGCGCCCGCATCCGCGCGCGCGCGGACTCGGCGTCCAGCCGCACCGCGGCCAGCCAGTGCCGCTCCAGCGCGGCGACCCCGGCGGCGTCGCGCTTCGCCATGCAGCGGGCATAGGGATCGTTGTAACTGTAGTCGGCGAAACTCGCCGTCACCGCCGCGATGCGATAGCCGCGCTCCGCCAGCACCGCCCGCGCCGCGTCGCGCCTCGCCGCCGTCGCGCCCTCGGAGAGATAGGGATAGCGGAACCAGCGCGCGCTGCTGCCGACCGCGGCCTCGTTGCGGACCAGCTGGTCGCGAAAGCCGCCGCCGTTCAGTTCGTCCACGCCGCGATGCTCGTAGCCGTGGTTGCCGATCGGAAAGGCCGCGCGCCACGCCGCGGTGGCCGCTGCCGCGTCGGCGTCGCCCACCTGGCGCGCGCCGTTGATGAAGCCGTGCGCGGGTGCCCCCGCCGCCTTCAGCGCGGCGACCAGGTCGCGCATCACCCCCGCGCGGGTGGCGCCGGGCGGCAGCGCGCCGTGGACCGGGATGTCGTCGAAGGTCAGCGCGATCGACGGCCCCGGTTCCGCCCGCGCCGGCAGCGGTCCGGCGATCAGCGCCAGCGGCACCGCGCGCGCCATCGCGGCGAAGCCCGCGGCGGAGGGGTGGAGGTGGTCGCCCGAATCATACGCCGGCGCCAGCCGGTCGGGCCGCGCCGGATCGCGCAGCGCGGCGTCGAAATCGATCACCGCGTCGAACGTGCCCGACTGGCGGATGAAGGCGTTCACCGCCTGCCGGTCCGCCTCGTTCGCGGCATCGGCGTGATAATAATCGTTGCCGACGAACGGCATCACCGTGCCGCCGATGATGCGGATGCCGTGCGCGCGCGCGCGGCGCGCGATCTCGACGTAGCCGGCGGTGATGCGGCGGACGAGCGCGGCGTGCTCCGCCGGGGTCGCAGGCTTCTCGCGCGTCAGCGTGCCCAGGTCGTTGATCCCCTCCAGCACGATCGCGACCTTCGTCCCGCTGCGCGCCACCACGTCGCGGTCGAAGCGCGCGAGGAGGTTGGGGCCGAGCCCGTCCAGCGTCACCCGGTTGCCACCGATCCCGGCGTTCACGACACCCCAGCCGGCGAGCGCGGTGGAGCCGCGCAGCCGCGCGGCGAGCACGTCGGTCCAGCGCGTGTTGGTGTCGGGCGCCACGCCGTAGCCGTCCGTGATCGAGTCGCCGATCGCGACGATCGTGCCGGCGGCGGACGTGCGGGCCGATGCCGGGGCGGACACCTCCACGTCGGCGATGGCGAACCAGCGCGGCACGCTCGTCCCCCCCGTCGGCGTGGCGGCGTCCACCTGGTCGCCCGGCGCCACGATCGTCGTCGCGCGCGCGCCGGGATGGCCGGTGCGCAGGTCGCCGGGGCGGGGCAGGTGGAGGGAGATGGTCAGATCGCCGCCGCGCGGAATCGACACCGCCGCCTCGTCCGAATAGACCTCGGCGCCGGGCGGGATGTCGGTCGACGGCCGTCCCGCGAAGGTGAGCGGCACGTCGGCGGCCCGCGCCTTGGCGAGCGTCAGCGGCGCGCGCCCGAACGCATTGGAGAAGCGCACCCGCACCCGCTCGCCGCCTGCGGCGACACGCACCGTCTGTCGCACGGTGACGCCGCGGTCGCCGCCCAACGCGGGCAGCGCGTCCTTGTCCTCCAGCGACAGCTGCGACGTGCCCCAGGTCGCGATCCAGCGCGGGCTGCGCTCCGCCGCGTGCGCCGGCAGCGCCAACGCCGCCGCGATCCCGATCGCTTGCCCGAGCCGCATGTATCCCCTCCGTTTGGATAGCGCTACCATGCGGCAAATCCGCTCCTCGGGCAAGTCGTTCGTCGGCTCCGGCCGGCGAGGGCCTTGCCGCCCGCCACGCTCTGCCGCACAGGAGGCGAACAACAGAATGATGGGGAGAGGACGATGTACAGTCACATGATGGTCGGCTCGAACGACCTGCAGCGGTCGAAGTCCTTCTACGACGCGCTGTTCGGCGCGATGGGCGGACGCCCGGCGATCCAGGACGAGAAGGGCCGCCTGATCTACATGCACAACGGCGGGCTGTTCCTGGTGACGGCCCCGATCGACGGCCAGCCCGCGACCCACGCCAACGGCGGCACGATCGGCTTCGCCGTGGACGGGCCGGAGCAGGCCGATGCCTGGCACAAGGCCGGGGTTGAGGCCGGCGGCACCGCGATCGAGGACGCGCCCGGCGTGCGCTCCGCCTCGTTCGGCGACCTGTACCTGGCCTATCTGCGCGATCCGGACGGGAACAAATTGTGCGCCATGCACCGGATGCCGGCCGCGGCGTGATGGAGACCGTCTCCCTCTCCCGCGCGCATGGCGGCGCGCAGGGCGTCTATCGCCACGACAGCCGCGTCACGGGCACCCCGATGACCTTCTCGGTGTTCGTGCCCGCGCATGAGGAGGGGGAGCGGCTGCCGGTGCTGTGGTTCCTGTCGGGCCTCACCTGCACCCACGCCAACGTGACCGACAAGGGCGAGTATCGCGCCGCCTGCGCGCGGGAGAAGGTGATCCTCGTCGCGCCCGACACCAGCCCGCGGGGCGAGGGCGTCGCCGATGCCGACGCGTGGGACATGGGGCAGGGCGCCGGCTTCTACGTCGACGCGACGCAGGCGCCCTGGGCGCCGCACTTCGCGATGTGGTCTTATGTCACGCAGGAGCTGCCCGCGCTGGTCGCGGAGCATTTCCCCGTCGACATGGAACGGCAGGGGATCACCGGCCACTCGATGGGCGGGCACGGCGCGCTGACGGTCGCGCTGCGCCATCCTGGCCGATACCGCAGCGTCTCCGCCTTCGCGCCGATCGTCGCGCCGACGCAGGTGCCCTGGGGCAAGGCGCTCGACGCCTATCTCGGCGACGATCGCACCGCGCAGCGCCGCCACGACGCAGTGGCGCTGATCGGCGACGGCGCGCGGCTGCCCGACCTGCTGGTCGACCAGGGCGACGCAGACCCGTTCCTCGCCGAACAATTGCGCCCCGCGCTGCTGGAGGCGGCGTGCCGCGACGCGGGCATCGCGCTGACGCTGCGGATGCAGCCGGGCTACGACCACGGCTACACCTTCGTCTCCACCTTCATGGCCGATCACCTGGCCTGGCACGCGGCACGGCTGCGCGGGTAGCACGCAGAGGTTGACGCGGCGCGGGGTCGCGGGCCATCAGCCCGCATGGACGCCGCCATCCCGCCCGACCCGCACAGCTTCCGGCGCCGCGGAGTGCTGTTCGTCCTCTCCTCGCCGTCGGGCGCGGGCAAGTCGACGATCGCGCGGCTGCTGCTCGCCGCCGAGCCGGAGCTGTCGCTCTCCATCTCCGCCACCACCCGCGCGATCCGCCGCGGCGAGGAGGACGGGCGCGACTATCACTTCGTCACGCTCGACCGCTTCCGCGAGATGGCGAAGGCGGAGGAGTTCCTCGAATGGGCGCACGTCTTCGACCAGCGCTACGGCACGCCGCGCGCGCCGGTGGAGGCGATGCTGGCGGCGGGCAAGGACGTGTTGTTCGACATCGACTGGCAGGGCGCGCAGCAGCTGCACCAGATCGCCGGCGGCGACGTCGTGCGCGTCTTCATCCTGCCGCCGTCGATGGAGGAGCTGCGCCGCCGGCTGGAAGGCCGCGCCACCGACGCGCAGGAGATCATCGACCGCCGCATGGCCCGCGCCGACGCGGAGATCAGCCACTGGGACGGCTACGACTACGTCCTCGTCAACGACGACGTCGACGCATGCTTCGCCCACGTCCGCACCATCCTGGCGGCGGAGCGGCTGAAGCGCTCGCGGCAGACCGGCCTGATCGGCTTCATCCGCAAGCTGCGCCGCTAATAGCCTCCCCCGCACGGGGAGGGGGACCATGCGCAGCATGGCGGAGGGGGAGCGCCACGAAGCGCAGCCCTCCGCCAGCGGGGACGACGTCAGCCGCCCAGCAAGCGCAGGAACGTGACCGCCGCGTCATAGTCGCGCCGCTTGGCCTCCATCGCCTCGGTCGCCAGCGCGTCCTCGCCCCATTGCTCGGCCTGCCAGTCCTCGTCGACGTGCGCGGCGCGCCACAGCGTGTCGGCGTCGGCCGCGCCCTCCGCCAGCGCCAGCGCGCCCACCAGCGTGCCCGTCAGCGTCACCAGCTTCGACAGCGCCACCAGTGCGAAGGCGTCGCGGCTCGCCACCGCCTCGGCCAGCCGCGCCACGGTGGCGGCGGGCTGGGCGTGGTGCATGACGCCTGCCACCGGCTCGAAATGCACGTCGTAGCGCTTGCGTGCCCAGTCGAGCAGCGGGTCCCATGCCGCCGCCTGCCGCGCGACGAGGTCGGCGGGCGCGTCGGCGCGATAGTAGAGGAGGTCGCTCTCGCCGTAGCGCGCCGTGTCCGCCGCCGTGCCCGCGCCGACCCGGTCGATCGCGGCGTTGGCCAGGCCCGTCAGCGGCATGGCGCGCGGGTCCAGCGTGTCGCCGACGCCGCGCCACTCCGCCGCCACCGCCTCGGCCAGCGCGGCGGTGGGCAGCGCCAGCGGGGTCCGGCCGGGGGTGCGCACGGGGCGATCGTCCAGCCGCACGACCCCATCGGCGTCGATGCCCACGTCCTTCCAGAACCGCTTCACTCCGGCGTCCTCCACCGCCGTGCCAGCGCGCGCGGCACGGTCGCGATCATGAACAGCGCGGCGGCGACGATGGCGACGCCCAGCGCCTTCGTCGGCCAGTCGTGCGCGCGGCCCAGCAGAACGACGCCCAGGATCGCGCCGAACGTGCCCGCCAGCCGGGTGGCGACGATCGCCAGCCAGCGCGGCCGCGCCGGATCGCCGCTCACGCCAGGCACGCCGCGATCTGCGCGCCCGTCCGGGCGATCGCCTGCGCGCCCGCCGCGCGCAGCGTCGCCTCGTCGTGATAGCCCCAGGTGACGCCGACCGCGCGCACGCCCGCGGCGCGCGCCATCGCCATGTCGTAGCTGGTGTCGCCGATCATCGCGGTCATATGGGGCAGCGCGCCCGCTTGCGCCATGGCCGCCTCCAGCATCGCCGGGTGCGGCTTGGACGGGTGCCGGTCCGCGGTCTGCAGGGTGACGAACCGGTCGGAAAGGCCGTGGTGCGCCAGCAGGTGCGCCAGCCCGCGGTCCGACTTGCCGGTGGCGATGCCCAGCAGCCAGCCGTCCGCCGCCAGCGCGTCCAGCGTCGCGGCCAGCCCGTCGTACAGCGGCTCCGCGTCCAGCTCGCCCGCCGTCCTCATGCGGAAGAACGCGGCCTTGTAGTCCGCCGCCAGCGCGCGGTGCAGCGCCGCGTCCGCCTCGGGCGAGAGCGCCGCAACCGCCTCCACCAGGCTGAGGCCGACGATGCCGCGGATCGCCTCGCGCGGCGGAACGGGCAGCCCGCCCGCGGCATAGGCGGCCTCCATCGCGCGGCAGATGTTGGCCTGCCCGTCGGAAAGGGTGCCGTCGCAGTCGAACACGGCCAGTCGGATCGTCATCGCCCCGTCCGTAATCGGCGGGCCGTGGGACGCAAGCGGCGAGGGGCGCGTTAACGGATTTGTAGGCCGCCGCCGATATGGTTAACGGGAGAGGCGATCGCCGGGGGGCGATGGCGCCAAAGGGTTTCTTTCAGGAGCGGGCGGGGTTTTTATGCTGGGTGCGGTGGTCTTCACCTACGGAATGCTGATGAGCTTCGTGCTGTCCGGCGCGTCGCGCAACGCGAGGGCGCAGCGGCCCAATCCGCCGATGCTGCAATATGTCGGCTACGTCCTGCTCGGCACCACCGCGGCGGCGTCGGCGATCCTGCTGGGCTACGCCGCCTGGGGCCTCGCCACCGACCAGGTGCTCTGACGGTTTCCGGCGGACGGTGCGGCGCCTCAGCGCTGCACCACGTCCCGCCGCATCGGCGCCAGCTTGGCGAGGAAGCGGTTCTGCGCGTGGAAGGGCACGCCCTCCGCACGCATGGACGCCTGCAGGTTCTCGATCAGCGCGCCCATATCGGCCTGCTGCACGCCCATGTCCTTGTGCGCGTCGCGCATCGTGCGGCCGGTGTAGTCGCATCCCCCGCCCAGCACGTGGCAGAAATGCTCGCGCAGCACGCGGCGCAGGCGGACCAGGTCGTGCCCCTTGAAGATGTCGGCGATGCGCGGGTCCTTCTGCACCCGGTCGACCATCCCGTCGACGACGCGGCCGACTCCCTCCCTGCCGTGGAAGGCGCGCCACAGCGCCGGGTCGCGGATCGGCGTGGTGCCGGCGTTGGCGTTCGACACCGGATAGGGATCGACCGGCTCCTCCGCCGGAACGGCCTGCAACAGCAGCGCGAGCGCCAGGATCATCTCAGAAGGCTCCTTGGATCGAGAGAAAGGCGCCGCGCTGGTCGCGCACGGTCGCGATGTCGCCCAGGTCGACATAGGCCGCGGTGACGGACAGGTGGCGCGTGACGGCCAGCGCGGCGAAGGCGTCCCACGCATCCTGCTCGCGCGCGAAGCCCAGATTGTCCGGTTTGGACCGGTATTCGGCGCCGACGACCAGCCGCCGGCTCAGCATGTACGCGGCCGACCCCTCCGCCTGCACGCCGTGCCCGGCGCGCCGGTCGCCGCCGAAGCCGAGCAGGCCGAACTGGTTCGCCTTCGTCCACCGCAGCGTCCCGTCCAGCAGCAGGCTGCGCGCCAGCAGCAGCTTGGTCGCGGCGACGTAGACGTCGGTGCCGCGGCTCGCGCGCGCGCCGACCGCGCGGACGGTCGCGCCGCGATCGTTGATGCGGTGCTGCACGCCGATCGCGATCTGCGGAAGCCACCGGTCCTGGTCGAACACCGCGTCTCCCGCCACGCGCAGCTTCGCGCCGATCACGTGCTGGCGGAAGGTGAAGCCGCGCCCCAGCCCCAGCGCCGCGCCCGCCGCGCGCGTGTCGAAACTCTGCCGCGCGTAGGACAGCTCCACCCGGTCGTTGACGCCGATCGCGGCGCCGGCGGTCTCCAGGTCGAAGTCGGGCAGCGCCACGAGAGTCGCATGGCCCGCGCCGCCGATGCCGTCCCGCGTCTCGTTGCCGGCGACCACGGCCCAGGTGGCGAGCCCGCCGCCCGCGCTCCCCTCCACCGTGCTGACGCCGTTGGTCAGCAGCAGCTTGCCGCCCGACCGGCGGTTCCTCGCCTCGGCGGGCGGGGCGGTGGCGGGCAGGACAAGGGCCGCCGTCATGGCGGAAAGCAGCAGGGGCCGGATCATCGCCGCGCTGTGGCACCGGATTGGCAAATTTGCCGTTAACGATGAAGCCTTTACCGCTCGGAAACCCGGCGCGGCCTAGGAGGCGTCATGCGCCAACTCCCCGTCCTGCCGCTCGCCTTCCTTCTCCTCGGCGCGCCGGCGGCCGTGGCGGCGCCGGTGGTGGTGCAGGTGCAGGCGGCGGACGGCACGCCGCTCCCCGGCGCGGTGGTGACGCTGACCATGCCGGGCGTCGCGCCGCCGGTGCCGCGCGGCCCCTATGTGATGAAGCAGCAGAACATCGCCTTCGCGCCGCACGTGCTGGTCGTGCCGGTGGGCGCGTCGGTCAGCTTTCCCAACCTCGATCGCGTCCGCCACCACGTCTATTCCTTCTCCGCGCCCAAGCGGTTCGACCTGAAGCTCTACGGGCGCGAGGACGACCGCAGCATCGCCTTCGACCGCCCGGGCGCGGTGGCGCTGGGGTGCAACATCCACGACGCGATGAGCGGCGTCGTCTTCGTCACCGCCACCCCCTATGCCGCGGTCACCGACGCCGACGGCCGCGTGCGGATGGACGCGGGCGCCGGGCGCGGCGTCCTCGCCGTGTGGCACCCGTCGATCCGCGCCGCCGGCAACACGCTGTCGCAGCCCGCGACGGTGGCGGGGTCGGGGCTCGCGACCGTGCTGCGATTGCGGCGATGATCGCACCCGTTCCCGCCTTCCGTTCGCTGCGCACGCGGATCACCGTCCTCTACGCCGGGCTGTTCACGCTCGGCCTGGTGGCGCTGGCGATCACCGCGCAGTTGACGATCCGGCAGGGCGCGCGCCGCACCGCCGCGGCGGAACTGGCGGCCAGCGGCACCGTGTACGACCGGCTGTGGCAGGTGCGCGCGCGCTCGCTCGCCAATGCCGCCGACGTGGTGGCGCGCGACTTCGGCTTCCGCTCTGCGGTGGCGACGCACGACGTGGCGACGATCGCCTCCGCGCTCGACAGCCTGCGCGAGCGGGCGGAGGTGCCGCGCGCGGTGCTGATCGACACGGACGGTGGGGTGATCGGCGACGCCGGCGCGCTGCGCGGCGCGATGCCGGCGGTCGCCGCGACGGTCGAGCGCGACACGGTGATCGCCCACGACGGCCGGGTCTATCGCGTCGTCACCGCCCCGGTGCTGGCGCCGCTGGAGATCGGGCGGATCGCCTTCATCGTGCCGCTCGGCGATCGCGAGATGGCCGCGCTGGAGAAGCTGTCGGCGATCCCGCTTAACGCCACCATCGTCACCCGCCGCCGCGGCGCGTGGAGCGATGGCGCCACCTCCGTTCCGCTGGCGGTGCCGCCCTCGCGCGTCGCCACGCTGGACACCGCGGATGGGCAGAGCTTCGCCATGCTGAAGCCGCTGCCCGGGCCGGACGGGCGCGCGCAGGCGGCGCTGCTGCTCAGCTATCCGATGGCGCGCGCAATGGAGGCCTATCGCTCGATCCAGGTCGGCCTCGTGCTCGCCGGCATCGCCTGGCTGCTCGCGATCGTGCTGGGCAGCGGTCGGCTGGCGCGCGGCATCGCGCGGCCGATTGCGGCGCTCGACCGCGCCGCGCGGCGGCTGGAGGACGGCGAGCGGACCGAGGTAGCGATCGAGACCGAGGACGAGATCGGCCGTCTCGCCCGCTCGTTCAACCGCATGTCCCACGGCATCAAGGAGCGTGAGGAGCGGATCACGCACCTCGCTTTCCACGACGGGCTCACCGATCTGCCGAACCGCACCTTCTTCCACCAGTCGCTCGACCAGGCGGTGGCGCGCGCGGGGCGCACGGGGGAGGAACTCGCCGTGCTCTGCCTCGACCTCGACGGATTCAAGGGGATCAACGACACCCTCGGCCATCCCGTCGGCGACGGCCTGCTTCGCCGCGTCGCACGGTTGCTGGACGAGATGGCGGAGGACGCCATGGTGGCGCGGCTGGGCGGCGACGAATTCGCCATCGTCGTCGCCGAGGCGGAGGATCGGGGGCGCGCCCGCCGGCTCGCGCAGGCGATCCTGGACGCGCTGATCGAGCCGCTGGACGTCGCCGGCCATGTCCTGCCGATCGGCACCAGCATCGGCATCGCGCTGTTCCCCGCCGACGGCACCAGCGCGGAGACGCTGGTGAAGAACGCCGACCTTGCGCTGTATCGCGCGAAGCAGGACGGGCGCGGCGGCTATCGCTTCTTCGAGCCCTCGCTGGACGAGGCGGCGCGCCGGCGCCGGCAGATCGAGACCGACCTGCGCATCGCGATCCGCAGCGGGCAGCTGCAGCTGCACTTCCAGCCGATCGTCGCGGCGGGCGATGCGCGCATCAAGGGGTTCGAGGCGCTGCTGCGCTGGCCGCATTCGGAGCGCGGCTTCATCCCGCCGGTGGAGTTCGTGCCGGTGGCGGAGGAGACCGGGCTGATCGTCGCGATCGGCGAGTGGGTGCTGCACGAGGCGTGCCGCGTCGCCAGCCGCTGGCCGGAGGACATCCGCGTCGCCGTCAACGTCTCGCCGATCCAGTTCCGCGCGCCCGGCTTTCGCAACGTGGTGCTCCAGGCGCTGGCGCGCAGCGGGCTGTCGCCGAACCGGCTGGAGATCGAGATCACCGAATCGGTGTTCCTCGACGGGCAGGACCACGTCCAGCAGATGCTGCACATGCTTCGCGCGATGGGCGTGCGCGTCGCGCTGGACGATTTCGGCACGGGCTATTCCTCGCTCAGCTATCTTCGCTCCTTCCCGTTCGACAAGATCAAGATCGACCGCTCCTTCGTCACGAACATCGCCGACGATCCCAGCGCCGCGGCGATCGTGAAGGCGATCGTCGATCTCGCCACCGCGCTGGAGATGGAAACGACGGCGGAGGGCGTGGAGAACGACGGCCAGCTGGCGCAGCTGGAGCAGCAGGGGTGCAGCACGCTGCAGGGCTTCCTGTTCGGCCGTCCGCTGACCATCGACGCCGCCACCGACCTCCTGCGCGCCGCCCGCGCCGCCGCCGCGTAGGTTGCCGTCACCGTTCGTGCTCGTCTCGAAGCATGGCCAGCCATCCTCCGAGACGCCGTTTCGGCAGGCTCGACGGCTCCCCGGGACGAACGGGAGCGAGGTGACGACGCGCCCTACACCAGCAGCCTGACGCCCACGACCAGCAGCACCAGCGCCAGCGCCGGCGTGACCACCCGGTCCGACACGCGCGCCGCCAGCGTCGACCCGATCGCGACCCCCGGCACCGATCCGGCCAGCAGCGCGCCGAGCAGCGCCAGGTCGATGTTGCCGATCATCGCGTGGCCGATGCCGCCGATCAGCGCGACGGGCACCGCGTGCAGGATGTCGGTGCCGACCAGGCGCTTGGGCGTCAGCCGCACCGGGTAGAGCAGCAGCAGCAGCGACGCGCCCAGCGCGCCCGCGCCCACCGACGTCAGCGTGATGAGCGCCCCCAGCAGCGCCCCCGCCGCCACCGTCAGCGCCGGCTGCCAGCGGCGCAGGCCGCCGCCGTCGCTGCGTGCGGCCCGCGCGACCAGTCGCGCGCGGAACGGCGTGAACAGCGCCGACAGCACCAGCGCCGCGCCCAGCACGGTGACGATCAGCCCGCCCTTCTCCGCCGCGCGATGGTGCGACCACAGCCACCACAAGGTCGCCAGCGTGGCCGGGATGCTGCCCAGCCACAGCCGCCGCGCCACCTGCCAGTCGGCATTGTCGTGGCGGTGGTGGATCGCGCCGCCCACCGTCTTCGTCACCGCGGCGAACCACAGGTCGGTGCCGACCGCGGTGGCGGGCGCCACGCCGAACAGCAGGATCAGGATGGGGGACATCAGCGATCCGCCGCCCACGCCCGTCACGCCGACGACCAGGCCGACCAGCAACCCCGCCAGCGCGCTCAACCACTCCATTCGTCGCCCCCCGGGTATGCGGCGCCGTCATGCGGCGGGAGGGGCGGGCAGGGCAAGCAAGCATGTCTTGCCCGCGCGTTGCCCGGGCCTTGGCGGAACCTTGCCGGGCAGGTGGCGATTGAGCGCGCGAGCGGTGGAGGACACGAAGCATGAAACTGGCGATGATCGGCCTCGGCCGGATGGGCGGCAACATGGCGCGCCGGCTGATGGCGGCGGGGCACGAGATCGTCGCCTTCGACCGCGACGCCGACGCGGTGGCGAAGCTGGCGGCGGAGGGCGCGATCGCGGCGACCTCGCTCGACGACGTGCGCGCCAAGCTGGAACAGCCCGCGCACTGGTGGATCATGCTGCCCGCGGGCGAGATCACCGACGCGACGATCGACGCGATCGCCGCGGGCGCGCAGCCGGGCGAGGTGGTGATCGACGGCGGCAACAGCTTCTACAAGGACGATATCCGTCGCGCCAAGGCACTGAAGGAGCGCGGCCTCGACTACGTCGACGTCGGCACGTCGGGCGGGGTGTGGGGGCGTGAGCGCGGCTATTGCATGATGATCGGCGGGCCGGAGGAGGTCGTCGCCCGGCTCGATCCCGTCTTCGCCGCGCTGGCCCCCGGCATGGGCACGATCGACCGCACCCAGGGTCGCCTCGACGGGCAGACCGACCCGCGCGCGGAGCAGGGCTATATCCACGCCGGCCCCGCGGGCGCGGGGCATTTCGTGAAGATGGTCCACAACGGCATCGAATACGGCCTGATGCAGGCCTATGCCGAGGGTTTCGACATCCTGAAGGGCAAGGCGTCGGACAAGCTTCCCGAGGACGAACGCTACGACCTGAACCTCACCGACGTCGCCGAGGTGTGGCGGCGCGGCAGCGTGATCTCCTCCTGGCTGCTCGACCTCATCGCGCTGGGCCTCGCGAAGGATGCGAAGCTGGAGCAATTCTCCGGGCACGTCGCCGATTCGGGCGAGGGGCGCTGGACCGTCGACGCCGCGATGGAGGAGGCGGTGCCCGCGCACGTGCTGACGACGGCGCTGTTCGCCCGCTATCGCAGCCGGGTGGAGAACACCTTCGGCGACAAGATGCTGTCGGCGATGCGCTTCGGCTTCGGCGGCCACGTCGAGATCCCGCAATAGTGGTCGCCGCGGGTCACGGGCGCATCCGCCTCCTCGTTTCCGACCTCGACGGCACGCTGGTCGACGCGCACAAGCGCCTGACCCCCGGCACGATCGCGGCGGTGGCGCGACTGCGCGCGGCAGGCGTCGGCTTTACCGTCATCAGCGCGCGGCCGATGTCGGGCATCGTGCCGCTGCTCGGCCCGCTGGCGCTCGACGGGACGGTCGCGGCGTTCAACGGCGGGATCCTGTTCCGCCGCGACGGCACGGTCCTGTCGCGCGAGACGATCCCGCCCGCGGTCGCGCGCGGCGTGATCGCGATCGCGGCGGGGAAGGGCGTCGACACCTGGGTCTTCGCCGACGACCGCTGGTACGCCACCGACGGCCACGGCCCGCACACCGACAGCGAGCGCGTCAGCTCGGCGCAGGAACCCGTCGTCGTCGCCGACCTTTCTCCCCTGCTGGAGCGCGCCGACAAGATCACCTTCGTCAGCGACGATACCGCGCGGCTCCACGCGCTGTATGAGGCCTGCCGCAACGCGCACGGCGACGCCGCGACGATCGCGCAGTCGCAGGCCTATTACCTCGACGTCACCGCGCTGGCGGCGAACAAGGGCGACGGCATCGCCGCGCTGGCGCAGGCGAGCCGCGTCCCGCTCGACCAGGTGGCGGCGGTGGGCGACCAGGCCAACGACCTGCCGATGCTCGCCCGCGCCGGCCTGCCGATCGCGATGGGCAACGCGCCCGACGCGGTAAAGGCGGCGGCGCGCGACCGCGGCGGCCACGTCACGCTTGCCAACGACCGCGACGGCGTCGCACACGCGATCGACACCTACATCCTCGGAGATCAGTGAATGAAGAAGCTCGTCGCCTTCGACCTCGACGGCACGCTCGCGCTCAGCAAGCAGGCGGTGCAGCCCGACATGGCGGAGACGCTGGCCGACCTGCTCCAGGTCGCCGACGTGGCGGTGATCTCCGGCGGCGACTGGCCGCAGTTCGACAAGCAGATCGCCCAGAACCTGCCCGCGCGCGCGGACCTGTCGCGGCTGTGGATGATGCCGACGACGGGCACGAAGCTGTTCGTCCACCGCGACGGCGCGTGGCAGACCGTCTATGCCGAGCTGTTCGACGAGGCCGAGAAGCAGAAGATCATCGCGGCGTTCAACGACAGCCTGGAGGCGACCGGCTTCACGCCCGAGCAGACCTGGGGCGAGCGGATCGAGGATCGCGGCTCGCAGATCACCTTCTCCGCACTGGGTCAGCAGGCGCCGATCGAGGCGAAGGAACATTGGGATCCCAAGTTCGAGAAGCGCAAGGTGATCCAGGCGGACCTGCGCCAGCGGCTCCCCGGCCTCGCCATCAACATGGGCGGTGCCACCTCGATCGACATCACGCGCGAGGGCGTGGACAAGGGCTATGGCCTGCGCAAGCTGGCGGAGCACAGCGGCTACGCCATCGCCGACATGCTGTTCATCGGCGATGCGATCTTCCCCGGCGGCAACGACTATCCGGCGAAGGAGGCGGGCTGCGACGTGGTGAAGGTTCGTGATCCGGCGGAGACCATCAGCGTCGTGACCGCGATCGTCGCCTGTCAGAAGTGATACCGACGACGTGATCGACTTCCCCGGCCTCTACGCCCGTTTCATCACGTGGATCGGCGACGGCACGGGTCTGTCGGACACGATCCTGCACATCCACGCCGGGATGGCGGTGCTGATCGCGGCACGGGTGCTGACGGCGCGCGGGCTGGGGACGTTCATCCCGTTCTGGTTCGTCGTCGCGGCGGAGGCGGCGAACGAGGTGCTGGATCGGATGCACTATGGCAGCTGGCGCTGGTGGGACACGGGGCCGGACATCGCCAACACCTTGTTCTGGCCGCTGGTGCTGTCGATCGGCGTCCGGCTGCGGCCGATGCCGGCGCGGGACCGGCGGCGGTAGGCGGGCCGGTCGCCGTCAGAAGCCGGAGGTCGGCGTCGTCTGCTGGACGACGAGCTGCCAGCGACCGTCCCGCCGGATCAGCACGTCGGTGAACCGCAGGTACATCTCGCCGTAGCGGCCGAAGGCGGTGCCACCGAGATGGTCGACGCCCGTCACCACCGCCGTGTCGCCGTAGACCGCGATGTCGAGCGGGCCGTGGTGGATGAACTTCGGCTTGATCTTGCCGGACTTGAACAGCGCGATATCCGCGGCGCGCGACTGCACCTTGCCGTCCATTCCCTGGATACGCCCCTCCGCCGCGTAGAAGCGTTCGAGGAAGGCGGTGTCGCCCGCGATCCGCGCCTTGCGCCAATCGTCCTCCGCCCGGGCGATCTGCCGTCGCGCGGCATCTTCTGTCTGCGCCGCGGCGGGCAGGCTGGTCGACATGGCCAGCGTCATGACGATGGATCCTAGGGGTCGCATACCGGGGCACCTCCGCGACACAGCGTACAACGGCGATCGATCGCCCGCCAGTCGGCCGCGCGATCGGTGGACGCCACGGTCGGATTGCCTTCGCGGCCGTGGTGGCGGATGATCGAGCCGACCGGTGGAAGGGAGCGGCATGACGCGCAGGCGAGGCATCACGCGGGCGTTCCTTTGGCTGGCCGTTCTGGCGGGCGGGCCGCTGCTCGGCGCCAAGCTGTTCGATCTCCTCGTGCTGGCCGGCGCATGGAGCGCGCATCCGCCCGCGTCGCTCGCCATGATGCCTTACGGCCAACAATGGCCGGTCGACACCGGAGTCTTCTTCATCCCGCTGTCGGCGGCGATGCTGGTGGCGGGGTTCGGCGCGCTGGCGGCCGGGTGGCGCACCCCGTGGCACTATCGCTGGCTGCTCTGCGTGCCCTCCATCGGTATCCTGCTGCTGCTGATCCTGACGGTGGTCGCCTTCTGGCCGATGAACGCCGCGCTCTACTATCACGGCATCGGTTCATCCAGGGACACCATCTCCGACGCGCAGTCGGTCGCGATGGCGCGGCGCTGGGTCATGCTCGATTGGGTCCGCGTCGCGGGCGCGGGCGCCGCGTTCGTCACACCGCTGCTCGCGTTGACGCGGCCCTGGCCCTCGGCCGTCGCGCCGCGGGACCCGCCCGTCGTGCGCGCGATGCTCGCGCTCGCGCTCCTGGCTGTGGCCGGGTTCGTCGTCTGGTTCGTCCGCGGCCTGTAACGGTCCGCCCGCTACCCCATCGCCACGCGCGCCCGCTCGGCGAGATGCGCCACCGCCGCGTCGTGGATGCCGGCGGTGCTCACGATCACGCCGAACGCCCGCGGGTCCGCCTTGTTGAACGCCAGCGTCCCGCCGATCGCGTCGGTCGCCGCCGCCCCCGCCTCGGTCGCGATCAGCACGGCGGCGGCGATGTCCCATTCGTTGCCCCAGCGCAGCGTCGCGACCAGGTCGGCGCGGTCGTCGGCCACCATCGCCATGCGCAGCGCGATCGAATTGGGCTTCTCCACCGCGGTCAGCAGCCGGTCCGCCTTGGGCAGCGCGTCGACCGGTACGCGCGCGCCCGCCAGCACGCGGCGGTCGCCCGCGCGCAGCGCCGCGCCGTTCAGCGTCGCGCCCCGGCCCGCCGAAGCGCGCCACGCCTCGCCGCGTGCCGGCGCCTCCAGCACGCCCAGCACGGGCTGGCCGTGATCGATCAGCGCGATCGACACGCACCAGCCGGGCCGCCCGCGGATATAGTCGCGCGTGCCGTCGATCGGATCGACCACCCACACCCGCCCGGCCGTCAGCCGGTCGGCATTGTCCGCCGTCTCCTCGGACAGCCATCCCGCGTCGGGCAGCAGCGCGGAGAGGCGCGCGCGCAGCATCCGGTCGATGTCGAGGTCGACCTCGCACACCGGGCTGCCGGGCGATTTTTCCCATCGCGCGAAGTCGGTGCGCCAGCGGGCGAAGGCCAGCGCGCCCGCCTCCTCGGCGATCCCGGCCACCGCGTCGGCGAGTTCGGCGGGAACGGCGGCGGCCTCAGCCACCCGCCACCGTCATGCCGTCGATCCGCAGCGTGGGCGCGTTGATGCCGTAGCGGAAGGAGAGGTCGTTGGCCGGCGTCAGCGCGCCGAACATCGCGATCAGGTTGCCCGCGATCGTGAACTCCGCGATGGCACCGGTGATCTCGCCGTCCTCGATCAGGAAGCCCGACGCGCCGCGGCTATAGTCGCCCGTCACCGGGTTCACGCCCTGGCCGATCAGTTCGGTGACGTAGACGCCGCGCGCGATGTCGCCGATCAGCGTGGCGACCGGCACCTTGCCCGCCTCCATGTAGAGGTTGCTGGTCGTCACGCCCGGCGCGCCGCCGATGCCGCGCGCGGCGTGGCCGGTCGGCTCCAGTCCCAGCTGCCGCGCCGACGCGCTGTCGAGCAGCCACGTCTCCAGCATCCCGTCCTCCACGATCGCCACCGGACTGACGGGCAGGCCCTCGCCGTCGAACGGCCGACTGCGCAGCCCGTGCGGCCGGTGCGGGTCGTCGCGCACGCACACGCCCGGCGCGAAGACGCGGGTGCCCAGCGCGTCGAGCAGGAAGCTGGTCTTGCGCGCGATGGCCGATCCCGCGATCGCACCCGACAGGTGGCCGAGCAGCCCGGCGCCGACGCGCGGATCGAACACCACCGGCATCGCGCCCGAGGCGACCTTGCCGGGATCGAGCCGCGCCACCGCCCGCTCGCCGGCGCGGCGGCCGATGTCCGCCGGCGCGTCCAGCCGGTCGCGGTGGCGCGCGGAATGGAAGTCGTAGTCGCGCTGCATCCCCGCGCCGGTGCCCGCGATCACGCTGGCGGACACGCCGTAGCCGGTGGTGCGATAGGCGCCCGCGAAGCCGTGGCTAGTCGCCAGCGCCCACACGCTGGCGGAGGCGGACGCGCCGCCGCCCTCGCTGTTGCTGACGCCGGGGACGGCGCGCGCGGCCTCCTCCGCCTCCTCGGCGGCGGCGCGCAGTTGCTCGGGCGACACCTCGCCCGCGTCGGCCAGGTCCAGCAGCGGCGGCGCGCCGTGCATCAGCCGCTCCTGGGGCGCGAGCCCTGCCCAGCGATCCTCCGGCGCCTCGCGCGCCATCGCCACCGCGCGCTCGGCCAGCGCGGCCAGCGCGGCGGGCGACAGGTCGGTGGTGGAGACGCTGGCGGAGCGCTGCCCGACGAAGACGCGCAGCCCCAGCTCCTCCGATTCGCTGCGGCCCACGTCCTCCAGCTTGCCCAGTCGCACCGACACTTCGGTCGCGGCGTCGGCGGCGAACACGGCGTCGGCGGCGTCCGCGCCCGCGGCGGTGGCACGGCGGACGATGTCGTGGGCGCGTTCCTGCGCCTGGTCGGTGGTCAGCATCGGGCGGACTTAGGGCGTGTGCCCGGCGTCAACAAGCTGCGGTGTCGGACTAGAGCGGCGTCCCCACCGCCGCGCAGGCGAGGAAGACGAGCAACCCGGTGAACCGGTTGGCGCGGAACCGCCGCAGCGCGCCGGCCCCCGCCCTCACATCGGCATCATCGGGCGACAGCGTCGCTACTTGCCAGAACAGGTGCGCCGCCGCGGGCGCCAGCGAGAGGAAGACGAGCGGATCGGCGCGCACCTGCCACAGCGCGGCGCCCCACAGCGCCAGCGCCAGCGCGTAGCAGGCGGCGACGCCGCCGCGCACGTGCGCGCCCAGCCGCAGCGCGGAGGAGCGGATGCCGACCAGCGCGTCGTCCTCCCGGTCCTGCAGCGCGTAGATCGTGTCGTACCCGACGACCCAGAACACGGTGCCCGCGTAGAGCGTGAGGCCGGGCAGCGTCGGCGATCCCCACGCCTCGGTCCACCCGACCAGCGCCGCCCAGCTGAACACCAGCCCCAGCCACGCCTGCGGCCACCAGGTGATCCGCTTCATGAACGGATAGGCCGCCACCGGCGCCAGCGCCGCGAGCGACACCAGCGCCGCGGGCCACCGCAGCTGGAGCAGGACGAGAAGCCCCACCAGGCACAGCAGGACGAGCCAGATCCACGCCGAGCGCAGCGAGATGGCCCCGCTCGCCAGCGGCCGGTCGCGCGTGCGGGCGACCTGCGCGTCGAGGTCGCGGTCGACGATGTCGTTGTAGACGCATCCCGCGCCGCGCATCGCGACGCTGCCGAGCAGCAGCCACGCGATCAGGTCCCACCGCGCCACCACGCCCCCGGCCAGCGCCACGCCCCACGCGCCGGGGAAGAACAGCAGCCACCAGCCGATCGGCCGGTCGAACCGCGCCAGCAGCGCGAAGCCGCGAAGGCGGGGCGGCAGGGCGGCGACGAGCCCGCGGGCCTCGCTGTCGGGAACGATCGCGGTCATGATGAGCGCGCCCTAGCCTACATCCCGAACATCTTCATCCCCGCGTCGATCATCCCCTCGATCCCCCGCGCCGGTCCCTTCGCGCGCCGCCCCGCGAACGGCGCCTCCTCCACCACCAGCACGCCGTCGCCCGCCGCGACGCGGTCCTTCAGCAGCGATTCGCGGCCGAGCAGGTAGGGCCAGAACGTCTCCGCCCGCGTCACCGAATAGGCGAGGTCGGCGGAGAAGCCGACCAGCTGGTCCTGCCCGAACACGCGCCCCCGCTCGGCCCGCTCCACGCGGATGCCGCGCCCGCCCTTCACGACCAGCCGCGCCGGCCCGTGCAAGACGAGGTAGCGCAGCTGCAGCGTCAGCCAGGCGTTCAGCGAGAACAGCCGCCAGTGGCTGGAAACGCGTAGCGGGCGCCCGATCGGCTGCGCCACCGCCGCCAGCGCGCGCGGGTGGAGCACGCAGGCGCCGCCCTCGGGCAGCGCCAGCACCGTCACCTCGGCGAAGGGATCGCGCGTGGCGGACACCGTCGTCACCTCGCCCGCGCCGCGGATCCGCGTCAGGAAGGTCAGCCCGGTGGCGATGCTGGCGACGGGGTGGCGCCAGTCGAGCAGCCACTGCGTTCCCTTGGCGCCGGCCTGGCTGGTGGTCTGCAGATAGTCCTGCCGCACCAGCAATTCCCACCCCTCGTCCAGCCGCACGCCCACCGACGTCGCGGAGCGCTCCGCCGGCGCGATCGCGACGCTACCTCCCGGCACCCGCACGCGGATCGCCGCCCGCCGCATCGCCAGCGGGGCGAGTACGTAATAGCAGAACAGCCGGATCAGCAGCGGCGTCAGCAGGATCAGCAGCAGCGCCGCCCCGGCGGCGCGCAGCGCGCGTGGTACCTCGTTCGCCTCCGCCCAGGCGCGCGCGCGGTGGATCAGGTTGCCGCTCAGCGCCTTCGCGCGGTCGTCGGTCAGCGCCCGGTACGCCGCCGCCGCCTCCGCCATGCCCGCCTCCGCCGCGCGCGTCGCGGCCAGCGTCGCGCCGCGCGTCCGCTCCAGCGCGGCGACGCTGGTGCCCGCGCGGGTGCGATAGCCGCGCGCGACCGCGATCACCGCCTCCTCCTGCCGCAGCCGCCCACCCTGCGCCACGTCCGGCAGCATGTCGCGCCGCATCGCCTCGCGCCGCGCCGCCGCCTGCGCCTCGAAGGCGCTCGCCTGCGCGATCACGCGGCGGTGGCGGGCGATCGCGGCATCCACGCTCTCCCCCGGCTTGCGCGCGTCCACGCTGGCGAGCAGCGCGTCGAGCGTCGCGATCTCGCGCGTCAGCAGCGTCGCCGCGAAGCACGCACGGCGGTTCGCGATCACCCGGTCGGCGCCGCCGGTCAGCAGCGCGGCCACGTCGCTGCCGCAGGAACCGGCCACCGCGGCGCGGTCCCGCACCGCGGCATCGCGCCGCGCGACGATCGCCTCGCGCCCCATCGTGCCGGCCGCGGCGATCCGTGCGTTGGCCGCGTCGATCCCGCCGCTCGCCGCGGCGGACAACTCCGCCCGCCCCGCCTCCAGCCGCCGCGCACTGTCGCTCAGCGCAGTGAAGCTCTCGAACGAGGGATGCGCCCAATGGTAGAAGAGGATCGCGGCGAACAGCGCCAGGAACAGCAGCCCCTTGCGCGCCAGCCACCTCAGGAACCCACCGATCGCCGCCCTGGCCCCCACCTCGCCGCCCGACGCGACGCGCGCCCCCCCCCCGCGGGGGCCAGCACCTCGCGCGACGCTGCGAGGACGGTCGTTCAAGCGCAGGCCGGGGGGGGGGGGGGCGGCGTGTCGACCGGCTCCGAGCCGTCGGCGGCGGCCTCAGGACGCCTCCAGCATGTCAATGCCGCCCGACCGATGCGAGACGCTCCCGCGCACACACCTTCTCCGCGCCTCCGCGCCTCCGCGTGAACCACCCTTCTTCGCGTCCCCGCGCCTTCGCGCGAAGCGGGCTCGCGGCCCGCCGTCCCCGCCTTACCTTCGCCCCATCCCGCGCCTATCTTCGCGCCATGCGGATCCTTCCTCTCCTCGCCGTCCTGCTCGCCACCCCGGCCGCGGCGCAATCCTCGCCGTTCGCCGGCACGTGGCGCAACGCGGGCGACAGCGTGCGCATCCGCGTGGCGCCGTGCGGGGCGGGGCTGTGCGGCACCGTGGTCGCGGCGAGCGACAAGGCGAAGGCGGATGCGGCGGCGGGCGGCACGCCGCAGCTGGTCGGCACGCCGCTGCTGCGCGATTTCCGCCGCGCGCCCGACGGCGGCTGGGCGGGGACGGTGCTGGTGCCCGACCTCGGCACCGAGGTGGCGGGCACGCTTGCGCTCGCCGGGCGCGACACGCTGGTCGCCACCGGCTGCCTGTTCGGCACGCTGGGCTGCAAGGAGCAGCGCTGGACGCGGGTCCCCGCGTCGAAGTGACGCGCCGATGATCCACCTGTCCGTTGCGATCGGCCGCTTCTTCGAAGCGCTGCTGTTCGCCTTCCTGCGCGTGGCCGGGATGGTGACGGGGCTGGTGCTGGCCATCGCGCTGGCGGGCGCGCTGCTGTTCCTGGTCGCGCGGCTGCTGCTGGCGCGGGGGCGGCGATGAGCGGCGCCACGCCCGCCTGGCCGCCGCGCTCCACCCCGCGGCTGTTCGTCGAGGCGCCGCTCGCGCCCGGCCCGCTGGCGCTGTCCGGCCCGGCGGCGCACTATCTCGTCGGCGTCATGCGGATGAGGCCGGGCGATCCGGTGAAGCTGTTCGACGACGTGACGGGGGAGTGGCTCGCCACCGCCTCCCATGTCGGCAGGCGCGACCTGACGCTGGACGTGGCCGAGCGGCTGCGCGAGCGCGAGGCGGTGCCCGACCTGTGGCTGCTCGCCGCGCCGCTGAAGAAGGGCCGCGTCGACTGGATGGCGGAAAAGGCGTGCGAACTGGGCGTCGCGCGGCTGGTGCCCGTGCTGACGCGCCGGACGGTGGTGGACCGTCCCAACACGGACCGCCTGCGCGCGCACATGGTGGAGGCGGCGGAGCAATGCGGCCGCACCGCCCTGCCGCAGGTGGCCGAGCCGGCGAAGCTGGCGGCCCTGCTGCGCGACTGGCCGGCGGAGCGCGCCTTGTTCTTCGCCGACGAGCAGGGCGGCGCCCCCGCGCTGGAGGCGATGCGCGCCCGCCCCGGCCCGGCCGCGGTGCTGATCGGCCCGGAAGGCGGCTTCGACGACGAGGAACGCGAGGCGGTGCGCGCGCTGCCGCAAGCGGTGGGCGTGTCGCTCGGCCCGCGCATCCTGCGCGCGGACACCGCGGCGGCGGCGGCGGTGGCGCTGTGGATGGCGGCGGCGGGGGATTGGTAGCGCGGGGCGGACGGGTTGCGCTTCTTTCCCGGAAGGGATCGAACAGCGGGAAACAAGTTGCGGAGGCGAAGCCGTCGCTTCATGCCCCTTAGCCTCAACCACACCCAACGCCAGAAACGCGTCCGAGGCGCCGATCCGTCGCGTGGCTGCCGCCCCACCGTCGCGCCACCGTCGCCAACCCGCCGCGTCCCCGTCGCCTCCGCCGCCAAAACGCGCAGGCGCCTCAACCTCCTCAACATTCGCGCGCACCTTTGCGTCCCCCTAGCGCACCCGTTCATCCCCGCGTAAGGCGCGCAAATGACGACCAGGACGGTTTCATCGAGCAACTCGCCGATCATCGAATCGCGCGACCAGCTGATCGCCCACTTCGCCTCCGGCGAGAAGCCGGCGGAGCGGTGGCGCATCGGCACCGAGCACGAGAAGTTCGTCTATGCGGTCGCCGACCACCATGCCCCGTCGTGGGACGAGAAGGGCGGCATCCGCGACCTGCTGGAGGCGCTGGTCCCGCACGGCTGGCGCCCGGTGGAGGAGGGGGGCAAGATCATCGCGCTCACCGGCGCGGACGGATCGGTCAGCCTGGAGCCGGCGGGCCAGTTCGAGCTATCGGGCGCCCCGCTCGAGAACCTGCACCAGACCTGCGCGGAGACCGGCCGCCACCTGGCGCAGGCGAAGGCCGCGGGGGAGGCGCTGGGCATCGGCTTCCTCGGCCTCGGCATGTGGCCGGACAAGACCCGGGCCGAGCTGCCGATCATGCCCAAGGGCCGCTACGACATCATGCGCCGGCACATGCCGCGGGTCGGCTCGCTCGGCCTCGACATGATGCTGCGCACCTGCACGATCCAGGTGAACCTGGATTATGCCGGCGAGGCGGACATGGCGAAGAAGTTCCGCGTGGGCCTGGCGCTGCAACCGCTCGCCACCGCGCTGTTCGCCAATTCGCCGTTCACCGAAGGGCGGCCGAACGGCCTGCTCTCCTTCCGCTCGCACATTTGGTCGGATACCGATCCGGCGCGCACGGGGATGCTGCCGTTCGTGTTCGAGGACGGCTTCGGCTACGAGCGCTACGCCGATTACATGCTCGATGTGCCGATGTACTTCGTCTATCGCGAGGGCCGCTACATCGACGCGGCGGGATTGAGCTTCCGCGATTTCCTGCGCGGCGAGCTGTCCGTCCTCCCGGGCGAGAAGCCGACGCTCGACGACTGGAACGACCATCTCTCCACCGCCTTCCCCGAGGTGCGGCTGAAGACCTTCCTCGAGATGCGCGGGGCGGACGGCGGGCCGTGGAACCGCATCTGCGCGCTGCCCGCGCTGTGGGTGGGTCTGCTCTACGACGATGCCGCGCTGGACGCCGCGTGGGACCTGGTGAAGCACTGGACGCTGGAGGAGCGGCAGGCGCTGCGCGACGCGGTGCCCCGGCTCGGGCTCACCGCGCCGGTGCCGGGCGGCGGGACGCTGCGCGACGTGGCCGCGCCGGCGCTGGACATCGCGCACCGCGGCCTCGCGGCGCGGGCGCGGCACAATGCGTCGGGCGACGACGAGACCGGCTTCCTCGACCCGCTGCACGAGATCGTACGGACGGGGAAGGTGCCCGCGCAGCGCCTGCTGGACCGCTATCACGGCGCCTGGAACGGCGACGTGTCGCGCGTCTACGCGGAGGAGAGCTTCTGATCCTGCCCCCGTGCCCAGCGCCAGAACCGCGGCACCGCGCCGCGCCGTTCCATCCACTCGCTGTAGGCACGATAGGCCGGGTCGGATGACAGGTGCCGTTCCTCCGTCTTCGCGCGCCAGTAATAGACGCCGCTGACGACGCCGAGCAGGATCGTCGCCCGCGCGGCGTCGACCAGGCTGCCGGTGGACAGGACGGGAACGGTGGAGATCCACCAGAACAGGTTCTTGCTGAGATAGGCCGGGTGCCGCGACCAGGCATAGGGACCGTGGGTCAGCACGCCACGGTGGGTCAGGTTGGAGAAGCGCAGGCCGAAGGCGACGGTGGACCAGGCGTAGATGGCGGTCAGCAGCACCAGGACGGCCCCGGTCGCCGCGAGGAGCAGCGGGTGCCCCGCCAGCCAGTGGCTCCACTCCGCGGTGCCGGGGCGATAGTCGAACGGCCGCCCGTCATCCATCATGATGAAGGGGGGGTAGCAGATCAGCGCCGCAGTCCAGGCGGCGGCGTGCGGGTTGGCGCTGCGGATGTGCGCGTCCAGCGGGCGCAGCGTCAGCAGGTAGCCGACGCAGGCGAAGGCGACGTCGACGACGAACATCAGCGTGATGAGCCAGTTGGCGAGGCTCACCGGATCGCCGAGCGCGGAGGAGAGGTCCGCTCGCACGAAGTCGCCGAACCCGCCGGGCGCGATCGCGATCATGAAGGCGAGGAAGAAGCCCTTCACCGCCCAGCTCCGCGCATGCGCCGCCACCGCCTGCGCGTCGAGCGGGGCGAGCCCGGTCAGCCAGGCGCCCAGCGCCCACGCCCCGTCCCGCGGCTCCACCAGGTGGCGGTCCAGCCACAGCACGTAGGGGATGGAGAGGACGAAGAGGATGGGCGCCGCCGCGCCCAGCGCGGCCATCGCGAAGGTGTACGGGCCATCCCAGTAGAAGCGGAAGGTCGCGTAGACGAGCGCGATCGCGCCCCAGGTGAACCACAACCCCGCCAGCTTCACGCAGGACACATCGATCGCCTCCCGCCACGGCCGCGCCACCGTCCAGTCGATGCCGGTGGAGGCGTGCCGGTGGACGCGGTCGACCAGCAGCGACCACAACACCATCGGCACCCCGCACGCCGCGATCCCGGCCAGCGCCGCGTACGGCCCGTCCATGCCGTGGTGCCGCGCCAGCGCGATCCACGCCGCCAGTCCTGCCAGCCCGGCCATCCCCACGCCGTGCGACACCGCCGACGCCGGGCGGGGGTCGATCGCGGCGTGATGCAGGCGGCGGTCGTGGAACATGCGCGCCGGGGTAGCGGCGCAACGGTGAGGATGGGGTTAAGCGCCCGGCGTCACGCCTCGGCGCGGAAGATCTTGCCCGGGTTCAGGATGTCGCCGGGATCCAGCGCGCGCTTCACCGTCCGCATCAGCGCCACCGCATCGCCCAGCTCCGCTTCCAGCCAGTCCTGCTTGCCGATGCCGATGCCGTGCTCGCCGGTGCAGGTGCCGTCCATCGCCAGCGCCCGCTCCACCAGCCGCGCGTTGATCCGCGCCACCTCCTCGAACTCCTCGGGCCGGGCGGGGTCGATCGAGAAGATGACGTGGAAATTGCCGTCGCCGACATGGCCCAGGATGGTGGCCGGCACGGACCCCGCGTCGATGTCCGCGCGGGTGGCGAGGATGCACTCGGGCAGGCGGCTGATCGGCACGCACGCGTCGGTGGTCCAGCCGACCGCGCCGGGGCGCATGTTGATCGCGGCGTAATAGGCCTCGTGCCGCGCCTTCCACAGCCGCGCGCGCTCCTCCGCCAGGTGGGAGAAGGCGAAGGCGCCGCCGCCGTTCGCCTCCGCCAGCGCGGCCACGGTCTCCACCTGCTCCGCCACGCCGGCGGGCGAGCCGTGGAATTCGAAGAACAGCGTCGTCACTTCGGGCAGCGCCATCGCCGACCAGGCGTTGACGGCGGCGATCTGGCGATCGTCGAGCAGCTCCACGCGTGCCAGCGGCACGCCCGACTGGATCGACTGCACCACGGTATCGACCGCTCCCTGCAGGCGGTCGAAGCCGCAGACCGCGCTGGTGATCGTCTCCGGAATGGGGTGGAGGCGCAGCGTCACCTCGGTGATGATCCCCAGCGTCCCCTCGCTGCCGACGAACAGCCGGGTCAGGTCGTAGCCGGCGGCGGACTTGCGGGCGCGCCGCGCGGTGCGGATCACCTGCCCGTCCGCGGTGACGACGGTGAGCGACAGCACCGCCTCGCGCATCGTGCCGTAGCGCACCGCATTGGTCCCGCTCGCCCGCGTCGCGGCCATGCCGCCGATGGTGGCGTTGGCACCGGGATCGATCGGGAAGAACAGGCCGGTATCGCGCAGGTGCGCGTTCAGCTCCTCGCGCCGCACGCCGGCCTCCACCGTGCAGTCGAAGTCCTCCGCGTTGACGGCCAGGATGCGGTTCATCTTGCCCATGTCGATGGACACGCCTCCGCGCACCGGCAGCGCGTGCCCTTCCAGCGAGGTGCCCGCGCCGAACGGCACGACGGGCACGCCGTAAGCGGCGCACAGCGCGACGCAGTCCGCCACGTCCTGCGTCGTCGCGGCGAAGACGACGGCGTCGGGCAGCACCTCCGCGAAATGCGCCTCGCTCTGCCCGTGCTGCCGCCGCATGCTCTCCGAAAGGTGGCATTCGAAGCGGAAGCGGTCGCTCAGCGCCTCGACGAAGGCGGGGGCGAGCGGCGCGCGGGCAGGGTAGGTGGCGTGGTGCATGGCCGATCATAGCCGCTCCGGCGCGGATTGCGGAAGATGCGCCTCGACCGGTGCCGTCCCTTGTTGGTCCGCCGGGCAGTCCCTAGGGGATGCCGCGAACGAAGCGCGGGAGGGGGCATGGAGCGGTACGACGTCGTCGTGGTGGGCGCGGGGCACGGCGGCGCGCAGGTGGCGATCCAGCTGCGGCAGGCGAAGTTCGCCGGGTCGATCCTGCTGGTGGGCGACGAGCCCGAGCTACCCTATGAGCGCCCGCCGCTGTCCAAGGAATATCTCGCCGGCGACAAGCCGTTCGAGCGGCTGCTGATCCGGCCCGCTGCCTTCTGGCAGGAGCGCGCGGTGACGGTGCGTACCGGCACCCGGATCGCGTCGGTGGATGCGGCGGCGCGGCAGGTAACGACGCAGGCCGGCGAGGCGATCGGCTACCGGCAGCTCGTGTGGGCGACCGGCGGCGCGCCGCGGCGGCTGGGCTGCGAGGGCGCGGACCTGGTCGGCGTGCATACGGTGCGCACCCGCGCGGACGCGGACCGGATGCGCGACGAGCTGACCACCGTCGAGCAGGCGGTGGTGATCGGCGGCGGCTATGTCGGGCTGGAGGCTGCGGCGGTGCTGGCGAAGGCGGGCAAGCGCGTCGTGCTGCTGGAGGCGCTGGACCGCGTGCTCGCGCGGGTGGCGGGCGAACCGCTGTCGCGCTTCTACGAGGCGGAGCATCGCGCGCACGGCGTTGACCTGCGGCTGTCGGTGCAGGTCGCCTGCATCGAGGGGCGCGACGGGCGCGTCGCGGGGGTGCGACTGGTCGACGGCGGCGTGGTGCCCGCGCAGCTGGTGGTCGTGGGCATCGGCATCGTCCCCGCGGTCGCGCCGCTGCTGGCGGCGGGGGCGGAGGGCGGCAACGGCGTGGCGGTGGACGCGCAGTGCCGCACGACGCTGGCCGACGTCTTCGCGATCGGCGACTGCGCGCTCCACGCCAACCGCTTCGCGCCCGCGGGAGCGATCCGGCTGGAATCGGTACAGAACGCCAACGACCAGGCCATGGTGGTGGCGAAGACGATCATGGGGCAGGCGACGGAATATGATGCGGTGCCGTGGTTCTGGTCGAACCAATACGACCTGAAATTGCAGACGGTCGGCCTGTCGACCGGCTATGACGAGGTGGTGGTCCGGGGCGATCCCGCCACGCGCGCCTTCTCGCTGCTCTATCTGCGCGGGGGCAGGGTGATCGCGCTCGACTGCGTCAACGCGGTCAAGGATTATGTGCAGGGCCGCAAGCTGGTGCTGGAGCGCGCCGCGGTCGCCGCCGACCGCCTCCGCGACGCCGCCGTTCCGCTGAAGGAGATGGCCTGATCCTCCTGACACCCTTGTTGACACAGAACTTTACGATCCGCACGACCGCGTGATGGCCCAACGATCGTCGCGCAACATCTCCCTGCCGGCCGAGCTGGACGCCTATATCATCGAGCGGCTGGCCACGGGCGAATATGGCAACGCCAGCGAGGTGGTGCGCGCCGGACTGCGGCTGCTGCGCCGTCAGGACCGGGATGCCGGCGTCGCGGCCGACTGGCCGAGGGGAGGCGGCGAGTGCGGCGCAATAGTGCGCGACACGGACTGGTCTCGAACCGCGCTCGGTCCGATCGCGCACTGGTCGGCGGAGCTGCGCGCGACCGTGTCGAACGTGGTGAACTCGCCCGTGGCGAAAGTGCTGATGTGGGGCGCGGACCACATCATGATCTACAACGACGCCTATCGCGAGGTGGCGGGAACCAACCATCCGCGCGCCATGGGCGGAACGGTGCCGGGGATCTGGCCGGAGATCTGGCAATGGAACCGAGCCGTGCTGGAGGCGGGGTTCCGCGGCGAGACGCTGTCCTATCGCGACCAGGTGCTGACGCTGAACCGCGGCGGCGCGGCGGCGGAGATCGTCTTCGACCTGTTCTACACGCCGGTGTTCCAGGCCGACGGCAGTGTCGGCGGCGTGCTGTGCACCTGCGTCGACAACACCGCGCGCGCCATGGCGGAACGTGCGCTGTCGGCGAGCGAGGCGGAACTGCGCGCCGTCACCGACGCCATGCCGGTGCTGGTGTCCTTCATCGACCGCGACCACGTGTTCCGCTTCGCCAACCGCCACTACGTCGAATGGTTCGGCCTGGCGCCCGACCAGGTGGTGGGCCGCCACGCGCGCGACGTGATCGGCGAGGAGAACTGGCGCCACCGCCGCGACCTGATGGACCGCGCGCTGGCGGGCGAGACGATCGATCACGATGCGGTCATCCTGAACGGCGCGGGCGAGGAGCGGCGCGCCAACGTCCGCTACCTGCCGCGCCGCGACGGCGGGGGGCGGATCACCGGCTTCCAGGTGCTGGTGATCGACCTGGAGGATCGCGCCCGGCGCGAGGAGGCGTTGGCCGCCAGCAACAGCCGCTTCCGCGCCGCGATGGACGCGATCCACGGCGTCCTGTGGACCAATTCCGCCGATGGCCGGATGCTGGGCGAGCAGCCCGGCTGGGCGGCGCTGACCGGCCAGTCATTCGACGAGTATCAGGACCATGGCTGGGCCGCGGCGGTGCACCCCGACGACGTGTCGGGCACGATCGCCGCGTGGGAACGCGCGGTGGCGGCGCGCACCATGTTCCAGCACGAGCACCGCGTGCGGCGCCACTGCGGTGGCTGGCGCACCTTCGCGATCCGCGCACTGCCGATCGTCGACGACAAGGGCGTGCTGACCGAGTGGGTGGGCGTGCACACCGACATCTCGCACCAGCGCGCGGCGGAGCAGGCGCTGCGCGACCATGCCGAGGAGCTGGAGCGCGAGGTGCGCCATCGCGAGCGCGCCGAGGTGCAGCTGCGCGAGCTGAACGAGACGCTGGAAACGCGCGTGATCGCCGAGATCGCCGACCGGCGCGAGGCGGAGGTGAAGCTGGCGCGCGCGCAGAAGATGGAGGCGGTCGGCAAGCTGACCGGCGGCGTCGCGCACGATTTCAACAACCTGCTCCAGGTCGTGTCGGGCAACCTGCAATTGCTGGCGAAGGACGTGGCCGGCAACGCGCGCGCCGAGCAGCGCGTCGTCAACGCGATGGCGGGCGTTACGCGCGGCGCACGGCTGGCGGCGCAGCTGCTCGCTTTCGGCCGGCGCCAGGCGCTGGAGCCGAAGGTCGTCAACATCAGCCGTTTCGTGCGCAACATGGACGACATGCTGCGCCGCGCGCTGGGCGAGGCGATCGAGATCGAGACGGTGGTCGCCGGCGGGCTGTGGAACACCTTCATCGATCCCGGCCAGGTCGAGAACGCGCTGCTGAACCTGGCGATCAACGCGCGCGACGCGATGGAGGCGAAGGGCGGCGGCAAGCTGACGATCGAACTGGGCAATGCGGCGCTCGACGACGACTATTGCCGCCGCCACCCGGAAGAGGTGCGGCCCGGCCAGTATGTGATGCTCGCGGTGACCGACACCGGCAGCGGCATGGCGCCGGAAGTGATCGCGCACGCCTTCGAGCCGTTCTTCACGACCAAGGGCGAGGGCAAGGGGTCGGGCCTGGGCCTGTCGATGGTCTACGGCTTCGTGCGCCAGTCCGGCGGACATGTCGCGATCTATTCCGAGCCGGGGTTCGGCACCACGATCCGGCTGTACCTGCCCCGCGCACTGGAGGCGGAGGACCTGGAACTCGCCCCCGCTGCCGGCCCGGTGGTGGGCGGAAGCGAAACCGTGCTGGTCGTGGAGGACGACGACGAGGTGCGCGCCACCGTCGTCGAATTGCTGGCCGACCTCGGCTATCGCGTGCTGAAGGCGGTGGACGCGGCCAGCGGACTGGCGGTGATCGAGAGCGGGGTGAGGATCGATCTCCTCTTCACCGACGTCGTCATGCCCGGCCCGCTGCGCAGCCCCGAACTGGCGCGCATCGCGCGGCAGCGGCTGCCGGGAATCGCCGTGCTGTTCACGTCCGGCTACACGGAGAATTCCATCGTCCATGGCGGCAAGCTGGACACCGGCGTCGAGCTGCTGTCGAAGCCGTACACGCGCGAGGCGATGGCGCGGAAGATCCGCCACGTGCTGTCGCTGGCCGCGCCCGGTCAGCCCGCCGGCACGCCGCGGCTGACGGTGTTGCTGGTGGAGGACGAGCCGGCGATCCGCGCCGGCAGCGCGGAGGCGCTGACCGAGGCGGGGCATCTGGTGGTGGAGGCGGGCAGCGCGGAGGAGGCGATGGCCGCGTTGCAGACCGCGCCGGTCGACGTGCTCGTCACCGACCTGCACCTCCCCGGTTCCTCGGGCGGGGAACTCGCGCGGCGGGCGCGCGACCTGCGCCCCGCGATCGGCGTCCTGCTCGCCACCGGCGACCCGCTGGCGGCGCAGCACGCCGTGCCCGATCGCGGACTGCTGCTCGCCAAGCCCTATGCGCGCGCCGCGCTGCTGGCGGCGGTAAGGGATGCCGCGGCGGAGGCGATGCTTGACGAAGTGGGCGAACGAACGAAGTAAACGTCCCGTATCGGGACCGGCTTCATTTGCGCTTCTTTAAGGCTTTCGAATGCGCGAGCATGGCCGTTATTGCGCCGTAACGGCGTGAGGCTTGGTCGATTCGATCCCGTCCGCCGGCATTCTATCTGTCCGGGGGGACGACCATGGTGACCATCGACGGCCAGCTGAACGACTGGACGCTGGCCGACCGCATCGATCGCGGCGCCAATGCGGGCTACGCGATCTATGCGAGGAGCCAGGGCAGCGACATCATCTTCGCGCTGACGGCCCCTCAGGCGATCGGCGCGAACACGACGGCGTGGCTGAACACCGACCGCAACACCGCGACGGGCCACCAGATCTTCGGCTTCGCGGGTGGGGCGGAATTCAACGTCAACGTCGGCGCTGACGGACGGGTGTCGCTGTTCGCCGGCGCGGCGGGGCAGACGCCGGTGGTGGAGGGGCTGGCCGCGAGCTGGTCCGCGGATCGCACGATCCTCGAGTTCGCGGTGCCCAAGGCGGCGATCGGCAATCCCAATGCGGTCGACACGCTGTACGACGTCAACGACAACGTCTTCCTGCCGGGCAGCTACTCCGATCCGGGCTTCACCGTCTTCAACGACACCGGCGTGCAGGCGGATCCGGCGACGCGGATCGCGATCGTCTACTCGGAATCGACGGCGAAGAACTATTTCAGCGAGACCGCCTATTCGCAGCTGTTCATGGCGGCGCAGAGCCAGGCGATCCAGGCCGGCGTGCCCTTCGACATCCTGACCGAGGCGGACCTGACCAGCCTGGCCACGCTGGCAAAGTACGACAGCATCGTCTTCCCCTCGTTCCGCAACGTGGAGGCGGCGCAGGCCAACACGATCGCGCAGACGCTGGAGCAGGCGACAAAGCAGTTCGGCATCGGGCTGGTCGCGGGGGGCGAGTTCATGACGAACGACGCCGCGGGCAATGCGCTGGCGGGCGACAGCTACGCGCGGATGAAGCTGCTGTTCGACGCGACGCGGGTGACGGGCGGCACCGGCGACGTGACGCTGAAGGCGACCGACGCGGCCGGGCTGGTGCTGGACGGCTATGCCCAGGGGCAGACGATCCGCAGCTACACCGGCGTGGGCTGGAATGCCTTCGCCAGCGTCAGCGGCACCGGCACCACGATCGCGACGGAGACCGTGGGCGGGCAGGATTACGCTGCCGCCATCGCGACGAAGACCGGGGGGCGCAACGTCCTGTTCTCGTCCGAGGCGGTGATGGCGGACGCCAACCTGCTGCAGAAGGCGATCGACTACAGCGTCAACGGCAGCGGCCTGTCCGTCGGCCTGCAGATGACGCGCGACGCGGGCCTGGTCGCCGCGCGCGTGGACATGGACCAGAGCCAGGAGAGGATCGAGGTCAATCCGGACGGCACCGCACCCGGCATCTACGACAAGCTGCTGCCCACGCTGGCCGAGTGGAAGGCGGCGTACAACTTCGTCGGCAGCTACTACGTCAACGTCGGCAACGATGCGGCAGGCGGGCAGGAGACCGACTGGGCGGTGTCGCTGCCGGTCTACAAGTCGCTGATCGACATGGGCAACGAGCTCGGCTCGCACAGCTACACCCATCCGGAGAACACGAACCTGCTGACGTCGGCGCAGATCGCGTTCGAATTCGGCGAGGCGCGCCGCGTGCTGGAGCAGAAGCTGTCCGCCTATCTCGGCAAGGCGACCGGCGTCGGCGGCACCGCGGTGCCCGGCGCGCCGGAGCAGATCGCGACCAGCCAGGAGATACTGAAGCACGTCGATTATCTCAGCGGCGGCTATTCGGGCGTCGGCGCGGGCTACCCCAACGCCTTCGGCTTCATGACGCCCGGCAACGCCGCGGACGGCAAGGTCTACCTTGCGCCGAACACCGCGTTCGACTTCACGCTGATGGAGTTCCAGAAGAAGACCGTGGCCGACGCCGAGGCGGCCTGGGCAACGGAGTTCGCGCAGCTGACCGCCAACGCGGACGCACCCGTGGTGGTGTGGCCGTGGCACGATTACGGCCCTACCGCCTGGAGCAGCGACGGCGCCTCACCCTACGTGAAGCAGATGTTCACGAACTGGATCGCGCGCGCGGCCGACGCGGGCATGGAGTTCGTGACGCTGGCGGACCTCGCAGCCCGGATCACGGCGTTCGACGCGACCACGATCGCCTCCAGCGTGGCCGGCGACACGATCACCGCCACGGTTTCCGCCAATCCCGGCACCTTCGCGCTCGACGTCGACGGGCAGGGCGGCAAGGTCATTCAGAGCGTCGCCGGCTGGTACGCCTATGACAAGGACAAGGTCTTCCTGCCACAGGCGGGCGGAACCTTCGTCGTCACCATGGGGGCGGTCGCCGACGACGTGACGCGGATCACCGAGCTGCCGATGCGCGCGTCGCTGGTGTCGCTGAGCGGCGACGGGCGCGATCTTTCCTTCACGCTGGCCGGCGAGGGCAGGGTGGTGGTGGACGTGAAGGCACCCGGCACCGACTGGGTCACCTGGTCCGGCGCGTCGAAGGTGAGCATCGTCGGCGAGGTCCTGACGCTGGACGTCGGCGCGGCGGGGACGCACGCAGTGAGCGTCGGGCATCAGGCCAATGTCGGCCCCGTCATCACGTCGCTGGGCGGGGGCAACACCGGCAACGTGTCGATCGCGGAGAACAATGCCGCGGTCGGCACGATGGCGGCCACCGACGCCAACATCGCCTGGGGCGACAGCGTCAGCTGGTCGATCGCCGCGGGTGGCGACGGCGCGCTGTTCGCGATCGACGCGAAGACCGGTGCGCTGCGCTTCCTCGACGCGCCCGATTTCGAGAAGCCGCTCGACGCGATCAACCGAGACAGCATCTACGACGTCACCGTCGTCGCCACCGACGCGAAGGGCGCGAGCGACAGCCAGCTGGTCTACGTCACCGTCACCGACGTGGTCGGCATCACCCGCACCGGATCGCTGTTCGGCGACAGGATGGCCGGCACCGGCGAGCAGGACACGCTGGACGGCAGCTGGGGCAACGATACGATCCAGGGGCTGGGCGGCAACGATCGGCTGTTCGGCGGCTGGGGCAACGACACGATCGACGGCGGCGACGGCGACGACCTGATCGTCGGCGGCTGGGGAACCGACCGGATGACGGGCGGCGCGGGACGCGACACCTTCCGCTTCGAGAGCTGGCTGGACACCGGTACGCTGTCCTCGCTGCGCGACGTCATCACCGATTTCCGACCCGGCGAGGACCGGATCGACGTGTCCGCGATCGATGCCAACGGATCCGTCTTCGCGCGTGGCGACCAGGCGTTCGCGCTGTTGCAGCAGCCGGGCGCGGCGTTCACCGCCGCGGGGCAGCTGCGCTACAGCTACCAGACGGTCGGGGGCGTCGATTACACGATCGTCGAGGGGAATACCGACGGCGACCGGTCGGCGGAATTCGCCATCGCGCTGATCGGCCGCCACATCCTCTCCGCCAGCGACTTCATTCTTTAACCGGCCGCCGGCTACGGACGATGGAAGGATGGCGGGCGTAGGATTCCAGCTGGCGCGCATGGCGCGGGACGGTGGCGTCGGCGGGATCGCCGGCGCCGCGCTGCATGGGGCTGCCATCAGCGCGGGGCCGTGGCTCGTGACCGCCGCGGCGATGACGGCCTTCGACGCGTGGACCGCGGCGCATCTCGCCGCGGACGGCGCGCGGATGGTGCAGACGGTGCTGGTCTACGCCTTCAGCCTGTCCGCGCTGGTGGCCGCGCCGATCGGTGTCGTCGCGACCCGGCTGGTCGCCGACCGGCTGTTCGCCGGAGAGATGGAGCGCATTCCCGGCATCATCGTCGCGGCGCTCGCGGCCGGCGGGGCGGCCGGGCTGTCGCTGGGCGCGCTGCTGTTCGCCGGGCCGGCCGCGCTGCCGCCCGCGCCGGCGGTCGCGGGGGCGGTGACGCTCGCCTGGCTGGCGCAGGTGTGGATCGCCGCGCCGCTGCTGACCGCGCTGCGACGCTATCGCGCGGTGCCCGCGGCCTATCTCGTGGGGGCGGGGCTGGCGGCGGCCGTCCTGCTGCTCGCCGCTCCGCGTGACGCCGTGACCGCGCTGGTCGTCGTGGCGGCGGGATGCGGGACGACGCTGGCTGCCATCGCGGTGCTGCTGCGGCGGCACTTCCCGCACCCCGCGGTGCTGCCCGCGCGCGACGTGCTGCCGCCGCGGCTCGCGTGGCTGGTGGCGCTGTCGGGCGTGGCGGGCGTGGCGGCGATCTGGATCGACAAGTGGCTGCTGTGGCACGCGCCGGGCAGCGCGGCGGTGCTGGGTGCGCTGCGGCTGAACCCGATCAACGACCTCGGCAGCTTCCTGGGCCTGCTGACGATGGTGCCGGGGCTGACGCTGGTGCTGATCGTGGGCGAGACGCGGTTCGACGTAGCGTTCGGCAACCTGATGGCGCGCTGCACCGGGACGTCATCGCTCGATCGGATCGAGGAGGCGCATCGCGAGCTCGTTTCGACGATGCTGGCCGCGCTGCGGCTGCTGGTGCTCGTCCAGGCGATCGTCGCGGCGCTCGCCTGGGTGCTGGCGGTGCCGCTGCTCGACCTGATCGGCGCGGACGTGCGCGCCATCTTCGCCTTTCGACAGACCGCGGCGGGAGCCGTGTTCCACCTGCTGGCGATCGCCGCGACGGTGGTGCTCGCCTATTACGACCTGTTCGGCCGCATCCTGCTGACCTGGGCCGCCTTCGCCCTCGCCAGCGCGGCGGCGACGCTGGGGCAGTTCGACGCCGGCTTCGCCGCAGACGGCTGGGGGTATATGTCGGGCGCGATCGTCGGCGCGGCGGTGGGCGTCGCGCTGGCCGGGGAGGCGACGGCGAACCTCGTCTACCTGCTGTTCGTCGGCAACAACCCGGCCGTGGTCGGCCCCGGCGGACGCGTGCTGTGAGCGGGATCTGGAGCCGCCGCGGGGCGATGGCGCTGGGACTGGGCGCGGCGGCGCTGGGGTTGGGCGGAGCTGCCGATGCCGGTCCCTTGGACTGGGGCATCGACTATGGCGCGGCGACCGATCCGGCGACCGCACGCCGCTACCGCCTGCTGGTGCTGGAGCCCGATCACGCCCGGCCGATCGCGCCGCTGCGCGGGGCCGGGGCGACGCTGCTCGGCTACGTCAGCTTCGGCGAGGTGGAGCGGCAGCGGCCCTACGTGGCCGCGCTCGAGCGCGCCGGCGCGCTGCTGGCGCCGAACCCGAACTGGCCCGACGCGCGGCTGGCCGACCTGCGCCATCCGCTGTGGCGCGCGACGCTGATCGACACGGTGATCCCGGCGATCCTCGCCCAGGGGTATGACGGCATCTTCGTCGACACGCTCGACAATGCCGAGGCGCTGGAGGCGCGCGAACCGGGCGCGATGGCCGGCATGGTGGCGGCCGGTGCCGCGCTGATCGCGGCGGTGCGCGCGCGCTTCCCGCGGATGCGGATCATGCTGAACCGCGGCTACGCCGCCTTGCCGCAGGCGGCGGCGCACGTCGACCTCGTGCTGGCGGAGGCGATGGCGACGCGGTGGAGCTTCGCCGCGCGCCGCTACGAACGGCTGAGCGACGACGACTGGGCGTGGCAGGCGACCCGGCTACGCGCCGCGCAGGCGCGCAACCCCGCGTTGCAGGCGATGACGCTGGATTACTGGGACCCGGCCGACCCGCGCGCCGTGGCGGCGCTCTACGCCCGCGAGCGGGCGGCGGGGTTCCGCCCCTATGTCGCAACGCTGGCGCTGGACCACCTGTTGCCGGAGCCGCGCGCGTGACGCGGCTTCGCACCGCCGCGCTGCCGGTCGCCGCGGGCTGCGCGCTGCTGGCGGTGAGCTGGTGGCTGCTGCCGGGGCGCGGCGAGGTGGCGACCGCCGCCGCACGCGCCGCGCCGGCGCCGGTGGTGCGGGCGGTGCCGCCCGCGGCTCCTCCCTCCGGTCCCGCCACGCCGCGCTGGCGACGCTGGTGGCGAGCGCGGATGCCGCGGCGCTGGCGCGCGAGACCGCGCGGCTGGCGGCGGCGGGCGTGCCGGTGTCGACGCAGCAGGTGGCGTGGGACCTGAAGGCGGCGGGGCGCGCGATGGTCGCGCTCGACTATCTTGCACTGCGGCCCGACGGTGCCACGGCGGCGACGTGGCGGCTGCGGGTCGAGCTGGCGCGGTCCGCCGACAGACCCGCCGCGGTGACGGCGCTGCTGGAGACGGCGGCACGCCGGCCCGGCACCGCGCCGACACAGGACCTGATCGAGGCGGCCTATCAGGCGCAGCGGCCGGACTTGGTCGCCGCGGCGATGATCGCCGGCGTCGTCCCGCCGATGGAGGCGGCGCCCGGCGTCGATCTCGTCCGCCGGCTGGATGCGGCGCGGCGCCACGACCTGATCGCGCAGCTGGACGCTGCCGTGCCCTCCGACTGGCCCGCGCGGGATCCCTGGCTGGCGATGCGCGTGGCGATGCACGCGAACGACCGCGCCGCCGCGATGCGCGCCGCCGCGCTGTTTCCTCCCGGCCAGCGCGACGCCGCGCGCGAGGCGGTGCTGACCCGCGCGGGCGACCAAGCGGCGCTGCGCGCGCTGTGGCTCGCGCAGGCGGCGCGACCGGGCGCGGACCGCGCGGCACTGGCGGAGCGATTGCTGGCGGCGGGATGGCGCGAAGACGCGAGGGCAGTGCTGCGCGCGGCCGCCACCGGCGGGGCGGACGAGCGCGTCGCGCGGCGGCTGCTGTTCCTGATGGGCCCGCGACCGGAGGCGGAGGACCTCGCCTGGCTGAGGCGGCGGGCGGCGACCGACGCCGGCTGGCTCGCCGCCTATGCCGAGCGCGATCGACCCGCGGCGGCGCTCGCGTTCCTCGCCACGCATCCGCTGGCGGCGACCACGCCGGTGCTGCTGATGCGGCTGCGATTGGCGCGCGCGACGGGCGATGCGGCGGCGGGACGGACGGCGCTGGCGACGCTGCTGGACGGACGGCCGCTCGACGCGGAGACGCTGCGCCGCGCCGGTGCCGACCAGCCGCGTGGTCTTCCTCCCGCTCTGGCGGAGGCGCTGACCGCGCGCCGCATCACGGCGGGCGTCGCCGCGCCGGACGAGGCGAGGGATCTCGCCTGGTCGGCGTGGAACCGCGGCGATGCGGGGGCGGGGGAGCGCTGGCTCACCGCGCTGCTGCGCATCGCGCCCGAAGATGCCGGCGCGCTGCGGCTGATGGCCGACGTGCAGGCGAGGCGCGGGGGCGCGAAAGCGGCGCGGCCGTGGCTCAATCGCGCGCTCGCCGCCACGCCCGAGCCGTCTCGCGAGCGGGCGGAATTGCTCGACCGCCTGGGCCGCCGCGACGAGGCGCTCCTCATTTTGGCGGGCCTGCGTGCCGACGCGCCGCGCGACCGGGCGCTGGCGGCGATGCACGCGCGGATCCTGCTGGCGGCGGGGCGGCCGGGGCAGGCGCGCGCGGTGCTGGCGCCGTGATCGCGCTGGCGTTCCTGATGGCGCAGGCCGTCCCGACGCTGGCGGTCGCGCCCGCGATCTACGCCGACGCGGACCTGAGCCGCGGTGCCGCGCGGCTGGCCTGGCCCGCGGGGACGCGGCTGTCGGTGGCGGAAGCGGAGGGCGAAGTGATCGCGCGCTTCGACCGCGCGCTCGCGCCGCACGAGGTGGAGGCGTTCCGCGTCGCCGCGGGCGAGGCGCTGGAGGATCTGCGCTGGAACGACGACAGCCTGGTGCTGCGCGCGGCGCCCGGCTGGACGATGCGCTGGCGCCGCGAAGCCGTCGCGCTGGCCGTGGATTTCGTTCCGCCACCCGCCGATGCCGCCCCGGCGGCGGACGACGACGGCGCACTGGACGCGGAGATGGCGATGGTGGAGGCGGATGCCGCCGCCGGCTATCCCGGCCGCGCGCGGCGTCGCGCGACGGCGCTGGCCGCTGCGCATCCCGGCGACCGGCGCGTCGCGCGACTGGTCAGCGACGCGCGCGCGGCGGACGGCGATACGGTCCACGCGGCCGAGGGCTATCGCGCGCTCGCCGCCGACGATCCCGCGGCGCGCCGGACGATGGCGCAGCGCCGCGGCACGGTGGCGGCGAGCGCGATCGCGCGCGACGGCGGCGACCTGTCGCAGGTGGAGGCGGGCGCGCGCGCGGACGTGGCGATCGACGCGCGCTGGACTGCCGGTGCCGGGGTGCGCCGCATCGCGACGCGGATCGACAGCGCAGGCGGTCGGCAGGACACGGGCTCCACCGTCGTCGACGCCGCACTCGGCATCGCGCTGGAGGGCGCGGCTCGCGCGCAGGTGCTGCTCGCCTCCGCCATCGACGACGACGTCACCGGGGGCGGGGTGCGGCTGGTCGCGGGATCGGCGGAGGCGCAGTTGCGCGCGCTGGTCGTCTTTCACATGCCCGATTTCTCCACCGGGGCGCAGGCGCTGCGGGGCGGGCACCTGTCGCGCGTGCTGCTGGGCGGCAGCTATCGCCTGTCGCCCGACTGGGTCGTGCAGGGCGACGCGGGCTGGCACCGCTACGGCCTGGCGGGCGAGGGCGCGGCGGCGGACAGCGTGGTGGTGGCGGGCGGGATCGACCGGCTGCTGCGCCGCGGCGTGCCCAGCATCGGCGTCGGATACCGGCTGGAGGCGGAATATGTCCGCCGGCTGCGACGCGACGCCGCGGGCACCGCGATCGTGCCGCTCGCCACGCGGGAGAACCATAGCGTGCAGGGGACGGTCAGTGCGGCGCTGGGCGGCGTCCAGTGGAGCGGGCAGGCGGGCTACACCGTCGATCGCTTCGGCGGCAACGGGCCGACCGCGGGCATCGGCTTCAACGCCGCCATGGGCGACGGATGGCGCGTCGATGGCGGTGGCGGCGTCACCTCCGTGTCGCGCCCCGGCTTCTCCGGCACGCAAGTCTACGGGCGGGCGCAGGTGACGCGGGGGCTGGGGTGGTGAGGCGCTGGCGGGGCATCCTGCGCGTGGCGGCGGAGATGGCGGCGATGTTCGCGCTGCTGTTCGCGGCGGACCAGTGGGTGACCGGCGGGCGCGCCTTCGCGAGCGTCGCGCCCAACCCGCTGTGGCTGCCGGTGCTGGCCTTCGCCATGGCGTATGGCACCGGCGCCGGCGTGGTCGCGGCGGCGCTGGCGGGGGCTTACTGGCTGCACGGCGCGGGCGCGACCGTCACCGACGCGGACTATCTCGACCGGCTGCTCCACCTGTCGCTGCCGCCGCTGATGTGGTTCGTCGGCGCGGGCGTGGTGGGCGAGGTGACGCTGGCGCGCGGGCGGCGCGCCGGCTGGCTGCGGCGGCGTGTGGAGGCGGGCCAGCGCGACCTGCGCCGGCTGGGCGCACAGGTGGACGACCTGCTGCGCGCCAACCGCGCGTTGCAGGTGCGGCTGGCGACCGGAGCGGGTGCGAGCGGCCGGATCGTCGCGCTTGCCAGCGGTCTGGGCGCGCGCGACCCGGCGGCGCGGCGCGACGCGATCTGCGCGCTGATCGCCGAGGCGGCGGGGACGAGCGATTTTACCTGCTACCTCCCAGCGGCGGACGGCGGCGCGCGGGCCTGGCTGCGCGGCGCCGCCGCGGGCGCGCGGGCGGAGGCGCTGGCCGAGCCGCTGGTCGGCATCATCCGCAAGCGCGCGGGGTTGCTCCACGTCGGGCGCCGGGCAGACCGCGTGCCGTTGCAGGGCGTCGGCGTCGCCGCGGTGCCGCTGCGTGCGGCGGGCAGCGGCGAGATGATCGGCGTGCTGGTGCTGCACGACCTGCCCTTCGCCGCGCTGGACACGTTCGGCCTGGCCGCGCTGGCGGAGATCGGCGACTGGCTGGCCCCGTTGCTGGGCGAGGCGCCGCGGGTGGCGCGCGGCGGGGTGGAGCTGGTGGCGTGAAGCGGGTGCTCGCCGCGGCGGCGGCGCTCGATGCCGCGCTGCTGCTCGCGCGACCCTGGCCGCGCGCGGCGATCGCGGCGCACGTGGTGCTGACGCTGGCCGCGGGGCTGCTGTGGCTGCGCGCGCCGCGGCCAGGCGTCGCGGCAGCCATCGCCGTGCCGCTGGGGCCGGTCGCGATGCTGGCGGCGCAGCTGCTGTCGCGCGCGCAGAAGGGCGAGGGGATCGCGCCGCCGCGGGCCGGAAACGCGCCGACCGCGATGGGGACGGTCGGGCGGCTCCTCGATGGTCGCGTGCGCCCGGTCGCGCCCGAGGCGCTGGGGTCGCTCGCCCTGGTGCTGCGCCACGGCGACATCGCCGCGCGGCGCAGCGCGCTGGAGGCGGTGGTGCGCTCGTTCGAACCCGCGCTGTCGCCGCTGGTCGCGCAGGCGCTGAGCGATCGCGACCAGACGATCCGCGCACTGGCCGCGGCGGCGGCGGCGCGCGTGGTGCAGAACCTGGCCGTCGCGCGCGCGCGGTTGGAGGCGCGCGTCGCCGCCGGGGAAGACGGCGCGCGCGACGCGCTCGCCGCGCTGCTGGGCGATCACGCGCGCGACAACGTGCTGCTATCCGACACGCAGCGCACGCAGCTGCGCGTCGATCTTCTCGCGCTGTTGCCCGCCGACCGACCGGCCGCGGTCCGTCGTGCGGAGGCCGCCTGGGCCACGGGAGATTACGCGCGACTGGACGCACTGGTCGAGGCCGACCTGGGGCAGGAACTGGCCGGCATACGCGGCTGGTGGCGCGCGGAACGGACATGACGCAAGAGGTCGAGGCGGACGTCTGCCTGATCGTCGAGGGCGCCTATCCCTTCGTCGTCGGCGGGGTCTCCGCCTGGTTGCAGGACCTGATGGAGAACCTGCCCGGCGTGACCTTCGCCATCGTCGCGATCAAGGCCGACGGCGATCCGCAGCCCGCCCGCCTGACGCCGCCCCCCAACGTCGTCGGCATCACCGAACTGGCGCTGGCGCCCGACACGCAGATGCCGCGCCGGATCGACGATGCCGCCGCGGCGTCGATCGCCGACGCGCTGGTCCGCTTCCTCGCCGGCGGCGGGGTGGAGACGCTCCATGCGCTGATCGACCGCGTCGGCGCGATGAAGGGGGTGCCGCGCGCGGGCGACATCATGGCGCATCCCGCGGTGTTCGCGCGGCTTCAGCGCTTCTACCGCGCGATGCTGCCGAACGCGTCCTTCCACCATTATTTCTGGGCGATGCGGGTGCTGCTGGGCGGTCTGCTCGCGGTGCTGACGGGGCCGCTGCCGCGCGCGCGGGTCTATCACACCATCTCCACCGGATTCGCCGGGTTGCTGGCGGCGCGCGCCGCGCGGCAGACGGGGCGCCCGGCGTTCATCACCGAGCACGGCATCTACCTGCTGGAGCGGCAGATCGAGGTGATGATGGCGGACTGGATCGGCGATCAGGTGGATACGGGGCTGGAACTGGATCGCAGCGTCCGCGACCTGCGCGACCTGTGGGTGCGCGCGTTCACCAGCTACGCCGGCGCCTGCTACGAGGCGTGCGACCCGATCGTCGCGCTCTACGGCGACAACAATGCGGTGCAGCGACGCCTGGGCGCACCGCCGCAGCGGGTGCGCGCGATCCCCAACGGCATCGACGCGTCGCGATTCGACGACCTGGCCGATATGCGCGATCCGGCCGCGCCGCTGGTCGCGCTGCTCGGCCGCGTGGTGCCGATCAAGGACGTGAAGACGTTCGTGCGCGCCGCCGCCCTGGTCCACGCCGAACGGCCCGACGTCCGCTTCGCGGTGCTCGGCCCAGCGGACGAGGACGCGGGCTACGCCGCCGAGTGCGCCGCGCTGGTCGCGCAGCTCGGCATCGGCGACGTCTTCTCGTTCGAAGGGCGCGTACGAATCGACGAGTGGCTGCCGCGGGTGGACCTGCTCGTCCTCACCAGCCTGTCCGAGGCGCAGCCGCTGGTCATCCTGGAGGGGGGCGCGTGCGGCATCCCGGTGGTGGCGCCCGACGTGGGCAGCTGCCGCGAGATGATCGAGGGCCGCGGTGGCGCAGACAGCGACTACGGGGGCATCGTCACGCCGCTGGTGAATCCCGGCGCGACCGCGGCGGCGATCCGGCGCGTCCTGTCAGAGCCGGGATTGCGTGACCGCATGGGACAGGCGATGCGCGCGCGCGTGCTGCGCGACTATGACCACGCGACGATCATCGGCGCCTATCGCGACATCTACCGGGCGCTGGCGCGCGGCTGACGAGAACTTTCTGCCGGTGACGCCGAACCGCCATCGAAGTGTCGCACGAGCGTAACGACGGGCGACCAACAGCCCCCTCGATCACAGAACATCGGGGGACATCATGACGTTGCGCCATTCTTTCGCGTGCCTGCTGCTCGCGTCCACATCGCTCGCCGCACAGCCCGCGCTGGCGCAGGCGTCGGTGCAGGAACCGACGCGGGCGGGCGATGACGACCTCGTCGTCACCGCACAGAAGATCGAGCAGCGCGTATCCGACGTGCCGATCACCATCTCCGCGCTGACGGGCGCGCGCATCGCCGAGCTGGGCGTCGGCGACCTTGACGAATTGTCGAGCTACGTGCCCGGCCTCAACGTGCAGGAGCAGAGCGCCAACAACCCCGGGATCGTCATTCGCGGCATCACCAGCGACAGCGGATCGGCACAGCAGGGGCCGCGCGTCACGCTCTACTACAACGGCGTCGACATCTCGCGGTCGCGCGGATCGTACCAGGCGATCTACGATCTGGAGCGGGTGGAGGTCATCAAGGGGCCGCAGGCGACGTTGTTCGGCACCGCCAGCGCGGTCGGCGCGATCAGCCTCACCTCCGCGCGGCCCAAGTCCGGATTTTCCGCTGCGCTGACGGGTGGCTACGGCAACTTCGAGTCGACGCTGCTGTCGGGCTTCGTCAACGGCGGCAACGACACGATCGCCGGGCGCGTGGCGTTCGAGTGGAAGACGCGCGACGGCTACGTCGAGAACCTGTCGCCGCGCCAGCGCCGCGACCTGTACGCGCAGGACCAGCTCGGTATCCGCTCCTCGCTGCGCTGGACGCCGAGCGATGCGTTGACGGTGGACCTGATCGGCACGTACGACCGGCAGGACAACGGCGGCACGCCGTTCGTCAGCCGCGCGCTGCCGACCGAGGACGGGCCGGGCAACCCCTTCGGCCGCGCCAACCTGGGCGGGTCGCCGCTGTCCGCGCAGGTGCTGGGCGCACCGCAGCTGGGCCTCAAGCGCGAGGTGTACGACGCCAATCTGACCGTCGCCTACGACCTGTCGCCCGGCCTCACCTTCACCACCGTCAACGGCTATCGCGAGTTCGACAGCCTGGAGATCTTCGACGCGGACGGCTCCGCGGCCTGGTATCTGGAGTTCGGCGAGCTCGCGACCGGCTGGCAGGCGAGCCACGAGGGGCGCTTCTCCTACGCCGATCCGCGATGGCGCGCCGCGTTCGGCTGGAACGTGTTCGTCGAGCGCGGCAAGCAGAACGTGCCCTTCTCGTCGGAGGAAGGCACCTTCCTGCAATGCGCCGCGCGGGTGATCCCCGGCCTGCCGTGCATCGATGCCGCGGGGGCGGTGCAGGCGGCGCGCGCCACTGCGCTGTTGACGGGCGGGCGACTGTCGCAGGTGCCGTACAGCTCGGTGTTCGAGAACCAGGGGCGCAACGACAGCTACTCGGTCTTCGCCGATGCGACCTACATCCCCGTGCCCGCGCTGGAGCTGACCGCGGGCGCGCGGCTGCTGATCGAGCAGCGGCGGTCGGGCTTCTTCGCGCGCGTGCCGCGCCCACTGCTGAACCCGACGGCGACCTCGCTGATCCCGGGCCAGGTCGACACCGGCGGGCAGACGTTCGAGGCGGTGCGCAGCTTCGCCGCGGTGCTGCCGCGCTTCAACGCGCTCTACCGCCTCAATGACGACGTCAACGTTTTCGCCACCGTGTCGAAGGGGCGCCGCTCGCCGGTGGTGCAGTTGAACGCCGCGCTGGCGGGCGGGCGCGCGGTGCCGAACCTGCAGCTGGTGCCTGAGGAGAAGGTGTGGAACTACGAGGCGGGGCTGAAGGGGCGCCTCGGCATCGCGTCCGGCTCGCTCGGCGTCTATTATCAGAAGTACGACGGCTTCCAGGTGAGCGTCGTCGGCACCGACGGCGTCGCGCGCACGCAGAGCGCGGGCACGGCGAGCAATCTGGGCGTGGAGGCGGAGCTGAACGTGCGGCCGACGCGCTGGCTCTCCGTGTTCGGTAACGTCGGCTATATCGACGGCGGCATCGACCGGGGCAACAATTTCGCGCCCGCCTTCGCCGGCGCGCGCTTCCGCCTGCAACCGGAATGGCAGGCGGCGGGCGGCCTGACGATCGACGCGCCGCTGGGCAGGGGCATGCGCCTGTTCGCGACGCCCAGCATCACCTATCGCAGCCGCATCTTCTTCGAGGTGCCGAACAACCCGGCGATCGCGCAGGGCCCGGTGACGCTGGTCAACGCGCGCGCCGGCGTCGGCTTCGGCGACGGGCGCTACGAGGTGGCGGGCTTCATCCGCAATGCCTTCGACCGTGACTATCTGCTGGACGCGGGCAATACCGGGGGCGGGTTCGGCATTCCCACGTACATTCCGGCGGAGCCACGCTTCTACGGCGTGCAGCTGAGCGCGCGTTACTGAACCGGGGCAAGGGAACAAAGGGAGAGGGAGCGATGACGATCGATCGTCGCGGCGCGCTGGCGCTGCTGAGTAGCGGGGCGGCGCTGTCGCTGCCGGGTGGCGCCGCGGGGCAGGGGGCGGACGCCCGCTTCGCGCACGGCGTCGCCAGTGGCGATCCGGCCGCGGACGGCGCGGTGATCTGGACGCGCGCGACCGTCGCAGGGGGTGGCGACGCGCCGCTCGACTGGCACGTCGCCACCGCGCCCGATGCCGCGCCGGTGAAGACCGGCCGCGTGATCGCGCGCGCGGCGGCGGACCATACGGCGAAAGTGGAGGTGGGCGGGTTGAAGCCGGGGAACGAGTACCACTATTGGTTCACCTCCGGCGCCGCGCGCTCGCCGGTCGGCCGCTTCCGCACGCTGCCGGTGGGCGCGGCGCAGGAGCTGGTGCTGGCAGTCGCTTCGTGCCAGCTCTACCCGGGCGGGTTCTTCAACGCCTATGCCGACATGGCGGCGCTGCCGCGGCTCGACGCCGTCGTGCACCTGGGCGACTATATCTACGAATATGGCGAGGACGGCTACGGCGGCGACATCGGCAAGCGGCTGAACCGCGTGCCCGATCCGACGCACGAGATCCTCACGCTGGCCGACTACCGCCGCCGCCACGCGCAGGTGAAGGCGGATGCGGACATGCAGGCGGCGCACGCGCGCGCCGCGTTCATCTGCGTCTGGGACGATCACGAGGTCGCCAACGACGGCTGGATCGGCGGTGCGGAGAACCACGACCCAGCGACCGAGGGCGACTGGAAGGCGCGCAAGGCCGCGGCGATGCAGGCCTATTTCGAGTGGATGCCGATAAGGGAGCCGCGCCGCGGCACCGCGCGGGAGGCGATCAACCGCAGCTTCGAATTCGGCGACCTCGCCACGTTGGCGATGGTGGAGACGCGGCTGCTCGCCCGCGCCGAGCAGGTCGCGCCCAAGGGGCAGGCGCCGTCGCCCGACCAGTATCGCGCCGCGCTGGCCGAGCGTGCCCGGCCGGACCGCGAGATGCTGGGCGCGGGGCAGCAGCGCTGGCTGGAAGGCGTGCTGACACGGTCGGTGAAGCGGAAGGTGCCGTGGCAGGTGCTCGGCAATCAGGTGGTGATGGCGCGCGTCGCCGGTCCCGATCTCGCCAGGGCGTGGGGCAGCGCGAAGTACGAGGCGACGCTGGCGGCGATGCCTGCGGTCTATCGTGCCCGCTTGACCGAGGCGGCGGCGAGCTATCGCGCCGGCATTCCGTTCAATCTCGACAGCTGGGACGGCTATCCGCCCGCGCGCGAGCGGCTGTACGCCGCCTTCCGCCGCGCCGGCGCGTGGCCCGTGGTGCTGTCGGGCGACAGCCACGCCGCCTGGGCCAACGACCTGTACGACGATGCGGGGCGGCTGGTGGCGAGCGAGTTCGGCGCGACCGCGATTACCAGCCCGTCCTACGGCTCGCTGCTGCCCGGCCTGGGCGCGGTGCTGGCGGCGGAAAACCGCGAGGTCGCCTTCTGCGACCAGGACGCGAAGGGCTACACCGTCCTCACGCTGCGACCCGACCGGGCGGAGGCCGAGTTCGTGGCGGTGTCCACCGTGCTGGCCAGGCCGTTCGCGCGGCGCGTTGTCGCGACCTATCGCATCGCACCCGGCAGCGCGCGCCAGCCGGTGTCGGTTGTGTCCGCCTCCTGACCGCCGCGGGCCTCCTCGGCGGCAGGCAGGTCGACGTGAAAGGTCGCGCCCGGGCCGGCCTGCGCGTCGAGCGCGATCGTACCGCCGTGCGCCTCCACGATCGCCTTGCTGATCGCGAGGCCCAGACCCGTGCCGGTGGTGCCGCCGCGCGGCCGCTGCTCGCCGCGGGCGAAGCGGGTGAACAGCTGGTCGCGGAAGGCGGGGGGCACGCCCGGCCCCTCGTCCGTCACGCCGATGCGCCAGCCGCCCGCGTGCCGCGCGAGCGAGACGGTGACGCGCCCGCCCTCCGGCGAGAATTTGATCGCATTGGAGATGAGGTTGCCGGCCACCTGCAGCATCCGGTCGGGATCGACGCTGGCGGTGGGCGCGTCATAGGGCGCGTCGAGCATCACCGTTGCGCCGTGCCGCTGCGCGAACGGGCGGGCGCGCACGATCGCGTCGGCCAGCAGCAGCGACAGGTCGCTCGGCCGAGGCGCGATGTCCAGCCGCTGCGCCTCCGCCTTGTCCAGGTCGAGCAGGTCGTTGACCAGCAGCAGCAGCTGGCGCCCGTTGCGCAGCGCGATGTCCACCAGCGTGGCGGCATCCTCCGGCAGCGACCCCAGCTTCCCCTCCCCCAGCAGTGTCAGCGCGCCCAGGATCGAGGTGAGCGGCGTGCGCAGCTCGTGACTGACGGTGGAGACCAGTTCGTCGCGAAAGCGCGCGACGCGATGCGCGTCGGTGACGTCGTGGAACAGCCACAGCCGCCCGGTCGGCTCCTCCTCGCGGATCCACTGGCTCTCGACGGTGAAGTGGCGGCCGGCATGGTCGATCGCGAAGGACAGGCTGGCCATCGGGTTCTGCGCCAGCGTCGCGGCCTGCCCGTCACCCTCGCGCGAGACCAGCCGCGCCAGCGACGCGGCGACCGCGCGCTCCGATCCCGCGCCGGGCGGCATGTCCAGCAACTGGCGCGCGCGATCGTTCAGGAATACCTCGATCGTGCGGCCGTCGACGAAGACCAGCGGCAGCGGGAGGCTGTCGATCAGCGCGGCGAGCCGGCGCGAGGCGCCGATGCGGCGCGCCGTGCCGTCCTCGCGGCCGAGCAGCCGGTCGATGAGTTCGGCCCAGCGTGCCAGGGCGGCGGGCGCGACGATGCCGTCGCCGACGCTGGCGACGACCAGGTGGCAGGCGCGCGCGCCGACGGGCGCGGCGGCGAAGCGCGTGGGGCGGGTGCCCAGCATCTCCGTCCAGCCGACCGGCAGCCGGCGCGTCTGCGCGTCGAAGATCACGGGCCGGTCGGCGGCGAGGCCGGGCGGCATCCGGACCGGCTGCCCCGCGGCGATCACGGCGGGCCACGCCTCCTCCACCACCGCGCGCCCGTCCTCCCCAGACACGAGCAGGACGATCCCGCCGGGTACGTCCTGCGCCAGCAGGCGCAGCGCCAGCGCGATCGCCGCGCCGCTGGTCTCGGCCGCCGCGGCCCCGCTAGGCGAGGGCATCGCGCACGGCGCTGCGGACCAGCGCGGGGGAGGAGAGGTGGGGAAGGTGGCCGTCGGCGTCGATCCACACCAGCCGGCTGCCGCCGATGTTGCGGTGCAGGTAATAGGCCGCCTGCGGGGAGACCGCGATGTCGTTGCGCGAGTGGATCAGCACGGTGGGTACGCGCACCTGCGGCAGCAGCGCGCGAATATCGCTCTCGAAGATTGTGCGCGCCACGCGGATGGTGACGTCGGGCCGCATGGCGAGGAGGGTGGTGGTGAACTGCTCCACCGCGCTGGGCACGTCCTCTCCCACCGCCGCGGGCGCGAAGCCGGCGACCCACGACTGGTAATTCGCCGCCATCGAATCCAGCAGCGCGACGATGTCGTCCGGCTCGAACCCGCCGACATAGCCGGCGTCGTTGATGTAGCGCGGCGAGGCGTTGAGGAGGACGAGCCGCTCGAACCGCTCGGGCATCTCCACCGCGGACAGGATGCCGACGGCACCGGCGACGGAGTGGCCGACGAAGCTGCATCGCGCGACGCCCAGCTCCTCCAGCAGGTCGAGGAAGTCGTCGGCGAAGTCGGCCAGATGGCGATAGTCGCCCGGATCGAAGCCGTCGGGCAGCAGTGGGCCGGTGCCCGGCAAGTCGAAGAGGATCACCGTCGCCCGTGCCGGCACGGCATCGACGATTCCGTCCCACGCGTGCTGGTCGGTGCCGAAGCCGTGGCCGAAGACGACGATGTCCGGACCATGCCCGATGGTGCGAACGTGGTGTCGCCGTGCCAGCGGTCCGTTCAGCTGGATCAAGGGTGCGTGCCCGTCCGATCGGCGTCCGTCATCCGCGCGTCCCATCTCCCCTGTCGACCAGCGAACCGGCTTCCCCACCGATTCGATCCGGTCCTGCTGCAACGTCCGTAAGCGTCCGTTCGATCCGAAGTTATTCAACGCTCCTAATACGTTGGTCTAAGCAGGAGGACTAGGGGGCCGTCCCGCAGCCATTGCTTAACCCTGCCGGCCGCTGATCGATCGCAGCATTAGCGCGAAGGGGATCGGCGACGATGGGCATGGGGCGGACGACACGTGGGAGCCGGCATTTCGCCGCCACCGCGCTGGCGTGCGCCCTCGTGCCGGCAAGCCAGGCCGCCGCCGCCTCGACGCCCGCCGGACAGGTGATCCGCAACGTCGCCACGCTGACGCTCGGCACGCAGCAGCAGCAGGTCGCCAGCAACGAGGTGACGCTGACCGTCGCGCACGTGGTCGACGTTGCCGTGGCCGCGGTGGTGGCGTCGCGACCGCAGGCGGACGTGGCGCGTGAGGAGGTGCCCTTTGTCGTGCGCAACACCGGCAACGCGGCCGAGCGCTACCGCCTGTCCGCCGCGGCGACCCCCGCTGGCGTTTCCGTCGTCGAGCTGGCGGCCGAGGGCCTGACGGACGGCGAGATCGTGCTGGCGGCCGGCGAGGAGCGTCGCGTCACCGTTGCGCTGGCCGGGGTGCGCGATGCGGCCGGCGACGCGACGGTCACGCTCACCGCCACGGCCGCGACCGGCCACGGCGCGCCGGGTACGCCGGTGGGCGACGCGGTGATCGGCGCGGGCGGGGCGAGCGCGTCGGCGCGCGCGGTGCTGACCCGCGGCACCGGCGCGCTGTCGCCGGGCGCCGCGCCAACGCTGTCGAAGTCGCAGAGCGTCGCCGCGCCCGACGGGTCGGCTCGCCCGGTCAGCGGCGCGATCGTCACCTATCGGCTGGAGGCCGCGTTCCCGGTCGACACGCCTGCGGTCTCGATCGACGACGCCATTCCGGCGGGGACCGTCTTCGTGCCGGGCAGCGTGACGCTGGACGGCGCGGCGCAGAGCGATGCCGCCGACGCCGATGCCGCCCGCTTCGACGGCACCGCCGTGCGCGTCGCCATGGGCGACCAGCCCGGCGGCGCTACCCGCATCGTCCGCTTCCAGGTCCGCATCAAATGAGGAGGTTTGTCGTGTCCCCCCTTCGTCCGTTCACGGCGCTCGCCCTGGCGGCGGCCGTCCTTCCCGCCGCCGCGCGGGCGTCCGGGCCGCTGGAAGTCGCGTCCAGCGTGCTGGTGGAGGCGCGCAGCCGCGCCGCCGACGGCACCACGCGCGTCGCGCTGGTGCCGGCACGCCGGATCGTGCCCGGCGACCGCGTGACGGTGGTGCTGGCGTATCGCAACACCGGCGCGCGCCCGATCGCCGACGTGGCCTTCGACAATCCGGTGCCGGCGGGCCTCTCCTATCGCGCGCCGGCGCCGGGATCGGCCGCGCCGGAGGTGTCGGCGGACGGGCGCAGCTACGCCCCGCTCGCCGGACTGCGCGTCGGCATGCGCGCCGCCACCGGCGACGACGTGCGCCACGTCCGCTGGCGGCTCGACCGCCCGATCCCCGCCGGCGCCAGCGGCCGGCTCGCCTTCACCGCGGTGCTGCGGTGATCTTCGCCAACTTCCCTCCGTCACGTCGAAAGGAACCCCCCGTCATGTTCGCTCGAAGGGCGCTGGCCGTGCTGACGGCCGGCACCGCCATGTCCGCGCTGGCCACCCCGGCCGACGCGCAATCCGCCGCGGCGCAGACCGCCGCCGGCACGGTGGTGAACAACACCGCCGCGGTCACGTACAGCGTGAACGGCACGCAGCAGACCACCAGCTCCACCACCGCGACCTTTGTGGTGGACCGCAAGGTGAACTTCACCCTGGCCGTCGACCAAGTCGGCTTCACGCAGGTGAACCTGGGGCAGCAGAATGCGGTCACGACGTACAAGGTCACCAATCTGACCAACGCGGCACAGGACTTCCTGCTCGATCCCGACCAGCAGAACATCTCGCTCGGGATCCTGCCCGGAACGGACAATTTCGACATCGCCGGGATGAAGGCCTACGTCGATTCGAACGGCAACGGGGTCTACGACGCCGGGGTCGATACGAAGGAGTACATCGACGAGCTGGCGCCCGACGCCTCTGCGACGGTCTTCATCGTGGGCAACGTGCCGACCAGCGCGTCGGCGAACCTGGCGTTCGTGTCGCTGCACGTCATCGCGGCGGAGGGTGGCGCGTCGGGCACGAAGGGGGCGGCGCTGATCGCCACCGACCTGAACCTCGCCAACGCGGACAGCACCGTGGACGTGGTCTTCGCCGACGACGATACGGACGGCACGCTGTACCTGGGCGATATCGCGCGCAACGGGCAAGGGCGCGTCTATTCCGGCTACGAGGTCGGCACGCGCAACGTCGCGCTGACCGTCGCCAAGTCGGCGAAGATCCTGTCCGACGGCGTCAACCTCGTCAATCCGAAGGCGCTGCCCGGGGCCACGGTGGAATATTGCCTGCGCGTGTCGAACGCCACGCTGACCGCGGCGGCGGACGGCGTGACGCTGACCGACGCGCTGCCGGCGCACACCACCTACGTGCCGGGATCGATCTCCATCGGCACGCCCGGCCTGCTCGGCGTCGCGTGCGTCGTGTCCGGTTCGGCCGAGGACGACGACGCGAACGACGCGGGCGAGACCGACGGCGCGACCGCCTCCTACGACACGGCCAGCCGCACGCTGAGCGCGCGGCTCGACCGGGTCGGCGGCGGCGGCGCCACGGCGGTGGCGTTCCGCGTGACCATCGACTGACCCCATCCCTCCTGAACGAGGAGCGATCCCCTCCGGCGCGTGTCCCCCTCGCGCCGGAGGCGGTAACCCTATGCCCGTCGTCCGTCCCTTCCTGCTCGCCCTCGCCGGCATCGCCGCCGTCGCCGCCTCCGCGGCGGCGCAGCAGGTCGCGCGCGTGGAGAACACGGCGACCCTGTCCTACGGCGCGTCCGACGCGCGCCGCACCGTCGCGTCGAACACCGTCGCGCTCGACCTGTCGCGGGCGAAGAAACCGACGACGCTGAGCTTCCGCATGCCCGCGCCCGGCGCGCAGCTGCCCGGCACCACGTGCGAGACCAGCCCCACGCTGCGCTACACCCCCGCGCCGATCGACCAGGCGATGCTGGCGAGCGCGCAGCGGATCGCAGCCATCGACGGGCAGCAGCCGATCATCATGGTGCTGGAGAACGAGGGCGGCAACCGCGACCCCGCCGTGCGCGAGACCTCCACCGTCACCGTCTCCTCCACCCACTTCAAGCTGGCGCTGCCGCTGCTGGAGACCGGGCCCGACACCGGCGTGTTCGCCGGCGGCATCCCCGCGCCCGGCACCAATCCGCAGAACGCCGCCTGCGACCCGCGGCTGGAGCGCGGCGCGTGGGTCACCGCGTCCTTCACCGAGGATGAGTTCAGCCTCGCTTCCAGCATCAGCCTGCTGATCGATCCGCTGGGCGAGGTGTTCGATTCCGCCACCGGCGCGCTGATCGACGGCGCGCGCGTGACGCTGCTGGACGACGATGACCGGCCCGCCGACGTGTTCGGCGACGACGGTGTCAGCCGCTATCCTTCCACCGTCGTCAGCGGCGCGTCGGCCACCGACGCCAGCGGGCGCGTCTATCCGTTCACGCAGGGGCATTACCGCTTTCCGCTGGTGGCACCGGGCCGCTACCACCTGAAGATCGAGCCGCCCGCCGGCTATACCGCGCCGTCCACGCGCAGCCAGGAGGAACTCGCCCGGCTGCGCGATCCGCGCGGGCGCAGCTTCATCGTGAACGACGCGTCGTTCGGCGCAGCCTTCCCGCTGCTGACGCCAGAGCCCTTCTTCTCCGACATCCCGCTCGACCGGCAGGGCGAGACGCGGCTGCTGGTGACGAAGACCGCGTCCGTGCGCGAGGCATCGCCGGGCGATTTCGTGCAGTATCGCGTCACTGTCGCCAATCGCGGCGACACGCCCGCGCGCGACGTGCGCGTCACCGACATCCTGCCGCGCGGTCTGCGCTACGAGCGCGGGTCGGCGCGGGGCGCGGGGACGCCGGAGATCGCGGCGGACGGGCGGACGCTCGCCTTCACCGTGGCGCAGATCGCGCCGCGCGCCACGCAGGAATTGAGCTACGTCGTCTCCGTCGTGCCCGGCGCGCCGCCTGGCGAGGCGGTGAACCGCGTGCTCGCGTCAGGCGCCGACGGCGCCACGGGGAACGAGGCGGCGGCGTCGGTGCGGCTGCGCCCGCTGCTGTTCACCGACGGCTTCACCGTGCTCGGCCGCGTGACCGAGGGCGCGTGCGGCGACGCCGACGCGCACCGTCGCGGGGTGCCGGGTATCCGCATCCTGTTGGAGGACGGCACCTACGTCGTCACCGACAAGGACGGCCTGTACCATATCGAGGGCGTGCGCCCCGGCCGCCACGTCGTGCAGATGGACGAGGCGACGATCCCGGCGAGCCATGCCGCGCAAACCTGCGGCGGCGACACGCGCGACGCCGGCTCCGCGCTGTCCCGCTTCGTCGAGAGCGACGGCGGATTGGTGAAGCGCGCCGACTTCCGCCTGGAGCTGACCGGCCGCCCCGCGGTGGCCGCCGAGGCGGAGGCGCCCGGCGACGACGCACGGGCGGCGGGCGACCGCGACTGGTTTGCGGGTCAGGCGCCGGGCGTGGCGCTGCTGTTCCCGCACATGGACCACAACCCGCGCGCGCCCGCGATCCGCGTGGTGGTGAAGCACCGACCGGGGCAGCGCGTCGCGCTGACGATCGACGGTCGGCCCAGCGACCCGCTCGCCTTCGACGCGACCGATACCGATCCCACGGGCACGATCGCGATCTCACGGTGGAGCGGCATTCCCCTGGTGGAGGGCGACAATCGGCTGGAGGCGCGGGTGCTGAACGCCGACGGCGGCTTGGCGGAGACGCTGACCCGCACCGTCCACGCGGCGGGCGCGCCGGCGCAGGCGGTGGTCGTGCCTGCGCTCAGCCGGCTCGCCGCCGACGGCGTCACCGCACCGCGCATCGCCGTCCGGCTGACCGATCGCGCCGGCCGTCCGGTGCGCTCGGGGACAGTGGTGCCCTTCGAGGTCTCGGCGCCCCATGCCGCCGCCACCGACGCCGCGCTGGACCAGACCCGCGCCGCCTCCGGCAACGCGGCGCTGGCGACCGCGCGCGTCGTCGGCGACGATGGCATCGCGCTGCTGACGCTGCGCCCCACCGCGCAGGCGGGGGCGGCACGCGCCAGCCTGACACTCGCCGACGAGAAGGGGGCACACCGCGTCGATGTGCGCGCCTGGCTGGTGCCCGCGGCGAAGACCTGGACGGTGGTCGGCTTCGGCGCCGGCACGCTGGGCTACGACGTCCTGAACAAGCACGGGCGCTCGCTGCCGTGGTATTCGCGCGGGAAGATCGTGTCCGACGGCCAGCTGGCGCTCTACGCGAAGGGTCGCGTGAAGGGCGAGTGGCTGGCGACGATCGCCTATGACAGCGACCGCTCGCGCGACCGGACGCGCGGCCGGCTCGGCACGATCGATCCCGACCGCTACTACACCGTCTACGGCGACAACACGCGCCAGGGCCAGGACGCCGCGACCGAGCGCAAGCTGTACCTGCGGCTGGAACGGCGCGAGCTGGTGGCGCTGCTGGGCGATTACGAGACCGGCTTCACCGACACGCAGCTCGGCCGCTACAACCGCACGCTGAACGGTGCGAAGGTCGCCTACGAGGGGCGCCACGTCAGCGTCACCGCCTTCGCGGCGAACAGCGACGAGCTGTACGGGCGCGACGAGATCGCCGGCAACGGCCTTTCCGGCCCGTACCGCCTGTCCGTGCGCGACATCGTGCCGAACACCGACAAGCTGCGGATCGAGGTGCGCGACCGCTACCGTTCGGAACTGATCGTCTCGTCCACGGCGATGGTGCGCCACATTGACTACGACATCGATGCGGAGATGGGCACGATCCGCTTCCGCGAGCCGGTGCTGAGCCGCGACGCCAACCGGAATCCGGTCTTCATCGTCGTCGATTACGAGACCTACGGCGCCGCCCGCCGTCGCGTCGCGGGCGTGCGCGCCGCCGCGCGCACGGTGGACGGGCGCGGGGAAGTCGGCGTCACCGCGCTGCATGACCAGGCGCTGTCCGACGCGTCGCTGATCGCGGTCGACGCCCGCGCCCGCCTGTCCGGCGCGACCACGCTGCGCGTCGAGGCGGCGACCGGCGGACGGCGCGGCTTGCAGGCGGGGCAGGCGTGGCTGGTCGAGGCGGAGCATCACGGGCCGGGCGTCGACCTCCTCGGCTACGCGCGCCAGCAGGACGCGGGCTTCGGCGTCGGCCAGCAGAACGGGGTGGAGGCGGGCAGCCGCAAGATCGGCGTGGACGGGCGCGTCGCGCTGACCGATCGACTGTCCGTCACCGGCACGGCGTGGCGCCAGGACCAGTTCCTGACCGGCGCGGCGCGCACCGCCGCCGACGTGCGCGCCGAGTGGCGCCGTGCCGCCGGCACCGCCTTCGCCGGCGTGCAGCTGGCGACCGATCGCGGGCAGGACGGCGGTGACCGGACCTCCAACCTGTTGACGCTGGGCGGCACGCAGGCGCTGCTCGCCGGGCGGCTGACGCTGGGCGCGCAGACGCAGCTGGCGCCCGGCGGTTCGAAAGACAGCGTCGACTTTCCCGTCCGCCACCAGCTGACCGCCGCCTACCGCCTGACACCCGGCGTGCGCCTGATCGGCGGATACGAGATCGCCGACGGCAGCGGCTTCACGACGCAGACCGCGCAGCTGGGCTTCGACCTCGCCCCCTGGTCCGGCGCGAAGCTGACGAGCACGATCAACCGCCAGGCCGCGGCGGAGCAGGCGGTGGCGAGCGAAGACGGGATGCGTACCTTCGCGCAATACGGGCTGACGCAGTCGCTGCCGCTCGGCCCGCGCTGGACGATCGACGCGACGCTGGACGCCGCCAGCACGCTGCGCGGTCGCCTGCCCGAGGGCGCGCGCGTCACCGCCTTTCAGCCCGCGGCGACCGGCGGCGCGCTGACCCGCGACGGCACCAACGAGGATTTCGCCGCGCTGACGCTGGGCGCCAGCTATCGCGGGCCGGACTGGTCGTGGAACGGGCGGGCCGAGTGGCGCGCCGCTGACAGCGGCGATCGCCTGGGCCTGACCAGCAACCTGCTGCGTACGCTGGGCGACGGGAAGACGATCGCCTCCGCGCTGCGCTGGTACGAGGCGCGGCAGCAGGGGGGCACCACCGCGCGTTTCGCCAGCGCGGACCTGTCGATGGCGTGGCGCCCGCTCGACAGCCGCTGGTCGCTGCTTGACCGCGTGCAGCTGCGCCACGAGCGCGCCGACGCGGGCTTCGCCGGCCGCAACCCGCTGGGCGGCATCGGCTACGCCACGGGCGCGGGCGCGCAGGACAGCTTCCGCGTCCTCGGCAATGTCGCGGTCAACTATCGCAGCGAGGCGGAGCGCGCGCGGCGCGGCTGGGAGGCGACGCTCTACTACGGCGCCAAATGGGTCGACGGCAGCTTCGGCGGCGACGATTTCGCCGGCTACACCGACGCGGTCGGCTTCGATGTCCGGCGCGCGCTGGGGCGCCGGATCGACGTGGGCGCGCAGGGGTCGGTGCAGCACAGCTGGTCGCGCGGCACGCTGGCCTATGCCGCCGGTCCGGTGATCGGGCTGTCCCCCGGGGGCGACCTGTGGCTGACCGCCGGCTACAACCTGTCCGGCTATCGCGACCGCGACGTGGCGGAGGATCGCTACACCCGCGCCGGCCCGTTCCTGACGCTGCGGATGAAGTTCGACCAGCGCGACGTCGGCACTGCCGCGCGCCGGCTGGGGGCAGGGCGGTGAGGGGGCCGTTGCTCCCCGCGATCCTGCTCGCGCTGCCCGCCACGGCGGCGGCCGATCCGCTGACGATCACGAAGACCGCGACGGTCGTCTCCGATCCGCTGGGCAACGCGTTGCCCAGATCGCTGCCCGGATCGATCGTCGACTACCGCACCCGCGCCACCAATCCGCTGGCGAACGCGCTGAAGACGGTGGCGGGCGTGAAGCTGGAGGAGCCGCTGCCGGCGAACACCGTCCTCTACGTCGGCGACCTCGCCGGCGCGGGGAAGGGGCCGGTCGAATTCGCCGACGGCAACCTGCTCGGCACCGGGCTGCTGTCGAGCGGGCTGACCTACAGCTATTCCTCGCTCGCCGCGCCGGGCGACGGACTGGAATTCTCCGACGGGACCAGCTGGTCCTACGTGCCCGTGCCCGACGCGGCCGGCTACGACGCGCGCATCCGCGCCGTTCGCGTCACGCTGGGCGCCAGCTTCGCCGCCACCGCTTCCTTCCAGCTCCGCTACCGCGTGAAGATCCGTTGAGGACACCGACGATGACCGCACTCCTTCGCCATCCGCCCTCGCTCCCCGACCTGCCGCCGGAGCGCCGCAGCCACGTGCGCCAGCGCACCTGCTTCGCCGTGGGCAAGCTGACCGAGCACGGGTCTGAGCGGGTGTGCATCGTGCGCAACCTGTCCGACCAGGGCGTCGGCATCGAGCTGGACGCGCCGCCGGCGCCCGGTGCACGCGTGCGGATCGAGGCGCGCTCGCTGGAGCCGGCGGACGCCACCGTGATCTGGTCGCGCGACCGGCTGGCGGGGTTGCGGCTCGACGTGCCGGTGCTGGCCCCGCCGGCGGACCAGCGCCCGCGCAGCCCGCGCTTCACCTTCGCGCGCAACGCGCGACTGATCGTCGACGATCAGCTGATCGACGCGCCGCTGCGCGACATCGCGCTCGGCGGCGCGCGCATCGGGCGGACGCTGCCGGCGCGGACGGGCACCTTGCTGGTGCTGCTGGTCGGCGAGCTGTCGCTGACGGGGCGGCTTTGCTGGCAGGACGGCGGCGCGGCGGGCATCCGCTTCACGCGCCCGCTCGCCGCGCGAGAGCTCGCCGCGCTCCTGGAGGCGGCGCGATGAGCTACCAGCGGCTGATGCAGGACCATGCGACGATCGAGGCGCTGATCGCCGACCTGCTCCACGCGACGGCTGGGGAAGCGCACCCGGCGCGCGCCAGCGCCCTGCTGGAGCGGCTGGCGGTCGTGGTGCGCGATCACCGTGCCCGGGAGGGCGCGGTGCTGCGCGCGACGATGGAGAGCGCGGCGGGAGACCGGCACGCCGCGACGGCGGTGGCGGCGATGCACGACGTCGGCGAGCTGGAAGAGGACTGGTCGCAGTATCTCTACCGCTGGTCGCCCGACGCCGTGGCCGGACAATGGCCGCTGTTCTGCCGGGTGACGGCGGTCATGATGCCCATGGTCCGCGCCGAGCTGGCGCGCGAGGCGGGCATCCTCTACTCCCTGGCCGTCCACCTGGGTGTGCTGGCGGCGGTTGAGGCGCCCTCGTCGCTCACGCCGCCATGACGGGGAACAGCGCGCTCTCCTCATAGGCCATGCGCCGCCGCAGCCGCCGCGCCAGCAGCCGCGCTTCCGACCGGTAGCGCGGCCATTCGGCGTGGATGCGCGACGGCGTCCAGCCGGCCATGTGGCTGGCGAGATCCGCATCCAGCGCGCGGTCCAGCCCCTGGTAGAGCGCGCCGCCGCGCAGCTTCGTCATGACGCCGGGATAGGCGGTGCGCTCCACCGCCAGGTGCATTGCCAGCTCGCGCACCAGCGCCCAGCGCAGGCGGGAGAAGGCCATGTCGGTCGGCGCCTGCGCGCCGTCGAAATAGACCTCGAGCTGGTCCAGCGTCGCGCGGACGTGGTCGTGGTCGTCGCGCAAACGGTCGGTCAGGTGGCGTTGCGGGTGCTCCATGACCCGACGCTCGGCAATCGAGGTTGACGAGTTCTTGCCTGACCCCGCCCATGCGGCCGGCGTGCGACCAACGTCTTACGCCTGCGCGACCTTCGCCTGTCCCAGCTGCCGCCGGATCTCGGCGGGAAGCGTCAGCGGATCGAACGGCTTCACGATCACCCCCGCCGCGCCGCGCGCGCGATAGGCGTCGAGGTCCGCCTCGCGACCGCGCGCGGTCACGAAGATCACCGGCACGTCGCGGGTCTCCCCGCGCTCGCGCATCTCCTCCGCCAGCGCCATCCCGCCCATCCCCGGCATCATCACGTCGACCAGCGCGGCGTCGAACTGCGGCTCTGCGCGCAGCAGTTCCAGCGCCTCCTCGCCCGACCCGGCGAAGCGCGCGTCGATCGCGCCGTCCAGCCGCAGCGACAGCGCGACGATGTGCCGAATGTCGGCATCGTCGTCGACGTAGAGCAGTCGCAGGGCAGGTGGCGATGCCGCGCCCGTCACGACGCACCCTCCTGCGCGCTGCGCAGCAGCGGCCCGGCGGCGAGCAGCGCCTGCGCGCGGTTGGTGACGCCCATCTTCCGGAACACGGCGGTCAGGTGCGCCTTCACCGTGGCTTCGGTGATGCTGAGGTCATAGGCGATCTGCTTGTTCGAGCGGCCGTCGGCGAGCGCGAGCAGCACCGCATATTGCGCCTTGGACAGCGTGGCGATCTGCGCGCGCGCGGCGGCGATCAGCGGATCGGGCGCGACGTTCGATGGAAAGTGCGTCCGTCCCGCCAGCACCTCGCGAAGGATGCCGGCGATCGTGTCGAGCGGCTGGCTCTTGAACAGGAAGCCCGCCGCGCCCAGCGCCTTTGCCGCCTCGATCAGATGCGACTGCTCGTGCGCGGTGACGATCACGATCGGCGTCGCCGGTGCGTATTGCTGCAACTGGAGCATTCCGGCGTAGCCGTGCGAATCGGGAAGCGCGAAGTCGAGCAGGATCAGCCGGTAGGGCGTCAACCGGCTGAGCAGCGGCACCGCCTCGGCCACCGTCCCCGCGGTGTCCACCTGCACACCGGGCAGCGCCGCGCGCGCCGCCAGCGACAGTCCCTCCCGCGTCAGCGGGTGGTCGTCCGTCACGAGAATACGTGCTCCCCCCACGATGCAACCGCCTCCCCTGCTGCCTCGTTCATAACATAAATCGGTCAGGCCACTTTACCATGCGAAACCGATCCCGCTAGTCGAAGCTTGAGCAAAACAAATGAAAAACAATGGTGTAGTCCTTGTGGTCGCATCATCGGACGGTGCGGCGGCCATCACGACTCTGGCCCATGGGTTTTCGGACTGGCGGGTCGAGCTGGCTGACGTGGAGACGTGCTGCGCCGCCGATGTCGCGGCGTGCACGCCGGACCTGCTGGTCGTGCACGGCGCCGCGTCGCTCGTTGCCGCGGTTCGTGCGCTCGACGGTCCGACGGCGCGCGTGCCCGTCGTCGTCGTCGCCGCGGCTGGGGTGGAGGGAGCCGACGAACACCTGCGGGAAATCGGCCCCGTGGAGGCGGGAGTACTGGCGCGGCGATGGACGCCGCAGCCACTGCCCGACCTCGACCGGCTGGCGGCGGCGCTGGGCGCGGAGGAGATCCGGCGGCTCGCGAGCGGCCTGCGAGACCAGTTGGTCGTCGCGCTGAAGGGACTGGACGACGACGGCGGCGACCCCGCGCTCGCGCACCGCGTGGCGGGCTTCGCCGGGATGCTGGGGCTCGGCGCCCTGGGACAGCGCTGGAACGCGGTGTCGCATGGTGCGCGCGACGGCATCCCCGCGCTGCGCATCGACACGCGGCGCGCCATCGCGGCGCTCGATCGCGCCGTGGCCTCACCAATGCCGCTTGTCTAGCTTTCGCGCCAGCGTGCGGCGATGCAGCCCCAGCCGCCGCGCCGCCTCGGAGATGTTGAAATCCGTGTCCACCAGCGTCTGGTGGATGGTCTCCCATTCCAGCGTGCGGATCGACGTGGGGCGGGTGGCGAGGTCGGTGGCCGCATCACCCTCCACCCGCTCGAACGCCGCCTCGATGTCGTCGGTATTGGCGGGCTTCGTCAGGTAGTTGGTCGCGCCCAGCTTGATCGCCTCCACTGCGGTGGCGATGCTGGCGAAGCCGGTCAGCACCACGATCCGTGTCGTCGCATCCGCCTCGTGCAGCAGGCGGATGCACGTGAGGCCGGAGGCGCCGCCCAGCCGCAGGTCGACCAGCGCGTGCGTCGGTGCGAACCGTGCCGCGGTGTCGGCCAGCCCCTCGGGCGAGGGGAGCAGTTCGACGGCGTAGCCGCGCCGCTCGAACGATCGCGCCAGCGTCTTCGCCAGCACGGCGTCGTCCTCCACGATCAGCAGGCGGCGCGGCTCCATCGTCAATCCTCCAGCGCGAGCGCGGCGAACGGCAGCCGCAGTGTCACCACCGCGCCGCCGGCGGCGCGGTTGCGCGCCTCCAGCGTGCCGCCCAGCTGGCGCAGCACATTGCTGGAAAGGAACAGGCCCAGCCCCGCGCCGCGCCGCGTCTTCGTGCTGTTGTAGGGGCGACCGACCGAGGCCAGCATCTCGGCCGGAAAGCCCGGCCCGTCGTCGGCGGCGTGGATGACGAGGTCGTCGTCCTCGCGTTCGACCGTCAGCACCACATGTGCCGCCCCCGCCTCCGCCGCATTGTCGACCAGGTTGGACAGCGCCTGGCCCAGGGCGCGGTCGGCGACGATGGCGACGTCGCCGACGCGGTTCTCGATCGTGATCGGCCCGCGTGTGCCCGTTGCGATGCCGGACAGGAAGCGGGCGAGGGTGGTGCGCTCGGGCGCCTCGCCCGTCACCTCCCCCGCGGCGAAGAGGATGCCGGCGACGATCTCCTTGCAGCGCGCCACCTCCGCCTGCATCTCCGCCACCTCGGCGGCCAGCGCGGGATGGTCGCGCACCGTGGCGTCGCCGCGCCAGTCGCCCAGCACGATCGACAGCGAGGCGAGCGGCGTGCCCAGTTCGTGCGCGGCGCCGCTGGCGAGCAGGCCCATGCGCACGATCTGCTCCTCCTCGCCCGCGCGCTGGCGCAGCACCGCCAGCCGCGCGTCGCGGTCGCGCAGGTTGCGCGCGATCCGCGTCGTGAACGTGACCAGCAGCACCGCCGCCAGCGTGTAGTTGAACCAGCCCGCCAGCACGTGCGGCGGGGACAGCGTGCTCGCCATGCCTTCCGGCAGCGCCAGCGGCGGGGCGAGCAGCGCCAGCGCGGCGAAGGCGAGGCTGGTGAGCACCACCAGCGTCCAGCTCGCCCACGCCTCCAGCAGCACCGCGCCCAGCACGACCTGCAGCAGGTAGAGCGAGACGAAGGGATTGGTCGCGCCGCCGCTCAGCCACAATTGCCCGGTCAGGCCGGCGACATCGATCAGCAGCGTGGCCAGCAGCGCCTGCTGCGTCGCGGGCCAGCGTCGCCGCGTCAGCATCGCGGCCAGGTTCAGCCCGGCGAGCAGCGCCACGATGGCCAGCATCGGTGTCAGCGGCAGCGCGACGTCGAGCAAGAGGCGCACGGACAGGATGGTCGCCAGCTGCCCGGCGACCGCGAGCCAGCGCAACTGTACCAGCAGCCACAGGTTGCGCCGCGTCGCCTCGTCGCCGACGGGTCGACGCGCCGTCACGCTGCCCCCTCGCGTCGCAGCGCCCGCCAGGCGAGGATCGCGACGAGCGCGGCGAGTGCGAACCAGGTGAGCGCGTAGACGAGGTGGTTGTCGGCGAAGCGCACCACCGTCATGCCGCCGCGGGGCCAGCCCGCGCCGGCGGCATCGGCGTCGATGAAATAGGGCGCCGCATCGCCCAAGCCGCCGGCTCGCGCGATCGCGGCGACGTCGCGCGAGTACCAGCGGCCCGCGGCGGGATCGTTGCTGCGCAGGAACGCGCCGCCCGGCTCGCTGACGCGCAGCAGTCCGGTGACGAAGCGCGCGGAAGGCGGGGCGATCCGCGCGCGTTCCGCCGCGGGAACGAAGCCGCGGTTGACCAGCACGGTCCAGCCCGCCGCCGTGTCGAACGGCGTCACCACCCAATAGCCGCCGCCCAGCGCGGTCACCGCCTGCACCAGCACGTCCGCGCGGGCGCGGTAGCGCCCATCGGCGCGGACGCGGGTGTAGGCGTCTCCGGCGTCGATCGTGCGCCACGCCGCCGGACCCGGCGCGGTGACCGGGGCTGCGGCCAGGCGGCGCTCCACCTGCGCGACCAGCGCGTGCTTCCATGCGCGCCGCTCGACCTGCCAGATCCCGAGCGCCAGCAGCACGGCCACCGCCGCCAGCGCCGCCGCGACGGCGACCCCGCGGCGCCGGCGCACGGCGGCTACATCCCGCCCGACATGTCGCCCATGCCCGGCATCATGTTGGCGTTCATGTGGTACATCACCCACAACGATCCCGTCAGCGCGATGACGACGACGATGACGGTGAAGATCAGCGCCATCATGGTCCAGCCGTTCTCCGACTTGGTGTTCATGTGGAGGAAGTAGACCATGTGGACGAGGATCTGCACCACGGCGAAGACCATGCAGATGCCGGCCGCGGTCTGCGGCCCGACGATCCCGTCCGCCATCACGATCGCGAACGGCACGGCCGTCAGCAGGACGGAGAGCGCGAAGCCGATCAGGTAGGATTTGCGCGTGCCGTGCGGTGCGCCGCCGTCGTGGTCCGCGGCCGCTCCATGGGCGTCGTGATGGGCGCTCATCGCAGCACTCCGAGCAGGTAGACGAAGGTGAACACGCCGATCCAGATCACATCGAGGAAGTGCCAGAACAGCGACAGGCATTGCAGCCGGCGGACGTTGGCGGGGATCAGCCCGCCGCGCGCCACCTGCACCATCAGCACCGCGAGCCAGACCAGGCCGAAGGTGACGTGCAGACCGTGCGTGCCCACCAGCGTGAAGAAGGAGGAGAGGAAGGCGGAGCGCTGCGGTCCCGCGCCCTCGTGCAGCAGGTGGCTGAACTCGTAGAGCTCGATCCCGAGGAACGCCGCGCCGAACACCGCGGTCGCCGCCAGCCAGCCCAGCGTCGCGCCGCGCCGGTCCTCGTCGCTGGCGATCATGGCCAAGCCGTAGGTCAGCGAGGAGAACAGCAGCATCGCGGTATTCACCGCGACCAGCTTCAGGTCGAACAGCTCCTTGGGCGTCGGCCCCCCGGCATAGGCCGAGCCGTAGACGCCCCAGGCCGCGAACAGCATCGCGAAGATGAGGCAGTCGCTCATCAGGTAGAGCCAGAAGCCCAGCATCGTGCTGCCGCCCGCGGGATGCTCGTGCGGGTCGAGATCGTAGAAGGCGGGCGCCTCGGTGCCTGCGGCCGTCGTCGCCATGGCTCAGGCCTCCGCCGGCTTCGTCGACGCGAGGCTGTGCGTCCGCGCATCCTCGACGCGCGCCACCTCCTCGGCCGGGATGTGGTAGTCGCCGTCGTAGTCGAAGCTGTGCCAGATCGCGAAGCCGACGATCCCGGCAAAGGCGAGGATCGCGAGCCACCACATATACCAGATCATCGCCAGCGCGGTGACCGCGGACAGCCCGGCGAGGACGACGCCCGCTGCGGTGTTCTTCGGCATGTGGATGTCCCGGAAGCCGCCCACGGGGCGCTCGGCCTCGCGGCTCTTCATGTCGTACCAGGCGTCGAGATCGTGGACGACCGGCGTGAAGGCGAAATTATACTCCGGCGGCGGGGAGGAGGTCGCCCATTCCAGCGTGCGCCCACCCCACGGATCGCCGGTCACGTCGCGCAGCCGCTCGCGGTCGCGCACGCTGACGTAGAGCTGGATCAGCAGCGCCAGGATGCCCATCGCGATGATCGCCACGCCGATGCCCGCGATGACGAACCAGATCTGCAGCGACGGATCCTCGAAGTGGCGCAGCCGCCGCGTCACGCCCATCAGGCCGAGGATGTAGAGCGGCGTGAACGCCACCCAGAAGCCGACCACCCAGCACCAGAAGCTGATCGTGCCCCAGCGCTTGTCCAGCGTGTAGCCGAATGCCTTGGGCCACCAGTAATTGATGCCCGCGAACATCCCGAACAGCACGCCGCCGATGATGACGTTGTGGAAATGCGCGACGAGGAACAATGAGTTGTGCAGCACGAAGTCCGCCGGCGGCACCGCCAGCAGCACGCCCGTCATACCGCCGATGACGAACGTCAGCATGAAGGCGATCGTCCACATCATCGGCAGTTCGAAGCGGATGCGCCCCTTGTACATCGTGAACAGCCAGTTGAAGATCTTGGCCCCCGTCGGGATCGAGATGATCATCGTCGTGATGCCGAAGAAGGAATTGACGCTCGCGCCTGATCCCATCGTGAAGAAATGGTGCAGCCACACGAGATAGGCCAGGATCGTGATGACCAGCAGCGCGTAGACCATCGACGTGTAGCCGAACAGGCGCTTGCCGGTGAAGGTCGACGTCACCTCGCTGAACACGCCGAACGCCGGCAGGATCAGGATGTAGACCTCCGGATGCCCCCAGATCCAGATCATGTTCACGTACATCATCGGGTTGCCGCCCAGCGTGTTCGTGAAGAAGTTGGTGCCGACGTAGCGGTCGAGGCTGAGCATCGCCAGCACCGCGGTCAGGATGGGGAAGGCGGCGACGATGAGCACGTTGGTGGTCAGCGCCGACCAGGTGAAGATCGGCATCTTCATCAGCGTCATACCCGGCGCGCGCATCTTCACGATGGTCGCGATCAGGTTGACGCCGGAAAGCAAGGTGCCCACGCCCGCCACCTGGAGCGCCCATATGTAGTAATCGACGCCGACGTCGGGTGAGTAGTCGAGCCCCGACAACGGCGCCATCGCCAGCCAGCCGGTCCGCGCGAACTCGCCGACGAAGAGGCTCGCCATCACGATCACCGCGCCGGCCGTCGTCATCCAGAAGCTGAAATTGTTGAGAAACGGGAAGCTGACGTCGCGCGCGCCGATCTGCAGCGGGACGACGTAGTTCATCAGGCCGGTGACGAACGGCATCGCCACGAAGAAGATCATGATGACGCCGTGCGCGGTGAAGATCTGGTCGTAATGGTGCGCGTTGAGGTAGCCCTCGTTCCCGCCGAAGGCCATTGCCTGCTGCAACCGCATCATGATCGCGTCGGCGAAGCCGCGCAGCAGCATGACGAGGCCGAGCACCATATACATGATGCCGATCTTCTTGTGGTCCACGCTGGTGAACCAGTCGCGCCACAGCCAGCCCCACAGCTTGAAGTAGGTGAGCGCGCCGACCAGCGCGACGCCGCCCAGCGCCACCATCGCGAAGGTCGCGATCAGGATCGGTTCGTGGATCGGGAAGCTCTCCAGCGTCAGGCGGCCGAAGATGGTCTTCAATAAGGTGTCGGACATGATGCTCAGCTCAGGCCGGAGACCGGGCGCCCGGGGAGGGCGTGCGGATCGAGGCGGGTCATGTTGCGGTTGCTGCCGTCATCCTCGGGAGAGGCGTTGCCGGCAGGCTGGCCATGGGGGGCGGACATGTGCGGGCTGCTGCCCTTCTCGCCCGGCTCCTTCTGCAGCGCGCCCTCGGGACGGCCGGGCTGCGCCGGGCGATTGTTGACGGGAGGATGCGTGCCATGACCCATCGTGTCGCCCATGCAGGCCTGGCCCGGGCGCACGCACATCTGCACGGCGCGCTCGAAGAGTCGCGGCTCAATCGCGGCGAAGCGGAGGGTCGGCACCTTCTCGCTCGGCCGCTCCAGCGTCAGATAGGCGCGCGTGTCCAGCCGCTGTCCGCCCCCCTTCACCGCCGCGACCCAGCGGTCGAACCCGGTCGAGTCCATCGCCAGCGTGGGAAAGCGCATGTCGGAGAAGCCGGCGCCGGAATAGTTGGCGGACGCGCCCTCGAACCGGCCGGGCCGGTTCAGCACGGCGTGCAGCTTCGTCTCCATGCCGGGCATGGTGTAGATCATGCCGGCCATCGCGGGCACGTAGAAGGTGTTCATCACCGAGGAGGAGGTGAGGCGGAAGCGCACCTGGCGATCGACCGGCACGACCAGCTCGTTCACCGTCGCGATGCCCTGCTCGGGATAGATGAACAGCCATTTCCAGTCGAGCGAGACGACCTGCACCTCCAGCGGGCGCTGCCCCGCCGGCACCGGCTTGCCCGCCGCCAGCCGGCTGAGCGGACGGTAGGGATCGAGCGTGTGCGTCGCCACCCAGGTGAGCGCGCCCAGTGCGATGATGATGAGTAGCGGCGCGGACCAGATCACCAGCTCCAGACCGGTCGAATGGTCCCAGTCGGGCTTGTACTCCGCGTCGCGGTTCGTCGCGCGGTATCGCCACGCGAACAGCACCGTCAGCACCATCACCGGCACGATGATGAGGAGCATGAGGAAGGTCGACCACAGGATCAGGTTCGCCTGCTGGCGCGCCACATCACCGGCGGGATTCATCACGACCCAGTCGCAGCCGGCCAGGGCCGGGAGCGCGAGAAGCGGGAGGGCACGGAGGAAGCGAGTCATGACAGCAGCCAGCTAGTCCTCGTTGTGCACCTGCGAAATAGGACAATTTGTCCTATCCCCTGCAACGCACGACGCGACTATTTGCCCCGCTCGAGCGTTCGGAATCACGGAAACATATGATGGTTGAGGCTACCGCCCATTCCGCGCCGCTGGAGCGCGACGCCCGCGCCATCCACGGCCACGATGACGCGCACGTCAATCCGGCGGAGATCGCCATCGGCGTCATCATCGGCCGTACGTCCGAGTTCTTCGACTTCTTCGTCTACGCGCTCGCCTCGGTGATCGTGTTTCCCGCGCTGGTCTTCCCGTGGATGGACCGGCTGACCGCCACCTTGTGGTCGTTCGCGATCTTCCCGCTGGCGTTCATCGCGCGGCCGATCGGCACGCAGATCTTCATGGCGATCGACCGGCGCCACGGCCGCGGCACGAAGCTGACCATCGCCTTGTTCCTGCTCGGCACCTCGACCGTGGCGGTGGCCTTCCTGCCCGGCGCGGCGCAGGTCGGCATCTGGTCCGCGCTGCTCCTCGCCCTGTTCCGCATCGGACAGGGGATCGCGCTTGGCGGGGCATGGGACGGGCTCGCCTCGCTCCTCGCGCTCAACGCGCCCGAGCAGAAGCGCGGCTGGTGGGCGATGGTGCCGCAGCTGGGCGCTCCGCTGGGCCTGATGCTGGCGAGCGGGCTGTTCGCCTTCTTCCTCGGCACGCTGTCGCCGGAGGATTTCATCAGCTGGGGCTGGCGCTATCCCTTCTTCGTCGCCTTTGCCGTCAACGTCGTCGCGCTGTTCGCTCGGCTGCGCATCGTGGTGACTCCGGAATACAACGAGATGTTCAAGAGCCGCGAGCTGACGCCTAGCCGCGTGACGGCGACGCTGAAGGCGCAGTGGCGCAACATCGTCATCGGTGCCTTCGCGCCGCTCGCCAGCTTCGCGCTGTTCCACATGGTGACGGTGTTCCCGCTGTCGTGGGTGGCGCTGTTCACGCGCGAGAGCATCACGCGCTTCCTGCTGATCGAGCTGGTCGGCGGGATGTTCGGCGTGGCGGCGATCATCGTCTCCGGCCTGCTCGCCGATCGCATCGGGCGGCGCTCGCTGCTCGGCTATACCGCGGCGGCGATCGCCGTCTTCTCCGGCTTCGCGCCGCAGCTGCTGGACGCGGGGGAGCGCGGGGAGGCGGTGTTCATGATCGGCGGCTTCATCCTGCTCGGCCTGTCGTTCGGCCAGTCGTCGGGCGCGGTGACCAGCAACTTTCCCAAGCGGGCGCGCTACACCGGTGCGGCGCTGACCAGCGATCTGGCCTGGCTGTTCGGCGCCGGTTTCGCCCCGCTGGCGGCGCTGCTGCTGGCCGAATGGTTCGGGCTGATCGCGGCGGGCGCCTACCTCCTGTCGGGCGCGGTCGCGACGCTGATCGCGCTCGGCCTCAACAAGGAACTCGGGCGGCGGCTCGACTGAGATGGGCGTCCAGCCGCTCGCGCGTGCCCGGCGGCACGTGGAGACCCAGCTTGCTGCGCCGGAACAGCACGTCCTCGCTCGTCCGCGCCCATTCCCGCGCGACCAGGTGATCCACCTCGCCCGTGGTCAGCCCGCCGCCCAGGTCCTCGCCCCCCGCAGCGAGGATCGCGGCGGCGTCGGTTCCGTAGGCGCGCACCAGCCGCCGCAGCCGCGCGGTCGCGGCGCCGGGATGCGACGCCTGTAGCCCGAGCACCAGCGCCTCCGCATCGCCGTCGGGCAGCGCGCCGCCGGGCAGCGCCTGGCCGGCGGTCCAGTCCGCGGAGGCGGGAAGCCACGGTCCCAGCGTCGCCATCGCGTGTTCGGCGAGCTTGCGGTATGTCGTGATCTTGCCGCCGAAGATGCTGAGCAGCGGCGCGCCCTCGCCGTCGAGGTCGAGGACGTAGTCGCGCGTCACCGCGGAGGCGCTGGCGGCGTGATCGTCGTGCAGCGGGCGGATGCCCGCGTAGCTCCACTTCACGTCGCCCTCCGCCACCGGCCGGGCGAAGTAGCGCGCGACCGTCTCCAGCAGGTAGCGCGTCTCATCCGGTGCGATCGTCGCGGGGCCGGGCGACTGCGTCCACGGCTCGTCGGTGGTGCCGACCAGCGTGAAGTCGCGCTCGTAGGGGATGGCGAAGACGATGCGGCGGTCGGGGTTCTGCAGCATGAAGGCGTGCTCGCCCGCGTACAGCCGCGGCACGACGATGTGGCTCCCCTTCACCAGCCGCACGCCGGGACGCTGCCGGTTGGAGGGCACGCGCCCGAGCACGTCCGCCACCCACGGTCCCGCCGCGTTGACCAGAATGCGCGCGCGGATCTCCCGCGCGGCGCCGCCGTCGTCGATGACCGCGCGCCAGCCGTCGGCGTCCCGGCGGGCGGACAGGAAGCGCGTGCGCGTCAGCACCTCGGCGCCGCGATCCGCCGCGTCGCGCGCGTTGAGGACGACCAGCCGGCTGTCGTCCACCCAGCAGTCGGAGTAGACGAACGCCTTGCCGCGCCGGTCGGACAGCCCCTCGCCGCAGGCGCCGTCCAGCGGCACGGTCTGCGTCCCCGGCAGCGAGCGGCGGCCGCCGATGTGGTCGTAGAGGAACAGCCCCGTTCGAACCAGCCACGCCGGCCGCGGCGAGCGCGTCTGCGGCAGCACGAAGCGCAGCGGCCAGATGATGTGCGGCGCGATGCCGAGCAGCCGCTCGCGCTCGCGCAGCGATTCGCGCACCAGCCGGAACTCGCCATATTCCAGGTAGCGCAGCCCGCCGTGGATCAGCTTGGTCGATGCCGAGGAGGTGTGGCTGGCCAGGTCGTCCTGCTCGACCAGCGTCACCGTCAGCCCGCGCCCGGCCGCGTCGCGCGCGATGCCCGCGCCGTTGATGCCCCCGCCGACGATGAGTAGATCGCGCATCGACCCCCTGTACGCGCCGCGCCGCCTGCGCGAAAGGTGCGCTAGCGGAACGAGCAAACGGGGGAGAGCGGATGGCGGACCACATCCTTGTCATCGACCAGGGCACCACCTCCACCCGCGCCATTGTGTTCGACGGCGAGGCGCGCCGCGTCGCCATCGCGAAGCGCGAATTCGCGCAGCATTACCCCGCGCCGGGCTGGGTCGAGCACGATCCCGCGGACATCTGGCGCGACACACTGGCGGTGGCGCGCGAGGCGATGGAGCGCGCGGCGCGACCGATCGCGGCGATCGGCATCACCAACCAGCGCGAGACGGCGGTGGTGTGGGACCGCGCCACGGGCGAGCCGATCCACCGCGCCATCGTGTGGCAGGATCGCCGCGGTGCCGACACCTGCCGCGCGCTCAAAGGGGAGGAGGCGACCGTGCGCGCGCGCACCGGGTTGCTGATCGATCCCTATTTCTCCGCCACGAAGATCGCCTGGATCCTGGACAACGTCGCGGGCGCGCGGGCGCGCGCGGAACGTGGCGAGCTGGCGTTCGGCACGATCGACAGCTTCCTGATCCATCGCCTGACCGGCGGCGCGGTCCACGCCACCGACGTCACCAACGCCAGCCGCACGATGCTGTTCGACATTCACCGCGGCGAGTGGGACGAGGAATTATGCCACCTGTTCCGCGTGCCCGCGGCGATGTTGCCGCAGGTACACGACAATGCGCACCTCTACGGCACCACCGCCGCCGGGCTGTTCGACCGCCCGCTGCCGATCGCGGGCGTGGCCGGGGACCAGCAGGCGGCGCTGTTCGGCCAGGCCTGTTTCGCGCGCGGCATGGCGAAGTCCACCTATGGCACCGGCTGCTTCCTGCTGCTCAACACGGGCGAGGAGGCGATCGCGTCGGAGCACCGCCTGCTGACCACCCCGGCGTGGCGCAGCGGCGGGACGACCACCTACGCTCTGGAGGGGTCGATCTTCGTCGCCGGGGCAGCGGTGAAGTGGCTGCGCGACGGACTGGGCGTCATCACCCACGCGTCGCAGACCGACGACATGGCGACGCAGGTGCCCGACAGCCACGGCGTCTATATGGTGCCCGCCTTCACCGGGCTGGGCGCACCGCACTGGGACGCGCAGGCGCGCGGCGCAATCTACGGCCTGACGCTGGGGGCCACCGCCGCGCACCTGGCGCGCGCCGCGCTGGAGGCGGTGGCCTATCAGACGATGGATCTGGTCGACGCGATGGTGGCGGACGGCGGCGAGCGGCCCGCGATCCTGCGCGTCGACGGCGGCATGGCGGCGAACGACTGGCTCTGCACCTTCATGGCGGGGATGATCGGCACCCCGGTGGAACGCCCGCACGACCTGGAGACCACCGCCCGCGGCGCCGCCTTCCACGCCGGGCTGGCGACCGGGGTGTGGAGCGGCACCGACGAACTGGGCAGGCTGTGGCAGCGCGAGCGTTGCTTCGAGCCCTCCATGGCCGACGACCGTCGCATCGCGCTGTCGGCGGGATGGCACGACGCGGTGCGGCGGACGCTTACCGGCGACTGAGGCGGGGCGGGCTTGACCGCGGAGGGGAGGATGATAGCCGCCACCGCCTGTCCACTGCGCGAGCGATCCTTGCCCATCTTCAAACCCTTACTGGCCGGTGCCAACCTGCGCGACCGGCTGGTCGCGTGCCTGTGCGCCGCGATCGGCATTGCGCTCACCATCGTCGTCTGCGCCGGGTTGCCGCTGGCCCGCGCGGACCTGCCGATCATCGTCGCGCCGCTGGGCGCCTCGGCGGTGCTGGTGTTCGCCGTGCCGTCGAGCCCGCTGGCGCAGCCGTGGCCGGTGGTGGGGGGCAACACGATCTCGACCCTGGTCGGCGTCGCCGCCTTCCACCTCGTGCCGCAGCCGACGCTGGCGGCGGGGGTGGCGGTCGGCGCGGCGATCCTCGTCATGTCGCTGCTGCGCTGCCTCCACCCGCCCGGCGGCGCCGCTGCGCTGACCGCGGTGATCGGCAGCCAGGGCATCCACGACGCGGGCTATGCCTTCGCCTTCGCGCCGGTCGCGATCAATTCGATTGCGCTGGTCGCGCTGGCCATGTTCCTGCACCGCGCCACCGCCCACAGCTACCCGCACGAACCCGCTCCCGCCGTGACGGTGCGGTGGCTCGACCCGGCGGACGTCGACGCCGCGCTGGAGGAGATGCACGAGAGCTTCGACATCGCGCGCGAGGACCTCGACGCGCTGCTCGCCCGCGCCGAGCGCCACGCTGAGGCGCGGCGCGGGCGCTGACGCCCGACTATTTTCGGGCTTTCCCCACGCGCCCCGTCGGTTACATTGATGGTAGCGATAACGCAGGTGAGGATAGGCGAGGATGCCACGCAGTAGCGGCACGGACGCGACATGAGCGCGCCCACCTTCGATCCAACGCGCGCCGCGCTGATGCGTCCCGCCGGGCGCCGACGCTGGGGCGTGGTGGCGCTGCTCTTCGCCGCGACCGTCATCAACTACATCGACCGGCAGATGATCGGCATCCTCAAGCCGACGCTCTCCGCGGAGTTCGGCTGGTCGGAGGGCGATTACGCGGACATCGTCTTCTTCTTCACCGTCGCCTACGCCATCGGCTACGTCAGCTTCGGGCGCATCGTCGACAAGGTGGGGACGCGCATCGGCTATGCCGTCGCCTTTGTGATCTGGCAGGGCGCGCATATCGCGCACGGCCTCGCGTCAGGGGTCACGCAGTTCGCGATGGCGCGGTTCGCGCTCGGCATCGGCGAGTCGGGCAGCTTCCCCTCGGCGATCAAGGCCGTGACCGAGTGGTTCCCGGCGCGCGAGCGGGCGCTGGCGATCGGCATCTTCAACGCCGGCGCGAACGTCGGCGCGGTGGTGACGCCGCTGTTGGTGCCGTTCCTGGTCGTCACGGTCGGCTGGCGCATGGCGTTCGTCGTCACCGGCGTCGCCAGCCTCGTCTGGCTGGCGGCGTGGTGGGCGCTCTACCGTCGTCCGCGCGAGACCGCGGCGGTCGCGCCGGACGAACTGGCGTGGATCGAGCAGGATCCGCCCGAACCCGTCGCAACCGTGCCGTGGACGCGCGTGCTGCTGACGCGCGAGACCTGGGCCTATGCGCTCGGCCGCTTCTGCATCGATCCGATCTGGTGGTTCTTCCTGTTCTGGCTGCCGGGCTATCTCGGCGAGCGCTACGGCCTCGATCTCAAGAGCTTCGGTCCGCCGCTGGTCGCGATCTACCTCATCTCGGACCTGGGCAGCGTGGCGGGCGGGTGGCTGTCTTCCCGGCTGCTGCACCGCGGCTGGGGCGTGAACGCGGCGCGCAAGGCCACGATGGCGCTGGCCGCGGTCGCGGTACTGCCCGTCCTCTTCGCGCAGGGGATCGACAATCTGTGGCTGGCGGTGCTGGTGATCGGCATCGCCACCGCCGCGCACCAGGCATTCTCGGCGAACCTCTACGCCATCCCCACCGACATGTTCCCGCTGGCCGCAGTCGGATCGGTGATCGGCATCGGCGGCACGGCGGGGGCGGTCGGCGGCATGGTAATGGCGAAGTACGCCGGCTTCGTGCTCGACCGGATCGGCAGCTACGTGCCGCTGTTCGCCGTCGCGGGCAGCGCGTACCTGGTCGCGCTGCTCCTCATCCACCTGCTCTCGCCGCGCCTCGCCCGCGTCGACATGGCGCGGTGAGGTCGCGTCAGGCGCCCGGCGGCGTGGGCGCCTTCTCCTGCCGCTCGCGATAGAATTGCTGCACGACGGCCCAGCCCTCCGCCGCGCTCTCGCAGTAGCGGAAGATGCCGAGGTCGCGCTCGGAGATCACGCCCTCCTCGACCAGCGCCTCGAAGTTGACGACGCGCTCCCAGAACTCGCGGCCGAACAGCAGCACGGGAATCGGCTCGATCTTGCCCGTCTGGATCAGCGTCAGCAGTTCGAACAGCTCGTCGAACGTGCCGAAGCCGCCAGGGAAGGCCGCCAGCGCGCGTGCGTGGAGCAGGAAATGCATCTTCCGCAGCGCGAAATAGTGGAATTGCGTGCTCAGCGCGGGCGTGACGTAGGGGTTGGGCGCCTGCTCGTGCGGCAGGACGATGTTCAGGCCGATCGATTCGGCGTGCACGTCCGCCGCGCCGCGGTTGGCCGCCTCCATGATCGATGGCCCGCCGCCCGAGCAGACGACGAAGTGCCGCTTGCCCGCCTCGTCGCGCGGGAAGTTGGAGCACAATTGCGCGAGCTCACGCGCCATGTCGTAGTAGCGCGACTTGGCGACCAGCCGCTCCGCCACCTTCCTCGCCTTGTCGTCGGTGGCGAGATCCAGCAGCGCCTGTGCCTTGGCGGGCTCGGGTATCCGCGCCGATCCGTAGAAGACGAAGGTGGAGCCGATATGCGCCTCGTCCAGGATCACCTGCGTCTTCAGCAGCTCCAGCTGGAAGCGCACGGGCCGCAAATCCTCGCGCAGCAGGAAGTCCATGTCCTGGAACGCCAGCTTGTACGCCGGGCTTTCCGTCTGTGGGGTGGAGATGCTCTGCTCGGCGGCGCGGGCATCGGTGCTGGCACGCGGGAAAACGCGGCTGGGAACGCGGGTCTCTGTCATCCCAGCGCGATACGGCCGGTTGATGACGGGGGCAAGTAAGCGAGGTTAGCGACAGAAGTTCGCGCCGTCGTCTTCCAGGTGGAGGTGGTCCTTGTGCGCGGCGTTGTAGTCCGGCGACAGCACGGTGCCGAAGCGGCGGCAGGCGGAGGTGCGGATGGTCTGGAGGAACCGGCGCACCTGCGGATCGGCGCTGTTCCAGTCGGACAGGATCGAGACGCGGCGCCCGTCCTTCAGCTCGAACGCGGACACGTCGATCGCATTGGCCAGCGCGTGGCCCGACCGGCGCCCCGGCCCCTTGGTGCCGATGGTGTTGCGGCAGGCGTAACTGCCCATCGTCAGGATGCGCGACAGCTCGCTGCCCAGGATCTGGTAGGCCGCGGGCGCCACGCCGTTGCGCGCCCAGGCGGCGAAGGCGCGCGCCTGACCGCAGCGGATCGCGCCCAGGTTCGCGGTGGGCACGCCGATGTCGAGCAGCTTCACCGTGCCGACCAGCCCGCATCCGGGCGCGAACTGACGGTCGGGCAGGGGCGTGAAATCGACGCCCAGGTTGCGCAGGTCCGTCTCGCACGCCGCGGTCTCGCGGATGGAAGGGCCCGCCACCTTGCCGATCGGTGGTGGCGGCGCGGGGCGCTCCGTGCGGCCGCAGGCGGCGAGCAGGGCGAACAGCGCCAGCGCCGCGCTTCGGCGCCGTCCCGTCGTGCCGTGCCACATGCTGATGCCGCCCCTTGCCACGGGCGACGCCTACGCCGCGACGGATGAACCGCCAATGGCCGCGGGGCGAACGGTGCGGCCGGTCAGTCGAAGCTCGCCGCACGCTCCAGCCGCGCCGCCTGCATCGCCGACAGTTGGGCGATCAGCCGCCGCAGCAGCAGGACAAGCGGCACGTCGATCAGCAGCGAGCCGACGAAGAACCAGTCCACCACGATCAGCTCCGCCCCGGTGTCCGCCTGCAGCGACACGCGGAACACGAGATTGTCGAGCAGCGTGGTGGCGATCCACTATCCCCACCCGTCCTGATCCAGCCGGGCAGGGCGACGGTATCCGGTCGGTCCGGATTTCACCGTCGCGGTTTACGCCTCGCGCACTCCTTGGAACGGTTTCCACAGATTGCCGACCGCCACGAAGAACCAGCCGACGTTCCAGTCGGGCGGCATGGTCATCGCGGCACTGAAGGCATGGGCATTGCGACCCGCCACGTAGATCCAGCGGAAGACCAGGATGCCGCAGATGATCGACGCCAACATGTAGACAAGGGCGGCGATTTCCGTCCCGGTCAGCGGAGCGTCGGCGTTCACGGTAGTGAAGCGCCGGGACCCATCTTCGATCATCGCGCTCAACATCATGATTTCAATGCGCAATGCCAGTGCCTCCACAGCATCGGCCCCCGACCAGATCCTAAGGCCACGATCGTGCGTCTTGCCAGCGCCAGCGGCATCTGTGTCCCGATCGGCTTCTCCATGACGAAACCACGCCGGGGGTGTTCGATACTGTCGAGCGGACGATTGCGGTTGCCAGCCCGCCGCCGCGCGGCTAGTGCCGTCGACGGGCCACGCGGTCCCAACGCCGCGCGTGCTCTCTGTAAGGAGAGTTGAATTGACCGACGTTACCAAGCCGCAGGCGAAGCCTGCGCGGCCGCACTTCTCGTCCGGCCCCTGCGCCAAGCCGCCGGGCTACGACCCCGCCAGCCTCGCCACCGCGGTCCTCGGCCGCTCGCATCGTTCGAAGCTGGGCAAGCAGCGACTGCAATATTGCATCGAGCTGATGCGCGAGCTGCTGAATCTGCCCGACACGCATCGCATCGGCATCGTGCCCGGATCGGACACGGGCGCGTTCGAGATGGCGATGTGGACGATGCTGGGCGCGCGCCCGGTCACCGCGCTGGCGTGGGAGAGCTTCGGCGAGGGCTGGGTGACCGACGCGGTCAAGCAGCTGAAGATCGACCCGACCGTGCTGCGCGCCGACTACGGCCAGCTGCCGGACCTGTCCGCGGTGGACTGGTCGGACGACGTCCTCTTCACCTGGAACGGCACCACCAGCGGCGTGCGCGTGCCGGACGGCGACTGGATCGCCGACGATCGCGAGGGGCTGTCCTTCGCCGACGCGACCAGCGGCGTCTTCGCCTACGACCTGCCGTGGGACAAGATCGACGTTGCCACGTTCAGCTGGCAGAAGGTGCTGGGCGGGGAGGGCGCGCACGGCGTCCTGATCCTGGGCCCGCGCGCGGTCGAGCGGCTGGAGAGCCATACCCCCGCCTGGCCGCTGCCCAAGGTGTTCCGCCTCGTGTCGAAGGGCAAGCTCGCCGAGGGCGTGTTCAAGGGCGAGACGATCAACACGCCGTCGATGCTGGCCGTCGAGGATGCGATCTGGGCGCTCGAATGGGCCAAGTCGCTGGGGGCGGGCGGTTTGATCGCGCGCTCCGACGCCAATGCCGCCGCGCTGGATCGCATCGTCGCGGAGCGCGACTGGCTCGGGCATCTCGCGGTGGACGAAGCGTCTCGGTCGAGGACCAGCGTCTGCCTGACGGTCGATGCCGACGAGGCGGTCATCAAGAAGATGGTGGCGCTGCTCGAGGCGGAGGACGCCGCCTACGACATCGGCGGCTATCGCGATGCGCCGCCCGGTCTGCGCATCTGGTGCGGCGCCACGGTCGACACCGCCGATATCGAGGCGATGGGGCCGTGGCTCGACTGGGCTTATGCGACCGCGAAGGCCGGCTGACGAAATACGTCACCCCAGCGAAAGCTGGGGTCTCTCTCCCCATAGCGTGCCCATGCAGCACGAGATCCCGGCTTTCGCTGGGATGACGAGGTGAACCATGCCCAAGGTACTGATTTCCGACAAGATGGACCCCCGCGCCGCCGAGATCTTCCGCGAGCGCGGCGTCGAGGTGGACGAGATCACCGGCAAGACGCCGGACGAGCTGAAGGCGATGATCGGCCAGTATGACGGCCTGGCCATCCGCAGCTCGACCAAGGTGACGAAGGACATTCTCGAGCACGCCACCAACCTGAAGGTCGTCGGCCGGGCCGGCATCGGCGTCGACAACGTCGACATCCCTGCCGCCTCGGCCAAGGGCGTGGTCGTGATGAACACGCCGTTCGGCAACTCGATCACCACGGCGGAGCACGCGATCGCGCTGATGTTCGCGCTCGCGCGCCAGCTGCCGGAGGCGGACGCCTCGACGCAGGCGGGCAAGTGGGAGAAGAACCGCTTCATGGGCGTCGAGCTGACGGGCAAGACGCTGGGCCTGATCGGCGCGGGCAACATCGGCTCGATCGTCGCGGATCGCGCGCTCGGCCTCAAGATGAAGGTGGTCGCCTTCGACCCGTTCCTGACTGAGGAGCGCGCGGTGGAGATGGGCGTGACCAAGGCGACGCTGGACGAGCTGCTCGCCCGCGCCGACTTCATCACGCTGCACACGCCGCTGACCGACCAGACGCGCAACATCCTGTCGGCGGAGAACCTCGCGAAGACGAAGGCGGGCGTGCGCATCATCAACTGCGCGCGCGGCGGCCTGATCGACGAGGCGGCGCTCAAGGCGGGGCTGGACAGCGGCCACATCGCGGGCGCCGCGCTGGACGTGTTCGTCGAGGAACCTGCGAAGGCCTCGCCGCTGTTCGGCACGCCGGGCTTCGTGTCCACGCCGCACCTCGGCGCCTCCACCACGGAGGCGCAGGTCAACGTCGCGATCCAGGTGGCCGAGCAGATGGCCGACTATCTCGTGTCCGGCGGCGTGACGAACGCGCTCAACATGCCGAGCCTCTCCGCGGAGGAGGCGCCCAAGCTGCGCCCGTACATGGGGCTGGCGGAGAAGCTGGGCAGCCTGGTCGGCCAGCTGACCACCGGCGCGATCGACCGCGTGTCGATCCACCGCGAGGGCGCGGCGGCGGAGCTCAATCCCAAGCCCGTCACCAGCGCCGTCCTGACCGGCTTTCTGCGCACGCAGACCGATACGGTGAACATGGTCAACGCCCCCGTCCTCGCCCGCGACCGCGGCATGGAGGTGCGCGAGGTGCGGATCGAGCGCGAGGGCGACTATCACACCCTGCTGCGCGTATCCGTCCGGACCGCGGACGGCGAACGCTCGGTCGCCGGCACGCTGTTCGGTGACGCCAACCCGCGGCTGGTCGAGCTGTTCGGCATCAAGGTGGAGGCGGACCTCGCCGGGCACATGCTGTACGTGGTGAACGAGGACGCGCCCGGCTTCATCGGCCGCATCGGCACGCTGCTGGGCGAGCGGGGCGTGAACATCGGCACCTTCCACCTCGGCCGGCGCCAGGCGGGTGGTGAGGCGGTGCTGCTGCTGTCGGTGGACGGCGCGGTGTCGCCCGAGCTGCTGGCGCAGGTGAAGGCGCTGCCGGGCGTGAAGACGGCGATGGGGCTGTCGTTCTGACGTGGTGATCTCCTCTCCCCGCTCGCGGGGAGAGGGCCGGGGAGAGCGGGCGTGCGGCGAGCGGGCGGCGAGTTGCTCAACCGCGCCCGTGGTACCATCTGCGTGCAGGCCGCCTCCATGCCGTCAAGTCCAAGCGGCAGGTCTTGATCGCGGGGTTCATCGCAGACTTTGCCTCCAAGTCGCGCCGACTCGTCATCGAGGTTGACGGCGACACCCATGCGGGCGACGAAGCGCGCGACGAGCGCCGGACGGCGGTGCTGGAGGCGCATGGCTACCGGGTCATCCGCTTCACCAACGCGGATGTGGCGATGAATTTTGACGCGGTTTCGGAGGCGATCGTAGCGACGACGGCTGCCCCTCTCCCCGACCCTCTCTCCACGGGGGAGAGGGAGAAGTGACCGCGCTCCTGCCCGAGGGGCTGCGCGACCGGCTGCCGCCGTTCGCCGACGCCGCCGCCGCGATCGAGGCGCGGGTGCTGGCCGCCATCCACGCGCATGGCTACGAGCGCGTCGATCCGCCGCTCGCGGAGTTCGCCGACGCGCTCGGCACCCGGCTGAAGGCCGGCGCACTGTCCGACGCGGTGCGCTTCGTCGATCCCGTGTCGCAGCGCACGCTCGCGATCCGGCCGGACATTACCGCGCAGGTCGCGCGGATCGCCGCGACGCGGATGGGGCATCACCCAAGGCCGGTGCGCCTCTCCTATGCGGGCTCGGTGCTGAAGCTACGCGCCTCACAGCTGTCGCCCGCGCGCGAGTTGCGGCAGATCGGCTGCGAGCTGTTCGGGCTCGACACCGTCGCCGCGGCGAGGGAGGTGGCGAGCGTCGCCGTCGATGCGCTGGAGGCGGCGGGAGTCGCCGACCGGTCGGTGGACTTCACGCTGCCCGACCTGGTCGACACGCTCGCCGCCGGGCCGCTGCCGGTCGCGCCCGACGCACTGGCCGCGCTGCGCGAGCGGCTGGACGCCAAGGATGCCGGCGGGGTGGCGGCGATCGCGCCCGCCTACCTGCCGCTCGTCGCCGCGGCGGGGCCGTTCGCGCCCGCGCTGGAACGGCTGCGCGCTTTCGACACCGCGGGCGTGCTCGCGAGCCGGCTCGACGCGCTGGCCGAGATCGCCGCCGCGTTGGAGGGGCGCGCGGCGATGACGCTCGACCCGACCGAACGCCACGGGTTCGAATATCAGACATGGCTCGGCTTCTCCCTGTTCGCGCGCGGCGCGGCGGAGGAGGTCGGGCGCGGCGGCACCTATACCGTGGTGCACGAGGACGGCGAGGAGGAGGCCGCGACCGGATTCTCACTTTACGCCGGCCGGCTGGTGGGCGAGGCGCCGGCGAGCGAGCGGCGGCGGCTGTTCCTGCCGTTCGGCACGCCGGCAGCGGAGGCGACGGCGCTGCGCTCGCAAGGCTGGGTGACGGTGGCGGCGCTGGAGCCGGGCGACACGCCGGAGGCGCAGCTGGCGACGCACTTCTGGGTCGGGGGAGAGGCGCGGGCGCTGCCGGAATGACGGTGGAGACGGTCGGCGCGATCCTCGTCGATAACGGACGAGTGCTGCTGGGGCGGCGCGCCGGGCACAAGACGTTCGCCGGCTGCTGGGACGTCATTGGCGGTCATGTCGAGCCGGGAGAGACGATCGACGCTGCGCTCCATCGGGAGCTGTCGGAGGAACTCGGTATCACCGGCTCGTCGGCCACCTATATCGAGACCCTCGTAATCGGCGATGGGAACGGATCGTCCGTGCCGCTGCATCTCTTCGCGATCCCCGGGTGGCGCGGCACGCCGGGGGTGCGAAACGACGAGCATGACGAACTGCGATGGTTCGACCTTGCGGAGGCGGCCGTCCTTCACCCGGTCGTCACCGACGATTATCGCCGCGTCCTGGCGTCGCTGCGCATCCCGCGCGGTTGACCCTCCCGGGCGGGAAGGCTAACCGCCCGCCCGAACGTTTCGCAACCCCCGCGCGCCGAGTCCTGTCGAAGGGCCCGCGGGGTATCCCCGGCAGGGTGGAGACGTGTATCCATGGGCAACGTAGCGGTCATCGGCGCGCAATGGGGCGACGAGGGCAAGGGCAAGATCGTCGACTGGCTGGCCGAGCGCGCCGACGCGGTCGTCCGGTTCCAGGGCGGCCACAACGCCGGGCATACGCTGGTCGTCGGCGAGCAGGTGTACAAGCTGTCGCTGCTGCCGTCCGGCATCGTGCGCGGCACGCCGTCCGTGATCGGCAACGGCGTGGTGCTGGATCCCTGGGCGCTGCGCGACGAGGTGGCGCGGCTGGCGGCGCAGGGCGTGAAGGCGACGCCGGAGACGCTGCGGATCGCCGACAATTGCGCGCTGATCCTCCCCTTCCACCGCGACCTCGACGCGCTGCGCGAGGATGCCTCCGGCGCGGGCAAGATCGGCACGACGCGGCGCGGGATCGGCCCGGCGTACGAGGACAAGGTAGGCCGGCGCGCGATCCGCGTCTGCGACCTCGCCCATCTCGACCAGCTGGAGCCGCAGCTCGACCGGCTGACCGCGCATCACGACGCGCTGCGTGCCGGCTTCGGCGAGGGGCCGATCGACCGCGAGCGGCTGCTGGCCGATCTCGGCGAGATCGCCGGGTTCGTGCTGCCGTTCGCCAAGCCGGTGTGGCGCGACCTGAACGCCATGCGACAGGCCGGCAAGCGCATCCTGTTCGAGGGCGCGCAGGGCGTGCTGCTGGACATCGACCACGGCACCTATCCCTTCGTCACCAGCAGCAACACCATCAGCGGGACCGCCGCGGGCGGATCAGGCCTGGGGCCGGGGGCGGTGGGGTTCGTGCTGGGCATCGCCAAGGCGTACACCACGCGCGTCGGGTCGGGTCCGTTCCCGACCGAATTGGGCGACGCGACGGGCGAGCGACTGGGGCAGCGCGGGCATGAGTTCGGCACCGTGACCGGGCGCAAGCGGCGCTGCGGCTGGTTCGACGCGGTGCTGGTGCGACAATCGGCGGCGGTGGGCGGCATCACCGGCATCGCGCTGACGAAGATCGACGTGCTGGACGGCTTCGACGAGGTGCGGATCTGCACCGGATATCGGCTGGACGGCGCGGTGCTGGATTATTTCCCCAGCCATGCCGCGGACCAGGCCAGGGTGGAGCCGGTGTACGAGAGCATGGAAGGCTGGCAGCAATCCACCGCTGGAGCGCGCAGCTGGGCCGACCTGCCGGCGCAGGCGGTGAAGTACATCCGCCGGGTGGAGGAACTGATCCGCTGCCCGGTGGCGCTGGTGTCGACCAGTCCCGAGCGCGAGGACACCATCCTCGTCCGCGATCCGTTCGCCGACTGAGAAGCGAGGCGTTCGCCGATTGAGGAACGGGGCCGGCACGCGTCGTGCCGGCCCCGGTCGCGTCAGCCCTGAGGCGGGGTGGTCGTGCCCGAGACGCTGCCCTGCGTCGTCGCGCTGCCGCTGGCGGCGCCCGGCGGCGTCATGGTCGAGGTGCCGACACCGGTACCGGTCGTCGCGCCGACACCACCCATCGGCGTGGTCGCCGTGGTGCCCGCGCCGATGGTCGTGTCGGTGGACGTGCTGGTCGGCGGCGTGCCGGTGGGCGGCGTCGCCGTGGTGGTGGTCGACGTGCCGGTCATCGTGTCCGCGGTCGTGCCCGTGCGGCCCGTGGTGGAGCCGCGGCGCGTGGTGCTGCGGTCCGGCGTGCGCTGGGTCGAGCGAGTGGTCGTCTGGTTGGGCGTCGTGCTCATCGTCGAGGAGCCGGTCTGGCCCGACATCGTGCTGCCCATCGTGCCGGCCTGGCCCACCGTGCCGCCGACGGTGGAGCCGGTGGTGCCGGTCACACCGCCCGCGATCTGCGCGCTCGCGCCCACGGGAAGCAGCAGCGCCGCCGCGGCGAAGGGAATGATGCTCTTCATCGATACTCTCCTCTGTTCTTCCGCGTGCCAACGACCTGGATAGAGAGGACGTTCCTTCGGCCTGTCCTAGATCAGGCCACATTGCGCACGGTGGAGCAGCGCCTGGTCCGCCAGGACCAGCGCCACCATCGCCTCCACCACCGGCACGCCGCGGATGCCGACGCACGGATCGTGGCGGCCCTTGGTCATGATCTGCGTCGCCGCGCCCTCGCGCGTGATCGTGTCCACCGGCGTCAGGATCGAACTTGTCGGCTTGAACGCGACGCGCAGGCGGATCGGCTGGCCGGTGGCGATCCCCCCGGCGATGCCGCCGGCGTGGTTGGCGAGGAACACGGGCCCGTCGTTCCCGGGGCGCATCGCGTCGGCGTTCCGCTCCCCCGACAGCGCCGCGGCGGCGAAGCCGTCGCCGATCTCCACGCCCTTCACCGCGTTGATCGACATGGCGGCGGCGGCGAGTTCGCTGTCCAGCTTGGCGTAGAGCGGCGCGCCCCAGCCTGCGGGCACCCCCGTCGCCTCGCACGCGATCACCGCGCCGAGCGAGGAACCCGCCAGCCGCGCGGCGTCCACTGTCTCCTCCCACCGCGCGGCGGCGGCGGCGTCGGGACAGAAGAAGGGATTGGCGTCGATCTGCGCATCGTCGAAGGCGGCGGGATCGATCGCGTCGCCGCCGATCGCCTCCACCCAGGCGCGGACGCGCACCTGCGGCACGACCAGCCGCGCCACCGCACCCGCCGCGACCCGCGCCGCCGTCTCGCGCGCCGAGGAGCGGCCGCCGCCGCGATAGTCCCTGAACCCGTATTTGGCGTCATAGGCATAGTCGGCGTGGCCGGGGCGATAGGCGAGCGCGACGTCCGAATAGTCCTTCGAGCGCTGGTCGGTGTTCTCGATCATCAGGCTGATCGGCGTGCCCGTCGTCCGCCCCTCGAACGTGCCGGACAGGATGCGCACCGCGTCCGGCTCGCGCCGCTGCGTGGTGAAGCGCGAGGTGCCGGGCCGGCGCCTGTCGAGCCAGGGCTGGATATCCGCCTCGGTCAGCGCGATTCCCGGCGGGCATCCGTCGACCACTGCGCCGAGCGCCGGCCCGTGCGATTCGCCCCAGGTGGTGAACCGGAAGACGCGGCCGAAGGTGTTGAAACTCATGCGACGGCTCCGGCGCGCCGTCCCGCATGTCGGCGCGAATGTTGAGAGTGTTGAGGCGCCAGCGCGTTTTCAACGGCCGGTGGGAAGAGGCGGGAGGGAGCGGCGGCGGACATGGGCGCTGCTGTGGCAGAAGTGGGGAAGGTAGGACAGGGGGCGTCGGGAGAGCGGTTTCGTGCGAGGCAGATGATCGCGGGCGACGCTTTCCTGTTTCCCCGTACCCGGTCGCCCATTTCGGGGATATGCGATCGGTAACAGGTCTCGGGAAGATTGATGCCCGTTCGTGCCATTCGGCTTATCGCGGAGGGCGTGTTCCCGGCCATTGTTCCAATCGGGAACGGTGTGACGTGAGGGGGTGGACGGCTCCTGCACCAGCGTAGCTGTGCAATGATGCGGCTGTGAAGCCACGTCTGCCTGGGCTCACAGGAGCAATTCACCTGATCGCGCGTAGACCAGCCTTCACGCCGATCGGCGGCGTGTTGCAGGAGTCCATGATGAAGATCTTGGTTGCAGCTGCGCTGATGCTGAGCGCGGCGAATGCCCATGCGCAGGCGTCTGCCTCTGATTACCCCAGTTGCGATCTGAAAGGCCAGCGCGCGCTCAAGGGCGATATGGGCGGATCGATCACGGACCCGAGACAGGCACATGTCTCCGTCCGCGCCAACATTCTCGAAGCAGACCTGGGCAACGCCCGTATTGCGCGACACCTCACCCAGGCGACGGCCGACTCACTCTACGACCGTGTCGAGGCGGCAAGGGCGGGCGCCGATCGTCATACCAAGCGTCAGGGGTTTCTCAGCGCCGGTGAGGTCGCCTCCTATGACCGGGAGCTCGATGCGGTCGCGATGCAGCTCTGCCGCCACGTCGCGGCCCCTGTCCAAGATGCGACCGGGAGCGTTGGCGACTATCTCCAGCACCGTGCAGCGAGTTTGAACAGCCGCATCGACCGCGCGGTAAGGAAACGCAGCCTGACCCGTCGAGAGGCGGCGAAACTGCATCGTGCGGTGGGCCAGGTGCAAACGGAGGCCGGTCATCTCCAGACGGTCGATGGCACGATCGGTCGGCCGGATGCCGATCGGATGAACCAGCGCCTGACCGACGTCGAACGTGTACTGACGCATCAGCCATAGGCTTGATACGGCCATCTCCACTTTTCGAGAACTCGATCCCTTTCGGGAAAGCCGACCCGGGAGTTCGGAGCGGTAACATGGTGCTTTCAAGCGTGCGGGTCCTCGCCAGCCTGGCGGTCATCCGTCACTGGCGCTGACGCAGTTCGCGCGTCAGCCCCCGCCGAGCGCCGCGAACGCCGCCGCGTGGCGTGCCTCGCCGCGTTCGCCGCAGGGGATCAGGCCGCCCTGCAGCGGCAGTGCCATCAGATAGTCGCCGGCGTAGGGCGAGGCGAAGTTGCGTGCGTAATCGGCGTGGAAGCCGAAGCGTTCGTAATAGGCGGGTTCGCCCAGGACGAAGCAGAGGACGACGCCCGCCTCTTCCAGCTGCACCAGCCCGGCGTGGATCAACGCCTCCGCCACGCCTTGCCGGCGATAGGGCGGGGCGACCGCCACGGGGGCGAGCGCCACCGCGGCGAGCGGCTGGCCGCCCACCTCCACCACCATGCGGCTGAACGCGGCGATCCCGGCGAGCGCGCCCGTCGCCTCCTCCGCCGCGACCAGCATCAGCACCATGTCGCCGTCGACGCACAGGCGCCGCACGAGGTCGGCCTCGTCCGCCGCGGGGAAGCTGTCGCGCAGCAGCGCGCCCACCGCGGCGACGTCGCCGGCGCCGGCGGGGCGGATCGCGATCGTCATGCCGTCACGCCAGCGCCCTAAGCCAGCGCGATATCGGGCGCGTCTTCCGCCTTCATGCCGATGACGTTGTAGCCGGCGTCGACGTGGTGCACCTCGCCCGTCACGCCGCTGGCGAGATCGGAGAGGAGGTAGAGGCCGGCGCCGCCGACATCCTCGATCGTGACGTTGCGGCGAAGCGGCGAGTTCAGCTCGTTCCACTTCATGATGTAGCGGAAATCGCCGATGCCCGATGCCGCCAGTGTCTTGATCGGCCCGGCGCTGATCGCGTTGACGCGGATGTTCTCCGGCCCCAGGTCCATCGCGAGATACTTCACGCTGGTCTCCAGCGCGGCCTTGGCGACGCCCATCACGTTGTAGTGCGGGATCACCTTCTCCGCGCCGTAATAGCTGAGCGTCAGCAGACTGCCGCCGTCGGGCATCATCGCCCGCGCGCGCTTCGCCACCGCGACGAAGCTGTAGGCGGAGATGTTCATCGTCAGCAGGAAGTTCTCCAGCGACGTGTCGACGTATTTGCCGCGCAGCTCGTTCTTGTCGGAAAAGCCGATCGCATGGACGACGAAGTCGAGCGTCGGCCAGTCCGCCTTCAGGTCGTCGAACGCGCGGTCGAGCGCCGCCATGTCGCTGACATCGCAGTCGATCAGCTTCGCGGTGCCGAGCTGCTCGGCCAGCGGGCGGACCCGCTTCTCCAGCGCCTCGCCCTGGTAGGAGAAGGCGAGCTCCGCTCCCGCCTCGCTCAGCTTCTGCGCGATCCCCCACGCCAGCGACCGGTCGTTGGCGAGCCCCATGATGAGCCCGCGCTTGCCTGCCATCAATCCGTTCACGCCGTCCCCGCTGCCTGTTTCGCCTGTGTCGTGGCCGTCCCCTCTACTACCCGCTCGGGCGGTTCCGCCAGTGCCGCGTTGAGGTGCGCGCCGAAAACGAGGCCGAGGCCGATGAGATAGAAGAACAGGAGCATCACGACGACGCCCGCCAGGCTGCCGTAGGTGAGGTCGTAGCCGCCGAGCTGCGACAGCACGAAGGGCAGGGCGGCCGTCATGCTGACCCACCAGGCGGCGGTGAACAGCGCCCCGGGCCATTTGCGGTTCTTCGAGTAGCGGTACTTGGACGGGGTGACGAAGTAGAACAGCATGTAGAGCGCGCCGAACATGATGGCGGCGGGGATGAAGCGGGCCAGGCCGAGCCAGCCGGCAACGTCCTGCGCGAAGGGCAGCAGGCGGTAGATGAACTGCTCCGCCGCGGTCAGCACGCCCTGCACCAGGAACGACATGAGCGCGAGCACGACCGAGGCGACGATGCCCAGGCTCAATCCCAGACGTGCGCGCCACAGCGACTGCGAACTCTTCGTGCCGTAGGCGCGGCGGAAGATGTCGCGGATCGTCTCGACGAAGCTGCCGACGGTCCACAGGCCGACGAGGCCGCCCAGCCACAGCAGCGATCCGGTGCGCGCCTGGAGCACGTCGGCGATCGGCTTGCGCAGCAGATCGGCGACGTCGGGCGGCAGGACGGAGAGGAAGCTGGCGACCGCGCGCTGCGTCTCCGCGCTCTGCCCGACGAGCGAGAGGACTGCGGCGGCGACGATGAAGAAGGGAAACAGCGTCATCAGCGCGAGGTAGGCGAGATTGCCGGCGTGGATGAAGCCGTCGTTGTAGACGCCCAGCGCCGATCGCTTCACGATCTCGAACGCGGCGCTGCCGGGCTTCACCTTGGCGTATTCGCGGTTCAGCACGGTACGCGCGCGGCCGTGGTGGTGGGCGCGGGCCTCGGGCGTCAGCTCGCTGTTGGCGGCGGTATCGGTCACGGCAATCCCCCTTGCGGGAGGTTAGACGCCCAGTGCCGAACGCGGGTTCCCCGCGGGCGTCCAGCCGGCGACGAAGGCGGCCAGCGCGGCGTCGTCCGCGGGCACGTCAACGATCAGCGTCACCAGCTGGTCGCCGCGCCCGCCGCCCTTCTTGTGGAAGCCGCGGCCCTTGATGCGCAGCGTGCGACCCGAGGTGCTGCCGGCGGGGACGGTCAGCATCACCGGCTTCTCCACGGTGGGCACCTTCACGGCGCCGCCCTCCACCGCCTCCTTCAGCGTGATCGGCAGGTCGAGGCGCACGTCGTCGCCGTCGCGGGTGAAGAAGCGGTGCGGCTCCACCTCGATCGTGACGATCGCGTCGCCGGCGCCGCCTGGGCCGGCGTCGCCCTTGCCCGACAGGCGCATCTGCGTGCCGTCCTCGACGCCGGCGGGCAGCTTCAGGTCGATCGTCTTGCCGTCGGCCAGCGTGATCCGCTGCGGCGCCAGCGCGGCGGCATCCGTCAGCGGGACGCGCAGGCGATAGGCGACGTTGCCGCCCCTGGGCGGAGGCGCCGCGCCGCGTCGCCCGAACCCGCCGGAGAAGCCGCCGCCCCCGCCGCCGAACCCGCGCCCGCCGAACAGCCCCTCGAAGATGTCGGACACGTCCGGCCCGCCGCCGGCACCCTCGCCGCCGAAATCGAAGTTCTGCGCGCGAAAGCCGCCGCCGGGCGCGCGCGCGCCGCCGAAAGGCATCGTCGGATTGCCGTCGCCGTCGATCTCGCCGCGGTCGAAGCGGGCGCGCTTGTCCTTGTCGTTCAACAGGTCGTAGGCATTGGTGACCTGGCTGAAGCGTTCCGCGGCCTTCGGATTGTCCTTGTTGCGGTCCGGATGCAGCTCCTTGGCGAGCTTGCGATACGCCTTCTTGATATCCGCCTCGCTGGCGCCGCGCGCCACGCCCAGCGTCGAATATGGATCGGCCATGGGTTCCCCGGTTGGTGTGTTACCTCGCTATGTGGGGGAAGCGCGGCGAGAGCGCAATGCACGCGGGGAAAGGGGCGGGAGCCGGGTTCCGTTCGTGCCGAGGAGAGGTTGAGCCCGTCGAAACCCCGTCTCGAAGCAGCTGCGCGTGGCGGTGCTTCGAGACGCGTCTTCGGCTTCGCTCAGCCGCTCCTCAGCACGAACGGGGAAGCTCAGCCGCCCGCCAGCTTCTTGCCGATCAACATCGACTGGCCCGCACCCGAATCGGGCACGATCTCGCCGTTGCGGTCGGTGATCTCGGCCCAGTGCGCCGCCACGCCCTCGGGCGACAGGTCGTCGCCGGTCAGCAGCTTGCCCGGCGTCAGCGTGACATAGCTCGCCTGGAACACGCCCGCGCCGGCCCCGACGATCTGGTTCGTCGGCGCATCCTCGCTGACGAGGTAGAGGGCGGCGGGAACGACCTTCTCCGGTGCGAAGGCCTGGAAGGCGGCCTCGGGAAACAGGTCCTCGGTCATGCGCGTGCCCGCGACGGGGGCGATGGTGTTCACCTTGATGTTGTTCTTCGCGCCTTCGAGGTACAGCGTCTTCGTGAGGCCGGCGAGGCCGAGCTTCGCGGCGCCGTAATTCGCCTGGCCGAAGTTGCCGAACAGACCGGTGGAGGACGCGGTCATCAGGATGCGGCCGTAGTTCTGCTCGCGCATCGTCTCCCACACCGCCTTGGTCGCATAGGCGCTGCCGAGCAGGTGGACGTTGACGACGAAGGCGAAGTCCGCGGGCTCCATCTTCGCGAACGTGCGGTCGCGCAGCACGCCGGCGTTGTTGAGGAGGATGTGGACGCCGCCCCACTTCTCCTTGGCACGCGCGACCATCTCGACCATCTGGTCGTATTCGGTGACGCTGGCGCCGTTGGCCATCGCCTCGCCGCCGGCGGCCTCGATCTCCGCCACCACCTTCTGCGCGGCGTCGGAGGCGCCGGTCCCGGTGCGGTCGCCGCCGAGGTCGTTGACGACGACCTTCGCGCCGCGGCGGGCGAGTTCGAGCGCATATTCGCGGCCCAGGCCACCGCCGGCACCGGTGACGATGGCGACCTTGTTGTCGAAACGGATGGACATGGAAAAGGCGCTCCCCTCGCTTGGATCGGAAGCGCCCTCCATACTCGACCTTCTAACCGGCGCAACCGCCGGTTGACGTTTCCGTCAGCTCAGCCGTCAGCGACGGGTACGCTTCGAGCGGCGCGCGTCGCTGGCCTGCATGCAGCCGTCGTACTGACCCTTCTTGCAGATCGGGTAGCTCTCCTTCGCCGGGGGCGGCGGGAAGGCTTCGGACGGCGACTGTGCGGCCTGGAAGCGGACGTTCGCGCCCGGCTGCACCGGGCCGGAGGCGCCGTTGCCCGCCGGGGCGTAACCGCCCGACGTCTCCGTGGCGGGGCCGGCGCCGGTCGCGGGCGCGCCCATCGGCGGGGTGGCGGCGTCGCCGGTCGTCGGCGTGGCGGGAGCCGGCGACTGCGTCGTCATGCCCGGATCGGCGGGCGCGGTGGCCGGATCGGCCGGCGCGGCCGCGGGGTCGGCGGTCGTGGCGGCGGGGTCGGCGGGCGTCGCGGTGTCCGGCGGCGTGGTGGTCGACTGGTCCGCGGGCGTGGTCTGCGCCGAGGGCGGGGTCGCCGGCGGCGTGTCCTGCGCGATGGCGGGCACCGCGATCACCGCCGCGGCGGCGAGAAGGATCGACTTCATCGGATGGTCTCCTGTCGAGGCGCCACGACGGACGCGGGAACATCAATAGCGGCCGGCCAACGCCCGACGGCGACCTTGGGTTCAATGAAGCGGCAAATTCGTTGCGAAGGCGGAATCCTCTCGGTGGCCGGCCGCGCCAGCACCGAGCCGCTGTACGCCGCAGGCACCTCGTCGCCCCGGCCTCGTGCCCGGGTCCCCCGTGCCGCGAACTCGAAGGCTGGTCGGAGTGCGGCACCGTGGATGCCGGGACAGGCCCGGCATGACGGGAGGGAGGTCGGTTGTTCGACCGGCCGAGGCTGAACGGCATCCCCATCCGGTTGGCGCCTGCACCTGCCTCCCCTGCGATCGGTGGGGAGAAGCGACACGTCGACAAGCTCGGTGCGAACGGGGAAGCTGGTCGTGCGACGACGCCCGGTCAATGCCCCGCGTCGAGGGCGTAGCCGGCGGAGCGGACGGTGCGGATGATGTCGGGGCGGCCGCCCTCGTTGATCGCCTTGCGCAGGCGGCGGATGTGGACGTCGACGGTGCGGCTCTCGATGTCGCTGTCGTGCCCCCACACGCTGTCCAGCAGCCGCTCGCGCGAGAAGACGTGGCCGGGATGTTCGAGGAAGTGCTTGAGCAGCCGGAACTCGGTCGGCCCCAGCGGGATCACCTCACCGCCGCGCCGGACCTTGTGGCCCACCGTGTCCATCTCGAGGTCGGAGTAGCTGAGCGCCTCCCCCGCCAGCGCCGGGCGCACGCGGCGCAGCACCGCGCCGACGCGCGCCACCAGCTCGCGCGGGGAGAAGGGCTTCGTCACGTAATCGTCCGCCCCGGTTTCCAAGCCGCGGACGCGATCCTCCTCCTCGCCGCGCGCGGTGAGCATGATGATCGGCACGTTCTGCGTCTCCGCGGCGCGGCGCAGGCGGCGGCACACCTCGATGCCGGACAGCCCCTCCACCATCCAGTCGAGCAGGACGATGTCGGGCGGCGTCTCCTTGGCGAGCAGCAGCGCCTCCTCGCCGTCGATGGTGTGCTGGACGTCGAAGTCCTCGCGGGTGAAATGCCAGATCAGCAACTCGGCCAGCGCCGAATCGTCCTCCACCAGCAGCATCCGTGCATTGGCCATCACTGATTTCCCCATTCGCGATCGGTCATCTGGTTCCCGGTGGCGGCGAAATGGACCATCTCCGCGACGTTGGTCGCGTGGTCGCCGATCCGCTCCAGGTTCTTGGCGACGAACAGCAGGTGCGCGCACTGGCTGATCGTCTTCGGATTCTCGACCATGTAGGTGACGAGCGTCCGGAAGATGCTGTCGTAGAAATCGTCCAGCGTGCGGTCGCGGCGGACGATCTCGACCGCCTTGGCCGCGTCGCGCGCGGCGAAGGCATCGAGCGCGTCGTGCACCATTTCCGCCGCGATCTTCGCCATGGCGGGAACGGTGGACAGCGGCTCGATCCGGTGCTCGCCCTCGATCAGCGGCACGCGCTTGGCGATGTTCTTCGCATAGTCGCCGATCCGCTCCACCACCGCGGCGATCTTCAGCGCCGCGACCACCTCGCGCAGGTCGTTGGCCAGCGGCGCGCGCAGCGCGATGATGCGCACCGCCGTCCGCTCCACGTCCGCCTCGATCGCGTCGATGCGGCGGTCGTCCTGGCGGATGCGGTCGGCGAGTTCGAGGTCGCCGCGCTGCAGCGCCGTCATCGCGTGGCCGATCGCCGCCTCCGCCAGGCCGCCCATCTGCGAGATGAGGCCGCGCAGCTGCCCGATGTCCTGATCGAACGCCTTGACCGTATGTTCCTGCTGGCTCGCCATGGCTCCGCTCCTCAGCCGTACCGGCCGGTGATGTAATCCTTCGTCCGCTCCTCGCGCGGGTTGGTGAACATGGCGGAGGTGTCGCCGTATTCGACCAGTTCGCCGAGGTGGAAGAAGGCCGTCTTCTGCGACACGCGCGCCGCCTGCTGCATGTTGTGCGTGACGATGACGATGGCGTAGCGGCCGCGCAGGTCGGAGATCAGCTCCTCGATGCGCGCGGTCGCGATGGGATCGAGCGCGCTGCACGGCTCGTCCATCAGGATGACTTCCGGATCGACGGCGATGGCGCGTGCGATGCACAGCCGCTGCTGCTGGCCGCCCGACAGCGCGGTGCCCGATTCGGACAGGCGGTCCTTCACCTCGTTCCACAGCCCCGCGCGCTGGAGCGAGCGTTCGACGATCTGCGCCAGCTCCGCCTTGGATCGCGCGAGACCGTGGATGCGCGGGCCGTAGGCCACGTTCTCGAAGATCGACTTGGGAAAGGGGTTCGGCTTCTGGAAGACCATGCCGACCCGCGCGCGCAGCTGCACCACGTCCATCGCGCGGGCGTAGATGTCCTCCCCGTCCAGCCGCACGTCGCCCTCCACGCGAGCGCCGGCGATCGTGTCGTTCATGCGGTTCAGCGTGCGCAGGAAGGTGGATTTGCCGCAGCCCGACGGGCCGATGAAGGCGGTCACCTCGTCCTGGCGGACGTGCAGCGACACGTTCCGGATCGCCTGCTTGGCGCCATAGAAGACGTTGACGCCTTCGGCCGTGATTTTCGCGTGATCGGTCACCAGCGGGTCTCGAAGCGGTTGCGGAGGTAGATGGCGAGGCCGTTCATCGCGAGCAGGACGACGAGCAGGACGATGATCGCCGCCGACGTCTTCTCGACGAAGCCCTGGCTGACCTCGTCCGACCAGAGGAAGATCTGCACCGGCAGCGCGGTGGCGGGGTCGGTCAGCCGGTCGGGCGGGGCGGCGATGAAGGCCCGCATCCCGATCATCAGCAAGGGTGCGGTCTCGCCCAGCGCGCGCGCCATGCCGATGATCGTGCCGGTGAGGATGCCGGGCAGCGCGAGCGGCAGGACGTGGTGGAAGACGACCTGTACGCGGGATGCGCCCAGCGCGCGCGCGGCGTCGCGGATCGAGGGCGGCACGGCCTTGATCGCGTTGCGGCCAGCGATGACGATGACGGGCATCGTCATCAGCGCGAGCGTCAGCCCGCCGACCAGTGCGGCGGAGCGCGGCAGGTGGAAGGTGCCGAGGAACACCGCCAGCCCGAGCAGGCCGAAGATGATCGACGGCACCGCGGCGAGATTGTTGATCGACACCTCGATCACGTCGGTGACGCGGTTCCTCGGCGCATATTCCTCCAGATAGAGCGCGGCGAGGACGCCGATCGGGAAGGCGAGCGCCATCGTCACCGCCATGGTCAGCAGCGATCCCTTCAGCGCGCCCCAGATGCCCGCGCGGGTGGGATCGGTGGCGTCGGCGCCGGCGAAGAAATCGGTGTTGAGGCCGCTTGACAGCCGGTCGCCCAGCCGGCGCACCGAAGCCTCCGCCTCGGGCGTGCCGCGGCCCTTGCGCGCGATGTCGATCTCCGTCGCCACCGGCACGTCCAGCACGGTGCGGCGGCCGAGGAGGCCGGGATCGCGCTTCACCGCGTCGCGCACGACGAGCCACGCGCCGTCGGACAGGATCGCCGCTCCGCCGGCGGGGGCGAAGGCGGCGTCGGCGGCGCGATCCACCGCGTTCTCCAGCCCCGCGCCCGCCAGCGCCAGGTCCGCGCCCGGCCCCATCAGCCGCGCGCCCTCGATCCTGACGTCCGACAGGTCCAGCGGCAGCGCGACGCGGGTCTCGACGAAGCCGCCGGCGCCGCGCGCCACCATGGAGACCAGCAGGAAGGCCAGGAAGGCCGCGGACGCGAGGATGGCGGCGAGGCCGAGCAGGCGGAAGCGCCGCTCCGCCGCGTAGCGCCGCCGCAGCCGCCGCTGCATCGCAGGCGCGCGCCAGTCGGTGGGCTGCCGCTCAGTCATACGCCTCGCGATACCGCCGCACGACCATCAGCGCGACGACGTTCAGCATGAAGGTGATCGCGAACAGCGTGAGGCCGAGCGCGAAGGCGGCGAGCGTCTTCGCCGAATCGAACGCCGCCTCGCCGGTGAGGAGATCGACGATCTGCTTCGTCACCGTCGTCGTGCTGGCGAAGGGATTGAGCGTCAGCGTGGCAACGCCGCTGGCCGCCATCACGACGATCATCGTCTCGCCGATCGCGCGGCTGACCGCCAGCAGCACGCCGCCGACCACGCCGGGGAGGGCGGCGGGGACGAGGACCTGCCGGATCGTCTCCGACCGGGTGGCGCCCATCGCCAGGCTGCCGTCGCGCATGGAGGCGGGAACCGCGGCGAGGCTGTCGTCCGCCATGGAGGAGACGAAGGGGACGATCATCACGCCCATCACCAGCCCCGCGGCCAGCGCGCTCTCCGACGTGGCGTTCGCGATGCCGAGCGCGACGCCCAGCTCGCGCACCGCGGGCGCCACCGTCAGCGCGGCGAAATAGCCGTAGACGACGGTCGGCACGCCGGCGAGGATCTCCAGCAGCGGCTTGATCCAGCGGCGCGTGGCGGGCGCGGCATATTGCGTCAGGTAGATCGCGCTCATCAAGCCGAGCGGGATCGCCACGGCCATGGCGATGATCGCGCCGATGAAGAACGTGCCCCAGAACAGCGGCACCGCGCCCAGGCTCGCGCCCGGATCGCGCGGGTCGATGACCTGCGGCGACCAGTGCGTGCCGAACAGGAAGTCGGCCACGGGCACGATGCGGAAGAAGCGCGCGCTCTCGACGAGGAGGCTGGCGACGATGCCGAGCGTCGTCAGGATGGCGAGGAGCGAGGCGGCGAGCAGCAGTGCCATCACCACCCGCTCCACGTGCGTGCGTGCGGAGAAGCCGGGACGCACCGCGAGGAACGAGAGCGCACCGCCGGCGAAGGCGAGCAGCAGCGCGGCGACGCTGGCGATCAGGTCGAACCGGTCCTGCGCCGCGGCATAGGCGGGGGCGAGCCGCGAGGAGAGCGGGTGGAACGCGCCATAGGCGTACCCGTTTGCCAGGTTGCGCGCCTCCGACAGGATCGCGGCGCGGTCCAGCCCGGGCGGCGGCAGCGCGGCGGCGGCCGGGGTGGCGATCACGGCGTCGGTGACGAGCGCGGGGGACGTGAACTGCCACACGCTGAGGAACAGCAGCGCCGGGATCAGCGTACACAGCGCCACGAACCAGCCGTGGTGCTGCGGCAGCGAGCTGAAGCGCCGCTGCGTCCCTGCGCGGAACCGCGCCGCACGGGCACGGGCGCTGACCCAGCCGATCAGCGCCAGCGCGGCGACGAGGAAGAGGAGGCCGGAAGCGGGCATCGTCAGTGCAGGGTCGCCGGATCGAGCGGCGTCTCGCGCACGATCGTTTGCGCCGCGGCGGCGCGCACCGCGGGCGGCGAGGCGATCAGGCCGCGGCGCACCAGCGGGCCGTCGTCCGACCACAGCCGCGCATAGTCGCGCAGGAAGGCGCGCAGGCCGGGGATGGCGTGCAGGTGCGCGGTCTTCACGTAGAGGTAGAGCGGGCGCGCGCCGGGGTATCGGCCGGCCGCGATGGCGCGATAGTCCGGCGCCACGCCGTCCACCGCCACGCCGCGCACCGCGCGCAGGTTCTCCTCGAGATAGCCGTAGCCGAAAATGCCGATCGCCTGTGGATTGGCCTGAAGCTTCTGCACGATCAGATTGTCGTTCTCGCCCGCGTCGATGTAGCCGCCGTCCTCGCGCACGCGCTGGCAGCGCGCCTGGAATGCGGCCTCGTCGCGCGCCTTCAGCGCCGCCGCGGCGGGATCGACCGCGAGGCAGCCCCTGGCGAGGATCAGCTCGGCCAGCGCGTCGCGCGTCCCGCTGGTGGCGGGCGGGCCGTACACCTGGATCGGCGTGGCGGGCAGCGCCGGGTTCACGTCGCGCCAGGCGCGCGCGCGATTGGGCCGGCCGCCGGGGGCGAGCGCCAGCGCGCGATACAGGTCCGCGCTGGTCAGCGCCATGCGCGGACCGTCCAGCGCCTCGGCGAAGGCGATGCCGTCGATGCCGACCTGCACCTCGACGACGCCGCCCACGCCGTTGCGGCGGCACTGGTCGTATTCGGCGCGCTTCATCCGCCGCGACGCGCCCGCGATATCGGGATGGCGCGCGCCGATGCCGGCGCAGAACAGCTTCATCCCCGCGCCCGTGCCGGTCGATTCGATCACCGGCGGCTTCGCGGCGGGATGGTTGGCGAGATATTGTTCGGCGACGAGGGTGGTGAAGGGATAGACGGTGGAGGAGCCGACCGCCTTGATCTGGTCGCGCGCGCCCTCGCCCGCGCCCGCCGCCTGATCGACGCACGCGCAGCAGAACAGCGCCGGCAGCAGCGCGGCGAGCGTCGAGAGGCGACGCGGCATCACTTCCCCGCAACGACGCGCCGCCCCCGTTGGCGGCGCATGACGCCCGCGGCCTTGTGACAGCCGCGTTACGCCTTGATGACAGCGGGAGCCGCCGCCGCCGGCAACGCCACGGTGACGCGCGTACCCACGCCCGGTTCGCTGGCGATGTCCAGCCGGCCGCGATGCCGCTCGACGATGTGCTTGACGATGGCGAGACCAAGGCCGGTGCCGCCCAGCGACCGGCTGCGCCCCGCGTCGACGCGATAGAAGCGCTCCGTCAGCCGCGGCAGGTGATCGGCCGCGATGCCGTCTCCCTGGTCCGCGACGACGAGGCAGGCGAGCCCCTCTCGCGGTGTCAGCGAGACGCGGACGGGCGTGCCGGCGCGGCCGTACTTCATCGCGTTGCCGACCAGGTTGTGGAGCAGCTGCGACAGCTGTGCGGCGTCGCCGGTCACCTCCGGCACGTCGGCGGCGACGTCCAGCACGATGTCCCGGCCGCGATCGCCGTGGGTGGTCGCCAGCGTGGCACATACCTCCCGCGCGGAGGCGGCGAGATCGACGCGGGTGCTGGGCAGGCGGAACTTGTCCGCCTCGATCCGCGACAGGCTCATCAGATCCTCGACCAGCCGCTCCATCCGCCGCGCCTCGTCGAAGACGATGCCGAGGAAGCGGTTGCGCAGGGCTGGCTCCTCCCCGGCGGCGTCCTGCAGCGTCTCGACGTAGCCGAGGATCGAGGCGAGCGGGGTGCGCAGCTCGTGGCTGGCGTTCGCCACGAAGTCCACGCGCATGCGCTCGGCCGCGTGCTCGGCGGTGCGGTCGGACAGCTGCACCACCGACGTCGCCGGCCCGATCGCGGCGGCGCGCATCAGCCAGCGCCCCTCCAGCCCGCCCAGGCCGACCAGCTCGATCGCGCCCGGCCGGCCGGTGGCGGCATCGGCGAGATGCTCCGCCGCGCCGGGGTGTCGGATCGCGACGCGCGCATCCTCCCCGACGACGTGGGCGCCAAGCAGCGTGCGCGCCGCGGCGTTGGCGTCGGCGACGCGGCCGTGGCGGACGACCAGCACGGGATCGGCCACCCCCTCCAGCACGCCGCCGCCCTCGTCCGGCGGGGTGGCGGCTGGCGCTTCGGGCGCCGGGGCGTCGGGCTCGTCCATCGTGGCCACGATCGCCAGCAGCGCGGCCCCGCCCGCCAGCGTCGCGAGCGCGGCCTGGCCCGAACCGGACAGCAGATAGACCACGCCCGCGGTGGCGAGCGCCACCGCGACGGCGAGCCAGGTGCGCAGCGGAAGCTCGTCGATCACGCGCGGCGGTGTAGCGGAAGCGCGGCGGCGTGCGCCACGGGAAACTGGTGGCGACTTCCGGCTTCACCCTTGCCGCTTGGACTCCGGCACGAGGCCGGGTGACGGTACGCCGTGACGGCCCGCGCCATCCCGCATCGGCACAGCGCGCCCGGAGCCGGGATTGTGGCCGCGTTAGCGATATGGAAGTGCGCGGCGTGGCAGGACGCGCGCACGATGGACGACACTCCCCCCTCCTCACCCACCCGCCGCGCGCTGATGCTGGGCGCCGCGGGGGCGGCGAGCGTGGTCTCGATCCGGCCGGCGCTGGCGCAGGCGGCGGGATCGGTGATGTTGTGCGAGATTCCGGTGCCCGACGCCGGACGCGCCGGCGGCTACGTCGCCGCGGACGGGACGGTCGTGCCCGCGGGCACGCAGGGTGCCTTCGCGCCCCCCGGCCGACCGCTGAAGGGCGAGGACGTGCGCCGCGCGATGAACGGCGGCGGGACGCTGCCGGGCATGGACTATCAGCGCAGCCAGGCATATCTGAAATATGTCTCCAGGCTCCAGCGCGGAACGGCCGGCTTCACCTGCTTCGTCTCCGTCCAGATGTTGCGCAGGTAGCGCCCCCGTGCTGCGCGGGCCGGGGGAAGCGGCCTTCGTGCTGCGCCCGCTCGGCGCGCTGACCGCGCTGTACCACCGCCCGTCCGCCACCACCCACCTGCTGGCCCCGCCCGCGCCGGAGATCCTGCGCGCTCTCGCCGGCGGGGAGATGACGGAGGCGGCGCTGCTGGCGGCACTGGCGCGCGACTACGACCTGGCCGATCCCGACCCGGCGGCGCTGGCGGCGCGGGTGGAGGAGCTGGTCGCCGCCGGACTGGTGGAACGCGCGTGAGGCACGCGACCTCGCGGCGGATCGGCCCGATAGGCTTCCGCATCGGCAGCGACTGGCGCGCGCCGGTCGCCCTGCTGGACGCGCTCTACGCCGATTACCCGGTTCCCACCGTCGCCGACGCGACGGTGCGGCTGACGGCGACGCGGCCGTGGCGGCGCCGGGTGCGGCCCGCGATCGCGCTCGGCGGCGACCTGATGCTGCCGGACGCCGCGCCGCTGCCGCTGGAACACGGCCTGCTGGCGGCCGAGATGGCGATGAACCTGCAGGTGGCGCTGGGGCATCGCCGCCACCTGCTGCTCCACGCCGCGGCGGCGGAGCGCGACGGGCGGTGCGTGATCCTGACGGGGGAGAGCGGGGCGGGGAAGTCGACGCTGTCCGCGCTGCTGATGGCGGCGGGGTGGCGCTTCTTGGGCGACGAGTTCGTGCTGATCGACCTCGCCAGCGGCATGGCCCGGCCGTTCCCGCGGCTCGTCAGCCTGAAGAACGAGAGCGTGGCGGAACTGGCGCGGCGGATGCCCGGCGCGCGCTTCGGCCCGGTGCTGCAGGGAACGCCCAAGGGCACGATCCGCCACCTGGTGCCCGATGCGCGCGCCGTCGCGGCGATGGACGTGCCCGCCACTCCCGCGCTGCTGCTGTTCCCCCGCTTCGGTGCCGCGCGCGCGGTGCGGCGGGTGGACGAGGGCGAGGCGTTCGTGCGGCTGACGCAGGCGTCGACCAACTACGCGCTGCTGGGCGAGGCGGGGTTCGACGCGCTGACGCGGCTGGTGACGCGCGTGCCGGCGCGGGCGATCGACTATGCCGACAGCGACGAGGGCGTGACGCTGGTGGAGGACCTCTGGTGCGCGCTATAGAGCGGCTTACGGAGCTGCTGGCGCATCCCACCGGGCCCGTGCCCGACGATGCGTGGACCGCGCTGCTGTGCGTCGCGCGGGCGGAGCAGCTGTCGGGCGCGCTGGCCCACCGGCTGGCGGGCGTGGCCGTGCCCGCCCCGGTCGCGCCGCTGCTGGCGGAGGCGCGGGGCGCGGCGGCGGAGCAGCGCCGCGCCGCCCTGTTCGAGGCGGAGATGGCGCGACGCGCGCTCGCGCCGCTGGGGGTGCCGGTGCTGCTGCTGAAGGGAACGGCCTATGTCGCGGCGGGGCTGTCCGCGGGGCGAGGGCGGGCGATCGGCGACCTGGACGTGCTGGTGCCGCGCGAGGCGCTGGGCGCGGTGGAGGCGGCGCTGCGCGCGGCGGGGTGGCGGGACGTGAAGGACGACGGCTACGACGACGCTTATTACCGCCGCTGGATGCACGAGCTGCCGCCGCTGGTGCATCCGGCACGCGACCGGCTGATCGACGTCCACCACACCATCCTGCCGCCCACCGCGCGCATCGCGCCCGATGCCGCGGCGCTGGTGGCGGGCGCGGTGCCGCTGCGCGACGGGCTGTTCGTGCTGTCGCCCGAGGACATGGTCGTCCACGCCGCGCTGCACCTCCTGGCGGACGGTGACCTGGCGGGCGGGCTGCGCAACCTGTTCGACATCGACCGGCTGCTGCGCGAGTTCGCCGACGCGGACGAAGACTTCTGGCTAAAGCTGACCGCGCGGGTGGCCGAGCATGGCGCGGGGGCGCCGGTGGCACGGGCGGCGCGGCTGGCGCACGCGCTGTTCGGCACGCCGGTGCCGGGCGAATGGCGCGCGCCCGCGCCCGGCGACGGCGTGTTCCGCCGCCGCCTGCTGGCGCGCGACGACTGGGGCCGGGAGGATCGCGCGGCGACGCGGCTCGCCTTCTACGTCCGCTCCCACGCCATCCGGATGCCGCCCGCGCTGCTGGCGCGGCACCTGGCGATCAAGGGGTGGAAGCGCTGGCGCGGGAGGCGGGGGAAGGACCGCGCACGATCCTGACGACGATCAGCACGCCGACGATGACGTAGGTATCGGCCAGCCAGTCCATCACGTCGCAATCGCGCCCGATCGCGGGGATCGACTGGAACACCTCGATCAGCGCGCCGAGGAACGACAGCCGCTCGCCGATGCGATGCAGCGGGCTGCGCGGGAAGCCCGCCACCGCCAGGATCGTCAGCGTGCCGAACGCCGCCATGTGCTGCCACTTGTCGCCGACGTGGAGCGACGGCGGGCGCGGCGTCAGCGCCATCGCGACCGCGCCGATCAGCGCGGCGACCAGCAGGATGCGGGCGAGGCGCGCTACCATCGTTCCAGCACCGGCAGCAGCTGGTCGAAATGCGTGATCGTCGCGTCCGCGCCGGGCGTTTCGTGGCCGAAACCGAAGTCGCAGCCGACGACGGGCACGCCCGCCGCGTGCGCCGCCTCGACGTCGTAGCGCGAATCGCCCACGAACGCGGCGCGGCCGCCGCCGCAGCGCTCGATCATGGCCAGGATCGGGTCGGGCGCGGGCTTGTTGCGGCCCGGCCCCATCGTGTCGCCGCCGATGATGCACGCGAACCGGTCCGCGAGACCGAGCCGGGCCAGCAGCTCGCGCGAGATCGCCTCGCGCTTGTTCGTCACCACCGCCACCGTCACGCCCCGCACGGCGAGCGCGTCCAGCGCCTCGCGCGCGCCGGGATAGGGCGCCGTGTGGTCGGTCAGGTGCGCGCGGTACCACTCGCCGTGCAGCGGCAGCAGCCGCTCCTCCAGCGCCGGATCGGTGCCGCCGGTCGCCGCCAGCACGCGGTGCAGCAGCTGCTGCACGCCGCCGCCGACGTAGGACAGCGCCTGCGCGCGCGGGATCGGCGCGCGCCCGGCGAGCGAGAGCGTATGGTTGACCGCGGCGGCGAGGTCCTCGCCGGTGTCCAGCAGCGTGCCGTCCAGGTCGAAGCCGACGATGTCGAAGGGAAAGCGGGACATGTGCGGGGCGCGTTGCCTCGCGACGCCGAACTTGGCAAGCGGCGCGGATGACCGATCCGATCGCCGCCGTCATCCTCGCCGCGGGCAAGGGCACCCGCATGAAGTCCGTGCGCCACAAGGTGCTGCACCCGATCGCGGGCAGGCCGATGCTGCTGCACCTGATCGACAGCCTGGACCGCGCGGGCGCGACGCGGCGCGTGGTGGTGGTCGGTGCCTCGGGCGAGCAGGTGGAGGCCGCGGTCGCGGGCACCGGAGTGGAGATCGCGTGGCAGCACGAGCAGCTGGGCACCGCCCACGCCGCCTTGCAGGCGAAGGCCACGCTGGCCGGGTTCGACGGCATCGCGATCGTCTGCTTCGGCGACACGCCGCTGCTGTCGACCGATACCGTCGCGCGACTGGCCGAGCGGCTGGTGGCGGCGGATGCGCCGATGGTCGCGGTGCTCGGCTTCCGTCCGCGCGACGCGCGCGCTTATGGCCGCATCATCGCCGATGCCGACGGCACGATCCGCAAGATGGTGGAGTTCAAGGACGCGAGCGCCGAGGAGCGCGCGGTCGACCTGTGCAATTCGGGCGTCACCGCGGTGCGCACGCGCGACCTGTGGCGGCTGCTGGAGGCGGTCGGCAACGACAATGCGGCGGGCGAATATTACCTGCCCGACGTGGTGACGCTGGCCATCGCCGAGGGCGCGCGCGCGGTCGCGATCGAGACGGGCGAGGACGAGGTCGCCGGCATCAACAGCCGCGGCGAACTTGCGGCGGTGGAGGCCGGATGGCAGCGCGCGCGGCGGGAGCGGGCGATGGCGGACGGCGCGACGCTGACCGCGCCGGAGACGGTGTGGTTCGCGCACGACACGCAGCTCGGTCGCGACGTGACGGTGGGGCCCAACGTCGTGTTCGGTCCCGGCGTCAGCGTGGCGGACGGTGCGACGATCCACGCCTTCAGCCATGTCGAGGGCGCGACGGTGGGCGCCGGCGCGGAGGTCGGCCCGTATGCCCGGCTGCGCCCCGGCGCCGTGCTGGGCGAGGCAAGCAAGGTGGGCAATTTCGTCGAGATGAAGAAGGCGGTGCTGGGCGCGGGGGCGAAGGCGAACCACCTCACCTACCTGGGCGACGCGGACGTGGGCGCGGGCGCGAACATCGGCGCGGGCACGATCACCTGCAACTACGACGGCTTTCTGAAGTATCGCACGACGATCGGCGCGGGCGCCTTCGTCGGATCGAACAGCGCGCTGGTCGCGCCGGTGGCGATCGGCGACGGGGCGATCGTGGCGGCGGGATCGGTGGTGACGCAGGACGTTCCCGCCGACGCCCTGGCGCTGGTGCGCCCGGCGCAGGTGGCGAAGGCGGGCTGGGCCAGGCGCTTTCGCGAGATGATGGCGGCGAAGAAGGCGGTAGGCCGAGCTTGACCTGATATCACCTTATGATATCAACGCGGCATGACCCGCATCCTCGCCGATCTGCCGGAAGACGATGTGAGGTGGCTCGACAGCCGCGCCGCGCAACTCGGCAAGTCGCGCGCGTCGGTGCTGCGCGAGGCGGTGTCGACCTACAAGGCGCAGGCCGAGGGAACGGACGACGACTGGCTGAAGGCCGGATTCGGGCTGTGGGCGCGCGAGGGCCTGGCCATCGATCCGCACGAGTACGATCGTCAGCGTCGCGCCGAATGGACGCGGCCGTGGGACGACGACTACGAAGACGTGCGTGCCGAGTCGCCGGATTGTTTCGACGAGCAGGACGATCGGGAGCGCGCGCATTATCTGCGCCTCACGGGCAAGGCGGACACCCCGTCCGGTCCGGACGAGCGGTGAGCGGCTACGGGCTGGACGCCAACATCCTGATCGACGCCCTGCTCGGGCACCCGCCGGCCCACGCGGAAATCCGCCGGATCGCCGACAGCGGTTCGGGTATGTGGATCAGCCGCGTGGCGTGGATCGAGGCGCTGTCGAAGGGGGGCGAAGGCACCGTGCGCGAGGCGCGTCGCTTCCTGGGCCGGTTCCGCATGGACGAGATCGACGCGGAGATCGCGGATCGCGCCGCCGCGCTGCGGCGCGAGCGGCCGCGGCTGAAATCGCCGGACGCGATCATCCTGGCCACCGCGCAATTGCGCGGGCGCGTCCTCGTCACCCGCAACGTCAAGGATTTCCCGGCGGCGATGCCGGGCATCCGCGTCCCCTACATCCTCTGAACGGAAGCATCGCGCCATGTGTGGAATCGTCGGCATCCTGGGCCGTGAAGACGTCGCCGACCGGCTGCTCGAAGGGCTGAAGCGGCTGGAGTACCGCGGCTACGATTCCGCCGGCATCGCGACGCTGCACGACGGCGCGATCGATCGCCGCCGCGCATCGGGCAAGCTGAGGAACCTGGCCGCCGTCCTCGACGCCGAGCCGCTGCCGGGCACCATCGGCATCGCGCACACGCGCTGGGCCACGCACGGCGGCCCGACGACGAACAACGCGCACCCGCACGCCACCGACGAGGTCGCCGTCGTCCACAACGGCATCATCGAGAACTTCAAGCCGCTGCGCGAAGCCCTTGAAGCGAGGGGTCGCGTGTTCACCAGCGAGACCGACACGGAGGTGGTCGCGCATCTGGTGAGCGAGCGGGTGGAGGCCGGGGACGACCCCGTCGCCGCGATGCGCGCGGTGCTGCCGCAGCTGCACGGCGCCTTCGCGCTCGCCATCCTGTTTCGACGGCACGAGGGATTGCTGATCGGCGCCAGGCTCGGCTCGCCGCTGGTGGTCGGCTACGGTCCGGAGAGCACGGGGGACGAGCTGTACCTGGGCTCCGACGCGCTGGCGCTGGCCCCGCTGACGCAGCGCATCTCCTATCTCGACGAGGGCGACTGGGTGGTGCTGACCCGCGACGGCGGGGTGCAGGTGTACGATCGCGAGAACGATCCGGTGAAGCGCGACGTGGTCGCCTCGGGCGTGTCCGACGTGTCGATCAGCAAAGGCAACCATCGCCACTTCATGCTGAAGGAGATCTACGAGCAGCCGATCGTCGTCGCGCAGACGCTGCGGTCCTACCTCCAGCGGCTGGAGGAGCGGGTGACGCTGCCCGTGCCCGACGACTTCGACCTCGCCGCGATCCGCCGCGTCACCATCGTCGCGTGCGGCACCAGCTTCTACGCCGGCATGGTCGCGAAATATTGGTTCGAACAGTTCGCGCGCGTCCCCGTCGACCTCGATGTCGCGAGCGAGTTCCGCTACCGCGCGCCGGTGATGGAGGAGGCGGGGCTGATGATCGTCATCAGCCAGTCGGGCGAGACCGCCGACACGCTCGCCGCGCTGCGCCACGCCAAGGCGGAGGGGCAGAAGATCGCCGCGGTCGTCAACGTCCCGACCAGCACGATGGCGCGCGAGGCGGACCTGCTGCTGCCCACCCACGCCGGACCGGAGATCGGCGTGGCCAGTACCAAGGCGTTCACCTGCCAGCTGGCCGTCCTCGCCGCCCTGGCCGCCAATTTCGCGCGCGCCAGGGGGCGGCTCTCGCCCGACGAGGAGCGCGAGATCGTGACTCACCTGGCCGAGGCGCCCGCCGCGCTGAACGCCGCGCTGTCCTACGACGAGGCGATCGCCGCGATGGCGCCCGCGGTGGCGGGGGCGCGCGACGTGCTCTACCTCGGCCGCGGGACCGACTATCCGCTGGCGCTGGAAGGCGCGCTGAAGCTGAAGGAAATCAGCTACATTCACGCCGAGGGCTATGCCGCCGGCGAGATGAAGCACGGGCCCATCGCACTGATCGACGAGGCGGTGCCGGTGATCGTCATCGCGCCGTCCGGCCCGCTGTTCGAGAAGACCGTCAGCAACATGCAGGAGGTGCAGGCGCGCGGGGGCAAGGTGGTGCTCATCAGCGACGCGCAGGGCATCGCCGCGGCGGGCAAGGGCTGCCTCGCCACGATCGAGATGCCCGAGGCGCACCCGCTGATCGCGCCGCTGGTCTACGCGGTGCCGGTGCAGCTGCTGGCGTACCATGTTGCGGTGGCGAAAGGCACGGACGTGGACCAGCCGCGCAACCTCGCCAAGTCGGTCACCGTCGAGTAGCCGCGCGCCGCGCCAGCCACCACCCGCCCGCCAGCGCGGCGACCCCGGCCGCGAGTGCGGGGGCGTGGCGATGCAGGCTGACCCGGCGGCCGTGCTGCACCGCGGATCGCTCGCGTCCGTCGGTGCCCGCGGTGTCGAGATTGTCGCCCGGCGTGGGTGCGCGGGCCGGATCGCGCATGGTCTTCGCGAACAGGCCGCCGGCGAGGTCGAGCAGCCACGGAAAGTGCATCACCGTCAGCGCCTGCAACCGGCCGAGGCCACCGACGGCGATCTCGCGGCGCGGATGCTCTGCGGCATGGAGGATGGCGTCGGCGACCAGCTGCGGATCGTAGACCGGGGGCGGGATCAGCGCCTCGCCCTGCTGATGGTTGGCGGCGTGCTGCGCCACCGGCGTCGCGATCCCGGACGGCTTCACCAGCGTGACCGACACGGGCGCCTTCGCCGCGGCCAGCTCGACGCGGAGCGAGCCGATGTAGCCGGCGACGGCGTGCTTGGACGCGGCATAGGCGCCCATCACCGGGGTCGGGATGTCGGCGACGATGGAGGCGACGGTGACGAGCGCGCCGCCACGCTCGCGCAGGCGCGGCACCGCGGCGAGGGCGCCGTGAACCGTGCCGAAATAATTGGTGCGGAACAGGCGCTCGTGCTCGTCCATCGGCGTGTCGAGCAGAGCGGCGTAGATCGCGACGCCGGCGTTGCTGACCCAGGTGTCGATGCGGCCGAAGCGGGCGACGGCATGCGCGGCGGCGGCCTCCACCTCGGCCAGCACGCCGACGTCGGCGACGACATGGTCCGCCTCTCCGCCCGCGCCGACGATGTCGCGCACCGCCTGCGCCAGCGCGGCCGCGTTGCGGGCGACCAGCACCACCTTCGCACCGCGGGCGGCGGCGGTGCGGGCGGTGGCGAGGCCGATGCCGGAACTGGCACCGGTGATGACGATCACCTGCTCGGCCACCGGCTTCAGGCGGAATGATGTCATGCGATTTCCTGGGCTTGAGGCGGGCGACCAACCGGGGGCGAGCGGCCCGGTTCCCATCAGGGCGGCTTTTCGCCTATGTCCCGCGGGTGAAGCGCCTCGCCATCCTGCTGCTCATGCTGCCGCTCTTCGGCTATGCCGCCGCCGCCGCGGTGGCGAGCCGGATGGCGGCGAATCCGGGATGGCGGGCGGCGGAGCGGGGCGTGACCGTGTTCGTCGAGGACAATGGCATCCATACGTCGATTGTGCTGCCCAAGCGGGCGGCGGGGGTGAACCTTGCCGCGGCCTTCCCCACCGACGACATCGCCGACCCGCGGTACGGCGGCTGGGGCCACGTCGCCGTCAGCTGGGGCGAGCGCGGCTTCTTCGTCGGCACGCCGACATGGTGGGACGTGCGCCCGGCGACCGTGCTGCGCGCGGCGGCGGGGAGCGATGCCACCGTCCTCCACGTCGAGCACGTCGCGCCGCCGGTGGCGGACCGGGGCATTCGCCCGCTGGTGCTGCGGCCGGGGGAATACCGCCGCCTCGCCGCCTTCGTCCTCGCCTCCCGCCGGAACGGAGCGGCGGTGCGGGGCTATGGCGGGTACGACGCCTTCTATCCTGCCCGCGGACGCTACGACGCCGTGCACACCTGCAACGACTGGACCGGGCGGGCGCTCGCCTTCGCCGGCGTCCGCACGGGACGGTGGACGCCGACGTCGGGCGCGGTGATGGCGTGGCGCTAGCCGCCCAGGCCGGTCTGGTTCGCCATCTCGCCGCGTTGCGCCGCCAGCGTGGGCGGGGCCCCGGTGGCGGGGCGCAGCGCCTCGCGCTCGCTGTCGGGCACCGGGGCGGTGGGATCGGGCCGGAAGGCGTCGGGCGCGCGCTCCGTCCCCGGCGTCGGCGCGTCGGCGGCGAGATCGGGCACCGGGTGCTCGGCGTTGCCCGGCTCGCGGCCGAGCGGGCGGTCGAGCCAGCCGAGCTTCAGCGCGCCGAACACCGCCGCGGCGACGGTACCGACCGCGGTGGCGGCGGCGATGGCGACGGTGCGGCCGGCGGTCTTGCCGTGTCCGCTCGAGCCGGAGGCCGGGCGGGTCGCCGGGCGCTTCTTCGAAGAGGTGGTCATGCCGTCCTCAACCGCCGGGGCGGGCGCGTCGTTCCCGCCGCTCATGCCGGCACGGCCCCGTTCACTGCTCCGTCCACGGCCGCGTCGGTGCGGAGCGGGAGGGTCTTGCCGGTCTGCCGGTCCAGCCCGCGGGCCACCCAGCTGTCGAGCGCCAGCGCGCCGACGACGAAGGCGAGCGCGCCCCACGTCGCGCGGTTGCGCGGGCTGTTCGCCACCGCGGCGCCGGCGGCGGCGATATCCATCACGTCGCCCGCGGCACGGTTCCATACGTTGGTGGCGTGCGCGGGGGCCATCAGCAGATTGGCGCCGGCGAGCAACTCGCGCGCGCCGAAGGCACGGACCAGCCCCTCGTGCCCGTCGGCGTCCAGCACGCGGGTGAGGCGGCGCGGGGCGAGCAGCTCGACCGCGCCGAGCGCGATCGAGAAGATGCCGAGGCCTAAACTCAACTTCTTGTAATCCATGTCATTCTCCGCTGACGGACGGGTCGGGTGGCGGGCAACGGGAGCGCGCGGGAGAGGTTCCCCGCGCGCGCCGCTCAATCCTTCAGCCCCGCCGGAACGGTGCCGCCGCTCTTCTCCAGCTCGCGCATCACCGCCTTGTGCAGCCAGATGTTCATCTCCGCCGAGCCGTCCTTGGCGCCGGTGTAGCCGAGCTCGGTCGCCAGTTCCTTGCGGTTGGCCAGGCTGGAATCGAGATCGAGCAGCTTCATCAGGTCGACGATGGAGGTGCGCCAGTTGAAGTCGGGATTGCCCTTTCGCTGGGCGATGCCGGTGAGGACCTGCTCGACGTCCACGGCCGCGGCGGGGGCCGGGGCGGGAGCGGGGGCGGGGGACGGGGCGGCGGGAGCGTGCGGCGCCGGGGTGGGCGCCGGAGCGGCGCGGGGGGCGGCCTGGGTCGGCTGCGGCGTGGGAGCGGGGGCGGCGTCCTTCTTGCCGGAGAACTGGCCGCCGAGCGGGCCGTGATCGCCGAAGATCGCCTTCTTGATGCTGCCGAAGATGCTCATGTCGTTGTGTTCTCCACGATTTTCGCTGTCGTCGCGGGCGGGAGAACGCGTCGGCGCGGGAGGGTATCCGGCGCGCGCGGCGAAGAAGGCGTCGCGCGCCGCGGCGGCGCGGGCGAGGTCGGGCACGGGCGCGGGGCCCATCGCCGCGGCTTCCCGCGCCGTCAGCGCACGCTCGTAATCGGCGTCGCCGGGCTCGCCGAACTCGTGATCGTCGAAGCCGGCGGGCGGGGGAAAGCGCGTGCGCCAATCGCGCTCGTCCTCGTCCCACCACACCGGCGGATCGAGCGCGTCCCCGGCCGAATGTTGAGCGTGTTGAGGCGCCGGCGCGGATCCGACGGGGCCGGGCGGGGGCGCGAAGGCGACGATGCCGGCGGCCTCGGCACGGAGCCATTGCTCCGCGGTCCAGCGCGCGCGGGCGGCGGGATCGAGATCGGCCACCGCCGCGTCGGCGGCGCCGGTGCGGCAGAAGCGGTCGGCGGCGGCGAGCGCGTAGACCGGCGCGAGCGCGGCGGCGGCGTCGGGCGGCTCGGCCGAGGGATCGGCCAGCGTGCCGCAGCGCCGGGCGAGGAAGCGGCCGGCGCGCGCCGGCCCTTCCTCCGCATCGACGAGGCCGAGAAAGGCGTCGAACTCCTGCGCGACCAGCCGCGCCGCCTTCACGTCGGCGTCGGCGTCGGCCTCCACCTGGCGATCGAGCCGGGCGAGGAGGCTCATCGCCAGGCGATTGTCGTGGCGGTGGCGGGTGACGACGGCATCGCCGCGCACGACGGTGTCGACCTGGCCCTGGAGCGCGCGGACGAGCAGCGTCTCCGCAATGGCGTCGCGCGCGACCAGCGTGGCGGCGCGCCAGCCGAGCGCGAAGGCCGCGCCCTTGGCCGTGCGGCGATAGGCATAGGCGGAGGCCGGGGAAAGCCCGACGCGGGCGCAGGCGCCCTCCACGCCATGCCCCTCGGCAATCGCCTCGAGAAAGGCGCGCTGCGCGGCGGTGGACCAGCCGTCCTGCCGGCGGGAGGGGAGGAGGGGGGAGTCGCCCTCGCCGCGGAAGGCGGGCGGCGTGGTGGCGCGGCGGGCGGGGGCGGTGATGCCCTCCATGGGTGTCATGACGGTCATGCGCGGGCGGCCTTGCTGGGGGGCGGGAGGCCGGGAGGGTGCGGGGTGTTGGCGGGTGTAGGACAGCGCGCCGCGCGAGGCGGTAGCGGAGCTACCGGCGAGGCTTCGAGCGGCGCGCCCGGCCAGCGGCGCTATAGCGCCGTCTGACGGCGCGGCTTTGCCGCGGCGGGGCCGGGGGCTTTGCCGCGGAGGGGCCATTGACCTTCACCTTTTTGTAGTTACATATATGATCCGGTGGACATCAGCTTCGATCCCGCCAAGCGCGCCAAGACGCTCGCCGAGCGTGGGCTGGATTTCGCCGATGCGGGGCGGGTGTTCGCCGGACTGACGATGACGCGGTCGGACGATCGCTTCGATTATCCCGAACCGCGATTTCAGACGTTCGGCCTGCTGGACGAACGATTGGTGATGGTGGTGTGGGCGGAGGTGGAGGAGCGCCGTCGCATCATCTCGATGAGGAAGTGCAATGAGCGAGAACGTGATTGGTTCGCCCAGCAACTGGGTTGATCCCGACGATGCGCCCGAGTGGACAGAGGCGATGTTCGCCGAGGCGGAGGTGCGCGTCGGCGATGAGGTGATCCGCCCCGGCAAGTGGCGGAGCGCCGGCCGCCCGCCGCTGGGTGCGGCGACCAAGCGCCAGGTGACGCTGCGGCTCGATCCCGACGTGATCGCGAAGTTTCGCGAGGGCGGGCCGGGGTGGCAGGGACGGATGAACGAGGCGCTGCGGAAGGCGGTGGGGTTGTAGATTGGCTTGGTGTCCAAGCCAACTTATTCCAAAGGCTCACTCAAGCTTGGGGCGGGACGCGTCCTGCCTAGAGTAGACGGCTCAATGAAAATCTGCGATAAGCACGCACGGCGACGGTCGAGTTTGGACCCCGATCCGTCGCCGCTCTTACCCCTTGTGGAAGGGGGCAGTGTGTCTCGTTCAACTCCCTACGGAGTTGTGTCAGATAACAAACGGATCATGTGCCACATGATCTGTGTCCAACTCTCCGGGGGGCTGAGCCCGCCCTCGGTCGGGCGCCGTGGGGGCTTGTTTAGCCAAACATGCTTTCGCGTGTTTGGCTGTCGTTTGAGGAAGCGCCAACTTCCTCGACGTCTGGGGAGGCTTCGGCCTCCCCATTCTCGTTGAGACGGGATTTGAGCGCTACTTTCATGCCGTTACGCTCAATCGTACCGTCTTGCTTCATCTCTGATAGCCCTGGGGACACAGAACTCATTGGTATTTCGCTTCCACGACGGTGCGACGCGGCTTCCTGAATTTCGTTTGCGCTCAGCCAGACGCTCTCAGATTGTGAGAGCACCTCCCACATGAAAGCTTTGTTGGTTGATGCGCGGTACGGATTGCCAGTCTGCTCGCTGGGATCGAACTCACTAACCTCCGAGGTGTTAAGAAGGTCGAAGTCGCTTGGCGCAGACACTCCCCCCATGCGGCTAAGCACGCGCCCCGCCGCGAGGAGATCGCCAATCTCTCCTTGGAGAGTATCAATCCGCTGCTGCGCATCAATGATGGCGCGTTTTGCCGCTTCCACCGCGGCTTGCGCCGCACGGATCCGATCTTCAACGACTCGAACGGTAAGGACAGTCTCCATCTCCAAGCCTGTACGCCATAGGCTTGGGGATTGCAAGCTTGGGACTGTGGGTGGAACAAAAGCACAACAAGATTTCAAGGGCCGGGTAGATCTGAGTTAAATCAGTGACTTTGGTCTGGTTACTCCGCCGCCACCGCCTCCCGCTTCCCCAGCAACGGCGCCAGATACCGGCCGGTGAAGCTCCCGCTCACCCCCGCCACCGTTTCCGGCACGCCCTCGGCGACGATCTCGCCGCCCTTCACGCCGCCTTCCGGGCCAAGGTCGATGACCCAGTCGGCGGTCTTGATGACGTCGAGATTGTGCTCGATCACCACCACCGAATTGCCTTGCTCCACCAGCGCGTGGAGCACTTCGAGCAGCTTGCGCACGTCCTCGAAGTGGAGGCCGGTGGTCGGTTCATCGAGGATGTAGAGCGTCGAGCCGGTGGCGCGGCGGCTGAGTTCCTTGGCGAGCTTCACGCGCTGCGCCTCGCCGCCCGACAGCGTGGTCGCCTGCTGGCCGACCTTGATGTAGCCGAGGCCCACCTCGACCAGCATCGCCATCTTGTCGCGGATCGGCGGCACGGCCTTGAAGAACTCGGCGGCGTCCTCGACCGTCATATCGAGCACGTCGGCGATCGAGTGCCCCTTGAACTTCACCTCCAGCGTCTCGCGATTGTAGCGCTGGCCGTGGCAGACGTCGCAGGTGACGTAGACGTCGGGCAGGAAGTGCATCTCGATCTTCAAGACGCCGTCGCCCTGGCACGCCTCGCACCGCCCGCCCTTCACGTTGAAGCTGAAGCGGCCCGGCTTGTAGCCGCGCGCCAGGGATTCCGGCAGGCCGGCGAACCAGTCGCGGATCTGGGTGAAGGCGCCGGTGTAGGTCGCCGGGTTCGACCGCGGGGTGCGGCCGATCGGGGACTGGTCGATATCGATGACCTTGTCGAGATGGTTGAGGCCCGTCACCTTGTCGTGCTTGCCGGCCAGGATGCGCGCGCCGTTCAGCTCCCGCGCGGCGGCGGCGTAGAGCGTGTCCAGCGTGAACGACGACTTGCCCGAACCCGAGACGCCGGTGATGCAGGTGAAGGTGCCGAGCGGGATCGACGCCGTCACGCCCTTCAGATTGTTGGCGGTGGCGTTGTGCACCGTCAGCTTCTTGCCCGATCCCTTGCGGCGCTTCGCCGGCACGGGCACTTCGCGCTTGCCGGTCAGGTAATCGGCGGTGACGCTGGTCTTGGACTTGAGGAGCTGCTTGAGCGTGCCCTGGGCGACGATCTCGCCGCCGTGGACGCCCGCGCCGGGCCCCATGTCGATGACGTAATCGGCGGTGCGGATCGCGTCCTCGTCATGCTCGACGACCAGCACGGTGTTGCCGAGATCGCGCAGGCGGCGCAGCGTGGCGAGCAGCATGTCGTTGTCGCGCTGGTGCAGGCCGATCGAGGGTTCGTCCAGCACGTAGAGGACGCCCGACAGCCCGCTGCCGATCTGCGAGGCGAGGCGGATGCGCTGGCTCTCGCCGCCCGACAGGGTGCCCGACGTGCGGTCGAGGTTGAGATAGTCGAGGCCGACGTTGTTGAGGAAGCCGAGCCGCTCGACGATCTCCTTCAGGATGCGCTCGGCGATGGCGCGCTGCTGGTCGCCCAGGTGGTTGGGCAGATCGGTGAAGAAGGCGAGCGCGTCGACGACGGACAGGCGCGTGGCGTGGCTGATGTCCTGCATCGCCACCTTCACCGCCAGCGCCTCCGGCTTCAGGCGCGCGCCGTGGCAGGTCTCGCAGGGTTGCGAGGACTGGTACTTGCCCAGCTCCTCCTTCATCCACGCGCTTTCCGTCTGCAGCATGCGGCGGTTGAGGTTGCCGATCACGCCCTCGAACGGCTTCTTGACGTCGTAGCTCTTGCGGCCGTCGACGAAGGTGAGCGTGACGGGCTTTCCCTTCGTGCCGTGGAGGATGGTGCGGCGCACCTCCTCGGGCAGGTCGGCCCACGGCGTGTCGAGCGCGAAGTCGAACGCCTTCGCCAGGCTGCCCAGCACCTGCATGTAATAGGGCGAGGGCGGGTTGGACTTCGCCCAGGGAACGACCGCGCCCTTCTTGATCGAGAGGGCGTGATTGGGGACGACGAGGTCCTCGTCGAAGATCAGCTTCTCGCCGAGCCCGTCGCAGGCCGGACAGGCGCCCTGCGGCGCGTTGAAGGAGAAGAGGCGCGGCTCGATCTCGCTGATCGTGAAGCCGCTGACCGGGCACGCGAACTTCTCGGAGAAGACGATCCGACCCGGGGGGGCGTGATCGCCCAGCACGACGCTCTCCGGCGTGCGCGGCTCCACCGGATCGGCGGGGTCGACGTAGGCGAGGCCGTCGGCGAGCTTCAGCGCCTGCTCGAAGCTGTCGGCCAGGCGGCCCGCGATGTCGTCGCGCACGACCAGGCGGTCGACGACCACTTCGATGTCGTGCTTGTACTTCTTGTCAAGCGCGGGCGCCTCGTCGATCTCGTGGATCGTGCCGTCGATGCGGACGCGGGTGAAGCCCGCCTTCTGCCACTCGGCCAGCTCCTTGCGATACTCGCCCTTGCGGCCGCGCACGACGGGGGCGAGGAGGTAGAGCCGCGTTCCTTCCGGCAGCGCCATGACGCGGTCGACCATTTGCGACACCTGCTGCGCCGCGATCGGCTCGCCGGTGGCGGGGGAATAGGGGATGCCGACGCGCGCCCACAGGAGGCGCATGTAATCGTAGATCTCCGTCACCGTCGCCACGGTGGAGCGCGGATTGCGGCTGGTCGTCTTCTGCTCGATCGAGATGGCGGGGCTGAGCCCCTCGATATGGTCGACGTCGGGCTTCTGCATCAGCTCCAGGAACTGGCGCGCATAGGCGGAGAGCGATTCGACGTAGCGGCGCTGCCCCTCGGCATAGATGGTGTCGAAGGCGAGGGAGGACTTGCCCGAGCCCGACAGGCCGGTGATGACCGTCAGCGTGTCGCGCGGGATGTCGACGCTGACGTCCTTCAGATTGTGCTCGCGCGCGCCGCGGACGCTGATGTGCGATAGGGACATAGCGTTGATCTGTTCCAGATTTGTTCGGGTCGGGCAAGCGCCGCTTGCGCCCGCCATGTGGGGCGGTGGCGCGGGACGGGCAAGGTGCGCTTGTCCCACGGCGATGCTGTCTTATCTATGTGGCACACAAGGTGGCGAGGCGGACCATGGGCGAGAAGAAGAAGAAGCGCATTCCCAAGACGGTGGCGGGGGTGAAGGTGCCCAAGGAACTGCGCAAGGCGGGCGAGAAACTGCTGGACCAGGCGCAGCGGCCGGAGACGCAGGCGAAGATCGCGGGCGTGCTGACGATGGCGGCGGGCGCGGTGGCCGCCGCGGCGGCGAAGAAGCGGGCGGAGCAGGCGGCGCCGCGGCCGCAGGAGCCGCGGGCGGAAGCGCACGCCGGGCGAACGGGCACCGACCCGCAGGCGGTGGCCGACGCGATCGGGCAAGCGGCGGAACAGGTGCTGTCGAAGCTGTTCGGGCGGCGGGTCTGAGCCGACCATGCGCGCGGGAGACGCCACGCGTGGCATTGTGGCTTTCAAGTGTGACGCATCTATAATACACCCGTTGTGACGGTTGACGTGAAACAATTACAGTTGTAATCGTCAGTCGAATCAGGGGATTGCCGATGTCTGTTCGCGTGGAGCGCCGTTCGCGGCGGGGGGCGGCGTGCGCCGTGTTGCTGGTCGCGATGCCCGCGCCGGCGGCTGCGCAGACCGCGGGCGCGCCGGTCAGCAATCCGGCGCCGGAAGGGCCGCAACCCGCCGGGCAGCCTGATCGCGTGACCGGGCGGCGCAGCTACGACGCGGCGTGGTTCGCGCCCTTCGCCCCCGCCACCGCGCTGCAGATGGTGCAGCGCGTGCCCGGCTTCACGATCGAGCGGATCGACGAGGGCGTGCGCGGCTTCGCGCAGGCGGCGGGCAACGTCGTCGTCAACGGGCAGCGCCCGGCGGCGAAGAGCGACGACGTGGAGACCATCCTCTCCCGCATTCCCGCCAGCCGCGTGCTGCGGATCGAGATCGGCACCGGCGAGCAGTTCGGCGCGGAGTTCGCCGCCAAGCCGCAGGTGCTGAACGTGGTGACGACGCAGGCGGGCGGCATGGCCTCCACGCTGGAAGGCGCGTACCGCCGCAGCTTCAACGGCGAGATCCTGCCGCAGGGGCGCGCCTCCACCCTGGTGAAGCGCGGGCGATCCACCTTCAACCTGGCGCTGAACGTGGACAACGAGACCAGCGACGAGGAAGGGTTCGATCGGGTCACCGCGCTGCCCACCGGGGTGGAGACCGAGTTCCGCCGCAAGCACAACAATATCCGCGATCCGCTGGCGACGCTGTCCGGATCGTGGGCGTTCGACGACGGCGCGAACCGCACCGCGCACCTGAACGGCCGCCTGGCCCGCGGGCGCTATGCGCTGACGCAGGAGAACGACGTGACGCGGCCGGGAGGGTTCGCGCGCGAAGATGCGCTGACGCAGCGTCGCACGCTGACGGAGTTCGAGATCGGCGGCGACGTGACCCGGCCGTTCGCGGGGGGCGGGCTGAAGGCGATCGCGCTGGTGACGCGTCGCGACCGCGACGGGCAGGACCGCTCGCTGTTCGACCTGGCCGCGCCGACCGGGTTCGACCAATCCTATACCGAGCGGCTGGAGGAGACGCTGGGACGCGTCGTCTACAATCGCGCCGACCTGTCGGGGTTCAACGTGGAGGCGGGGGCGGAGGGCGTCGTCAACCGGCTGGTCAGCCGCAACGACCTGTTCTCGCTGGCGGCGGGCGGCGGGCGGACGCGGATCGACCTGCCGGTGGACGACGCGACGGTGAAGGAACTGCGCGGCGAGGCGTTCGTCAACGTCGGCCGCGCGCTGTCGCCCCAGCTGCGGCTGGACGGCGGGCTGACCTTCGAGGCCTCGCGGCTGACGGTGACGGGCGACGTCGATGCGGCGCGTACCCTGTCGTTCCTGAAACCGCGCGTGGTGCTGGACTGGCGGCCGAGCGCGAAATGGCACGCGCAGCTGGTGGTGCAGCGCACCGTTGCGCAATTGCAGTTCAGCGACTTCATTTCCACTGCGGAGCTGGGGACCGAGCGGGTGAACGGCGGCAACGCCGCGCTGGTGCCGCAGCGCAGCTGGGAGACGCTGGCGACGCTGGAGCATCCGATCCTGGGCGACGGCGTGGTCCGCGTGGAGGCAGGGTTCAACCGGGTCGAGAAGGTGCAGGACCGCGTACCGACGCCCGAGGGGTTCGACGCGCCGGGCAACCTGGGCGACGGTAGGGTCTACATCCTGCGCACCCGCGTCGAGGCGCCGCTGAAGCAGGTGGGGATCAGGGGCGGGCGGCTGACGCTGTACGGCTCGCTGGTGCCGACCAGCGTGCGCGACCCCTATACCGGGCGGCTGCGGCCGTTCAGCGGCAATTCGCTGTTCTACGGCGAGGCGAGCTTCCGCCAGGACCTGGGCAAGTTCGCCTGGGGCTTCGGCGTGGAGCAGGGGACGCACAGCATCAGCTATCGCCGCGAGGAGGAGGACGAGCGCTGGAGCGACCTGTACGCCACCGCCTTCGCCGAGTGGCGGCCGGACGCGCGCACGACGCTGCGCCTCGAGCTGGACAATGCGCTGGATTCGCAAGCGTACGCGGATCGCCGCTTCTTCACGCCCGACCGCCGCACGCCCGCGCCCGACGAGCGCGAGGAGCGCGTGCGCAACCGCCACGTCCTGCCGGTGGTGAGTTTCCGGCGGACGTTCGGCTAGGAATTCATCCTCCCCGGCACGGGGCGGGGGGACCAGCCGCAGGCTGGTGGAGGGGGTGGGCGGCAGGCGGTGCGCTTCGTGGCGCTCCCCCTCCACCACGAAGCTTCGCGTCGCGGTCCCCCCTCCGCGTGCCGGGGAGGATAGCCTTGCCACTGCTGCCATAAGTCATGTTATGCTCGGCTGCGAGGGAGAGCAGGCATGAACTACGAGCAGATCGACTATTCCGTCGCGGACGGCATCGCCACCATCACGCTGAACCGGCCCGAGAAGCTGAACGCCTTCACCGGCGTCATGATGGCGGAGATGATCGACGCGTTCGACCGGATCGACGCCGACGACGCGGTGCGCTGCGTGATCGTGACGGGGGCGGGGCGGGCGTTCTGCGCCGGGGCGGACCTGTCCGCGGGAGCGAAGACCTTCGACTACGACCAGCGCACCGACCGGCCCGAGAAGGGCGGCGGCGCGAAGACGCTGACCTATGACATGGAGGAGGCGCGCGACGGGGGCGGGCGGCTGACGCTGCGCATCTTCCGGTGCCTGAAGCCGGTGATCGCGGCGGTGAACGGCGCGGCGGTGGGCGTGGGATCGACGATGCAGCTGCCGATGGACATCCGCCTGGCCAGCGAGAGCGCGCGCTTCGGCTTCGTCTTCGCGCGCCGCGGGATCGTGCCGGAGGCGGCGTCGAGCTACTTCCTGCCGCGGGTCGTCGGCATCAGCCAGGCGCTGGAATGGTGCTATTCGGGGCGGGTGTTCGATGCGCAGGAGGCGCTGAAGGGCGGGCTGGTGAAGGAAGTGGTGTCCGCCGACCGACTGCTGGCGCGCGCCAACGAACTGGCGCGCGAGATCGCGGACAACACCGCGCCGGTCTCCGTCGCGTTGACGCGGGCGATGCTGTGGCGTGGCCTCGGCTATTCCAGCCCGATGGACGCGCACAAGGTGGACAGCCGCGCGATCCTGTCGCGCGGGCGATCGGGCGACGCGAAGGAGGGCGTGACCTCGTTCCTGGAGAAGCGCCAGCCGGTGTATCCCGACCGGGTGAGCGGCGACATGCCCGACTTCTTCCCGTGGTGGGAGGAGGAGCGGTACGCGTAGCATCGTCATGCCGGGCTCGTCCGGCGTCCAGGGCGGACAGGCGTCGGCGCTCGGGGCCGGGCCTGCGGAACACGGCCGGGGTGACGGACGGTTGTAGGCGGATGGACGACGACAAGAGACTGGCCGCGGAGGCGGCGCTGGCTGAGGTGCGCGACGGGATGCTCGTCGGGCTGGGCACCGGCTCCACCGTCGCCTTCCTGATCGCGGCGCTGGCGGCGCGCGCGCCGCGGGTCGACTATGTCGCCACCAGCGAGGCGAGCGCGGCGGCGGCGCGCGCCGGCGGGCTGGCGGTGCGCGACATGGGCGAGGTGGCGCGCGTGGACCTGACCATCGACGGCGCGGACGAGGTGGACGCGCGGCTGTACGCCATCAAGGGCGCGGGCGGGGCGATGCTGCGCGAGAAGGTGGTCGCCGCCGCCAGCGATCGGATGGTGGTGATCGCCGACGGATCGAAGCGGGTGCGCGCGATCGGCGCGGCGAAGCTGCCGGTGGAGGTGCTGCCGTTCGCGCGTGCCTTCGTCGCGGCGCGGCTGGCGGGGCTGGGCGCGCAGGTCGAAGCGCGCAAGACGTTGACCGACAACGGCAACCTGATCCTCGACGCGCGGTTCGCCGCGATCGCCGACCCGCAGGCGCTGGCGGCGGCGATCGACGCCATCCCCGGCGCGCTCGGCCACGGGCTGTTCCTCGACGAGGTGGATGCCGCCTATGTCGCCGCGGACGGCATCGTTACGCGGCTGGAACGCGACGGAGCGAGCGGTTAAGGGGGCGCGAATCCGCAACCCGGGCGACCGGCACGCGTTCGACCGCCAACCCCCGTCACGAAGGCGACCCATGACCGACACCGTTCACGAGGACGGCAGCGCGCAGCGGCTGCAGATCGACACCATCCGCACGCTCAGCATGGATGCGGTGCAGAAGGCCAATTCGGGCCATCCGGGCACGCCGATGGCGCTGGCGCCCGTGGGCTGGACGCTGTGGTCGAAGTTCCTGCGCTACGACCCCGGCGCGCCGCAATGGCCCAACCGCGACCGCTTCGTGCTGTCGGTCGGCCACGCGTCGATGCTGCTCTACTCGCTGCTGTACCTGGCCGGTGTCGAGGAAGTGGACGGCGACGGCAAGAAGACCGGGCAGCCGGCGGTGTCGCTGGACGACATCCGCCAGTTCCGCCAGCTGTCGAGCAAGACGCCGGGCCATCCCGAATACCGCCACACCACCGGCGTCGAGACGACCACCGGGCCGCTGGGCGCGGGCTGCGGCAATTCGGTGGGCATGGCGATCGCGGAGCGCTGGTTCGCGGCGCGCTACAACAGGCCCGGCTTCGCGCTGTTCGACCACGACGTCTACGCGCTCGCCGGCGACGGCGACATGATGGAGGGCGTCAGCGCCGAGGCGGCGAGCCTGGCCGGCCACCTGAAGCTCAGCAACCTGTGCTGGATCTACGACAGCAACCACATCTCGATCGAGGGGGGCACCGACCTCGCCTTCGACGAGGACGTGGGGAAGCGGTTCGAGGCGTATGGCTGGCGCGTGCTGCACGTCAACGACGCCAACGACGTGGCCGAGCTGACCGACGCGTTGCAGACGTTCCGCGACACCGACGACCGGCCCACCTTCATCGTCGTCCACTCGGTGATCGGCTGGGGTTCGCCGCGGGCCGGCACGGAGAAGGCGCACGGCGAGCCGCTGGGCGCGGAGAACGTGGCGAAGACCAAGGAAGCGTACGGCTGGCCGACGGAGCCCGACTTCTACGTGCCCGACGGCGTGCGCGAGGGGTTCGAGGGCGCGGTGCGCGGCCGCGGCGCGAAGGCGCGCGAGGACTGGGAAGCGCTGTTCGCGCGCTATCGCGAGCAGTTCCCGGCCGAGGCGGCGGAGCTGGACCATATCTTCGCCGACACGCTGCCGGACGGGTGGGACAGCGAGATCCCGACCTTCGACGCGGACGAGAAGGGCGTCGCCAGCCGCGACGCGGGCGGCAAGGTGCTGAACGCGATCGCAGGCAAGGTGCCGTGGCTGCTCGGCGGATCGGCGGACCTCGCGCCGTCGACCAAGACGGACATCAAGGGCGCGCCCTCGTTTGAGGCGGGGAATTACGGCGGCACGAACTTCCACTTCGGCGTGCGCGAGCATGGCATGGGCGCGGTGGTGAACGGCATGTCGCTCAGCCACCTGCGCGCGTACGGCTCCACCTTCCTCGTCTTCCTCGACTATATGCGCGCGCCGGTGCGGCTGGCCGCGATCATGGAAATCGGGTCGGTGTTCGTCTTCACGCACGACTCGATCGGCGTGGGCGAGGACGGGCCGACGCACCAGCCGATCGAGCATCTGGCGACGATGCGCGCGATCCCCGGGCTGGACACCATCCGCCCCTGCGACGCCAACGAGGTGGCGGCGGCGTGGCGCGCGGTGATGACGACCGGTGACACGCCCGCGGCGCTGGTGCTGTCGCGTCAGGCGCTGCCGACGCTGGACCGCACGAAATACGCGAGCGCGGACGGGCTGGCGAAGGGCGGCTACGTGCTGGCCGATTCGGATGGAACGCCCGACGTGATCCTGATCGCCACCGGATCCGAGGTGTCGCTGGCGGTGCAGGCATACGAGCAGCTGAAGGCGGACGGCGTTGCGGCGCGCGTCGTCTCCATGCCGAGCTGGTATCGCTACGAATTGCAGGACGACGGCTACAAGGAGAGCGTGCTGCCCAAGGCGGTGAAGGCGCGCGTCGCGATCGAGATGGCGGGCGAGATCGGCTGGGATCGCTACACCGGCTACGAGGGGCGGATCATCGCCATGTCCACCTTCGGCGCGTCGGCACCGATCGACAAGCTGCGCGACAAGTTCGGCTTCACCGTGGAGAACGTGGTGAAGGTGGCGAAAGAGGTGATCCACACCACATCCCGTCCGTCCTGAGGAGAGGCTGAGCGCAGTCGAAGGCTCGTCTCGAAGGACATGTGCTTCGAGACGGCGTTTCGACTTCGCTCAACGCCTCCTCAGCACGAACGGTGGACGCGACGAAGGAGTGACGAAGGTGAGCAAGCTCAAGGACCTCGGCGCGGCGGGCACGGCCCCGTGGCTGGATTTCGTCGACCGCAAGTTCCTCGCAGAGGGCGGCCTGCAGACGCTGGTCGACGAGGACGGGCTGACCGGCGTCACGTCCAATCCGACCATCTTCGAGAAGGCGATGGGCGCGCAGGACGTCTATGCCGAGGGTTTCGCCGACTATGACGCGGCGAACCCCGGTGCGGAGCCGATGGCGCGCTACGAGAGCCAGGCGGTGAAGGACATCCAGGCGGCGTGCGACACGCTGCGCCCGGTCTACGACCGGCTGGAGGCGAAGGACGGCTATGTCAGCCTGGAAGTCTCGCCCTATCTCGCGCTGAAGGGGCCGGAAACCGCCGAGGAGGCGGAGCGGCTGTGGAAGGCGGTGGACCGGCCCAACCTGATGATCAAGATCCCCGGCACCGACGACGGCGTGCGCGCGATTCGCGACACGATCGCCAAGGGGATCAACGTCAACGTCACGCTGCTGTTCGGCCAGCAGGCGTATCAGGCGGTCGCGATCGCCCATGCCGAGGGGCTGGAGGAGCGCGTTTCCAAGGGGCTGCCGATCGAGCGGATCGCGAGCGTCGCCAGCTTCTTCGTCAGCCGGATCGATTCGAAGATCGACGAGAAGATCGATGCCGGTGTCGGCGGCGAGGAGGCCAAGGCGCTGAAGGGCAAGGTGGCGATCGCCAATGCGAAGCTCGCCTATGCCTGGTGGCAGGAGTTCGTGGCGTCGGAGCGCTGGCAGAAGCTGGCGGCGAAGGGCGCGCAGCCGCAGCGGCTGCTGTGGGCGTCCACCGGCGTCAAGAACCCGGACTATCCCGACACGCTGTACGTCGACACGCTGATCGGGCCGGAGACGGTGAACACGATGCCGCCCAAGACCATGGACGCGTTCCGCGACCATGGCACGGTGGCGCAGACGCTGACCGCGGACGTGGACGAGGCGCGGCGAGTGCTGGCGGAGACCGAGCGGCTGGGGCTGGACCTGGACGGCGTGACCAAGGGGTTGGTGGACGAGGGCGTGGCGAGCTTCGTGAAGTCGTTCGACGACCTGCTGGCGACGATCGGGAAGAAGTAGCGCTTCCCTTCTCCGGCGGGCTATCGTGCGCGACAACGGCCTGCTCGCGTCGTCACTCCGGGCCTGTCCCGGGGTTCATCATACCGCTTACTCTTCCGCGGGAGGGTCTTGCGGAGCGGTGGATGCCGGGGACGAGCCCGGCATGACGGGGCAGTAGAGCGTCATGGCGGCTTTCGCCCACTTTCCGACATAGCGCGACCTGCTACGATGTCTCGCAGGAGGCTACGTGACGATCTACCAGCGGTTCCGAATTTGGGTCGATGAGGTTCAGTCGGGAAGTCTCTACGCGGGCAAGCTGCTGTATGCCGCTGGCGCACTTCCGCTGTTCGCCACTCCGATTTTTGGCGATTGGTGGCGTATTCCGGGGGTCGTCCTCGCGGATGCGTGGATGGTCTTCTTGCTTAGGAGGCTTTGGCTGATGGCGAAAACTGGCCTGATCGCCAGTGACGTTCCGCAGGGCCGCTTAGTAGATAAGGTCGTGAACCGGCCTTCCGACGAAATGACGAAGAACGGCAGCTAACCACCACTTCCCGCCGTTCAGCGCCTCACCTTACACCGCCGCCCGCACCGTCTCGCGCCCCGCGCCCCACGTCGCCAGCGCCTCGACGATCCGCGGCACCGCCTTGCCGTCGCCGTAGGGATTGTGCACCGCCGCCATCGCGGCGCGCGCGGTCTCGTCGGTGAGGAGGCGGGTGGCCTCGGCGACGATCGCCTCCACGTCCGTGCCGACCAGCCGCACCGTGCCGGCGTCCACCGCCTCCGGCCGCTCGGTCGTGTCGCGCAGGACGAGGACGGGCTTGCCGAGCGAGGGCGCCTCCTCCTGCACGCCGCCGCTGTCGGTCAGCACCAGCGTCGCGGCGTCGAGCATCGCCACGAAGGGGAGGTAGTCGAGCGGGGCGATCAGCTTCACGTTGGCGCGGCCGGACAGGAGGCGGCGGACGGGTTCCTGTACCTGCGGATTGAGGTGGACGGGGTAGACGAAGTCGCAGTCGGCGAAGCGATCGGCCAGGCGGGCGAGCGCGGTGCAGATCCGCTCGAACCCGCCGCCGAAATTCTCGCGGCGGTGGCCGGTTACGAGCACCAGCCGGCGGCCGGGGGCGGGCAGGGGAAGGGTGTGCGTCACTTCCGCGTGAAGGTTGCGGTCGGTGCGCAGCCGGGCGACGACCGCCAGCAGCGCGTCGATCACGGTGTTGCCGGTGACGTGGACCGTGGCAGGATCGATGTTCTCGCGCCACAGATTGCCCGCGGCGCGCGGCGTCGGCGCGAAGTGGAGCGCGGCGACGCCGCCCGTCAGGCGGCGGTTCGCCTCCTCCGGCCAGGGCGAATAGAGGTCGCCGGTGCGCAGGCCCGCCTCGACGTGCGCGACGGGGATGCGGTGCCAATGGGCGCAGAGGCTGGCGGCGAGCGTGGTCAGCGTATCGCCGTGGACGAGGACGATGTCGGGCCGGTCGCGCGCGAACACGCCGGCGAGGCCGGAGAGGATCGCCGTCGCGGTGCCGGTCAGGTCCTGTCCGGGGCGCATGACGGCCAGGTCGTGGTCGGCGGTGAGCGCGAAGAGGCGCAGGACCTGGTCGAGCATTTCGCGATGCTGCCCCGTCACGCACACGCGCGCATCGAAACGCGCGTCGGCGGCGAGCGCGAGGGCGAGCGGCGCCATCTTGATCGCCTCCGGCCGCGTGCCGAAGACCGTCATCGCGCGGATTGCCATGCCCCGTCCCCCTTGACCTGGATCAGGTCATAGCCGGGAAAGGTGGACAAGGGGTTTCAAACCCCCTTCCGTTCGTCCTGAGGAGAGGCTGAGCGAAGTCGAAGCCTCGTCTCGAAGGATGCTCAGGTCGGACCGTCCGTCGGACGATCCTGATTATGCCGGGGCATATTCACCTGAGCATGGGCTTCGAGACGGCATTTCGACAGGCTCAATGCCTCCTCAGCACGAACCGAGGAGGGGTTGGGGAGGCGCCCGTCAGCGCCCGATCGACGTGTAGCGGAAGCCGGCGCGCTCGGCGTCGGCGGGCGCGTAGACGTTGCGCAGGTCGACCATCGCCTTGCCGGTCATTGCGGCGGCGAGGCGGCGCAGGTCGAGGCCGCGGAACTCGTTCCACTCGGTGACGATCGTGACGGCGTCGGCACCGGTCGCGGCGTCATAGGCGTCGCGGCAGTAGGTGATGCCGGGCATCTCCTTCTTCGCCGCCTCCATCCCCTCGGGATCGAAGGCGCGCACGGTGACGCCGGCGTCGAGCAAAGTCTGCACGATCGACAGGCTGGGCGCGTCGCGCATGTCGTCGGTGTCGGGCTTGAAGGTGAGGCCGAGGACGGCGACGGTCTGTCCCTTCGGCTCGCCGTCGAGGGCGTGCAGCACCTTGCGCCCCATCGCGCGCTTGCGCGTGTCGTTCACCGCCACCACCGCCTCGACGATGCGCGAGGGGGTGTCGTAATCCTCCGCGGTCTTCAGCAGCGCGAGCGTGTCCTTGGGGAAGCAGGAACCGCCGTAGCCCGGGCCGGCGTGGAGGAACTTGCGGCCGATCCGGTTGTCGAGGCCGATGCCGCGGCTGACGTCCTTCACGTCGGCGCCCACCGCCTCGCACAGGTCCGCGATCTCGTTGATGAAGGTGATCTTCGTCGCGAGGAAGGCGTTGGCGGCGTATTTGATGAGTTCCGACGTGCGGCGCCCGGTGAACAGGATCGGGTTCTCGTTGAGGTAGAGCGGACGGTAGATCTCCTGCATCACGCCCTTGGCGCGCGGGTCCTCGGTGCCGATCACGACGCGGTCGGGCCGCTTGAAGTCGCCGATCGCGGCGCCCTCGCGCAGGAACTCGGGATTGGAGACGACCGCGACCGCGTCCGCGGCATGGCCCGCGTCGCGCAGGATCGCCTCCACCTTGTCGCCGGTGCCGACGGGCACGGTGGACTTGGTGACGACCACGGTGGGGCCGTCGATCGCTTCCGCGATCTCCTGCGTGGCGGCGAAGACGTAGGAGAGGTCGGCGTGGCCGTCGCCGCGGCGCGAGGGCGTGCCGACGGCGATGAAGATCGCGTCGGCGCCCGCGACCGCGCTCTTGAGGTCGGTGGTGAAGGTGAGCCGGCCCGCCTTCACGTTGTCGGCGACCAGCGTGTCGAGGCCGGGCTCGTAGATCGGCATCCGCCCCGCTTCGAGCGCGTCGATCTTGCCCTGGTCCTTGTCGACGCACACCACGTCGTGGCCGAAGTCGGAGAAGCAGGCTCCCGACACCAGGCCGACATAGCCCGAGCCGATCATCGTGATCTTCATGCGTTATCCTTGGCTGGATGCCCCGTTTCCCCGCGTCTTAGAAGGCGCGGCGGACAGGGGCAACTAGCTGGCGAGGCGGAGCGGCGCCGGCGCGGGCGCGCGCGGCTGGTCCGGCCAGATGCCGCGGGTGTCGTACACGCGCTTGCCCGCGCGCTCGTCCAGCGGGACGGAGCGGAACAGGTCGTGGTCGACCAGGACGATCATGGTCGCGCAGGTCTCGATCGCAGTGTCGAGGTCGGTCAGCGTCGCGCCGGTGCCGTCGAAGGCGGACGGGAGCGCGGCGGCATAGGGTTCGACCACGCGGATGCGATCGCCGAAGCGTCGCGCCAGGGCGGCGGCGACCTTCAGCGCGGGGCTCTCGCGGAAGTCGTCGATGTTCGCCTTGAACGCGAGGCCGAGGCAGGCGACGGGGCCGCGCGTCGCCTCGATCAGCGCCGACGCTTGCGCGACCACGTGGTCGCTCTTCGCGTCGTTCACTTCGCGCGCGGTACGGATCAGCGGCGTGTTCGCCGGGTCGCCGTGGACGAGGAACCAGGGATCGACCGCGATGCAATGCCCGCCGACGCCGGGCCCCGGCTGGAGGATGTTGACGCGCGGGTGGCGGTTGGCGAGGCGAATGACCTCCCACACATCGACGCCCAGCGTGTCGGCCACGCGGCTCAATTCGTTGGCGAAGGCGATGTTGACGTCGCGGAAGGCGTTCTCGGTCAGCTTCGTCATCTCCGCCGCGTGGGCAGTGGTGGTGACGCAGGCGCCGCGCACGAAGCGGCGGTAGAAATGCAGCGCCTTGCGCGCGCAGCGCGGGGTGATGCCGCCGATGACGCGGTCGTTGTCGATCAGTTCGACGAGGATGCGGCCGGGGAGGACCCGCTCGGGGCAGTAGGCGATGGCCACGTCGGCGCCCTCGCTGCCGGGCAGCCTCAGGTCGGGACGCAGCTGCGCCAGGAAATCGCGCACCTTCTCCGTCGTGCCGACGGGGGACGTGGATTCGAGGATGACCGTGTCGCCCGGTTTCAGCACGGTGGCGACCGTGGTGGCGGCCTTCAGCACGTAGCCGATGTCGGGCGCGTGGTCGGCGTCGAAGGGGGTGGGGACGGCGATGACGAAGACGTCGGCGGGGGCGATCTGGGTCGAGGCGGTCAGCTTCCCGCGCGCGACCACGCCGGAGACGAGGCCGTCGAGGTCCACCTCCTCGATATGGACGCGGCCGGAATTGACTGTCTCGACCACCTGGGGCGACACGTCGACGCCCAGCACCCTCGCCCCGGTACGTGCGATGACGGCGGCGGTGGGCAGGCCGATGTAGCCGAGGCCGAGGACGCAGACTGTCAGTTCGGTGTCGTCGCGCAACGTGGTCGCTCCCTTTGCGCGGGGCGGTGTGCGCGGGGAGGGGTTGAGATTGGGTTCACGCGAAGGCGCGAAGGCGAGGAAGGAAGGGCTGGTTCGCGCAGAAGCGCGGAGGCGCAGAGAGGTAGAGAGTTCACGCGGGGGCGCGGAGATTGTTTCCTGCGACTTCGTCTCGCGTCAGCGAGACAGGGTCATGTGCGGCTTGCCTGTTGTTGAGCCGCCGATGGCGGCTCGGGAGCTTGCGGCTGGCGATGGTCCTCCGCGTCTCCGCGTCTCTGCGCGAACAACACCCTTCTTCTTCGTGTCTTCGCGTGAACCCTACCGCAGGAACGGCGCGGCGATCTCCGGTCGCACGCGCATCAGGCGGCCGGTGGCGCGGTCGAGCATGGCCCAGGTGGTGATGCCCTCCACCAGCACGCGGCCCTGCTTCACGAAGCGGAAGTGGCGGTCGAAGCGGGCGCCGCGGGGGGCCTCGGGCACCCAGGTCTCGCCCGTCACGGTCTCGCCTTCGGCCAGGTTGCCGCGATAGTCGATGGCGTGGCGCGTCACGACCCACACGAAGGCGTCGCGATGCTCGTCCGGCGCGACCGCGTGCCAGTGCGCGACGGAGAGGTCCTGGATCCAGCGCACCCACACCGCATTGTTGACGTGGCCGAGCTCGTCGATGTCCGCGGGCGCGGCGGTGAAGGCTTGCGAGAAGGTCATGATCGGCGCCCCTGATACCAGCGCCATGCGCCGAAGAGCACCCCCGCCGCCAGCAGCCCGCCGACCAGCCACCACAATCGGGCGTCGTGGCGCAGCCGGCCCATCACCTCCTCGAACGCCTCGCCGAAGAGGTAGCCGATCGAGGTGAACAGCACGCCCCATGTGGCCGCCGAGGCGAAATTGACCGCGGCGTAGAGGCGGAGCGGCACCTGCGTGGTGCCGATCGCGATCGGGCTGACGGTGCGCAGCCCCCACAGGAAGCGGAAGGCGAAGATGAAGCCGATCGGGCGCCGCTCCACCAGCGCGACGGCCCGCTGGAAGGCGGGTCGCGCGCGGATCTTCACCACCCAGCGGTGGTCGCGGAAGCGGCGGCCGAAGGCGAACCAGCCCTGGTCGGCGAGGAACGAGCCGAGCGCGGCGGCGAGCATCGCGCCGGGCAGCGAGATCAGCCCCTGGTGCGCGAGGAGACCGCCCGCGGTCACCGCCGCCTCGCCCTCCAGCGCGGCACCGGCGAACACCGCGGCGACGCCCCAGCGCGCGACGAGGGCCTCGATCGTCACTTGCCGCAGAGCTTTCCGGTGTCGCGGCAGAAGGCGGCGAGCGTATCCTTCTTGAGGTCGACCTCGCCGAGGGCCGACAGCGCCTCCGCCATCACCGGGGGCTGGAGCGCGCGCAGGCGGCGCTGCTCGGGACTTTCCAGCTGCGTCACCAGCACGCGCAGCTCGGGCACGGAGAAGCGCCGGGCATAGGCGCGGCCGAAGGCGGTCTCGATCCGCGCGACCCCCGCCTTGAACGTGGCGTCCGCGGTGGCGCGCAGCCGCTGCTTCTCCGCGGCGGACAGTTCCGGATGGTCGGCGACCAGCGCGTCGGTGTCCTTCTTCGCCACCAGCGGGAGGAGCGCCATGATCGAGCCGGCGCGCGCGACGCGGACCGCCAGTGCCTCCGCCTCCGCGGACGGGGCGGCGCCGATCGCGGTGGTGGGGCGAGGGAGCTGAGTCTGTGCCGCGGCGGGCGCGGTGGGGGCGGCTTGGGGGAGGAGGAGGAGGGCGATCAGCATGATGCGGCGTTCCTTGCCATCGTCAACGCGGACGTGACCTGAGGGGCCGGTGTCCACGGTGCCGCATTGCCGGACGACGCGGAGGTGCGGCACGGTGGATGCCGGGACAGGCCCGGCACGACCGAGAAGGGGGGATTGCGGACCCTCACTCCTCCACGCCCAGTTGCCACAGGACGAAGGCGTGTTCCTCCGCCGCCTCGCGCAAGGACTCGAACCGGCCGGACTTGCCGCCGTGCCCGGCGCCCATGTTGGTCTTGAGCAGCAGGACGTTGTCGTCGGTCTTCGTCGCGCGCAGCTTCGCCGCCCATTTGGCGGGTTCCCAATAGGTGACGCGCGGATCGTTGAGGCCGCCGGAGATGAACAGCGGCGGATAATCCTGCGCACGCACGTTGTCGTAGGGGCTGTAGCCGCGAATCAGGTCGAAGGCCGCCTTGTCCTCGATCGGATTGCCCCATTCGGGCCACTCGCCCGGCGTCAGCGGCAGCGTCTCGTCCAGCATGGTGTTGAGCACGTCGACGAAGGGCACGTCGGCGATGACCGCCCCCCACAGCGCGGGATCGGAATTGACCACCGCCCCCATCAGCTCGCCGCCGGCGGAGCGACCGGCGATGGCGATCCTGCCTTCCGCGGTCCAGCCGTCCGCCACCAGCGCCCGCGCCACGTCGACGAAGTCGTTGAAGGTGTTCTGTCGCTTCGCGAGCTTGCCGTCGTGGTACCATTGCTGCCCAAGGTCGTCGCCGCCGCGGATGTGCGCGATGGCATAGGCGAAGCCGCGGTCGAGCAGGCTGAGGCGGCCGGTGGAGAAGCCCGGCGGGATGGCGTGGCCGTAGGCGCCGTAGGCGTAGAGGAACAACGGGCGCGAGCCGTCGCGTGGGAAGCCGTTCGGGTACACGATGGAGACGGGGATCATCGTGCCGTCGCGCGCGGCGATCTTCAGCCGCTGCGTCTCGTACTTGCCCGCGTCGTAGCCGGACGGGATCTCCTGCACCTTCAGCACGGTCAGCTCGCCGGTCGCCACGTCGTAGTCGTAGACGGTGCCGGGCGTGACCATCGATTCGTAGCCGAGGCGGACCACCCGCTGGTCGTATTCCGGATTGTCGCCGGTGCCCGCGGCGTAGCTGGCCTCCGGAAAGGCGATCCGCTTCGGTTCGCCGCCGGCGTAGGAATGGATCTCGATCTGGTCGAGCCCGTCCTCGCGCCCCTCCACGACGAAGAAGTCGGCGAAGCAGTCGACGCCGGTCATGTAGAAATGCGGGCTCGGCGCGATCCGCTCGGTCCACTCGCCCGGCGCCGCGATCGGCGCGGTGACGAGGCGCCACATCGGGTCGGTGTCGTTGGTGTGGATGAACAAGGTGTCGCCGTGCGTGTCGACGTCATATTCCCGGCCCGGCTGGCGGGGCGCGACGAGGATGGGGTCGGCGAGCGGATCGCCCGCGGGATAGAGGCGGATCTCGCTGGTCACGTGGTCGCCGGTGCCGATCACGATCCAGCGGCGGTCGCTCGTCTCGCCCACGGCGACGCGATAGCCTTCGTCGTCCTCGTGATAGATCTCCACATCCCCGGCGGGATCGGTGCCGAGGCGGTGAAAGCGCGCGTTGTCCGTCCGCCACTCCTTGTTGGCGAGGCCGTAGAGGAAGCCGGCATCGTCGGCGGTCCACACGATGTCGCTCAGCATCCCCGGGATCACGTCGGGGAGGTGATCGCCGGTGGCGAGGTCCTTCACGCGGATGGTGAACCGCTCGGAGCCATTGTCGTCGATGGCGTAGGCGAGCTTCATGCCGTCGTTCGAGATGGCGAAGGCGCCGAGACGGAAATATTCCTTGCCCGCAGCCAGCGCCGGTTCGTCCAGCAGCAGTTCGTCGTCGCCCCCGGCGACCGGGCGGCGCCACCATTTGCGATATTCGCCGCCGGTCTCGTAGGCGGTCCAGTACAGCCAGTCGCCGTCCTTCTGCGGGACGGTGCTCTCGTCCTCCTTGATGCGTGCCTTCATCTCCTCGTAGAGTCGGTCGACCAGCGCGCGGCGAGGCGCCATCTGCGCCTCGAACCAGGCGTTCTCCGCTTCGAGATAGGCGAGCACGTCCTTGTCCTGGACGTCGGGATAGTTCGGATCCTTCAGCCACGCCCAGGGATCGTCGATCGTGACGCCGTGGCGAGTAAAGGAATGCGGGCGGGTGGCGGCGATGGGCGGCGTTGCTGTCATGCGCCTCCTCTAGCGCGTCGTTCCGGGCTTGTCCCGCGGTCCACGGCGGCGCACATCGCGCGGATGGCGATCGGCGGCATGGCATGACGGTGGTGACGCGGTTCGCGCCGTCGCCGACCGGGCGGCTGCACCTGGGCCACGCCTGGTCGGCGATCCTGTCGCACGATTTCGCGCGGGCGCGGGGTGGTCGGTTCCTGCTGCGGATCGAGGATATCGACGGGACGCGCAGCCGGGCGGAGCATGTTGCGACGATCGTCGAGGACCTGCGCTGGCTGGGGCTGTCGTGGGACGCGGACGTGGTGTTCCAGTCGGCGCGGCTGGCGCGCTACGCGGCGGCGCTGGCGCGGCTGCGCGCGATGGGGCTGCTGTATCGCTGCTACTGCACCCGCGCGGAGATCGCGGAGGCGATGAGCGCGCCGCACGGGGCGGTGGCGGTCTATCCCGGCACGTGCCGCGGGGCGCCGGAGCGGGACGCGCCGTTCTGCTGGCGGATCGACATGGCGGCGGCGGTGGAACGCGCGGGGGCGCTCGACTGGACCGACCACGGGCGCCCGATCGTCGCCGATCCCGCCGCGCAGGGCGACGTGGTGCTGGCGCGCAAGGACGCGCCGGCGAGCTACCACCTGGCCGTCACCGTCGACGACGCGGCGCAGGGGGTGAGCGACGTGGTGCGCGGCGTCGACCTGTTCGCGGCGACGCACGTCCACCGCCTGCTCCAGGCGCTGCTGGACCTGCCGACCCCGGCGTACCACCACCACCCGCTGCTGGCCGGCGCGGACGGTGAGCGGCTGGCCAAGCGCCACGGGGCGCCCGCGCTGGCGGCAATGCGCGCGGCGGGAGAGGACGGCGCGGCGGTCGCGGCACGATTGCGCGCGGGGGTCGGCGTGCCTACATCCGGCCCATGAACACCTTCCTCGTCATCCTGCTGGTCGCCGCGATGATCGCCACGGTGGTCGCGCTGGTGCGCGGCATCGTCTCCTTCCTGTCCGAAGCGAGCGCGGAGGCGCGCGGGCAGGGCGGCCCCACCGCGGCGCAGCTGAAATCCAACCGCATGATGCAGATGCGCATCTTCTTTCAGGCGCTGGCGATCCTGATCGTGGTCGTTATCCTGTTCGCCGCCGGGCGTACCTGATCCTCCCTTGGTCAAGCTGAACCGCATCTACACCCGCACCGGCGACGCCGGGACGACGGGGCTGGTCGACGGCAGCCGCGTGTCCAAGGCGGACGCGCGGATGGTGGCGATCGGCGAGGTGGACGAGGCGAACAGCGCGATCGGCGTCGCCATCGGCACGGTGGCGGATGCCGGATTGGCGGCGCTGCTGACGCGGGTGCAGAACGACCTGTTCGACCTGGGGGCCGACCTGGCGACGCCGGGTGAGGATTTCGCGCCGTCGGAGGTGGTGCTGCGCATCGTACCCGCGCAGGTCGCGCGGCTGGAGGCGGAGATCGACGCGCTGAACGCGGACGTGCCGCCGCTGACCAGCTTCGTCCTGCCGGGCGGGGCGGCGGCGCCGCTGCACCTGGCGCGCGCGATCGTGCGCCGGGCGGAGCGCGCCGTGGTGGCGATGGGGGCGGACGCCAACCCGCAGGCGCTCGCGTATCTCAACCGCCTGTCCGATCTTCTGTTCGTCGCCTGCCGGAAAATGAACCAAGATCAAGGTGGAGACGTTCTATGGCAGCCGGGCGCGCAGCGCTGAGACGGTAGCCGACGCTTCCCGATCCGAAGCGCCGCAAGGGGTGGGGAGCGAAGCGGCCATGTCGACACGTCCTGCGATGCTGGCCATGCCGCGTCCGCTCGCCGCCCTGTTCGCCGAGGTCCGGGCGCGCACGGTCGCGCTGACGGCGCCGCTGTCCGACGCGGACGCCAGCGTCCAGTCGATGGAGGACGCCAGCCCCGCCAAATGGCACCTGGCGCACACCACCTGGTTCTTCGAGACGTTCGTGCTGCGCGACCATGTGGCGGGCTATCGCCTGCACGATGAGCGCTTCCCCTTCCTGTTCAACAGCTATTACGAGGCGGAAGGCCGCCGCCACGCGCGCGGGCGCCGCGGCATGGTGACGCGTCCGACGCTGGACGAGGTGCTGGCGTATCGCGCCGCGGTGGACGCGGCGATGGAGGCGGCGTTCGACGACCTGTCCGCCGATGCGCAGGCGCTGGTGCGGCTGGGCTGCCACCACGAGGAGCAGCACCAGGAACTGCTGGTGACGGACATTCTCCACCTGTTCGGCGAGAACCCGCTGGAACCCGCGCTGTTCGCGCCCGCCCCCAAGGTGCCGGTGGCGATGCCCGGTGCGATGGGATGGATCGAGAGCGCGGAGCGGATCGTCGAGATCGGGCACGAGGGGCGCCGCTTCGGTTTCGACTGCGAGGGGCCGCGCCACCGCGCGCTGCTGCCCGCGCACGCCATCGCCGACCGGACGGTAACGAACGGCGAGTGGCAGGCGTTCATCGCCGACGGCGGCTATCGCGACCCGCGGCTGTGGCTGGCGGACGGCTGGGCCTGGGTGCAGCGCGAGGGCGTGGACGCGCCGATGTACTGGGAGGAGAGGGGCGGCACGTGGACGCGCTTCGGGCTGGACGGGCGGCGCCCCGTCGATCCCGCCGCGCCGGTGACGCACGTGAGCCTGTACGAGGCGGACGCGTTCGCCACCTGGGCCGGCGCGCGGCTGCCGACCGAGTTCGAGTGGGAGGCCGCCGCCGCGGCGCACGACCCGTGCGGGGGCAACCAACTGGATACCGCCGGCGCGGTCGAGCCGCGGCCGGCGGCGGGTGGCCCGGCGTTCTTCGGCGACGTATGGGAATGGACCGGGTCCGCCTATCGCCCGTACCCCGGCTTCCGCACCGTCGAGGGCGCGGTGGGCGAGTATAACGGCAAGTTCATGAGCGGGCAGTTCGTGTTGCGCGGCGGCAGCTGCGCCACGCCGCGCGGGCACGTGCGCGCGAGCTACCGCAACTTCTTCTACCCGCACCAGCGCTGGCAATTCACCGGCGTGCGCCTGGCCAAGGACATCTGACCATGCTGAAGCCCGAGATCGAGGACGGACAGGCCAGCCTCGCCGACCCGCAGTTCCGCGCCGACGTGCTGGCCGGGCTCGCCCGCCGCCCACGCGCGATCCCGGCGCGCTGGTTCTACGACCATCGGGGGTCCGAGCTGTTCGAGGAGATCACCCAGCTCCCCGAATATTATCCGACGCGCACCGAGACTGCGCTGCTGCGCTCGCTGTGCGGCGACTTGCCACAGCTGACCGGCGAGGGACGCGCGGTGGTGGAATTCGGCAGCGGATCGTCGGTGAAGACGCCGATCGTGCTCGAATGCGTGAAGCCGTCCGCCTATGTGCCGATCGACATTTCCGGCGAGTTCCTGCGTGAATCCTCGCGCACGCTGTCGGCGGCCTTCCCGGATCTGCTGGTGCTGCCGTTCGAGGCCGATTTCACCCGACCGCTGACGCTGCCGCGCACGATTGCCGGCGCGCCCAAGCTGGGCTTCTTCCCCGGCTCCACGATCGGCAATCTGACGCCGTGGGCGGCGACCGACCTGCTGCGCGCGATGCGCGCCTCGCTGGGCGAGGGGGCGATGCTGCTGATCGGCATGGACCGGATCAAGGCGCCCGAGGTGCTGGTGCCCGCCTATGACGACGCGGCGGGGGTGACGGCGCGGTTCAACCTGAACCTGCTGGAGCGCATCAACCGCGAGCTGGACGGCGACGTCCCGATCGACGCCTTCCGCCACGAGGCGCGCTGGAACGACGACCGTGCGCGGATCGAGATGCACTTGACGGCGACGCGCGACGCCGCGTTCCACGTCGACGGCCGCCCCTTCGCCATCGCCGCGGGCGAGTCGATCCACACGGAGAACAGCCACAAATACGGCCCGCGCGACGCGCGCATCCTGCTGCGCGGCGGCGGGTGGACGCCGCTGCGCGAGTGGACCGACGACGACGGGCGGTTCGCCGTCATCCTGGCGGAGGCGCAGGCGGAGCGCGTGGCGCCTTAGGCGACGGTGGGCGCGAAGACACGAAGTAGGAAGGAAAAAGGCGGTTCGCGCAGAGGCGCAGAGACGCAGAGGGAGTTCGGCCTTGGCGACGTCTCGCGTCAGCGCGACAGGATCAGCTTTCAGCGCCGGTTCCTGAGCCGCCTGCGGCGACTCGCCCTACAGCAGCAGGCGGATCTCTCGCGCCTCCGCGCCTCCGCGCGATTCAATCTCCTTCTCCTCCGCGCGTTCGCGTGAACCGCTACGTCGCCGCCGCCTTTACCGCGTCGCAGATGCGGTCGACCACGCGCTCCACCTGCTGGCTGTTGTCGCCTTCCGCCATCACGCGGATGACGGGTTCGGTGCCGGACGGGCGGATGACGAGGCGGCCGGCGCCCTTCAGTTCGGCCTCCGCCTGTGCGATCACCGCCTTCACCGCCTCGGCCTCCAGCGGCCGGCCGCCGGCGAAGCGCACGTTTTTCAGCAATTGCGGCAGCGGCTCGAAGCGGTGGAGCACCTCGCTCGCTGGGGCGCCCTGGCGCTTGATCTCGGCAAGGATCTGAAGCGCGGCGACCAAGCCGTCGCCGGTGGTGGCATAGTCGCTGAGGATGATGTGACCCGACTGCTCCCCGCCGACGTTGTAACCGCGCGCGCGCATCGCCTCCAGCACGTGGCGGTCGCCCACCTGCGTGCGGACCAGGCCGATGCCCTGCGCGGCGAGGTGGCGTTCGAGGCCGAGGTTGGACATGACGGTGGCGACCAGCCCGCCGCCCGCCAGCGCGCCGCGCCGCGCCCAGCCGGTGGCGATCGTCGCCATCAGCTGGTCGCCGTCGATCACGCGGCCCTTCTCGTCCACCACGATCAGCCGGTCGGCGTCGCCGTCGAGCGCGATGCCGAGGTGCGCGCCGTGCTCCACCACCGCCTGCGACAGCGCCTGCGGATGGGTGGAGCCGATGCGGTCGTTAATGTTGAGGCCGTTGGGATTGACGCCGATCGATACGAGGTCGGCGCCCAGTTCCCACAGCGCCTCGGGCGCGACCTGATAGGCGGCGCCGTTCGCGCAATCGACCACCACCTTCAGCCCGTCCAGCGTCATGTCGGCGGGGAAGGTGGACTTGGCGAAGTGGATATAGCGGCCGCGCGCATCCTCGATCCGCTTCGCCCGCCCGATCTCGCCCGAGGGCGCCAGCGTGACGTCGCCGTCGATGGCGGCCTCGATCGCCTCCTCGTCCGCGTCGGACAGCTTGAAGCCGTCGGGCCCGAACAGCTTGATCCCGTTGTCGGCGAAGGGATTGTGGCTGGCGGAGATCATGACGCCCATGTCGGCGCGCATCGACTTCGTCAGCATCGCGACCGCGGGCGTGGGCATGGGACCGACCAGCGTCACGTCCATGCCGACGCTGGTGAAGCCCGCCTGCAGCGCGCTTTCCAGCATGTAGCCGGACAGGCGCGTGTCCTTGCCGATGACGACGCGGTGGCGGTGGTCGCCGCGCAGGAAGTGGCGGCCGGCCGCCATGCCGACCTTCATCGCCATCTGCGCCGTCATCGCGCCCGCGTTGGTCAGCCCGCGGATGCCGTCGGTGCCGAAATATTTCCTTGCCATGCGCCCACCCTTCGCCTTCGCTGCGCGGCCTTTAGTCCGAACGCGTGAAAAGAGCGAGAATGTCGCAAGCCACCCGCATCCTGTTGTCGCTCGTCGCGGGCCTTCTCGCCGGAATCGCGCTCGCCGCCTTCGCGCCGGGGGCGGTGGAGCCGGTGGCGGAGGTGGCGCAGCCGATCGGAACGGCGTGGCTGAACGGGTTGCAGATGACGATCGTGCCGCTGGTCGTCAGCCTGCTCGTCACCGGCATCGCCGCGACGGCGCAGGCGGCCAGCGCGGGGCGGCTGGCGGCGCGCGCGATCGGACTGTACCTGGCGATGATGACGGCGTCGGCGGTGCTCGCCTCGCTGCTGACGCCGCTGCTGCTGGAGCTGTTCCCCATCCCCGCGGCCTCCGCCGCCAGCCTGCGCGGGGCACTGTCCGACCTCGGCCCGGTCCCGCCCTCGCCCAAGCTGGGCGACTTCATCGCCGCGGTGGTCCCCGCCAACGTGGTCAAGGCGGCGGCGGAAAGCAGCTTCCTGTCGCTGATCGTCTTCACGCTGATCTTCGCCTTCGCGATCCTGCGCGCGTCGGCGGAGGCGCGCGACCTGCTGGTGCGGTTCTTCACCGCGCTTCGCGACGTGATGCTGATCGTGATCGACTGGGTGCTCTACGCCGCGCCGGTGGGCGTCGGCGCGCTGGCGCTGGTGGTCGGCGCGCGCGCGGGAACGGGGGCGTTCGGCGCGCTGGTCCATTACATCCTGATCGTCTCCGCGGTGGGCTGGATCATCACGATCGCGGCCTATCCGCTGGGCATCCTCGGCGGCCGGGTCTCGCCGGGGCGGTTCGCGCGCGGGCTGCTGCCGGCGCAGGCGGTCGCGGTGAGCACGCAATCCTCGCTCGGCTCGCTGCCCGCGATGCTGGAAGGTGCGCGCGGGCTGGGCGTGCCCGTGACCACCGCGGGCGTGACGCTGCCGATCGCGGTCGCGATCCTGCGCGCGACCGGGCCGGCGATGAACCTGGCGGTGGCGATCTATGTCGCGACGTGGTTCGGCGTCGCGATCCCGCCCGCGATCATGGCGACCGCCGTCATCGTCGCGACGCTGACGTCGCTCGGCTCGGTCAGCCTGCCCGGCAGCGTCAGCTTCCTGTCCGCCATCTCGCCGATCGCCTCCACCATCGGCGCACCGGTGGCGCCGCTCGGCCTGCTGGTGGCGGTGGAGACGCTGCCCGACATCACGCGGACGCTCGGAAACGTGACGATGGACGTCGCCACCACCGTGCTGCTCGCGCGTTGGAACGGCGATGAGGAGAGTGGCGATGCAGACGAGGTACCTGGGTGAGCTGGCCGTATTCGCGATCGGCATCGGCTGCATGCCGATGGCGGGCGTGACGAAGGGCATGTACGGCGAGGCGGACGAGGGCGAGAGCATCGCCACCATCCACCGGGCGATCGACCTGGGCGTGACCTTCTTCGACACCGCGGAGGTCTATGGCCCGCACGCCAACGAAGAGCTGCTGGGCCGCGCGATCAGCGGAAAGCGCGAGGGGCTGGTGATCGCCACCAAGTTCGGCTTCCGCATCGGCACGGACGGCGGGCCGCCCACGGGCGTCGATTCCTCGCCCGAGAACGTGCGGCGCGCGTGCGAGGGGTCGCTACGGCGGCTCGGCATCGAGACGATCGACCTCTACTACCAGCATCGCGTGGATCCCGCGGTGCCGATCGAGGAGACCGTGGGCGCGATGGCGGAGCTGGTGCGCGAGGGCAAGGTGCGGCACCTGGGCCTGTCGGAGGCGGGGGCGGGCACGCTTCGGCGCGCGGCGGCGGTGCATCCGATCGCGGCGTTGCAGAGCGAATACTCCCTGTGGGAGCGCGACGTCGAAACCGAAATCCTGCCGGTCGCGCGCGAGCTGGGCGTCGGCTTCGTGCCCTATTCGCCGCTCGGCCGCGGCTTCCTGACGGGGCAGATCGCATCGCGTGCGGACCTGCCGGCGGGCGACTATCGCCTGAACGATCCGCGCTACTCCGAGGAGAATTTCGACCGCAATCTGGCGATCGTCGACGTGGTGAAGACCATCGCCGCGCGCCACGGTGCCAGCGCGGCGCAGGTGGCGCTGGCGTGGCTGCTGGCGCAGGGGGAGGACGTGGTGCCGATCCCCGGCAGCAAGCGGCGCACGACGATGGAGGACAGCGTGAAGGCCGCCGCCGTGACGCTGGACGCCGACGACCTCGCCCGGCTGGACGCCGCCGCGCCGCGCGGGAAGACGGCCGGGCCGCGCTACGGCGAGCGGATGATGGCGATGACGCGGCTCTGATATCCTCCCCGTGCCGGAGAGGAGACTCAGACCCGATCGGCCGGCGCCAGCACGCACGCGCCGCCGGTTTCGACCTGGATCGTGGCGTGGCCGATGCCGAAGCGGTCGTGGAGCATCGCCTGCGTGGTGCGCAGGAACTCGTCGCCGGGGTGGCCGGCGGGGATGCACAGGTGCGCGGTGAGGCCCGGCTCGGTGGTGGACATCGGCCAGATGTGGAGATCGTGCACCTCGCCGACGCCGGGCAGGGCGGCGAGCGCGGCCTGCACCCTGTCATAGTCGATGCCGCGCGGGACGGCGGCGAGCGACATCTCCACCGTCTCGCGCAGCAGGCCCCAGGTCTGCGCAAAGATCACCGCGGCGATCACCAGGCTGACCAGCGGGTCGATCCAGCCGATGCCGGTCAGGTAGATCGCGATGCCGGCGACCACCACGCCGGCGGAGACCAGCGCGTCCGCCGCCATGTGCAGGTACGCGCCGCGGATGTTGACGTCGCCCTCGCGCCCGCGCGCGAACAGCCAGGCGGTGAGCGCGTTCACCGCGACACCCGCCGCGGCCACCGCGGACACGGCCAGGCCGGGGACGTGCGGCGGCTGGCCGAAGCGCTGCACCGCCTCCAGCGCGATGGCGCCGATCGCGACCAGCAGCAGCAGCGCGTTGGCGAGCGCGGCGAGGATGGTCGACCCCTTCAGCCCGTAGGTGAAGCGCTTCGACGGCGCCTTGCGCGCCAGGGCCGCCCCGCCCCAGGCGACGGCGAGGCCGAGCACGTCCGACAGGTTGTGCCCCGCATCCGCCAGCAGCGCCATCGAGCCGAACGCGAACCCCGCCGCCGCCTCCGCGGCGACATAGGCGAGGTTGAGGCCGATGCCGATCGCGAAGGCGCGGTCCCAGCGGTCGGGCGGCGCGGCGTGGCCGTGGCCGTGGCCGTGGGCATGCCCGTGGTGCTGGCCGTCGCGGTGGTGATGGTGGTGGTGGCCGTGACCCATGCGCGCGTGCGTATCACCGGCGGGGCGGGTGATGCTAGCGCATCGGGGAGCGCGGAATGGGGAGGGGCGGGCGTGCCTCGTCATAACGGGCTCGTCCCGGCATCCACGGCGCGACGTCTTCCGCGGCGGAGGGTCGCGGCACGGTGGACCCGGGACGAGCCCGGTGTGACGAGGCGGAAACAAGTCTTGCATTCAGACGGATGGATTTCCGTCAAGCCTTTTTTGCGCGGAGGCAGGAAACCATCCCGGCGGCCGCGCATTCATCGCACCGACAGCTTCGGCTGGCCGATCAGGATAGGTCAGATGAAACAAATTATGCCGCTCGTTCTAGCACTTGTCCCCTTTGCCGTCGTGTGCGGCGCGTGCGTGGCGGTGCCGTAGGAGCGCAAACGAGCCCCCCGGCGTCGCGACCCTCCCCCCCCGCTAGCGACGCCAACGGAAAGGCCCGCCGGGATCGCTCCCGGCGGGCCTTTTTGTCGCCTGCAACGGACCGGAGCGGCTTACGCCTGCTCCGGCTCCTCGGCGCGCGGCGTCTCGGCGGTGGCGCCGGGTTCCGCGTTGGGGTCGTAGTCCTCGGTGAAGCCGCCCTGGTCGCGGCCTTCCTCGAACACCTGCGCCATGACGTCGACGCCCTGCGCCTGCATCTCGGCCTCCTCGGGCGAGCGCGCGACGTTGACCTTCACCGTCACGACGACTTCGGGATGCAGCTGCACCTTCACGTCGTACACGCCGATCGCCTTGATCGGGCGATCGAGCACGACCTGCGACTTGGTCACCTTGTGACCGTCGGCCTGCAGCGCCTCCACCAGGTCGCGCACCGCGACCGAGCCGTAGAGCTGGCCGGTGTTCGACGACTGGCGGATCAGCGTGATCTGCGCGTCCTTGAAGCTGCCGGCTTCCTTCTCCGCGTCGCCGCGGCGGGCGGCGTTGTCGCTCTCGATGCGGGCGCGGTTGGCCTCGAAGACCTTCCGGTTCGCCTCGTTGGCGCGCAGCGCCTTCTTGCGCGGCAGCAGGAAGTTGCGGGCGAAGCCGTCCTTCACCTTCACCACGTCGCCGATGCCGCCGAGCTTCTCGACGCGCTCGAGCAGAATAACGTCCATCTCGATCCGCTCCTTACTTCACGACGTAGGGCAGCAGGCCCAGGTGGCGTGCGCGCTTGATCGCCTGGGCGAGCTCGCGCTGCTTCTTCGCGCTCACCGAGGTGATGCGCGAGGGGACGATCTTGCCACGCTCGGACACGAAGCCCTGGAGCAGGCGGACATCCTTATAGTCGATCCGCGGCGCGTCCTTCGCGCTGAACGGGCACGACTTGCGGCGGCGGAAAAACGGGCGCGCCATTATGCGTTCTCCTCTTCGCGCTCGCGGCGCGGACCACGATCACCCCGGTCGCCGCCGCGGTCGCCGCGGTCGCCACGACGCTCGCGGTCGCGCTCCTGCTTGCGCATCATGACGGTCGGGCCCTGCTCGTGCTCGTCCACGCGGACGGTCATGTAGCGGATCACGTCCTCGTTGATGCCGGCCTGACGCTCCAGCTCGGCGACGGTGTCGCCCGGCGCGTCGATCTCGAGCATCACGTAATGCGCCTTGCGGTTCTTCGCGATGCGATAGGCGAGGGAGCGCAGGCCCCACGTCTCGGTCTTCACGACCTTGCCACCGTGGTCGGTGACGATCTTCGTGGCGTTTTCCGCCAGCGCGTCCACTTGCGCCTGTGCCAGGTCCTGGCGCGCAAGGAACGTGTGCTCGTACAGAGCCATGCGTTCGCTTTCGTGTTGGCCGATCGCTGACATGGCCCCGTGCCATGCCCCTCCGGCTGTCGTCTTTTCCGCGCCGGCCGAGCCAGCGGGACGCGGGCCTGTAGCGGGGGACGCGCGAAAACGCAACCGGATCGAAAGGATGGCGGGCGCAGGGACGCGGGCATGGACATGCGACCGATCGACCGCCTGGAGGCGGCGCCGCGCCACGGGCTGGGGCTGGCGGCGGTGCTGATCGCCGCCGTCGCGGCGCTGGCGGCGGGATGGGTCGGGTTCATGGCCTCCGACGACGAGCTCTACTGGCACGGCGCGATGGCGTGGCTGACGCAGCCGCCGGCCGCGGGGGCGGACCATTGGTCGACGCGCTTCCCGCTGGTGCTGACGTTCGCGGGCGTGCTGCGCGTGATGGGGCAGGGGTACGCCGCCTTCGCCGTCACCGCGCTGATCTTCTACGTCCTGCTGGTCGCCGTGACGGGCGTCTATGCCGCGCGCGTCGCGGGCGCGCGGGCGGGGTGGATCGCGGCGCTGCTGACCGCCTCGCTGCCGGTGGTGGTCGGCAATGCGACCACCGTGTCGGTCGACCTGGTCGAGGCGAGCGCGCTGCTGGCCGGCGCGCTGCTGCTGGCCGACGCGGGCGCGGACCGACGCGGGCTGATGCGCGCGGGCGGGGCGGGGATGCTGTTCGGCGTCGCGATCCTGTGCCGCGAGACCAGCGTGCTGCCGCTGGCGAGCCTGGGGCTGCTGTTTCTGCACGGCCGCCCGGTGCCGCGCGTGGCGATCCTGGCGGCGGGGGCGGGCTGCGCCGTGGTGCTGGGTGGCGAGGCGCTGTTCCAATACGCGCTGACGGGCGATCCGCTGCGTCGCTGGACGATCGCCTTCCACCACGATTCGCACATCGACCGCGCCGCCAACATGGAGGGCAACGTCCTGCTGTGGCCGCCAATCGACCCGCTGCTGGTGCTGCTGGTGAACGACGATTTTGGCTGGCTGTTCTGGCTGCTGCCGGTGGCCCTCGCATCGGGCGCGACGCGCGTGCTGCTGTGGCCCGGGCGGCGGCGGCTGGTGGTGGTGGCGGCGATGGCGGCGGCGAGCTTCCTGCTGGTCGCCGCGCTCCACACCAAGCTGGTGCTGAACCCGCGCTACTTCACGCTGCCCGCGCTGGTGGCGGTGATCGTCGTCGCCGCCTCAGCCGCGCGGATGCGCGCGGGGCGGCGCGCGGCGCTGCTGGGCGCGACGGTGGGCGCGAACCTGCTGCTGCTGTCGGCGGGGAACGCGCACCCGCACTGGCCGATGGAGGCGCTGGTGCGCGCGGCGGGCGACTTCCCGCGCGAGACGGTGGCGGGACCGGCGGGCGACGTGCGCCGCGCCGCGCTGTCGCTGCGCTATGCCGGCCGCCGCAACGTGGCGGCGGCGCCGACGGCGCCGGGCGGGTTGCAGATCGCGCGTGCCGACGCGGGCGTCGCGGGGCGGATCGTCGCGCGCTATCCCTCGCCGCCGACGCGCCTGGGCGCGGTGGTGCGCGCGCTGGGCCTCGCCCCGCTGGTGCCCGCGCCGGTCGCGCGGCGGCTGTTCGCGCCCGCGCCGGACATGGTGCTGATCCGCCTGCGCGATTGACCCGGGCCGGTTGACCGCCACCGCCGCGCGCGCCTAGCAGCACCCTCCTTCGTGAAGGAGAGGTTTCATGCGCGCGTTCATCTTTCCCGGGCAGGGCAGCCAGGCCGTCGGCATGGGCGTGGCGCTCGCCGCCGCCAGTCCGCACGCGCGCGAGGTGTTCGAGGAGGTGGACGACGCGCTGGGCCAGTCGTTGCAGAAGCTGATGGCGGAAGGACCGGCGGACGAGCTGGTGCTGACGGAGAATGCGCAGCCGGCGATCATGGCGAACGCCATCGCGACGCTGCGCGTGCTGGAGCGCGAGGGCGGCGTTCGGCTGGCCGACAAGGCGGACTATGTCGCGGGCCACTCGCTGGGCGAATATAGCGCGCTGTGCGCCGCGGAGGCGCTGGACCTCGCCACCACCGCGCGCCTGCTGAAGACGCGCGGGCGCGCGATGCAGGCGGCGGTGCCGGTGGGCGAGGGCGCGATGGCCGCGCTGCTGGGCGCCGACGTCGAGAAGGCGGTGGTGATCGCGGGCGCCGCGGTGGACGCGATCCTGGCGGAGGGCGGCGAGGCGCTGGTCTGCACCGTCGCCAACGACAACGATCCGACGCAGGTCGTCCTCTCCGGCCATCGCGCGGCGGTGGAGCGCGCGGTGGCGCTGGCCAAGGAGATGGGCGCCAAGCGCGCGCTGCTGCTGCCCGTGTCGGCGCCGTTCCACTGCGCGCTGATGGAGGATGCGGCGGTGGCGATGGAGGCGGCGCTGCTGGACGCGGACCTGCGCGCGCCGCTGGTCCCCGTGTTCGCCAACGTCGACGCGGCGGCGGTGGCGGAGCCCGGCGCGATCCGCCACCTCCTCGTCCAGCAGGTGACGGGTCGGGTGCGCTGGCGCGAATCGGTGCTGGCGATGGCCGCGGCGGGGGTGACGGAGTTCGTCGAGTTCGGCGGCAAGGTGCTGGCGCCGATGGTGAAACGCATCGCGCCCGACGTGGAGGCGGTGAGCGTGGTTTCGATGCACGACGTGGAGGCGTTGGTTAAAAGGTTGTAGAGTTCTCGCGAAGACGCGAAGACGCGAAGATGGCGGATATCGAGGCAGCGGCGGCGGACGTCATCGACGTGTCGATGCGCATCCACCGCGAGCTGGGACCGGGGCTGTTGGAGAGCGTATACGAAACCGTGCTTGCCACCAAGCTTGCGCGGCTTGGCTATCGAGTGGCACGTCAGGTGCCGGTCTCCTTCTCTTTCGAGGACATGGTCTTCGATGGAGCGTTTCGCATCGACCTGCTGGTCGAGGACACGCTGCTGGTCGAAATCAAATCCGTCGACCGCTTCAATGCCGCTCATTTGAAGCAATTGCTTACCTATCTGCGCCTGACCAAGCAGCCCCTGGGGCTGCTCGTGAACTTCGGCGGAGCCACGCTTCGCGAAGGGCTTCGCCGGGTGGTGAACGGTCACGAACCCTTCGCGTCTTCGCGTCTTCGCGTGAACAAGTAAGAGGAATTTTTGATGTTCGAACTTTCCGGCATGACCGCCCTCGTCACCGGTGCCAGCGGGGGGATCGGGTCCGCGATCGCGCAGGCGCTCGCCTCGCGGGGGGCGCGGCTGGCGGTTTCGGGGTCGAACCGCGACAAGCTGGAGGCGTTTCGCGCGTCGTTGGCGGGGGATCACGTCGCCTTGCCGTGCGACCTGTCCGAGCCCTCCCAGGTGGACGCGCTGGTGCCGCAGGCGGTGGCGGCGCTGGGCAAGGTCGACATCCTCGTCAACAACGCCGGCGTCACGCGCGACAACCTGGCCATGCGGATGAAGGACGAGGAGTGGGACCAGGTGATCCGCGTCAACCTGGAGGCCGCGTTCCGGCTGATCCGCGCCGCCGCCAAGCCGATGATGAAGGCGCGGTTCGGGCGGGTCGTGTCGATCACCTCCGTGGTCGGACAGACGGGCAATCCCGGCCAGGCGAACTATGCCGCGTCCAAGGCGGGGCTGGTCGGCATGTCCAAGGCGCTGGCGCAGGAACTGGCCAGCCGCAACATCACCGTCAATTGCGTCGCCCCCGGCTTCATCCGCTCGGCGATGACCGACGCGCTGCCCGACGCCCAGAAGGAGGCGCTGACGGCGCGCATCCCCGCCGGCACGCTGGGCGAGGGGACGGACGTGGCCGCCGCGGTGGTCTATCTTTCCAGCCGCGAGGCGGGGTACGTCACCGGGCAGACGATCCACGTCAATGGCGGCATGGCGATGGTGTAGTAAGAGCCCGCCGTACGCCGAACGCCGCAACGACCGCCCTTGTCACGAAACGTCCTGCGTTCTACCTGCGTTCAGGATTAACCCAACGACCCCCCAATTCGAGAGAGGGACATTTATGAGCGAGACCGCCGACCGCGTGAAGAAGATCGTCGTCGAGCATCTCGGCGTCGAGGCCGAGAAGGTCACCGAGGACGCCAGCTTCATCGACGATCTGGGCGCGGACAGCCTCGACATCGTCGAGCTGGTGATGGCGTTCGAGGAGGAGTTCGGCGTCGAGATTCCCGACGACGCGGCGGAGAAGATCTCCACCGTGCGCGACGCGATCACCTACATCGACGAGCACAAGGGCTAAGGCCTCCCCTCTTCTTCCGTTCGCCCTGAGCTCGTCGAAGGGCTGCTCTCCTTCCCGGCGAAGGGGAGCAGAACGGGGCTTCGACAGGCTCAGCCCGAACGGGTTGGGCCTGTTTTCGCGTCCGGGCCCCGGCACAGATCACTTCGGAGAATCGTATGCGTCGCGTCGTCGTCACCGGTCTCGGCCTTGTCACTCCGCTCGGAGCCGACGTGGAGACCGCCTGGGCCAACATCCTGGCGGGCAAGTCCGGCGCCGCGCAGATCACGCGCTTCGACGCGAGCGACTACAAGTGCCGCATCGCGTGCGAGGTGAAGCCGGCAGGGCACGAGTACGGCTTCGATCCGGGCAAGCGCGTCGACCACAAGGTGCAGCGCCAGGTCGACCCCTTCATCGTCTACGGCATCGACGCCGCCAGCCAGGCGCTGGAGGACGCGGGCCTGACCGAGATGAGCGAGGCGGAACGGTTCCGCGCCGGCGCCTCGATCGGCGCGGGTATCGGCGGGCTGCCGGGCATCGAGAGCGAATCGATCGTGTTGCACGAGAAGGGGCCGGGCCGCGTCAGCCCGCATTTCGTCCACGGGCGGCTCATCAACCTCATCACCGGGCAGGTGACGATCAAGTACGGCCTGATGGGCCCCAACCACGCCGTCGTCACCGCCTGCTCCACCGGCGCGCACTCGATCGGCGACGCGGCGCGGATGATCGCGATGGACGATGCCGACGTGATGCTGGCGGGCGGCGCGGAAGGCGCGATCTGCCCGCTGGGCATCGCCGGCTTCGCGCAGGCGCGCGCGCTGTCGACCGCGTTCAACGACCAGCCGGAGAAGGCGAGCCGGCCCTACGACCGCGACCGCGACGGCTTCGTGATGGGCGAAGGCGCGGGCGTCGTCGTGCTGGAGGAATATGAGCGCGCCAAGGCGCGTGGCGCGAAGATCTACGCCGAGGTGATCGGCTACGGCCTGTCCGGCGACGCGTACCATGTGACGGCGCCGCATCCGGAAGGATCGGGCGCGTACCGGTCGATGGAGATGGCGATGCGCAAGAGCGGGCTGTCGCTCTCCGACATCGACTATATCAACGCGCACGGCACCTCCACGCCGCTGGGCGACGAGCTGGAACTGGGCGCGGTGCGGCGGCTGTTCGGCGACGCCATCGGCGGGCTGTCGATGAGCTCGACCAAGTCGGCGATCGGCCACCTGCTGGGCGGCGCGGGCGCGGTGGAGAGCATCTTCTGCATCCTGGCGCTGCGCGACCAGATCGTGCCGCCGACGCTGAACCTCGACAATCCCAGCGAGGGCTGCGCCGGCGTGGACCTGGTGCCGCACCAGGCGAAGAAGCGGAAGGTGACGGCGGTGCTGAACAATTCGTTCGGCTTCGGCGGCACGAACGCGTCGCTGGTGATGAAGGCGGTTTGACCTGAGAGCCTGACGATGTGCTCCCGCGCAGGCGGGAGCCTAGACTGGGTCCCCGCCTGTGCGGGGACACGAGGAGTGTCCGATGCGGAAGCTGGGTTGCCTCGGACTGCTGGTGGCTGTCGCCATCGCCGCCGCGCTGTGGATCGCGCAAGGGTGGAAGGGCGCCGGCCCCGCCGCCCGCCCGCTGGCCTTCACCGTGCCGCAGGGCTCGACGCTGGCGTCGGCGGCGGAGCGGCTGGAGGCGGCCGGCGCGATCCCCTCCGCCACGCGCTTCCGCCTCCAGGCGCGCGTGTTCGGTGGGGGCGGATCGATCAAGGCCGGGGAATATGAGATCCCCGCGGGCGCCAGCGCGTCGCAGATCCTGGACATCCTGCAATCCGGCAAGGCGCTCCAGCGCGTCGTCGTCGTGCCGGAGGGGCTCCCGTCCGTCATGGTGCGCGACGTGCTGCTGAAGGCGGACACGCTGACCGGCGACGTCGCGGTGCCGCGCGAGGGCAGCGTGCTGCCCGACGGCTACGCCTTCGAACGCGGCGAGACGCGCGCCGCGGTGCTGGGTCGGATGCAGGCGGCGATGACGCGCTATCTGGCGGAGGCGTGGAAGCGGCGGAAGCCCGCGACGATCGCGAAGACGCCGGAGCAGGCGATCGTCCTCGCCTCCATCGTCGAGAAGGAGACGGGCAAGCCCGAAGAGCGCCGCACCGTCGCCGCGGTCTATTCCAACCGCCTGCGGCTGGGGATGCCGTTGCAGGCCGATCCCACCGTCATCTACCCGATCACCAAGGGCCGCCCGCTCGGCCGGCGCATCCGCCAGTCGGAGCTGCGCGCGAAGAACGGGTACAACACCTATGCCAGTGCCGGGCTGCCGGTGGGGCCGATCGCCAACCCCGGGCGCCTGTCGATCGACGCGGTGCTCGACCCGGCGCAGACGAAGGCACTGTACTTCGTCGCCGACGGCACCGGCGGGCACGTCTTCGCCGACACGCTGGAACAGCACAACGCCAACGTGAAAAAATGGTACGCCATCCGCCGCGCGCGCGGCGAGATGTAGCGGCGCGTCAGGCGGCGTCGCGCCGGACCCACGCGGCGTCGATCCAGGCCAGCGCCTCGCCGTAGTCGACGAACACGCGATAGTTGGACGGCGTCAGCACCCGTCGGCCCTGCAACGCCACCAGGGCGGACGAGACCACGGTCGCGATGGGAGCGGGGTTCATCGCGGCGCTGCGCAACGACAGGTCGTGCAGTCCCGCCGCGACCTCGCCCGACTGCACCGGGCAGGCGCGCGCATCGGTGAGGATCGCGAAGCCGTCGTGCTGCTCGCGGATCCGCGCGCCGGCGGCGAACACCTCCGCACCGAAGCGCGCGAGCAATTCCGCCGACCAGAAACCGTGCATTCGGATGTAGAGGACTCGCTCGCCGGGATCGAAGTGCAGATCGTACACGGGGCGCTCCTGCTCGATAAGGACCGGATCAGGCGACGCGGCGCGATGCCGGCATGTGCGCGTCGATCCACGCCCGCGCCTCGTCGATATCGAGGAAGGTGCGGCAGTTCGGCGCGGTGAGCACGCGTTCGGACTGGAGCTTGCCCAGCATCGATCCCGCCACCGCGGCGATGGGAAAGGACGTGAGCCGCACCGCCTTGCGCATCAGCGCCTCGACCCCGCCGATCACCTCGTTCGTCTGGATCGGCGCCTGGCGCATATCGGCGAGAACGGCGACGGGCCCGTGACGAAGGCGCAACGCGGTGAACTTCGCCACCGCCTCCGCCGAGAAGGCGGCGATCGTGGCGACCGTCCAGAAACCCCAGGTGGTGATCTCCAGCGTCCGCGTCGCGTCGATATAGGCGATCTTGTACATACCTCCCGATAGACCCGGCGCACCGAAGAATTGGTTAAGCGCGGCGCCGGGATCTGCCCGAAACGGACGCGATCAACCGCGCAGCGCGGCCGCCGCGCGCGCCTTTGCCTCGATCTCCGCCGGCGTGCCGCCCGTCACCCAGCTGCCGCCGACGCACAGCACCGGCTCCGCCGCCAGCCACTCGGGCGCGCTCGCCTCGGTGATGCCGCCGGTGGGGCAGAAGCGGCACTGGTAGAAGGGCGCGGCGAGCGCCTTCAGCGCCTTGATCCCGCCGCTGGTCTCCGCCGGGAAGAACTTGAAATGGGTAAGGCCGAGGTCCAGCCCGCGCATGATGTCGCCCGCGCTCGCCACACCGGGAAGGAAGGGGATGCCGCTGGCGATCACCTTCTCGCCCAGCCGCGTCGTCAGGCCGGGGGAGACGATGAACTCGGCGCCGGCGGCCTGCACCTGATCCACCTGCTCACCGGAGACGACCGTCCCGGCGCCGACGATCGCGCCGGGCACCGTCTTCATCTCGGCGATGGCGTCGAGCGCGGCGGGGGTGCGCAGCGTCACTTCCAGCACGCGCAGCCCGCCGGCGACCAGCGCCTGGGCCAGCGGGCGCGCCTCCGCGGCGTCCTTGATGACCAGCACGGGGATGACCGGGCTGGTGCGCATGATGCTGGCGATGTCGGTCACTGTGCGTGCTCCGTCTGTTATCGGTGTTCTTGGGCAAAGGCGGCCGCGGCGCCGAACAGGCCGGGCTGGGGATGGGTGATGAGCTTGACCGGCAGCTTCGCCATCATCGACTGGAAGCGACCCTTGGCGACGAAGCGCTGGTCGAAGCCCGAGCGCAGCAGCTTGTCCTTGATGCGCAGGCCAAGGCCCCCGGCGATCACCACGCCCGCGGCGCCGTGCGCGAGCGCGAGATCGCCCGCCACCGCGCCGAGCGCGAGGCAGAAGCGGTCCAAGGCGGCGAGCGCGATGGAATCGCTGCCTTCCAGCGCCTCGGTCCAGATCGCCTTGTCGTCCTTGTGGATGTACGGGCGGCCTTCCAGCTCGGCCAGCGTCTCGTAGATGGCGACGATGGCGGGGCCGGCGACCACGCGCTCGGCGGAGACGCGGGTGAAGGTCTTGCGCAGCCGCTTCAGCAGCGCATCCTCGATCCCGTCGAGCGGGGCATAGTCCATGTGCCCGCCCTCGGTCGGCAGGACGTGATACTGGCCGTCCGTCTTGAACACCTGTGCCACGCCCAGCCCGGTGCCGGGGCCGCAGACGGTGGTGATGCCCTGGGCGGGCAGCGGCACGTCAGGGCCGCACAGATGCTCGAAATCCTCGTGCGGCAGCTGCGCAACGGCGTGGCCGATGGCACCGAAATCGTTGATGATCGTGTAGGTCGCAGCGCCGAGCCGCTCCGGGATCAGCGACGGGCGGATGACCCAGGGATTGTTGGTCAGGCGGATGACGTCGCCGGTGATCGGCGAGGCGACGGACAGCGCGGCGGCCGGGGGCAGGGTGCCGCCCTGGCGCGCGCGGAACGCCTCGTACGCGGTCTGGAGGCTGGCGTGCTCCGCGGTCTTCAGCGTCACCGGCTCGCCCAGCGCGCGCACGCGGCCGCCGTCGACCTCCGCGATGGCGAAGCGGGCATGGGTGCCACCGATATCGACCGCTACGACTTGCATTCGACTAACTCCCTCTCGCTCGCCCTCACCCTTCCGCGCCTCCGGCGCTCCCTGCCTCTCCCGCCGGGAGAGGGAAGGGGCCCGCCCGGCGCAGCCGGGTGGGAAGGGTAAGGGCGACTTTGTCGCTAGAGCCCCGCGCCCGCCAGCACCGCGCTGGCGCCCTTCTCCGCCTCGTCCGCCGCGCCGCGGAACAGGCCGAACAGCTCGCGGCCCATGCCGGTGGCCGCGGGCGGCGCCTCGGCGGGGACGCGCAGCGCCCATTCGTCGGCCGGCACCAGCACCTCCAGCGTGCCGGCTTCCGCGTCCAGCCGAACGAGGTCGCCGTCGCGGACTAGGCCGATCGGGCCGCCGCCTAGCGCTTCGGGCGAGACGTGGATCGCGGCGGGCACCTTGCCGCTGGCACCCGACATGCGGCCGTCGGTGACGAGCGCCACCTTGAACCCGCGGTTCTGGAGCACGCCGAGCGGGGGGGTCAGCTTGTGCAACTCCGGCATCCCGTTGGCGCGCGGACCCTGGAAGCGAACGACGACGACGACGTCGCGCTCCAGCTCGCCATTCCTGAACGCCTCCAGCACCTCAAGCTGGTCGGCGAAGACGCGCGCGGGCGCCTCGATCACCCAGCGGTCGCGCTCCACCGCGGAGACCTTGATGCAGGCGCGGCCGATGTTGCCGGTCAGGATGCGCATCCCGCCGTCGGGCGCGAAGGGGGCGGCCGGGGTGCGCAGGATGGTGTCGTCGCCGCTCGGCCCGGCCGGCTGCCACGCCAGCGTCTCGCCGTCGAGCACCGGGCGCTCGCCATAGGCGGCGAGGTCCGCGCCCGCGACGGTCATGATGTCGCGGTGGAGGTGGCCCGAGGCGATCAGCTCCCTGATGACGAAGGGCATCCCGCCCGCCGCCTCGAACCCGTTCACGTCGGCCGACCCGTTGGGATAGACGCGCGCGATCAGCGGAGTGGCGCCGGACAGCCGGTCCATGTCCTCCCAGTCGATCACGATCCCCGCCGCGCGCGCGATGGCGGGCAGGTGGAGGAGATGGTTGGTCGAGCCGCCGGTGGCGAGCAGGCCCACCGCGGCGTTGACGATCGCCTTCTCGTCCACGCACAGCCCCAGCGGGCGGTAATCGTCGCCGCGCCAGCCGATCGCGGCCAGCCGCTGCGTCGCGGCGCGGGTCAATTGCTGGCGCAGCTTCGTGCCCGGGTTGACGAAGGCGGCGCCGGGCATGTGGAGGCCCATCACCTCCATCATCATCTGGTTGGTGTTGGCGGTGCCGTAGAAGGTGCAGGTGCCCTGCGAATGATAGGCGGCGATCTCCGCCTCCAGCAGCTCCTCGCGCCCGCAATCGCCGGTGGCGTAGCGCTCGCGCACCGCGGCCTTGGCCTTGTTCGGCAGGCCCGAGGGCATCGGTCCGCCGGGGATCAGCACCATCGGCAGGTGGCCGAAGCGCAGCGCGCCCATCAGCAGGCCGGGCACGATCTTGTCGCAGATGCCGAGCAGCGCCGCCCCCTCGAACGTGCCATGGCTGAGCGCGACCGCGGTGGACAGCGCGATCGTGTCGCGGCTGAACAGCGACAGCTCCATGCCGGCATAGCCCTGCGTCACGCCGTCGCACATCGCGGGCACGCCGCCCGCCACCTGCGCGGTCGCGCCCACCTCGCGCGCCCACACCTTCATCAATTCCGGATAGCGGTAATAGACCGCGTGGGCCGACAGCATGTCGTTGTAGGCGGTGACGATGCCGATGTTCATCGCGTCGCCCGGCTTCATCGCGTCGCGATCCTCCGGCGTGCCCGCATAGGCGTGGGCAAGATTCGCGCAGCCGAGCCGCGGGCGGCCGATCCACGTCTCCCGCTCGCGCTCGATCAGCGCGAGATAGGCGGCGCGGGACGCGCGCGACCGTTCGATGACGCGGTCGGTGACGGCGGAGATGGTGGGGTTCATCATGGGTCGTTCGCTAACTTCCGTTCGTGCCGAACCTAGTCGAAGCACAAGCGCCGCGCCTACCCTTCGACTTCGCTCAGGGCGAACGGAGGACGGCGGAATACGTATTCAGCGCATCGCAGCCGGCGCATCACGCCGCCCAGTGAATGTCCACCGGCAGCTCCACCTCCGCCAGCACGCGGCCGATGGGATAGGGGGAGCCGGCGCCCTCCTTGATCGCGTCCTCGATGACCTTGCGCTTCTCCTTGCCGGTAACGGCGATCATCAGCGCGCGCGCGGTGACGATGCCCTGGCGGCTGAGCGAGACACGGGCGACGGGCGCCTCGGGAGGCAGCGGATCGGGCATGACGCCCAGCGCGCGGCGCTCCTTGGGCCCGTTCAGCGCCTCGTCCAGGTCCGGTCCGGGGAAGATCGAGGCGGTGTGGCCGTCGCCGCCGACGCCCAGCAGGCACAGGTCGAGCGGCCAGTGCAGGTCGCCCAGCAGCGCGTCGGCGCTGCGGCCCGCGGCCTTGTAGTCCGGCACCGCCTTGGGCACCACGGGGATCACGCGCGCCCCCTTGGGAATGAAGGTGCGGCCCAAGGCGGTCACGTTGGACAGCGGATCGCCCAGCGGCACGATCCGCTCGTCGGTCGGCACGATCGTCACCCGCTTCCAGTCGAGCTTGGCCTTGGCCAGCTTCTCGTAGGCCGGCAGCGGCGTCTTGCCACCGGCCAGCGCGATCACCGCGGAGCCGCGTGCGTCGATCGCGCTTTCGATCACGAACTGCACGTCACCGGCGATGGCCTCCGCCAGCTCGTCCGCGTCGTCATATTCCCACCATTCGATTTCGGTCATCATTCTTCCTCTTCTCCCTCTCCCCGGTGGGAAGAGGGATCGAAACTAATCGTCCATCCACGTCACGCCGTCGCGCTCGGTCAGGGCGACGGCGGCGTTGGGGCCCCAGGTGCCGGCGGGATAGTGTTTGGGCTTGGTGCCGTTGGCTTCCCAGCCGGCGCGGATCGCGTCGATCCAGGTCCACTGGGCCTCCACCTCGTCGCGGCGCACGAACAGCGTCTGGTCGCCCTCGATCAGGTCGAGCAGCAGGCGCTCGTAGGCGATGCGGCGGCGGGTGCCGGCGAATTCGGCGTCGAGCGACAGCTTCAGCGGCACCTCGCGCAGGCGCACGCCCTCGCGGTCGAGCCCCGGTTCCTTGGCCATCACGAGCAGTTCGATATATTCCTCCGGCTGAAGGCGGATGACGAGCGTGTTGGGCTGAAGCAGCCCGCCGCGACCCGCGAACATCGAGTGGGGCACCGCCTTGAACTGGATCGCGATCTCGCTGCGGCGCACCGCCATGCGCTTGCCGGTGCGCAGGTAGAAGGGCACGCCCTGCCAGCGCCAGTTGTCGACGTGCGCCTTGATCGCGACGAACGTCTCCGTGTCCGAATCCTTGCCGAGCTCCTCGTCGTAGCCCTTGACGATCTCGCCCTTCACCGCGCCGCCGAGGTACTGGCCGGTGACGGTGCAGTGCGGCACGTCAGCGGGCGTCATCTGGCGCAGCGAGCGGAACACCTTCGCCTTCTCGTCGCGCACCTCGGTCATGTCGTAGCGGGCGGGCGGCTCCATGGCGATCAGCGCGAGCAGCTGGAGCATATGGTTGGCGACCATGTCGCGCAGAGCGCCGGCGCCCTCGTAATAACCGGCGCGATCCTCCAGCCCGACCGTCTCCGCGATCGTGATCTGCACGTTGTCGATGCCGCGCGCGTTCCACACCGGCTCGAAGAAGGAATTGCCGAAGCGCAGCGCGAGGATGTTCTGCACCGTCTCCTTGCCGAGGTAATGGTCGATGCGGAAGATCCGCTCCTCGGGAAAGACCGCGGCGACGGTGTCGTTGATCTCCCGGCTGGAGGCGAGGTCATAGCCGAGCGGCTTCTCGAGGCCGATGCGTACCGTGTCGCCGGCGAGGCCCACTTTCTCCAGCCCCTTCACCGCCGGCTCGAACAGCGAGGGCGCGGTGGACAGGAAGATGGCGAGCCCGCCGGAGACGTCGCCGATCTTGTCCGCCAGCGCCTGGAACGTGCTCTCGTCGGAGAGGTCCGCGGGCTGGAAGAACAGGCGGTCGAGGAAGCTGCCGATCGCGGCATCGTCCTTGCGGTCGGCGGGCAGGAACTCGTCCAGCGCCTCGCGCGCCTCCTTGCGGAAGCCCGCGTCGTCCAGCTCGCCGCGGGCGGAGCCGGTGATGGTCAGCGCGGCAGGCAGCAGCCCGTCGGCGTGCAGGCCGTACAGCGATGGCAGCAGCATCCGCTTCGCCAGGTCGCCGGTCGCACCGAACAGCAGCATCTTCGCTACCGGATTGCGCTGCATGATCGCTCCTTCGTCGGTTCGGCCGCGCCCTAGCGGATGCGGAAAGGGGTGGCGAGATGAATACGTAGGCGGCGATCCGGCCCTCGCGCCGTTCGTGCTGAGCGAAGTCGAAGCACAGCCACCAGCGCGTGGCCTTCGACTTCGCTCCGGCCGAACGGACGTCAGTTCAGACCCGCAACCCCGCCAACGGGTCCAGCCCGGCCATCAAATTCAGGTTCTGCACCGCCGCGCCCGACGCGCCCTTGCCAAGGTTGTCGAGCGTGGCGACGAGCCGCGCCTGGGTGGCGTCGGCGAAGACGTACAGGTCGAGCGCGTCGCTCGGCGGCTGGTCCGTACGGAGCAGCAGCTCGTCCGCCGCTTCGTCGTGCACGCGGACCAGTGCCGCGCCGTCGAACGCGGCGTGCAGCGCGTCGAGCAGTGCGGTGCGCGAGGGGCGGGCCGGAAGGGCCGCAAGGTGAAGCGGCACCTCCACCACCATGCCGCGATAGGCGTTGACGACTCCCGGCGCGAACACGGGCGCATGGGCGAGGCCGGCGTGGCGCTGCATCTCCGGCACGTGCTTGTGCCCGAGTGCGTAGCCGTAGCCGCGAAAGGCGAGGTCGCCCTCCGACTCGAACCGGGCGATCAGCGCCTTGCCGCCGCCCGAATAGCCAGAGACCGCATTGACCGTCAGCGGCCAGTCGGCGGGGATCAGACTGGCGCGGACCAGCGGCGCGACCAGCGCGAGAAAGCCAGTGGGATAGCAGCCCGGATTGGAGACGAAGCGCGCGTTCGCAACGTCGAAGCCGAGCTCGGGAAAGCCGTAGGTCCAGCCGTCCGCGGTGCGGTGCGCGCTCGACGCGTCGATCACGCGCGTGCGGTCGTTGGCGATCATCGCCACCGCGTCCTTCGCCGCGGCGTCGGGCAGGCAGAGGATGACGACGTCCGCGTCGTTGATCGCGGTGCGCCGCGCGTCCACGTCCTTGCGCCGGTCGTCGGCAAGCGTCACCGTCTCGATCCCCTCGCAACTCGCCAGCCGTTCGCGAATCTCGATGCCGGTGGTGCCCTCCGCCCCGTCGATGAAGACGGCGACGCTCACGTCGCGGCCTCCAGCGCGGCGGCATCGACGTAGCCGACCAGGCCGTGCGCCACGGCAATGCCCCACGCCCGCCCCCCGGTGACGTCGAGCACGTCGAACGCCTCGCCCGGCTCCAGCGCCGCGACCGGCGCGGTGCCGTCGACGAGCGGTGCCGGGAAGGCGAGCGTGCGGCGGACGGGAAGCGCGTAGTGCGGCGCGAAGACGCGATCGGCGAGACGGGCGTCGGCGAGATCGGGCCGCACCGCGAAGACGCGCGGGTCGAGCGGCCGCGACGGCCCGGTCAGCGCAAAACCGCTACGCGCTGGCGAGCCGGGGCGGGATGGTGCCGCCTGCGCCGGGTGCATGGTCGTCGCCGTCGCCGATGAGATGGCCGAACTCCTCAAGAAACTCTTCCCCTTCGGACGTGCGCGCCACGAAGATATTGCGCTTGTCGCTGTCGTCCCGCTGGCGGCGCAGATAGCCCAGCGCACCGAGGCGGTTCAAGGCGCGCGTCACCACCGGCTTCGACACGTTCAGGACGCGCGCCAGCCCGCGCACGGTGTGCGGCCCGGGTCTGAGATAGACGACGAGCAGCAGCGCCATCTGTCGGTTGGTGAGGTCGGGTTCGCCCGACCGCACATAGTCGACGAGGGCGTTCATCCAAGAACTGAGTTCGGGCTGCGCAAAGCTTGCCACGTGACCGTCCTGTCCAGCTGGGCGCCCGCGGGCGTTCCGTGTTCGTGCCGTGATTAACGCCCGCTCGCGCGGCTGGTTTCAGTCGTGTCACGATTTCCGTGGCCGCTTTCCACGGCTTGATCGTTGCGCCGCCGTGACGATGGTGCGGTTGATCGACGCGCGCCGTGCGCCTATGTGCCCGCGGTCAGCCTCCCAGCCGGATCGCGTTCTCGACCTATGTTCACCTTTCTCCTCGTCGTGCAGGCCATCATCGCGGCGGCGCTCGTCACCGTCATCCTGATGCAGCGGTCGGAGGGCGGCGGGCTCACCTCGTCGGGCAGCCCGTCCGGCCTGATGTCCGCGCGCGGTGCGGCGGATTTCCTGACGCGGGCGACGTCGATCCTGGCGAGCGCATTCGTGCTGATGAGCATCCTGCTCGCGTTCCTGGCGGCGAATCGCGGTGCGACCAGCGTCGATACCTCGCTCCAGCGGCGCGCGCCCGCGGCGCAGACCGGCCCGGCCGCGGCGCCGGCGCAGCAGCAGGCGCCCGCGCCCGCCCCGGCCGACAACGGCGGCGTCCCGCTCGCGCGCTGAACGGCGCTCCATTATCGGCAGAACGCGCGCGGCGACCCCACGCCGCGCTTGTGCGGACTCGTACTTCAAGGTTAGGCGCATCCTCCCATGGCGCGGTATATCTTCATCACCGGCGGCGTGGTTTCCTCGCTGGGCAAGGGTCTCATGGCGGCGAGCCTCGCGGCGCTGCTGCAGGCGCGCGGCTATCGCGTGCGCATCAGGAAGTTCGATCCCTATCTGAACGTCGATCCGGGCACGATGAGCCCGTATCAGCACGGCGAGGTCTACGTGACCGACGACGGCGCGGAGACGGACCTGGACCTTGGCCATTACGAGCGCTTCACCGGCGTGTCGGCGCGCCAGTCGGACAACGTCACTTCGGGGCGGATCTACAAGACGATCATCGAACGCGAGCGGCGCGGCGACTATCTCGGTGCGACGGTCCAGGTGATCCCGCACGTGACGGACGCGATCAAGGCGTTCGCGCGCGCGGAGACCGACGACCTCGACTTCGTGCTGTGCGAGATCGGCGGGACGGTGGGCGACATCGAATCGCTCCCCTTCATCGAGGCGATCCGCCAGCTGAAGAACGAGGTGGGACGCGGGAACGCGATCAGCGTCCACGTGACGCTGGTACCCTATATCGCCGCGGCGGGCGAGCTGAAGACGAAGCCGACGCAGCATTCGGTGCGCGAGATCGCGGCGCTGGGCGTGCAGCCCGACGTGATCGTCTGCCGCTGCGAGCAGCCGCTGCCGGCGAGCGAGCGCGCGAAGATCGCCCTGTTCTGCAACGTGCCGGAGAGCGCGGTGATCCCGGCGCTGGATGCCAAGAGCATCTACGCGGTGCCGCTGCAATATCACGGCGAGGGCCTCGATTCCGAAGTGCTGCGCGCCTTCGGCATCACGCCCTCCTCCGCCCCCGACCTCAGCCGGTGGGAGGAGATCGTCGAGCGGCTGATGCATCCGGAGGGGGAGGTGACGGTCGGCGTCGTCGGCAAGTACGTGGGACTTCAGGACGCGTACAAGTCGCTGAACGAGGCGCTGGTCCACGGCGGCATCGCGAACCGGGTGAAGGTGAACATCCGCTGGATCGACGCCGAACTGTTCGAAGGCGACGAGGCGGAGATCGCGGGGCATCTGGAGCCGTGCCACGCCATCCTGGTCCCCGGCGCGTTCGGCGAGCGCGGGGCGGAGGGGAAGATCGCCAGCGTGCGCTTCGCCCGCGAGCGCGAGATCCCCTATTTCGGCATCTGCTTCGGGATGCAGATGGCCTGTATCGAGGGCGCGCGCGACCTGGCCGGGATCGCCGCGGCCTCCTCCACCGAATTCGGACCCACCGAGGAGCCGGTCGTCGGCCTCATCACCGAGTGGATGACCGAAAAGGGGTTGGAGAAGCGCGCCGCCGACGGCGACCTGGGCGGGACGATGCGGCTGGGCGCCTATGACGCGAAGCTGGCGGGCAACAGCGTGGTCGCGTCGATCTACGGCGGCGACGCGATCAGCGAGCGGCACCGCCACCGCTACGAGGTGAACACCGCCTATCGCGAGCGGCTGGAAGCGGGCGGGCTCGTGTTCTCCGGCCTGTCGCCCGACGGAATGCTGCCCGAGATCGTGGAGCGGCCCGACCATCCGTGGTTCGTCGGCGTGCAGTTCCATCCGGAGTTGAAGAGCAAGCCGTTCGAGCCGCACCCGCTGTTCGCCAGCTTCATCGCGGCCGCGGTGAAGCAGAGCCGGCTGGTGTGATCTAAGCGGCCTTGCCGGGCGTCCGCTGCGGCCCCCGCCCACCGCGCCTCGGCGTCGGAAGGTGCGTTCGATACAAGGTTGGGAGGCGCAGGGAGCTGCCGACCGAATAAGGGAAAGGCGCCCGGACCCTGCGGCCCGGACGCCCCCACCGGCGCTTCGAAAGGGAGCAAAGAAGCGCCGATCGGTCCGGCGCGGTCGCGCGTCAGGCGGCCTGCGCCTCGTCGTCGGTCCGGTTCTCGACCGCGGCGAGGGGCGCGCCCGTGCGGATCGCGACCTTCTTCGGCTTCATCGCGTCGGGCACCTCGCGGACCAGGTCGATGACCAGCAGGCCGTCGACGAGCCGCGCGTCCTCCACGAAGACGAAGTCGGCGAGCTCGAAACGGCGCTCGAAGCTCCGCGTCGCGATGCCGACGTGCAGGAAGTTGGCGTTATCCTGCCCGTTGTTGCGGGCTTCGTCCTTCTTTCCGGCCACCAGCAGCAGGTTCTGCTGCGCGGTGATCTCGATCTCCTCGCGGCTGAAGCCGGCGACGGCGAGCGTGATGCGGTAGCGGTCGTCCGCCACGCGCTCCAGGTTGAAGGGCGGGTAGTTCTCCGACGCGCCGCGCGCATTCGCCTCGATCATGTCGAACAGACGGTCGAAGCCGATGGTGGAGCGGCGATAGGGGGTGAGATCAAAACGCATATCAAATCCTCCGAACGAAGCGAGTTGACGTCGGGCGCCCGCCCATGGCGCGGCGCCGATCGATGCGCGGCCCGACAGCGGCACCGCGCAGACGAGAGATGGGTGCGGCGCGAAGCGTTTCAAGGGTGCGGTAAATACCTACTTTCTTGATGGGCATTGATCGTTGCGTGCAGGTTGCGCGGGAACGAAGAAGAGGGGAATTGCCGTGTCGATCACGCTCGCCATGTTGCTGGCCGCGCAGACGGGCGAGGCGATCGCCCCGCAGGTGCCGTCGCCGCCCGCCCCCCCGGTCGTGGTGGGCGCGCCGGACGCGCCCGCGACCACCCCCGGCGATCCCGACCGTACCGAGGCCGAGGTGCAGCGCAGCTCCGCCGCCGCCGACGTCGTCGTCACCGCGCGCCGCCGCGCGGAGCAGGCGCAAAACGTGCCGATCCCGATCAGCGTGGTCGGCGTGAAGGAACTGGACGCCACCGGCAGCTTCAACGTGCAGCGGCTGCAGCAATTGCAGCCGACGCTGCAATTCTACTCGACGAACCCGCGCAACTCCTCCGTCAACATCCGCGGGCTCGGCGCGCCGCTGGGCCTCACCAACGACGGCATCGACCAGGGCGTCGGCGTCTACATCGACCAGGTGTACCTCAGCCGCGTGGCCGCGGCGACGCTCGATTTCCTCGACGTGCAGCAGATCGAGACGCTGCGCGGGCCGCAGGGGACGCTGTACGGCAAGAACACGGTCGCGGGCGCGATCAACATCACCAGCCGCGCGCCCAGCTTCACCTTCGAGGGGCGGGCCGAGGTGACGGTCGGCAATCTGGAGTTCAAGCAGGCCAAGGCGTCCGTCTCCGGCCCGATCACCGACCAGGTTGCGATCCGCCTGGGTCTCGCCGCCACCAGCCGGCGCGGCACCGTGTTCAACGTCGCCACCGGCAACTACGTCAACGAGCAGGACAATGTCGGGCTGCGCACCGCCATCCTCTACAAGCCGAGCGAGGACCTGAGCTTCACGCTGGCGGGCGACTACAGCCGCCAGAACCCGGAATGCTGCGCGCAGGTGTTCGTGCGCGTCGGATCGACGCAGCGCGCCGCCAACCGCCAGTTCGACGCGCTGGCCGCGGCGCTGAACTACGAACCGCCGAGCCGCGATGCCTTCGATCGCGTGACCGACCTGGACGCGGACCTGAACGCGCGGAACGAGCTGGGCGGCCTGTCGCTGCGCGGCGAGTACGCGCTGGGCGAGGGGACGCTGACGTCGGTCACTGCCTATCGGTTCTGGAAGTGGCTGCCCGCCAACGACCGCGACTTCACCGGGTTGCCGATCACCACGCTGTCGCAGAACCCGACGCGGCAGGACCAGTACACGCAGGAATTCCGCTACGCCGGCGAGGGGAAGGGCTTCGACTACGTCGTCGGGCTGTTCGGCTTCTACCAGGACATCCACACCACCGGCACGCAACGGCAGGGCGCGGCGGCGAGCCGCTGGCTGATCGCGCCGCCCGCGGGGGGCTGCGTCGCCGGGTCGACCGCGCTGGCGTGCGACCCGAGCGTGCTGGACGGGCTGACCGCCAGCAACGACATCCGCCTGAAGAACTTCAGCGGCGCGATCTTCGGCAAGCTGAACTGGAACGTCACCGACCAGATCACGCTCTCGCCCGGTGCGCGGCTGAACTACGACGACAAGGTCGGCAGCTACGTCAGCATCGTGCGCGACGCGGCCGGCAACCTCGTCCCCTATTCGGGCGGCACCGCGCGCCAGGCGGCGCAGCGCGACGCGATCCAGCCTCAGGCGTTCGAGGACGAGGCGTTCCGCGCCTGGAACGCGACCTACGACATCACCGCGTCGTACAAGCCGTCGCGCGACGTGCTGGTCTACGGCACCTACGCGCACACGTTCAAGTCGGGGGGGCTGAACCTGAACGGCGTGCCCGTCGTCAACGGCGTGGTGCAGACGCAGCTGGCGCAGATCGATCCGGAGAAGGTCGACCATTTCGAGCTGGGCGCGAAGACGCAATTCTGGGACCGCCGGGTGACGCTGAACGTCACCGGATACTGGACGCAGATCAGCGACTATCAGGCGATCGTCAACAACCAGTCCACGTCCACGCTGCGCGGCTATCTCGCCAACGCCGGCAAGGTGCGGGTGCGGGGCGTGGAGGCGGACTTCTCCGTCCGGCCGAGCGACCGCTTCACTCTCTACGTCAACGGCGCCTTCAGCGACGCCAAGTACCTCGACTTCGAGAACGCGCCGTGTCCGCCGGAACGCTCCGGGGGCCCCGCCGCGCCGATCGGCAGCCCCGGCGGCGCGGCGGGCGTGCCGGGCGCGCAGAGCCCGGTGCTCTGCGACATTTCCGGCCAATGGCTGCCCGGCATCTCCAAGTTCGCCTTCTCCTATGGCGGCGAGTACAATCTGCCCGCGCAGGTGTTCGGCAACGACGGCGAGGCCTATGTCGGCATCGACGCCAATTCGCGCACGAAGTTCTCGTCCAACGCCTCGCGCTCGATCTACACCGATATCGATGGGTACACGCTGGCGAACGTGCGCGCCGGCTTCCGCACCGACAGCGGCGTCAACGTCTTCGGCTGGGTGCGCAACGCGTTCGATACCGAATATTACGAAGTGCTGGCGACGACGCCGGGCAACACCGGGCTGATCGCGGGCAACGTGGGGGACCCGCGGACGTACGGGCTGACGGTGGGGCTGAGCTTCTGATCGCGCGGGCGGGGAGGGGCGACGCTCCCCGTGCGTCGGGTCAGTCGCCGGTGACGTCGCCCTCCTCGTCCACCTGCTTCGTCGCGACATGTTCCAACACGTCGGTCTGGATCAAGCAAGACGCCGGCGCGCAAAAGCAAACGCCCGGGCCGTGCGTTCACGACCCGGGCGCCTGCGTGACGATCGCTCGTCAGCCCCCAATTTCGCCCCTCCGCCCGCGCGCCTCGTGTTCGAAGCGGGGCGGGAGAAGCTGTTCCCCGAACCACGGCCATTGCCTGTGTGCCAGTGCGGTCCGTGTACGGGGCGCCATGGGCACGTGTCGACCAAAATGAACGTGGGATAAACCGATTGCGGCGAGGCTGTGACGATTCCGCCACACGCCCGCCCGCTACGCGCCCGATTGCGCCGGCGGGGCGCAGCATCTAGAGCCGCATCCATGTTGCTGTCGCGATACGAGAGCATGATCGCGCGGCGCTACCTGCTGCCGGGCCGGGGCGAGCGCTTCATCGTGCTGGTGGCGGGCTTCTCGCTCGGCGCGGTGATGCTGGGCGTCGCCGCGCTGGTGATCGTCATGAGCGTGATGAACGGCTTTCGCGCGGAGCTGTTCGACAAGATCGTGGGCCTCAACGGCCATGCCGTGGTGCAGGGGTTCAACGGCCGCCTGCCCGACTGGCGCCGCGTGGTTGCGGAGGCGCGGGCGACCCCCGGCGTCACCAGCGCGACCCCGCTGATCGAACAGCCGCTGTTCGCGACGTACAACGGCCGCGCCGAGTTCATCCTGCTGCGCGGAATGCGGGTGGAGGACATCCGCAACAATCCCGCGATCCGCAGCAAGGTGGTGGTGGGCAGCCTCAACGCCGTCACGACGGGCAGCAACAACATCGCCGTGGGCGCGCGGCTGGCCGAGGCGCTGGGGGCGACGGTCGGCTCGGAGATCTCGCTGGTCAGCCCGCAGGGACAGACCACGCCGTTCGGCACGGTGCCGCGCATCGTCAACTATCGTATCGCCGCGATCTTCGAGGTCGGCATCTACGATTACGACAAGGCGTACGTGATGATGCCGATGGCGGACGCGCAGACGTTCCTGCTGATGGGCGACAGCGTGGGCATGGTGGAGCTGGACACGGTGGACGCCGACAAGGTGGGCACGATCCTGGCGCCGCTGGCGCAGAAGGTGGCGGGCGTGGCGGTGATCGCCGACTGGCGCCGGCTGAACGCGGAGCTGTTCGACGCGCTGGCGGTGGAGCGGGTGGCGATGTTCGTCGTGCTGTGCATCATCATCCTGGTCGCCGCCTTCAACATCGCCTCCTCGCTCATCATGCTGGTCCGCGCGAAGACGCGCGACATCGCGATCCTGCGCACCATGGGCGCCAGCCGCGGGGCGATGCTGCGCATCTTCATGACGGTGGGCACGACGATCGGCGTGCTGGGCACGCTGGCGGGCCTGGTACTGGGCGCGGTGTTCCTGTTCTATCGTCAGGCGGTGGTGAACTTCGTGCAGCTGGTGACGGGGCAGAATCTGTGGGACCCGTCGATCCGTTACCTGACCGAGCTGCCGTCGAAGCCCGATCCCGTCGAGATCGCCGCGATCGTCCTCGTCACGCTGCTGATGACGTTCCTGGCCACCGTCTACCCCGCGTCCAAGGCGGCGGGGACGGACCCGGTCGAGGTGCTGCGCTATGAGTGATGCAAGCGAAGCGGCGCACGGCCAGCGCGGCGACGCCGGCGCCATCGGGCGCGGCTTCGCCGCGTCTGACGGCGCGGTGGGTGACGGTGCCGCCCCCGTCCTGCAGACCACCGGCCTGTCCCGCGCCTTCACCCAGGGGGGCGAGACGATCCATGTGCTGCGGGGTGTCGACCTCGCCATCGCGCCGGGGGAGATCGTGGCGCTGCTGGGCCCGTCGGGTTCGGGCAAGTCGACCCTGCTCCAGGCGGTCGGCCTTCTGGAGGGCGGGTTCGAGGGGTCGATCCGCATCGCCGGGACGGAGGCGGCGAAGCTGGACGCGGCGGGACGCACCGACGTGCGGCGCGACCGGCTGGGCTTCGTCTATCAATTCCACCACCTGCTGCCCGATTTCGACGCGATGGAGAATGTCGTCCTGCCGCAGCTGATCCACGGCGCGGAGCGCGCGGCGGCGGAGGATCGCGCGACCACGCTGCTGACCGCGCTGGGCGTCGGCCACCGGCTGCGCCACCGCCCGGCGCAGCTGTCCGGCGGCGAGCAGCAGCGCGTGGCCGTCGCCCGCGCGCTGGCCAACCGCCCCGCGCTGGTGCTGGCGGACGAGCCGACCGGGAACCTCGACGAGCATACCGCGGACCGCGTGCTGGGCGAGTTCCTGCGGCTGGTGCGCGAGGAAGGGTCCGCCGCGCTGGTGGCGACGCACAACGAGCGGCTGGCGGCGAAGATGGACCGCGTCGTCAGGCTGCACGAGGGTGTGCTGACGTAGAGGAGGCGGACATGGCGGCGATCACCGATTTGCGGGTTACTGGCGCCGACGGGGCCGCCGTTCCGCTCGACCGCTGGAAGGGGCAGGTGCTGCTGATCGTGAACACCGCCAGCAAGTGCGGCTTCACTCCGCAGTACGAGGGACTGGAGGCGCTGCACCGCCGCTACGCCGCGCGCGGGTTCGAGGTGCTGGGCTTCCCCTGCAACCAGTTCGGCGCGCAGGAGCCGGGCGACGCGGCGGAGATCGCCAGCTTCTGCTCGCTGACCTACGACGTGACCTTTCCCCTCTTCGCGAAGATCGACGTCAACGGGGCGGACGCCGACCCGCTGTTCGAGCGGCTGAAGGCCGACGCGCCGGGATTGATGGGGACGAAGGCGATCAAGTGGAACTTCACCAAGTTCCTGATCGACCGCGACGGGCGCACCGTGCGCCGCTACGCCCCGACCACGAAGCCGGAGGAGCTGGCGAAGGACATCGAGGCGCTGCTGTGAGCCGCCTCGACCCGACGGGCACCTGGCGCATCCTGGCGGCGATGTTCGTGCTGATCTGCCTGGTGATGGTCGGGCTGCTGTCGCTGATGGCGGTGCTGCACTTCCGCTGAGATGCTATCCCGGCGTGGCGAAGGCGGGGGCGCCGCTGCGGTGGTCGTTCGCGGCCATGATCGCCGCGGCGCCGCCGAACACGAAGCTGATGCCGAGGAGATAGCCCGGCAGCGTCAGCGCGGAGAAGGGCACGGTCAGCACGATGAAGGCGGCGAGCAGGATGTTCACCACGCCCATCGCGATCAGCAGCCCGCGCCGCCGCCGCGTGCGCACGCCGAACACCAGCTCCATCACGCCCCGCGCGCCCAGCCAGATCGCGACCATCAGCGTCAGCGACACCGCGCCCGCGACCGGATTGAACGCCATCACCGCGCCGACGACGACCGAGAGGATCCCGAAGACGATCGCGTAGCCGCGCGATTCGCTGCCCCGGCCGAGCGCGCCAGCCGCGATCGAGAACAGGCCGGAGACGAGGAAGGCGACGCCCACCGCCACCGTCGCCGCGACGGTCGCGATCCACGGCCACACGAAGGCGGCGAGCCCGGCCAGCACGGACACGATGCCATAGGCCATGATCCAGCCCCAGCCCGCGCCGGTGGTGGGCGAAGGAGCGCGCGTATCGGTCATGTTGATGATCCTCCTGTTGCGCGGCGAACGGAAAAGGAGGCGGGCGGTTCCTCGCGCCCGAACACCCTCGCCACGCAGGTTCCGTCACCCCGGCCCTGTGCCCACAGCCCCGGCATGACGGCAGCGGAGGTAGCGACATGATGGCGCGGCGCTACGCCGAACCGGATCGATCCGCGCTGGTCGAATCGCGCGTCGCGCACTAGCCTGGGCCGATGGCGCATTCCGGGTTCGTACCGCTCCGCATCTTCTCCTCCTACACCATGCTGGACGGCGCGATCGATCCCAAGGCGATCGCCAAGCGCGCGGCGAAGCTGGGCTTTCCCGCCGCCGGGCTGACCGACCGCAACGGCCTGTACGCCGCCATGGCCTTCTCCGACGCGGCGGCCGGCGCGGGGGTGCAGCCCGTCATCGGCACGATGCTGGGCGTCGCGCGGCCCGACCTGCCCGATGGCGTCGCCCCGCAGGTCGACTGGATAGCGCTCTACGCGCAGGACGCTGCGGGCTACGACAATCTGTGCGCGCTGGTGAGCCGCGCGCATCTCGACCGGCCGATCGAGCTGGCGCCGCACGTCGGCTTCGACGTGCTGGAGCGGCACGCCGCTGGCGTCATCGCGCTGACCGCGGGAGGCGAGGGCGGCGTGGCGCGGCTGTTCGCCGAGGGGCAGCCCGACCGTGCCCGCGCCTATGCCGACCGGCTGGCGGCGATCTTCGGCGACCGGCTGTACGTCGAGCTGAGCCGGCGCGACGACGCGGTGGAGGCGGCGGCGGAAGCGGAACTGATCGACCTCGCCTACGATCGCGGCTGGCCGCTGGTGGCGACCAACCCGTGCTGCTTCGAGGAAGCGGATTTCGGCTCCGCGCACGACGCCATGCTGTGCATCGCCCATTCGACCTACGTCGAGAGCGACGATCGCCCGCGTTCGTGCGGCCATGCCTGGATGAAGCCCGCCGAGAAGATGCGCGCGCTGTTCGCCGACCTGCCCGAAGCGATCGAGAACACGCTGGTCGTCGCGCAGCGCTGCGCGGTGGCGGCGCCCAAGCGCAAGCCGATCCTGCCCAGCCTGGCGGGCGACCGCGAGGGCGAGGCGGCGATGCTGCGCGAGGAGGCGCGGCGCGGGCTGGACGCGCGGCTGGCGCGAATCGCGGAACTGTCCGCGTCCGCACAGCCGGAGGACTGGACCCGGCCCTATCGCGAGCGCCTGGAATTCGAGCTGGACGTCATCATCCAGATGGGCTTCCCCGGCTATTTCCTGATCGTCGCCGACTTCATCCAATGGGCCAAGTCGCACGACATTCCCGTCGGCCCCGGCCGCGGTTCGGGCGCGGGCAGCGTGGTCGCCTGGGCGCTGACGATCACCGATCTCGATCCGCTCGCGCTCGGCCTGCTGTTCGAGCGCTTCCTCAATCCCGAGCGCGTGTCGATGCCCGACTTCGACATCGACTTCTGCGAAACCCGCCGTGGCGAGGTGATCCGCTACGTCCAGGAGAAGTACGGGCGCGACCAGGTGGCGCAGATCATCACCTTCGGGAAGCTGAAGGCGCGCGCGGTGCTGAAGGACACCGGGCGCGTGCTGCAGATGAGCTACGGCCAGGTCGACCGCCTCGCCAAGCTGGTGCCCAATCACCCGACCGACCCCTGGACGCTCGATCGCGCGCTGAACGGCGTGGCCGAACTGGCCAAGGAATATGCCAACGACAACGACGTGCGCCGCCTGCTCGACCTGGCGATGAAGCTGGAGGGGCTGCCGCGCCACTCCTCCACCCACGCCGCGGGCGTGGTGATCGGCGACCGGCCGCTCGCGCAGCTGGTGCCGCTGTACCGCGATCCGCGCTCGGACATGCCGGTGACGCAGTTCGACATGAAGTACGTCGAGGGCGCGGGGCTGGTGAAGTTCGACTTCCTGGGCCTCAAGACCCTGTCCGTCCTGAAGAAGGCGGTGCAGCTGCTCGCGAAGCGCGGGATTTCGGTCGATCTCGACGCGCTGCCGTGGGACGACGAGGGCGTCTATCGCCTGTTGCAGAAGGGCGACACGGTCGGCGTGTTCCAGCTGGAATCGGAGGGGATGCGGCGCACGCTGTCCGCCGTCCGCCCGACCAACTTCGGCGACATCATCGCGCTCGTCTCGCTCTACCGCCCGGGCCCGATGGACAACATCCCGTCGTTCGGCCGCCGCAAGCAGGGGCAGGAGGAGATCACCTATCCCCACCCCCTGCTCGAACCGATCCTGAAGGAGACCTACGGGATCTTCGTCTATCAGGAACAGGTGATGCAGGCGGCGCAGGTGCTGGCGGGCTACTCGCTCGGCGGCGCGGACCTGCTGCGCCGGGCGATGGGCAAGAAGATCAAGGCGGAGATGGACGCGCAGCGCGCGACCTTCGTCGAGGGGTGCGCCGCGCACAACGGCATCGCGAAGAACTACGCCAACCAGCTGTTCGACTTGATCGACAAGTTCGCCGGGTACGGCTTCAACAAGTCGCACGCCGCCGCCTATGCGCTGCTCGCCTATCAGACGGCGTGGCTGAAGGCGCACCATCCGGCGGAATTCTACGCCGCGTCGATGTGCTACGACCTGCACCTCACCGACAAGCTGGCGATCTTCGTCGACGACGCGCGCCGGCTGGGCGTGCCGATGCTGGGACCGGACATCAACGCCAGCGTGGCGGAGTTCGACGTGCAGGCGGGCGCGGACGGCGAGTGGGGGGTCCGCTACGCGCTGGCGGGGCTGAAGTCGGTGGGCGAGGGCGCGATGGAGCGGCTGGTCGAGGAACGCGCCAACGGCGCCTTCGCCAGCCTCGACGATTTCGCCACCCGCGTCGATCCGCGGCTGCTGAACAAGCGCCAGCTGGAGACGCTGGCCGCGGGCGGCGCGTTCGACACGCTGGAGGCGGACCGCGCGAAGGTGCACGCGGTGGCGGAGACGATCCTGGCGGTGGCCGCGCGCACGCACGAGGGACGGACCAGCGGACAGGGCGGGCTGTTCGGCGGCGAGGCGCACGCGGGCGACGCGATCAAGCTGCCGGCGTCGGCGCGCTGGACGCTGGCCGAGCGGATGGAGCAGGAGAAGGAGGCGTTCGGCTTCTACTTCTCCGCGCATCCGGTCGACCGCCACCGCCACCTGGCGAAGATGCACGGCGCGCGCGCCTTCGCCTCGCTGGGCGAGTTGCAGATCGCCGACGGCGCGCGTGTCGGCGCGACCATGGCGGTGCTGGTGGAGGAGGCGCGGTGGCGCACCTCCGCGCGGGGCAAGCGCTACATGATGGCGACGCTGTCCGATGCGACCGGCCAGTTCGTCGCCACCTGTTTCGAGGATGCGGTCGCCAAGGACCTGGAGGACGCCGCGCGCGTCGGCGGCTGCGCGCTGGCGACGGTGGAGCTGGACCGTCGCGCGGGCGAGGAGACGCCGCGCGTGACGGTGAAGGCGCTGCGCCCGTTCGAGGGGCTGGCCAATGCCGCGCGCTTCGCGCTGGAGGTGACGGTCGCCGACGCCGCGGCGGTGGCGGCGCTCGCCGCGCTGATCGGCGGGGAGCGCGGCGCGCGCGGCAAGGTGTCGCTGCTGGTGCCGCTGACCGGAGGTACGACCGCTCGGGTGGTGCTGGGACGCGACTTCCGGCTGGACGCGGAACTGGCCGAGCGGATCGAGGGACTGCCCGGGGTGACGGGGGTGACGTTCGAGATCGAGGAGACGCGGCTGCGCTCGGTGGGGTGAGCGGGCGCCCCGCCGCTCGTTCTGCCTCGTCATGCCGGGCTGGTCCCCGGCATCCACCGTCCCGCAAAGCCGGCCGCTTTCGACTCTGAAGTGACGGTGACGGAAGGGAAGGTGTTCACGCGGAGTCGGGGAGAGTTGCGCTTCTGGCGGAGCTCCGCGAAGCGGAAGGGCCAAGGTGACGCTCTGGCTTGAGGAGCCGCCGATCGCCGCTCGGTGCGGCGGGGCCAGCACTTGATTCTCGGGCCTCCGCGCCTCCGCGTGAACCTCTTTTCGTCCCGTCAGAACAATTCCCCCTGCGCCCCCGGCGGCGGGCGGAACAGGTCGCGGCGCAGGTTCAGGCGGCGGCGCTCGTCGCTGAAGCCGGCGCGGGTGCGCGCGATGCGGAAGCGGGTGCGCAGCAGGTCCGCCCACGGTCCCTGCCCCCGCATCCGCGAGAAGAAGCCGGGATCGTTGTCGCGCCCGCCGCGCAGCGACTGGATCGTCGCCATCACCTTGCCCGCCCGGTCGGGAAAATGCTCGTCCAGCCAGGCGCGGAACAGCGGCGCCACTTCCCACGGCAGCCGCACCGGGATGAAGCTGACGCCGCGCGCGCCCGCGGCCGCGGCGGCGGCGACCACCGCCTCCACCTCGTTGTCGGTGATGGCGGGGATCACCGGCGCCATGTTGACGTAGGTCGGCACCCCCGCGTCCGCGAGCGCGCGCACCGCCGCCAGCCGCCGCGCGGGCGTGGGCGCGCGCGGCTCCACCGTCATCGCGATGCGCGGATCGAGCGAGGTGACGGAGATCGCCACCGCCGCCAGCCCCTTCGCCGCCATCGGCGCCAGCAGGTCGATGTCGCGCACGACGCGGTCGGACTTGGTGGTGACGATCAGCGGGTGGTCGCACTCGGCCAGCACCTCGATCACCTCGCGCGTCACGCGCCAATGCGCCTCGATCGGCTGGTACGGATCGGTGTTCGTCCCCATCGCGATCGGCTCGCACACGTAACCCTTCTTCGACAGCTCGGTGCGGAGCAGCGTCGCGGCGTCGGGCTTGGCGAACAGCTTCGTCTCGAAATCCAGGCCGGGGGACAGGTCGTGATAGGCGTGGCTGGGACGCGCGAAACAGTAGATGCAGCCGTGCTCGCAGCCGCGATACGGATTGATCGAGCGGTCGAAGGGGACGTCGGGCGAGGTGTTGCGCGCGATGATCGTGCGCGGGTGTTCCACCGTCACCGTGGTGCGCAGCGGCGGCGCCGCACCGTCCACGTCGTCGCGCGCGTCCAGCCAGTCGCCGTCCGCGTCCGCCTGCGGCACGCCGAAGCGCTTGCTCTGCGTGTTCAGCGTCGCGCCGCGATGGGGCCGGGGATTCGCCATTGCGCGATCCTACGGCACTCGATAGAACATAGCAAGAACATGGGAGACGGACGGATGGCACGCCTCAACTACCTCGAACTGCCGACCCGCGACCGGGAGGCGGCCAAGCGCTTCTACGCGGCGGCGTTCGGCTGGACGTTCACCGACTTCGGGCCGGACTATGCGGCGACGCTCAGCGGCGACACGGACCTCGGCGTCGATGCCGCGGACGATCGGATCGCCGCGCCGCTGCCGGTGATCGAGGTGGAGGATCTGGAGGCGACGCAGGAGGCGGTCGCCGGTGCGGGCGGCACGATCACCGTGCCGATCTTCGCCTTCCCCGGTGGCCGGCGGTTCCACTTTCGCGACGCCGACGGGCACGAACTGGCCGCATCGCAGCCCGGCTGAGCGTCACCGCTCGCGCAGGCGCGGCATCAGTTCGACGAAGTTGCAGGGGCGGTGGCGGCTGTCGAGCTGGTCCTTCAGGATGCCGTCCCACCCCTCCTTCACCGCGCCGGTCGAGCCGGGCAGCGCGAAGATGTAGGTACCGCGCGCGACGGCGGCGCAGGCGCGGCTCTGCACCGTGGAGGTGCCGATCGTCCTGAAGCTGAGCCAGCGGAACAGCTCGCCGAAGCCGGGGATCATCTTCTCCGCGACGCGCTCCACCGCCTCGGGCGTCACATCGCGGCCGGTGACGCCGGTGCCCCCCGTGGTGACGATGCAGTCGACGCTCGCGTCGTCGATCCAGCGGTGCAGCTGCGCGACGATGTCGTCGGCGTCGTCGCGCAGGATCAGGCGGTCTGCGAGCACGTGCCCCGCCTCCGTCAGTCGCGCGACCAGCGTGTCGCCCGAACGGTCCTCCGCCGGCCCGCGGGTATCGGAGACGGTCAGCACCGCGATGCGGACGGGGTGGAAGGGAAGCGAGGCGTCGATCGGCATGCCGGCGTCGTACCGTCCCTCGGCGCGGCGATCCAGCGCAGCGTATCATCCTGATACATCAACCATTTAACCAGATTTCCTGTAACAATCGCGCATGTTCTGCACCGCTGGAGCGCGTACATCGCCTGCCACGCCTTCACCGACGAAGGTGAACAGGGGATAGACAACAAGATGAACAGGATCATCGCCGGTGCCGCGATTGTTGCCGCTACCGTCATCGCCGCTCCGTCCGGGGCCGCCACCGTCGCGGGACAGCTGAACGCGCAGGGCACCGCAGACTATCGCTTCACCAGCGCGGGCGGCAACTTCACCGTCTCCGTCGCATCCGCCGGAGCGAACCCCGTTCACGACCCCAGCGTCTATATCTTCAAGGACAATAGCTCCACGCTGTCGGCGAAGACCGGCGAGTTCGTCGCGTACAACGACGATTACTTCAGCCTCAGCTCGTTCATCAGCGTGAACCTGGCGGCGGGCAACTACATCATGTCGGTCGGCCGCTATTACTTCAGCGAGGCCGAGGCGCGCTCGGGCATGGCCGATTACGGTGCCAACCAGACCTTCAATCTCACGACGTCGCAGGCGGTCAGCGCGGCGGGCGTGCCGGAGCCGGCGACCTGGGCATTGATGATCCTGGGTTTCGGCGCGGTCGGTGGGGCGATGCGCCGCCGCGCGGCCGGCGCCGCGGTCCGCTTCGCGTAAGATCGTTCTCCGCGGGGGCGGGCTTTCGCGTTCAGTTGGCGTGGGTGCCGCCTGCCGCGACGATGGCATTGGCGGCGATCGCGCTGGTCGCCGGCGCGGCGTTCATCCGCACCGCGCTGGCGCCGGGCAGGCCGGGGAAGCGCGGCCACAGCCCCTGGGCGAGCGCGGCGCGGCTGGGCGAGGCGATCTTGCCCGCCTGCCGTTCGTACATCCAGTAATTGCGCAGCACGGTGACGACGTAGCCGCGCGTTTCCCAATAGGGGATGCTCTCGATGTAGAGGAGCGGGTCGCCGCCGTCGCGGACGATCGCGTTCCACTCGCCGACGGGCTTCGGCCCGGCATTGTACGCGGCGATCACCTTGGGCAGCAGGCCGCCGGTCAGCCCCATGTCGCGCAGCCGCTCGATATGGCGCTGGCCGATGTCGATGTTGGTCGACGGGCGCGTCAGCGCCGCGGTGTCGACCGTCAGGCCGCGCTCGCGCATGTAGTCGGTCGCGGCGGCGGGCATGATCTGCATGAGGCCGTAGGCGCCCGCCGGGCTCTTCACCTTCGTGCGGAAGCCCGATTCCTGCAGCGCATGGGCGTAGACCAGCGCCTTGTCGACGCGCCACCCGGTGTCGGGCGTCCAGTTGGGCGAGGGGTAGCGCGCCTCCGCGGTGGCGGTGACGCCCGCGGGCATGTTGTGCGCCAGCCACACGGTGGTGGCGGGCAGGTCCATCTGCTCGGCCAGGCGCGTCAGGCTGGCGAATTCCGCCGGGCTGCCGATGCGCGCCTGCTGCCGGATCACGCCCTCGGCCGCGTCAGCCTCGCCGATCTCGATCAGCGCGGCGGCGACGCGCACGTTGGGGCGCTTCTCCAGCACCAGCCAGTCGCCCGAGCCGGTGGAGGAGAGGAGGTCCGCCGCCTTCTTCGCCGCCGCGCGCGGATCGGCGAGGCCGAGCGCCTCGCGCGCCAGCAGCCCGTAGAAGGTCTCGCGATATTGCGACGCCTGCTTCAGCCGCGCCTCGACCCGGTCGGGCCGGCCGCAGCGCATGTCGGCGCGCGCGGTCCAGAAGGTGGCGGTGGCGCGCAGGTCCGTATCGGCGGCGCGGGCGGCCACGCCCTCGAACGCGGGCGCCATGGCGGCGCAGTCGTTCTGGCGCCACGCCGCCAGCGCGCCCGTCCAGCGCGCGTGGATGGCCCATTCGCCGCTGCCGTCCTGCGCCGCCGCGGCCAGCCGCCGCGCGTCGCCGTCGCGCGCCATCAGATAGTAGATCCAGGCGATGCGCGACTGCCATTCCGTGGTCGCCTCCGGCGTCAGGCCCGAGGTGGCGTTCAGCAGCGCCTCCGCCTCCTCGCCCATGTCGCCCTTGACGAACGGCTGCATCTTCAGCGCGAGATCGGCCGCGATCAGGTCGCTCCTCGTCGCCTTGGCACGCACGCGCGCGGGGGCGCCGTCCTGCCAGATCAGCCGCTGCTGCACCGGCAGCGGGGCGAGGTCGGCCATGCCCCGCGCGCGCGCCAGCCGCTCGATCTCCGCCGCCTGCGGCAGTTCGGGCGCCTCCGCCAGCAGGCGGGCAAGCGCGTCGCCCTCGACCCGGGGCGATCCCTTGGCGGTGTACAGCTCGGCGCGGGCATAGGCGTGCAGCGGGCCGGGGGCGAGGCCGTCGAGCGCGATCTGCGCGTCGGTCCAGCGGCCCTCGCGGATCGCGGTGAAGACGGTGCGATAGCCGCCGCGCTGCTCCGGCGTCAGCTGCGCGGGCAGGCTGGCGGACAGTGCGAAAGGGGCCGGGGCGGGCGGCGCGCTGCCCGCCGGTGCGCCCGCGTCGGCGTCCGCCGTTGCGGCGGTCATGGCGAGGACCAGCCCGCCGATCCTTCCCAATACTGGCGTTCCCGTTCCTGCCGTTCTTTTCACCCCGGCAACTCCCCGTTCAGCAGCAACAGGTCGCGCCACGCTTCCGCCTTGGCCGCCGGCCGCTCGATCAGCAGCCGGGGGTGGTGGGTGGCGACGACCTGGGTCACGGTACCGTTCTTATGGTGAAGGGGATGGTAACGTCCCCGCGCCTCTGCCGCGTTCGTCGTCAGGATGGCACGGGTCGCCGCATCTCCCATCACCAGCAGCCGCTTCGGCGCGACCAGCCCGGCGTGATGGCGCGCGATCTCCCCCAGTCGCGCCTCCACGTCGCGCGGCACGCGGCCGATCGGCGGACGGCGCGCGCAGACCGAGGCGAGCAGCACCGTCTCGCGCGACTGGCCGATCGCGGCGAGCATCCGGTCGAACAATGCGCCGACCGCACCTTCGAGCAGCGCCTCCCGGTCGCCGCGCTCGGGACAGTCGAGCAGCACCATGATCGACGCGTCCGCGGGGCCGCGCGACGCGAACGCCGCGCCGCCCCAGTCGCGGTCGGGCGCCTGTTCCCCGGCACGCCACGCCGCGAACGCCTCCAGCGTGTCGGGCAGGGCGGCGGCGGGCGCCGCAGGAGAGGAGGCAAATGAGGGATGGGGGGCGGGCGTCGCCGGCTCGATCGGAGCGGGCGCGTCCAGCCACGCGAAGGGCGCATCCTCCACCAGCACGTCGACGCCCGCGTCGCGCCACCATTCCAGCGCGCTGGCCGTCAGTGCCTGCCAATCGAGATTCTGGTCGGCCCCCATCGCCTTGTCGGTAGCAGCTTTCGTCCCGCGTGAGGAGATGCGCCGCGCGGGCGTCCTTTGTGCCATTGACGGCAGGGGCCGTTCGCTGGCACCGCGAACGGCGGGGAAGGTGGCGGAACGGGGCCGGAATGCCCGTACCTCATCTTCGAAAAGGAGAAGACGAGTGAGCGATCGCGAATCCATGCCGTATGACGTGGTGATCGTCGGCGCCGGCCCCGCCGGCCTGTCGGCGGCGATCCGGCTGAAACAGGTGGCGGCACAGCGCGAGGCCGACATCTCCGTGTGCGTGCTGGAGAAGGGATCGGAGGTCGGCGCGCACATCCTGTCCGGCGCGACGATCGACCCGCAGGCGCTGGACGAGCTGCTGCCGACGTGGCGCGAGGACGGCTGCCCGCTGGCCGAGGTGCCGGTGACCAGCAACCTGCACTGGGTGCTGACGAAGGGCGGCAAGTTCAACCTGCCGCACCTGTGGACTCCGCCGTTCCTGCACAACAAGGGGACGTACACCGGCTCGCTGGGCAATCTGTGCCGCTGGCTGGCCGGCAAGGCGGAGGAGCTGGGCGTGGAGATCTTCCCCGGATTCGCCGCGGCGGAGATCCTGTTCCACGAGGACGGGAGCGTGAAGGGCGTCGCCACCGGCGACATGGGCGTGGCGCGCGACGGCACGCGCAAGCCCGACTGGCAGCCGGGGCTGGAGCTGCACGCCAAATATACCTTCTTTTCCGAAGGGTGCCGCGGGCATCTGTCCAAGGAGCTGATCCGACTGTTCGACCTGGCGCGCGACAGCGACCCGCAGGTCTACGGCCTGGGCGTGAAGGAGCTGTGGGACATCGACCCCGCGCTGCACGAGCAGGGAACCGTGGTGCACACGCAGGGCTGGCCGCTCAGCGAGCATGGCGCCAACGGCGGCGGCTGGATCTACCACCAGGCCAACGGGCAGGTCTCGATCGGCTTCGTGACGTGGCTGAATTATTCCAACCCCTACGTCTCCCCGTTCCAGGAAATGCAGAAGTGGAAGACGCACCCGGCCGTCGCCGCGCTGCTGAAGGGCGGCAAGCGCGTCAGCTACGGCGCGCGCGCGATCAGCGACGGCGGGTTGCAGTCGATCCCCAAGCTGGTGTTCCCGGGCGGGGCGCTGATCGGCGACAGCGCGGGCTTCCTGAACGTGCCGCGGATCAAGGGCACGCACACCGCGATGAAGACGGGGATGCTGGCCGCCGAAGCCGCGGTGGACGCGATCGTCTCGCAGCGCCAGTCGGACGAGCTGGCCGCCTATCCGCAGGCGTTCGAGACGTCGTGGGTGAAGAAGGAATTGTCGATCGTCCGCAACGTGGTGCCGCTGGTGAAGAAGTTCGGCGACTTTCTCGGCTCCGGCATCGCGGGCGTCGCGATGTGGATGGAATATCTCGGCCTCAAGTGGCCCTTCACGATGAAGCACCATCCCGATCACGAGAGCCTGTGGCGCAAGGACCTGGTCTCGAAGATCGACTATCCCAAGCCCGACGGCGTGCTGACGTTCGACCGCCTGTCCAGCGTGTTCCTGTCGAACACCAACCATGAGGAGGACCAGCCGGTCCACCTGACGCTGAAGGACCCGTCGATCCCGGTCGAGTACGACCTGCCGATGTACGACGAGCCGGCGCAGCGATACTGCCCGGCGGGCGTGTACGAGATCGTCGGCGAGGACACGGGCGATCCCCGGTTCGTCATCAACGCGCAGAATTGCGTCCACTGCAAGACGTGCGACATCAAGGACCCCACGCAGAACATCAACTGGGTGGTGCCCGAGGGGGGCGGCGGGCCGAACTATCCGAATATGTGAGGATGGCATCGGGGGTGGCATGTGAGGGGTGGCCGCGGCAGGCCGTGCTGGGCTAGGCTGGCGGCATGACCCGTCTCCAACCCGCCGCACCACCCCGGCGCACGCCGGGGGCCCGTTGCGTCGGCCAGGATGACGGACCCCGGCGCGCCGTCACGATCGTTCCCCGGCTGAATCCCGGCGTGCGCCGGGGTGGTCGCCTCCTCGCCGTCGCCGCGCTGCTGCTCGCCACCCCCGCGCACGCCGTCACCGGCGACCTCGCCGCGTACATGCGCGCGCGCGCCGCCGATGCGGACGGGCGGCCGGCGGCGGCGGCGCAGGATTACGCCCGCGCGCTTGCCGCCGACGCCGCCAGCCCGGTGGTCGCGATCCGCGCCTATCGCGAGGCGGTGCGCGCGGGCGACCTGGCGCTCGCCGACCGCGCCGCCGCGGCGCTGGGCGGGGCGGCGCCCGCCGACGCCGCGCTGCTGGCCGCGGGACAGGCGGTGCGCGATCCCGCCACCGCCGGGGCGGCGATCGACCGGCTGGCCGCGGGACAGTTCGCCATCTTCGCGCCCGCGCTGCGCGCCTGGACCGGCCGGGAGAGCGCGACGCCGGCTGCCACGAGCGCGGGAGGAGGCGACGCCATCGCGCGCCGCCTGCTGGAGGAGACGCGCGCGCTGGCGCAGATCGCGCGCGGCGACACCGATGCGGGCCTGGCCGCGCTCCACGCCCGGCTGGGCAACGATCAGGCGGCGCAGGACAACCGCCTGTTCGCGGCGCGGCTGCTGATCGCGCAGGGCAAGGCGGCGGCGGCGCGCACGCTGCTGGTGGGCGAGGCGCCCGCGATCGTCGCGCTGCGCGCGCGGGTGGACGATCGCGCCGCGGGCGTGGCGCCGACGCTGGCCTCCGCCGCCTCGCACCTGTTCGCGCGGGTCGCCTCCGACCTCGCGCTCGGTCCGCCCTCGCCGGTCAGCTACGCGCTGCTGCGCGCGGCGCTGCGCGCGGACCCGCGCAACGATCGCGCCGCCATTCTGCTCGCCGGGGCGCTGGCGCGCGACGGCGCGACCGACCAGGCGGTGGCGACGCTGGCCGCGATCCCCGCCGACAGCATCCACGCCGCCGCCGCCGCCACCGGGCGCGTGCAGATCCTGGCGGCCGCCGGCCGCGACGAGGAGGCGCTGGCCGCCGCGCGCGCCGCGGGAACCGCCAGCGCGGCGGACGCGAGCCGGCTCGCCGACCTGTACCTGCGGCTCGATCGCCCGGCGGAGGCGGTGCCGCTCTACCGCGCCCTGGTCGAGCGCGCGGGAGCCGGTTGGGCCGAGTGGCTCCAGCTGGGTGCCGCGCTGGAGCTGGCCGGCGACTGGGCGGCGGCGCGCCCGGCGCTGGAGCGGGCGGTGGCACTGGGGCCGGAGCAGCCGCTGGCGCTCAACCATCTCGGCTACTCGCTGATCGAGCATGGCGAGCGTGCGGGCGCGGCGCAGGCGATGCTGGAGAAGGCGGCGCGACTGCAGCCCGACGACGCCGCCATCGCCGATTCTCTGGGCTGGTCCTTCTATCGCCGCGGGCAGCTGGCGCGCGCTCTGCCGCTGATCGAGCGCGCCGCCGCCGCCGACCCGGCCAATGCGGAGATCGCGGAGCACCTGGGCGACGTCTACTGGTCCGCCGGGCGCCGGTTCGAGGCGCGCTACGCCTGGACCGCGGCGCGGCAGATGGGCGAGGGCGACGATGCCGCGCGGCTGGCGACGAAGATCGCGGACGGGCTGTGATACGGGAGGCCGCGCCGGCGAAGATCAACCTCGCGCTCCACGTCCGCCGCCGCCGCGACGACGGCTATCACGAGCTGGAGACGCTGTTCGCCTTCGCGCGCCACGGCGACGAGGTGGAGGTGCAGCGCTGGCCGGTGCCCTGCTTCGCGGTCGTCGGGCCGTTCGCCGCGGGACTGGCCGGATCGGACAATCTGGTCGTCCGCGCCGAAGCCGCGTTCCGCGCCGCGTTCGGCGTCGCGCAGCCGCACGCGATCATGCTCGACAAGCACCTGCCCGTCGCGTCGGGCATCGGCGGCGGATCGGCCGACGCGGCGGCGACGCTGCGCGCGCTGGCGCGGCTGCACGGCGTGGCGGCGGACGACCCGCGACTGTTCGCCGTCGCCGCCGCGCTCGGTGCGGACGTGCCCGCCTGCCTGCTCGGCCGCGCCACCTTCGGCAGCGGGCGCGGGGACGCGCTGGTGCCGGTCCCGGGGCTGGGCGATATGCCCGCGCTGCTCGTCAATCCCGGTGTGGCGGTCTCCACCGCGGCGGTGTTCGCGCGGTGGGACGGGACCGACCGTGGCCCGGTCGCCGCGGGCGAGACGCTGGCGCGCGCGCTCGCCGGGCGCAACGATCTCCAGTCGCCCGCGGCGGCGATCGCCCCGGTGATCGCCGAGGTCGTCGCGCTGCTCGCCGCCCAGCCGGGCGCCACGCTGGCGCGGATGTCGGGATCGGGCGCGACCTGCTTCGCGCTGTTCGCCGACGCCGCCGCGCGCGACGCCGCCGACGCCGCCGTGGCGTGCGCGCGGCCCGGCTGGTGGCGGCTGGCGACGACGATCGCGTGATCGCGCTGCACCTCGACGCGGGCGTCGCGACGCTGACGCTGGATCGCGCGCCGGCGCGCAACGCCCTGCCCGTGGCGGCGTGGCACGCGCTGGCGGATGCAGCGGCGCGGGTGGACGCGGACGCGCGCGTCGTCGTGATCGCCAGCGCGGTGCCCGGGATCTTCTCCGCCGGCGCGGACCTCGCCGAACTCGCCCGGCTGACCGACGACGTGCCCGCGCGCGCCGCCTTTCGCGAGGCCATGCGCGCGGGGATCGAGGCGGTGGCGCGGCTGCCGGTGCCGACGCTCGCCGCGGTGGAAGGCGGATGCTTCGGCGCCGCGGTGGCGCTGGCGATGGCATGCGACCTGATCGTCGCCGCGCCGGCCGCGCGTTTCGCCATCCCGCCGGCGCGGCTGGGCATCGGCTATCCCGCGGCGGACGTGGCGCGGCTGGTCGCGCGGGTGGGGCAGGGGGCGGCGGCGCGGCTGCTGTTCACCGCCGAGGCGATCGACGCGGACGAGGCGCGGCGGATCGGCCTGGCCGACGCGATCGGCAATCCCGCCGCCGTCGCCCACCGCATCGCCGCCAACGATCCGGGGGCGCTCGCCCTTCTGAAGCGGATGCTGCGCGATCCCGGCGACGTCGCGCACGACGCCGCGTTCGAGGCGAGCTTCGGCAGCGCTGCCTTTCGCGCAGGGACGCAGCGCTACCGCCCTTGATTTCGCACTGAAGTTCTCCACTTGTTCTTTTGGAACGGATGGGGTACATCCAACACTCGCGTTGAACGAAGCGCGCGGGTGCTCTAGCGAGGGACAAGGCAGATGGCCGCCAAACTTCAGGTGATCGACACGGGCATGGCAACCGCGACTACGGATCGGCAAAAGGCGCTGGACGCCGCACTGGCGCAGATCGACCGCGCCTTCGGCAAGGGCTCGGCGATGAAGCTGGGCCAGAAGGAGACGATGCAGGTCGAGGTGATCTCGACCGGCTCGCTCGGCCTCGACATCGCGCTGGGCGTCGGGGGGCTGCCGCGCGGCCGCGTGATCGAGGTGTACGGGCCGGAGAGCTCGGGCAAGACCACGCTCGCGCTGCACGTGATCGCGCAGGCGCAGAAGATGGGCGGCACCGCCGCGTTCGTGGATGCCGAGCACGCGCTCGATCCCGTCTACGCGAAGAAGCTGGGCGTCAACATCGACGAGCTGATCGTGTCGCAGCCCGACACGGGCGAGCAGGCGCTGGAGATTACCGACACGCTGGTCCGTTCCAACGCGATCGACGTGCTGGTGGTCGATTCGGTCGCCGCGCTGGTGCCGCGCGCCGAGATCGAGGGCGAGATGGGCGACAGCCACGTCGGCCTGCAGGCGCGCCTGATGAGCCAGTCGCTGCGCAAGCTGACCGGATCGATCAGCCGCTCGCGCTGCATGGTGATCTTTATCAACCAGCTGCGCATGAAGATCGGCGTGATGTACGGCAATCCGGAGACGACGACGGGCGGCAACGCGCTGAAGTTCTACGCCTCCGTCCGCCTCGACATCCGCCGAACCGGGCAGATCAAGGATCGCGACGACATCGTCGGCAACGCGACCCGCGTGAAGGTGGTGAAGAACAAGGTCGCGCCGCCGTTCAAGCAGGTCGAGTTCGACATCATGTACGGCGAGGGCATCTCGAAGATCGGCGAGATCCTGGACCTGGGCGTAAAGGCCGGGCTGGTCGAGAAGTCGGGCGCCTGGTTCAGCTACGACAGCGTCCGCATCGGCCAGGGACGCGAGAACGCGAAGACCTTCCTGCGCGAGAATCAGGAGATGGCCGACCGCCTGGAAAAGGCGATCCGCGCCCGCACGGAGGCGGTGGCGGAGGAAATGATGGTCGGCGAGGGGCCGGACGACGACGTCTGATCGCGCGACCTGGAGAGGGCGGATCGACGCGGACGGGTGGCGTCGACGGGTCGACGGTCGAGCGGGGCGGTGCTGCATGACACGGGCAGGCGGGGAGGCAGGCGGGGAGGTGGCGGTGGCGCCGGCGCGGCCGGGCCCGCGGCTGGCGGGCGGTGTCGCCCTTCTCGCGCGGCGGTGACCGACGCTGCCGCCTGGACCGGCGCGGTGGGGCGCAGCTGGGCGGCGGAACATGCGCGGACCGAGCGTGCCTTTGCCGCGATCGGCGCGACGCTGGACGCCGCGGTCACCGCCGTGGCACCCGCGGCCGGGTGCGCGGTGGACCTGGGCTGTGGCGTCGGCGGCACCGCGCTCGCGCTCGCCGCCGTGCGACCGGAACTGGCAATCACCGGCGCGGACCTGTCCGAAGACCTGCTCGCGATCGCCCGCGGGCGCGTCGGCGGACGGGGCGGTCCCGCCTTCGTCGCGGGCGATGCGGTGGCGGTCGCGGAGGAACTCGCGCCTGTCGACCTCCTCGTCTCGCGCCACGGCGTCATGTTCTTCGCCGATCCCGCTGCGTCCTTCGCGCGGCTGCGCAAGGCGTGCCGGCCGGGCGCGCCGCTCGTCTTCTCCTGCTTCCGCCCGCGACGCGAGAACGACTGGTCGGCCGCGGTCGACGCCGCGCTCGGCCTCCGCGTGCCGGCGTCACCGGGCTACGCCCCCGGTCCGTACGGCTTCGCCGATCGCTGCTTCGTCGCCGGGATGCTCGCACGAGCCGGGTGGCGCGACGCCGGCGTCGCCGCGCACGACGTCCGCTACGTCGTCGGCGCCGGCGCGGATCCGGTCGCCGACGCGCTCGGCTTCTACCGCCGCATCGGCACGGCCGCCGCGGCGCTCGCCGCCGCCGACCCGGCGACGCGCGCCGCGATGGAGGCGCGGCTCGCCGACCTGTTCGCCGCACGGACCCGCGACGGCGTCGTCGCGTTCACTGCCGCGATCTTCGTCTGGCACGCCGTCGCAGCAGGGGACACCGAATGACCATCATCGTCCACCATCTCGAGAACAGCCGCTCGCAGCGCGTGCTGTGGCTGCTGGAGGAGCTGGAGCTGCCCTACGAGGTGAAGCGCTACGAGCGGGACAAGGCGACGATGCTCGCCCCGCCCGAGCTGCGCGCGATCCACCCGCTCGGCAAGTCGCCGGTGATCGAGGACACCGCACCGCAGGACGGGGGCGGGCGCCGGGTCGTGGCGGAGACGGGGGCGATCGCCGAGTATCTGGTCGATCGCGCGGACGGGCGGCTCGGCTCGCCGTCGCGCCGCGACGCCGCGCTCGATTACCGCTTCTTCCTGCACTATGCCGAGGGCTCGCTGATGCCGCCGCTGCTGCTGCTGCTGGTCCTCTCGCGCATCCCGTTGCTGGGCAAGCGCGCGGCAAAGCGGGTGCAGCCGATGCTGGACCGCCACCTCGACTTCGTCGAGGCGCGGCTGGCGGACCGCCCCTGGTTCGCGGGCGATGCGCTGACCGCGGCGGACGTGATGATGAGCTTCCCGCTGGAGGCGGCGGTCAGCCGCGGCGGCCTGGGCGCATCGCGTCCGAACACCATGGCGTGGCTGGAGCGCGTCCACGCGCGTCCCGCCTACCAGCGCGCGCTCGCCGCGGGCGGCCCCTACGCCTATGCCGGCGGGCCAGCGTGATCGCGGGAGCGTGACGATCCCCGCTCGTCCGCCGAGCGACGGCCGACCTTCGCTCGCGCCGGTGCAAGGCGCGACGTCACCGGTGATCTCGCCGCGCCGAGACGCGTGTCGGGATGGCGGAGGTTGGCGAGGTACGGCCGACGATGCGCGTCGCGCGCCGTCGTATCGGGCTGCCCGATCGGGTCCCGGTCGCCGCCCCTGAGCAGCGTCGGGTCGGGTCATCGCGCCGGCTATGCGTGACGCGCGAACCGCACCGCGACTACGTGACGGGGCCGCGATCCGTCGCCGGACGCGAGCGGTCGGCGAGCCGCCGGCGCCCCGCCTCCGCCCGCCCGATCACCAGCCCCACGGCCGCTCGCGATACCATTTGGTGATGACGTACTTGGTCCCGGCGCGCACCTTCATGCCGTGGTGGATCGTGGCGGGGTTCAGCAATCCGTCCGCGCGGCGATTGTCCCAGCAGACCAGCTTTCCCGTCTCCGGCTGGATCGTCTTGTCCACCGCCTTGAACCGCGTCGCGCCGCCCGCCTCGGGTTCGTTGAGATAGACCATCGCCGTCCACGTCCGGTTGCCCGCGACCGAGCAATAGCGGTCGTAATCGACGCCGTTCGGCTCGAAATAGTCGGTGTGCGCCTTGAACTCCTGCCCCACGGCGTAGCGCTGGCCCTGCAGCGGCTCGCCGTGCAGCGGGTCGAGGCCGGTGAACGCGGCCAGCGCCGCGTCCACCGCCGCCACCAGCGGGTCCGCGGCGGCCAGGTCGCAGGTCTCGCTGGTGCGGAACGCCGCGTCGCCGTTGAAGTCGGACACGGTGGAGGGGCGGCGCTGCGCGTCGATCATCGCGACCAGCCCGGCGCAGGCGCCCGCGTCGAGGAAGCCACGCTTCACGAACAGCGTCAGCTTGGGGCTGGGTACTCGCTGGATGCCCGGCTGCGCGGCGATGCGCGCGGCGATCGATGCGTCGGCCATACCGATGTTCCTGCCACCGCGCGCGCCCGCACCTCAAGCGGAGAAATATTACACAAGGCTGCAATGCCGCTGTAACATGTCGCACGTAGCCGGCGCGGGCGGGAGTTTTGCAGGCGGATGCGATTGAAGTTCGACGCCCGGGCACGGGCGATCCTCAGGCGGCTGCCGGTGGTCAACGTCTATTCGGTGGTGGAACTGGCGCTGCTCGCCGGGCTGGCGGTGCAGGCGGCGCGGCTGCTGTGGACGATCGTCACCCCGGTCGCGCCGCTGGGCGCCTGGGTGCCGACCGGCCCCGCCATCCCCGCCGATCCCGCGGGCGTGATCGCCGGCTTCGACCCGTTCTTCCGCGTCAGCGGCGCCGCGCAGGCGCAGGGACCGGCGGCGGTCACCTCGCTTCAGCTGACGCTGTTCGGCACCCGCATCGATGCCGCCGCCGGCGGCGGCTCCGCGATCGTGGCGGGGCCGGACGGGATGCAGCGTTCGGTCAGCGTGGGTGAGGAAGTGGCGCCCGGGGTCGTGCTGAAGGCGGTGGCGTTCGACCACGTCACGCTCGATCGCGGCGGCGCGGCGGAGGACCTGTTCCTCGACCAGTCCGGCGCTGCCGGCGCCCCCGCGGCGCCGCCCCCCGCCGCGGGCGCCCCGCTGACCGCCGGCGCGCCCGCGGTGGGCGGCGGCAGCGCGATCCCGGTCGATCAGCTCCGCGCCGACATCACTGCCATTCCGCGCATCGACGCCGGCCGGATCAGCGGCCTGACGGTGCGCGGGCAGGGCGGCTCCGCCTTCGCCGCCGCGGGCCTTCGCGACGGCGATGTCGTGACCGCGATCGGCGGGCGTCCCATCGCCGGCCCGGCCGATCTCGACCGGCTGGCGCGCGAGGGCGCGGCCGCCGGCACGCTGGCGCTGACGGTCGAGCGCGGCGGCCAATCCCTTCCGCTGACGATCCCGGTGGCCCAGTGATGCGTTCCCTCCTCGCCGCCACCGCGCTGGTCGCTACCCTTTCCGCGCCGCTCGCCCTCCCCGCCGCGGGGCAGACCACGCTGAACGTGCGCGACGCCGACATCCGCGCCTTCATCGCCGACGCGGCGAAGGTGACGGGGCGTACCTTCATCATCGACAGCCGGGTGCAGGGGAAGGTGACGGTCGTCACCGACCGTCCCTTGTCGCGCTCCGAGTATTTCGAGGTCTTCCTCTCCACGCTGCGCGCCAACGGGCTGGTCGCGGTGCCCACCGCCAACGGCAGCTTCCGCGTCCAGCCGATCGAGGGCGCGGCGTCGCAGCCGGGCCGGGTGGGCGTGGCGGGCGCGGCGCGCAACAGCCTGGTGACGGAAATCATTCGGCTGCGCTCGGTCGACGCGACGCAGGCGGTGGAAACCGTGCGCCCGCTGGTCAGCGCGCAAGGGTCGGTGACGGCCAACCGCGGCGGCAACAGCCTGGTCGTGGTCGATTTCGCCGACAACATCCGCCGCGTGCGCGAGGTGATCCGGCGCGTCGACACCGACACTGCGGCGACCCGCATCGTCGCGCTGCGCAACGCCCGCGCGGCGGAGGTGGCCACCGCGCTCGCCGGGCTGATCGGCGCGCAGCCGGGCGGCGCGGCGGGCGGGGTGGGCGCGTCGGCGGTGGCGATCGAGAGCAGCAACGCGGTCGCGCTGCGCGGCGATCCCGCCACGGTCGCGCGGCTCGCCGGCCTCGCCCGCGATCTCGACCAGCGCGCGCGCAACGCGACGGAGATCAAGGTCGTCTTCCTGGAGAATGCGGATGCGGCGCAGCTGCTGCCCGTGCTCCAGCAGCTGGTCGGCCAGGCGCCCGACGCGATCCAGGAGACGACGCTGACGAAGACGGGCGTCAGCAGCACCAGCAGCAGCAATGGCAGCGGCACCACGCCGTCGTCGGGTCTCGCCCCGCAGCAGTCGCAGACGACCACGACCACCACCGGCGGCGGGGCCGCGCCGCAGCAGGCGGCGATCACCGGCGCGGGCGGGCGCACCGCCGCGGTTGTCACGCGCTTCGCCGGGGCCAACGCGATCGTCATCGCCGCGCCCGCCGACGTGCAGCGCCAGCTGTCCGACGTGATCGAGAAGCTGGACCGCCGCCGCCAGCAGGTGATGATCGAGGCGATCGTCGCGGAGGTGTCCGACCAGACGGTGAACCGGCTCGGCGCGCAATTCCTGCTCGGCAATCTCGACGGCGGCGCGTTCGCGGCGTCCACGTTCAGCAATTCCGCGCCCAACATCCTCCAGATCGCGGGTGCGGTGGGCGCGCAGGCGCTCGGCTCCTCGCGTACCGTCACCATCGGCGCGGACGGCACGCGGACGGAGACAACGACGAACAACTCCGCGTCCGACCAGCTGACGCAATCGGCGATCAATTCGATCATCGGATCGTCGGGCGGGTTCGGCGGGTTCGGCGGGCAGATCGGCTCCACCGTGTTCGGCGCGATCATCAATGCGGTGAAGGGCGACACGCAGTCCAACCTGCTCCAGGTGCCGCAGCTGATGACGCTCGACAACCAGGAAGCGCACACGCTGGTCGGCCAGGAAATCCCGATCACGACGGGGCAGGCGCTGTCGAACAATTTCGACAACGCCTTCCGCACGGTCCAGCGACAGAACGTGGGCATCGGGCTCGACGTGCGCCCGCAGGTGAATTCGTCGGGGACGGTGAAGCTGAACCTGCACCTGGAGGTCAGCTCGATCGCAGGGCCGGTCAGCAGCGACAATTCGGACCTGATCCTCAACAAGCGCGAGGTGGAGACCACGCTGACGCTCGACGACGGATCGATCGGCGTCATCGCGGGGCTGCTGAGCGACGAGGAGCGGCGCACGATCGAGAAGATCCCGCTGCTGGGGGACATCCCCGTGCTCGGCAATCTGTTCAAGTCGCGCGCGCGGACGCGGGCGAAGACGAACCTGATGATCTTCCTGCGCCCGCGCATCATCCGCACCGCGGAGGACAACCGCCGCGTGACCGAGCAGAAATACGGTCAGGTGCGGCTTCAGCAGGGGATGCAGGAGCCGGGGACCGAGCCGTCGATCGACGCGCTGGTGCGCGACTATCTCGGCGCCAGCCCGCCGCTGCCCCCCGCGGGCGAGCCGGGCAGCATCGAGGATCCGCGCGTCGGCGTGCCGGTGCAGCGCAACTCCACCGTCGTGATCCCGCGGGAGAAGCGGCGGTGATCGTCCGCACCGGCGCCGAGCCGGAGGCCGGTGAGGTGCTGGCCGAGGCGCCGTCGATCGCGGTACCGCCGGTGGCGCTTCCCTACGCCTTCGCGCGCCGGTTCGGCGTGTGCCTGTCGGGCGAGAAGGTGGCGCTGCGAGAGGGCAGCGATCCGCGTGCGCTGATCGAGGTGCGCCGCGTGCTGCGCCGCCCGTTCGACGTGGAGGTGGTCGCGCCGACCGCCTTCGACCGGCTGCTGAGCGACAATTACGCGATGGACGGTCAGGCGACCGCCGCCGCCGCGGTGGGCATGGGCGACGAGCTGGACCTGCTGGCGGAGGGGCTGCCCACCGCGGAGGACCTGCTCGACACCGCCGACGACGCCCCCGCCATCCGCCTCATCAACGGCATCATCGCCGACGCCGCGAGGAATGGCGTCAGCGACATCCATATCGAGCCGTACGAGACCGGCCTCGTCGTCAGGATGCGGATCGACGGCGTGCTGCGCGAGACGCTGCGGATGCCGCCGCACGTCGCGCCCGTGGTGGTCAGCCGTGTGAAGGTGATGGCGCGGCTCGACATCGCCGAGCGGCGCGTGCCGCAGGACGGACGCATGGGGCTGACGCTGGGCGGCAAGCTGCTCGACGTGCGCGTCTCCACCTTGCCCAGCCGCGCGGGCGAGCGCGTGGTGCTGCGCATCCTGGACAAGGAGAATGCGGGCATCGACCTCGACGCGCTGGGCATGACGGCGCCGATGTACGCGCTGCTGCGCGAGGCGATCGCGGAACCCAACGGCATCATCCTCGTCACCGGGCCGACCGGCAGCGGCAAGACAACCTCGCTCTACGCCGTGCTGCGCCTGCTGAACGACGGCAGCCGCAACATCCTGACCGTTGAGGACCCGGTCGAATATGCGGTGGAGGGCGTCGGCCAGACGCAGGTCAATCCCAAGGTCGGCCTCACCTTCGCCGCGGGGCTGCGCGCCATCCTGCGCCAGGATCCCGACACGGTGATGATCGGCGAGATCCGCGATCGCGAGACCGCCGAGATCGCGGTGCAGGCATCGCTGACCGGGCACCTCGTCCTGTCCACCGTGCACACCAACGACGCGGTGGGCGCGATCACGCGGATGCGCGACATGAAGGTGGAGCCGTTCCTGCTCGCCAGCACGCTGCGCGCGGTGATCGCGCAGCGGCTCGTGCGCCGGCTGTGCCCCGCCTGTCGCCACGCGGTGCCCGCGGGCGAGACGGTGGCGCCGCTGCTGGGCGTCGACCCGGCGGCGACGGTGTACGAGGCGGTGGGGTGCGAGCAGTGCAACCGCACCGGGTTCAAGGGCCGCATCGGCGTGTTCGAGGCGGTGCGCGTCGACGCGACGATTCGCCGCCTCATCAACGAAGGCGGCGACGAGGACGCGATCGCGCGCCACGCCTTCGCGCCCAAGGAAGGCGGGGGTGGCGACACGCTGGCGACTGCGGCGCGGCGGCTGGTGGAGCAGGGGCTGACCACCGCGGAGGAGGCGGTGCGGGTGAGCCGGGCGGAGAATGCGGACGCGGACACGGCGGCGATGGGCGATGCGTGAGCCGATCCTATCCTCCCCGGGACGGGGAGGGGGACCGCTCGCGAAGCGAGTGGTGGAGGCGGCGTGCCACGAGACGCACCGCCTGCGGCCCGCCCCCTCCACCATGCTGCGCATGGTCCCCCTCCCCATGCCGGGGAGGATGTAGGAGGTTGGCTGACTTCGACTATCTCGCCATCGACACGCGCGGTGCCGAGACGCGCGGGCACGTGGCCGCGGCGTCGATCGACGCGGCACGCGCGGCGCTCGACCGCCGTCGCCTGTACGTCGTGCGGATCGAGCCCGGCGCCGCGCCCGCCGCGCGCGGGCGGCCGCTGTTCGGGCTGGACCTCGCGCGCCGGAAGATGTCGGGCAAGCAGCTGACGCTGTTCACCCGCCAGCTCGCGACGCTGAGCCGCGTGTCGCCGCTGGAGGAATCCTTGCGCACGATCACGCGCCAGACCGAACAGGAGCACGTGCGCACCATCGTCGCCGCGGTCCACGCCGCGGTGGTGGAGGGACGCCGCCTCGCCGACGCGATGGCGCGCGAGCCGAGGAGCTTCCCGCCGCTGTACCGCGCGATGGTGGCCGCGGGCGAGAGTTCGGGCACGCTGCCGACCATCCTCGAGCGGCTCTCCGTCCTCCTCGAACGCCAGGCGGAGATCCGCGGCAAGCTGCTGACCGCCATGGCCTATCCGACGATCCTCGCGGTGGTCGCCATGGGCGTCGTCATCGCGCTGATGGCCTTCGTCGTCCCGCAGGTGGTGGAGCAGTTCGACACCGTGGGTCAGGAGCTTCCGCTGCTCACCCGTCTCGTCATCGCGCTGTCCGCGCTCATCACCGGCTGGTGGTGGCTGATCCTGCTGCTCGTCGGCCTGGCCGCGATGGCGGGCTGGGCGGCGCTGCGCCAGCCGCCGGTGCGACTGGCATTCGACACGTGGCTGCTGCGCGTCCCGCTTCTGGGACGGCTGCTGCGCGACCTGCACGCGGCGCGGATGGCGCGCACGCTGTCGACGATGGTGGCGAGCCGGCTGCCGCTGCTGGAGGGGCTGAACCTGACCGCGGGCACGATCCACAACCGGCGGCTGAAGGCGGCGTCGGACGAGATCACCGACGCGATCCGCGGTGGCGGCAGCCTGTCCTCGGCGATGCGGCGTACCGCGGTGTTCCCGCCGCTGCTGGTCTATCTCACCGCCAGCGGCGAGGCGGCGGGGCGGCTGGACGAGATGCTGGAGCGCGCCGCCGACTATCTCGAGCGCGAGTTCGACCGCTTCACCGCCACCGCCATGTCGCTGCTGGAACCCGCCATCATCGTCGTGATGGGCGCGGTGGTGGCGACCATCGTGCTCTCCATCCTGCTGCCGATCCTCCAGCTCAACACGCTGGCGGGACAATGAGGTTCTGATGCTCATTCCTTCCGAAATCTCCCATCCTCCGCTCACCCTGAGCGAAGTCGAAGGGCACGCCCCGCGCATGGGCTTCGACTGCGCTCAGCCCGAAGGGAGAGGCAGTGTGCCGGGGAAGCCTCGATTCTCACCCGCCTGGGCCCCGGCCTCCGGCGGGGCGGCCTCGCGCCATCGCAAGCGCCGGCGCGAGGCGGGCTTTACCCTGGTCGAGCTGATGGTCGTCATCGTCATCATCGGCCTGCTCGCCACCATCGTCGCGCTGAACGTGCTGCCGTCGGGGGACACCGCGCGAGTGCAGAAGGCGAAGGCGGACATCGCCACGATCGAGCAGGGGCTGGAGCTCTATCGCCTTCAGATGGGCAGCTATCCGACGACCACCCAAGGGCTGAACGCGCTGGTCACCGCGCCCGCCGGGGTGGACGCGGGCCGCTATCAGGCGGGCGGCTACATCAAGCGGCTGCCGGAGGATCCGTGGAACCGCGCCTATCTGTACGCCTCGCCCGGACAGCACGGCGCCGCCGACGTGTGGACACTGGGCGCGGACGGCAAGGACGGGGGCGAGGGGATCGATGCCGACATCGGCTCCTGGCAGTAACGGCCGGAAACGCGAGCGTTCCTGGCCCTGGGCCCCGGCCTTCGCCGAGGCGGCCTCCCGCCGTCGCGAGCGCCGGCGGGAGGCCGGCTTCACGCTGGTCGAGCTGATGGTCGTCATCGCCGTCATCGGCATCGCGTCGGCGGCCGTGGTGCTGGCGATGCCCGATCCGCGCGGAAGGTTGATGGACGAGGCGGCGCGCTTCGCCACGCGCACGCGCGCCGCGCACGAGGCGGCGATCGTCGCCGGGCGCCCGGTCAGCCTGTGGATCACGCGCGAGGGCTATGGCTTCGACGCGTGGCGCGGCGGGCGCTGGACCCCCGCGGATGCCGCGGGACTGAAGGTCGCGCGCTGGAACGAGGGAACCCGCGCGGTGGGGCTGGTGCGCGAGCGGGTGACGTTCGACCCCACCGGCCTCGCCGACCGCCCGCTCACCGTCACGCTGACGCGCGAGGGTACGCGGGCGGAGGTCGCCGTGGCGGCGGACGGAAGCGTCCGTGTCGCGGGGTGAGCGGTCGGGCCGCAACCCGGCCTGTGCCGGGTTCACGCTGGTCGAGATCATGGTGGCGCTCGCCGTCTTCAGCCTCGCCGCGCTGGCGCTGATCCGGCTGGAAGGGCAGACGATCCGCTCCACCGGCGTGGTGCGCGCGACGCTGCTGGCGCAGATGGTGGCGCGCAACGTCGCGATCGACGCGGTCACCGCCGCCGCGCCGCCGCCGCGCGGTCGCGCCAGCGGGGTGGAGGAGAACGGCGGCCTGCCGTGGCGCTGGACGCGGACGGTGTCGGCGATCGGCGACGGCGACGTGCAGCGCGTGGACGTGACGGTGGCGGATGCGGCGGGCACGCGGCTCGGCCGGATGACGATGGTGCGCCCGCCCGATCCGCCGATCGCGACGGTGGGGCGGTGAGGCGGCTTCGGCGAGCCGGCGCCTCGCGCGGGGCCCCGGCCGTCGCCGGGGCGCCCGATCGCGCGAGAAGCGAGCGTTCGGGCGGCTTCACGCTGGTCGAGGTGATGATCGCGCTGATGATCTTCGGCATGATCGCCGCCGCGGGCGTCGCGCTGCTGGCCTTCAGCGTGCGCGCGCAGGGCGCGACGGACGCGGTGCTGGACGATCTCGGCGCGGTGAACCGTCTCGCCTCGGTGATGACCGCGGACCTGGCGCAGGCGCAGGACCGCCCGGTGCGCGACGAGGCGGGCGTGCGGCTGCCCGCCTTCGCCGGGGCGACCGGCGCGGTGCCGCTGCTGCGGCTGGTGCGCGCGGGCTGGGCCAATCCCGACGCGGTGCCCCGCGCGGACCTGCAGAAGGTGGAATATCGGCTGACCGGCGGCACGCTGGAACGGATCGCCTATCCCGCGCTGGACGGCGCGCCGCCGTTGTCGCCCGCCGCGCTGGTGGAGGGCGTGCGCGAGGCGCGGGTGCGCTTCCGCTACGCCGGGGCGTGGAGCGACCGGTGGGAAGGGGACGCGCAGGCCGCGCTCCCTCGCGCGGCGGAGCTGACGCTGCTGCGCGAGGACGGGCGCCGCTACCGCATGATGTTCCTGGTCGGGACCGGCGCGCCGCGCGCGCAGGCGACTCCCGATCCGCAACCCACCGGTGCGCCGCCCCCATGAGGCGCCGGCGTAAGGGCGAGCGCGGCGCCGCGCTGCTCACCGTGCTGCTGCTGGTCGCGGTGATCGCGGTGATGGCCGCCACGGCGCTGGAGCGACTGCGGCTGTCGACGCGCATCGCCGCCAACGCGGTCGCGATCGACCGGGCGCGTGGCTACGCCTATGCCGCGGAGACGCTGGCGACCACGCGCGTCACCGCGCTGCTGCGCCAGTCGCCCGACCGCGTGGCGCTGATCGGCGGGTGGAGCGGGCGGCCGTTCGGCCTGCCCGTGCCCGGCGGCACCGCCACCGCGCGCGTCACCGACGGCGGCAATTGCTTCAACCTCAACGGTCTGGTCGCGCGCGCGCCGGACGGCAGCTATGCCGCCAATCCGTTCCAGATCACGCGCTTCGCCCGGCTCGCGCGCGTACTGCGCCTGTCGGAGGGCGAGCGGATCGCCGCCGCCACCGCCGACTTTATCGACAGCGACGACGTGGCGCTAGCGCAGGGCGCGGAGGATGCGAGCTATCGCGGGCGGCGCACCGCGGGCACGCTGCTGGCCGATCCGAGCGAGCTGCGCGCGGTCGCCGGCGTGGATGCGCCCTCCTATGCCGCGCTGCGGCCGTGGCTCTGCACGCTGCCGCTGGCCGAGCCGTCGTCGATCAACGTCAATACCCTGCTGCCGGAACAGGCGCCGCTGCTGGCCATGCTGATGCCCGACGGCGTGGGGCCGGAACAGGTCCGCGCGCTGCTGCTGCGCCGGCCGGAGACGGGCTACGCCAGCACCGACGCGTTCTGGAACCAGCTGTCGCTGGGCGGCGCGGGCACCGCCGCGTTCGACGCGCGCCAGCAGACCAGCGTGAAGACAAGCTGGTTCCGCCTGGCGGTGGACGTGGTCGCGGAGGGCGCCGAATTGCACGAGACCGCGCTGATCGACGCGCGGAGGCTTCCCGTCCGGCTCGCATCGCGGCAATGGGGGGATGCGCCATGACGACCGCCACGCTCCTCTTCCTGCCGCCCGACGAGGCCGCGCCGTGGCGCTGGTGGCGCGTGGCGGGCGACGCGGTGGTCGACGAGGGCGAGGGGCTGCCCGCGCCGGACGATGCGGCGGTCGTCGCGGTCGCGCCCGCGGACGCGGTGACGCTGCACTGGGCGGACCTGCCCGCCCGCTCGCCCGCACAGGCGATGGCCGCGGCGCGCATCGTCGTCGGCGATGCGACGGCGGTGCCCGCGCACGACCTGCACGTGGCGGTCGGCCGCGATGCCGCGGGTGGGGAGCGCGCGGTGGCGGTGGTCGCGCCCGATCGCATGGCGGGCTGGCTGGCGCGGCTGGCGGCGGAGGGGATCGATCCCGCCGCGATCGTCCCCGCGCCGCTGCTGCTGCCCGCCCCCGAGGAGGGCCATGTCCGGGCCGATCTGGCCGGGCAATCGGTCGTTCGCGGGCGGACGAGCGGCTGGGCCGACGAGGCGCGGCTGACCGACCTGGTCACCGCGGGAACGGCCCCGGAGACGCTGCCGCGCGACGTCGTCCACGCCGCCGCCGCCGCGTCGCTCGCCGCACTGCCGCTCGACCTGCGGCAGGGGCCGTTCGCGCGCCGTACCCGCCGCGCGATCGACTGGCCGCTGGTCCGCCGGCTGGCGGCGATGGCGGCGCTGATCCTGCTGCTGACGCTGGCAATCGACGTGGTGCGGATCGCGCGCTATTCCTTCGGTGCCGACGCGATCGAGGCGCGTGCGGACACGATCGCGCGCCAGGGCCTGGCCCGCGGCGCGGCGGCGGGGGAGGGCGACGCCGGGCGGATGCTGGCGGCGCGGCTCTCTTCACTCCGCGGTCCGGGCGCGGGATTCAGCGCCACCGCCGCCGCGGTCTATCAGGTGGTGCAGGCCTCCCCCGGTGCGGAAGTGACGGGATTGCAGTTCGAACCGAACGGCACGATGCGCGTGTCGCTGTCGGCGGCCAGCGAGGTCGAGGCGAATGCGGTCAAGGCGCGGCTGGAGCGCGCCGGCTTCGCCGTCACGGCCAGCGTGTTCCAGTCCGCCAACGGCCGCCTGACCGGCGACCTGACGGTGGCGCCATGAGGAGGCCGCGGTGAAGGAACTGCGCGACTGGTTCGCCGGGCGATCGCTGCGCGAGCGGCGGCTGATCCTCGTCATGCTCGGCCTCGCCGCGGTGACGCTGGTGTGGGCGGCCGTCATCATGCCCGTGCGCAACGGCCTGTCCTCCACCCGCGCGCGCTACACCGACGCGGTGGTACGACTAGGCGAGGCACAGGCGGGGCTGGCGCAGGTGAAGGCGGCGCAGCGCCGTGCCGGGCCGCCGCTGGCCGGCGCGCTGGCCGATGCGGTGCGCACCAGCGCGCAGGGCGCGGGGCTGACGCTGTCGACGCTGGATCCGGACGGTGCCGACCGCGTGCGCGCGGGCGTGGCGTCGGCGCGGGCGGGCGCGCTGACCGCGTGGATCGCCGGGCTGGAGGGCAGCGGCGTGCTGGCGGAGGCGGTGACGGTGGCGGGCAACGGCGATGGCACCGTCAACGCGCAGATGACGCTGGTACGGCGGGGGGCGTGATGCGGATCCGCCTGGCCACCCGTCGCCGCACCCTGTTCCTGGCGCTGTTCGTGGCGGCGCTGCTGCTGTTCCTGCCGATGCGGCTGGCGCTGGGCTGGGCCGGCCTCGATTCGCAGGGTTTCTCCGCGCGCGAGGTGACGGGCAGCCTGTGGTCCGGCCGGCTGGTGGAGGCGCGCTTCGGCGACGTGGCGCTGGGCGATCTCGATGCCGGGGTCTCGCCGCTGGCGCTGCTGATCGGGCGCGCGCGGATCGCGCTGGAAGGGCAGGCGGCCGACCCGGCGCAGCGCCTGTCCGGCACCGTCGAGATCGCGCGCAACCGCGCGGCGGTGCTGGACGCGGACGGGCCGCTACCCGCGGGCGCCGCCTTCGCCCCGCTGCCCGTCACGGGGCTGGACCTCGACGACGTCAGCGTCCGCTTCGTCGACAATGCCTGCGAGAGCGCGGACGGGCGTGTGCGCGCGAGCCTGGCGGGCAGCTACCTCGGCCAGCCGCTGCCCGGCAGCGTCAGCGGCGGTGCGCGCTGCGACGGCGGCGCGCTGCTGCTGCCGTTGCAGAGCCCCGGCGGGGTGGAGGGGGTGGCGCTGCGGTTGTGGCCCGACGGGCGCTACCGCGCGGAGATGACGCTGGTGCCGAGCGACCCCGCGACGGCGCAGCGGCTGGACGCCAGCGGCTTCGTCGCCAACGGCGCGGCGCGCATGATCGCGATCGAAGGGCGGTTCTGAACGGCCGGTTCTCCCCGCTTGCACCCGCGCCGATGTGCCGCTAGGGGGCGGCTCTTCGCGGCGACCGTAGTTCAATTGGTTAGAGCGCCGGCTTGTGATGCCGGAAGTTGCGGGTTCAAGTCCCGTCGGTCGCCCCACTCCGCCGCTTCGGGCTGGCGTTCCCGGTCAAACAATAATATTGCGCTGCGAAGCAACGATCTTCTGCGCGAGTGATGCGGCCATGACCTCCGTTTGGGACTATCCCGACTTCGACGCTCACGAGGGCGTCCACCTGTTCACCGATCCCGCGAGCGGGTTGAAGGCGGTGATCGCGATCCACTCGACCGCGCTCGGCCCGGCGGCGGGCGGCGTGCGCTTCTGGCACTATGCCGACGACGCGCGCGCGGTGACGGACGCGCTGCGGCTGTCGCGCGGCATGAGCTACAAGAACGCGATGGCCGGGCTCGAACTGGGCGGGGGCAAGGGCGTGGTGCTGGCGCCGCGACCGGGCGAGACGATCGCCGACGCGCAGCTGGTGGCCTTCGGCCGCGCGGTCGAGTCGCTCGGCGGGCGCTACGTCACCGCGGAGGACGTCGGCATGTCCGAGGCGCGGATGAAGGTGATCGCCGTCGAGACGCGCTACGTCTCCGGCCTGCCGGTGGCCGAAGGCGCGGCGGGTGGCGACCCCGGTCCGTTCACCGCGCACGGCGTCTACCTGGGCGTGAAGGCGGCGGCGAAGCGGGGTCTCGGCACCGACGACATGCGCGGGGTGCGAGTCGCGGTGCAGGGCACGGGATCGGTCGGCGGCGGCCTCGCCCGGCTGCTGGCCGGCGACGGCGCGGTGCTGACGCTCGCCGACGTGGACCAGGCGCGCGCGGAGCGGCTGGCGGCGGAACTCGGCGCGACGACCGTGGCGCCCGACGCGGTGCTGGCGGCGGACGTCGACATCGTCAGCCCCAATGCGCTGGGCGCGATCCTGACCGAGGCCTCGATCGCTTCGCTGAAGGCGCGGATCGTGGCGGGCGGCGCCAACAACCAGCTCGCGACCAGGGAGGACGGCCGCCGCCTGCACGAGGCGGGGATCGTCTACGCGCCCGACTACGTCATCAACGCGGGCGGCATCATCAACGTCGGCCTGGAGTATCTCGGCCACGGCGACGAGGCCGAGGTGATGGCGCGCATCGCGCAGATCCCCGGCCGGCTCGACCAGGTATGGGACGAGGCGGCGGCGACGGGCGATCCCACCGCCGAGGTGGCGGACCGGATCGCGGCGCGGCTGATCGGGCGCTGAGCTTGGCCTGACGATCGGTCGGCGGCCAGGGGGCACGACGGAGCGCCGTACCGCGCGGTGCGCGCTGGGGTGACGGGGTGACGGGGTGACGGGGTGACGGGGTGACGGGGTGACGGGGCCGGCATTATCCCCTATCGCGCGCGCGTGCCTTCGCTCCACGCCTTCGCCAATCCCGCGCGCTTCCTGAAGATCGCGCGGCCGCTGACGCCGGTGCTGCTGCTGCTCGGCGCGGCACTGGTGGCGATCGGCTGCTGGGCGGGGCTGACGCGGACGCCGGCGGACTATCTGCAAGGGGAGACGGTACGCATCCTCTACATCCACGTGCCCGCCGCCTGGCTGGGTATGGGCGGGTGGAGCGGGATCGCGATCTCCAGCCTCGTCTTCCTCGTCTGGCGCCACCCGCTCGCCGACGTGGCGGCGCGGGCGATCGCGGTGCCGGGGGCGACCTTCGCCGCCCTGTGCCTCGTCACCGGCGCGATCTGGGGACGGCCGACGTGGGGGACGTGGTGGCAGTGGGACGGGCGGCTGACGTCGATGCTGCTGCTGTTCTTCGTCTACCTCGGCTATCTCGCGCTGGCGCAGGCGGATCGCGAGCGCGGCGGCGACGGGCGCATTCCCGCGCTCTACGGCCTCGCCGGCACCGTGCTGCTGCCGATCATCCGCTATTCCGTCGTGTGGTGGAACACGCTGCACCAGGGGGCGAGCATCGGGCTGACGCGATCCAGCATCGACGGCGCGATCCTGTGGCCGCTGCCGTTCACGATCCTCGGCTTCACCCTGCTGTTCGGCGCCATCGTGCTGATGCGGATGCGCACCATCCTGGCGCGCGCGAAGGCCGAAGCCCGGTTGCGGCGCAAGGCGCGGCCGGCGGTGGTGGCGTGAACCCCTGGCCCTTCGTCGCCGCGGCCTATGCGGTCACGCTCGGCACCACCGGGCTGGTCCTGCTGCTCGCCTGGCGGGCGATGCGCGAGGCGGAGAAGTGACCGCGAAGAACCAGCGGCTGGCGCTGGCACTGCTGGCGGTGGGCGCGATCCTGGCCGCGGCCCTGCTGGCGCTGTCGGGCCTGAAGGACCAGGCTGCGTTCTTCTACGCCCCCGGTGACGTGGCGCGCGCTGTGCCCCCGCCCGACCAGGCGGTGCGGTTGGGCGGCATGGTGCAGAAAGGGTCCATCCGCCGCGCGCGCGACGGCGTGTCGATCGCCTTCGTCGTCACCGACGGGCGCGCGACCACGCCCGTCACCTTCAGCGGCATCGCGCCGGACCTGTTCCGCGAGGGGTCTGGCGTCGTGGCGGAGGGGCATTTCAACGCCGACCGTTCCTTCACCGCCACCAACCTGCTGGCCAAGCACGACGAGAAGTACATGCCGCCCGAGGTCGCCGGGCGGATGCACGAAACGACGACGCTGGAGGATTGAGCGGCGATGGGGTTCCTCGCGCTCGCGATGCTCGCCGTCGCCGCCTTCGCCGGGCTGGTGCTGCTGCGGGTCGACCGGCTGCTGTGGTCGCTGGCCGCGGCGGCGCTGTGCCTGGGCGCCGCGGGTTACGCGTGGCAGGGGCGGCCGTCGCTGCCCGCCGCCCCGGCGCGCGCGGTGGCGACGGTGACGCCGATCGAGCCGAGCGCGATCGCGCTGCGCGACAGCCTGCTCGGCCGCTACACCGCGGACACCGCCTATCTGATCGCGTCCGACGCGATGGCGCGCGTCGGCGATACCGGCGCGGCGGCGCGCGTGGTGCTGGGCGGCGTCGCCAAGCTGCCGCGCAGCTTCATCCTGTGGACGTGGCTGGGCACCACGCTGGCGGCGGATGCGCGCGATCAGGTGTCCCCGCCTGCGCTGCTCGCCTTCCGCCGTGCCGCGCAGCTGGCGCCGGAGCATCCCGCGCCGCCCTTCTACCTCGGCATGGCCTATGTCCGCGCCGGGCAGTTCCGCGAGGCCCGGCCGTACTGGGCGCGCGCGCTGGCGCTGTCGCCCGCGCGGACCTCGTACCGGCAGGAGATCGCGCTGCGCCTGTCGCTGCTCGACCGGCTGCTGGCGAGCGGGGCGGTGCGATGACGAAGGAGACCGCATGACGCTCGTGATCCCCGCCCTTCCGCCCGTGCTGCTGCCCGTCGCCGGGGGCGGCGACTATCCGGTCGGCCGCATCTTCTGCATCGGCCGCAACTATGCCGACCATGCGCGCGAGATGGGCGGCGACCCGGCGCGCGAGGCGCCGTTCTTCTTCACCAAATGGGCGCAGGCGGCGGTGCCGTCCGGCACGACGATCGCCTATCCGCCGCAGACGCGCGACTATCAGCACGAGGTGGAGCTGGTGGTCGCCCTGGCGCACAGCGGGCGCGACATCCCGAAGGCCGACGCGCTGAGCCACGTCTACGGCTACGCGGTCGGCCTCGACATGACGCGGCGCGACTTGCAGGCGGCGGCCAAGGCGGCGGGGCGGCCGTGGGACGCGGCGAAGAACGTGGAAGAGGGCGCGCCGGTCGGCCCGATCCACCCGGCCACCGCGGTCGGCCATCCGGACCGCGGGCCGATCGCGCTCGCCGTCGACGGCGCGGTGCGGCAGGAGGGCGACCTCGCCGACATGACCTGGCCGGTGCCCGCACTGATCGCGCATCTCTCCACCTTCTACCGGCTGGAGCCGGGCGACCTGATCTTCACCGGCACGCCCGCCGGGGTCGCCGCGGTGGAGCCGGGTGCGGTGCTGACCGGCACCATCGCCGGGCTGGAGCCGCTGACGATCACCGTCGGCGCGGCGGCGGCGTGAGCGCGCCCGTCCTCCACGGCTATTACCGCTCCACCGCGTCGTGGCGGGTGCGGATCGCGCTGGCGCTGAAGGGCGTCGATCACGCCGACGCCTTCCGCCACCTGCGCAAGGGGGAGCAGCGCGACGCGGACTTCCTGGCGCTAAACCCGCAGGGGCTGGTGCCGGCGCTGGCGGTCGACGGCGCGGTGCTGACGCAGAGCCTGGCGATCTGCGAATATCTCGACGAGATGTACGCGGACCCGCCGCTGCTGCCCGCCGCGCCGGTCGCGCGGGCGCGGGTGCGCGCGGCGGCACAGGCGATCGCGTGCGACATCCACCCCGTGCAGAACCTGAAGGTGCTGCAACGGTTGCGCGCGCTGGGCGTGGACGCGGACGCATGGGCGCGCGAGACGATCGATGACGGGCTGGCCGCGGTCGACGCGCTGCTGCGCGCGGAAGCCGGGCCGTTCGCATTCGGCGCGCAGGTGACGCTGGCGGACCTCTGCCTGGTGCCGCAGCTCTACAATGCGCGGCGGTTCGGCGTCGACCTGCGCTGGCCGCGGCTGCTGGCGATCGAGGCGGCGTGCGGGGCGCTCGACGCCTTCCGCCGCGCCGCGCCAGAGAACCAGCCCGACGCGGAGTGACGCTCAGCGCCAGCGCGCCTGCGCCCGCGTCGCCACCGGCCCGCCCGCGCCTGCGGTCCACAGGTCGAGGCGTCCGTCGACCACGTCGCCCGCGTGCAGCCGCATCGGCTGGCCGTCGAACAGCGGCGATGCGCTGCGGAAGGTGAAGTCGTCGGGTGGCGCGCCGCGCACCCGCGCGGCGAGGTGCAGCAGCAGCGTCGCCTGCAGCGGACCGTGGACCACCAGGCCGGGATAGCCTTCCACGCCCGTTGCGTAATCGCGGTCGTAGTGGATGCGATGGCCGTTGAAGGTCAGCGCGGAATAGCGGAACAGCAGCGTGGGCGTGGGGACGATCGTTTCCACCGCCGTGCCGGCCGTCGCCGCGTCGGCAGAGGGCGGGGCCGCGCCGCCCGCGTCGCGATAGACGATCGACTGCCGCTCGCGCACCATCGTCGCGCCGTTGGCGTCGATGCGATGATCGACGGTGACGAAGCACAGGGTGCCGCTGCGCCCCTCCTTCTCGACGACGTCGACGATGCGCGAGGTGCGGCGCACGTGGTCGCCGACGGTCAGGTCGCCGGCGAAGGCGATCTCGCTCCCCGCCCACATCCGGCGCGGCAGGGCGACGGGAGGAAGGAAGCCGCCGCGCGCGGGGTGGCCGTCCTCGCCCAGCGCATCGGCCGGGGCGACGGACTGGCAAAGGCAGAAGTGGATCAGCCGTGGGGCCGGCTCGCCCTCGCGCGGCGCAGCGCCGGGCAGCGCGAGCGTCGCGTGGAAGCGGGCGGCGAGGGCGGGGGTCAGCACGTCCTCCGCCGCCTCCTCGCGGCCGATCCAGTCGGTGATGCCGGGCATCAGTAGGACCGCGGCAGGCCGAGCACGTGCTCGGCAACGTAGCTGAGGATCAGGTTGGTCGAGACCGGCGCGACCTGGTACAGCCGCGTCTCGCGGAACTTGCGCTCGACGTCGTACTCGCAGGCGAAGCCGAAGCCGCCGTGGAATTGCAGGCAGGCGTTCGCCGCCTCCCACGATGCCTTGGCGGCGAGATACTTCGCCATGTTCGCCTGCGTCCCGCACGGCAGCCCCGCGTCGTAGCGGCGGCACGCCTCGAACCGCATCAGGTTGGCGGCCTCCACTTCGACGAACGCCTCCGCGATGGGGAATTGCACGCCCTGGTTCTGCCCGATCGGGCGGCCGAACACGTGGCGCTCGGCGGCGTAGCGCGCGATCCGGTCGACGAACCAATAGCCGTCGCCGATGCACTCCGCCGCGATCAGCGTGCGCTCGGCGTTGAGGCCGGTGAGGATGTAGCGGAAGCCCTGGCCTTCCTCGCCGATCAGATTCTCCGCCGGGATCTCGAGATTGTCGAAGAACAGCTCGTTGGTCTCGTGATTGACCATGTTGAGGATCGGCCGCACGGTCATGCCGTTCGCCTGCGCCTGCTTCACGTCGACCAGGAAGATCGACAGCCCCTCGGACCGTTTCGCCACCCGGTCCACGGGCGTGGTGCGCGCCAGCAGGATCATCAGGTCGCTGTGCTGGATGCGGCTGATCCACACCTTCTGCCCGTTGACGACGTAGCGGTCGCCGCGCCGCTCGGCGGTGGTGCGCAGGCGGGTGGTGTCACTGCCCGTGGTCGGCTCTGTCACGCCCATCGATTGCAGCCGCAGCTCGCCACGCGCGATCGCGGGCAGGTAGCGGCGGCGCTGCTCCTCCGACCCGTGGCGGACCAGCGTGGTCATGTTGTACATCTGCCCGTGGCAGGCGCCCGAATTGCCGCCGGCGCGGTTGATCTCCTCCATGATGACGGAGGCCTCGGCGAGGCCCAGCCCGGCGCCGCCATATTCCTCGGGGATCAGCGCGGCCATCCAGCCGGCGTTCGTCAGCGCATCGACGAACGCCTCGGGATAGGCGCGCGCCTCGTCCACGCCGCGGTGGTATTCGTCGGGAAACTCGCGGCACAGCGCGCGGACGGCGTCGCGGATCTCGTCATGGCCGTCGCCCGCCGTCGTCTGCATCGCGCTCTCCTCGCCTGTCCCCCGGCGTTACGGAACGGACGGGGCGAGGGGAAGGGGCGACGCCTTAGTTGTAGCGGCGCAGGATCCCGGCCAGTTTGCCCTGGATCCGCACCTGTGCGGGCGCGTAGCGCTGCGGATCGTAGGCGCGGTTGGCGGGGTCGAGCCGCACCATCGCGCCCTCGCGGCGGAAATACTTCAGCGTCGCCTCCGCCTCCTCGATCAGCGCCACGACGATCTCGCCGTCGCGCGCCACTTCCTGTCGGCGGATCAGCGCATAGTCGCCGTCGAGGATGCCGGCCTCCACCATCGAGTCGCCCGCCACCTCCAGCGCGAAATGATCGCCCGAGCCGAGCAGTGCGGCGGGCACGGGAAGCGAGGTGGAGCCCTCGAACGCCTCGATCGGAACGCCGGCGGCGATGCGGCCGTGCAGCGGGATCTCGATCACGTCGTTCGCGGGCTGCGGCACCGGGCGCGCCCGCGCGGGGGCGGTGCGCTTCGCCTCCGCGCGTTCGGGCACCTTCAGCACTTCCAGCGCGCGTGCGCGGTTGGGCAGCCGGCGCAGATAGCCTCGCTCCTCCAGCGCGCTGATGAGCCGGTGGACGCCGGACTTGCTCTTCAGCGACAAGGCCTCCTTCATCTCCTCGAACGAGGGAGAGACGCCGCTCTCCGACAAGCGGTCCTGGATGAAGCAGATCAGGTCGTGCTGCTTGCGCGTGAGCATGGCCGGGGTTCCCTGTTGCGAACAGACGTGGAACCAATATGGAACGTCGGCGCCGCCGTCAAGCGATCATCAGGATTTCCGCCGAGTCGCCCGCGCGGGCCGCCGGGGCATGGGGCGCGCGCACGACCAGGCAGGTGGAACGCGCCAGCGTCATCAGCATGGAGGAGTCCTGGATCGCCGCCACGCGCACCCGTCCGTCGATCACCGCGCCGCGCAGATAGTCGGTGCGTGGCCCGTTGGCGGGCAGGTCCTCGCCCAGTAGTGCGGTGGCGGTGTGGAGGAAGGGATCGCGCGCGCCGGACAGGTGCGCGACCAGCGGACGCACGAAGAGCAGCGCGGTGACGAAGGCGGACACGGGGTTGCCCGGCAGGCCGACGACGGTCATGCCGCCCCCCGGTCGAACGGCGCGCCGCCCCGCCAGCATCGGCTTTCCCGGCCGCAGCGCGATGCGCCAGAAATCCAGCGCGACGCCCGCCGCCTCCAGCGCCGGGCGGACGAGGTCGTGGTCGCCCACCGATGCGCCGCCGGTGGTGACGAGCACGTCGGCCTCGACGCCGGCGAAGGCGGCGGTCAGCGCGTCCATCCGGTCGGGCAGGATGCCCAGGTCGACGATCGCCGCGCCCGTTTCCGCCAACAAGGCGCGCAGCAGCAGCCGGTTCGATTCGGGCAGGTCGTCCGGCCCCGCCGCACCCGGTTCGGCCAGTTCGTCGCCGGTGGCGGCGATGGCGACGCGCACCGGGCGCGCGACGGCGACGCGGTCCACCCCGGCGGTCGCGGCCACGGCGAGCCGCGCGGCGGTGAACCGCTCGCCCGCGGGCACCAGCACGTCGCCCTGCGCGAAGTCCAGCCCGCGCACCCGCACGTTGCGCGCGCGATGCGGCGGCCCCTCGCCGTCGAGATGGAGCGTCGCGCCGTCCCGCCGCGCCTCCTCCTGCACCAGCACCGTGTCGGTACCCGGCGGCATGGCCGCGCCGGTGAAGATCCGCACCGCCTCGCCCGCGCCGACCGCGCCGTCGTGCGGGCGCCCCGCTGCGCTCTCCCCGATGACGCGCCACGGGCCGGGCAGGTCGGCGAAGCGAAGCGCGTAGCCGTCCATCGCCGACAGGTCGCGCGCGGGCTGCGTCCGCCGGGCGACCACCGGCGCCGCGGCGTAGCGGCCGAGCGCGTCGGCGAGCGGCACCTCGCACGGGGGAACCGGCGCGGCGAGCGCGAGGACGCGCGCCTGCGCGTCGGCGACGGGAAGAAGGGTCATGCGCGCGTCGTGCGGCGTCCCTGGCCCGCGATCAAGCGTTCATCCCTGCGGCTGGCGCGCCGGCGGCTCTTTCGGCGCGGGCTGCTGCTGGCCGGGATGGGGATCCTTCCTCAGCTGCTCGTGCCCGCTCAGGATCTGGCCGATCATGAACGTGCCCCAGATCATCGCCGCGATCACGGCGATGACCAGCGCGACACGCGCGGGGCGGGGGCGGGGGGGTGGGCGATCGTTGTCGTTCATGCCATGGCGTCAACGGCTTGGGACGCGCACGGTGCCGCAAGTTGATGAGGATCAGCCAGCTTCCGGCGCGCGCCAGTCGCCCGACTTGCCGCCGGTCTTCGACAATAGGCGGATGCCCTCGATCGTCATCGCCTTGTCCACCGCCTTCACCATGTCGTAGATCGTCAGGAGCGCGACGGACACGGCGGTCATCGCCTCCATCTCCACTCCGGTCTTTCCCTCGGTCGCGACGGTGGCGGTGGCGACCACCGCGTCGTCCTCCAGCCGCAGGTCGATGGCGACGCGGGTGATCGGCAGCGGGTGGCACAGCGGGATGAGGTCCCCGGTGCGCTTAGCGGCCATGATCCCGGCGACGCGGGCGACGGCCAGCACGTCGCCCTTCGCGGCGCCGCGATCGCGAATGGCGTCCACGGCGGCGGGGGTGAGGCGGATGCGCCCGCTCGCCACCGCCTCGCGCCGGGTGGGTGGCTTGCCGCCGACGTCGACCATGTGCGCGGCGCCGGTGTCGTCGAGGTGGGTGAGCGTCATGCGGCCTTCTCGCCGGATCGTGGCGGCAAGTCGAGTTCGTTCACGCGGAGGCGCGGAGAGTTGGTTCGCGCAGAGACGCGGAGGCGCAGAGGGGTGGCGTGCTGGGAGCCGGTCAAAGCCGTCGCAGGCGGCTCACCATCGTTGCTGCGGCGCTCCTGCCTGCGGCGCGAGGCGAGCGCACCGTCTCTGCGCCTCCGCGTCTCTGCGCGAAACGAACCTAGCCCACCAAGGCGCGGGTCGCCGCCTCGACGTCCTGCTGCCGCATCAGCGCCTCGCCGATCAGGAAGCAGCGGATGCCGTGCTCGGCCATCGCATCCAGGTCGGCGCGGCTGGTGAGGCCGCTCTCGGCGACGAAGGTGCAGTCCTGGGGCGCATCGGCGACCAGTTCGTAGGTGCGCTGGAAATGCACCTCGAAGGTGCGCAGGTCGCGGTTGTTGACGCCGATCAGGCGCGAGCGGAGGCGGGCGGCGCGCGCCATTTCCGCCGCATCGTGCACCTCGACCAGCACGTCCAGCCCCGCCTCCAGCGCCGCGGCCTCGCACTCCGCCGCCTGCGCGTCGGACAGCACGGCCATGATGAGGAGGATCGCGTCGGCACCGATCGAGCGCGCCTCCAGCGCCTGCCACGGGTCGATCGTGAAGTCCTTGCGGATCACCGGCAGGTCGCAGGCGGCGCGCGCCTGGCGGAGGTAATCGTCGTTTCCCTGGAAGTAGCGCTCGTCGGTGAGGACGGACAGGCACGTCGCGCCCCCCGCACGATAGGCGCGCGCGTGGCCGGGCGGATCGAAGTCGGCGCGGATCAGGCCCTTGGACGGGCTCGCCTTCTTGATCTCCGCGACCAGCGCGTGGCGGCCCGAGGCGGCGGTGCGGTCCAGCGCGGCACGGAAGCCGCGCGGGGCGGACGGGGAGGGCGGGGGCGCGGGGTTCGCCGCCTTGCGGGCGGCCACCTCCTCGCGCTTGGTGGCGATGATCGTGTCGAGGATGGTCATCAGAAGGCGATCCAGCGGTCGAGCAGGTCGCGCGCGGCGCCGGCGTCGATCGCCTGCGCCGCGCGCGTGGCACCGGCGCGAAGGTCTGCCGCGACGCCGGCAAGCACCAGCGCGGCGGCGGTGTTCAGCAGCACCGCGTCGCGATAGCCGCCCGCCTCCCCGCCGAGCAGGCGGCGCAGCGCCAGCGCGTTATAGGCGGGGTCGCCGCCGCGGATCGCGATGGTCGGGTGGCGCGGCAGCCCCGCGTCCTCGGGCGCGATGCGCGGCGGAAGCGCGGCGGTGCCGATCGAGACGACGCGCGTCGGGCCGGCGCCGGAGATCTCGTCCAACCCCTCCTCGCCCGCGACGACGAACGCCGCCTCGCTGCCCAGTTGCGCCAGCGCCTCGGCGTAGAGCGGGGCATAGTCGGGCCGGGCGATGCCGATCAGCTGGCGCGTCACCCGCGCCGGATTGGCGAGCGGGCCCATCAGGTTGAAGATCGTGCGCCGACCGATGCGGCGGCGGATCGGCGTGATCCGCTTCATCGCGGGGTGATGATTGCCCGCGAAGAGGAAGCAGATGCCGAGTTCCGCCAGCGTCGCCTCCGCCTGCGCGCCGGCGCGATCCATGTCGAGCCCGAGCGACTCCAGCGTGTCCGCCGCCCCCGCCTTGGAGCTTGCCGCGCGATTGCCGTGCTTCGCCACCGGCACGCCGCAGGCCGCGACGACCAGGCTGACCGCGGTGGAGACGTTCAGCGTGTGCTGCCCGTCGCCGCCGGTGCCGCACACGTCGATCGCGCCGGCCGGCGCGGTGATGGGGATCAGCCGCTCGCGCAGCGCGCGCGCCGCCTCGGCGATCTCGATCGAGGTCTCGCCCCGATGCGACAGGGCGAGCAGGAAGTCGGCCACCGCCTCCTCGCTGGTCCTGGCGTCGAGCAGGTCGGCGAAGGCCTGCGCCGCGGTCTCGCGCGACAGCGGCGAGGCGGGGTCGGGCAGCAGCGCGCTCACGGCCGCAGCCCCGCCTCGCGCAGGAAATTGGCGAGCATGTCGTGGCCGTGCTCGGTCGCGATGCTCTCGGGATGGAATTGCACGCCGTGGATCGGCAGGTCGCGGTGGCGGAAGGCCATCACGGCGCCGTCGGGCGCGGTGGCGTTTACCGCCAGCGCGTCGGGCACGTCGGTGACGATCAGCGAGTGGTAGCGCGTGGCGGTGAAGGGCGTCGGCAGGCCGGCGAACACGCCGGTACCGTCATGCGCGATCGCGCTGGTCTTGCCGTGCATCAGGCCGCCGCGCACCACGCGCCCGCCGAAATGCTGGCCGATCGACTGATGCCCCAGGCATACGCCGAGCAGCGGGCGGCGAGCCTCGGCCGCGGCGGCCACCAGGTCCAGGCTGATCCCCGCCTCGTTGGGCGTGCACGGACCGGGCGAGATCAGCAGCGCCTGCGCCCCGGTCGCCAGCGCCTCCGCCGCGGTCAGCGCGTCGTTGCGCTCTACGCGCACCTCCACGCCCAGCTCCATCAGGTAGTGGACCAGGTTCCAGGTGAAGCTGTCGTAATTGTCGACGACCAGGATCATGAGCGGCGACATAGCGGACCCGGGCGGGCGCGCAATCTATTGCGATCCGGCAATGCACGCGAAATATCGCGGCGGAGAAAAGCGCGCATGACGGCGTTGTTCTTTCGTTCGAGGAGCCTGTCCGATGCGCCGCCGTCCCTTCGCCTTCGCCGCCGCTTTCGCCGGGGCCATCGTGCTCCTTCCCGCCGCCGCCCCCGCGCAGCAGGCGCCGCAGCGGATCCGCAACGTCCAGCTGACCGGGACCGAGCCGTGCCCCAAGGCGCAGGGCGACGAGATCGTCGTGTGCAGCCGCATCTCGCCCAACGAACAGTTCCGCATCCCCAAGGAGTTGCGCAACACCGCCGAGCCCGCGCCGCAGAACCAGGCATGGGCGAACCGCACGGTCACCGCGGAGACGACCTCGCGCGTCGCCGCGGGCCTGCCGAACACCTGTTCCCCCGTGGGCACCGGCGGGCAGAGCGGCTGCGCCCAGGCCTATGCCCGCGCCTGGGCGGCGGAGCGGCGCGCGGCGGAGAAGAACGATTCGATGATCCCCGGCGGCGGCGTGGATACGTCGGGGGAGTGAGCGGCGGGCGTTGACCGCGCCGCCCTCACCCTTCCGCGGCTTCGCCGATCCCTCCCTCTCCCGGCGGGAGAGGGAAGGGGCCCGCCCGGCGGGGCCGGGTGGGAAGGATGAGGACAGAATCTACTGGCCGAACCCCGGCGCGCTCGCCTGCGCCAGTGCCTCCCGCGCCGCGGCGAACAGCGCGCCGGACTTCGCCTCGCACTCGCGCTGCTCGTAGGCGGGGTCCGAATCGGCGACGATCCCCGCGCCCGCCTGCACGTGGATGGTGCCGTCCTTCACCACCGCGGTGCGCAGGACGATGCACGAATCCATGCTGCCGTCGGGCGAGAAATAGCCGACGCCGCCGGCATAGGCGCCGCGCCGCTCCCCCTCCAGCTCGGCGATCACCTGGCACGCGCGCACCTTGGGCGCGCCGGAAACGGTGCCGGCGGGGAAGCCGGCCAGCAGCGCCTCGATCGCGTCGCGCGCGGGGTCGAGCCGGCCGACGACGTTCGACACGATGTGCATGACGTGGCTGTAGAATTCGACGCCGTAGCTGTCGGTCACGTTGACGCTGCCCGGCGCGGCGACGCGGCCGACGTCGTTGCGGCCGAGGTCGAGCAGCATCAGGTGTTCGGCCCGCTCCTTCGCGTCGGCGAGCAGGCCGTCGCGGTTCGCCGCATCCTCCGCCGCCGTCCGCCCGCGCGGGCGGGTGCCGGCGATGGGACGGATCGTCACCTCGCCGTCGCGCACGCGCACGAGGATCTCCGGCGAGGAGCCGGTCAGCGCGAAGCCGGGCAGGTCGAGGTGGTAGAGGAACGGCGAGGGGTTGATCCGCCGCAGCGCGCGATACAGCTCGAACGCAGGCAGCGGGAAGGGCGCGGTGAAGCGCTGCGCCAGCACCACCTGAAAGACGTCGCCCGCGACGATATAGTCCTTCGCGCGCAGCACCATGTCGCGATAGGCGCCCTCGGCCAGCACCGGCGTCGGTTCGATCGCGAGCGCGTCCGCGGTCACGCGCGGCGGCAACGGTGCGTGCGCCAGCCGCGCCTCCACGGCGTCGAGCCGCTCCTCAGCCGCGGCGACGATCGCGGCGGGATCGCGGTTCGCGTCCGGCCACACCGGCGCGACGAGGAACAGCGCGTCTGCCAGTCGGTCGAAGACCAGCACCACGGTGGGCCGCACGATCATCATGTCGGGCAAGCCGAGCGGATCGGCGGCCGGTTCGGGCAGGTCCTCGACCAGCCCGATCGTCTCGTAGCCGAAATAGCCCACCAGGCAGGCGAGCGCGCGTGGCAGCTCCGCGGGCACGTCCATCCGGCACGACGCGACCAGCGCGCGCAGCGCGTCGAGCGTGGGCCGGTCGTGCGGGACGAAGGCGTCGCGGTCGTCGAGCCATCGCGCGTTCACCTCCGCGCGGTGGCCGCGGGCGCGCAGCACCAGGTCGGGCGCAAGGCCGATCAGGCTATGCCGCCCGCGCACCGCGCCGCCCTCCACCGATTCCAGCAGAAAGTCGCCGCGCCCCGGCTCGATCAGCTTCAGCGCGGCGGCGACCGGCGTCTCCGTGTCGGCGACGCGTCGGCGCCAGACCAGCGCCGGGCGGCCCGCGTCCAGATCCGCGGCCAGTCGGGCGGCCAGTTGAGCGGGGGCGTCGCTCACTGCTCGCCCGTGCCCAGCAGGTCCTTCTTCAGCTTGTCGATGTTGCCTTGGTTGCGCTTCACGCCGACCGACGCGGCGACGGCGCGGGCGAATTGCTGGACATATTCCTGCCCGATCGAGCGGCCCAGGTCCGCGCGGGTCGCCATGACGACGCCGGGCTGCTTCGTCGCGTCGCCCGGTACGACCTGGTCCAGCTTCATCACCGCCCAGCCGTCCCCGGTCGGCGACGGGATCGTGCGCGCGCCGCCCGGCTTCATCGAGAACATCAGCGCGAGCAGCGGGTTCACCTGGCGCCCGGCCTGCAATTGCGAGCGGGTGGCGGCCAGCGGCTGCGGCGCGGGGCCGCGCACGCCCGCCTGGCGCAGCGCGTCGGCCAGCGAGGCGCCCCTGTTCACCAGCGCGACGACGCGGTTCGCCGCGTCGCGGGCGGCACGGCTGCGGCGGTCGGCGACGATGTCCGCCGCCACCTGGTCGCGCACCTGCGCCAGCGGGCGAGGCGCGGCGCGCACGATACGGTCGAGCCCCACCACGGCGAAGCCGCCGTCGCTGCCCACCGGCACCGTGGTCGGCGTGTCGCCCTCCTCAGCGGCGAAGCCGGCGGCGACGATGGCGGCAAGCGCGGGATCGGCGGCGACACCCGGCTTCTCCGGATCGGTGCCGTTGGCCAGCAGCGCGGGCGTCGCCTGCGCCGTCAGCTTCTGGTCGGCGACGACCTCCGCGATGCTGGCGTTGTCGGCCAGTGCATCCTCCACCGCATCACGCGTGCGCTGCAGCGCGGCGGCGGCCTTCTCGTTCGATACCTTGGTGGCAAGCTCGGCACGCGCCTGATCGAGCGACTTGCCCGGCACCTGCGCGATCGCCTCCACCCGCGCCACGACGAAGCCGATCGCGCCGCGCACCGGGCCGACCACCGCACCCCGGCCCGCGCCGAAGGCGGCGTCGGCGACCGCCGCGCCCGCCGTCTGCGCCAGCGCGGCCTTGTCCGCGCGCTCGACCTTGCGCGGCTCCAGCCCCGCGGCCCGCGCGGCGGCGTCCAGCGCGGTGCCGCCCTTCACCTTCGCGGCGAGCGCATTGGCGGCATTCTGGTCCAGCACCGTCACCAGCGTCACGTCGCGCGTCTCGCGCGCGGCATAGGCGGCGCGATCCGCCTCGTACGCCTTGCGGATCTCCGCGTCGGTGGGCGCGGCCTGCGCCTTCACGCTCTCCGGCGTGACCGTCGCGTAGCGCATCACCCGCCGCTCCGGCACGGTGTAGCGCGCCACGTTGCGCTGATAGAACTGGCCGATCTCCGCGTCCGTGGGCGCAGGCCCGGCGGGGACGGCGGCGAAGGGCACCAGCGCCACCTGCCCGCTGCGCCGCTCCAGCAGCAGCGAGGCATAGGGCAGCGCCACCTGCTGCGGCACCTGCGTCGCGCCGATCGTCGGCACGATCAGGAACTGCGTCATCGTCTCGCGCGCGATGTCGCGCTGCACCTGCGCGTCGGTCAGCCCCTGCTGGCCGATGATCCGCTCGTAGGCGGCCTGGTCGAACTGGCCGGTGGGGCCGCGGAAGGCGGGAATGTTGCGCAGCTCGCTGCCCACCAGCGCGCGGCTGACGGCGAGGCCCTGGTCGCGGCCGAAATTCTCCAGCGCGGCGCCCGTCACCATCCGCTCCAGCAGACCCTCCACCCCGCCGGCGTTCACCAGCTGCTCCACCGTCACGTCGGGCTGCTGCTGGCGCGCGACGCGCAGCTCGTCCTGCACCCGCTTGCGCAGGTCGGCCGAGGCGATCGATTTCCCGTCCACCACCGCCACCGCGTCGCCGCCCAGCACCCCGCCGCCCGCGCCCGCGATCCCGGTGATGTCCCCCGCCGCGAAGGCGAGCGCGATCACGCCGAGAATGCCGAAGGTGATGACGTAGCCGACCTTCGAATTGATGAGGCGGCGGACGAAGCTGAGCATGGAGCGTGGGACCGGCTGTTTGGAACCGGCACGCTTTAGGGGTGGCGCACGGTGGCATCAAGCCGGCGTCGTTGCTAGGCGCGGGCATTCAACGAGGCGAAGGGGCGGGGACGATGCGACGCAAGCTGGTGGCGGGAAACTGGAAGATGAACGGCAGCCGCGCGGCACTGGCGGAGCTGGACGCGATCGCCGCGGCGGCCCGCGCGCACCCGGACGTGGACGTCGCCGTCGCCGTCCCCTTCACGCTGATCGCACCCGCGGCGGAGCGGGTGCCCGGCCTCGCCATCGGGGCGGAGGACCTGCACGAGGCGGAGAGCGGCGCGCACACCGGCTGCGTGTCCGGCGCGATGCTGGCGGAGGCGGGCGCGCGCTTCGCCATCGTCGGCCATTCGGAACGGCGGCACGACCAGGGCGAGACCAGCCAGGACGCCTGGGCGAAGGCGGCGGCGGCGCATCGCCACGGCTTGCAGGTCATCCTGTGCTGCGGCGAGACCGGGGCGGAGCGCGATGCCGGCCGCGCCGAGCGCGTGGTGCAGGCGCAGATCGAGAAGTCGCTGCCGGAAAATGCGAGCGGCGACTGGCTGACGCTCGCCTACGAGCCGCGCTGGGCGATCGGCACCGGCCGCACGCCGACGCTGGAGGACATCGCCGCGATCCACGCCATCGCGCGCGCGAAGATGCGGCAGCTGGTGGGCGACGCGGCGGACGGCATCCGCATCCTCTACGGCGGGTCGGTGACGGGCGAGAACGCGCGCGACATCATGTCCACGCCCGACGTGGACGGCGCGCTGGTCGGCGGCGCCTCGCTGACCGCCGCGAAGTTCGTGCCGATCATCGAGGCAGCGACGCGGAAGGGCGGCGCATGATCGAGCCGCTGCCGCCCGTTCGCCGCGTCGTCACCGCGATCGACGCGGACGGCCGCTCCTTCATCGCGGAGGCGGGGCCGTCTCCCGCGGGCTTCGCGCTGCCCGGCTCGCCGTTTCGCAGCGACAACATCTGGCGCACCCACGCCGCGCCCGCGCCGGTGGATGCGCCCGACGACATCGCCGCGCATCGGGGCGTGCTGCCCCCCGCGGGCGGCACGGTGCTGCGCGTCATCGACTTCCCGCCGATGGAGGGTACGCGCGAGGAGCAGGCGGCGCTGGCGGCGAAGGTCTTCGCGCTGCTGTATCCCGACGCGGACCACCAGGTGGGCAGCGACCGCTCGGCGGGGATGCACACGACGGACACGGTCGACTACGCGATCGTGCTGGCGGGCGAGATCTACGCCGTGATGGACCAGGACGAGGCGCTGCTGACCGCGGGCGACGTGCTGATCCAGCGCGGCACCGCGCATTCCTGGGAGAACCGCTCCCGCCGGATGGCGCGGGTCGCCTTCGTGCTGGTGGACGGGGTGCGGGGGTAGCGAGTGTCTGGCGATTACCCAGCCTCCGTTCGGCCTGATCGAAGTCGAAGGCTACGCGCGACGGTGGCTGTGCTTCGACTTCGCTCAGCACGAACGGAGCTTGCTTGCGCCGCGCGCTAGATCGCTCCGGTCATGGCGAGAGGCTCAGGAACCGAACCGCGCCTTCAGCACCGTCCACGCCGCGCGCAGCCCGTACGCCTCGCCCCCCTTGGGCCGCCCGGGCTTCGCCGCGGGCCGCCAGGCGAAGGTGTCGAGATGCGCCCAGGCGATCCCGCGCGGCACGAAGCGGCGCAGGAACAAGGCGGCGGTGATCGCGCCGGCGAAGCCGCCGTCGGGCGCGTTGACCATGTCCGCCACGTCGCTCTTCAGCATGTCGTCGTAGCCATCGTGCAGAGGGAGCCGCCACAGGGGATCGTACGCCCGCTCCCCCGCCGCCAGCAGCTCCGCCGCCAGCGCCTCGTCCTGGACGAAGGTGGCGGGCAGGTCCGGCCCCAGCGCCACCCGCGCCGCGCCGGTCAGCGTGGCGAAATCGAGGATCAGGTCGGGTGCGCCCTCCACCGCCTTGGCGAGCGCGTCGCCCAGGATCAGGCGCCCTTCCGCGTCGGTGTTCGTGTTCTCCACCGTCAGCCCCAGCCTCGTGGCCAGCACGTCGCCGGGGCGGAAGGCCGCGGCGGAGACGGCATTCTCCACCGCGGGGATCAGCAGGTGCAGCCGCAGCTTCAGCCGCCGCGACATCACCAGGCCGGCGAGCGCCAGCGCGTGCGCCGCGCCGCCCATGTCCTTCTTCATCAGCCGCATCCCCGCGGACGGCTTGATGTCCAGCCCGCCGGTGTCGAAGCACACGCCCTTGCCCACGATCGCCACGCGCGGGTGCGCCGGGTCGCCCCATTCCAGTTCGATCAGCCGCGGCGCGCGCTCCTTTGTGGCGGCCTGGCCGACGGCGTGGATCATCGGATAGCCGGTCGCGAGCGCGTCGCCGCGGGTGACGGTGACGCTGGCGCCGTGCGCGCGGGCGAGCGCGTCCGCCTCCGCCTCCAGCTCCGCCGGGCCCATGTCGCTCGCGCCGGTGTCGACCATGTCGCGCACCCGCGCGGTCGCCTGCGCCAGCCGCACGGTCTCTTCGATCCGCCCCGGCTCCCCCGTCAACAGGACGCGCGGACCGTGCGCCTCCACCGCCTTGTACCGGGTGAAGCGATGCTGCGCGAGACACCAGCCCAGCATCGCCGCCCCGGGCTCACCCGCGTCCGCGAGCCGGTACGTCCCTTCCGGCAGGCCATCGCCCAGCGAGGCGATGCGCCACGGCGAGGCGGAATCCTCGTCGCAGACCAGCAGCATCGACCACTCCTCCGCCGCCTCGCCCGGCAGGATCGCGCGGTTGCCCGGCTTCCCCGTCACCCGCGCCGCCGCGGTGGCGGTGCGCACGCGCTGGGGCTGGCGCGCCAGCCACGCGTCGAAGGCGTCGGGATGGACGACGTGGATGCCGCGGGCGGGCTGGCCGCGGTCGGGCTGGAGCAGGGCGGAGAAGTCGGTCATCGCGGGCGACCAAAGCAGGACTTTGCCGGCCGTGCAATGAACCCTACATCGCCACGATGACCACGCACTCGACTCGCATGCTGATCCTCGGCTCCGGCCCCGCGGGCCTTTCCGCCGCCATCTACGGCGCGCGCGCGGGAATGAAGCCGATCGTCGTCCAGGGCATCCAGCCCGGCGGGCAGCTGACCACCACCACCGATGTGGAGAATTATCCCGGCTTCGCCGACGTCATCCAGGGACCCTGGCTGATGGAGCAGATGCAGAAGCAGGCCGAGCATGTCGGCACGACGCTGCTGTGGGACACGATCGTCGACGTGGACCTGACGCGCCGCCCCTTCCGCCTGACCGGCGACGACGGCGACGTGTACGAGGGCGAGGTGCTGGTGATCGCCACCGGCGCGCAGGCGAAGTGGCTGGGCCTCGCGTCGGAGGACGCGATGAAGGGCAAGGGCGTCAGCGCCTGCGCCACCTGCGACGGCTTCTTCTATCGCGGCAAGAAGGTGGCGGTGATCGGCGGGGGCAACACCGCGGTGGAGGAGGCGCTGTACCTCACCAACCATTCGGACGACGTGACGCTGATCCACCGCCGCGACACCCTGCGCGCCGAGCGGATCCTGCAGGAGCGGCTGTTCGCGCACCCCAACATCACCGTGCTGTGGAACAAGGAAGTGCGCGAGTTCGTCGACGGCGGCGGCACCGCGGGCCTCGTTGCGCTCGACCTGGAGGATACCGTCACCGGCGAGCACAGCCGGCTGGACGTGGAGGGCGGCTTCGTCGCGATCGGGCACCATCCGGCGACCGAATTGCTGCGCGGGCACCTCGCGCTCGACGAGGACGGCTATGTCGCGGTGGAAACGGGCTCGACCCGCACCAGCGTGCCGGGCGTGTTCGCGTGCGGCGACGTGATGGACAAGACCTATCGCCAGGCGGTGACCGCGGCCGGCACCGGCTGCATGGCGGCGCTGGACGCGGAGCGCTTCCTGGCGGCCGCGGAGTTCGACCAGATGAAGGAAGCGGCGGAATAGGGCTGGCCTGCTGACGGCGCGCCGCGAACCTTCGGGCGGCCGAGCGGGTCAGCCTGCCGCGTGCAGGATCGCCCGTTCCACCGCGTCGATGTCGCCCGCGCGGGCGAAGCTGTGCGAGGCGGTGTCGACCATCACCGGCACGATCGCCGAGCCGCGCGCGGCGGCGGCGAAGGCGAGGGCGGTGGCGTCGCCCGCGGCCAGGACCACCGTCGCGCGCGTGCCCCAGCGCTCGATCGCGCCGACGACCGGCGGCACCTCCGCCCGAGCCGGACGCAGCAGCTTCGCCACGCCGCGCGCCAGCTTGCGCAGGTCGACGCCGCCGCGCAGCAGCCGCCGCCACTCGGCGGGATCGCGCAGGCTGGCGGCATAGCCCGCGCGGATCGCCGCCGCCGGTGGCAGGTCGTCCGCCTCCGCGCCCGTCCACGGATTGCTCAGCACGACGGCGTCGATCCCCATCAACGCGCCCGCGCCCGCCAGCAGCGTGGCGGCGTCGCAATTGCCGTAGCCGACGACGCGCGTCACGCCGGTCTCACGCAAGGCGGCGAGCGCGGCGGCCAGGTCGGGCGCGGCGGCCGCGAAGCCGCGGTTCTCCCCGGTCGAATCGCCGATCCCCCGGCGATCGTAGCGGAGGACGCAAAGGCCGCGCGCGGCCAGCCGCGCCGCCAGCATCGCCATGCCGCGATGTGCGCCCGCGCGCACCTCGTTGCCGCCGGACACGATCAGCACCCCGGTGGCGCCCGCCGCCCGGTCCAGCGTCGCCATCAGCGTCTCGCCGTCGCACGCGATGGCGATCACGTCGCGCATCGTTCGATCCATGCGGCGATGTCGTCGGCGAGCACGCGGGCAAGCGCCGCGTCGCCGCGCGGCTCGCTGGCGCGCCACAGCGGAGCGCCGGGAACGTGCCGGTCGGCCGCGCGCGGGTCGCCGTCCAGCCGCACCACGCGCAGCGGCCCCGCGACCCACGGCTCCGCCGCCGCCAGCGCGGCGACCATCGCCTCGTCGATCGCATTGCCCGCATAGTCCGCCGCGCCGCCGAGCGCGCGGACGCGCCGCCATTCGCGCACCTGCGCCGCGCCGGAAACGGGCGACAGGTACCAGCGGCTCGCCACCCGCGCCTCCGCGTCGAGCAGCGCCCCGCCGCGCAGCGCGACGACGTGGACCGGGCCGGGCAGCTCCGCCGCCACGGCGGCGAAGGCTGCGCGCCACTCGGCCAGCCGAGCGTCGGCGGTGGGGACCAGGCTGTCGTTCTGGCCCGGCAGGTCGGGCAGCGCCGCGCCGATCCCGCGCGCGGCCAGGCGCCGCAGCACCTCGACCAGCAGCGCGCGGGTGCGGTTGCCCTCCTCGAACAATGCGGCAGCGGCGAGAACGGTGGGCCCTTGCGCGGGGCCGAAGCGCAGCATCGCCTCGCCGTTGGCGCAGCGTTCCGCCCGCTGGGTCACGCCCGCCACGCCGAAACGATCGCCCGCCTTGATCTGCATCTGCGCAACCGAGGATCGTTCCGCCTAAAGATCAGCGACTTACGAGGGGAGTTGTCGTGACGGACCGGACCAAGCGCCATCTCGCGGCGGCCCTGCTGGTAGCGTTGCTGGCCGCGACGTTCCTCCTCGACACGGGGAGCCGCGTCGGCGCCGCGTTCGACGGCCTGGGCTGATCGCGGCGTCAGACCAGCGCCTTGCCCGCGGCGAAGCGGGTGAGCGCGCCGAAGGTCTCCAGCATCTCGCCGTCCACCTCGTCGTCGTCGATGACGATGCCCAGCCGATCCTCCAGTTCGGTCAGCACGCCCGCCACCGCCATCGAGTCGAGTTCGGGCAGCGCGCCGAACAACTCGGTATCGGCGTCGAACCCGGCGACGCGGCCCGCGTCCAGCGACAGCACGTCGCGCAGCACCGCGCGGACGGTGTCCTCCACCTGATCCATGCCCTCCGCCCTCACGCGCCTCTCCCCGTATTGCTGCGCCCGCGAAGGCGGAGCGATAGGCGCGGGGGATGAAATCCGCAACGGCTTGGCGCTATGAGGCGGCCATGGTGCCGCTCGACCCCGTTCCGCAACCGATCGACCACGCCCTGCGCGGCGCGCCGGACGCGCCCGCGCTGGTCCTGCGCGACGCGGTGACGACCGTGGCGGAGGCGGAAGCGGCGGTGGCGCGGCTCGCCGGCTGGCTGGCGGCCCAGGACCTCGCGCCCGGCGACCGCGTCGCGACCTGGCTGCCGAAGACCGCCACCGCCTGCCTGATCCCGCTCGCCGCGGCACGCGCGGGGCTGGTGCACGTGCCGGTCAATCCGGTGCTGAAGCGCGCGCAGGTGGCGCATATCCTGGCCGACAGCGGCGCGCGGCTGCTGCTGACGCAGGCGGTGCGGGCGGCGACGCTGGAGCCGGGCGACGCGCCGCGGGTGGCGACGGAGGCGGGGGAGGGCGACGCGCTGCCCCGCTCCACCGCCGATCCGCAGGGACTGGCGGCGATCCTCTACACCTCGGGTTCGACCGGCCGGCCCAAGGGCGTGATGCTGAGCCACGCGAACCTGTGGCTCGGCGCGGTGTCGGTGGCCTACTATCTCGGCATCGAACCGGACGACCGGGTGCTGGCGGTGCTGCCGCTGTCCTTCGACTACGGGCAGAACCAGCTGTTCTCGACCTGGATCGCGGGCGCGGCGGTGGCGCCGCTCGACTATCTGACGCCGCGCGACGTGGTGAAGGCGGTGGCGCGCGTCGGCGCGACCACGCTGGCGGGCGTGCCGCCGCTGTGGACGCAGCTGCTGGAGGCCGACTGGCCCGCCGGGACCGCGGGGACGCTGCGGCGGCTGACCAACTCGGGCGGGGCGCTGACCCCCGCGATGGTCCGCGCGTTGCGCGCGCGCTTCCCGGCGGCGCGGCTGTTCCCGATGTACGGCCTGACCGAAGCGTTCCGGTCGACGTATCTCGACCCGGCGCTGGTCGACGCGCATCCCGATTCGATCGGTCGCGCCATCCCCTTCGCCGAGGTGCTGGTGGTGCGCGGCGACGGCAGCGCGGCGGCGGCGGGGGAGCCGGGCGAGCTGGTGCACGCCGGCCCGTTGGTGGCGCAGGGATATTGGCGGGATCCGGAGCGGACCGCGGCGCGCTTCCGCCCCGCGCCGGCGCATGCGCGCCACCGCGGCATGGCGGTGTGGTCGGGCGACACCGTGGTCGCCGATGCGGACGGGCTGCTCCGCTTCGTCGGGCGCGACGACGAAATGATAAAGACCGCCGGCAACCGCCTGAGCCCGCAGGAGATCGAGGAGGCGGTGACGGCCGGGCCGGAGGCGGCGGAGGCGGTCGCCGTGGGCGTGGCGGACGCGCGGCTGGGACAGGCGATCGTCGTCGTGGCGCGCGGCGATCCCGCCGGGGAGGCGACGCTGCGAGAGCGGCTGAAGCGCGACCTGCCCACGTACATGCAGCCAGCGCGGATCGAATGGCGCGACGTGCTGCCGCGCAACGCCAACGGCAAGCTGGACCGCGCGGCCATCGCGACGGAGGTGCGCGCGTGAAGCCGATGGGACCGATCCCTCCCGAGTTCGCCGGCCAGCAGGGCGCGCTGACCATCGGCGGCCGCAGCGCCGACGATTGGGTGGCCGCGCACGGATCGCCGCTGTTCGTCTACGATCCGGCGATCGTCGCCGCGCGGGTGGCGCGGTTCCGCGCGGCGATGCCGGCGGCGGTGGACCTGCATTACGCGGTGAAGGCCAATCCCTTTCCGCCGCTGCTCGCCGCGGTGGCGCCGCTGGTGGACGGGCTGGACGTCGCCTCCGCCGGGGAACTGGCGAAGGCGCTGGCGGTGAAGCCGGGAGGCGCGATCAGCTTCGCCGGGCCGGGCAAGCGCGACGCGGAGCTGGAGGCCGCCGTCCGTGCCGGCGCGACGCTGAACGTCGAGAGCGAGGGGGAAGCGACGCGGGCGCTGGCGATCGGCGACCGGCTGGGCATTGCGCCGCGGCTGGCGGTGCGCGTCAATCCCGACGTGGAGCTGAAGGGGTCGGGCATGAAGATGGGCGGCCGCGCTTCGCCCTTCGGCGTCGACGCGGAGCGCGCCGCCGCGCTGGTGCGCGCGATCCGCGGCGGCGGGGCGGACTGGCGCGGCTTCCACATCTTCGCCGGGTCGCAGGCGCTGGACGCGGGCGCGATCGTCGAGACCCAGGCGGCGACGCTGGCGCTGGCGACGCGGCTGGCGGCGGAGGCGGGCGCGGCGCCGCCGATGCTGAACCTGGGCGGCGGCTTCGGCGTGCCCTATTTCGCGGGCGACGTGGCCGTGGACGTGGCGCGCATCGGCGCGGCGCTGGCGGAGGCGCTGGCGGCCACCGACCTGCCCGGCACCGGCTTCGCGATCGAGCTGGGCCGCTGGCTGGTGGCGGAGGCGGGCGTCTATCTGACCCGCGTCGTCGACCGCAAGGAGAGCCGCGGGGAGACCTTCCTGATCGTCGACGGCGGGCTGCACCATCAGCTGGCGGCGAGCGGCAATTTCGGCACCGTCGTGCGCCGCAACTATCCGCTGGCGGTCGCCACGCGGATGGGAGAGGCGGCGACGGAGGAGGCGTCGGTGGTCGGCTGCCTGTGCACTCCGCTCGACCGGCTCGGCGACCGCGTCGCGCTGCCGCATGCGAAGGTGGGCGACGTGATCGCGATCTTCCTGGCTGGAGCTTATGGCGCGTCCGCCAGCCCGACGGCGTTCCTCGGTCATCCGGCGGCGGCGGAGGTGCTGGCTGGCGAGGGATGACCTCACACAAAGACACGAAGCCACGAAGAGAGGAAGCAGGGCGGCTGCGCCGCAGGCAGTAATCTTCTCTCTCTCTCTCTCTCTCTCTCTCTCTCTCTCTCTCTCTCTCTCTCTCTTCTTCGTTCGTGGCTTCGTGCCTTCGTGTGAGTCCCCTCTCGCCGTGCCAACCACCAACCCCCTCCGTTCGCTTGGAGCGAAGTCGAGAAGCATCGCGCCCGATGAAGAAGGGCTTCTCGACTGTGCTCGAAGCGAACGGAGGGAGGAGGCCGGCCGCCGCGCCCACCACGCTAAACGCTATCTTCACCTCTCCCGCCGCATAGCCCCTCGCAAAGCGCGGCATCGCGCGGGTGGAGGTTCGTTCATGCGGTTCGGTCGCGTTTCGCTGGGGATGCTGGGGTTGCTGGCGGGGTGCGCGGGCGGCGGCGGCCGGTCGGAGCTGCCCCCCGCCACCTTCGTCGCCACCAAGGAACAGCCGGGCGAGGAATATGTCATCGGCCCGCTCGACAGCCTGCAGATCTTCGTCTGGCGCAATCCCGAGCTGTCGGCGAAGGTGCAGGTGCGTCCCGACGGCCGCATCACGACGCCGCTGATCGCGGACATGCCCGCGGTGGGCAAGACGCCCGCGATGCTGGCCACCGACATGAAGCTGGCGCTGGGCGAGTATATCAAGGAGCCGATCGTCTCCGTCATCGTCGACGGCTTCTCCGGCACGTTCAGCCAGCAGGTGCGCATCGTGGGCGCCACGCAGAAGCCGGCCAGCCTGCCCTATCGCGCCAACATGACGCTGCTGGACGCGATGATCGCGGTGGGCGGGCTCGGCGAATATGCCGCGGGCAACAAGGCGCGGCTGATCCGATACGACCGCGCGACCGGTACCCAGAAGGAATACGGCCTGCGCATCGGCCGCCTGCTGAAGAACGGCGATGCCAGCGCCAACGTGAAGCTGGAGCCGGGCGACGTCATCATCATTCCGGAAAGCATGTTCTGACGTGACGGGCCTGTTCGAGGAACTGCGCATCGCGCTGCACACGGTGTGGACGCGCCGCTGGCTCGGGCTGGCGGTGGCGTGGTGCGTGTGCGTGGCGGGCTGGCTGGTCGTCAGTCAGATGCCCAGCAAGTACGATTCGCGCGCGCGCGTGTTCGTGCAGATGCGCTCGGTCCTGCCCGCGGGCACCGATCCCGGCGTCGCGGCGTCGCAGGCGCAGGACATCGACACGGTGCGACAGACGCTGACCAGCGCGGTGAACCTGGAGAAGGTGGTACGCGGCACCGACCTGGCACAGGGCGTCGCCAGCGACCGCGACGTGGCCGATCGCGTCGCCGGGTTGCAGACCGCGATCAAGGTGGTGGCGCAGCAGAACAACCTGTTCGAGATCACCACCACCGCCGCCTCGCCGAAGCTGGCCGCCGCGATCACGCAGAAGCTGATCGACATCTTCGTCGAGACGAACCTGAGCGACGATCGCCGGCAGGCGACGCAGACGCTCGCCTTCCTGGACGGTCAGCTCGGCACGCTGGGTGCCAAGTTGCAGGACGCGGAGGCCAAGCGCACCGATTTCCAGAACCGCTACCTGGGCGCGCTGCCGGGCACGGGCACGATCAGCGACCGCATCGGCGCGGCGCGCACGCAGATGAGCCAGGTGGACGGCGATCTCGCCGCCGCCGCCAGCAGCCTCGCCGCGGTGCAGGGGCAGATGGCGGCGACGCCGCGCAGCGTGGCGGGCGGTGGCGGCATCGCGCCGGGCATGGGGCCGGCGCGCGCGCGGCTGGCGGCGATCCAGGGCCAGCTCGCCGACGCGCGCGGGCGCGGGTATACGGACAACCATCCGGACGTGGTCGCGCTGAAGCAGCAGCTCGCGCTGGCGCAGGCCGCCGCGCGCGGCGAGCCGGTGGCGGCGGGCGGCGACGGCAGCGTCGCCAATCCCGCCTTCCTCTCGCTCCAGGCGATGGTGGCGGACCGGCAGTCCGCGGTCGCCGCGTTGCAGATGCGCAGGCGCCAGCTGCAGGGCGACCTCGACCAGCTGACGGCGAAGCTCGCCGGCGATCCCGCCGTGGCGGCGGAGCAGGGCGAGATCGACCGCAGCGCCACCGTGCTGAAGGACCAGTACGACCAGCTGCTCGCCCAGCGCGAGCAGGTGAGCCTGCGCGCGCAGGCGCAGACGCAGACCGACGCGGTGAAGTTCAGCGTCATCGACCCGCCCACCGCGCCGCGCGTGCCCACCGCGCCCAACCGCCCGCTGCTGTTGTCGGGCGTGCTGGTCGCCGGGCTTCTCGCCGGCGTGGGCGCCGCCTTCGCGATGGGGCAGGTGCAGGCGACCTTTGCCACCGCGCAGCGGCTGGAGAAGGTGTCCGGCATGACCGTGATCGGCTCGGTCGGCGAGATGCTGACGCGCCGGCAGGAGGAGGAGCGCCGCCGCCGGCTGAAGTGGTTCGCGGGCGCCACCGCCGCGCTGGCGGTCGCCTATGTCGGCCTGCTCGGGCTGGAGATGGTGCAGCGGGGGCTGGCGGCATGACGCAGGGATCGCTGATCGAGCAGGCCGCGCGGGTCTACGACTTCGACGCCTATTTCCGCGCCAGCCCCGCCGCGCTGCGCCAGGCCGACGCGCCGGCGCCGGCGGACGACGTGCGCCCGATCGAGCGGGCGCCCGCGCCCGCGGCCGGCGACGTCATGCCGACGCTGGCGGCGATCCCGGTCGAGTTCCTCGCGCATGGCGGCGAGGACGAGGAGGACTGGACCCCCCCGCCGTCGGACATCGCGCTGATCGACCGCACGATGCTGGCGGAGAAGGGGATGCTCGTGCCCGGCGCCCCCGTCGGCGCGCTGGCGGAGGAGTTCCGCCTCATCAAGCGCCAGCTGCTGCTGACGGCGGACGAGGTGGGCGAGGGGCCGAAGGGGGAGCGCGCACGCACGATCCTGGTCGGATCGGGCAAGCCGGGGGAAGGCAAGACCTTCTGCGCGATCAACCTGGCCATCAGCCTCGCCGCCGAGCGCGACGTGGAGATCCTGCTGGTCGACGCCGATTTCGCCAAGCCCGACGTCATGGCATCGCTCGGCCTCGACGATTCGACCGGGTTGCTCGACGTGCTGGGCGATCCGACGATCGATCCGGAGAGCTGCGTCGTGCGCACCGACGTGCCGCAGCTGTCGCTGCTGCCCGCGGGCAAGCGCAGCCACGCCGACACCGAGCTGCTGGCGAGCCGCCGAACCGAGCAGGTGCTGGACCGGCTGCTCGCGGCCAACCCGCGCCGCATCATCGTGTTCGACACGCCTCCCGCGCTCGCCGCCTCGCCCGCCTCGGTGCTGGCGTTGCTGGTGGGGCAGGTGATGCTGGTCGTCCGCGCCGACCGCACGACGGAAGCCGACGTGCGCGAGGCGGTGCAGCTGCTCGACGGGTGCGAGGAGATCGCGCTGGTCCTCAATTCCGTCAGCTACGAGCCGGGGCGCGGGCGTTTCGGCAGCTACTACGGTCAGGAGGGGTGATCGTGTCCGGTCGCACGCATCTCGTGCTTTCCACCCCGGCGTACGCCGGGGTCCAGGTGGGTGACCAAGCGTCTCCATCGCCGACGTTTGCGCAACTGGACCCCGGCGTACGCCGGGGTGGCGTGTTGGTGATGGTCGTCGCTTCGCTCGCCGCCACGCCCGCCGCGGCGCAGAGCGACCGGGCGCACTACGTCCAGCCCTATGTCGAGGTGGCGCAGGCGGTCGCCGCGGACCTGTCGAACGATGACGTCACGACGTACACCTCGCTCGCCGCGGGCGTGGACGCGGGCGTCAACACCGCGCGGTCGCAGGCGCAGATCAGCTACCGCTACGAACGCCGCTTCGACTGGGCGGACGATCAGGTGACGCAGGACGTCCACTCCGGCCTCGCCCGCGCCGCGGTGACGGTCGCGCCGGGGCTGAACCTGGAAGCGGGCGGCATCGCCACGCGCGCGCGTACCGACATCCGCGGCGCGGCGCCCGGCAATCTCGTCGGCGACGTCGCCAACGTGTCGCAGGTCTACTCGCTCTACGCCGGCCCCTCGCTCGCTACCCGCGCCGGGCCGCTGAACGTGGGCGCGAGCTATTTCGTCGGCTTCACCAAGGTGGAGACCCCCGACGTCCCCGGCCCGGTGCCGGTGCAGCGGCTCGACTATTTCGACACGTCCACCAGCCACCTCGCGCAAGGATCCGTGGGCACCGCGGCGGGCGAGGTGTTCCCCTTCGCGATCCAGCTGTCCGGCGCGTACGAGCGCGAGGACGCGAGCCAGCTGGACCAGACCTACGAGGGCTGGTTCGGCCGCGGCGACGTGACGCTGCCGCTGTCGGGCCATGTCGCGATCCGCGGCGGCGTGGGCTACGAACGGATCAAGGCGACGCAGCGCGACCCGCTGGTCGACGCGACCGGCGCGCCGCTCCTGGACGGCAACGGCCGCTACGTCACCGACCCGGCTTCGCCGGAACGGATCGCCTACGATACCGACGGCCTCATCTACGACGCCGGGGTGATCTGGCGGCCCAGCCCGCGGCTGGAATTGCAGGCGAGCGCGGGCTGGCGCTACGGCGGCGAGACCTATTTCGGCTCGCTCAGCTACGCGATCGACCGCAACGTCGGCCTGGCGATCGTCGCCTACGACGGCGTCGAGACCTTCGGCCGCCAGCTGCGCGACGGGCTGCGCGAGCTGCCGACCGCCTTCGAGGCGCGGCCCGATCCGTTCGGCCAGCAGTTCGCCGGCTGCGTCTTCGGCGCGCGGCCCGGCACCGGCGGCGCCGGCGCAGGTGGCTGCCTGAACGACGTGTTCCAGTCGATCGCGACCGCCAGCTACCGCGCGCGCGGCATCGACGCCGTGCTGAGCGCCAGCTACGGCCGCACCCGCTTCGGCATCGGCGGGGGGTACGCCAACCGCCGCTTCAATGCGCCCCGGTCAGGCACCGGGGGCGGCGTGCCCGGCATCGTCACCTACGGGCTGGAGGACCAGAGCGCCTACGCCCAGGCCTTCTACGGCCGCGACCTGTCACGCATCTCCGCCATCGACCTGACCGTCTTCGGCAGCTGGTATTCCAGCGGGCTGGCGAACGGGCTGGGCGCGGGCGGCGACGTTTACGGCGGCGGCGCCAATGCCACCTACTCGCTCCAGCTCGGCCGGCTCGGCACGCTCGCCTCGATCGGCCTCTACGGCTTCGACCAGGAGGGGTTCGATACCCAGTGGTCGGCACAGGCGCTGCTCGGCGCGCGCTACACCTTCTGACGGACGAACGACGATGTACGACGCCTTCTTCGGCCTCTCCGACCGCCCGTTCCAGCTGACGCCCGACCCGCGCTTCTGGTTCGACACCGCCACGCACCGCAAGGCGATGGCGTACCTGGGCTACGGCCTGGCGCAGGGCGAGGGCTTCATCGTCATCACCGGCGACATCGGCGCGGGCAAGACGACGCTGGTCGGCCACCTGATGGAGCGGATCGACCCCGCCAGCCTGAACGCGATCCGCATCGTGTCCACCGCGGTGCGCGCGGAGGACCTGCTGCGCATCGTCGCCGACGGGCTGGGCGTCGCGCCCGAGGGGAAGTCCAAGGCGGAACTGCTGCTGGCGATCGAGCGCGGCCTCCACGCCGTGGCGCGCAGCGGGCGGCGCACGTTGCTGGTCGTCGACGAGGCGCAGGCGCTTCCCGTCTCCGCGCTGGAGGAGCTGCGGATGCTCAGCAACTTCCAGGCGGGCGGGCACGCCATGCTGCAGATCTTCCTGCTGGGCCAGCCGGAGTTCCGCGAGCGGCTGAACGGGTCGGAGCGGCTGGAGCAGCTGCGCCAGCGCGTGATCGCGATCCACCACCTCGATCCGATGGGCGCGGACGAGATCGCGGCCTATGTCGCGCACCGCCTCCAGGTCGCGGGCTGGCAGGGGCGTCCCGTCATCGCCGACGACGCCTGCGCCGCGATCCACGCCGCCAGCGACGGCGTGCCGCGCCGCGTGAACCAGGTGATGACCCGCGCGCTCCTCCACGCCTCGGTGATGCAGGCCGACACGATCGACGCCGCGCTGGTCGCCGCGGTGATGGCGGACCAGGGGGTCGAACTGCCCGCCCCCGTCGCCCCTTCGGTGGTGGTCGAGCCGGAGGAGGATGCCGTCGCCATCGCCCCGCCGGTGGAAGAAGCCGCGCCCCGCGCCGCCCGGCATGACGAACATGCGCTCGACGCGCGCGTCGCCACGCTGGAGGCACGCATCGCCGAGCAGGACGAGGCGCTGCGCCGCGTGCTGACGCTGCTGATGGACTGGGTCGAGAAGGACGCCGTGCCGGAGGCGCTGCGGGGCGCGGCATGACCGTGCTGAACGCGCTGTCCGTCGACGTCGAGGAGTGGTTCCAGGTCGGCGCCTTCGAGCGCACGATCGACCGTGCCGACTGGGACGCGCTGGAATCGCGCGTTGCCGACAACAGCGCGCGCGTGCTGGACCTGTTCGCCGCCGCGGGGGTGAAGGCGACCTTCTTCACGCTCGGCTGGGTCGCGGCGCGCCACCCGCGACTGGTCCGCCGCATCGTCGAAGAGGGGCATGAGATCGCCAGCCACGGCTGGGACCACGCGCGCGTCTTCACGCTCGACGCCGCCGCCTTCCGCGCCGACCTCGCCCGCGCGAAGGCCGCGCTGGAGGATGCCGCCGGCGTCGCCGTCACCGGCTATCGCGCGCCCAGCTTCTCCATCGACGCGCGCACGCCCTGGGCGCACGCGGTACTGGCGGAGGAAGGCTATCTCTACTCCAGCAGCGTCGCGCCGCTGCGCCACGACCATTACGGCTGGCATGGGTCGCCGCGCTTCGCATGGCGCCCGCACGCCGATGCCGCGCTGGTCGAGCTGCCGGTGACGGTGGCGCAGATCGCCGGGCGGCGCGTCGCGACGGGGGGCGGCTTCTTCCGCCTGCTCCCCGCCGCGCTGACCGACCTCGCCATCCGCCAGTCCAATGCGCAGGCGCAGCCGGGCATCTTCTACTTTCATCCGTGGGAGGTCGATCCCGGCCAGCCCCGCGTCGCCCATGCGCCGCTGCGCTCGCGATTGCGCCACTACAGCCGGCTGAAGGCGATGGCGGGGAAGCTGGACGGGCTGATCCGCCGCCACGCCTGGGGCCGCGTCGACCACGTGGTCGAGCGGCTGCCGGGCGACAGGCTGGCGGCATGACCGCGCCGCTGCTCCGCGCCCCCGTCGGCGTGCGCCGCGCGCGACCGTCCGACCGGGCGCGGATCGAGGCGTTCGTGCGCGCGCATCCCGGTGCCACGCCCTTCCACCTGCCCGCCTGGGGCGAGGCGGTGGAGGCGGCGTGCGGCCAGCGCGCGATCACGCTGATGGCGGAGCGCGCCAACGGCACGCTGGCGGGCGTCCTGCCGATGACGCACGTGCGCTCGCCGCTGTTCGGCCGGGCGCTGGTGTCCTGCGGCTTCGCCGTCGACGGCGGCGCGCTGGGCGAGGCGGAGGCGCTCGCCTCGGGCGCCAGCGCGCTGGCGGCGACGCTCGGCTGCCCCTCGGTGGAGCTGCGCGGCGGCGCGGCGCCGGCGGGTTGGGCGGTGGATGCCGCGACCTACGTGGGCTTCGCGCGCGACCTCGCCGGCGACGACGAGGCGCAGCTGCTCGCCATTCCGCGCAAGCAGCGCGCCGAGGTGCGCAAGGCGCTGGCCGCCGACCTGACGATCGACATCCACGCCGACGCGGACGTGCACCACCGCGTCTACGCCGAATCGGTGCGCAACCTGGGCACGCCGGTCTTCCCGCGCGCGCTGTTCCGCGCCGTGCTGGCGACGATGGACGCCGACGTGCTGACCGTGCGCCATCGCGGCCGCGCGGTGGCGAGCGTGCTGAGCCTCTACTGGCGCGGCACCGTCCATCCCTATTGGGGCGGCGGCACGCGAGAGGCGCGGGAACTGCGCGCCAACGACCGGATGTATGTCGCGCTGATGGCGCACGCCCGCGCGCGCGGCTGCACGCGCTTCGACTTCGGCCGGTCGAAGGCCGGGACGGGCGCGGCGGCGTTCAAGAAGAACTGGGGCTTCGAGCCGCGCCCGCTCGCCTATGCGACGTGGAGCGCGGGCGCCCCCCGCGTGGTGAACCCGCTGGACCCGAGATACGCGCTGATGGTGCGCACGTGGCGGCGCCTGCCGCTGCCGCTCGCCAATGCGGTCGGGCCGTGGATCAGCCGGGGGCTGGGGTGAGGCCCGCCGCCTCCATCCTCTCCCTTGTGCCGAGCAGGCATGGCCGATGACCGACATCCTGTTCCTCGCGCATCGCGTGCCGTTCCCGCCCGACCGCGGCGACCGCATCCGCAGCTTCCACGTGCTGCGGCACCTCGCCGCGCGCGCACGCGTGCACCTCGTTGCCTTCGCCGATACCGCCGCGGACGTGGACGTGCCGCCCGCCTTCCGCGCGATGCTGGGCGAGTGCGTCGTCGTCCATCGCACGAAGTCGCGCGCGCGTGCCGCGGCGGAGGCGCTGGCCGGCGGGCGTCCGGTCTCGCTGGCCGCGTTCGACGACGCGCGCGTCCATGCCGCGGTGCGCGACATCGTGGCGCGCCATCCGGTCGCCGCCACCTACGCCTTCTCCGGGCAGATGGCGCAATATCTGCCCGCGCACGGCCGGCGCATCATGGACTTCGTCGACGCTGATTCGGCGAAGTTCGCCGCCTATGCCCGCGGGCCGCTCGCCTGGCCGATGCGGCGCGAGGCGCGGCTGCTCGGCGCCTACGAGCGACAGGTCGCCGCGAACGTCGACGCCGCCCTCTTCGTCAGCGCGGCGGAGGCGACGCTGGTGCCGGGCGGGCGCGTGCTGGAGAACGGCATCGACACCGCCGTCTTCGATCCCGCCGCTCCCTTCGCGCCGGTGGTCGGGCAGGGGCGGCTCGTCACCTTCATCGGACAGATGGACTATCGCCCCAACGTGGAGGCGGTGGTCGCCTTCGCGCGCGAGATGCTGCCGGCGGTCCGCGCGCGTCACGCCGACGTGCGCTTCGCCATCGTCGGCCGCGCGCCGACCACCGCGGTGCGGGCACTGGCCGGGGAAAGCGTGATCGTGACGGGCGAGGTCCCCGACGTGCGCGGCTGGCTCGCCGCGTCTGACGTGGTCGTCGCGCCGCTGCTGATCGCCCGCGGGGTGCAGAACAAGGTGCTCGAGGCGATGGCGATGGCGCGCCCCGTCCTCGCCTCGGCGGCGGCGGCGGAAGGGATCGACCATGCCGGCACGATCCGCGTCGGCGAAGGCGCGGAGGCGGTGTGCGCACTGCTGGACGATCCCGCCGGCCTCGGCCCCGCCGCGCGCGCGCGGGTGGTGGCGCGCTACGGCTGGGACGCCGCGCTGGCGCCGCTCGACGCGATGCTGGGGCTGGCTTCCCTGAAGGCCGCGGCATGACGCCGACGATCGCCACCACCCCGGCGAGCGCCGGGGTCCAGTTGGGCGACATCGGCGAGCCGCAACGGCCGCCTCCGCGACTGGGCCCCGGTGTTGGCCGGGGCGGGGCGGGGACTTGGCCCCGCCACCTCGCCATCCTCGCCGTCACCGCCACTCTCCTCCTCGCGCTGTTCCGGCAGGACGTGCGCGACGTCGCGCGCATCTGGTGGACCAGCACCACCTTCGGCCACTGCCTCTTCATCGCGCCCGTCGTCGCCTGGCTGATATGGACCCGCCGGCGCGAGGTCGCGGCGCTGCGTCCTGTCGGCTGGCTTCCTGGCGTCGCGATCGTCGCCGCGGGTGGGTTCGCGTGGCTGCTCGGCGATGCGGGCAGCGTCGCGCTGGCGCGGCAGGCGGGGCTGCTGGTGATGGTGGAGGGCGCGGTGGTCGCCTGCCTCGGTCCCGCGGTCGCGCGCGGGCTGCTGTTCCCGCTCGCCTATGCCGGCTTCATGATCCCGCTCGGCGACGGGCTGGAGCCGCCGTTGCAGGACGCGACCGTCGCGATGGTGCTGCCGATGCTCCACCTCGCCGGCGTGCCCGCGGTCGTGGACGGCGTGCTGATCCACGCCGGGCGCTATTGGTTCGAGGTCGCGGAGGCGTGCTCGGGCGCGAAGTTCGTGCTGGCCATGCTGGCCTATGGCGCACTGGTCGCCAACGTGGCTTTCCGCGGCTGGCGCCGGCGGGCGCTGTTCCTCCTGGCCTGCGTCGTCGTTCCGGTCCTTGCCAATGCGGTGCGCGCCTTCGCCACCATCTATGCCGCGCACCTGACCAGCGTGGAGGCGGCGACGGGGTTCGACCATATCGTCTACGGCTGGATCTTCTTCGCGGTCGTGATGGCGGCGCTGATGGCCGGCGCGTGGCGCCGGTTCGATCGCGCGCCCGACGACCCCGCCTTCGATCCCGCGCGGATCGGCACCGAGCCGCGGATGACGCTCCACCCGGCGGTCGCCGCCGCGCTCGTCCTCGCCACCGCCGCGACCTTCCCGGCGTGGAGCGCCGCCGTCGCCGCGCGCGCCGCGCCGCTGCCGGCGCGGATCGACCTGCCCGCGGTCGCGGGCTGGCAGCGCGCGGCGATAAACGGCATGCCGTGGCAGCCGGTCTATCCCGCCGCGGACCATTATCTCTACGGTCGCTATCGCCAGGCGCACGGGCGCGCCGTCGACATGGGCGTGGCCGTGATCGCCGGCCAGCGCGAAGGCCGTGAGCTGGTCGGCTACGGCATCGGGGTGCTGGGCGAGGCGACGCGCTGGACCCGCGTGGCGGACCTGCCCGCGATCGACGGCGGCGCGGCGGTGCGGATCGTCGCCGCGGGGGCGGACGGCCGCCCGGTCGAGCGCGTCGTCGCGACCTGGTACCGCGTCGGCGGCACGCTGACCGGCAGCGGCACGCGCGCGAAGATCGCGACGGTGCGCGACAAGCTGGACGGCGGAACGCAGGTCGCGGTCGCGATCCATCTGTCGGCGACCGGGCCAGACGCGGTGGCGGCGATCCGTGCCTTTCGCGCGGCACTGGGGCCGGTCGACGCGGCGGCGGATCGAATCGTCTATCCTCGTTCGTCCTGAGGAGGCATTGAGCTTGTCGAAAGGCCGTCTCGAAGGGCAAGGGCGGTTCGAGACGAGGCTTCGACAAGCTCAGCCTCTCCTCACCACGAACGGCTAGGGGCTTAGATCGGGCATGTGCGGGTTCGCGGGGCTGTTCTATCCCGCCGTGGCGAAGCCGGTCGATCCGGCGCGGGTGCGCGCGATGGGCGAGGCGATGGCGCATCGCGGGCCGGACGGCGCGGGCACGTGGACCGCGCCCGGCGTGGGGCTGGCGCACCGCCGCCTGTCGATCATCGACCTCGCCGGATCGCCCCAGCCGATGGTGGATGCGGACGAGCGCCACGCGATCGTCTTCAACGGCGAGATCTACAATTTCCGCGACCTGCGCCGCGAGCTGGAATCGCGCGGCCGCGTCTTCCGCAGCGACGGCGACACCGAGGTGCTGCTGCAAGGCTATGCCGAATGGGGGCCCTCGCTGCTCGACCGGCTGAACGGCATGTTCGCCTTCGCCATCCACGATGCCCGGACGCAGACGCTGTTCCTGGCGCGCGACCGCATGGGCGTGAAGCCGCTCCACTATGTCGAGCTGTCCGACGGCGCGCTGGCCTTCGCGTCGGAGCTGAAGGGCCTGGTCGCCCATCCGCTGCTGCGCCGCGCGCCCGACGTGCGCGCGGTGGAGGATTTCCTCGCCTTCGGCTACGTGCCCGACGACGCCTGCTTAGTCGCGGGCGTGAAGAAGCTGCCCGCCGGCCATTTCCTGCTGCTGGAGCGAGGAAAGCCCGTGCCCGCGCCGCAACGCTGGTGGCAACTGTCGTTCGCCGACCGCGCGCGCGGGTCGGTCGCGGCGCTGGAGGAGGAGCTACTCCACCGCCTGCGCGAGGGCGTCACCAGCCGCATGGTCGCCGACGTGCCGCTCGGCGCGTTTCTCTCCGGCGGGGTGGACAGTTCCGCGGTCGTCGCGCTGATGGCGGAGGCGAGCCGCCACGCGGTCAAGACCTGCACGATCGGCTTCGACGAGGCGGGGCACGACGAGCGCGCCCATGCCGCCGGCGTCGCCGCGCGCTTCGCCACCGACCATCGCGAACGGGTGGTGAGGAGCGATGATTTCGCGCTGATCCCCACCTTGGTCCACGCCTTCGACGAACCCTTCGCCGACGCCTCCGCGCTCGCCACCTGGCAGGTGTGCGCGCTGGCGCGCGAGCAGGTGACGGTGGCCCTGTCTGGCGATGGCGCGGACGAGGCGCTGGCCGGCTATCGCCGCCACCGCTTCCAGGCGGCGGAGGAGCGCGTGCGCGGCCTGATCCCCGCCGGCGTGCGCTCCCCGCTGTTCGGTGCGCTGGGCGCGGCCTGGCCCAAGGCGGACTGGGCACCGCGCCCGCTGCGCGCGAAGGCGACGCTCATGAACCTGGCGCGCGACGGGGCGGAAGGATACGCCCGCTCGGTCGGCGTCACCACGCCTGAGCTGCGCGCCGCGCTGCTGACCGACGCGGCGCGTGGCGCCTTGCAGGGCCATCGTGCCGAGGACCGCTACGTAGCGGCGATGCGCGACGCGCCCGCGCGCGACGCGCTGGACCGCGCGCAATATGCCGACATGGCGATCTGGCTGCCCGGCGACATCCTGACGAAGACCGACCGCACCAGCATGGCCGTCAGCCTGGAGGCGCGCGAGCCGCTGCTCGACCACCGGCTGGTCGAGTTGGCGGCGCGGCTTCCCTCCTCGATGCGGTTGCGCGGGGGCGAGGGCAAGTGGCTGATGAAGAAGGCGATGCAGCGCTACCTGCCACGCGACATCCTGTATCGGCCGAAGATGGGGTTCGTGACGCCGGTGAGCGCCTGGTTCCGCGGCCCGCTGGCGGAACAGGCCACCGCGCTGGCCCGCTCGCGCACGCTGGCGCGAACGGGATGGTTCGACCTCGAGCGGCTCGGGCGGCTGGCGGAGGCGCATCGCGCGGGCCGCGAGGAGCACGGGCGGACCTTGTGGCAATTCGTCATGCTGGAGCGGAGTTTGGTGCGGCTGTTCGGGTGATGGATCACTCGATCCCGTTCGTCCTGAGGAGCCGCTTCGACTTCGCTCAGCCCCTCCTCGCCACGAACGGGGTCTCACGTGCAGACGAAAAAGGGGAAGGGGCGGGTTGATCCCGCCTCCTTCCCCTGCACCCTCTCCGTGCTTCTTCTCGGCCCCGCCGCGGGCAAAGCCCGCGTCGTCAGACGCCGCGGGCGCGCCGCTGGCCGGGCGTGCCGCGAGGTGGCCGCAGCGTCGCTGCGGCCGTCCCGCGTCACGCCGCGAATTGGTTCATCGTGTTGTGCACGCCGCCCGCCTTCAGCGCGGCCTCTCCGGCGAAATATTCCTTGTGGTCGTCCCCGATGTCGCTGCCGCTCATGTTCTGATGCTTCACGCAGGCGATGCCCTGGCGGATCTCCTGCCGCTGCACGCCCTTCACGTAGCCGAGCATCCCGGCCTCGCCGAAATATTCCTTCGCGAGATTGTCCGTCGACAGCGCCGCGGTGTGGTACGTCGGCAGCGTGATGAGGTGGTGGAAGATCCCCGCCCGCGCCGCCGCGTCGCGCTGGAACGTGCGGATCTTCTCGTCCGCCTCCGCCGCCAGCGGCGTCGCGTCATAATCGACGCTCATCAGCTTGGCGCGGTCATAGGCGGAGACGTCCTTCCCCGCCTCGGCCCACGCATCGAACACCTGCTGGCGGAAGTTCAGCGTCCAGTTGAAGCTGGGCGAATTGTTGTACACCAGCTTCGCGTCGGGCACGACCTCACGGATGCGGTCCACCATCGACGCGATCTGTTCGATGTGCGGCTTCTCCGTCTCGATCCACAAGAGGTCCGCGCCGTTCTGCAAGCTGGTGATGCAGTCCAGCACGCAGCGGTCCGCGCCCGTCCCCTCGCGGAACTGGAACAGGTTGCTCGCCAGCCGCTTGGGCCGCACCAGCTTGCCGTCCCGCTCGATCACCACGTCGCCGCGCAGTGCCGTCAGGTCGGTCACTTCCTCGCAGTCCAGGAAGGCATTGTACTGGTCGCCGATGTCGCCGGCTTCCTTCGAATAGGCGATCTGCTTCGTCAGGCCCGCGCCGAGCGAATCGGTGCGCGTCACGATGATGCCGTCCTCCACGCCCAGTTCGAGGAAGGCGTAGCGGCAGGCGCGCACCTTGGCGAGGAAGTCGTCGTGCGGCACCGTCACCTTGCCATCCTGGTGCCCGCACTGCTTCTCGTCGCTGACCTGGTTCTCGATCTGCAGCGCGCAGGCGCCCGCCTCGATCATCTTCTTCGCCAGCAGGTAGGTCGCCTCGGCATTGCCGAAGCCCGCGTCGATGTCGGCGATGATCGGCACGACGTGCGTCTCATAGCCGTCGATCGCGTGGATCAGCCGCTGCGCCTCGATCTCGTTCCCCGCCTCGCGCGCCTTGTCCAGGTCGCGGAACATCATGCCCAGCTCGCGCGCGTCGGCCTGTTTGAGGAAGGTGTACAGTTCCTCGATCAGCGCGGGCACGCTCGTCTTCTCGTGCATCGACTGGTCGGGCAGCGGGCCGAAGTCGCTGCGCAGCGCCGCGACCATCCAGCCGGAGAGATAGAGGTAGCGCCCCTTGGTGCTGCCGAAATGCTTCTTGATGCTGATGAGCTTCTGCTGGCCGATGAAGCCGTGCCAGCAACCGAGCGACTGCGTGTAGTTGGCGGGATCGGCGTCATAGGCCGCCATGTCGCGCCGCATGATACCCGCGGTGTATTTCGCGATGTCGAGCCCGGTGTTGAAGCGGTTCTGCAGGCGCATCCGCGCGACCGCCTCCGCGTCGATGCCGTCCCACGTGCCGTTGTGGCCGCGGATCAGCGTGTCCGCGCCGGCGATCTGATCCTGATAGGTCACGGATGGTCCCTCTATGGTCTTGCGCCACCGCCGTTCGCCCTGAGCGAAGTCGAAGGGCACGGGTGACGCATGGACTTCGACTTCGCTCAGCCCGAACGGGCGTTGGTCTCGGGGGAATGCCCGCCGGCGCTTGCGTCACCGGCGGGCCCCTTTCCTCCCCAGGAAACTCAGCCCAGCCGGCCGAGCCGGTGGTAGAGGTTGGAGAATTTGGACGAGCGCGGATCGTCGGCGATCTGCTTCACGTAATTGGCGACCGCTTCCTTCATCAGGCCGAAGTCCTCGGTCGAGAAGACGGCGCGGCTGCGCTGCGGTTCGGTGGTCATGGTGCGGCTCCTGCTTGGCGTTGCGCAGTAGCTAATTCACAGGATTTCACGCGAACAGGCGCTTTCGCGCGCTTTCAGGGTCGTCGCGTCGCGATGGGCGAGGTTCATTGTTGTGCAGCTGTAAATACTTTACAGACGCGTCATGGTACGCGAGAAACTGATGGCCGGGCACGTCGTCCGGCGGCTGCGACGGCGGCTGGCGCTCAGCCAGGCGGCGATGGCGGAGATGCTGGGGATCAGCCCCAGCTACCTGAACCTGGTCGAGCGCAACCAGCGCCCCCTGTCGGCGACGCTGCTCGTCCGGCTGGCGGAGACCTTCGACCTGGATCCGCGCGCGCTCTCCGCCGCGGAGCCGGGCGGCGGCGCGGCGGCGATGCGGCGGCGGCTGGCCGACCCGCTGTTCGCGGACCTGGAGATCGACCGCGCCGAGCTGGAAGAGTGGCTGGCCGCCGCCCCGTCCGGCGCGGAGGCGTTCGCGCGCGCCTACGACCGCGGCGGGTCGGGGGGGGCGGCCCCAGCCGACGACGATCCCGTCGCCGCGGTCCGGCGCGAGATCGAGCGCTGGCGCAACCATTTCGCCGATCTCGACGCCGCGGCGGAGGCGCTGGCGGACGAGCTGCGGCTCGGCGCGGGCGACCTTTACGGCGCGATCGCGGAGCGGCTGCGCACCCGCCACCAGCTCGCCATCCGCGTGCTGCCTGCCGAGGTGATGCCCGACGCGCTCCGCCGGCTCGACCTCCACGCGCGGCAGCTGCAACTTTCCGAACTGCTCGACCCCGCCAGCCGCACCTTCGCCGCCGCGTTCCAGCTGGCGCAGATCGAGGCGCGCGAGGAGGTGGAGGCGCTGGCCCGCGGCGCCGGCTTCGCCGATCGCACCGCCGAGCGGCTCTACCGGCGGCACCTGTGCGGCTATTTCGCGGCGGCGGTGATGATGCCCTACGCACGGTTCCTGCGTGCGTGCGAGACGACGGGCTACGACATCGAGCTGCTGCAACGCCGCTTCGGCGCCGGGTTCGAGCAGGTGGCGCACCGTCTGACGACGCTGAGCCGCGTCGGCGCGCGCGGGCTGCCCTTCTTCATGGTCCGCGTCGACCGCGCCGGCGTCGCGTCGAAGCGCTACGCCGGGGCGAGCGGTGCCGCGCTGGTGGAGGCGGATGCGCGCTGCCCGCTGTGGCGGCTGCACCACGCCTTCGACCGGCCGGGGACGCTGGCGGTGCAGCTGGTGGAGCTGGAGGACAATGCCCGCTTCCTGACGATGGCGCGCACGGTGTCGCCGCAGGGGCGGCGCTACGGCCTGGTGGCGGCGGAGTTCGCCGTGGGACTGGGCGTGGAGGCGGGGCTGGCGGGGCCGCTCGCCGCCGCGCGCGGGCTGGATCTCGCCGGGCTGGCGACGCCGATCGGGCTCGGTTGCCGCCGCTGCCTGCGTCCCGCCTGCCCGCAGCGCGCGGCACCGCCGGCGGGTCGCGCCTGGGTGGTGAACGAGCGCGAGCGCGGGGTCAGCGCGATCGCCTTCGCCGGCGACTGAATGTGAGCGAGTGTTTCTGCCCGCCGCCGCACGCTTTACACCACGCCGGGGCGCGGCGAAGGCCGCGCGCATGTCACCGATCCGTCATCTTCTGACGCTCGCCGCCGCGTTGGCGCTCGCCACCCCGGCGGCGGCGCAGGTCGACCACGACCTCAGCACCTGGGTGAACCTGACCGCGACCGGCCCGATCGCGGGCAAACTGATCTACTTCGCCGAGGTGCAGCCGCGCGTCGGCCGCGATGCCGAGGACGTGGAGCAGCTGCTGCTGCGCCCCGCCATCGGCGTGCAGGCGACCCCGAACCTGCAACTCTACCTCGGCTACGCCCATGTCGAGGAGCCCGCGGCGGGCGAGAACGAGGAGCGATTGTTCCAGCAGGCGACGCTGTTCGTGCGCGACCTGCCCGGCGAGCTTCAGTCGCGCACCCGGCTGGAGCAGCGCTGGCGAACCGACGGGCGCGACATGCAGTGGCGGCTGCGGCAGATGCTGCGCTACGAATATCCGGTCGCCAGAAAGCTGGCGCCGATGGCCTCGGTGGAGGCGTTCGTCGCGCTCAACGAACCCGACTGGCGCCCGCGCTCCGGCTTCGACCAGCTGCGCACCTTCGTCGGCGTGGAGCTGGGGCTGAAGGGCACGTCGACGATCGAGGCGGGATATCTCAACCAGATCGTCGATCGCGCAGGGCCGGCATCGCGGATGAACCACGTGCTCTCGGTGTCGCTGTTCCTGCGGCATTGATCGGCGTCACCACCACCCTTCCCATCGGCGCAGCCGATGAAAAGGGTGAGGGCGATCACGCCCCCGCGTCGGTCAGCCGTCCCAGCTGCTCCGCGCTCAGTTCCAGCGTCATCGCGCCCAGCAGGTCTTCGACCTGCTTCACCGACGTCGCGCTCGCGATCGGCGCGGTGACGCCGGCCTGCGCGGTCAGCCATGCCAGCGCGACCTGCGCGTGGGTCGCGCCGGTCTCCGCCACCACCGCGTCCATCGCGTCGAGCACGGTCCTGCCCTTGCCCTCGAGGAGGTCGCCCATCCGCCCGCCGCGCACGCTCTGCGACAGGTCGTCGCGCGAGCGGTACTTGCCGGTCAGGAACCCGCTGGCGAGCCCGTAATAGGGCAGGACGCCCACGTTGTGCTCGACGCAATGGTCCTGCAACTCGCCCTCGAACCTGTGCCGGCTGACCAGGTTGTACTCGGGCTGCAGCACGTCGTAGCGGGGCAGGCCGGCGGCGCGTGCCGCCTCGTTGGCGCTCTTGAGCCGCGCGGCGTGGAAGTTGGACGCGCCCAGCACGCGGACCTTGCCCGCCTCCACCAGCCGCGCGAACGCCTCCAGTACCGCCTCCTGCGGCACCGCCTCGTCGTCCTGGTGCGCATAGTAGAGGTCGATCCGGTCGGTGCCGAGCCGCCGTAGCGAGGCGTCGCAGGCCGCGGCGATGCGCGCCGGTGCCAGCTTCTCGCCGCCCTCGCCGGGCAGCATCCCCACCTTGGTCGCGATCAGCACGTCGTCGCGCCGCCCGCTGCGCGCCAGCCACTCGCCGATCATGCTCTCCGATTCGCCGCCGCGATGCCCCGGCACCCAGGCGGAATAGACGTCGGCGGTGTCGATCATCGTGCCGCCGCCCCCGACGAAGGCGTCCAGCACGGCGAAGCTGGCGTCGCGATCCGCAGTCCAGCCGAAGACGTTGCCGCCCAGCACCAGCGGCGTGATCTTCAGGTCGGTGGCGCCCAGGCGGCGGCGCGGCGTATCGGTCATCGTGGGTCGGTCCCGTTGTCGGTCACGTCGTCGAGCGAGACGCTGTTCGCGTCCAGCATGGCCGCGGCGTCGTTCAGCTGCCGTTCCTCGTCCCGCGTCAGCCCGCCGGGCGGGTCGTCGCCGCCCGAGCAGGCCGCCAGGAGAAGCAGGGCCGCGACCGTGCCGCCGCCCCGCCGTCCCGTCCGCATCAGTCGCGGATCGCGTTGCCGGCGCGGGTCAGCGCGTTGCCGGTGGCATCGGCGGCATCGTCCGCGGCGTTGTCGATCGAGCGGCCCGCGCGGTCGAGCGAATTCTCCGCCCCCGCCAGCGCGTCGTCGGTCGCGGCCTCGACATCGCGCGAGGCGTTCTCCGCGGTGGCGGCGGTATCGGCGGCGATCACGTTGCCGGCCTGCGCGCTCTCGTCCTGCGCGCGCTCGCTGCACGCCGCGGTGGACAGCGCCGCGGCGAGCGCGAGGCCGATGGTGGTGGCGATCTTCATAGGTCATCTCCCCGTTACGCAGCTGGAACGCTTGCCAGCGGGCCACTTAACGAAGCAAGGCTGCGGAAAGGTCCGGCGCGGGCAGGGGTGGCCGTTGACCGCATATAAAGATATCTTTATATCTTGATCGCATGGCGGCGGCACTCGACATCTTTCAGGCATTGGCGGACCCGTCCCGCCTGCGCATCGTCGCGCTGCTGCGCGCGATGGAATTGTCGGTGGGCGAGCTGGCGCAGGTGCTGGGGCAGAGCCAGCCGCGCGTGTCGCGCCACGTCAAGATCCTGGCCGATGCGGGCCTGACGGAGCGTCGCAAGGAAGGCAGCTGGGTGTTCGTGGCGCTGGGCGATCCCGCGCGCGTCGCCCCCGTGCTCGCCGCACTCGACGCCTGGGGCGAGGAGCGGGAGACGGCGGCGGACGCCGCCCGGCTCGCCGCGGTGCGCGCCGACCGCGCGGCGGCGGCCGCGGGCTGGTTCGAGACGCACGCGGGCGAGTGGGACGCGATCCGCTCGCTCCACATCGCCGAGGACCAGGTGGAGGCGGCGATGATCCGCGCACTGGAGGACCAGCCGATCGGCCGGCTGATCGACATCGGCACCGGCACCGGGCGCATGATCGAGCTGTTCGCCGCGCGCGCCACCCACGCGCTGGGCATCGACCGCTCGTCGGAGATGCTGCGCCTCGCCCGTGCGAAGATCGGGCAGCAGGGGCTCGCCAACGCGGAGCTGCGCCAGGCCGATCTCTACGCGCTGCCGATGGCGGACGGCGCGGCGGACGTGGCCATCATCCATCACGTGCTTCATTTCGCGCAGCAGCCCGGCGCCGCCATCGCGGAGGCGGCGCGCGTGCTCGGCCCCGGCGGGCGGCTGCTGATCGCCGACTTCGCCCCGCACGATCGCGAGGAGCTGCGCGCGAAGGACGCGCACACCCGGCTCGGCTTCTCCGACGCGCAGATCGAGACCTGGTTCGCGAGCGCGGGGCTGCGGCCGGCGCGGGTGGACACGCTCGAGGGCGGCGAACTGACGGTGAAATTGTGGCTCGCGCGCAAGCACGGCGCGCCGCTGAGAGAGGTGAAGGCGGCATGACCTTGTCGGTGCAGGAAATGACCGAGGCGGCGCGCGCGCTGGACGGGCCGCTCTACGCCGACGTCGGCGGCGACGTGGCGGTCAGCTTCGAATTCTCCCCCCCCAAGAGCGAGAAGGCGGAGGAGGTGCTGTGGCAGTCGATCGAGACGCTCGCGCCGCTGAACCCGCGCTTCCTTTCCGTCACCTACGGCGCGGGCGGCTCCACGCGCGACCGCACCCACGCCACGGTGGCGCGGATCGCGCGCGAGACGCAGGTGCCGGCCGCGGCGCACCTCACCTGCGTGGAGGCGACGCGCGCGGAAATCGACGCCATTGCGGAAGAATATTGGGCCGCGGGGGTGCGCCACATCGTCGCGCTGCGCGGCGACGCGCCGGCGGGCGCGACGGCCTATGCGCCGCATCCCGGCGGCTACGAGAATGCCGCCGCGCTGGTGGCGGGATTGCGCCGGCTGCATCCGTTCGAGATATCGGTGGCGGGCTATCCCGAATGCCACCCCGATTCCTCGGACCAGGTCGCCGACCTCGACAATCTGAAGCGGAAGCTGGACGCGGGCGCCAACCGCGCGATCACGCAATTCTTCTTCGAGCCCGAGACCTTCTTCCGCTACCGCGACGCCGCGGCGGCGGCGGGGATCGACGCGGAGATCGTGCCGGGGATCATGCCGATCGCCAGCTTCGCCGGGGTCAGGAAGATGGCGGCGATGTGCGCCACCGACGTGCCGGCGTGGTTGGCGCGACTGTTCGCCGGGCTGGACGATCATCCCGCGGCGCGACAGCTGGTGTCGGCGACGGTGGCGGCGGAATTGTGCCGCAAGCTGTACGCAGGCGGCGTGAAGCAATTCCACTTCTACACGATGAACCGCGCCGAGCTGAGCTTCGCGATCTGCCACCTGCTCGGCGTGCGCGCCGGGCAGGGAGAGGCCAAGGCGGCGGCCTGACATTCCCCTCCCGCTCGCGGGAGGGGCTAGGGGAGGGCCTGTCTCCTCTAGGCGGATGCGATCGAGACAGGCCCTCCCCCGACCCCTCCCGCAAGCGGGAGGGGGGAGATTGCAGATGACCCCTCGCGAAACGTTCAAGGCCGAAGCGGCGAAGCGCATCCTCGTCACCGACGGCGCCTTCGGCACCGAGATCCAGAACTGGAAGCTCTCCGAGGCCGATTACGCCGGCTCGCTGGCGCTGGGCCACGATCAGAAGGGCAACAACGACATTCTCGCGCTGACCAAGCCCGAGGTGCCCGAGGCGATCCACCGCGCGTATTTCGAGGCGGGGGCCGACATCGCGGAGACGAACACCTTCTCCGCCAACCGCATCAGCCAGGCCGATTACGGGGCGGAGAGCCTGGTGCGGGAGATCAACGTCGAGAGCGCCGCGCTCGCCCGTCGCATCGCCGACGAATTCCAGGGGAGGGACGGCCGCCCCCGCTTCGTCGCCGGCGCGATCGGGCCGACGAACAAGACGCTGTCGCTGTCGCCCGACGTCAACGATCCCGGCTATCGCGAGATCGACTTCGACTATCTGAAGCAGGTGTACAGGGAGCAGACCGACGCGCTGGTCGAGGGCGGCGCGGACTTCATCCTGATCGAGACGGTGTTCGACACGCTGAACGCCAAGGCGGGAATCATGGCCGCGATCGAGGCGGGCGAGGCGCTGGGCCGCGACCTGCCGATCATGCTGTCGATGACGCTGACCGACCTGTCGGGCCGCAACCTGTCCGGCCACACGGTGGAGGCGTTCTGGCACGCGGTGCGCCACGCGCGTCCGCTGACGATCGGCCTGAACTGCTCGTTCGGTGCGGAGCAGCTGCGCCCGCACGTGAAGACGCTGAGCGAGATCTGCGACACGCTCATCATGGTCTATCCCAATGCCGGCCTGCCCAACGAGCTGGGCGCCTATGACGAGGCGCCGGCGACCACGGCGGGGCTGGTCGGCGAATGGGCGGTGGCGGGGCAGGTGAACGTGCTGGGCGGCTGCTGCGGATCGACGCCCGCGCACATCAAGGCGATCGCCGAAGCGGTGAAGGGCCTGCCGCCGCGCGCGATCCCCACGCCGGCGGTGCGCACGCGGCTGGCCGGGCTGGAGCCGTTCACGATGGCGGCGTGAATATCCTCCCCGGACGGGGAGGGGGACCGCTCGCCGAAGGCGAGGGGTGGAGGGGGTTCTCCACCTGGTGACGCGCTAGCGGAGAACCCCCTCCACCAGCCTGCGGCTGGTCCCCCTCCCCGCGCCGGGGAGGATAGAGAAAGAAGAATGACCACTTCCTCCACCCACTTCGTCAACGTCGGCGAGCGCACCAACGTCACCGGTTCCGCCGCTTTCAAGAAGCTCATCATGGCGGGCGACTACACCCGCGCGGTGGAGGTCGCGCGCAGCCAGGTGGAGAATGGCGCACAGGTGATCGACGTCAACATGGACGAGGGCCTGCTCGACGCGCACGCGGCGATGACGACCTTCCTGAAGCTGATCGCCGCCGAGCCCGACATCGCGCGCGTCCCGGTGATGATCGACAGCTCCAAGTGGGACGTGATCGAGGCGGGGCTGAAATGCGTCAGCGGCAAGCCGATCGTCAATTCGATCAGCATGAAGGAGGGCGAGGAGGCCTTCCTGAAGCACGCCCGCATCTGCATGAACTACGGCGCGGCCGTGGTCGTCATGGCGTTCGACGAGCTGGGGCAGGCCGACACGCAGGCGCGCAAGGTCGAGATCTGCGAGCGCGCGTACAGGCTGCTGACCGGCATCGGCTTCCCGCCCGAAGACATCATCTTCGATCCCAACGTCTTCGCCGTCGCGACCGGGATCGAGGAGCACAACAATTACGGCGTCGACTTCATCGAGGCGACGCGCGAGATCAAGGCGCGCTGCCCGCACGTCCACATCTCCGGCGGGCTGTCGAACCTGTCGTTCAGCTTCCGCGGCAACGAGCCGGTCCGCCGCGCGATGCACTCGGTGTTCCTGTACCACGCCATCCCCGCGGGCATGGACATGGCGATCGTCAACGCCGGCCAGCTCGACGTCTACGACCAGATCGACCCCGAACTGCGCACCGCGTGCGAGGACGTGGTGCTCAACCGCGATCCCGAGGCGGGCGACCGGCTGGTCGCGCTGGCCGAGAGATATCGCGGCACCGACGCGGTGGCGGAGAAGCAGGCCGCCGAATGGCGCGGGCTGGAGGTGACGAAGCGGCTGGAATATGCGCTGGTGAAGGGCATCGACGCGCACGTCGTCGAGGATACGGAGGAGTTGCGCCAGCAGGTCGCCGGCCGCGGCGGGCGGCCGATCGAGGTGATCGAGGGACCGCTGATGGACGGCATGAACGTCGTCGGCGACCTGTTCGGCAGCGGCAAGATGTTCCTGCCGCAGGTCGTGAAGTCGGCGCGCGTCATGAAGAAGGCGGTGGCGCACCTGCTCCCCTTCATCGAGGCGGCGAAGGAGCCGGGCGCGAAGGGCAAGGGCAAGGTCGTGATGGCGACCGTGAAGGGCGACGTCCACGACATCGGCAAGAACATCGTCGGCGTCGTGCTCCAGTGCAACGGGTTCGAGGTGATCGACCTGGGCGTCATGGTCCCCTGGTCGCGCATCCTGGAGGCGGCGAACGAGAACGACGCGGACATGATCGGCCTGTCCGGCCTCATCACGCCCTCGCTGGACGAGATGGTGACGGTGGGCGAGGAGATGCAGCGCGCGGGGATGACGATGCCGCTGCTGATCGGCGGCGCGACCACGTCCAAGGTGCACACCGCGCTGCGCATCGCACCCGCGTACACCGGGCCGGTGGTGCACGTGCTGGACGCCAGCCGCGCGGTCGGCGTGGCGACGACCCTGGTCAGCGACACGCAGCGCGACGATTACGTCGTGAAGGTCGCCGCCGAATATCAGGCGGTGCGCGACGCGCGCGAGGGCAAGGGGCAGAACGCGCTGCTGCCGCTCGACGTGGCACGCCAGCGCGGCTTCGTCGCCGATATGGCGCTGAAGGCGCCTGCGCCTGCGAAGCCAGGGGTGCACGTGTTCGACGACTGGCCGCTCGCCGACCTGGTCGAGCACATCGACTGGACGCCGTTCTTCCGCGCCTGGGAACTCGCCGGCAATTTCCCCGCGATCCTCGACGACGCGGTGGTGGGCGAGAGCGCCACCGGCCTCTACGCCGACGCGCGCGCCATGCTGGAGCGCATCGTTTCGGAGAAATGGCTGACCGCGCGCGGGATCGCCGGGCTGTGGCCGTGCCATCGCCACGACGACGACGTGTGGGTCCACGACCGGCACAGCGTCGACCGGCGGACGCCCGACGGCGGCAGCGTGCCGGAAGGCTTCCGCCTGCCCGACCTCGACCGCCGCAACGAGCATTCCACGCGGCTCCCCTTCCTGCGGCAGCAGATCGCCAAGCGGGAAGGGCGCGCGAACATGTGCCTGGCCGACTTCATCGACCCCGCGGGCGACTGGATCGGCGGCTTCGCCGTCGGCATCCACGGCATCGACGCGCACCTCGCGCGCTACAGGGCGGCGCACGACGACTATAACGACATCCTGCTGAAGGCGCTGGCGGACCGGCTCGCGGAGGCGTTCGCCGAGGCGCTCCACGCGCACGTCCGCCGCGAGCTGTGGGGCTACGCGCCCGACGAGCAGCTGACCAACGACGCGCTGATACGGGAGCAGTATCGCGGCATCCGTCCGGCTCCGGGCTATCCCGCCTGTCCCGAACACTCGCTGAAGCGCACGCTGTTCGACCTCCTCGACGCGGAGGCGAACGTGGGGCTGGAGCTGACGGAGAGCTTCGCCATGCTGCCGACGGCGGCGGTCAGCGGCTTCTACTTCGGCCACGCGCAGGCGGAGTATTTCGGTGTCGCGCGCATCGGCGAGGATCAGGTGGCGGACTATGCCGCCCGCGCCGGGGTGGACCTGGAGCGCGCAACGAGGCTGCTGCGGCCGAACCTGGATTGATCCGCTCGCATTGATCGGTGCCGTTGCCGCCGAGTCCGCCGCACCCTAGATGGGCGGCATGTCCGGCTACGGCCCGCCCACGCGCTTCAACGAGGAAGCCGCCACCTACACCGTCCGCGGTTCCGACGCGCCCGATCTGAACGCGGGCGTGGCGGCGATCCGCAACGTGCTGAAGACCTTGCCGCTGAAGCCCGGCGTGTACCGGATGCACGATGCCAAGGGTGACGTGCTCTACGTCGGCAAGGCACGCGCGCTGAAGAACCGGGTCGGCAATTACGTGCAGGTCGACCGGCTGTCCAAGCGATTGCAGCGGATGGTCGCGCAGACGCGGTCGATGACGATCGTCACCACCAACAACGAGGCCGAGGCGCTGCTGCTGGAGGCGCAGCTCATCAAGCGCTATCGGCCGCCGTACAACGTGCTGCTGCGCGACGACAAATCGTTCCCCTTCATCCTGCTGCGCGCCGACCACCAGTTCCCGCGCATCCAGAAGCACCGCGGCGCGCGCCGCGCGAAGGGCGATTACTACGGCCCCTTCGCCAGCGCGGGCAGCGTCAACAACACGCTGAACGCCTTGCAGAAGCTGTTCCTGCTCCGCTCGTGCACCGACGGCTTCTTCAAGACGCGCGACCGCCCGTGCCTGCTCTTTCAGATCAAGCGCTGCTCCGCGCCGTGCGTCGGCCGCATCGACGACGCCGGCTATGCCGAGCTGGTCGCCGACGCGAAGAAGTTCCTCGCCGGCAAGACCACCGACGTGCAGGCCAAGCTGGGCGCGGAGATGACCGCCGCGGCCGAGGGCATGGACTTCGAGCGCGCGGCGGTGCTGCGCGACCGGTTGAAGGCGCTCACCTTCATCCAGGGGACGCAGTTCATCAACGCCGAAGGGGTGGGCGACGCCGACATCTTCGCGATGGCGTGCCACGAGGGGCTGATCGGCATCGAGGCGTTCTTCATCCGCGGCGGACAAAATTGGGGCCATCGCAGCTTCTTCCCCGCGCACACCGTCGGCGTGGAGGAGGACGAGGTGCTGACCCAGTTCCTCGTGCAATTCTACGAGGAGGTGCCGCCCGCGCGCACCGTGTTCGTCGACCGCCAGCTGGCGGAGGCGGAGGTGCTGCAACAGGCGATGTCGACGCAGGCGGGGCGCAAGGTCTCGCTGGAGGTGCCGCAGCGCGGCACCCGCCGCCGCCTGCTCGACCAGGCGAAGCGCAACGCGCAGGAGGCGCTGGAGCGGCGGCTGGCCGAATCGACCACGCAGGCGAAGCTGAACCGAGAGGTCGCCGACCTGTTCGAGCTGGCGGAGCCGCCGCAGCGGATCGAGGTGTACGACAACAGCCACATCCAGGGCACGAACGCGCTGGGCGCGATGGTGGTCGCCGGGCCGGAGGGGTTCCGCAAGGGCCAGTACCGCAAGTTCAACATCAAGTCGGCCGCGACCGACGACGATTTCGCGATGATGCGCGAGGTACTGACCCGCCGCTTCAGTCGCGCGCTGGAGGAGGATCCCGACCGCGACGGCGGCGAGTGGCCCGATCTCGTCCTGCTGGACGGCGGGCGCGGGCAGCTGAACGCGGCGAAGGCGGTGCTGGAGGACCTGGGCATCGAGGACGTGTGCCTCGTCGGTGTCGCCAAGGGCCCGCACCACGGGCGCGAGGGGCGCGAGGTGTTCCACCTGATGGACGGGCGCGAGCTGACGCTGCCGGTCAACTCGCCGCTGTTGTTCTACCTGCAACGCCTGCGCGACGAGGTGCACCGCTTCGCCATCGGCGCGCACCGCGCCAAGCGCGCGAAGGCGATGGGCGCGTCGCCGCTGGACGAGGTGCCCGGCATCGGCCCGGCGCGCAAGAAGGCGCTGCTGATGCACTTCGGCACCGGCCGCGCGGTGCGCAACGCCAGCCTGGAGGACCTGCGCAAGGCCCCGGGCGTGTCGGCCGCGGTGGCGCAGCAGGTGTACGACTTCTACCACGCGAAGTGACGGGCGGGGCGGCCGGCAAGTTTCGGCCGGTCTTTGGTGACGGACACGCCCGATCGTCTCCCGACGGTACAAGTCTCGGGGAAGATCGATGATGCCCGCGATGTCACGCCGCCACCAAGTCCTTGACGGAAAAGGGATCGGGTGAAGTATCGCCATCGCTGCGACGCTTCGCCTCTTCATGGGCGCGGTGGACGATCTGGTTGATATTGTAAGAACCGAGTGGCGCGATATTCTGTCAACATATGACGGCACATGATGCGGATCGCATCCGGGGAGGAACGACATGCTTCTTGCAACCTTGGCATCGGCCCCCTTTCTGGCCGCGGCACAAATGGCGGGCCTCCCGCCCGAACCGCCCAGCCCCGCCGCTTGCGTCAATCTGACCAGCGCGGAGATCGTGGAAGCCATCTCCAACGCGGAGATCAGTATATATGATGCAGGAGGGAAATTCTCAGTATCCTATTATTTCATATCATCGACTAAGGTAACCATATATCACAGCCTTGGTCTTCCAGGAACACTAAATTACATAGTTTCTAATAACTCGATTATAATAAACGGAGGTGATCCTAAATATCTTTGTAGGTTTCGTGGAATGCTATTCTTGAGGTATGAGTCGAAGGGATATACAAGGTATGTCGAGAGAAAAATCGTTAAAAGATTAATGTAGGTTGAATCGGATTTGTTGTGAGGAGGATGACATGTTCAGTATTCTGAACGACATTAAATATTGGGGAAATGATTTCTGGCTGATTCATCCTGATTTTAGTCCAAGCAATCTGGAGGCCAGTGCAGCCGTGAGTTTTCAGAACACGATCGCACAGCTGGCAACGAATTTGTACAACAATGCGTCTTTAACGATCGCGCCTATCCTCGACGCGATCGGCAGTGCAGGCGGGCTGCGGATCGGGCTGTCACCGGACTATCCCGCCGCTTGGATACCGGAGAATTTCAGAAATAATTTCAATGCGTCGTACATGCTGTTCGATCCATCGGTGAATTTCCTCGCCTTCGACGAGACCGGTCGGTCATTCTCCGTGGAAACGAGGGTCGTCTTCGCCCACGAACTCTCCCATTCGACCGGTCGCCTCGACGTGGCCTCCGATCTGCCGAACGGCGCCACGAGCGATGCTCTGATGAATACGGCCACCTTCGACCATGTCGGCGACAACCTCCGCTACGAGCATCAGGTCAGCGACGAACTGGGCATATCGACGAAGCGGCTATCCTACCTCGGCACTTTCCGCGAAGGCGATTCCCGGTTCGCCGATTACGATCTGACCGAGTCCTTCTCGAACGATCAGATCGTCTCCATCGTGCGCCTCGGCGATCAGGCGACTTCGCAGATCGATAACGACATCGACTTCTCCGCTTATACCTCCAACCCGGACGTGCTCGCCTTCGGCTTTACGGGCGACGACACGATGAAGGGTTCGGGCGGGACCGATCATTTTTGGGGAGGCACCGGGCACGACGAACTTCGCGGCAACGGCGGCGCCGATCGGTTGCATGGCGAGGCGGGCGACGATCGCCTCTACGGTGGTGACGGCAGCGATCATCTCTACGGCGGTGAGGGGCAGGACGTCCTGCGTGGCGAGGGCGGGGACGACACGATCTACGTCGACGATTACGACGGCGGCGACACGATCCGTGGTGGCGACGGATACGATACGGTCGATTACAGCCGAAGCAACCATATCGAGATCGTTCGGGGGAGCGGCAGCACGCTGCTAGGCGACGCGACCGACAACTCCGCAACGGGCGACCTTCTCGACGGCATCGAGCGCATCATCGGCTCGGCCTACAGCGACATCATCTACGCCAACGATGCAGGCATGACGCTTGATGGCGGTGAGGCCGGCGACGAATTGCACGGCGGCGCCGGCGCGGATCATCTCATCGGCGGCGAGGGTTCCGATCTGCTGTACGGCGGTGCGGGCGACGATACGTTCGTCGTCGAGGACGATTCACTTGTGGACGGTGGTGACGGCGACGACGTGATCTATGCCGTCAACGCGGGCGAGCTGTATGGCGGTGCCGGATCGGACACGATCGTCGCGACGAACGCCAGCCGGATCGGCGGCGGCACCGGCGACGACGTCATCAATGTGACCGGATCGTACAGCTCGGTCGGTCTCGAGACGGGGGATGGGTATGACATCGTCAATGTGGCCTCGCCTAATTCGGAATTGATCTTGGCATCGTCGATCGCGAAGTCGGCGTGGTCGGTAGTGGTGGACCTCTATGAATGGACCGCCGATTTCATTAGCGGCGACCCGGACGTGTCATGGTGGACGGTCGACGGCCACGTCGTCATGACCAACGGCCCGGACCAAATCAGGTTCAACAACCTGCAATTCAGCGTCCGGACCAACACCGATCTACCGTTCGACGTGTCGTTGATCGTCGAGGTGACCAACTACTATCTCCAATATGCAGCCGATTACAATTCCTATTATGAACCACTGATTGGTTACGAAAATCCGAACGGTTACACTACGTTCGCAGACTTCGGTGTGGTTTGATCGCGATTGATCGCCAGTTTCCTTAAAGCGGGCCGACGAGACGACATGGTGCGGTTTTCACTCGCCGTCCGTCCCTACTCCCCATGCCACGGCACCGACGCGTGCCGGTCGCGCAGCACCTGCGCCATCCGCCGCCCCGCGTCCGGATCGGTCTCGCGCAGCAGCGCCAGCGTGGACAGGATCAGCTCGGGATCGTCGTGCCACCCGCGCAGCTCCGCCGCCAGCCAGCGCAGCCAGTCCGCCGCATCCACCGCGCGCGGGGCGGGATCGAAGCCGAGCCGCGGGTGCGCGGGCGGCGACACCTCCCAGCGCCACGCCGCGGCCAGCACGTCGTGCGCGGGCTGGAGCGCGTGGAGCGCGCCCGGCTCGGGCCAGTCCTCCGCCGGACGGCCCGCGATGCGGCACGCGTTGCGGTAATGCTGCTCGCCCGTGGCGACGATCAGCGCGAGTGCGGCGGCGGTCACGTCGCGCTGGCGCCACGCCAGCGCGGTGTCGTCACCGTCGAACTGATCGAACACGAGCATCCGCCATCCCCTCCCGCCGGTACCGCGCTTAGCCCAATCTTCACGTCCCGCCGATAGCCCCGGCGGCGATGCCGCACGCCTTCGTCACGATCGATACCGAATTCGCGTGGCGACACCACGTCGCCGGGTGGGATGCCGCCGCGATCCACGCCCGCTCGGTCGAGCCGGCGGGCGTCGGCCTGTCGGCGCAGCTGGCGCTGCTGGCGCGCCACGGGCTGAAGGCGACCTTCTTCGTCGATCCGATGCCCGCGCTGGTCCACGGCATCGACTGGGTGCGGCGGATGGTGGAGCCGGTGCTGGCGGCGGGGCAGGAGGTGCAGCTGCACCTCCACGCGCAATGGGCCGGCGCCTGCGCGCACGACCGCACGCGTCACGCGCGGTTCGAGCTGACCGAGTATAGCGCGGTGGAGCAGCGCGCCCTGCTGGCGCGCGCCGCCGCGCTGCTGGCGGACGCGGGCGCGCCGCCGCCGGTCGCCTTCCGCGCCGGCAGCTACGGCGCGAACGACGATACGCTGGCGGCGCTCGCCTCGCTCGGCATCGCCTACGACAGCAGCCACAACGGCTGCCACGCGCCCTGGCCCAGCGCCATCGGCCTGCCCGCGGCGCGGATCGCGCCGGTGGTGCGGCGCGGCGTGGTGGAGGTGCCGGTGACGCTGGTCGAGGACCGGCCCGGCCAGTGGCGGCACATGCAGGTGTGTGCGCTCTCCGCCGCGGAGATGCGCGCCGCGCTCGACCATGCGGTCGCCGCCGGCCATGCCGCGGTGACGATCGTCGGCCACAGCTTCGAGCTCGCCAATCGTGCCGGCACCGCGCCCAACCGCGTCCACCTGCGCCGGTTCGAGGCGCTGTGCGCGATGCTGGCGGCGCGGCGCGACATGCTGCCCACCGCGCATTTCGCCGATCGCCCGGCGCTGCCGCTCGGCCGCGACGATCGCGCGCTGGCGCCGAGCGCGCTGCGGCTGCGCTGGCGCCAGGCGGAGCAATTGTGGTCCACCTTGGTCGCCGAGCGCGTGGCGTGACGCTGCGCTTCCAAGTCGGCGCGCGCACGCTGGCGACGATCCCGCGGCGGCTGCGCCGCGTCGCGCTGTCGCTCGATCAGGCGCTGGCGGGCCACGTCCCCGCGCTGCCGCCGCTGGCGGACGCGCAGGGTTATCTCGTCACCTCGGTGCCCGACGGCGCGGCGCTCGACTGGCCCGGCCTCGCCTTCGTGCGCCAGCGCTACGATCGCCACTACGTCGATCTCTCCGCGGGGGAGGCGGCGTGGCGCGCGGGGCTGTCCGGCCAGGCGCGCGCGACGATGCGGCGCAAGGCGAGGAAGCTCGCCGCGGCGGGCGGCGGCGCGCTCGACATCCGCCGCTATCGCACCGCGGACGATCTCGCCGCCTTCCACCCGCCGGCACGCGCGGTGGCGCGGCTGACCTATCAGGAGCGGCTGCTCGGCTCCGCGCTGCCGGAGAATGCGGCGTTCCAGCACGGGCGCGAGGCGCGTGCCTGGCTGCTGTTCCTCCACGGCGCGCCGGTCGCCTATCTGTGGTGCGGCGCCGACGGCGACACGTTGCGCTACGATTACGTCGGCCACGATCCCGCGCACCACGCGCTGTCGCCGGGCAGCGTGCTGATGGAGGCGGCGCTGGTCGATCTCTTCGCGGATCGCTTCGCCCGCTTCGACTTCACCGAGGGGGAGGGCCAGCACAAGCGCACGCTGGCGAGCGGCGCGGTGGCGTGCCGCGACCTGATTCTGCTGCCGCCCACGCTGGCGAATCGCGCCGCGGTGGGCGCGGTCGGCGGCTTCGACGCGGCGATGCGTGCGGCAAAGGGCTGGGCCGAGCGCCCGATGCTGCGCGCGCTGGCGAGACGGGTGCGGCGATAGGCCTCGTCGTCCCTGCGCAGGCTGGGACCCATCGCTGTCTCGTCCTGACACGCAACTCACACGAGGCGCGCACCGCCCGCCCGTCCCGAGGTATCGCGACAGGCGACAGGCATGGACCCCTGCCTTCGCAGGAGCGACGCGGTATGAAGGCCTGATGCACCTCGTCGCCGACGCCATCGTCCTCTCCGTCCGCGCCCATGGCGAGCACGGCGCGATCGTGCGCGCGCTCACCCGCGAGGACGGCGTGCAGCCGGGATACGTGCGCGGCGGCCACGCGCGTCGGCTGCGCCCGGTGCTCCAGCCCGCGAACCTGGTACGTGCCGAATGGCGCGCGCGCACCGACGAGCAGCTCGCCGCGCTGACGGTGGAGCTGGTGCACAGCCGCGCGCCGCTGCATGCCGAGCCGCTCGCGGCGGCGGCGCTGGAGTGGCTGACCGCGCTGACCGCCGCGACCCTGCCGGAGGCGCAGCCCTATCCGCGGCTGCACGACGCGCTGGCGGCGACGCTGGACGCGGTGGAGGCGGCGCCGAGCGCGGCGGGATGGGCGGGGGCGCTCGCGCGCTACGAACTGCTGGTGCTGGCGGAACTGGGTTTCGGGCTCGACCTCTCCGCCTGTACCGTCACCGGCGCCACCGACGACCTCGCCTTCGTCAGTCCGCGCAGCGGTGCCGCGGTCAGCCGCGCGGGCGCCAGCGGGTACGAGGCACGGCTGCTGCCGCTGCCCGCGTTTCTCACCGCGGGCGGTGCGGCGGACTGGCGCGATACGCTCGCCGCGCTGGCGATCACCGGGCACTTTCTCGCGCGCGACATCATGACGGACCGGCGCCGCGAGGCGCTGGCCGCGCGCGAGCGGCTGGTGGCGCGATTGCAGCGGGCGGTTGCGTGAGCGCGCGCGCCGGGCCATGCGGCTGGCCATGACAAAGCTGATCGCGCTGCTCGCCGGGGACGGCATCGGACCCGAAGTGACCGGGGAGGCGCGCCGCGTGCTCGACGCGCTGGCGCTCGACCTCGCGTTCGAGGAAGCGGAGGTCGGGGGCGCCGCCTATCGCGCGCACGGCCACCCGCTGCCGCCGGAGACGGTGGCGCTGGCGCAGCGCGCCGACGCGGTGCTGTTCGGCGCGGTGGGCGACCCCGCCTTCGACGCGCTCGACCGCGCGCTGCGGCCCGAGCAGGCGATCCTGGGCCTGCGCAAGGCGCTGTCCACCTTCGCCAATCTGCGCCCGGCGAGGGGTTTCCCCGGGCTGGAGGAGGCGAGCACGCTGAAGCCGGAGATCGCGCGCGCCATCGACCTCGTCATCGTTCGCGAGCTGAACGGTGACGTCTATTTCGGCGACAAGGGCCGCCGTACCACAGACGCGGGGCTGCGCGAGGGGCACGACCTGATGCGCTACGACGAGGCGGAGGTGCGCCGCATCGCGCACGTCGGCTTCCGCACCGCGCGCACGCGCAGCGGCCGGCTTTGCTCGGTCGACAAGGCGAACGTGCTGGAAACCTCCCAGTTGTGGCGGGACGTGGTGATCGAGGTGGCGGCGGACTATGCGGACGTCGAGCTGACGCACATGTACGTCGACAATGCCGCGATGCAGCTGGTGCGCAATCCGGCTGCGTTCGACACGATCGTGACCGGCAACCTCTTCGGCGACATCCTGTCCGATCAGGCCAGCATGTGCGTCGGCTCGATCGGCATGCTGCCCTCCGCCTCGCTCGACGCCGACGGCAAGGGATTGTACGAGCCGATCCACGGCTCCGCGCCCGATATCGCGGGGCAGGGGAAGGCGAACCCGTGCGCCGCGATCCTCTCCGCCGCGATGATGCTGCGCCACTCGCTGGGCGAGGCGGCGGCGGCGGACCGGATCGAGGCGGCGGTGGCGACCGCGATCCGCGGCGGCATGCGCACGCCGGACCTCGGCGGCACCGCCACCACCCGGGCGATGGGCGACGCGGTGCTGGCGGCGCTCTGATCGCAGGCCCGCCCCCGGTGCTGGACCTCGCCCCGCTCGATCTGGCGATCGTCGTCCCGGTCTTCAACGAGCGCGAGAATGTCGCCACGCTGGTGGCGCGGCTCGACCGTGCGCTGGACGGCCTGGCGTGGGAGGCGATCTTCGTCGACGACGACAGTCCGGACGGCACCGCCGAGGCCGCGCGCGACCTGGCGCGGGTGGACCGCCGCGTCCGCGTGATCCAGCGCATCGGCCGGCGCGGCCTGTCGAGCGCCTGCATCGAGGGGATGTGCGCCACCGCCGCGCCGGTGGTGGCGGTGATCGACGGCGACCTCCAGCACGACGAGACGCTGCTCCCCGCCATGGTCCGCGCGCTCGCCGATCCCGCGCTCGACCTCGCCATCGGGTCGCGCTTCGTCGCCGGCGGCAGCACGGGGGAGTGGGACCGCGACCGCGTGGCCAAGTCCGCCCTTGCCACGCGCCTGTCGCGCTACGCGATGAAGACGGAGCTGAGCGACCCGATGAGCGGCTTCTTCGCGATCCGCAGCGCGGTGCTGCGCGACCTCGTCCCCCGGCTGGGCGGCATCGGGTTCAAGATCCTGCTCGACATCATGAGCGCTAGCCCGCGCCCGCTCGCCTTCGTCGAACTGCCCTACACCTTCCGCACGCGCGCCGCGGGGGAGAGCAAGCTCGACCACGTGGTCGCGATGGAATATCTGATCGCGCTCTACGACCGGCGGTTCGGCCGCGTCGTGCCGGTGCGCTTCGCGATGTTCTCCGCCATCGGCGCGATCGGTACCGGGGTGCACATGGGCGTCCTCAGCCTCGGCTACGTGCTTCTCGGCTGGCCGTTCCTGGCGTCGCAGATCGTCGCGACGGTGGCGGCGCTGACCTTCAACTTCTTCCTCAACAACGCGCTCACCTATCGCGACCGGCGGCTGCGCGGGTGGCGCGCGCTGGTCGACGGGTGGGTCTCGTTCGCGCTCGTCTGCTCCGTCGGCGCGGTCGCCAACGTCGGCGTGGCGGCGTTCCTGCACGACGTGCGGCAGGGCGCCTGGGCGGCGTCCGCGCTGCTTGGCGTGCTGGTGGGCGCGGTGTGGAACTACGCGCTGTCCTCGCGCTTCACCTGGGGCCGCTACCGCTAGTCACACCCAGCCGGGGAACCACGTCCATCGCCGGAACGCGCCCGCATCGGTCAGCGCCTGCCCGCTCAGCACCGGCAGGAAATAGAGCGTCAGCGCGAAGGCGGCGAGCAGGAACGCCTCGTCCCACGGGCGGGCGCGCCAGCGGTCGAACGCCACCGCGATCGCGACGCACAGGAACACGCTGGCCGGGTAGAAATAATAATAGAAGCCCAGCGACTTGGGGATGACGGCGAATTGCGCCACCGCCAGCGTGAAGAGGAGGGCCGGCGCCAGCAGCCGCGCCGCGCCCGTCTTCACCCAGCCATGGTAGAGCGCGGCCACCGCGGCGAGGCCGCCGTACATCACCACGGGGTTGCCGATCAGCAGGATGCCGCGCTGGGCCCCGTCCGCAGGCTCGTAGAGGTACCAGATCGGGCGCAGCAGCAGCGGCCACGTCCACCATGGCGACTGATAGGTGTGGTGCGGCAGGACCTGCCTCTGCCGAAGGTACATGTCCCATTGCAGCGGCAGCAGCGACTTCAGCGTGACGGCATCCTGCGCGTAGAAGAACGCCGGCAGGAACGTCGCGAAATAGGTCAGCACCGATACGCCGCCCAGCAGCGCCAGCGCGGGAACGATGCGCAGGTCCGACCAGCGCCGCGCATCCTCGCGCTTCAGATGGACGAAGGCGGCGGCGGCGAACGCCACGTAGGGCGCCGCCGCCCATTTGCACGCGGTGGCGAGGCCCAGCAGCACCGCCCCCGCGATCCACGCCGACCGCCCGCGCCGGCGCATCGACCAGCCCAGCACGACGATCGCCCAGGTGAGGAACGCGACCATGAACGTGTCCAGCATCGCGATCCGCGCCTGGACGTAGACGGTGAAGCCCAGCAGCGCGCACGCCGCCGCCACCAGCCCCGCGCGCATCCGCCCGGTCAGGAGGTGCGCCAGCGCGAAGACCCCGGCCACCGTGGCGCTGCCCGCCAGCGTCGACATGAAGCGCCATGCGAACGGCGTGTCGCCGAACAGCGCGATGCCGATCGCGATCAATTCCTTGCCCAGCGGCGGATGCTCGACGTTCGCCGGTCCGCTCAGCGCCAGCATCGCGCGCGCCGCGGGAAGATAATGGACCTCGTCGAAGACGGGCATGTGCGGCACGGACAGCCGCACGAGAAAGATCGCCTCTGCCGCGACCGCGAGGAGGAGGGCGACGAGCCAGGGCTTGCGGATCGTCTCGCTCACGTGCGGCTTGTGCGCGAGCGGCGGTTCGGGATCAAGCCGCGCCGCCGGCCCCACCGTCCTCCCCCTTGTCACCCCGCCCCCCGCGGGGCAAAGCGGCGCCATCATGAAGCGTCGTACCGGGCAGGACCGTTCGATCACCGCCACCTGGCGCCCCGCCACGCTCGCCGTGCGCGGCGGCACCGCGCGCAGCGAGTTCGGCGAGACCAGCGAGGCGATCTTCCTCACCTCCGGCTACAGCTACGATTGCGCGGGCGACGCCGCGGCGCGCTTCGCCGGCGAGCAGCAGGGGATGACCTATTCCCGGCTCCAGAACCCCACGGTGGAGATGCTGGAACACCGCATCGCCCTGCTGGAGGGGGCGGAGGCGTGCCGGACGATGGCCACCGGCATGGCGGCGATGACCGCGGTGCTGCTGTGCCAGTTGCAGCAGGGCGACCACGTCGTCGCCGGCCGCGCCGCGTTCGGCTCGTGCCGCTGGCTGGTCGACACGCTGCTGCCCAGGTTCGGCATTGCCACGACGACGGTCGACGCGCGCGATCCGCAGGCGTTCGCCGACGCGACCCGTGCGGAGACCAAGGTCTTCTTCTTCGAGACGCCGGCGAACCCGACGATGGACGTCGTCGACCTCAAGGCGGTGTGCGGCATCGCGCGCGAGCGCGGCATCCGCAGCGTCGTCGACAACGCCTTCGCCACTCCCGCGCTCCAGCGTCCGATGGACTTCGGCGCGGACGTGACCGCCTATTCGGCGACGAAGATGATGGACGGGCAGGGCCGGGTCCTCGCCGGGGCGGTGTGCGGGACGCAGGATTTCATCGACAACACGTTGCTGCCGTTCACGCGCAACACCGGCCCGACGCTGTCCGCCTTCAACGCCTGGGTCGTGCTGAAGGGACTGGAGACGCTGGACCTGCGCATCCGCCGCCAGTCGGACAACGCGCTGGAGGTCGGCCGCTTTCTCGAAGGCCGCGTGCCGCGCATCCTGCATCCCGGGCTGCCGAGCCATCCGCAGCACGACCTCGCCATGGCGCAGATGGCGGCCGCCGGGCCGATCTTCGCCTTCGAGGTGGAGGATCGCGCGCAGGCGCACGCGCTGCTCGACGCACTGGCGCTGATCGACATCTCGAACAACATCGGCGATTCGCGCTCGCTGATGACGCATCCCGCCTCCACCACCCATTATGGCGTCGCCGCGGAGGCGCGGGCGGAGATGGGCGTGACGGAGGGGCTGCTGCGCCTCAACATCGGGCTGGAGGATCCGCGCGACCTGATCGACGACCTCGACCAGGCGCTGCGGCAGGTCGGGCTGTGAGCGCCGCATGATCGAGGCCCTCTTCCCCGCGGCGGCGACGACCGGGGACGTGACGGTGCGCGTCTCGGCCAGCTACCTGCCCGAACAGTCGGAGCCCGAACGGGGGCGCTGGTTCTGGGCGTACCACATTCGCATCGAGAACGGCGGCGCGCGCACCGTCCAGCTGCTGACCCGCCACTGGATCATCACCGACGGGCGCGGCGCGCGGCACAGCGTGGAGGGCGAGGGCGTGGTCGGCGAGCAGCCGCTGATCGAGCCGGGCGCCAGCTACGACTACGTCTCCGGCTGCCCGCTCTCCACGCCCACCGGCGCGATGCAGGGCAGCTATCGCATGATCGGAGAGGACGGCCGGCTCTTCGACGTCGCCATCCCCCGCTTCGCCCTGTCCGCCCCCGCGGTGGCGGAGTGACGGGAAGCGCCCTCACCCTTCCGGCGCTGCGCGCCTCCCTCTCTCTCCCGTCGGGTGAGGGAAGGGGCCCGCTCGCGCAGCGAGTGGGAAGGGTGAGGGTGACCCGATGAAGCGCACCCACCTCCCGCTGAACGGCCTGCGCGTGCTCGACGCGGCGGCGCGGCACCTCAGCTTCACCCGCGCGGCGGACGAGCTGGCGGTGACGCCCGCCGCGGTCGGCCAGCAGATCCGCGCGCTGGAGGATACGCTGGGCGTCGTCCTGTTCCGTCGCACGACGCGCGGGCTGGAGCTGACGGCGGAGGGCGAGGGCGGGCTCGCCGCGCTGCGCGAGGGCTTTCTCCAGTTCGAGGAGGCGGTGCGCGCGATGCAGGCGGGGCAATCGTCCAAGTCGATCGCCATCGCCGCCCCGCGCGAAGTGATCGACAAGTGGTTGCTGCCGCGCCTGGCGGAGATCGCGACGGGGGAGGCCGACCTGCGCTTCTCGCTGGTCACCGCCGACGACGGGCTGGATTTCACCGAGGCGAACCTTGACCTCGCGATCCGCTGGGGCGAGGGGCCGGGCACGCTGGAGGGCGAGGCGATCGAAAGCGAGGGCTTCGTCACCGTCGCGCGGCCCGGCGGCGGCGCGGACGCCGCGATCGGCTGGCCCGGCGGTCCGGACGGCGACGGCACCGTGCGCGTCGGCGACGCCGGTCTCGCGATCGATGCCGCGGCGGCGGGGCTCGGCCGCGCGACCGTGCCCGAGCTGCTGGCCACGCGCGATATCGCCGCCGGCCGCGTGGCAGTCGTGGGCGAGGCGACGCCGTCGCGCTTCGGCTATTGGCTGGTCGCGCCGACGCCGCAGTGGCGGCAGAAGAAGGTGCAGGCGCTGGTGGAGGCGCTGGGCGGGTGACGCCGGTGCTGGCGACCGCGCGGCTCACCTTGCGACCGCGGTTGCCCGGCGATGCCGCGGCGCTGTTCCCGACGATGGCCGATCCCGCGGCGATGCGCTGGTGGTCGTACGCGCCCGTCGCCAGCATCGCCGAACTCGACGATCGCTTCGCGGGGGAAGCCGCGGGGTGGCGGCGTTGGATCGTCACCCGCTCGGGGGAAGATCGCGCGATCGGCCTGGTGGGCGCGGGCGAGAAGCGGCAGGGCGGCGTCACCGAGATCGGCTATCTGATCGCCACGGATGCCGGCGGACAGGGCTATGCGCGCGAGGCGGTAACCGCGGTGATCGACCGGCTGTTCGCCGAGGGGCAGCGCCGCGTCTGCGCCGATACCGATCCCGACAACGTGGCGTCGAACCGCCTGCTGGAGGCGCTCGGCTTCCGACGCGAGGGCCTGCTGCGCGGCGAGTGGGCAACGCATATCGGCGTGCGCGACAGCGTGATCTGGGGATTGCTGAGGGGGGATTGGCGATGCGGGTAGGATGGGCGCTGCTGGCCGGTGCGGCGCTGGCGAGCGGAGCGGGCGCGAGCACCTATGGCATGCCGCGGACGATCCGCTGCCCGGTGGGCGGCGAGACCTTCCAGTGGCCGACCCTTGCCAGCTACTCGCGCTGGGGGGCGCTCCCCGATGGGCAGCCGATCGGCTCCGCGCCGTTCCCGCTGCCGATCCCGCAATGTCCGAAGAACGGGCTGCCCGTCTACGACGATTTCGACAAGGCGGCGGTGGCGAAGCTGGCGCCGCTGGTCGCGAGCGCGGAGTTCAAGGCGCTGCGCGCCGCCGGCGAGACGCCGCGCTACCTCACGCAATGGCTCCAGCAGCGCATGGGCGCACCCGCGATCGATTCGGCCTGGGTGCTGTTGCAGGCGAGCTGGGAAGCGAAGAACCGCGACGATCCCGCGCGGGCGTCGCGGTACAACGCGGAATATGTCGCGCGCGCCGCGTCTCTGGCGGGCGATCCGCTTGCCGTCCACGGGATGGCGGCACGGCGGGTGAACGCCTTGCGCGAGCTCTCGCGCTTCGAGGAGGCAGAGGCGGCGCGCACCGCGCTCCTCGCCGTGCCCGTGACCGGGGAGGGCGACGAGCGCCGGGAGCGTGAGGGCTGGCACCGCTATCTCACATCGCTGGCCGCACCGATCGCGCGCCGCGACGCGGCACGCGCGCCGATCGACCTGCTCGGCCGGCGCGATCAGGCGTTCCGCTGCCTCGGCGCGGGACGGGAGGGCGAACCCCCGCTCACCGCCTTCGAGCGCGACCATTGCGCCACGCCGGAGCTGGTTCACGAGGTCGATGGACTGCGCAAGGTGCGCGAGGCGATGGACGCGGCGCGGAACTGACGCCATCCCCGCGCACGGGTCAGTAGCTCGCGCCGTCAACCGGGCGGATCGGCAATCCCCGGCACAGCGCGGGATCGAACATGCGCAGGTTCACGCCCATCCGCGGATAGGCCGGGTCGGTCGACGTCCAGTGCGTGGTGCACCCGCAGATCGGGCAATGCCACAGGTCCAGCGCCCCATCGCCCTGCCGGTATGCGGCGCCCTCACCGGCGACGGTCACGCGGTCGGGCGCGCAATAATGCGACAGCCCCGCGGTGCGCCGGCAGATCGAGCAATTGCACTCGGCCGCTTCCACCGGCGTGTCGTACAGGACGATCGTCACACGCCCGCAATGGCAGCCGCCACGATGCTCGCTCACCTCGCGCCTCCCGCGGCTGTCCTACACGCCCACGACCGGCCAGACTGGCGGTCGCTCTTTCCCATGTCCCCGCCTGCACGCGGGTTCCCGGCCTCAACATTCGCCGCGAGAACCGCGCCGGCGCCTCAACATCCTCAACGGTCGCGTGGCGGGGGGATCAGCTCTTCAGCTTCCACCCGCTCTTCAGCAGGCGATAACACAGCAGCGCCAGCACCACGTCGATCGCGAGGATCACCGCACTGCCCAGTAGCACCGGCGAGTCGGCGGTGCCGAGGAAGCCGTAGCGAAAGCCGGAAATGACGTAGAAGAAGGGGTTCACGTGGCTGAACGCGCGGAACGCGGGCGCCAGGTGGTCGACCGAGTAGAAGGTGCCGCTCAGCAGCGTCAGCGGCGCGATGACGAAGTTGGTGACCGCGGCGGCATGATCGAACTTCTCCGCCCAGATCGACGTCAGCACGCCCGCGAGGCTGAGGAACACCGCGCCGAGCAGCCCGAACCACAGCACCGCCAGCGGGTGCCGCGGCATCACGTGGACGCCGGGCCACAGGCTCATCGCCAGCCACACGGTCGCGCCGACGCAGAAGGCGCGCGTCACCGCTCCGCCGGTCAGCGCCGCGAGCAGCTCGGCGGTGGACAGCGGCGGTTGCAGATAGTCGACGATCGTCCCCTGGATCTTGCCGACCAGCAGCGAAAAGCTGGCGTTGGCGAAGGCGTTCTGCAGCATCCCCATGACGATCAGGCCCGGCGCGACGAAGTCGGCGAAGGCCACCGTCTCCCCGCCGACGCGCACCGGGCTGCGCGCGCCGTTGGCGACGGTGAAGATGACGAGGAACAGGAGCGTCGTGATCGCCGGCGCCCACACGGTCTGGAGCTGCACCTTGAAGAAACGGCGTACCTCCTTCACATAGAGGGTCTTCAGGCCGCCCCAATTGACGTTCCGGATTACCGGTTCGCCGGGGGCGTTTCTGATCGCCGAAGGAATCTCGCCGAGGGGGGGCTGGCTGCTCATGGCGCAAGCGGGTAACCGCTCGCGCCCCGGCCCGCAACAACACCCCGCAACAACGCCCCGCAGGGCTGTGAAGGAACGATTGCCATGTCCTGGACCGAGGAGCGGATCGGAACGCTCAAGACGATGTGGGAGGCCGGGCAGACCGCCAGCCAGATCGCCGAGGCGCTGGGCGGCGTCAGCCGCAACGCCGTGATCGGCAAGGCGCATCGCCTGGGGCTCCAGTCGCGCCCGTCCCCCGTCGTCAGCAAGGAGGAGGCGAAGGCCGCCGCCGAGCGCGAGAAGCAGGCTGCCGTGGCCGCACCCGAGCCGGAGCCGGCGCCGTGGGAGGAGGTGGCGGAACCCGCTGCGCCGGCCCCGGTGGAGGCGGTCGCGCCCGTCGTCGAGGAGGACGAGGAGGAGGATGAGCCCGTGCGTGCCGCTCCGGCGCCCGCGCCCGCCTCCATCCCGCTTCCCGAGCCGCGGCGCGAGCCGGTGCTGCGGTCCGTCGGCCCCGGCGGCTTCGTGCGCCAGGCGCCGGGCGAGCAGCAGCCGCCGATCGCCCCCGCGCCGCCGCGCCGCCTGGTGCCCGCGCGCACGGCGCCGGAATATGCCGACAAGACGTCGCTGCTCGATCTCAACGACCGCATCTGCAAGTGGCCGCTCGGTCACCCTGGTGAGCCGGATTTCCATTTCTGCGGCGAGAAGGTGAACCCCGGCTTCCCCTATTGCGTCGCGCATTGCGGCCACGCCTATCAGGCCCAGCTGCCGCGCCGCGACCGCCGCGCGCCCCCGCTGCCGTTCGGCGGCCCGCGCGCGCGCTGAGCGCGGCGAGGCCGAAGCGTGGCGGCCCGCCAGCGGCGCTCAGCCGGGCGGAGGTGCGCGGGTCCCGCGCTACGCGGTGCGTAGCGCGGGTCGCATCACGTCAGAACCGGAACGCCGCCGTCGCCCGGATCGAGTGCCAGCGGAACTTGTCGTCCGAGCGACGGAAGTCCGTGCCCGCCGTCGTGCCGCCGTTGGCCGCGTTGGTGAAGGGCGTGCCCGCGGGCCCTGCGGCGCGGACGCGGAAGTCGTTGTCCTGATACTGGTGGTACAGATACTCGAGCCCGACGGAGAAGTTGTCGCCGATCTTCTGCTCGACGCCGCCGCCGCCCTGGATGCCGAACTGGTTCTTCTTGCCCGACTGGGTGAAGGTGTTCGTGCTCTGCGACGAGGTGAAGTCGCGGTCGATGCGGGCGTAGCCGGGGCCGAACGTGCCGTAGAACAGCGTCTGGTCGTTCGGCGTGAAGCCGGCGCGGGCGCGGATGCCGGCTTCCCAGTTGATGCTGCGGTACATCACGTAATTGGCCGGCGTGGAGGAGAAGCCGGTGACCTGGTCGTTGATCTCCGTCTTGCCGAACTCGCCGACGACGCCGACGACGAAGCTGCCCATCTGCTGGTCGATGCCGACGCGGCCGTAATAGGCCCAGCCGTCCTCGTCGTTGCGGCAGCCTGCACCCGCCGGGATCGCCGGATTGGCGGCGGTGCGACCGGGCGCATTGGCGGAGACGCCGCGGCCGTTGCAGAAGCCGGGCGCGAAGGCGTTGGCGCCGGTGCCGGTCAGCACGGTGTCGCCGAAGCGCCCGTCCAGGTTGCGGTCGAACAGGATCGAGCCGCCGTCGCTGCCCTGCACGTCGTATCCGCCGGCGGCGCCGACGTAGATGCCGTTGAAGCCCGTCGGCTCGCCATCCTGCGCCGCGGCGGGGGCCGCCACCGTCACTGCCGCCATTGCCGCCAGAAGAAAGGCCTTCGTCACATCATCACTCCCTGAAAGATACGGGAGCCGCAACGGGACCAACGCAGGTTAAGTTTCGTGACGAAGCGTTTCCGTTGCCTCGTTGTGGCATTTATGTGACAGATGGGCGGCGCTCTTGGGTTCCCGGCTTGTTCCCGCTATGCGGATGCCATGGCCGACGACCTCTTCGCAAACGCCCGCAGCGAGCAGCCCGCCTATGACGCGTCCGCGATCGAGGTGCTGGAGGGGCTGGAGCCGGTCCGGCGCCGCCCCGGCATGTACGTCGGCGGGACGGACGAGCGCGCGCTGCACCATCTCGCCGCCGAGGTGCTGGACAATGCGATGGACGAGGCGGTGGCGGGCCACGCCACCCGGATCGAGATCGTGCTGGAACCGGGCAATCGCCTGACCATCGTCGACAACGGCCGCGGAATGCCGATCGACCCGCATCCCAAATTTCCGGGCAAGAGCGCGCTGGAGGTGATCCTCTCCATGCTCCATTCCGGCGGCAAGTTCAGCGGCAAGGCCTATGCTACCAGCGGCGGCCTGCACGGCGTCGGCGTTTCGGTCGTCAACGCGCTGTCGAGCGAAACGGTGGTGGAGGTGGCGCGTGATCGCCAGCTCTATCGCCAGCGCTTCTCGCGCGGGCAGACGCTGGGGCCGCTGGAGACGGTCGGCGCGGCGCCCAACCGCCGCGGGACCAGCGTGTCGTTCGTGCCCGATACGGAGATCTTCGGCCCCGAACTGGGCTTCAAGCCGGCGCGGCTCTACCGGCTGGCGCGGTCGAAGGCGTATCTCTTCGCCGGCGTGGAGATCCGCTGGAAGTGCGCCGCCGCACTCGTGGAGGGCACGGACACGCCGGCCGAGGCGGTGTTCCAGTTCCCCGGCGGCCTCGCCGATCACCTGCGCGAGCAGCTGGCCGGCCGCGAATGCGCCACGGCGGACTTCTTCGCCGGCACGCAGGACTTCGCGGAGCAGCAGGGCAAGGTGGAATGGGCGGTCGCCTGGCCGCTGTGGAGCGAGGGCAGCTACAGCTGGTATTGCAACACCATCCCCACGCCCGACGGCGGCACGCACGAGCAGGGACTGCGCCAGGCGCTGGTACGCGGCCTGCGCCAGTTCGGCGAACTGGTCGGCAACAAGCGCGCCAAGGAGCTGACCGCTGACGACGTGATGGTCGGCGGCGAGCTGATGCTCAGCGTTTTCATCCGCGATCCGCAGTTCCAGTCGCAGACCAAGGACCGGCTGACCTCGCCTGAGGCGGCCGGACTGGTCGAAAAGGCGATGCGCGACCATTTCGACCATTGGCTGAGCCACAACATGGAGCGGGGCAAGGCGTTGCTCGGCTACGTGCTCGACCGCATGGACGAGCGGCTGCGGCGCAAGGCCGAGCGCGAGGTGAAGCGCAAGACCGCCACCTCCTCGCGCAAGCTGCGGCTGCCCGGCAAGCTGACCGACTGCGCCGCCGACAGTCCCGAGGGGACCGAATTGTTCATCGTCGAGGGTGATTCGGCGGGCGGCTCGGCGAAACAGGCGCGCGACCGCAAGACCCAGGCGATCCTGCCGATCCGCGGCAAGATCCTGAACGTCGCCAGCGCCACCGCGGCGAAGATCCTCGCCAATCAGGAGATCGCCGACCTGATCCAGGCGCTGGGTTGCGGCACCCGCAAGGAGTGCCGGCCTGACAACCTGCGCTACGAGAAGATCGTCATCATGACCGACGCCGACGTCGACGGCGCGCATATCGCGACGCTGCTGATGACCTTCTTCTTTCAGGAGATGCCCGATCTGGTCCGGCGCGGGCACCTGTATCTGGCGCAGCCGCCGCTCTACCGGCTGACCGCGGGGGCGAAGTCCGCCTACGCCCGCGACGACGCGCACCGCGCCGAGCTGGAGCGCACCGTGTTCCGCGGCAAGAAGGTGGACGTGGCGCGGTTCAAGGGGCTGGGCGAGATGAACCCCGGCCAGCTGCGCGAGACGACGATGGATCCCAGATCGCGCTCGATGATCCGCATCACCCTGCCGCAGGAATATGAGGAGCGGGCGGGCGTGAAGGACCTGGTCGACCGGCTGATGGGCACCAACCCCGCGCACCGCTTCGCCTTCATCCAGGAGAATGCCGCCCGGCTGGAGGACGAGGCGATCGACGCGTGAGGCCGATAAACCTTGCCAGCCGGCTGGCGATCGGCACGTCGCTCGCCGCGGTCCTGCCCGTCGCGTCGGTCTGGCTGCGTGGGCAGGCCGGAATCGACCGTTGCCTCGATGCGGGAGGCACTTGGCGCGACGGGCGGTGCGCTGGTGCCGGGCCGGGGCGCTGATCGGCCTCAGTCGTTCCCGCCGATCCAGTCGCCCAGGTTGCCCAGCGCCGAACCCTCGCCGCGGTTCTGGCCGCCGCCGCGTGCCGCCGCCATCATCCGCCCGGCGAGCCGGGAGAAGGGGAGCGACTGCACCCACACCCGGCCGGGCCCGCGCAGCCGCGCGAAGAACACGCCTTCGCCCGCCTTGAACATGGTGCGGATACCGCCGACGGTGACGAGGTCGAAGTCGATCGACGGCGTGTAGGCCGCGAGGCAGCCGGTATCGACGTGGATCTCCTCCCCCGCGCGCAGCTCGCGCTCGACCACCGTGCCGCCCATCTGCACGAACACCCAGCCATCGCCGTCGAGCCGCTGCATGACGAAGCCCTCGCCGCCGAACAGCCCGGTCATCACCTTGCGCTGGAACTCCACGCCGATCGACACGCCCTTGGCCGCGGCGAGGAAGCTGTCCTTCTGGCAGATCAGCGTGCCGCCCACCTGGTCCAGCCGGATCGGCAGGATCGCACCGGGCGTGGGGCTGGCGAAGGCGACGCGCGCCTTGCCGTGGCCGTGGTGCGTGAAGACGGTCATGAACAGGCTCTCGCCCGTCAGCAGCCGCTTGCCCGCGCCCAGCAGCTTGCCCATGAAGCCGCCGTCATCGCCAGACGAGCCGTCGCCGAACACGGTGGTCATCTCCACCGCGGCGTCCTTCCACACCAGCGCGCCCGCTTCCGCCACCGCGCTCTCGCCGGGATCGAGCTCGATCTCGACGAATTGCAGCTCCTGCCCCTTGATCTCGAAGTCGATATCGTCGGCGACGCCGCTGCGGCGCTGGTGGCTCCACGGACTGCTGGTCATCTGATGCTCCCGGCGGACGAGGTGTGCCATCTAGATAGGGCACTGTTTGCGCGCAAGCGGTGTTGATTCGCAGGCATGCTCACCTGTATCAGGCGGCGGCGGGCGGTCTCCATGGGCCGCCCTTGCTCTTTCAAAGGAGACCAGCCCGTGTCGATCCCAGCCCTCATGCCCGTCTACCCGCGGTGCGATGTGCGGCCGGTTCGAGGCGAGGGCTGCTACCTCTACGGCGAGCGAGGCGAGGAGTATCTCGATTTCGCCGCGGGGATCGCCGTCAATGCGCTCGGTCACGGCCATCCCGCGCTGACGAAGGCGATCGCGGAGCAGGCCGCGACGCTGATGCACGTCTCCAACCTCTACGGCAGTCCGCAGGGCGAGCGCTTCGCGCAGCGGCTGGTGGACGCCAGCTTCGCCGACACGGTGTTCTTCACCAATTCCGGCACGGAGGCGGTGGAATGCGCGATCAAGACCGCGCGCCGCTTCCACCATGTCGAGGGCAACCCGCAGCGGCACACGCTCATCACCTTCAACAACGCGTTCCACGGGCGCACGATGGGGGCGATCAGCGCGACCAACCAGGCGAAGATGCGCGACGGCTTCGAACCGCTGCTGCCCGGCTTCGCCTACGCGCCGTTTAACGATCTCGACGCCGCGCTGGCGTTGATCGACGACAGCACCGCCGGGTTCATGGTGGAAACGGTGCAGGGCGAGGGCGGGGTGACCGCCGCGTCGACGGAGTTCATCCAGGGCCTGCGTCGCGCGGCGGACGACCACGGCCTGCTGCTGGTGCTGGACGAGGTGCAGTGCGGCTACGGCCGGACCGGCAGGATGTTCGCCTACGAGCATTACGGCATCACGCCCGACATCATGTCCGTGGCGAAGGGGATCGGCGGCGGCTTCCCGCTTGGCGCGTGCCTGGCGACGGAGAGGGCGGCCAAGGGCATGGTCTTCGGCACGCACGGTTCCACCTACGGCGGCAATCCGCTGGCGATGGCGGCGGGCGAGGCGGTGCTCGACGTGATCCAGGGCGACGGCTTCCTCGACCACGTGGCGCAGATGGGCGAGCGGCTGCGCGCTGCGCTGGAGCAGATGATCCCCAACCACGACGACCTGTTCGTGCCCGGGATCCGCGGCAAGGGCCTGATGCTGGGCGTGCAGCTGAAGGCGCCGGCGGACGCGCGCGCGTTCGTGGCGCACCTGCGCGACCGGCACGGGCTGCTCACGGTGTCCGCGGGCGAGAACGTCGTCCGCGTCCTCCCGCCGCTCGTCATCGAGGAGCGGCACGTGGAGGAATTCGTGCAGAAGATGAGCGACGGCGCCCGCGCCTACGTGCCCGTCGCCGACGATTGACAATCGATACCTCCCCGGCACGGGGAGGGGGACCATGCGCAGCATGGTGGAGGGGGAGTGCCACGGGCGGATCGCAAGCGGCGATCCCCTCCACCACCGGCTTCGCCGGCGGTCCCCCTCCCCATCCTGGGGAGGTATGACATGCGCCATTTCCTGAACTTGACCGATGCGGGCGCCGATGGCGTCGCCGCCATGCTGGCCGACGCGCTGGACCGCAAGCAGGCGCGCGTGGGCTGGCCCCGTGGCCGCGCCGATGCCGACGCGCCGCTCGCCGGCCACGTGCTGGCGATGATCTTCGAGAAGAATTCCACGCGTACCCGCGTCAGCTTCGACATGGCGATGCGGCAGCTGGGCGGGCAGACGATCGTGATGGAGGCGGGGCAGATGCAGCTCGGGCGCGGCGAGACGGTGGCCGACACCGCGCGCGTGCTGTCGGGCTACGTCGACGCGGTGATGATCCGCACCGACGACCACGCCAAGCTGGAGGAGATGGCGCACCACGCGACCATCCCCGTCATCAACGGCCTGACCGACGCCTCCCACCCCTGCCAGATCATGGCGGACCTGCTGACGATCATCGAGCAGGGGCACGCGCTGCCCGGCCTGAAGGTGGCGTGGCTGGGCGACGGCAACAACGTGCTTGCCTCGATCATGGAAGCCGCCGGCCTGATGCAGTTCGACGTCGTCGCCGCCTGTCCGCAGGGCTTCATGCCGCCCGACGGTGACGTTGCGCTGGGCCGCGGTCGCGCGCGGGTCGTCGCCTCGCCGCAGGAGGCGGTGGAGGGGGCGGACGTGGTCGTCACCGACTGCTGGATCTCGATGGGTCAGGCGCACGCGGACACGAAGCTGGCGGCGATGATGCCCTATCAGGTGGACGGGGCGCTGATGGCCCGGGCAAAGCCGGGCGCGCACTTCCTCCACTGTCTGCCCGCGCACCGCGGCGAGGAGGTGACGGCCGACATCATCGACGGACCGCAGTCGCTGATCTGGCAGGAAGCGGAGAACCGCCTGCACGCGCAGAAGGCGGTGCTGCGCTGGTGCTTCGGGCAGATCGGTTGAAGCGGGGCACGGCTCGTCCCACCTAGGGGCCGAGCGTCGAGCCCGGCGCACCTTCCGTTCGGCCTGGGCGACGTCGAGACGATGCGCCGCCGTGGCTGTGCTTCGACTTCGCCCAGCACGAACGGACGTTCGTGTTTCCGATACCAAGGTGACGATGACCGACCCCAACCGTGCCGACCCCAACCACAGCGACCTCGACCGCGCGCTCGGCTTCACCATCCCCGCGCGGCACACGCGCGGGCGGATCGCGCGGCTGGGGCCGGTGCTCGACGCCATCCTCGCCGCGCACGCCTATCCTCCCGCGATCGAGCGGCTGCTGGCCGATGCGCTGGTGCTGACCGCGCTGGTCGGTGCGACGCTGAAGGATCCGCAGGGGCAGCTGACCTTGCAGACGCAGACGCAGGCGGGCGTCGTGACGCTGCTCGTCTGCGACTACCGCGGGGGCGAGCTGCGCGGCTACGTCCAATTCGACGCGGAGAAGCTGGCCGGGCTGCCGGCCGAGCCGTCGCTGGCCGCGCTGTTCGGGCAGGGCTATCTCGCCATCACCTTCGACCTCGCCGCGACGGGCGAGCGCTACCAGGGCATCGTGCCGCTGGACGGCGACACGCTGGCCGCGGCGGTGGAGCATTATTTCGTGCAATCGGAGCAAATTCCGACGCTGGTCCGCACCGGCCTCGCCAAGGATCCCGAGGGGCGCTGCGTCGCGGGCGGGCTGCTGCTCCAGCACCTGCCCGAGGGCGAGGACGGGCGCGAGCGGCTGCACACGAAGCTCGATCATCCCGAGTGGGACCACGTCTCCGCGCTGGGCGCCACGATGGGCATCGACGAGCTGGCGGACGCGGCGCTGCCGCTGGAGACGCTGGTGTGGCGGCTGTTCAACGAGGAGAGCGAGGTGCGCGTCCTGGCCGACACGCCGCTCTCGCGCGGATGCCGGTGCGACGTCGACTACGTCCGCTCGGTGATCGCCAAATTCCCGCTGGAGGACCGGCGCGCGATGGCCGACGCGGACGGGATCATCGCGGTGGACTGTGCCTTCTGCTCGACCGTCTTCCCGCTTCACGTCGACGATGCCGCGGGCGTTTAACGGCCGTTAACCTGAGCGGTGGTAGAGCGTCTCTCGTGCTGATCTTCTTCGCGGCACGATTTCTCCCTAGCGGCCCGCACGGGCCGAACTGGGCCGCCCGACGGGGCGGCCCATTTTTTTGCGCGGTCCGCCGACGTTGCGATTCGCGGCGGATGCGACTAGCGGCGGCGCGATCATGGCAACGATGACCCCTGCGGTGGCGCTCGTCTCGGGCGGCCTGGATTCGATGGTTTCCGCGGCGCTGGCGCGCGAGGCGGGGCACCCGCTGCTGGCGCTGTCGATCGACTATAACCAGCGGCACCAGGTGGAGCTGGCGGCGGCGCGGCGGATCGCGACGGCGCTGGGCGCGGAGCGGCACGTGGTGCTGCCGATGGACCTCAGCGTCTTCGGCGGCTCCGCGCTGACCGACCGCGACATCGACGTGCCCAAGGACGGTGTCGGCGACGGCATTCCCGTCACCTACGTGCCCGCGCGCAACACGATCTTTCTCAGCCTGGCGCTCGGCTGGGCGGAGGCGGCGGGGGCGCGCGACCTGTTCGTCGGCGTCAACGCGCTCGACTATTCGGGCTATCCCGACTGCCGGCCAGAGTTCATCGCCGGGTTCGAGACGCTGGCCGAGCTCGCCACCAAGGCGGGGGTCGAGGGGCAGCCCTTCCGCATCCGCGCGCCGTTGCAGGCGATGACCAAGGCGGACATCGTGCGCGAAGGCGCGCGGCTGGGGCTGGACATGGGACTCAGCTGGTCGTGCTACGATCCCGCGCCGGGCGGGCTCCACTGCGGCACCTGCGACAGCTGCCGGTTGCGGCACAAGGGGTTCGAGGAGGCCGGCGTTGCCGATCCGACGCGATACGCGATCGTGCCGCCGGCGCCCTGACGATGAGCTACGCGGTGAAGGAGCTGTTCCTGACGCTCCAGGGGGAGGGCGTGCAGGCCGGACGGCGCGCGGTGTTCGTGCGCTTCGCGGGATGCAACCTATGGTCGGGACGCGAGAAGGACCGCGCGAGCGCGATCTGCCGCTTCTGCGACACCGACTTCGTCGGCACCGACGGCCTGGGCGGCGGGCGCTTCGCGGATGCCGCGGCGCTGGTGACGGCGGTGGAAGGCCATTGGGGCGCAGGGCGCGAGCGGCGCTTCGTCGTGCTGACCGGCGGCGAGCCGATGCTGCAGGTGGACGACGCGCTGATCGACGCGCTCCACGCGGCGGGCTTCTTCGTCGCGATCGAGAGCAACGGGACGCTGCCGGTGCATCCCGGCATCGACTGGGTGTGCATCAGCCCCAAGGCCGGCAGCGAGACGGTGCAGCGGAGCGGCAACGAACTGAAGCTGGTGTGGCCGCAACCGGGCACGGACCTCGACGCGGTCGAGCGCTGGGATTTCGCGCACTTTCTGCTCCAACCGCTGGACGATCCGCGAGCCGACGCGAACCGCGACGCGGCGATGGCGCTGGTGATGGAGCGGCCGCGCTGGCGCCTGTCGCTGCAGACGCACAAGCTGCTGGGCTTGCGCTGAGGCCCGGCCCTCCCCGCGGCGAGAAGGGCCGGCGCAACGTCAGCGCGCGGCGTACACCACGGGCTGGAGCGGCTCGCCGCACTTCTTCGTATCGAACACGTCCTTCTTCCAGCATTGCTTGTCGAAGCGCGGCAGCGTGGCGAAGCTGGGATTGAAGTAGCGCGGGAACTGCTGTTCGCCCCACGGCGTCAGGCTGTTGCGCAGCTCGCGCAGGCGATCGAGCGCGATCTCGCCGAACTGCCCGCGCGGTGCGAAGATGGCGTCGCGGCCGATCGCGCTGGCGACCCGGCAGAAGTTGAACTGCGAGTTGACCGTCGCGAAGCCGGCGTAGGTCTTCGTGCCGAACTGGTCGAGCGCGGTCTGCCCTTCCTTCTTCGTCTTGGCCGTGCGGATGAAGTATTTCGTCAGCGTGTCGAACGAATCCGCCAGCTCCTGCCGGTGATCCGCCAGGATGGCATTGTAGTTCGACACGGTCAGCAGCGTCGGCTCGAACTGGCATTGCAGCGCGGCGACGTTCAGCGCGGCGCGCATGTTCCACACGACCCCCGCGCGCAGCTCCGCCGGGGTGGCGCCGGGCAGCGGCTGACCCATGTCGGGTTCGTTGCCCACGATCCGCTCGCCGCGCAGATCCTTCGCCTTCATGAAGAACTGCGCCCCTGCGGGCGCGGTCGCCATCAATGCCGCGGCGCCGGCGACCGTGCCGGCGAGGCGCATCATCCTCATCTCACCTGAACTCCCACTCGCGCCGTTCCTGCGCGGCCTGCGTGATACGTGCTTTCAGCAGGGTGCCCAAGCGATTTCGGCCGTGCCGGGCGATCGTTCCGCCGCAACCGAGTCCTGCCGGCAACACTCCGTATCGGCCCCGTCACGACCTTGCGACGTCACCGTTGGCACAACCTTATTATGACATTCCTCCAGCTGCCTCCTAACAGCTACCAGAAGAGCGGGGCTTGACGTCAGAGAGGGTCGGCACTTCGACCACGCGCTCAACCGGTAGCCCATTAGGAATCAGGATTTCGCTCTCGTCCCGACCATCGAACATCGCGGCGACAACCTCCGGTTCGATCTGAGATGAGAGTATGCGCGGCTCGCCCGCGGCCCCCCAACGGACGAGCCATTTTCGAGCGTAAAAGTCAGCGCAGCTGATGTCCGTGGTCCAGCTCATGCCTTGAGAGATCGACGCCGGATCGCCCACGCCGCCGCGATAGACGATGAGTGGCGCTTTCGTTTCCGACAGTCGCCGTCGTTCGTCGGCCGTCATCATCTCGTTCGCCAAGCGCCCGACGATTTCGCTCACCCCCGACTCGAACCGCCCGGCTGAGATGATTTCTGCGGCACTGAAGTACGTGCCCAACCGCTTGCCGCCAAGATATGGTTCGAGCTCCCATGCCAGTCGGAAGGCGGAGCCGGTGGCTGCGGTATTGAGTGGCTTCATGTCCTCCAGATGCATGATCAGGTCGGTGATCAGTCCGATCCGAGCTTCGTCGGTAAGAATAAGAAAGGCGTTCTGACCGTCCTCACGATCCTGATTCATCCGCTCCGGGGCGTCAGCGCGCAGGAACACTTCGGGTAGACTAGGCGGCAATCTTTCTGCTCCATGCTTCGACGGGACAAAGTGCTTCATTCCATGCCCTTGTTTGAAGAGCTTCGTTCTACTCCAACGACGATGCGCGCTCGCGGCAGCTGATCACTCTCGGCTCTGGCGCAGGCTACCATCCGCTGCGTCGAACCGCAGCGTGGCCGCGTCGACCTTGATGCACCAGAGCCCGCGCTCCTCCTTTTTCACCGAGACTATTCGTCGCTCGGCGAATACGCTGTGTTCGACGAGCGGGGCGACGGGGGCGCCAGCGACAGCGGTTCGCGCGTGTTCGCGACGGCGTTTCACATAGAGGCGATCTTCGTACCAGTACCCGTGATCCTCGTCTTCGAAGAGGCGCTGGTGTGCTTGCACTCGCCCGTTCCGACCGACGAGCGCCAGCAACCGGCGTGGCCCCAGTCGAGGATCGCCGAGCTTGAGCCAGGGTACCTCGGACATCCGGCGCAGCGTCGCGATCACGTCGGCGCCGTTCGCCTCTATCAGTCCGATGGCGACCTCGTCGATCAGGAACGTGTCCCCGACTGCAAGCGCCCGCCTGTAGGCCCGGGAACGCTCATCCTGGTGTGCGAGGCGTCGCCCCATTTCGCGTCGGACCTCGTCCGCATCGGCCACCTCGAAGGTCTGCTTCTCGTTCGTGAAGGTCGCAGAGAGCGTGTTGAAGGAGACACGAAAGCGCATGCGGGCAATGAGCTCCGCCGGCGTCAGGCTCCTGATGAACGATGCATCCTCCGCGACATGCTCGACTTCATAGTAAGCGGGATCGATGGCGGCTCGGACCAGGTCGAGGATCCCAGCCGCGGTCGCGCCGATCGTGCGGGCGACGCGCCGGATCGTCGGAAGGACCGCGACGAGATCCTCCACGAAGGCGTGCGATACCCGCTCGTCGGGAGACGTCTCGTCGATGATGCCGCTTCGCACCCGGAGGCGGAAGCGCGGCCCGACCGGCACGCGTGCCTCCAGGATCATCCCTCCCGTCTCGTGCCGATAAAGCGCCAACGAGCCGTCCTTGAACCATGGCCTGGAATGCCCAGCAGCCTCCTGGCCGGTGCGCACCGCCGTGGTGATGCGGTTCGACAGTTCCGGCTTGATCGTTTCGTACCTCATAAGATTGGTTCCTGTTGACGGGATCGGGGTGGCGGCGAGTTGGAGAGGGGCGGGGACCTGGTGCTCCCCATCGGCGTGTGCGTTTTCATCGGAGCGGCAGGAGGTCGAGCACCTCGCGCCTGCGCCAGAACCCGTGGAAGTCGACGAAGCCGGCCGCCCGCAGCCGATCGTTCACTTGCTCCGCCGAAGTGCGGGCACGTCGAGCCAGTTCGGCGGCGGAGACGAGCTTTGCGGCGAGCCGCTCGACGCCGATGCGTGGGGTCATCATTGCTCGCAGACCCTTGGTGCGGGTGATGACCCCGGCCGAGCTCAGCTCTGCGACTACGGCCGGCCGAACGTTCAGCAGTTCGGCAGCATCTCCCGTCGACATCTGAGTGGCGAACGGCGTATTTGAGCCGAACACCTTCGGCTCTGACGCGACGATGAAACGGTCGAGGCTTCCCCGCGCGACGAGGAGGCGGTCCGTATCGACGTCTCCGTCGAGCCAGAAGGGGATGCGATCATCGAGCAGGGCCGCGTAGATCTCAGACCAGGGCTTCGGTCGCCCTCCGATCCGACGGCTCTCCTGCCCGATCGGCAGGGCCGTGGAAGGCATCCGCTTTCGCGAAGCTCGCTCGGTGAGGCGCCGGACGAAGGCTTCGAAGGTGGAGGCGACCGCCTGAGGGCGACGCAAGATGATGGCGAGGATTTCGTCATCGTGTCGCGCGAGGAGGTCGGTCTCGATCAACTGCTCGACTGCGTAGAGCGGCAGGCGCAGGCGGCTGGCGATGGTGCTGATCGGAACGGAGTCGGCCCATCTCGCCGCCGCGGCATCGATCGGAACCGCGGAGTACGCGTGCTCGAGCATAATGCCATGTGAGGCGACCGCTCGGGTCGGCACGATCCTTAAACGGCGGATCGTCTCTGCTTGCGTACGGAAGCCGGGAAGAACGCGGTTTGCCTGTCGCCCGGTATAGACCCGGCCGCCACCGGCCAAACCGACCCGAGGTGGTGCGAAGCCGGGGAACGCCTCCTGAACGAGATCGCGCTGGTCGTCGAACCTGGAGTCGCCCCATGCAATACGGCGTATACGGCGGGCCATGTCGGCCCTACACCCCTTCTCATCGCTCGCAGCTGCGACCCGCTGGGTGGCCCAATCGAGGATGCCGTTGGGCCAGCTGCGAAGAAGGGCCACGCCGCGCACCGCGGTCAGCGCCAGTCGTTCGGGGCGCATGCGACCGGCGCGCGTCTGCCAGGCGCGCTTCTCCTCGCCATCGTCGCAGTCCAGCCCGCAGCGCATGGCGAGGCGGGCGAGCGCTCCCGGCGAGAGGTCCTTCAGCCGGTCGGGCATGATGCTCCTTGCGGCGTCGCGCTCTTCGGGAATCAACGACAGCAGTCCTGCGAAGATGCGGTAGTCCTCGGCGAGGTCATCGGAGAGCGGCGGAATCGGGTTCGGCTCGATTGGGCGCAGACAGTTCTCGCATCGCCCGATGCCGACGGACTGCACCCAACCGAGCGTTTTGCCGCAGTGGCTGCAGGAGTCGATGAGGCATTCAAGGGATTCGGGGCAGAACGGCAGTACCGACATGAGCCACGACTGGCGGTGGTGGGGAGAGCGGGCGAGGGAAAGGGGTGAGATGCGCCGACGGGCCAGCTCGAGATGGCCTCTCGGCACGACGAGTCCGTCGAAGTCGAGGAAGTGCTGAAGACGTCGGTCGCCGGGTTCGACGAGGCGCCGCCCCGCCTGGGCCCGAAGTCGTTCGGGGTCGCAGCGGAGCACCGTCGCGAGGCGATCGAGCGTGGCTGTGTCGGCGAGCTGGCTGGCGCCGGCGTATCTGCCGATCCCGATCTCCTTCAATACGACGTTGAGCTTGACGAGATGATTTTCGGCCACGCCGCGCGCGATCGCGCCCGGCACGCTCTCGTCGGATAGAACGTCGAGATCGAAGCGGAGGCGGCGGAGCTGCCGGTCATGCTCGCTCATGCGGGTTTGGCCGAGAAGGGATCATCGGTGAGCCAGCCGGCACCGATCGCATACTCCCGCGTGACCTTGCTGAGGTCGTAGGGCTCGACCCGGTCCGCGCCCCTCCAGACGGCGTCGGATGCCGCGATGCCCACGACACGCGCGACGCGGCCGACGTGCCCGCTCGAGACCTTCAGCAGCCTGTCGAGCATCGCGTGGTCGGTGAGGCCGGACCTCATGCCGAACACCCCGCTCGTGACGAGCAGATCGTCCACCGCTCCGCAGAAGAGCTTGAACAGCCTCGCGTCACCCTTGGTCCGCTGCGGATCGAGCGGGGTGAGTTCGAGCGGTCGACCGAGGCGGGCCGCGAGCTTGCCGTTGATCCGGAAGAACTCGACCGAGTCCTCGTCGCCGACCAGGACGAGCGGAACGACGCCCTTGTCGAGGAAGACCTTGAGGCGGTCGGTGACCTCGCCCGCCTCCTTCGCCTTGCTCCTGAGGTGCTGCACCTCGTCCGCGATAAGGAGTTCGACGCCGAGCCGACGGACGAAGTCGGCGATGCGGTTCTCGAGCACCTTGGCGCTGACCTTCTCGTTCCAGAACTCGTCGTCCAGCTCCTTCAGGACCTCCTGGTAGAAGGCCTTGAGCGTCATGCGCCGGTCCAGCTCGACGATGACGACCTGGTAGGGGTTGGGCGGCAGACCGGCGGCTTCACGCTCGGCCGCCATCTCCCGCTTCAGCTGCTCCATGGTGCGGCTCTTGCCCGCTTGGCTGAACTGCGAGAGCCGGCGACCGGAGAGAGGACGTCCGAGCCGGTCCTGGGTGTCGTCCCGGTAGCGCAGCAGCTCGTCGATGATCGCGCGCTGCGGGGCGTGCTCGATCCACTCGTCCTCGAGCAGCCGGGCGGCGAGGGACGATCGCCTCCGCACCTCGGCGTTCCCGGGCACGGGCTGCCGCGATCCGGTCACCGGTTTCGGCTGGACGCCAAACGGATCCTTCCTGGCTGATCCCACGGCTCAGTCCTCCTCGTCCATACGGTCGTCGTCCCAGATGCTGACGGGGCGACCCTCGGCGTCGCCCTCCTCGATGCCGGCGCCGCGGTCGGCCACGGGGTAGTCGGGATCGGTCGGAAGGGGTGGCGACGCCGCATCGGAAGCGTCCACGTCGTCGTCGGCGTGCGCCCGTCGGGCGGAGGCCGTCTGCGGCGGAGCCCTGGGCTCGTCCTCCCGGAGGCCGCCGCTCGGTTCGGTCGGGATCGCCGCCGCCAGCATCTCGTCGTAGGCCGCCGACCTGCCGAAGGCGCCCGCCGCCTCGCGCATCTCCTCCTGCTCGAGAAGCGCGACCGTTGCCGACCGGGCACGGAACGCCTGCTTCGGGAGGGCGGTCTCCGCGGCCTTGAGCAGACGGCTGCGCAGTCGGAGGCGGTCGGCCGGCTTCGTACCTCCGCCCTTCCCGGCGCGGAGCATGCGCTGATACTCGTGGTGCTCCCACCGGGTGAGGCCGGCGCTGTAGTCGGGATCGGTCGAATAGAGGCGGTGGTATTCCCGCCGTTCCGGATCGTAGAGGTCGATGTAGTCGACGTCGGAGTCCCACACGCGTGCGGTGAGCTCGACGCGTCCCGTCCCTTTGAGCCGCTTGGCGAAGGGCTCGCGGCGCAGGTTCGCGTCGAGCGCCTTCCCTACGGCCCGTTCGTTCCAGCGGTAGCGCAGGTTGTCGAATTCCACGCCGTTGGTCGTCAGGACGACGTTGACCGTGCGGCAGAGGTGCCGTTCGATCTCCTCGGTCGGCATGCCTCGCGAGCGTCTCGTGGCGAGACCCTCGAGCAGCACCTGCATCGGGGAGCGCCCGCCGAGCCACTTCTTGGGCCGCTCGTTCCAGGCGTGCCTCGCCTCCTGGATCATGAAGGAGAACTGCGCCCGGGTGATCTCGGCGTCGGCAAGTGGGTCGTAGCGGGGATCCCTGCCAGGGCCGGGGCCAAGGATGCGGCCGGGAAGTCGCGAGACGGCGGCGTGGAGGAAGCGGTGCAAGCGCTCGTGCTTGGCCTTCGCGTCGCTGTGATACGCCTCGGGCAGTTCGACGTAGGAGACGATGTTGACGAGCCCGGGCACCATCGAAGGCGGCAGCAGAGCCTTCTCGTTGTCCGGATGGAGCTGACTGGGGATCCCGAAGCAGAGCGCGCGCTGGGTTTCGGCGGCGAGCTGCTCCTCCGTGAGGCGCGGCGGCGTCATCAATCCCAATAGCGCACGCTCGGTGACCTCGGGGCGGAAGGGGCCGGTGAAGACCGGTCCCTCGAAGGCGAACGAGGACAGCCAGTCCATGGCGAAGACGCCCTTCATCCGGGCGGCCGGCAGCTTCCAGTCGTCGGAGTAGACGCACGCGTGCTTGAAGACCACGCCATCGAGCGTGACCCGCTCCAGGACGTGCTTGGCGCCGACGGGCTCGCCCACGGCTCCATACATCTGCTCGGCGGCGAAATCGCCGTTGCGGGCGGCGAAGCTCCTGCGGTTCTGGAGCGCGTTGATGCGGTTGCGCACGCATTCGAAGGAGGGTGGTTCGGCGCCGATGTCGGTCGCACCCGCCGCTGCGAGCTTGTCCCACTCCTCGATCACCCTCGACGCCGCGTCCGACTTGCAGGGGTCTCCGGCCTCGCTCCAGTAGTGCGCCGCCATCCTGTGGACGATGGCGTTGATGCGGGGCGGCAGCTGCGAGGCGCCACGCTCACGACCCGCGGTGGTGACGAGATTGCTGACACGCCGATGGGGATCCCGCCGCAGGGCGGCGATCCAGCGCACGAGCGAGCGCCACTGCGGCCGCTCCCCGGGAGCGGGCGCCGGATCCCTGCCGATGAACTCGCGCATCGCGGGCTCGCTTCGCGAAACGCCCTCCGAGATGGCCGCCATGGCCCACTCGTGGCGCCACAGGGACTTGGGATCGCGGGCCGCGCAGGCCTCGCGGTCGAGACCGAGCAGCTGGCCCTTCGCGCCGCCGAGGAGGGCGCGGGGCTCGTCCGCATCGTGCACATGGCCGGCCCGGTTCTCGGTGAGGAGCCAGTCCAGGTCCGGCGGCACGAGGGTGCCCGCAGGGCCGATCGGGAGCAGCAGGGGCGCGCCCTCCTCGTCCACGATGTCCAGCGTCCATCCGGACGATCCGAGCAGCGTGAGCGCCCGTCCCTTGTGGACCAGCCGCATGCCGGCGGGCAGTCCGATGCTCACTGCAGGACCTCCCGCACCGCGTGATGGCGCAGGAAGGCGCGGAGCCTGCCCGGGGTGCGCTCGGGCGGCAGGTCCACCGGCGTGTCGGGCATCTGCGGGCGCGACGGATCGATGCGCACGAGCCGGCGCACGCTCATTGCGTTGAGTTTGGCGGAGGCCGTGCGCCTGTCGCCGCCGAGCCTTTCGAGAACGACGCCGAGCGGGGCGACACCGCCCTCGCGCAGCACGGACTCGCGGATCGCCGCTACGTCGGCGACGCGATCGAACACGGTGTTGCGGTCGTCGAAGACGTCCTTGAGCGTGCGGTGTAGCAGCGTGCCGACGAGATCGGCTCCGACCTCGCGGCGGAGCGATGCGCCGTGGGCGACGAGCACCTCCTCCGCCTCGTCAAGCAGGTCGGCGGTGTCCGGCTGGTCGAAGAAGTCGCGGTGTCCCTTGTATTCCGCGAACACGATGGAGTGGTCCTCCATCTCGAAGCCGGCATCCAGGGTGATGTGCCGGGTGCGGCCGTGATCACGCCGCCAGACGATCCGCAGGGGCTGGAACTCGAGGTCCAGCCGCGAGGTGAGCGTCTCGGCCTCGACCCAGGCGGCGCACTCGATCGGACCCTCGTGATAGACGGCACGGTTGGACTTGACGCTGAAGCCGGCCGTCCTGCCGAACGGCCCGCCATAGTTGAAGTTGATGCGCATCTGCCCAGCATCGATTGCCGCCTCGAGCCGGGGATCGTGCCAGTTCTCCACGCGGGAGCGACGCGGCGCGTCGATCTCGGGAGACGAACCCCGCGGCATCCAGCGCGGATCGCGGCGCGGGCGCAGCGGACGACACTCGAGTGGATGCGGAATCCTGATGAAGGGCGGGACGTCGCTCTCGGCGTCGGGGGAGGCGTGGGCCGTCACGAGCGTCTCCGATGGTTTGAGCGTCTTGGAGGGCAGCGGGTGCGCGGAGTTCGACCACGCACCCATTCGGGGCGGAGTCAGTCGACGCGGTGCGTGTCGTCCCCGGCCGGCTTGTCGCGCGCCGTACCGGCGGCGTGCAGACGGGCGTACTCGTCACCGGCCATCAGCAGGCCGCGCCGCTTCAGCGCGATGACGTCGGCGCGCTGCCAGAAGCGGTCGCGGCGCATCCTGGCGCGGGTCGGGGCGGCCTCGAAAGGATACGGGCGGGGCGGCACGACCTGCGGCGTTTGCGCCAAGGAGCGCTTGGGGATGACGACGATCGTGCCGCGCTCGATCGCTCGCAGCAGCCGCTCACGCTCGATCATGAGCGTGAGCGTGGTGTGGATCGGCGTGGAAAAGGGACCCCGGTAGCGGGGTGATCGGCGTCGAAAAAGGACCCCTCATCCCGGTGGTCTAGGCTGCTCGCTTGGCGGTGTGTCAGGCGGCGAGATCGGGATGCTGGTATT
>NZ_JAAVJH010000030.1 GCF_012035195.1 Sphingomonas corticis
CGGCGCGGCGCCGCCCCGGCGGGGAGCGGCGCCGCCCGGTCGTGGCGATTACAGGCCGGCGGGCAGCTCGACGTTCAGGTTCCGCCACTCCTCGCGCGTGTGGCAGGTCTTGTGCGGGATGCGCGATCCGGTGATCGTATCGACGGCGCAGACGCGCTGCTCGCGCATCTTCGGCGCGGGCATGCCGTCCTGCGAGGCGGTCTCGGACACGGGCTTGGGCGAGAGCGGCTCGGCGGCCGCGGGGGCGGCGAAAGCGAGCGCGGCGACGATGGCGGGGGCGATCAGAGCTTTCATTTTCAGGTCCTCCTCATCCCGACGACCGGGATGCCGAACCCATTGCAGGGCGCGTGCCACTTGCGTTTTTCCAGCATAAACAATGACATAACGATTTTCATCGAAGTGTCTTATTGGAATAATGCACCAACGATCGGCGCGCCGCGCCAGCTTTTCGTCAGAACAGCATCGCGCCGCCCAGCGCAACGCGCAGCTCCGGCGCCTGCGAGTTCAGCCCGGCGGCGACCAGCACGTCCAGCTGCGCGTGCGGCCGCACCTCCCATGCGGCGGAGACCGCGGCGAGCCACTGCTCGTCGGTGTCCGACGGATCCTCGTCGCGCCTGACCGCGATCTCCACGGTGGCGGACAATGTGTCGGTCAGGTCGCGGCCCAGCCCCAGGTTCGCCGCCTCCGCGACGTGGCGGCCGATGCGCGATTCGTTGGTCTCCGCGTCCACCTCCGCGGTGAAACCGAGCGACCAGTCGCCCAGTTCGAGCGACACCGGCAGCACCACGCCGGCGCTCCAGTCGCCCCGGCCCAGCCCGCGCGTCGCGGTGGGCAGCGTGGCGAAACCTTCCAGCGCGAGCGAGAAGCCGCCTCCATCAGGATGCAGCAGGTTCTGCCGCAGGCCCAGGCGCACGTCGCCGACGCCCGTGATCGCGTCGCGCGCGCCGTCTTCGCGCGCCACCAGCCGCGACAGCGGCGTCCAGCTCAGCTGCGCCTCCGTCCGCGGCCCGAGGCCGGTGCGCAGCAGCAGGTCGCCGATCAGCAGCGAGCGTTCATCGCCGTCGCGCTGCCAGTCCGCCACCGACACCTCGCCCAGCACGCGCCCGACATCGGTCGTGCAGGTGGAGGTGCCGAGGTCGGGACGATTGGGACAGAAGCGCGGCTCGTCCTGCGCCGCCGCCGGCGCCGCCACGAGGAGGAGCGCGGCGGCGGCGAGGCGCCTCACCGCAACCGCACCCAGGTGGGCGCATGGTCGCTCGCCTTCTCGCGCCCGCGATATTCCTTGTCGACGCCCGCCTCCACCATCCGGTCGGCGACCGCGGGGCTGAGCAGCAGGTGGTCGATGCGGAACCCGGCGTCGCGCTGCCACGCCCCCGCCTGATAATCCCAGAACGTCCACACGCCCCCCTTGGGGTGGCGGGTGCGCAACGCATCGGTCCACCCCTGCGCCAGCAAGGCGCGATAGCCCTGGCGGCTCTCCGGCTGCATCAGCGCGTCCTGCGCCATCGCGCGGACGGAATAGGTGTCGTCGTCGTTCGGGATGACGTTGTAGTCGCCTGCCAGCACCGTGGGCTCCTCCTCGGCCAGCAGCGCGCGGGCGCGCGCGCGCAGGCGGTCGATCCAGCGCAGCTTGTAATCGAACTTGGGGCCGGGCTGCGGATTGCCGTTGGGCAGGTAGATCGACGCGACGACCAGCGTGCCCCCCGCCCCGTCGGACACCTCGCATTCGAGATAGCGGCTGTGATCGTCCTCCGGCTCGCCCTCCAGCCCGCGCTGCCGCTCGACCGGATCGGCTCCCCTGGCGAGCACGGCGACGCCGTTGAACCCCTTCTGCCCGTGCCACACCGCGCCGTAGCCGGCATCGCGGATGTCCTTTTCGGGAAAGGTATCGTCGCTGGACTTCAGCTCCTGCAGACAGACTACGTCGGGCTGCTGCTCGGCGAGATACTCGATCAGCCGCGGCAGCCGCGCCTTGATGCCGTTGACGTTGTAGGTGACGATCTTCACGCCGCCAGCCCTACACCGGGAAGGTCAGACCGAAAAGCTGGTCCCGCAGCCGCAGCCCGACGCGGCGTTCGGATTTTCCACCTTGAACGACGCGCCGCCGAGCGACTCGACGTAGTCGACCGCGCAGCCGCGCACGAGATCGAGGCTGACGTCGTCGACCACCAGCCGCACCCCGTCGGTCTCCGCCACGGTGTCGCCCGCGTCGGGGGCGTCGGCGAAGCCGAAGCGGTACTGGAAGCCGGAGCAGCCTCCGCCCTCCACCGACAGGCGCAGGATCGCCGGCTTGCCCTGGCGCGCGGCGATCGACGCCACGCGCGCGGCGGCGGCGGGGGTGAGGAGAATGTCGGGAGCGAGCGTGGCCATGGAAGGGAGATAGGGTGCGCGCGGCGGCGGGGAAAGGCTCACGCCTCGCCCTGCGTCTCCACCATCGCGGCTGCGATCGCCTCGCGCGGGGTCTTGCCGCCCCAGAGCACGAACTGGAACACCGGATAGAAGCGCTCGCACTCGTCGATCGCGCTTTCCACCAGCAGTTCCGCCGCGGCGAGCGACAGCGTCGCCTCCTCCTCCTCGCCGGCATCGATCAGCGAAGCGTTGCGATAGAGCAGGATGCCGCTGGACGACCACAGTTCGAAATGGCCGACCCACAATTGCTCGTTCACCAGCGCCAGCGTCTCGTGGATCGCCGCGCGGCGCTCGTCCGACACCTTCACGTCGGGAAAGGCCAGAAACTGGAGCACGCTGTCTTCCTCGCGGAACAGCGCGCGCAGCTCGTACTCGGTCCAGCTGCCCTTGACGGTGGCGGTGATCTCTTCCTCGTGACGCTCGCACGGCCAGCCATGGGCGGCGAAATACGCCTCCAGCATGTCCAGCGGGGCTTCCGCTTCCGCGTCGCGATCGGCTTCGTCGAGCATGATGTCCTTATCGCACGCGCGACAAACGCGCGCTACTCCTTCGCTGCTTCCAGCTTCTCGATGCGGGCACGCAGCACGTCGTTCTCGTCGCGCGCGGCGACGGCCATCGCCTTCACCGCCTCGAACTCCTCGCGCGAGACGAAGTCGAGCCCGCCGATCCACTCGCGCGCGCGCTCGCGCACACCCGCTTCCGCCTCGCGTGCGGCGCCGGCCAGCGTGCCCGCGGCCCCGGTGAAGATCTTCGCGGCGTCGCCGAACAGGCGGTTGTCGGATTGCATCGGCGTGTCCTGACGAGAAGTTGTGCTCAGTCGATCACTTGGGACGCCCGCGCCTCCGGCACAAGATGTTCCGCACCTGGATTGAGCACGCCGATCTGCCAGTTGAGCGCCGCGGCGAACAGCAGCCAGGCGAGGTAGGGCAGCATCAGCCACGCCGCCGCCGCGCGCACGCGCGCGAAGACCAGCGTGGTCATCAGCGCGACGCCGAAGATCGCCACGATCAGCAGCAGCGCGGCGTCCACCTTGTGCGCGCCGAAGAACAGCGGCGTCCACGCGAGGTTCAGCGCCAGCTGCAAGGCGAACAGCGCGACGCCGACCCAGCGCAGCCGCGCCCCCCGTGCCGCCAGCACCAGCGCCAGCGCGGCGCCCATCATGACGTAGAGGATCGACCAGGCGACCGGGAACGCCCAGCCCGGCGGGGTTAAGCCGGGCTTCGTCAGCGCCATGTACCAGACGTTCTCGTCGCCAGAGGGGACGGCGCGGCCGGACAGGAAGCCGAGCAGCAGCACCAGCGGCACCGTCACCGCCGTCCAGCGGATGAACGACATGCGCAACTGGCCCCTGGACGCGATCGACCCCACGCGAATCCCCCTGTTTTCGGCTCTGCGGCGCCTGACTGGCGCATCGCGCGGGACGCGTAAACCGTCCTCGCGCGGGGTTTTCCGGGCCGCCGTCCGGCGATGGAACGGCGGTCTCGCGAAATCAAAGGGTTGGCGGATCGCCGTCGAATGTCGTCCGAATCGCGGCGAGCAGAAATTCGACATTCCCCTCCGGACCGGTGATCGGGCTGCGCTCCACCGCGACGACGTTCCAGCCCCCTGCGGTGAACCAGGCCGCGGCCTCGTCGCACACGCGGCGGTGCACCGCGGGATCGCGCACCACGCCGCCCTTCCCCACTTCCTCGCGCCCCGCCTCGAACTGCGGCTTCACCAGCACCAGCGCCCGGCCGCCCGCGCGCACGAAGCCGAGCGGCACGGGCAGCACCTTGGCCAGTGCGATGAAGCTGGCGTCGCACACCAACAGGTCGACCGGTTCGGGCACGTGCGCGTCGGTCAGCAGGCGAGCGCTGGTCTGTTCGTGGACGACGACGCGCGGGTCCTGCCGCAGCTTCCAGGCGAGCTGGTTGGTGCCGCTGTCGACCGCAAAGACCCGCGCGGCGCCGCGCGTCAGCAGCACGTCGGTGAAGCCGCCGGTGGACGACCCCACGTCGATCGCCACCGCGCCCGTCACGTCCCAGCCGACGTGATCCAGCCCGTGCGCCAGCTTGATCCCGCCGCGTGACACCCACGGGTGATCGCGCCCGCGCACGTCCAGCACCGCGTCCGCGGGCAGCGGCTGTCCCGGCTTCTCGACCTTGCGGTCTCCCGCAAAGACCAGTCCCGCCATGATGAGCGCCTGCGCACGCGTGCGCGACTCGGCGAGGCCGCGATCGACGAGAATCTGGTCCGCGCGCTGCCTGGCCATGCCACCCGGTAGGCGCCTCGATCGCTTCGTCGCAAGAGGCCTTCGTCTGGCGTCAATTGCTGCGCTGCACGATTGTCTATCGGGTTGGTAGGAATATGTTGATGTCGAGGCCGCGGTTCTGCCGACCCCTAGACTGTGCCGCGGCCTCGCCCCCCAACTTTCCCGGGGAGCGTGAGTTCGGCGTTTTCGATCAGGTGCTTGCAGAGGAGGTAGTGATGACACGTTCCGCCCTCGACCTGTCGGTCCGGCCGACCATTCTGACGGTGCCCGGCCTCGGCAATTCGGGCCCGTCGCATTGGCAGACGTTGTGGGAGGGGCACCGGCCCGACATCGCGCGCGTCGATCTGGGGATGTGGGATCGCCCGCATCGCAACGCATGGGTGACGAAGCTGGACCAGGCGGTCGCGTCGGCGCGCGCGCCGGTGGTGCTGGTGGCCCACAGCCTGGGCTGCATCGCGGTCGCGTGGTGGGCCTCGCTCAGCCCGCAGCCGTACGGCTGGCCGGTGGCGGGCGCGCTGCTGGTCGCCCCGGCCGACGTCGACCGGCCGAACGTCGCCAGCGAGCTCGCCCCCTTCGGCCCCGCGCCGCGCACCCCGCTCCCCTTCCCGTCGATCGTGGTGGCGAGCAGCGACGATCCCTGGATCGACAGCGACCGCGCGCACAGCCTCGCGGTGGACTGGGGCAGCCACTTCGTCGATCTCGGTCCGCACGGTCACATCAACGCCGCCAGCGGGCTGGGGCTGTGGACGGAGGGACTGGAACTGCTGGACCGCGTGGTCGACGCGGCGGGCGGACCGCACGGCGAGGCGCGCTCGCCGGGAGACGCGCGCGCGATCCTCGCGATGCCGCGCCGCGCGCCGGACGCTCGCGCGCGCTACTAGGCGAAGGGGTTCACCACGCTCAGGCGTCCGTCGACGACCAGGCCGTGGTGCATGTCCTCGCTGTAGAGCGTATCGCAGCCCGCCTCCAGCGCAGCCGCGACGATCATCGCGTCGTAGATGGATTGGCGGGGCGCTTGGCGAGCGCGAGGCCACGCTGGTGGATGGCGAGTGTCAGGGGCAGGATAGCGAGTGACGAATGATAGGCGAGCAGCGCGCGCTCGATGTCGGACCAGTCATGCCGCAGCTTCCCTCGCAGCACGTTGGCGACCTCGTTCAGCACCTGAACGCTGATCCACCCTCCGGCAGCAATCAGGCGATTGGCAGTCACCGCACGCGTCGGATCGTCTTGCAGCCCATAGATCAGGACGTTGCTATCGAAGAAGGCCGTCATCAACGCGCGTTGGCTTCCTCGCGATCGAACTTGAAGTCCGCCGGCACCATGCCGCGCAACGACCGCAGGCAAGCGAGCGCCGCTTCCCGCTCCTCCAGCGTCTTCGCCGCTCCGGTCCACGGCTTCGGCGTGACGGCAACGTCGTCGTCCTCCTTCAATCCCAACGCCTCGACCACGTCAGCGGGAATCCGGACGACATATTCGCCATCCACGCGCGCGATCTTCATCACATCACCTCGTCAGCCGAGGCGATCCTACTTCACCCGCCCTTTCCCGGCAAATCCTCGCCGCGCGCGCGGGACGCCTGTCGCAGCCGGCGCCAGATCGCGAGATTGAACCCGGCGAGCCCCAGCACCGCCACCGCGGTGGCCGCCGCCACCTTCGCCCAGCCGGGGTCCACCTCAGGCGCTCGCCGCCCCCACATCGCTCGCCGCCTCGTTCCAGCGCAGCGCCTTCAGCACGGTGCGGACGACGGCGTCGGCGTCCAGTCCCGCCTCGGCATATTGCAGCTCGGGCTTGTCCTGGTCCTGGAAGCGGTCGGGCAGGCGCATGGTGCGGATGCGCAGGCCAGCGTCGGTCAGCCCCGCGTCCGACGCCATCGTCAGCACGTGCGCGCCGAGGCCGCCGACCGATCCCTCCTCGATCGTCACCGCCACCTCGTGCGTGGTCAGCAGGCGGCGGATCAGCGCCTCGTCCAGCGGCTTGGCGAAGCGCAGGTCGGCGACCGTGGTCGACAGGCCGCGCGCCTCCAGCGTCTCCGCAGCTTTCAGCGCCTCGGCCAGGCGGGTGCCGAGCGAGAGGATCGCCACCTTCTTGCCCTCGCGCACCACCCGGCCCTTGCCGATCTCCAGCCGCTCCGGCGTGGTCGGCAGAGGCACGCCGACGCCATTGCCGCGCGGGTAGCGCACCGCGATCGGCCCGCTGTCATGCTCGACGCACGTGTGGACCATGTGCACCAGCTCGGCCTCGTCCGCCGCCGCCATCACGACGAAATTGGGCAGGCTGGCGAGATAGGTGACGTCGAAGCTGCCCGCGTGCGTCGCCCCGTCCGCGCCGACCAGCCCGGCGCGGTCGATCGCGAAACGGACCGGCAGGTTCTGGATCGCGACGTCGTGGACGACCTGATCGTAGGCGCGCTGGAGGAAGGTCGAATAGATCGCGCAGAACGGCCGCATCCCCTGCGCGGCGAGGCCGGCGGCGAAGGTGACGGCGTGCTGCTCGGCGATGCCGACGTCGAAGGCGCGGTCGGGATGGCGCTGCGCGAACTTGTCCACGCCGGTGCCCGACGGCATCGCCGCGGTGATGGCGCAGATGCGCGGGTCGCGATCCGCCTCGTTGGCCAGCGCCTCGCCGAAGACGTTCTGATATTGCGGCGGCCCCGGCGGCGCCTTGGCCTGCGCGCCGGTGATGACGTCGAACTTCTGCACGCCGTGATACTTGTCCGCGGATGCCTCCGCGGGGCCATAGCCCTTGCCCTTCTTCGTCACGACGTGGACCAGGATCGGCCCCTCGGCCGCGTCGCGCACGTTCTCCAGGACCGGGATCAGATGGTCGAGATTGTGCCCGTCGATCGGCCCGACGTAGTAGAAGCCGAGCTCCTCGAACAGCGTTCCGCCCATCGTCATCCCGCGGGCGAACTCGTCGGTCTTGCGGGCGGCCGAGTGGAACGGACGCGGCAGCTTGCGCGCGAACCGCTTCATCAGCTCGCGCAGGCTCAGGAACTCGCGGCTGGAGACGATGCGCGACAGGTATGCGGACAGGCCACCCACCGGGGGTGCAATGGACATGTCGTTGTCGTTCAGGATGACGACCAGCCGGTTGCCCGCCGCCTCCGCGTTGTTCATCGCCTCATAGGCCATGCCCGCGGACATCGCGCCGTCGCCGATGACGGCGATCGCCTTGCCCGGCGTGCCCGCCATCTTGTTCGCCATGGCGAAGCCGAGCGCGGCGGAGATGGAGGTGGAGCTGTGCGCGGCGCCGAAGGGATCGTACTCGCTCTCGCTGCGCTTCGTGAAGCCGCTGAGCCCGCCGCCCTGGCGCAGCGTGCGGATGCGGTCGCGCCGCCCCGTCAGGATCTTGTGCGGATAGCATTGGTGTCCGACGTCGAAGATCAGCCGGTCGCGCGGTGTATCGAAGACGTAGTGGATCGCCGTGGTCAGCTCCACCACACCCAGGCCGGAGCCGAGGTGGCCGCCGGTGGTGCCCACGGCGGAGATCGTCTCCTGCCGCAGCTCGTCGGCGAGCTGGCGCAGCTGTTCGGGCTTCAGGCGCCGCAGGTCGTCGGGCGTCGCGACGGTGTCGAGGAGCGGCGTTTCGGGTACATCGGCCATCCCCCGCGGATAGCGAAACGCCTCAGCCGTGTCGATTGTTACCGGATCAAGAACCGCTGACGGGTTGATGCGGATCAGTTGGCGATGGCGCAGCGGGCGCACCGCCCACGCACCTCGATCACCGGCCGCTCCGGCGCGAAGCCCGCGGCGGTGGCGGCGGCGCGCACGCCCGCGGTCAGCGTGTCGTCGTCGAGGTGCGTGGTCTCGCCGCAGCCGTCGCAGACGAGGAAGATGCAGTCGTGCCGGCACGCGGGATGCGCGTTGGCGACATAGGCGTTGGCGCTCTCCACCCGGCGCGCCAGGTTTGCGCCGACGAACAGGTCGAGGATGCGGTAAATGCTGTTCGCCGCGATGCGCCGGCCCTGCTCGCGCGACACCGCCTCCGCGATGTCGTAGGCCGACGCGGGCTTGGCGAAGCCCGACAGCGCGGCGTAGACGCTGGCGCGCATCGCCGTCCACTGCTCGCCCGACCGCTCCAGCGTCGCGCGCGCCGCGTCGTGCAGGTCGGTGCCCTCGGGTTCGTGGTGATCGTGCGCCATGTGACGGAAGTTAAGGGGGGCAAGCCTCCGCGGCAAGCTCAGTGGAAGGCGCGCCGGTTCAGCGCGTGTGCGCCCGCCAGCACCGCGACGCCGACCACGGTCAGCACCGATTCGGCCAGGTGGTTCTCACCGTGCGGCATCGCCACCGCCGCCGCCATCAGCGCCAGCCCCACCGATCCGACCGCCAGCGGCAGCGGCCGGCGATGGACGAGCAGCCCGCGCCCGAACGCCACCGCGCCCAGCAGCATCGCCGCGACCAATCCCACCTGGTGGATCAGCGGATTGCCCAGCATGCCCCCCGCCGCCGCCAGCGCCGCCACGGCCGCGGTGGTCGCGACGCAATGCGCCACGCAGGCGGCGGACAGCCAGATCGCCCAGCGATCGAGCCGGCCGAGCAGCGAGGAGGAATCGGGTCGCGCCATGACGTGCATGTAGCGCCGCCCCAGCGATGTTACAATATCTCATTCGCCTGAAGCACCGGAATGGCGCAGCTTGGCGGACAAGGACCGGGCGAGAACGGCTCGATCGTGCCGGACTCGGCCGGCCCGCCCGACTCGCTCTGGCTGCTGACACGGTCCCGGCCGGCTTCCTTCGATCGAATGAGCATCGCGTCCGCGCCTGAGATCAGCGTCTCCGGCCCAGCCATGACGGCGGCAGCACGCCTTCCAGCGCCCGGTCCGAGCCGGCGAGACCGAGCATCACGGTTCCCGCACCCCAGCACGTCGCCCATGAACCCAGGCGCGTCCTGACCTGCGCCAACAGGAGAATGACGCCGAGCACGAGGGATATCAGCGACGACACCGCCAGGATGGTGCCCCGATCGAGAATCATGGCCGCTTCGAACGTTGGTGCGCCGCCCATCATGGGGCATGATCCATCAAGAAGGTCATAGGCGTCGTGCCGCTCGCGCGGTCGGCAGGCAGCGGCCGCGCCGCGCGCATCGTGACGGGGCGCGGACGATCCCGCCGGTCGCGTCCACTCGGCGGCGGCGGACGGCGACCCGCATCGACGCCAGCGGATCGACGCGCTAAGAGGCCGCATGCTCCAGGCCACGTCCGGCTATTCGGTCACCGCCCGCCCCGCCGCACTCGCGCGCTGGCTGCACCTCGTCGCCGTGCTGATCGTCGCGATGGTCGTCGTCGGCGGGATCACGCGGCTGACTGAATCGGGCCTGTCGATCACGCAGTGGAAGCCGGTCAGCGGCATCGTGCCGCCGCTGAACGAGGCGCAGTGGCTGGCCGAGTTCGCCAATTACCAGCGCATCCCCGAATACCAGCAGATCAACCGCGGCATGACGCTGGACGGGTTCAAGGCGATCTTCTTCTGGGAGTATCTCCACCGCGTGCTCGGGCGCGTGATCGGGCTCGCCTTCGCCGGGCCGCTGCTGTGGTTCGCCATACGGCGGCGGATCCCGCCGGGCTACGGCCCACGGCTCGTCGCGCTGCTCGCGCTCGGCGGATTGCAGGGGGCGATCGGCTGGTGGATGGTCGCGTCGGGCCTGTCGGAGCGTACCGACGTCAGCCACCTGCGGCTCGCCGTCCATCTCACCACCGCGCTCGTCATCCTTTCCGGCATCGTGTGGACCGCGCGCGATCTCGCCGCGCTCGCGCGCAATCCGCTCGCCCGCCCGGCGGCGCTGCGCGCGCTGCCCGCGGCGGTGCTGGCACTGCTGTTCGTGCAGATCGTCTTCGGCGCGTTCACCGCGGGGCTGGACGCCGGCTACGCTTTCGCCAGCTGGCCGCTGATGGGCGACGCGCTGTTCCCCGCGGACGTGCCGATGCTGGCCCCGGGATGGAGCAACGCGGTCGACAATCCCATCGTCGTGCAGTTCATCCACCGCTGGTTCGCCTTCGCCGCCGCCGCGGGGCTGCTGTGGCTCGCCGCGCGGGTCCGCGGCCCCGTGGGCGCGGCGGTGGCCGGGCTGGTGCTGGTGCAGATCGCGCTGGGAATCGCGACCCTGCTCAGCGGCGTCGAGATCGTCGTCGCGGTCGCGCACCAGGCGAATGCCGCGCTGCTGCTGATCGCCACGACGCTGGCGGCGCATCGGGTGGGCGCGCAGCGGGCGTGAGGATCGCGCTGCTGGCGCTCGCCCTCGCCGCCCCCGTCCCCGCCGCGGCGCGCTTCGCGCCCGCCACGGACGCGCCCTACCGGCTGACCGTCGCCACCACTCGCGACGACGGACGCTCGGTGCGGCACTTCGCCACCGACTATGCGGTCGCCTTCGCGCGCACACCGGACGGCTATCGCGCGACGATCCACGCGCTGCCGGACAGCGTGAACGACAGCGGCAAGGGCGATGGCTTCGCGCGCCTGCAACGCGCCGCGAGCGGGCGGCCGCTGGCCGTCCGCCTCGACCGCGCCGGCCGGCTCCTCGGGGTGGAGGAGGCGGCGGCGCGCTGGGCGGACCTGCGCGCCGCGATCGTCGCGGTCGCGGCCGAGGGGCGCGACGCGATCCTGGCGGCGCACGACCGCGCGACCCCCGCCGAGCGCGACCGCCTCCTCGCCGCCGACCTGCTCGCGCTGTGCGGCGGGGCGGACGCCGAGCGGCCGGAGGGCAACCGCATGACGCTCCTGCCCGCGTCGGACGGCGCCGCCCTGCCCGTGCGCGAGACCGTCCGCCGCACGCGCGACGCGGTCACGATCTTGACGGAAGGGAGCGGCGGATCGGTCGCCGCCCTGTCGCGCCGGCGCGTCGTCGACCGCCGCACCGGCCTGCTGCGCGAAGCGGGCGAGACGCGTCGCACGGTTGTGGTGCACGATGGCGTCACCGCTTCCGCCACGGTGACGCATCGCTGGCAAGTTGAGGCCATGGTATCATCATACCCGTCGTCAATCGCCCGCAAACCTTGACTTTCCGACGCCCTGTCGGCAATGGCGGTGCATCGACGCGGTCACCGGCGGGTGGCGGCGTCTTTTTCAATCCGACGCGAAGAAGGTCAGGCACCCATGAAGGCGCTGATGAAGACCACCAAGGCGGCCAAGCCGCACGAGGTGGAGAAGAAGTGGCACATCGTCGACGCCACCGACCTGGTGGTCGGTCGCGCCGCGGTGGTGATCGCCAACGTGCTGCGCGGCAAGCACAAGACCTCGTTCACCCCCCACGTCGACTGCGGTGACAACGTCATCGTCATCAACGCGGACAAGGTGCGGTTCACCGGCAACAAGCTGACCGACAAGGTCTATTACAAGCACACCGGCTATGCCGGCGGCATCAAGGGCATCACGCCCGCCAAGGTGCTGGAGGGCAAGTTCCCGGAGCGCGTGCTGGAGAAGGCGGTGGAGCGCATGATCCCGCGCGGCCCGCTCGGCCGCCAGCAGATGCGCAACCTGCGCATCTTCGCCGGCGCGGAGCATCCGCACGAAGCGCAGAATCCCGAGGTCCTCGACATCGCGGCCATGAGCCGCAAGAACAAGGTGGGCGCATAATGTCCGACGATCGCCAGACCACCTCCGACAACCGCCAGTCGCTGGCCGACCTGGGCGCCGCGCTGCAGCAGCAGGGCGCCGCGCAGGAAGCCGCCTCCGACGCCTCCGCCGAGGCCTATCTCTCCGGCCAGATCGACGAGCCGGTGCAGCGCGCCCCGCTGCGCGCGCAGGAGCTGGACAAGTACGGCCGCGCCTACGCCACCGGCCGCCGCAAGGACGCGGTCGCGCGCGTGTGGCTGAAGCCCGGCTCGGGCAAGATCACGATCAACGGTCGCGATCAGGAGATCTACTTCGCGCGCCCGACGCTGCGCCTCGTCATCAACCAGGTGTTCGGCATCACCGAACGCGAAGGCCAGTACGACGTGGTCTGCACCGTCAAGGGTGGCGGCCTCTCCGGCCAGGCCGGCGCGGTGAAGCACGGCATCAGCCAGGCGATCACCAAGTACGAGCCGACGCTGCGCGCGCCGGTCAAGGCGGCGGGCTTCCTCACCCGCGACAGCCGCGTGGTGGAGCGCAAGAAGTACGGCCGCGCCAAGGCACGCCGCAGCTTCCAGTTCTCGAAGCGCTGATTTCTTCGCCACCGGCGAAACGACGGGGCGGTCCGGCGACGGGCCGCCCTTTTCGCACGCGAGACGCTTGACCCCCCGCCCCGCCTTGCGTAGGCGCGACCAGCCCATACGGCCCCTTCGTCTAGCGGTTAGGACGCGGCCCTTTCACGGCTGAAACACGGGTTCGATTCCCGTAGGGGTCACCAGCATTGAAAATGCTGAATTTTCTAGGACCGGAACGGGCGGAGTACCCCCGGCAATAAGCCGGATTTACCCCCGCCCTCCCCTTCAGAGCAGCTGAAGAACTGGCTGAACCTGCCACGGCTCGCTGCTAGGGCCGGTGACCAGCAGCTCGCTCACCGACTTGCCGGCGCCGATCGCGGCGGTGCTGATCGTGTAGGTGACGGCGACTTCCTCGACACCGAAGCGGCCGAAGACTTCGCGAGCGCCGGCCGTCGCGTTGATCGACAGGACGAAGCGTCCAGCGATCCCGGCCAGCTGCTCAGCCAGGCGCTCGAAGTCAGCGCGCTCGAACACGCCGTCCCCGTAGTCGCGTTCGCAATCCCAGTAGGGCGGATCGAGATAGAACAGGGTGTCCGGCGTGTCGTACCGCTCGATCACGTCCCGGTAGGGTAGCCGCTCTATCGTGACGCTCGCCAGCCGATCGCGGAGGGCGCGCAGCTCGCCTCGTAGCGTCGCCAGGTTAAAGCGCGATGGGGTCCGCGCATCGACGCCGAAGTTACGACCGCGGACCTTCCCCCCGAAAGCCAGCCGCTGGAGGTAGATGAACCGCGCCGCCCGCTCGATGTCCGTCAGCGTGTCGGGATCCACCCGCCGTAGACGGTCGAACTCGTCGCGGCTGCTGATCAGCCACGCCATCTCCTCAACCAGCGGCTCGTAGTGCCGACGAACCACGCGGAAGAGGTTCGTCACGTCCGCCGATATGTCGTTGATCACCTCGACGGGCGGGCGGGAGGTCCGCCGCAGGAAGATGCCGCCCATGCCAATGAAGGGCTCGACGTAGGTGCGGTGGGGTATCGTGGCGAGCAGGGTGCAAACCCGCTTCGCCAGGTTGCGCTTGCCGCCCAGGTAAGGCGCAATGGGATTGACCGGCGACACGCCGGAAAGACTCGACTCCATGGCTGATGGTACTCACAGGTACCCCGCCCGGTGCACGGGCGCGGGGCGTTAGCGGCTGGCCAGCCGCGCGTGACGGGGGTCAAGGCCCGTCGGTTGCCGTGTTAGCGCACGGCACCCCCGCTCGGCCGCCTTGCGGCCTGCCGGCGGACGTGTTCAATTAACCGATCTCACGAGGAGCGTGGCGATGAGCGGCGAGGATCACCCCAAGCACCTTCAAGTGGAGCAAGGCTGGCTCGGCCGCGTGCTGGCGCTTCTGACCGAGATTGAGGAGGACAGTGCGCCCGCGGCGCAGCTCCTGAAGGAAGCGCCTTACTCAATCCAAGATCGGCTGGTGGCGATTCGCCACATCGACCTCAACAATCCCGCCCATATCGCGGAACTCAACCGCGAGAGAGATCAGCAGGGCTGACGGTACGCGGGGGCGAGCGGGTAGAGGGAATCGTCGGCTAACCTGCGTAGCGGCTGCGAGAACATTGCACGAACAAACGCCGTGCGGCATGAAGCCAACATGACCGATTCTATCCGTGCGACCCTCCGCCGACGAGCCAACGAGCGCGGCATCAGCCTGTCCAGCCTATCGCGCACGATCGGCCGCAACGCGGCGTATGTGCAGCAGTTCGTCGAGCGGGGGACACCCCGGCGCCTGGACGATCTCGACCGACTTCACATCGCGATGGCCTTGAACATCGACGAGCGCGAGCTGGGCGCGCGGGATCCATGGCGGCCGGCATGAAGCACGACCACTCGTCCTTTGCCGGCATCGGCCACAACCAGCCGTGCCGGCTCTGCTCCTCCATCGACCGAGAGGGACTGATCGAGCAGCTGGCGGCCGAGCTATGGGAGAGCCGACAGGTGGATGCCTACGTCGCCTGGGCGGACGCCGGCGACTACTGGAAGCGAGGCTTTCGCGAGTTGGCCGCGACGGCCGTCGACAAGCTCAGCGCTCCCGCGTCATGCCTGGCGGGCGGCTGACACGCGAGGCGCTGGTCTTCAAGGCGCTGTGCATCCTGGACGAGGCAATGGATCAGGCGCGCCGCGGCCAGGTTCAGCCGTCGCTCGGCCTACGGTTTGCGCTCGCCTTCCTCTATGCGGTCGGCGATCGGCGTGGCGAGTGGTTCGATCGCCAGCCCTATGACACGTTCTGGCGCGAGGCGACGCAGAAGCAGGAGGACCTGACCGAAGGGCACAACGTCGACGGCTACGGCAGGGTTATCCACATGACCGCCAGCATGAACGCCATGGCACGAGCCGCAGGCATGCCCATCGAGGCGGAGATGATGGCGGCGCTCCGCCGCGCGCGGTCTCGTGGCCCGGCATAGAGCATCGCTCGTGGTCGAATTGTGCAGCGATTCCAAATGGCATATCGCGGGCCGATGCGATCCGCGATCCTTGCGCTAGCTGTCCTTGCGGCCTGTTCTAACCCCGTGATCGACGCCGAGACGGTGAAGAGCGAGGCCGTGCTGCACGGAACCCCTCATCAGATCTGCGCGGCGTCGAGGAAGCTGGCGCAAGCGTATGAAGCCGCGCAGCGGTATCTGGAAGCTGAGGTCGAGACGGGCAACGCGGATGAGCTATGCCAAATAGCCCGTCGTGCACGGTCTTAGACTCGACTCTCGGTGAACGCCCCATCAACCTCCCGCGCAACAGGGAGACAGGGCGATGCGATTCGGGGTGATGGCGGCTGCGGCTGCGTGCGTGGTGGCGGTGCCGGCTCAGGCGGCGAGTATCCAACGCATAGAGTTCAGCGGGCTGGGCACGATTGACGCCGTGACCGACCCAGAAGGCGCATACGCAGGCACCGATGTTGGGGACAATATTATTTTGAGCGGCTCCATTAATTTTGGCCCGTCTCTCCGCCCGAATGAGGACTACACAGGCTTCTACAGGGCTGATCTGGTGTTTAATGGCGGTAGTGCCGGATTCTGGATTACTGGAGATGGTGCATCTGCTTCGAGTGGGTCGGGCTACGACGCTGACTTCATCGCTAATTTTGTGAACGGTGCTCTTGTCAACTTTAGTCTCGCGAACAACTATGAGCCGCGCACAGGAGATCTGACGCAGGCCAAGTTCATCATCAACACCTTCGCTGGCTACGGTATCCCCGAGCGTAGAGTGGCTGGGCGGTGGTCGATCACTTCCACCTCCTACACGTACTCCTCGCTTGAGGGTGTTGGCCCCGGCGTTCCCGAGCCTTCGACGTGGGCGCTGCTCATTCTGGGTTTCGGCGCGATCGGCGGCATGATGCGCAGAAAAGGCATGCGGGTAGCTCACGCAAAATAGCTCGGGAACGTCGTTCGCATATTCTTGGCGAATGCAGCGAGTGGGCCGTTGAGCGTGTGCGAGCCGTCCCCAGGGAAAGTTCCCGCGGCATACGTGCCCGTGCCATCCGTCTTGGCAATCGACCCGTTCTCGGTATCGTAATAGCGCTTGCCATAATCCAGGAACGCCGGCCAGTTTGCCGCCGTCGCGAGGGCGGGAACGATTTTCATCGCCACGTAGTGCCCGAACATCGTGTTCATCCACAGGTGGCGATACTTTACTCGCTGATCTGCCCACGTCGCTCGCGGATAGCTTTCCTCCGTGACCGGGCTGCTGGTCCATTCACCGCGACCAAGGAACGCAGCGGGGTACGGGTCGGTCGCACGGTCAACGTTCGCCTGCGTAATCGTCGTGATCTGGCGCTGCTCCGCTAGCCAGCCCTCCGCCTGCGACGCCGCCAGCACGCGGGCGTTGCCGGTGACGATCGCCGCGACGGCCAGCGTAATCTTGCGGCCCTGCGACGTGCCACCAAGGCCGCTTCCCGTGCTGCGGCGCCCAGCCTCGTACATGCCGGTATACTGGATACCGATGCGGCTGAGGGCGCGCGCCAGCGCCTGCTTCTGCGCGGTCGTCGTGGATGACAAGCACATGAGGAGAACGGCAGCGCCAGTCCAGTAGGCGTATTCCTTCCCGTAGTTTTCTTCGTGTGCGCGCGGCGACGTGTTGCGCGCCGTGCCGCGGTTGAGGTGCCACGTCGTGTGCAGCAGCTTCAGCTTGTTGTAGACCTGGAAAAACTGCGGCGCGCCCAAGCCGGTCGGCGACAGGTTCGGGAACGCCGACAGGTCGAGGCTGGCGTTATCCGCAGGGATGAACAGGTCGACAGTCGGAAGCGCCGTAGGCGGACGGAACAGCAACGTTCCGCTAGCCGGCAGCGTCGGCACCACCACCAGGTCCGATACGGACGCGGCGGTATTTTCGGCGTCCCAGCGCACCACGTCCATGGAACGCTGTTTCGTCAGGATGCCCTGCGTGAGCGTTACGGGCGCCCCGGTCCTTCCGGGGTCAATGTTGAGCGCGGCGCTGTACGGCAACTGGCTGCTGTCGTTCTGCGTTGCCCAGCTGTCGAACGGCTGCTGCGAGCCATCGAAGGGCGCGTTGCCCGATGGCGCGACATCGACGGCGGCTTGGCTGCCGACGTTCAGGCCCATCCCATCGGTCCACTGCATTCCCGTAGTGCCCGCCGCATTAGACGGGGTGTTCGCCGAATATGAGCGGTCGCGCTGCCGAGACGGCGGAGACGCCGTGATGCCGACGCCGCTGGGATTCGCGACCATCCAGCCGCCGTCCTCCAGCTGCATCGCCGTGAGCGCGGATGCAGGCGTCCACGTGATATCGTTCTCGGTCATGGACGTGACGCTGCGCTGCGTCGGGTCGCCGATGACGATCGTGTTGCTGCTGAAATCGCTGGCTGCGTAGGTGCCCGCAACCTTCGTGAGCGTAACCGCGGTTTCCAGCGTGCCCTTGTTGACCAGCCCCGCGTCGCGCGCTGCCACGTCGCCGTGGAAGAACAGCTTGGGCGTCAGCGTTACCGGATTGCCGCTCATGTCGGTGAGGGTCACGGTCCCGGTGGTCGGGTTCAGGTTCTCAATGTTGAAGGCCGCGCGGTTGGCCGGAAGGTCGAAGTCGATCTTCGGACACTCCGCCGACGACCCCCACCACATCCAGTCGAACCCGGTGCGCTCGCTGATGGCGAGACTTGCGGTCGCCGTCTGCACGCCGAAAAAGCGGTTGTCAGGAATGACCGTAGCCGTTCCCATCGAGACTGTTGAAAAACGCGTGCTTGCGACGGCGATGGAGGCGTGATTCACTCTTGGCAGACGGCAAGGGATCACGGACATGATGGGACGGCAGGTGGCACAGGGCGCGCTGTTCTACGGCTTCCG
>NZ_JAAVJH010000031.1 GCF_012035195.1 Sphingomonas corticis
CCGTCTCAAAGATCGTACGCTGGTTCTCGAATAACGTGCGCCCAAGCACCTCGACGGTCTCACAGACTATGCGCCAGAGTGCGCCCTTTATCTCGCGTCGAACCGATCATCATTGCAGGCCGTCACACCTACACGCCGCTCGACTGGGATCCTGGCGAAGGCCGCACCCGCCTTCTCGGTTATGCTCATGGCGACGGGCCAGGAAGCGAATGGATTCTTGGCCTCGCGGTCGGCGATCAATGCGAGGTTTTCGGTCCGCGCAGTTCGCTCGATGCCGATCGCGTGGCACCCCCGCGCGCCCTTTTCGGCGACGAGACGTCGATCGGCTTGGCTCACGCCCTGGTCAGAGCGGAACAAGTGAGCCCGACCCGCTGCTGCTTCGAGGTTGGAGATGCCGATATCTCTCGCCAGGTTCTGGCGCGCTTGGACCTCGACGCGGCCACCCTGATCGTCAGGCGTGACAATGCAGGACACCTCCCCGCGCTCGAGAATGCGCTCAAGGCTTTTGTGACGGCCGGAGCATCGTTCGTGCTCACCGGGCAATCCGGCACCGTCCAGGGCCTTCGCCAAAAGCTAAGGGATCATGGCGTCCCCACGAGCCGCGCGCTCGAAAAGGCCTATTGGGCACCTGGCAAACGCGGCCTGGATTGAAGTCGACGGCTCTCGCTGCCGAAAAGCGCTTCCTGAGGAGGTCCGCCGTGCTCAGCCATGTTCAATCGATCGCTCACCCGTAGACGCTTGCCTGCCTCACACGCCGGAGGAAGCCGGAGACCAGTTCCTCATCGTCGATGTCCTGGACGATGCGGGGCCGTAATGTCCGGACTGCGGAGGTGTTGGGAAACCAGGCGCCGAAATGCTCGCCCTCGCCCAGGCCCTGCAGCGACAGCGTGATCGCGAACGGGCCAACAATACTCTGCTCGGCAAAGAAGGCGGCAATTGCCGCCAAATAGCGCTTTGCCGCCTCGTTGAACTCGTGCAGCCCCAGCCTCCCCTCCCCACTCAGCTGCTGGATGGCAAAGGCTGCCTGGGCATGGACGAACCAGTCATCGCGGATGAACAAGCGTTCGATCCCCTGCGACCTCAGGTCCTTGGCGAAAAGCTCGTGGCCATCTTCGACCGCCTTGAACCAAGGCTCGGAATGCTCGTGGAATACGGGTCCGGGATAGCGGACATTGTCTCCCTGCTCGAACGCGCGGCGCTGATAATCGAAATGCTCCTGGGGCAGGATGCCGATCCGCAGCGCTTGGCGAGCCACCACGCGACCGCTGGCGGCAAGCCTGGCATCCTCGGCTCCGGTCAATTCCTAGAGCCGGCTCATCCACGCGGTCTCGTCGACAAACCGGCTGCGCAGCATTCCCGGATCGATCGGCAGATTGCGCGCGCCCGAGCGGATCAGGTAGCCGCCCGAGAGCCGGTTCATGAACGGCGCGCCGGCGTGCCGCGGGATCTGGATGTCGAGGATGAACCCCGTCTCGAAAGGGATCGGGACGACGTGCACGTCCAAGGGAACGGGCGTTATGCCGTCCTGGATCACCGTCTGGAGGCGAAGCGCCGTCTTGTCCGGATCACCCGAAATCGGGCGAAAGCTCTCGAAGCGGCCGCCTTTCTCCTCCACGCCGACGATGATGCGGGCAGGTCCCCGGTTCAGAAAGGCAACGACATCGTCGAGCAGCCGGGTCTTGGCTTCCGGCTTGTCGAGGTTCACCTCCCGCTTGAAGTCGAGATCCTGCCCTTCCTGAAGGCTACCATCGGCAATCTCCGAGACGGTAAGCGCGTCGAGCGTGCGCCGCCGGCGTTCCAGCCTGGCGGGTTCCGTCACGGTGATCCTGACCATTGCTCAGCCATTCTCCTGAAAGCGGCGTGCAAGGCGCGCCGACGCCCCACTCTTGGCGGCGAGCCGTGCGCCGTAGCGCATGACGGTCTTGGGATCGCGCCAGCGATAGGCTTGCATGATCGCGGGCAGGCTCTCGCCAGCGGCGAAATTGTCCTGCGCCACGCCCACCCGGATCGAGTGGCTCGAGACGGCCGCCAGCCAGCGCTCCAGCTCGGTTTCGCTCATGGTGCCCAGCAGCTTCTTCTCGAACGCCGCGCGGATGAGGCGACGGTAGATCAGCGTGATCGTGTTCGGGTGGAGAGCGACCTCCCCCACCGACCGGACCGACCCGTCGAAATAGGTCTCGACCCGCCGGAAGAGCGGCCCGCTCTTGATACCCCCTGCCTGGCGCCACTCCTCGATGGCCTGCATCGTCGCTGGGGACAGATAGGCGATCGCGCCCTCGCGTTCGCGGTCGGTCTTGCTCGCGCCGATGAACAAGCTTCCCGACCCGTCGGGGTCTGGGCCGTCGATCGCCTCGCACAGGATCGCCACCAGCTCGGAGCGGCGGCAGCCGCTGTCATACGCCACGCGCAGGAGCGCGCGATCGCGCGCGCCCAGCATGTCGCGCCGGGAGGCCTTGAGCAGATGGGCGAGACAAATGCCTGTCGCCGGATCATCGAAATCACTCACCTCGCCCTTGAACCGGATGCCCCGCGCCTGCCGCTGGCGCGTTCCCAGAAGCTTGCGCAGACCCTTGAGCTCGAGCCGCACCAGCGGCGCCGCGGTCGGGTCGTCGAGCCCGGCCATGCGGTAGGCCCAGCCGATATTCACCAGATAGCGCTCGATCGTCGCGGGCGCCCGCCGCTTCAGCGGATTGCGCGGGTCCTGCTCGACTCCCGACAGCGCGCGCAGATAGGCAGCAACCGCGTCCGCGTCGGCGCGAGCGGTCGTCAGCCCGCGCCGCCGGCACCATTGGTCCCAGATCCTCAGGTCCGACAGGAAGGCACGGATCGTGTTGACCGACCAAGCGCGGGCGGCGGCCGCGACCAGCTGCGGGTCGGCAAGCCGCCGCGCCGGCGCGAGCGCCTCGACCTGCGAGACGATCTCGCTGATCGGCGCCGTCTCGGCACGAACCAGGCCAGGCTCAGCCATGGCTACGCGCGAAGCGCAGGGTCTCGTCGGTGCGAACGAGCTGCACCGCGCGCCAGGGGGCGGAGGCGAGTGCGTGCCGCGCCTTGATGGCACCCACCCGCTCGAGATAGCAGATCGCGCTGTTAATCCGGCGCGGCTCCCATCCCAGCGTTTCGGCGAGCTGCCGGGTGTCGACGGCCCGTTCCTCGCCCGTCACCATCCGGTTGGCGAGGATGCGTGCATCTTCGCTCGGACTGAAGGGCATGAATGCCTCGTCGAAGTCCACGAACAGGGGCGGTTGCGGGGCATAGTGCCCGCTCACGTTCATCTCGCGCAGGTAACCGGCGTCCTTGAGGTCGAGCAGCCCGATCCGCAGGTCATCCGCTGCGATGCCTAGAGTGGCCGGCAGATCGGCGAGGGTCACGATGGGATCGACGGCCGTCGCGTTCGCGCTGGTCTCCACAATATGCTTTCCGATCGCGATCGCGGCGGGCGACCAGCCTTCCAGCCCGCTCGGAGCCTTCTGCACGTAACGCGGCGCGTCCCCGAGTGGGGGCTTGCGGCTCACGCCATGCAGCCGGTCCACCAGGGCCTTGAGGTCCGCCTCACTCGCGGGATCGATCTTGAGGAACAGCATCGCCTGGAGGAAGGGCGAGAGCTTCGCGGGATCGAGGTCGACGACCAGCGGCACGAACCGGCTCTTGCCGCCGACCTGCTGGACGAGGCCGACGTCGATCTCCTTGGCCACCCATGGCTTGGTGATCGACGTCTCGGTCAACACCACGACGAAGTGGGTCATCGCGCCGAGGCCCTCCTCCATCTTCTGCCGCAGGCTGTCGCCGGGCTCGATCTCCCACTCGTCGAACCAGACGTCGACGCCGTTGGCCATGAGATACTCGGCGACGGGACGGACCCGGTCCTTGTCCTCGCTGGCGTGGGCCAGATAGATTTTCGAGTGCTTTGCCCCGTCGGCGGCATTCATGACCTGAACCTCTCCCGGGTCGACACCTAGACGCTTTTCGAGAAGACGCGCGAAGGCGGGCGACCCGGTCGTGCGGATTGCAACCCTGTTCCCCGACAATCGATCGACGAACACATTGGCGTGACTACCAGTCTCGGAATCGACGATCGAGGCAGCGGCGCCCCTCGCCTTCTCCTCGAGCGCCTGCATCCCAAGCTCGATCGCCTTGGCCTCGATGTCCGCCGCGAACTTGCGGGCGTCGAATGGCCTTCCATTGTGGGTCAACTTGATCATCCGCTGTTGCGCTGAACATAGCGGCGCAGCTGGACCAGATCCTCGTCGGCGAGCAGGACGCCCATGGTGGGATAGTTGTCTTGGAGCGACTTGCGGACGCGGCCGTCGTGAACGCACGGGATCAGCAGCGCAAAGGCAGGATTGAAGCGGCGACGTTCCCAGCCTGCCGCCTCCTCGAGCTTCGCGGCGTTCCCGCCGAGCTCTGGCTTCTCCAGCAGCAGCCGCGCGAGCACGACCGAGTCCTCGACCGGATCATGTCCGGTGATCGCCGGGTCGCTGGCGATGAACAGCTCCACGGTGGTGCGCACCCGCGGCAGGTGCGGACCCAGCACATGCGAGAGCGTGACGAGGCCATCCGCTTCCAGTTCCGCCAGCGCCGTCCCCAACGTCTTCCGGGTCTCGCTCGGGAACGCCTCGAGCAACGCATCGTCGAAGTGCGTCGGCAGGCCCTTGGGGCTATGCTCGGCCATGTGGCGGCCGAGCCGCTGGGCGAGATCGCTGAGATGGTCGTACACGCTGCTTTTCGCCCCTGTTGGCCGCAACGGGCGGCGCACCGGCGCACCGTGCGCCGGCCCGTTTCCCTTACCTTCATATAGAAGCACCAACAACGGGTTGTTGATAAGGGTCCTTTATCAACAGCAGATGTGCGCCCACGGTAGACGCTAGGCAATGTTTGCGGATACTATTCGGCATGGCTAGCCGTCATCCCGATCTTTCCGCGCCAGCCTGGACTCACGGGCTAGCGTACGAGCTCGAAACCACGATAGCCGCCATTGCACGTCTCGATGCACGGATTTCCGCCAGCCATTGCGCCTCGGCGTGGACCCGACGTGCTGCGTGGAGCGGATTTGGTGAGGCGCTGCGGGGGCAAGGGGTCGAGATCGACGAAATCGATATTTTCGGCCAGGCCTGCGGCCTTCCCCTGCCCTCGCGATCACTCCTGCCGACCTTCGGCGACGATCTCGCCGTCCTCGCCGCGTGGCACGAGAGCCTCGCAAGGCGCGGTCCGCGGCACTGGCGCGAGGCCCTCCCCTTCAGCTTCGATCCCCCGGCCGACTGGGGCCAGCGGCCGCTGCTCCTGCGCGCGCTCGAGCTTATCGCCCGGCATGCGCGTGCAGACCGTACCAGCGTGCCTTGGCTGGCGCTCCCGGCGCTACTCCACGATCTTGGGGTGACGCATCGCCCGCTTCCCAATCTGGCATGGGCCGACAAGGGCCTGCGGCTGCAGCCGGACGCGGCAGACGCGATCACCCGGAGGTTCCTGAAGCAGCTGCGGCGCTCCGCCGTGACCGGGCTGGAGAGGCTCGAGGCGATCGAGGCCGACAGGCTGCGCGCCGCGCACGCACTGGGACAGGCCCGCCGCCCCGGCGCTCTCCTACCCCTGCTGGGGCTCTCTCAGGTCCAACCGGTGCTCAGCCCGCGCGGCGTCGGCGGGCACCTTGGCCTGACCATCTCGGGAGCTGGCAAGCTGCTCACGCGGGCCGCGAGAGCCGGGCTTCTCGTCGAGGTGAGCGGGCGTCAGAGCTGGCGCGCGTATCTTCCACCGGATCTTGCGCAGGCGTTCGGCTTCGTTCCCGCGCGCCGCGGGCGGCCGATCGCGCCACCTCGCCCGAGTCCCGCGCTCGACGCCGTGCTAGCCGACTTCGACGCCGAAATGCGCGCGATCGATGAGCGCCTGGCACGTCTCGGCGTCGGGATGACCGAGCCGACGCCGGCCTGACCTTCACTGCGGCCGATCAGCTCGTCGGCCAGAACCGGTCGAGGATCTCACCCAGTGCCCTCTCGGCGTCTGCCCGCGTGGCGCCGGCCTTCGGCAACAGGGTCAGCGTGACGCCGGTACGGCCGCGGCCGTCGAGTCGAAGCACCTCCGCGCCCCCCGCCGTCCTGACCGTGGCGTCGGCCTTTCCTGTCCTCTTGGGGGATCCTGTCTTCTTGGGGGCCTCGGCAGCAGCCGCCAGCATGCGCACCACGTCGGCCGGGGCGCGAGCAACGTCATCGCCCCGCTTGCGCGCTTCCGCGATGCGGTGCCCTTCGGCAAGCACGCGGTCGCGCCGGTCCTCGGGCTTGAGCAACGGCTTTATCTGGGTAACGTGCTTGATCCCGAGGTCGTGCGGTGACGCAAAGGCGCCGGTCACCTCTGCCGGCAGTCGCGCCAGATCGAGATAACGACTGAGCCAACTCGTCGAGACGTTGATGCGCTCGGCCATGTCCTGCTGCTTGCCGCCGTAATAGGCGTCGAGCGCCCGGAGATAATCCCGGGCACGTTCGAAGTCCGAAATATCCTCGCGCGCGCGGTTCTCGATATCGGAAAGCCGGAAGGCCTCTTCATCGGTGAGCTCCCGGATCTCGACCAGGAACCGGAAGTCCGGATAATTGTGGCTGCGCAGCCAGCTCACCGACCAGTGCCGTCGAGCGCCGCTGATGACCTCGAAATCGAAGTCTGGATCATCACGTATCCGACGGACCAGCGCCGGAACTTCCTGCTTGCCTTGCGCCTTGAGGCTGTCGATCAGGTCCCGGCAGCGCTCTTCCGAGAGGCCTGCGTAATCGCGGTTATGGCCGTGCCACATCCGGCAGCGAGCAGGGTCGACGAGTTCGGTGGCCCGATTGACGAGCGAGCCAGTCGCCAGCTCCGCCAGTCGCGTACTGCGCCCCGCGAGCACCCCCATCCCCAACCGCGAAGGTCGCGCCGGTGGGTCCGCCGGAGCCTCGATTGCGCCGGCAAGATCGGCAGCGAACGTGCGGTTTTTCGCGCTCATGGCGCCTCTCCTCTATCCGAAATTGCACCGGTGCAATTTTGATCCTCCCTCATGCCAAGCCTTCTCGTCTCAGGCGGCTCTCATGGCTTGGCCACATCGAACGAATATCCGTCTCGATCTCCGAATTCACCCCGTCCAAATAGGTCAGGCACCGGTCCCGCACAGATCGGCTCGTGGTGGGACCATCGAGCTCATAAACGGTCATCAGACGCGCGCTCGCATTGTCGATCTCGGCAGAGTCCTTGAGCGGGGTCCGGACCAGCGCGTTGCCGTAAAGCTGACCCATCAGCCCCATCAGCTCACGCTGCATCGACTTGTTCTCATCGACCTTCGAGGCAACGAAGCGGAGAAAGGCAAGGTCGGTGTCCATGCCGTGCTCGAGCAGGATCTGCATCGTCTCGTCGAGCATCGCGAGGTAGGCGGCCGTCGAGGAGAAATCCATCACGGTCGGCGGCACCGGGACCACGAGTGCATTCGCCGCGCGCAGGACCGAAAGCGAAATTGCCCCAAGCGCGGGCGGCGGATCGATCACCACCACATCGTAGCGGTCTGCTACAGAGGCAATCCCCTGCTGCAAGCGATCGAGCAAGGCCCCCTGCCCTCGCGCCATCCTCGCTGCAAGTTCGTATTCCGACTGGAACAGCCGCAGGTTCGCCGGAATGAGATCAAGGCAGTCGAAGTGGGTCGCCCGGATTGCATATTCCAGGCTCACCAACTCGTCCTGGCGGAGGAACGGGTAGAGCGTATCCTCCTCCTGAAGATCGAGATCCGGCACATAGCCAAACAAGGTTGTCGCCGACGCCTGACTGTCGCAGTCGATGAGCAGGACGCGATAACCCCTGATCGCCAGGAACTGCGCCAGATGCACCGAGATGGTGGACTTCCCCACTCCGCCTTTGAAGTTCTGGACCGCCACGACCGCACAGGGATCGTCCGCCGACCGCCAGGGCCGGGTCCCGAACACGCCACGCATGTCGTTCAGTTGCCCGAGCGTGTAGCCGACACGGCGATTGGTTTCGGTGCGACCCGGTTCAGGCAGTCGGCCGTCCTTCTCCGCCTCACGAATCGCTGCGGGCGTGCGGCCGACCAAGTCGGCCGCCCGCCCTATCGTGAAGATCGGTTCCCGCCGCTCGTCAGCGCGCTTGCTCTGCGCCCCGTCCCGAAGTTTCTCGAGGATGTTGGAGCAACGCTCGGCAAGGGCGCTGATTCGGGATTGATCCGGTCGAACCCGCGCAATTGCGGTCGCCATAGGCCATCCTTTCGCTAGACAGCCATTACATGCCCAGTTTGCGCTTTTCCGTCAACGCCACTCTGTTTTTCGAAAGCCGCAAGCCGCGTAGGCCAAGAGTGGCGGCATACTGTCCGCCTGTGGGCGATTTAGCGCGGGAACGGCGAAAATTGCACCGGTGCAATTTTCAGCTCGGCCGACCCTTCCGCGTGACGTAACTCTCGCAAAAGCCCTGCCACGAGCGCTGCAGCTTGACCCCACTCAGCTTCACCAGTCGATCGCCCATATGACCCCGGTAAGCTTCGGCGATCAGATCCACGTCCCAGCCCCCGCCATGGGAACGCCCGATCGACAGAAACTCCTCAGCGCCAGACCATCGCAGCGAGCCTGAAGGGAAGCTTGCGAACTTGACCCGCGGACGCTCGGCGTCGGCCGACCTCATCCGCCCCGCCGCCTGTCGGACGATGTCCGACACAGCCGAGGCTCGCTCCGCTGACGAAGCCTCACCGACAGCCTTGGCCTCATCCACGGCTTCCTTGGACGTGACGACCACCGGAAGCCGTACCTTCTGCTTTTCACCTGCAAGCTCACCATCGGTCCGAACAGATTCAACGGTGCCCTCGCGGCGGGCTCGGCGCCCGGCTGAATGGCGCTCGAGTTCGTCCACGGTGCCGATCTGCGCCGGCGCATCCTTTGCCTCGAAGCGGAACTCCACCTCCGCCACCGCCCTGCCCTGGCGCGTCTCCTTCCACTCCACGCGGAAGTGCGCGAGCTGATCGATCTCGCTCTTTGCGGTTTGCAGGACCTTGCGCCGCAGCTGTGCGAAATCCTTATATACGTCAGGAGCTATGCCCAGCGCCGCTCGCAAAGCCGTGATGTCGCAACGCCAGGTCGGCTGGCGCCGGTGAATGCGAAGCGCACCGATCTCGTAAAGCTTGAGCGCATAGCTCGATCGGAAGCCGAGGACGGCCTGTCTATTCAGGACCGCGTATGTTTCCGATTCCTGAATTAGCTTGCGAGCGTCCGGGGTGAACTCCCATTCGATCCACCCGCTCTCGCCGCCATCCTCGTCCTCGGCCTCCTCCTTCGACATCTGGATGAGTGAGAAACGCCGCGTGGCCTTTCGTCCACGCCAGCTTCTGTCGTCCTCTGCGAATAAGGTGCGATGCAGTTCCTCCAGCATATCGGAGATGCGCTCATTGCCCTTGTGGCCGCGGCGAATATCCGCCTTGCGCATCCGGTGCGGCACGTCGCGCCAGGCATCGCCGCCGGCCGTCAGGATCATCAACGCGAGAAGGCGTGAAGCGGTCAGGCTGAGCGACTGGCCCTTGACAAACCGGACCTCGACGAGCTTTCCGGGCTTAGCGAATTCCGCAGTCTGCTTGGAAGCGAGCGCATGCGCAACCCGCATCGCACGGCCGGCTCGCTCTTGATCTTCGTCGTCTAGCTCGACATCCCCTGTCGGCGAATCATCCATAAACAGGCTCCGAGCGCTTGGCTGCCTGACCTGACCTGCAACGTCAAGACAGGACAGGAAAGAGTGCGCCGGAGCGCCCCCAAGCGGTCAGGATGAAAACGGCCAATCCGTGGAGCTCAAAGCAGAACTCCACGAGTCGCGCCACATTTCATGCCATCGAGGACCGGGTGGGTTGAACGCGCTTGAAAACAGCGGAAAAGTAGGGCCCCCAAGAAGACAGGGTTACCCCAAGCGGTCAGGACAGGTCCCCCGATTCGGCAGGGATAAGCCCCCGCGCGGTCAGGTAACCTCCCCCATCCGGTCAGGATGACGTGAATAAGTCCATGATTATAGAGGTAAATCCCGCGCTGAATCAGAATCACTGGAATCAGTGAATCGCCCCGCTGCTGGCGCAGCGGTGGTTTTGAGAGATATTTTGGAGAAGATGAGGAGGGGAGGGGGACCGAGCGTCTGAGCCCGGAGAAGACTCATGCCTCTCACCGCCAGGAAACCAACACAGCACCTCGCCGACCTGGTCGGTAGCCTTGGCGGCACCTGGCACGGCTATGTTGCGATGTGCCGATGCCCCGCCCATGACGACACCGAACCAAGCCTCTCCATCCGGCAAGGCGATCGCGACATCCTGGTCACCTGCTTTGCCGGTTGCTCAAGGGACGACATTCTACGCGAGCTGCGACGCGTCCGCCCAGATCGCGAGCATCCCTCCCCGGTGCCGACCGGCATGCCCCGTACCGCTAATGTCTGTCGCATCTGGGATCAGGCGTTCGAGGTGCCCGGGACACTCGCCGAGCGATACCTCCGCCGGCGCAACCTCATGCCGCCCCCGTCCGACATCCGCTTCCACCCCCGCTGCCCGTATATGCCCAGGCCTAGTACCGTGTTTGAACCAGCCCTTCTCGTCGCCGTTCGCGAAGGCCGCCGCTTGGTCGCCGTCGAAAGGATTTTCCTCGATCCGGCAACCGGCGGCTCCACGCGCAAGGTGATGCTTGGCACACCGGGAGGTGGAGCATGGCGTGGCGGGGAGGGAGGTACCGTCATGGCAATCGCCGAAGGGTTCGAAACCGCGGGAGCCTTCGCACGCCTGAACGGCATTCCCTGCTGGGCTTCGCTTGGCGCACGGCGGCTGGATCAACTCGCCCTTCCGATCACGATCGACTGCCTGCTCATCGCGGAGGACAACGACCCTGAAGGCCATCGCGCTGCAGACCGGGCAGAGGGTCGCTATGGGCAACCAGGACGCGCCATCCATCGCGCGCCGCCACCGGCTGGATTCAAGGACTGGGCAGATGCGCTCGACGCGCACGTCCAACGGGCTGGCGTCTAGGCGCGTCGCGCCGGACGAGGGGAGGGGGGTCGAGCGCGTGATGCTGCCGAAGGGTGCAGCCACGCCGGAGACCCCAGATGACCGATCTCTTCCACGCGGCCGATCGCGCCGAGCATGATGCTGCGCGTCTGCTTCTTCCGCATCTCGCTTCCGAATGCGCCCTCACCCGTCGCCTCCTGAATGAAGTCATGGCCGCCGCCTTTGGTGGCTCCGATGCCGACGGTCAGTGGACACAGCGGAGAAGCTTCGAAGTTCTCGAATACGCGCTCGCCCTTCACCTTCGCGCGCGCGGTCCAGTCCTGTCCTCGTTTGATGACGTCCGCGCCCTGATCGCGCTTTTGGACAGCCACAACCGCGCTTCGATCCCGATCGCCAGGGTCGACGAGCGTTATGCCAAGGCCGGGAACCGGCACGGGACCCGGATGATGATCTGGAATCCGCTCGCCGACTGGACCAGCGACGATGTCTTCCGTGCCCACCGCCTGCTCGGCATCCTGCTGCATGAAGCTTACACGACCTGGGGCTCAAGCCGCCTTTCCTGCCGCTATTGCATCTTCGCCTCGCTGCAGGACCTCGAGGCATCCGCCTCCGCGCCGGCGAACGCCGAGGTCTATCGCGAGCTGGTCGGGATCGAAGCCCGCTCGACCTTTCCCTTCCAGCCGACCCGGTGGCTCGCCGATGTCTCGCCCCGGCTGCTGAGCGCTGGGCTTAGGTCGGATGTCGCGCGGGCCAAGGCCGACCGGGATGAGCGACGCCGCCTGGAGGCGTCGATGCCGCCAGGGCTTTGATACGTCAAAGGCTGGCCGCTTCGGCTGCCCAGTCAGTCCGAGGCCGAGGACATCGCTGCGGCCCGGCGTGTGATCCTCGCCCGTCATTCTCTTGCCGAATGCTTTCCCACGGCGTCCTCCGTCATCGAACGGTTTGCCGAGCTTCTCGCGATCGCCGCGCGGAAGGCCGCGCGATGACGGCGATCGATGTCCGGGTCGGCCGATGTGCCTTCGTTGCCGACATAGCGGATCGGCCTCCGTTGGGCTGGCGCTTCTGGTCGCTCGCCGGTTTCGCGGGCGACCCTCTCGACCCCGACCCCTATGCGGGCTCCAGGTGCCTCGCCCTCGCGATGGTGGATGTTGATGGCAGCGATCGATGGCTCTGCGCGATGGAGCTCGATCACAGTTTCCAGCTGCTGTGCACCCACGATCTGTTCCCGTCCGCCGACCAGGCGGGTGCGGAGCGCATTGCCCGGGAAGTGCTCGACGCGCACGCGCGTCAGCCTCGGCTGCTCTGACTTCCGGATCCTCATCCCATGCAGACCAATCGCAGCCAGCGATGGCGCGAGCGGCGCGCGCTGTGGGCGCGCGACCTCGAACTGATCGATCCGACAGCCTATTGCGTCGAAGTTATCGATCATGCCGTAGCGCGCGCCTTCATCGCCCGGCATCACTATCTCCCAAGCTATCCGGCGGCGCAGCTCGCAGTCGGCCTGTTCGGTCGCGGCGGCGTGCTCGAGGGCGTCGCGGTCTTCGCGGTCCCCACCACCGGCGCGGTCATCTCCCGCCATACCGGGTTCGCTGATCCGGCGCGCGGCTGCGTCCTCGCCCGGCTCATTCTGACCGATGCGGTGCCACAGAACGGCGAGAGCTTCTTCGTGTCGCGGGCTTTCCGGCACCTCCGGCGCGAACGGCCGGCAATCGAGGCCGTGGTGTCGTATAGCGACCCGGGTGCCGGGCATATCGTCCGGGTCTATTGCGCGCTTTCGGCGGCGCACCGGACGGTCACGAGGCCGCGAACCGTGCTGCGGGTCGGCGACGTCACGATCTCGGGTCGCACCCTCTCGAAGATCCGCCTCGGCGAGCAGGGCCATGCCGGCGCCATCGACCAGCTCGTCGCCCTGGGCGTCCCAAGGCCGGCGATCGGCGAGGAGCCGCGCCGCTGGCTCTGGCGGCTTCAACGTGAGCGCCATCTTCTCGCACACCAGCAAGCCGGCCTCTACGCCTATTGCTTCGAGCTCACCCGCGAGGCCCGGCGCCGCGGCCGGGCACTTCCGCGGCTGCCCTATCGCGACGGAGCGGCGGTTGCGGTGATGATCACGGCCGAGCGGTACAGCCGCAACGAGATACGGCTAACGCCGGGGGCGTATTTCGCCGGGATGATCACGCGAGCAAAGCGCGGCGAGCTCGACCTATCCAAGAGCCTGTGGGGCTTCCGGACCGAGCGGATGGCAGCGCATTGATGCAGGATAGGTCGCTACCCTGCCCGTCCGCGTTGGTCGCGGCCGATGTTCGAGCGCAATCCGGTAACTTACCTCCGTCTCGAGGGTTAAGCGATCGTCAGCATCCTGCTGCTAGGTGGTCAGCATGCCCCAAGCGACACTACAGGCCTGGGTTTCGCTCTATGCCGCGGTCGGCGTCATGGTCGCGATGTGCGCGGTACTCGCGGTGATCAAAACCGCCCATGACTATCGCTCGGGGACCAGTAAGCTCCCGACCGCGACCGTGCTGGACAAGGTGCTTGTCGCGCCCCGGCTCTGGGTGCGCTGGCAGATCAATTACCTGCTCGGCGCGTCGGCGATCCTCGGGATCGCGATCTACTACGCCCATTATCTCGGGTTCGGCACGCTCGTCGACGTATAGGCCAGCAGCTGCACCGCCCTGCCCCGCGGCATCGTCGCCGCGATCGGTGTCGATGCCGTTTGGATCGAGGCTGTCCTGAACGCTCCGTTGCTCCACCCGCGCGTGATCGCCGCGACATACTCGATCGTCTCGCGGAACGGCGGGATGCGTCCCATCGTACGAACCCGCCCCGGTCCGGCATTGTAGGCCGCCAGCGCGAGATCAACGCGCTTGAACTCGTCGAGGTGTGACCGGAGGTATCTGGCCCCTCCCCTCAGGTTGGACAGCGGATCGCGGGAGTCGAACACGCCGAGCCCCCGAGCGGTGCCAGGCATCAGCTGGGTGAGCCCGACCGCACCCTTGGGAGAGACGATCAGCGGATCGTAGCGGCTCTCCTGGGCGACCAGCGCATCGAAAAGACCGGTCGGGACGCCCGCTTCGCAGGCGACGGCCGAGATCAGCGGAAAATACCGCGCGCGACGCGCTTCCTGCCATGGTGCCAGATCACCGCGTGGCCGGTACGGTGTCATCGTGCAGGCCGATGGCCTGTACATATATGGCGCGACCACGCTTTGCGCGACCTGCGCGGCGCCCGTTATTACCCTCCCCGTCTGCATCCACAATGGCACCGGGATCGAAGATCGACCGACCTCGATCGGCTGATCCAGCTGGCCAGGCGCACCGATCTGTAGGAAATCCAACTGCAACGCCTCGGGCGACAGACCTTCCGAAGCAAGCGTCGGTATCATGCGCTTTGGGGCGGTTCTTCCGACGTCGATTACGACCTCGTCTGAAACCTCACGGAAGGCGACGAGTTCGGCTTTGCGTTGCGCCGCATGGCCGGGGCTGATTGACGCACTCAACGCGATCAGGGCGATGGCACGCTTTATTGCAGGCGAACAGGTCATCCGTCGATGCAGCCAGCTTAACGACAGGCCGTCAACAGGGAAAAAAATTACCCGATTATATCCATACTAGGGTCAGGACTCATTGGTCATAGCCAGAAGATGACGGTGGCCGCGAGGGCGACGGCAGAGAAGAAGACGGTTGGGCAGCGGTCGTAGCGAGTTGCGACGCGGCGCCAATCCTTCAGACGGCCGAA
>NZ_JAAVJH010000032.1 GCF_012035195.1 Sphingomonas corticis
GCCGGCACGCTGGCGGCCCAGCTCTCCCGGCTCGACCTCGTGGTGCTCGATGAGCTCGGCTACCTGCCCTTTGCCCGCTCGGGCGGTCAGCTGCTCTTCCACCTCGTCAGCAAGCTCTACGAGCAGACCTCCGTCATTGTCACGACGAACCTCGCCTTTGGCGAGTGGCCGACCGTCTTTGGCGACCCCAAGATGACCACCGCGCTGCTCGACCGCATTACCCACCATAGCGACATCGTCGAAACGGGCAATGACAGCTGGCGCTTCAAGCACCGCAGTTGACGCCCGGGGCACCCGCAGAGAACGCTTCGCGCTGGTTGCGCCTCCGGTCGGGCTACGCCCGCCCTACGCCGCAACCAGCGCGAACGGTGCGACCCCCATACCCGTCACGCTGCTTGACGAAGGGGGTCCCTTTTGCACGCCGATAGGGGGTCCTTTTTGGACGCCGATTGACAGGCTATCAGGTTGGCGATGGTGAACGCGGTTGTCACACCATTCCGAGCGGAGCGAGGAGCACGTCCCAGTGAATCGCTGCCAGTCCGCTCGGCGCAGCCCCGGTAAGGGGATTAAGGAAACGAACGGGGCACCTAAACACGCCGCGACTCCTCACTCGCGCAACTGCGGGATCGCCTAAACAGGACGGCTTGTTCGGACCTGCATGGCGACGGAGCCGTCATAGTAGTCAAATGCCCGGTGTAATGGCCGGGACAGCCGCCGCGAGGCGGACGGAGCAGCGGTATAAGCGGGAGTGATCCTTGTCGAAATCCGCAGCATCCGGGCGAAGGACGGCAGTTCTGTAACCTCGATGGATCAAAGGAAAGGGATTGCTGATGCAAACCGCTACTATCCTGAGACGGATCGAGAAGCTTCCGGCCCTGTCGAGGGCGGGCAAGCGGATCAACGGTCTCCACCGCCTCATGCGGTCCCGCTGCTTATATGAGCGGGCCTATGACAGAGTATCCCGGAATCGGGGTGCCATGACGCCGGGAGTAGACGGCCAGACCTTCGACGGCATGACGCTGGCAAGGCTTGATCGTTTGGTCGAACGCGTGGCGGAAGGCCGTTACCGCCCTCGTCCAGTGCGGCGGGTCTATATCCCCAAGGGCAATGGTAAAATGCGCCCATTGGGCATCCCTACGGCGGATGATCGCATCGTTCAGGAGGCGGCGAGAATGATCCTCGCGGCGATCTATGAGCCTGTGTTCTCGAAACATAGTCATGGGTTCCGCGCGGGTCGCTCCTGCCACACGGCTCTCGAAGAGATCCGCAAAACCTGGACGGGTGCGAAATGGCTGATCGAAGTGGATGTTCGCGGGTTCTTCGACAACATCGACCATGACATCCTGCTCGGCCTCTTGGCCCGGCGCATCGATGATCCTGTGTTCATCGATCTGATCGGAACAATGCTCAAGGCAGGGTGCATGGACGAATGGAAGTTCGAACGGACCTATAGCGGCACTCCACAGGGCGGGGTCATCTCGCCCTTGCTTGCCAACATCTATCTCCATGAGCTTGACTTGTTCATGGAGGAAATGCGGGCGGGCTTCGACAAGGGCGTCAAACGGCGGGCCAATCCTGCCTATGCTGCTCAGGGCCAGCAGATCGCCGCACTTCGTAAGAAGATCGACGCAATCCGTGCCGGTGGCGCGGACGAGGCAGAAGTCCGGGCCTGTCTGGCTCGGATCGAAGCCATCAATCGGGATCGACGGAAAATATCATCCGTCGATCAAATGGACCCCAACTTCCGCCGCCTGCGCTATTGCCGCTATGCCGACGACTTCCTTGTCGGTGTGATCGGCAGCAAGGCGGACGCCGTCCGGATCATGGCCGATATACAGCACTTCCTCGCTGAGCGGCTCAATCTGGCGGTATCACCGGAGAAAACCGGGGTTCGCGATGCGTCGAAGGGATCGCCGTTCCTTGGCTTCCATGTATGCGCCTTCACGTTGCGCTCCGCCGGCACGATGGCGGGACGACAGAAGGTCGGCGGTGGGATGCGTCGCGTCCTTCGTCGGCCAACGCGGGGGAATATCAAGCTGTGGGTGCCACGGAATCGGGTCTATGGGTTCTGCAGGCGGAAAAAGCTCGGCAACCTCGACAAGAGGAATGGCCGAGCACGTCCGCAGTTCCTCGACTCCAGTGTCGCGGAGATTATCGTTGCCTATAACTCGGAGTTTTGTGGCTTCGCCAACTATTATGCGATCGCCGATGGCGTAAAAGCATCGCTCGACAAACTTGAGCTGGTCATGTTCAGGAGCTTGTTGGCGACGATAGCCTGTCGACGGCGTACGAGTAGAAGGCAGGTCATGAAATCCCTGAAAATGGGGGCGGACTATGGTGTCACCACCATGGTCCGGGGCAAACCGCGCGTCCACAAGGTGTGGAAGCTGAAACATCTGATCGTGAAGACGTGGGGCAATCCCATCGTCGATACCATCACGGTCGGCTCGCGCATTGCGCAGAGTTCGAACGACCTCGTTACCCGCCTCACCGCTGAAGAATGCCAAGCATGCGGCGATACCGATGGACCGTTCGAGATGCATCATACTCACCGCCTGAAAGACAAACGGGGCGACCAACTGACACTGTGGAAACAATCGGCGCGGCGGCGCAGGACCATCGTTCTGTGCCGCAAATGTCACGTCGCACACCATGGTGGGCGGATGCCCGACAGAATGGAGAGCCGTGTGCATTGAAAGGTGCAAGCACGGTTCGGGGGGAGGCGCTGGGGCGTCCTCGAAAGAGGCGTCTCGCGCCCACCCTACCGAGACACCGGCACGGGGGCTCGGTCGGCGCGCGCAGTGCGTCGATAGAGTCGTGCCCGGCAGGGCCGCGCCAGGGCAGGATCATCATTCCTGCGAGATTGCCGACACAACGCTAATAGGATAGGGGGGTATGCTATGGCTCACCTGTCACGAACAAATGGCGACCTCGTAACTCGCGTCCGCCGCATCGCGGGGCAAGTGGGCGCTGTCGAACGGGCGCTGCAATCGGACTCTTCGTGTTCGGAGGTGTTGCACCTGATCGCGGCGGTCCGCGGTGCGGTGAACGGCCTCATGGACGAGATCATTGCCGAGCATCTGGAGGCGCATGTGTCACGCGCCGGGCTCGACGATGCCGAGCGGGCGGCGGGGGCCGAAGAATTGCTGGCGGTGATCCGCCGCTACTCCAAATAGGACTGCCTCATGGCGACTTTGCCCGAAATCGACGCCTTCACGCACGATCATGTCTTCTTGGGCGCTGCGCACGACGACAATGCCCGCCGAACCCTGTGGGTGGTGGCGCTCACTGCCGGGATGATGGTGGTCGAGATTGTCGCCGGATACCTGACCGGCTCGATGGCGCTGCTTGCCGACGGTTTCCATATGGCGACGCACGCTGGCGCTCTCGGGGTTGCTGCTGCCGCCTATGCCTATGCAAAGCGGCACGCGCGCAATCCCGCCTACAGCTTCGGGACAGGCAAGGTCGGCGACCTCGCCGGGTTCGCCTCGGCGATGGTGCTGGGGCTGATCGCGCTTGGCATCGGCGTTGAATCGGTGCTGCGCCTATACAAGCCGATCACGGTGGCCTTTGGGGAGGCGACGATCATCGCCGTGGTCGGCCTGGGCGTGAACATCGCCAGCGCCTTCCTGCTCTCGGGCGGGCATCATCATGGGCACGATCATCATCACGGGCACGACCACGGCCATGCTCACGGCGCACATGGCGGCGATAACAACATGCGCTCGGCCTATGTCCATGTCCTCGCCGATGCGCTCACCTCGGTTCTCGCTATCGCCGCCTTGCTGGCCGGGCGCTATATCGGCTGGGTCTGGATGGACCCAGTGATGGGCATCGTTGGCGCGGTCGTCATCGCACGCTGGTCATGGTCGCTGATGCGCGACACGGCGTCGGTGCTGCTCGATGCGACCGACGATCATGTTGCCGACGAAGTGCGCGAGCTGGTCGAGACGCCGGGCGATGCGCGGATCGCGGACCTCCATGTCTGGCGGGTCGGTCCGGACGCGCACGCGGCGATCGTCAGCGTCGTGGGCGGGCAGGGCGTCACCGGCGACGACATTCGCGCCCGCCTAGCGCCGGTTCACGAACTCGCGCACCTCACGGTCGAGTGCCGCTAGGCGTCCAACCTGTCGGTATGCTCGAACGCGGTCAGGATCGGGCAGGGGCCTTCCGAGCCGGACCCGCATTCCCGCGCGAGCTGGCGAAGCGAAGCGCGCACCCGCTCAAGCTCCTCGATCTTGGCGTCCAGCGCGGCGATGCGGTCATTCGCGAGCTGACGCGCGCGAGCGCGATCGTCGGTCGCATCGAGCGCCAACAGTTCGCCGATCTGCTCAAGCGTGAAGCCGGCAGCCTGGGCGGACCTGATGAAGCGAAGCCGGCGCGCGTCGTCGGCGCCGTAGCGTCGGATACTCCCTCCGGCACCTGCCCCGGTCGGTCGGTCGGGCTCGTCCAGCAAACCGCGGCGCTGATAGTAGCGGACCGTTTCGACGCCCACGCCGCCTTCGCGCGCGAGTCCCGCGATCGTCATGCTCGCCATGCCTTGACTCCGGACTATGGTACGGACCCCATATAGGCGGGGCGAACAAATCGGAGAAGCGACATGGCGACCGCCCCCGCCAAACAGGCGACGATCTACCGGATGGTGATGCCGGACCATACCTGCCCCTATGGCCTCAAGGCGAAAGATCTGCTGCGCCGCGAAGGGTATCAGGTGGACGATCATTGGCTGAAAACGCGGGAGGAAACCGACGCCTTCAAGGCGAAGCACGGGGTCAAAACGACGCCTCAAACCTTCATCGCTGGCGAGCGGGTCGGCGGCTACGACGATCTGCGCCGCTTCTTCGGCAAGACGGTTCGCGATCCCAAGGCCGTCACCTATCGGCCGGTGATCGCTGTGTTCGCGATGACGGCGCTGATGGCGCTCGCTGTCAGCTATGCCGTGCTGGGGACGCCGTTCACGGTGCGCGCGGGCGAATGGTTCATCGCGTTCTCGATGTGTGTTCTGGCGATGCTCAAGCTCCAGAACGTCGAGAGCTTTTCGTCGATGTTCCTGAATTACGATCTGCTCGCCAAACGCTGGGTGCCCTATTCCTACATCTACCCGTTCGCGGAAGGCGGAGCGGGCGTGCTAATGGCCGCTGGAGCGCTCACCTGGCTATCGGTGCCGGTCGCGCTCGTCATCGGCACGATTGGGGCAGTGTCGGTGTTCAAGGCCGTCTATATCGACAAGCGCGAGCTGAAATGCGCCTGCGTGGGCGGCGACAGCAACGTCCCGCTCGGCTTCATCTCGCTGACCGAGAACGTGATGATGGTAGCGATGGCGCTCTGGATGGTCGCAGCGCCGGCAGTGCTGTCGATCGCGCACTGACGCGAAGGTTGGCCCGCATCGTCACTGCGGGCCGATCGCCGTAATCTTAGCCGTCATCCCCTTCGCCTTGGCGGTGAATGCGACCCGCTGCCCCGACCGCAATCCCCTGAGCAGGGTCGGGGGGGATGCCCGAAAGGTCATCGTCATCGTGGGCCAGCCGATCGCCGGGATCGGGCCATGCTTGATGGTTACGGTTTCACCTTTCGCGTCGACGGCGGTGATCGTTCCCGATCCGGTGCCCGTTTTCACAGCCGATGCAGTCGGCTTGCTGCTTTGAGCGAGAGCGCCCGTCGCGATCGGCGTGACCAGCAGGATCAATGCGGCGCGCATGGATGGTGTGGCTTTCATGAGATCTTCCTTCCGGCGTGGGTTGAGGCTCGCCGCCGCAAGAGCATGTAGGCGGCTGGTAGGATGAACATGGAGAGGAGGGGGGCGGTCAGCATTCCACCGATCATCGGCGCGGCGATCCGGCTCATGACCTCCGATCCCGCGCCATGCCCGATCAGCACGGGGAACAGCCCGGCGACGATGACAGCGACGGTCATCGCTTTGGGACGCACCCGCAACAGTGCGCCCTCCCTGATCGCTTCCGATACTTGCTCGCCCGACGGTGACGGCCCGCGCTCGGCCAATGCGTGTTTCAGGTAGATCAGCATGACGACGCCGAACTCCGCCGACACGCCGGCGAGGGCGATGAACCCGACACCTGTGGCGACCGATTGCGCATAGCCGAGCAGCCATAATGTCCAGATTCCGCCGGTCAGCGCGAAGGGCAGTGTGCCCATGATAAGCGCTGCCTCGTCGAGCCGGCCGAAGGTGAGGTAGAGGAGAAGGAAGATGATCGCGAGTGTCGCCGGCACGACGAGCATCAACCGAGCCTCGGCACGCTGCAGATACTCGAACTGTCCAGAATAGGCGATCGAGACACCGGGGCTGAGCCGAACGTCTTTGCCAACAGCACGGCGGAGATCGGCGACCGTGGAGGCCAGGTCGCGCCCACGCACGTCGACATAAACCCATGTCGAGGGCCGACCGTTCTCGGTCTTGAGCATGGGTGGACCTTCCACGATCGACACGGATGCGACAGTGCCAAGAGTGATCTGCTGACCCGATGCGGTGACGACCGGAAGGGTCCGCAGTCCCTCCAGATTGTCACGCAGTTCGCGGGGGTAGCGGACGCTGATCGGGTAGCGAGCAAGGCCCTCCACCGTCTGGCCGATCGTCTCGCCGCCGATCGCGCCGGACACAATCTCCTGCACATCGGCGATGTTGAGGCCGTAGCGCCCTGCGATCGTCCGATCGATATCGACATCGACATAGCGGCCACCGGTCAATCGCTCTGCCAACGCCGAACTGACGCCTGGCACGGTCCTAGCGATCCGCTCGATGCTGCCGGCGATGCGGTCTAGCTCGGCGAGGTTGGACCCCGAAACCTTCACCCCGATCGGGCTCTTGATGCCGGTCGCGAGCATATCGATCCGATTACGGATCGGAGGAACCCAGACGTTCGTGAGTCCTGGCACGCGTACCGTGCGGTCCAGCTCTTCCACTAGCTTCGTCGGCGTCATCCCTGCGCGCCACTGATCGCGCGGCTTGAACTGGATGGTTGTCTCGAACATCTCGAGCGGTGCCGGATCGGTCGCGGTCTCGGCGCGCCCGGCCTTGCCGAACACCGTTGCGACCTCGGGAACGGTTTTTATCAGCCGGTCGGTGCGCTGGAGCAGGGCCGACGCGCTCGCCGCCGAAAGGCCGGGCAGCGCGGACGGCATGTAGAGCAGATCGCCCTCATCCATCGTCGGGATGAACTCGCCACCCAATCGGGTTAGCGGCCATGCCGTCGTCGCCAGCACCAAAGCGGCGATGCCGATCGCCAGCCACGGCCGCGCCAATACGCGATCGAGTGCCGGCCGATAGGCGCGGGTGAGCGCGCGGTTGAGGAGGTTGTCGTTCTCGGCCGGAATACGTCCGCGGATCAGCCATCCCATCAGGACCGGCACCAGCGTCACCGACAGGATCGCCGCTGCCGCCATCGCATAGCTCTTGGTGAAGGCGAGCGGGGCGAACAGCCGTCCCTCCTGCGCTTCGAGCGTGAAGACCGGCACGAACGACAGAGTGATGATAACGAGGCTGAAGAACAGCGCCGGCCCGACCTCGACCGCAGCCTCGGTGATGACGCGCCAGCGTTCCTCGCCTGCCAACGTCTCGCCCGGATGATCGTGTTCCCATCGCTCGATCCGCTTGTGTGCGTTTTCGATCATCACGATCGCGGCATCGACCATCGCGCCGATCGCGATGGCGATGCCGCCCAGCGACATGATGTTGGCGTTCACCCCCTGCACGCGCATGACGAGCAAGGCCGCCAGCACGCCGAGCGGCAAGGTGACGATCGCAACCAGCGCCGATCGGACGTGCCACAGGAACAGCCCGCAGATGATCGCGACGACGACGAACTCCTCGAGGAGCTTGCCCGACAGGTTCTCCACCGCCCGGTCGATCAACTGCGAGCGATCGTAGGCGGTGATGATCTCGACGCCGGGGGGAAGGCTCCCCTTCAATTCCGCCAGCTTGGTCTTGACGGCTTCGATCGTCTGGCGTGCGTTCTTGCCCTGGCGCAGGATGACGACGCCGCCAGCGACCTCGCCCTCGCCGTTCAGCTCGGCGATGCCGCGCCGCATCTCGGGGCCGATCTGGATCGAGGCGACGTCGCCGAGTGTAACGGGCACGCCGGCGCCGGCGACCTTGAGCGGGATCGCGCGGAAATCATCGACGGTCCGCAAGTAACCCGAGGCGCGGACCATATATTCGGCTTCGCCCAGCTCGAGAACGGACCCGCCGGCCTCTTGGTTGGCGCGACGTATCGCCTCGACTGCTTGGGTGTGGGTGACGCCGAACGCGGCGAGGCGCGTCGGATCGAGCAGCACCTGATACTCCTTCACCATCCCGCCGATGCTCGCCACCTCGGCGACGCCGGGCAACGTTTTCAGCTCAAAGCGCAGGAACCAGTCCTGCAAGGATCGGAGCTGCGACAGGTCGCGGCGGCCGGTACGATCGACCAGGGCATACTCATAGATCCAGCCTACCCCCGTCGCATCCGGACCGATCGCAGCCTGCGCCCCTTGCGGTAGCCGCCCCTGCACCTGGCTCAGATATTCCAGCACGCGAGAGCGCGCCCAGTAGAGGTCGGCCCCGTCCTCGAAGAGGACATAGACATAGCTATCGCCGAAGAACGAATAGCCGCGCACCGTCTTCGCACCGGGCACCGACAGCATCGTCGTGGTGAGCGGATACGTCACCTGGTTCTCGACGATTTGCGGGGCCTGGCCCGGCCAGCTCGTGCGGATGATGACCTGCGTGTCTGACAGGTCGGGCAGCGCATCGACGGGCGTGGCGCGCATCGCGAACACCCCGGCGATGGCGAGCGCGACGGCGGCGAGCAACACGAGAAAGCGGTTCGCGACCGACCAGCGGATGATCGCGGCGATCATCGGCCGGCCTCGCGGGTCATGCGACGCAGCGTCGGCCCGTCTGCGAGTTGGTCGAAGCCGAACCGCACCCGCTCGCCTTTGCGATATCCGCGCACCAGCGCGGGATCGGCTACACGAAACGTCATCGTCATGGCCGGCCACCCGATTGCCGGGACGGGCTGATGGGACAGGGTGACGGAACTGCGATCGATCGCCTCGATGCTGCCAACCGTCTCGTAGATCGGCGCGGTGGGTTTCACGGCCGGCTTTGTTGCGGGTGATGCTTCGACACCGATCGGACGCGCGTCGAGGCCGGCGAGGCTCGCTTCGGAATCGATCAGGAACTGGCCCGACGCGACAACCTTCTCACCCTCGGTCAGCCCGGCGACGATCTCGGTTTTGCCGCCGCCTTCTGCGCCAGTGCGAACCTCGGCGGCTCGAAAGCGTCCACCCGGCCCTGCCAACATGACGAGCGTGCGCCGGCCGGTCCGGATCACGGCTTCACTCGGAACGAGGAGTGCATCGCGGCTCCCCTGGTCGAGCGCCACGCTGGCGAACATACCGGGACGCAACCGGCCGGCGCGGTTGGGCAACTCGACGCGGATCGTTAGCGTCCGGCTAGCCGCCTCGGCCTGCGGCAGGATCGCAGCGATGCGGCCCCTGAAGTTTTCGCCCGGGAAAGCCGCCAGCGTGGCGGTGACGGGCGTGCCGATCCGCAACTTGCCGGCGAGGGCCTCGGGAACAGCCGCGTTCAGCCACACGGTGGCAAGGCCGTTCACCTCCGCCAGCGTCTGTCCTTGCGCGACCGTCATTCCCTGCCGGACGCCGAGCGTCTTGATGACGCCCCCTACGGGCGTGCTGATCGTCGTCACACCTTGCGGTCGGCCGGTCCGCTCCGTCGCCGCAATCGATCCGGCCGGCATTCCGAGAAGCGACAGGCGCTGTCGTGCCGCCCGCGCGAGCCCGGCATCCCCGGTGCGGCGCACGGCGAGATATTCCGCCTGCGCGCCCGCCCATTCGGGCACAAGGATATCGGCGAGCGGAGCGCCTGCCGGCACGACATCGCCTGGCGCGCGCGCATAGACGCGCTGGACGAAGCCGCCGCTGCGTGCCTGCACGACCGCGACGTTGCGGTCATTGAATTCGATGGTGCCGGCTGCCGAGGCCGAGCTCGACAACGATCCGCGTTCGACCTCGACGATCCGCGCGCCGAGCCGCTGGAGGCTGGCCGGATCGATCGCTACGCCTGGTGCGACGCTACCGCCTGCGCCCTCGTCGGCATAGCGGGGGATCAGTTTCATCCCCATCGACGAAAGACCCGGGCCGTCGTGCCGCTCCGCCGGGATCATCGGATCGTACCAGTAGAGGATCTTCTTCTGCGAGGCCGGGGATGCCGTCTGATCGGCAGCCGGGGACGTGCCTAGTTTTGCGAGCCCGAAGCCCAGGCCGCCTGCGGCCAGCACCAGTGCGCTTGCTGCGGCGACAAGGCGGGCGCGGGTAATAGTAGTGTCGCTCATCGATCGGCGCTCCCGAAGGTGATGGTGAGGCGAACCGAATCCGCGGCGACGAGCGCCTCACGGTCGAGCACGGTCAGCTCGGCGTCGGCGAGCGCGGTCTTGGCTTCGATGGCATCCGCGAGACTCGCGCGACCGGCAGAGTAGCTCGCTATCTCCAGTTCGGCTCGCTTCCGAGCGAGCGGAAGGAGCACTTCGCGGGCGCGCCGCCATTGGCTGTGATGCATCTGGTGGTCCGCCAGCGCGGCCTCCAGATCGGCCGCCAATGTGCGCCAGGTTTCCTCGCGCGCGGCCTCGGCCTGCGCCTGGGCGAATTGGCGGGCTTCGATGCGCGGGTTCTGACGCGATCGTGCGAACAGGGGCAGGCTGATCGAAACCCCCGCCGACACCATGTCGCCATAGCGGGGATCGCGGCGTTGATATGCCAGCTCTACCCCCCAATCGGGTCGCTTCTCCGCCCGCGCCGCATCCACGTCGGCCTGGGCGCGCCGAAGACCGGCCTCGGCGGAAATCATGTCGGAGTGACGGCTGAGCGCGTCCCGCAGCCGCGCCGGAGCCAGATCGATCGCGGGCATATCACCGGCGGTCTCGGGCGCCGATACGCCGGTCCAGCGAGTTAGCATCGCGCGGGCGCGCACGACGGCGGCCATCAATTCGTCGCGGCGGTCGTCGAGTGCCGCGATCTCCTGATCGGTCGTCAGTGTCTGACCAGGGCGGACCGAACCGGCCGTTACGGCGGCCCGCGCAGCGGAAGGGAGGGATCGAAGGGATAGCAGAACGGTGTCGAGGGCAGCTAGTCGACGCTCGGCATAAGCAAGGTCGATCCATGCCTGTCCCGCTCCCAATCGCACTTCCCGGAGCTTGGTCGCTTGCGATGCTTCTGCCGTTGCGATCACGGCGCGTGCCTGCGCTTGCGCGGCATGACGCTTGGCAAGGTTGGGCAGCTCCTGTTGGAGACTGACACGCCCCATCGTCATGTCGTCTCGGGATAGGGAGAAGGCGGGTGGTCCAGAGACAGGATAATTCTCGATCCCGATCGACACACGGGGGTCCGGAAGGCTTCCAGCGGCACGTGCATCGGCTTGGGCGGCGGTGACCCCCGCGCGACCGGCAACCGCTCCCGGGGCGTTGGCAACCGCATCGCGCAGCGCCTGGTCATAGGTAAGTGTCTGCGCGTGCGCGGCGCTCGTCGTGAGCGCGGCGACCGCAAGCATCATGGATGCGCGCATTGCTAAGTCCGTTCTGAATGGATGGCACGGCGAAGCGCCCACGACCTCGCGCGAACGAGATCGACAGGCGCGACCGGTATCGGGTCAGCTCAGACTGTAGGGGGTTCGGGCTCCGGCGCGACGTCACGCCCGGCCAAAGGTCGGATCATGGCCTGATAAGCTGCAAGCGGAACAGAAGCTCTTGGAATAGCCAACCCAAGCCGGTCCTGCACCGTCACCGGGATCACGCATCCCATTTGCGCGATGCACGCAAGAGTCAGTCCTTTGCAGGGCGCATCATGCATCGCCCTCGGCTTCTCCATCTCGGGGCAGTCCATACCCAACGTCATGGCATGGCTCGCCTCCATCAAAGGGACGAGCGCCGGACCGCCGGCATAGGCGGCCTGCTGGCCGAGGAAGCCTAGCAGCGCTGCCAAGAGCAGAAAAAAGGACAACCGACCTTTCACGAGGCGTATATGGTCAGATGTCGGCGTGAACGTGTCAACGACATTCAGCCGTGGTGGGCAAAGACACGCCGGCCGGTCGCACCGAACGCAATGACATCATAGGGTTGGGGTCTCATGCCGGGCACCTCCATGCCCGGTGAGCCCATCGGCATTCCGGCCACGGCCAAGCCGCGCACGCCTTTGGGGTGCTGGGCCAGCGCGCGTCTCATGTCCGCGATCGGGACATGCCCCTCGAACGCCATGCCGTCGATGATCGCGGTATGACAGGACGCGAGGCCCGCGGGCAGGCCGATCTTGCGCTGCAGGACTTCACGGCGCGCATCATCGATGATCTGGACCTTGCGGCCGAACTGCTGGCGCACCTGGGCCGCCCATTTCTCGCAACAGCCGCAACCCGGATCGCGGTGCATGGCGATGTCAGCCGTGGCTGATGCGACCGTTGGAATGGTCATTAGCAAAGCGGCGGCGATGCCACGAACACCAGTCTTCATCGGATCAGCTCCTAATGGGGAAATCCCCGCCCTGCCGGGGGGATACAGGGGGATCGACAGGGCGGGTCAGCGCTCGTTTACTGCGGGCGCTTGCCGTGCTTGCGAAGCCACGCCTGTAGCTCGGCAATGTCCTTTTCCTGCTTCGTGATCGTCATCTGCGCCATGCGCTTTGTCTCGGCGTCGCGCGCCTCACGCACCGCAACGCGCGACATGGCGATGGCGCCGCGGTGATGCTCGATCATCTTGCGCGTCCACATCTCGGCCGCGTCACCCTGCTTGGCCGCCATCATCTTCTGATGCATGTCCATCTCGGCCTGGCCGTAGGGGTTGCCAGCCATCATTCCCGCCATGTTGTCATGGTTCATACCGGCCATCTGGCCGTGATCCATGCCCTGCATTCCCCCGCCCTGCTGCGCGAGGGCGGGTGTGGCGAGCAGCGCCGTAGCTGCAAATATGGGTGCGAAGCGCATGTTTGATCTCCTTGGGGTCTTAGACTTCTACGCGTGCGGGGCGGCTACCCCTCACTCGGGCTGCTAAAACGCGCGAGAGATTGGCTGGAACCCGGACTATATTTTCGAGGGGGACGCCGGTCTGCCGCGTATAAAACGGACCGCAAAGATATGCGCGCCCGGACGTCTCCAGCTCACATGCGGCGCAGAATGCTCTTCATCTCGTCGATTTCCTCCCGCTGCGATTTCACGATGCTCGCGCAGAGCTGCTTAACCTGCGGATCGTCGATGGACGCCTGCTGGCACATCAAGATGGCGCCCGAATGATGCGGGATCATCGAGCGCAGAAATGCGGTGTCGCCGATTGTGGTCTGTGTGCGGATCAGCGCAAAATTGCCAAGGAAGACCACAACGGACCCGGCGAGAAGGACCGCGTTCGCTCCCTTCGACGGGAACATGTGCCGCATGGCGAGGATCATCGCCACCACCATTGGCGCGACCATCATCAGCGTCATGTAGAGCATATTGAGGTTGTTGTAGAAGCTGCCGAGATTGTCGATCATCACGAACATGACGAGATACATGATGATCCCGCTGATGATCGTTTGCACCGCCAGGCTCGCATAGGCGTTTTTCATCATCGTCTCTCTCCTGTTGTGCGGCCCCGCTAGCCTGTCGCGCTGGCCCGACGCCGCTTAGGCCACCGCATGTAGAGAAGGACCGCGCCGCCCAGCCAAAGCGCGAGACCACCGATCGCGAAGGCGAGCAACCAGGGTGTGTTGAAGTCCTCGTGGTTCTTCCAGTCCATGATGTGGAGACTCCAGAAGAAGTCGTAGAGCCGCCACGTCCCGGTCCTCACCGCCATGATCCGCCCGGTGTCGGCCGCGACGAAAACGCGCGTCGATTCCGGATCGGCGAAGGCCACGCGCCAAGCAGGCAGTGATCCGCGATATTCGGGGCTGGCGCGGTTGATCCGCTCTACGGTCGCCTTGGGTCGTCCTTCCCCGCGCCAAGCGGCGCGCGCCACCGCCTCGGCCTGCTGTTGCGTCGGTGCCGGCAACGACGCGCCAGTCCCCGCATCAAACAGAAACACGCCCTTGGTCGTCGCGACTTCCGCAACCGTGTCAATCGGCGTCCAAAAAGGACCCCCTATCGGCGTGCAAAAGGGACCCCCTTCGTCAAGCAGCGTGACGGGTATGGGGGTCGCACCGTTCGCGCTGGTTGCGGCGTAGGGCGGGCGTAGCCCGA
>NZ_JAAVJH010000033.1 GCF_012035195.1 Sphingomonas corticis
CTCTTGGGAAAGAACGGCCGCAGCCGCTCCATCTGCTCGTCGGTCAGCCAAAACAGGTCGCTCATTCCGGTCTCCTTGCGGAGCCTGAATCAGATCGCAACGCTCACATCAATGGGTCCTGACCCTAACCACATAGCTAGAACAGGACGGGAACAGACATCAAGTCAGGTCGCCTTCATCGGCGTCAACTTATTCGCATATTCGCTTAGTCGCTTAGTCTTGATGATATTGCTGAATCAGAGCCGTTTTCCGCTTTCGTTCCTGCCGATCCTGACTCATAGAATCGTCATGCCGATCGCACGCGAACATCGCTGGCTCTATCCGATCGATTGGCGCGAGCTGTCAGCCTTCATCCGCTTCGGCCGCGCCAAGGGACGCTGCGAGCATTGCCGTCGCCCGCATGGCCGCGACGTGCTGCACCTGGGCGATGGGGTCTGGTGGGACGAGGACGCGGCCTGCTGGCGCGACGGGCGGGGCAGGGGGGTTCGTCACCTGTCGTCGCCGGACGATCTCGCGCGCGCACAACCGGGCCTCGCCGGCATCGCCCCGCCCGCCTCGATGCGGGTCACGCGCGTCGTCCTCGCCAGCGCGCACCTGAACCACGATCCCGGCGACAACCGGCCGCGCAACCTGGCGGCACTCTGCCAGCGGTGCCACATGCGGCACGATGCCGGCGAGCATCGCCGGCGCCGCTGGCTCAATGCCTTCCGGCTGCGCGCGATCGGCGACCTGTTCGCTTGACTGCCGGGCCGTAGGCCCGGCCCGAGGGTTGGGTGGGTGGGACAGATACACGGCCGTCGAACGACGGCCTCCACTACGTCGGTAGGCTAAGCGAGCTGCGCCCACCCGGAATGTGTCGGTAAAGCGTCGACGGCTGCACCCCGAGCTGCGCTGCCACCTCCTCGACGGTGATGGTCGGATCGGCAAGCATGGCCTTGGCGCGCTTGATCTCGGCCGGCCCCATCGACGGCTTGCGCCCGCCACGCCGCCCCAAGGCCCGCGCCTGGGCAAGTCCAGCATGGGTGCGCTCCAAGGTCAGCTCGCGCTCGAACTCGGCGACGGCCGCGAAGACGTGGAACACAAGCCGCCCGCCAGGGCTGGTGGTGTCGATCGCCTGGGTGAGCACCCTAAGGCCGATCTCGCGCTTGGCGAGATCTTCGGCCGTTTCCACGAGCTGCCGCACCGATCGCGCGAGCCGGTCCAGCTTCCACACCGCCAGCGTGTCGCCGGCACGGAGATAATCGAGCGCGGCTCGCAACTCCGGTCGTTCGCGCTGCGCGCCCGATGCCTTCTCTATGAACACCCGCTCGCACCCGGCTTCTCGAAGCGCATCGAGCTGTAGGGCAGGGGACTGATCCCTGGTGGATACGCGCGCATAGCCGACGAGCAAAGCCGTTCTCCGAAAACTCGACACAACCTAGCTGGATTTCGGAGAAGGAAACAAGGGACGGATTTCGGAACCTGACGGGGCCGTTTTAGCGGCCCGGCTGCGATCGGCGCGATCCTCGCGCAATCGACCGTTTGCGCGAGACGGGGTGATTGCAGCACCTACGCAGTCGCATGTTGGTCGAGCAAGTCGATCACGGCGCAACTTGCCGCCCCGTCGCCCCCGCAACGGTCGATAGTCGTGGCGAGCACGCTTTCGAGCTGCGCCAGATCGACCATCTTGGCGCGAACACGCTCCAGATGGTGGGCCGCGATCTCGCGGACCTCACAGCATGACGCCTGCGCGGGACCGCCAAGTGATAGGATCGCGCGCACCTCGGCCGGGGTGAAACCGAGTTCTCGCGCGCGACGGATGAATCCAAGGGCGCGGACGTGATCGGCCCCATATACCCGCCGCCCGCCGCTCGTGCGGGGTGGCGTTGTGAGAACGCCGACGCGCTCAAAATATCGGATTGTCTCGATGTTCACACCAGTCCGGCGCGACAGCTCGCCTATCGCGATGCTTTGCTCGACGCGCATAAATCGCTTGCTCCTGTAGCCGCTACAGGAGGCATAGCGGGTCATTCCTCCGGAGACGACCGATGAACCAAGGGACGATCCCGCACGAAACCCTGGGTCCGCCCGCGCCGACCCGTCGAGCCGACACGGGGCTATCCGTCCTCGGCGCGCTGACTAGCTTCGGCGCGGTCCTGGCCGCTGCCTCCTGCTGCGTCCTGCCGCTCGCGCTTGCGGCAATGGGCGTTGGAGCCGGCGTTTCCAGTACCTTCGCCGCGCTGATGCCGCTGCGCTGGCCGCTGACGGCACTCTCGCTCATCGGTCTGGCTGCCGGGTGGTGGGCCTATGCGCGGCGCCGAAGGGCTTGCGCTGCGGATCGGTCCTGCACCGTGCCGCTGCCTTCTAGCGCCACTCCGATCGTGCTCGCGATCGGCACGGTCCTAACGGTGGTCGCGTTAATATGGGATCGCCTTGAAGCGCCATTGATGAAGGCGCTTTCCTGATGCAGCTCACCTCCGCCCTGACCTGCCCCAAGTGCGGCGGGGTCGCGACCGAGACGATGCCCACCAACGCCTGCCAGTTCTTCTATGATTGCCGGCATTGTGCGGCGGTGCTGCGGCCGTTGGCCGGCGACTGCTGTGTGTTCTGCTCATTCGGCGATGTACCATGCCCTCCGATTCAGGAAGCGAAAGCAAACGGGCGTGTGGCGGGCTGCTGCGGGTGAGGCGAGCCCATGCCCCTTTGTGAACCGCGGTTCTGCACCGCTCAAGGACGCGAAAAAGCGTAGTTGCTACTTCAGTCTCATCCAACCGGTTGTGACACCGATCTATCTCTCGTTGAAACATTCGTTTTCGAGGGGGCATCTGAACAGGACAGCATTTCGGGCGCTCCAAAAGCCCTTGCTCCTCCAGTGGCTAGAGCATGTAACCGCAATTTGCTCTCCCGCGGACGGGAGGCTGGAGACGGCTTTTTGACGGCCCGTGTTGAAGCAATCGGTATGTCTCGACGCTCGTTAGTGGCGCGGCTGCTGGCCTGCGGAACCGGCTTGGTGCTCGGTTCTCCTACGCACGCGCTAGGGACTTCCCGGTCTGCGAGCTCGTGGAACTTTGGTGCGGCTCACCTCGAATGGGAGCCGCTGGAAGTCGGCACGGGTAATACCCTCCTTGTTTCGGCGCAAGTGGGCGGAGTGCCGGTGCGGGCGGTGCTCGACAGTGGCAGCGGCGCGTCGATCATGAGCACGGCGCTCGCGGCGAAGCTCGGCTTGAACAATGGTGAGCGGCGCATGATTAGCGGGCTGAGCGCCAAGGCCCCGGTGCTGCTGGTGCGCGACATCGACGTGCAGCTCGCCCGCGAAACCCGTCGCTTACCCTTTGCCATTGTTGGTGATCTGAGTGCAGTGTCGGCGGCCTTCGGACGACCGATCGATATTCTCCTCGGCGCGGATATGTTCACGGGGAACTGCATCGCGCTCGATTTCGAGAACAGGCGTATGGCGGTCGTCAAGTCGGGGACGTTCCTCGCCGGCCCTGATTGGCGCGCTGTCGCGCTCGGGCGCGGTGCCAAGCAGGAGCTGTTCATTCGGGCCTCCGTCGCGGGCTTGTCTCCCGTGCCGTTGATGATCGATCTTGGCAGTTCGACCGCGCTGATGCTCTCGGCGGCCTATGCCCGCGATCAAGGGCTGTTGAACGGCAAGCTCGTCTCGACCGCGGCGATCGGCGGCGTCGATGGTGTGCGAATCAACGATGCGTTCACGATCCAGAACATCAACATCGAAGGGCTCGGTGTCTCGAACGTCCCCACACTCGGGATGAGAGCTTGGCTCTCCACCAGCACGGTTGGCAACGTCGGCCTACCGCTTATCGCTCAATTCGACGTGGTGTTCGATGTGACGGCCGGGTTCGTGTGGCTTCGGCAGCTCGGTCCTCGTCGTCGCCTGCCGATGCTGAAGGATCGTAGCGGCCTTGGCCTCGCAGCTTCACCAACGGCGCTCACCGTCGTTCATGTGGCAGCGAACAGTCCCGCGGAAAAGGTTGGCTGGGCGGTCGGCGACCGGATCGTGGCGGTGAACGGCCATTCGATCGATGCGAACTATACTCGTGGGGAACTCTGGCAAGCGCGCTCCCGGCCCGCTGGAACACTCGTAAAGCTGACGATGGCCTCAGGTGACGTGCGCGAGCTTAGGCTGGCCGATTATTATTGATCGGCTTGAGGGTGGCCTTTGCCGATCGCCTTCATGATCCGACAATCGGCCATGCGCGCCTTGGTGCAGCTCTGGCTGAGCATGGCGAGTTCGTCCCGCAACACCGCGAGTTGCGCCAGTCTCTCCTCCACATCCTTGAGGTGCTGAGCGGCGATAGCTGAGGCGGCACCGCAATCCTGGTCCGGGTTCTGCGCCAGCCCCATCAACGACCGAATCTCGTCGACCGAGAAGCCGAGCCGGCGTCCGTTGCGGATGAAGTGCAAACGCTCGATGTCGCTGGCGTCGTAGGTTCTGCGGCCCGACGCCGTGCGAGGGGCGGATCGCAGCAACCCGATCGACTCATAGAAGCGGATCGTCGTGACCTTCGTCGACGTCTCGCGAGCGAGCTGCCCGATCATCACCGGCTTCATATGCACCCTTGCTAATGCGAACGTCTCGCACATTTCGCTTGCTTCTACAGCGACTAGAGGTGGTAGGAAAGGCCGCATGGATGCTTCTACCGAAAGCTGCGGGTGCCACGGGGAGCCCGCGCGCGCGCAAACCGATCCGGCCTATCGCCGTGCGCTGCTGACCGTTGTGGTGCTCAACCTAGGTTTCGGCATTGCCGAGCTATTCGGCGGGTTCATCGCCGATAGCCAAGCACTGAAAGCCGACTCGCTCGATTTTCTCGGGGACGGGTCGATCAGCCTTATCGGTCTTCTCGCGCTTGCCTGGTCCGCGCGGGCGAGGGCAAAGGTTGCGCTGACGCAGGGGTTGTTCCTCGGTGCGCTTGGGGTGGGCGTGATCGGCTTCGCGATTTGGCGCGCCGTGAACGCAACCGCGCCCGATGCCGAACTGATGGGCGCAATCGGCGTTGTCGCGCTCGCGATCAATGTGGTGTCCGCCTTGGTGCTTGCGCGTTTCCGGGAAGGCGACGCCAATGTTCGCGCGATCTGGCTGTTCAGCCGCAACGACGCGCTCGCCAATGTCGCGGTGATCGCCGCGGCCGGTCTGGTGGCGTGGACGGGAAGCGCCTGGCCGGACCTCGCCGTCGCCGGCCTCATCGCCCTCCTGTTCCTCCACTCGGCTTATGAAATCGTCACCGGCGCTCGGCGCGAATTGGGAGAGCGGTAGTGCGTCTGCTCGCCTTGATCCGGGCAATGCTCTCGTTGCGGCTGCTCTCCGCGCTCGCTGCGCTGCTGATCCCGGCGGCGGCTATCGCCGAACCCGGCGACGTCCAAACCGCATGGCGGCTGCTCGACTATATGGCCGTCGATTATGGAGGCGCGGTCGCGAACGGTCGGATCAAGAGCGCTTCTGAGTACGCCGAAATGAATGAGTTTGCCGCGTCGGTCTCGACACGGCTTCAAGGCTTGCCGGCGAAGCCGGAGCGTCAAGCCCTCATCCAGCGGGCCGCCAACCTTCAGGCGGTGATCGCGGAAAAGGGATCGACTGAACAGGTGGCAGCACTGGCGCATGGGCTCGCGGCCGATCTGCTGCGCGCCTACCCGGTGCCGCTCGCGCCCGATAAGGCTCCGAACCTCGTCTCCGGCGATGCCCTGTTCCGGCAATCCTGCGCGTCCTGTCATGGGATGACAGGCAACGGCCGTGGCCCTGACGCCGCCAAGCTCGCTACGCCTCCGATCGCCTTCACCGATGCCGAGCGCGCGCGCCAGCGCAGCGTGTTCGCGCTCTATCAGGTGGTGACGCAAGGCATCGACGGGACGGCGATGCAGAGCTTCGCCGATCTGCCGAACGATCAGCGCTGGGCGGTAGCATTCCGAGCCGGGAGCTTCGCCTTCACGGATGCGCAGGCGCGCGAAGGCGAGCGGCTTTGGAAATCCAACCCGACCCTTCGCCGGCGCATTCCGGACCTGAAAACCCTGGTCGCGCTCACCCCGGCCGCGCTCGGCGCGGCGATCGGCGACGCCAAGGCTGACCCAGTGCTCGCGTTCCTGCGTCGTCATCCCGAACAGGTGATACAACAGGCTCCCGGCTCGCTCGCGGTCGCCCGCGCCAAACTCGCCGAAAGCGTGGCGGCTGCGCGGCGCGGCGATGCGCGCATGGCGAAAGAGCTGGCGCTGTCGGCCTATCTCGATGGGTTCGAGCCGATCGAGCCAACACTCACCGCGCGCGACGCGACGCTGATGGGTCGAATCGAGGGCGCGATGGGGGAGTTCCGCGCCTCGATCGACCGGGGCGCGTCGCCCGATGATCTCGCGGAGAAGGTCGCAGTACTGGGCGGCCTTTTCGACGATGCGGAAGCGGCGCTCGCGCCTGATGCCGCCACCGAAGCGTCCACGTTCCTGGGCGCGTTCACGATCCTGCTGCGTGAAGGGCTCGAAGCCCTGCTCATCGTTGTCGCCATGATCGCGTTCCTGCGTAAAGCCGAGCGCGGCGAGGCGCTGCGGTACGTGCATGGCGGCTGGGTCAGCGCGATCATCGCGGGCGGGATCACCTGGGCGGTCGCCACCTATGCGATCGGGATCAGCGGTGCGAGCCGGGAGCTGACGGAAGGGTTTGGCTCGCTGTTCGCCGCGGTCGTGCTGCTCTCGGTCGGGATTTGGATGCACGGCAAGGCGCAGGCCGATCAGTGGCAGCGCTATATTCGCGAGAAGATGTCGCGGGCGCTCTCGGGCGGGTCGGGCTGGTTCCTGTTCGGGCTGGCGTTCGTCGTAGTTTATCGCGAGGTCTTCGAGACGATCCTGTTCTATGCCGCGCTTTCGGCGCAAGGTGACAACGGGATGCTTCTCGCGGGGGCCGGGTCGGCGATTGGACTGCTCAGCCTGATCGCTTGGGCCATGCTTCGCTACAGTCGCAAGCTGCCGATCGCGCAGTTCTTCCGCTATAGCTCCTGGCTCATGGCGGTCCTGACCGTCGTGCTGGCGGGTAAAGGCGTCGCCGCGCTCCAGGAAGCCGGCCTTATCAACATCGCACCGCTCGCGGACGTGCCACGGCTGTCGATGCTCGGCGTGTTTCCAACTTGGCAATCGGTGCTGGCGCAACTCCTGATGGCGGTCGCCATTGCGGTCGGGTTCGCCTGGAACGGGCGCGACCGATCCCGCTCGGGTTCCGGCTCAGTGACCCTTGGTTCGAATTAGTGCAATGACATGAAAACCCTTCCGTGATAGAGGCAAGCTAGTGCGAGCCTTTTTGCCTTTCCTGACATGCCTGATGCTGGTCCTGACCAGCTTCTCCGGCATGGCCCATGCCGCCGATCTGGCGGGGGGAAGCATCGCGGGCGTTGAGTTCACGGTCCATACCGCCGGTGACATCGATCAGGTGCCATCGGACTCGGACAAGAATGTCCCGCATCATCACAATTATTGTCACGGACACGACGTCGGCGCGCCTGCGCGCACGACGATGGAATATACCCCCGTCCTCACAGTGCCCAAGCCGACAATCTCCGCCTCTGCGTCGCTCGACGGCCGCACCGGCATGGTCCATTTGAGGCCCCCCCAAGCCTGACGTCCGATTTGGGCGTGCGTTGGCGCGCCCCTGTCGATCATCGTCAGGAGTCCTATTTTCATGAATCGTATCCTCGCGGCCATGCTGGCCGCAGCGTCTTGCGCCACGATGGCGCAGGCGCAGGTCGGACCGTCCGCGCCTGTTGCGCAGGATGCGCCGGTCTACACGCTTGACCAAGCGGTCAGTGCAGCGGGCGGTTCGGCCCCTGCTGCGGAAGCGGCGACAGCTGGAATCGACGCGGCCCGTGCAGGTCGCACAGTCGCCGGCTTGCGGCCCAATCCGGTGGTTCAAGGCCAAGTCGAGAATGTCATCGGCTCCGGGCCGTATCGGGGGGTCCGCAGCGCGGAAACCACGGTCGGCTTTGCGATCCCGATCGAGCTAGGCGGCAAGCGCGGCGCCCGCGTCGCGGTCGCCAATGCGCAATTGTCCCGGGCCGAGATCCAGGCCGCGATCATCGCGGCGGATGTCCGGCTTCAGGTAACGCAGCTCTATGTCGAAGCGGTCGCGGCCGATCGCCGGGTAATGACAGCCCGCGATCAGGCCCGGATCGCCAGCGATGCGCTGCGGGCCGCGAGCGTTCGCGTGCAGGCAGGGCGGGCATCGCCACTCGAGCAACAGCGCGCGGATGTCGCGCGTATCAATGCCGACGCCAATGTGGAGCGGCAGCTTCGCTTGGCCGAGGCGGCCCGCGCCAATCTGGCGCGTCGGATCGGACGGCCGATCGACGGCCTGCTCGATGACACGCTGCTCGATCGCCTTCCCGGTGTGAACGTCTATGGGCCGTTGGCACCGGTCAACACGACCGGCACACTCGCGCTGGCGGCAGCCAACGCGGATTTCTCCATTGCCGAAGCCGGCGTGCGGCTCGCGCGCGCCAATCGCGTGCCTGACCTGAACGTCGGGCCGTCGATCCGCCGCCTGGAAGCGACCAACGACATGGCGGCGGTGTTCAGCGTGTCGATCCCGATCCCGGTGTTCAACAATGGTCGCGCCGCGATTGCGCAGGCGACCGCGCAGCGGACCCAGGCGGATGCGCAGCGCCGCGTGACCGCGCTCGACATCGAACAGGCGATCACGGACGCGCAGGCGCAGGCGGCCAATGCCGCAACGACGGCTCGTGCGGCGTCGGGGCCGGCGCTGGCGGCTGCACAGGAGGCCGCCCGCATCGCGCGGATCGGCTATCGCGAGGGCAAGTTCGGCCAGCTCGAATTGCTCGATGCTGAACGCACGCTCGCCGAAACGCGGGTCGCCGCGATCGACGCGCTTGCCAATTACCAGAATGCCCGCGCGCAAGTGGAGCGACTGACCGCTCGTGCGCCCAATGGGGGGAATCAGTGATGAAGAGCTTTTATCTCGCGGGCGCGGCGTCGCTCGCCCTGCTCTTGGCTGCCTGCGGCGGCAAGGATGGCGGAAACGAGGCAACTGCCGAAGGCGCAGCTGCCAATGAGACGGCAGCGGGCACGGAAAAGGGCGGTGCTGAAGGCGGTCATGCCGGTGAAGGCGTCGTCACATTGGGTGCCGACCAGATCGCCACAGCGGGCGTCCAGGTCGGACGGCCGATCATCGGCGGGGCCGGGACGATCGAGCTGCCCGCGATCATCGAGGGCGACCCACAGGGCACGCAGGTCGTCTCGGCCGCAATTGCGGGACGCGTGGTCGCGCTCACCCGTAACCTCGGCCAATCGGTCGGACGCGGCCAGACCATTGCGGTCATCGAAAGCCGCGAGGCGGCGCAGATCAAGGGCGAGGTCGAGGCGGCGCGGGCGCGGCTTCAGCTCGCTAATTCGAACCTCGCGCGCGAACAGCGGCTGTTCGCGCAGAGAGTCTCCCCTGAACAGGATCTGATCGCCGCCCGCACAGCGGCGACGGAGGCGCGGATCGCCCTGACGCAGGCGCAGAGCATGGTTTCGGCGGCGGGTGTCGGCGGCGGCGGGCTCAACCGGCTCGGCATTGCCGCGCCGATCTCGGGCCAGATCATTGCGCGCCCCGTGACGCTGGGACAAACGGTCGCGGCGGATGCCGAACTCTATCGCATCGCCAACCTGAGCCAGGTGTCGATCGCGCTTAATCTCAAGCCCGAGGATGCGGGCCGGGTGCGTCCCGGCAATACGGTGCTGGTGAAGGCGGCAGGCCGTCAGGCGACCGCCCGCGTGACCTTCGTGTCGCCGGCGCTTGATCCGCAGACGCGGCTCGTGCCTGCGCTCGCCACCCTCGACAATCGCGGTGGCGAATGGCGGGTCGGCGAGCCTGTGACGGCAGCCGTGCAGCTCACGGGCAGCGGCGGGAGCGGGGCGGTCCGCGTGCCGACGACGGCGGTCCAGAGTTTCGAGGGCAAGTCGGTCGTGTTCGTGCGCACGCCCACCGGCTTCAAGGCGACCCCGGTCCAGCTCGGCGATGCGTCGGGCGACACGGTGATCGTCCGGTCGGGCCTGACCGGCAACGAACAGATCGCCACCACCGGAAGTTTCACGCTCAAGGCCGAGATCGGCAAGGGCGAAGCGAGCCACGAGGATTAAGCCATGATCGCCCGTATCGTAACCTGGGCGGTCGAGAAGCGCTGGCTAGTCCTGCTCCTCACCGTCATCGTCGCCGCCATCGGCGCCTTTTCCCTCTACCGGCTACCGATCGACGCGGTGCCGGACATCACCAACAATCAGGTCCAGATCAACGTCCGCGCGCCTGCCCTCTCGCCCGAGCTGGTCGAGAAGCAGGTGTCGTTTCCAATCGAAACCGCGCTCGCCGGCACCCCCGGCCTGGAATATACGCGCTCGTTGAGCCGCAACGGCTTCGCGCAGATCACGGCGGTCTTTTCGGACGCGACGGACATCTATTTCGCCCGCCAGCAGGTGGGCGAGCGTCTGCGGGGCGTGCAAGAGAATCTGCCCGACGGCGTGAACCCTGAAATGGGTCCGATCGCGACAGGCCTGGGCGAGGTGTACATGTACACCGTTCGTCTCGATCATCGCGAGGACGACAAGCACAAGCCCGGTGAACCGGGCCAACAGCCCGATGGCAGCTACATCACGCCAGAGGGCGAGCGACTGACGACCGAAGAGGACAAGGCGACCTACCTGCGCACCGCGCAGGACTGGATCGTGACGCCGCTTCTGAAGACCACACCGGGCCTCGCCGGTGTCGACTCGATTGGCGGTTACGCCAAGCAGTTCCTCGTCGTGCCCGACGTGCAGAAGCTGGCCTCGCTCGGCATCACGCTGACGGACCTGGGAAATGCGCTGGAGCGCAATAACACCAGCGTCGGCGGTGGCTTCGTCAATCGCAATGGCGAAGGTCTGGCTGTTCGCTCGGATGCGCTCGTTCGCAATGCCAGCGAGTTGGCCAGGACCGTGATCGCGACACGTAACGGCGTGCCGATCACGGTCGAACAAGTTGCGACTGTGAAGACGGGTCAGGCGATCCGCATGGGTTCGGCATCGGAGAACGGTACCGAAGTCGTCGTCGGCACGGCGATCATGCGGATCGGCGAGAACAGCCGCATCGTGTCGACCGCGGTCGCTGAGAAACTGAAGACGATCAACGCTTCGCTGCCTCCTGACGTCGTAATTCAGCCGGTGCTGAACCGCACCGAGCTGGTCAATTCGACGATCAAGACGGTCGCGAAAAACCTGTCCGAAGGCGCGGTGCTGGTCATCGTCGTGCTCTTCCTGCTGCTCGGCAACTTCCGTGCGGCCCTGATCGCGGCGTTGGTCATCCCGATCACCATGATGCTGACAGGCTTTGGTATGCTGCGCGCTGGGGTCTCGGCCAATCTGATGAGCCTTGGGGCTTTGGACTTCGGTCTGATCGTCGACGGCGCCGTCATCATCGTTGAAAACGCGCTGAGGCGGCTTGCCGAACAACAGCATCATGAAGGTCGCTTGCTGACCGTCAAGGAACGGCTTGCGACCGTGGCAGCCGCCGCTCGCGAGATGATCCGCCCCTCGGTTTACGGGCAGGCAATCATCATCCTCGTCTACGTACCGCTGCTCACGCTGACCGGCGTGGAGGGTAAAACGTTCGGACCGATGGCGCTGACCGTCATCATCGCGCTCGCCTTCGCCTTCATCCTCTCTCTCACCTTCGTGCCGGCGATGATTGCGATCTGGCTGTCGAAGAAGGTCGAGGAGAAGGACGGCCGCATCATCACGTGGCTGAAGAAGCGCTACGAACCCGGTCTCGACCGGGCCATGAAGCGCCCGACGCTGACGATCGGTGCGGGTGTGGGAAGCCTTGTGGTGGCGGCGCTTGCTTTCACTACGCTCGGCTCGGTGTTCCTGCCGCAGCTCGACGAAGGCGATTTGCTGATCCAGTCGCTCCGCATTCCGGCAACGTCGGTCCAGCAGAGCCAGGCGATGCAGGTGCCGATCGAGCGGATGATGTCGAAGCAGCCGGAGGTGCAATTCGTCTATTCCAAGACGGGCACCGCCGAGCTGGCGGCCGACCCGATGCCGCCGAACGCGACCGACATGTTCGTCATCCTGAAGCCGCGCAAGGATTGGCCGGATCCTGAGCTTCCCAAGGAGGAGCTGGTCAGCCGGATCGAGGGTAATCTCGCGAAGATTCCGGGAAATGCCTACGAGATCACCCAGCCCATCCAGATGCGCTTCAACGAGCTGATCGCCGGCGTGCGCGGCGACATCGCGGTGAAGGTGTTCGGGGACGACTTCAACCAGATGAACCGGACGGCCGAGCAAATCGCGGCGGTGCTGCGCAGAACGCAAGGCGCAGCGGACGTGAAGGTGGAGCAGACGACCGGTCTTCCCATGCTCGACATTCGCGTCAACCGCGACGCGATGGCGCGGTTGGGCGTTACGGCTCAGGATGTGCAGGACACCGTGACTGCGACGATCGGCGGGCGAACATCGGGCCAGATCTTCGAGGGCGACCGTCGCTTCCCCGTGGTGATCCGCCTGTCGGAGGCGCAGCGTGCCGACATCGGCCTGCTCCAACAGGTGCAGGTGCCGGTGGCAGGCGGCGGCTATGTACCGCTGTCCAGCGTCGCCGAGATCAAGGTGGTCGATGGTCCGAACCAGATCAGCCGCGAGAACGGCAAGCGGCGCGTGGTGGTGCAAGCCAACGTGCGTGGCCGCGACGTCGGATCCGTCGTGGCGGATGCGCAGGCGGCGATCGGCAGCCAACTCCGGCTGCCTGCCGGCACCTATCTCGAATGGGGCGGCCAGTTCGAGAACCTCCAATCGGCAAGCGAACGGCTGAAGCTGGTCATTCCGGCTTGCTTCATCTTGATCCTGCTGCTCCTCTACGGGGCGTTGGGATCGGTCCGCGACGCCGCGATCGTGTTCACCGGCGTGCCTTTCGCGCTGGTGGGCGGCGTCCTGTTGCTGTTCCTGCGGGGCATGGACTTCTCGATCTCGGCGGCAGTGGGCTTCATCGCCCTCTCGGGCATCGCGGTCCTCAACGGCCTCGTCATGGTCAGCTCGATCCAAGATCTGATCCGATCAGGGATGAGCCGCGAGGAAGCCGCGCATGTTGGCGCGATGCAGCGTCTGCGACCCGTCATCATGACCGCGCTAGTCGCCAGCCTCGGCTTCGTGCCGATGGCGCTGGGCGAAGGCGCCGGCGCAGAGGTTCAAAAGCCTTTGGCGACGGTCGTCATCGGCGGTCTGATCTCGGCGACGCTTCTTACGCTGTTCGTGCTGCCGACACTCTATGCCCGGTTCGGGCAGAAAGTGATCGAGAAACCCGAGCACTACAATGAGGAGCATGAAGGGGACGACCACGGTCAGACCTTCGTGAACAACTTGGCCTGATGGATGGGCGGGGCGATCCGCGATCGCCCCGCCCATCTCTGGGAGATGGGGATATGCCTCGCACCATAACCAGCTCGATGCTTCACGGCGGGCCACTGCGCATCTGGTCGGCACTCACCGATCCGGATCATCGCCGGGCGTGGAGTCCGCTCGTATTTCTCGATGATCCGTCCCGGCTCGGCGACACAGAATGCACCTTTGCGATCCAGGGCATCACCCGGCCAATTCGGACGCCAGCACGGATTGATCGATTCGATAAACCGCACGCCTTCGCTTGGTCCTGCGGCATCCCCTATCTGTTCACGCTCGAAGAGCGGTACGAGCTGGCGGGGGACGATGGCGGCACCAGGCTAACGCATAGCTGCACGCTGCGCGGGGCGCTCTCCCTGCCGTTCGCGGCGATGATGTTGCGCCGCCTGCGATCCCTGATGGTCGAATCTGACGATCGCCTCGCAACCTATCTCCGCTGGCGGGTAGGTCAGCCTGCCCGGGCTATCAATCGTCAGCGCGTCCCCTTCCGCTACTGTGGATCGGCGTGGAAAAGGGACCCCGGTAGCGGGGTGATCGGCGTCGAAAAAGGACCCCTCATCCCGGTGGTCTAGGCTGCTCGCTTGGCGGTGTGTCAGGCGGCGAGATCGGGATGCTGGTA
>NZ_JAAVJH010000034.1 GCF_012035195.1 Sphingomonas corticis
ATCGCCAGGGTCGCCGGCGACTGGCCCGCCACCCGCTGGGACGAGCTGATGCCGTGGAACTGGGTGCCCCAGACAGATCAGCCAACAGCCCAAGCCGCATAAACTGCGGTCCTCACGCCACGCTTACCCTTTTTGGACGCCGATTGACAAACCAGCGCGTTCAGCTGCTGCTCCCGGACAGTGATGGCGTTGAGCTCGACCGCGAAGAGGTTTCTGTGGGCATCAAGCTCGTCGAGGTACGAGGCATAACTCCGCGGTAACGATCGCGAGCGAGATTCGACGGTCGCTGCAGGATCGACCGTCGAACCGAAACGTGGACGATCTGTTCCCGTAGCACCTGCTCGCTTGTAACCAGGGCGCAACGATCAGAGGTGAATGCTAACGAAAATACATGATCCAGGGAAAATCGCCTGTTTGGCAGCGATTAACGGGCAAACTCGCGAGACGACTCCATCGCGCCATCATTAACTCGTGGCGCCACGGGGGCTCATCGCGGGTCTGAAACGGAAGGGACACAAACGGGATCTGGTGGATCCTAAGAAAGTCATCCGACGGCGCAGCGAGCGGCCGCACGCTCCGCGCGCCACCTTCGCAGCAGTTCGATCTGCTTTGAGTGTTCATCATCAACGCGCGACGGCTCATACCGAGGGGACGAATCGACCGACAGGATCCGGGATGCTGTCCCCTTGGCTGGCACGACGTTCGCTTGATCCAGGAGTGCGCGCAGCATCTGCCGCCCTCTCACCACGCGGCTCTTGATCGTACCGACAGGAACCTGTTCGATCGTGGCTGTCTCTTCGTAGCTCAAACCCTCGATCCCGACAAATTGGATGCACCGCTGCTGCTCGGGTGTCAGGCGCGGCCACAGGCGGCGAACATCGCCCAATGTCACGACCGATTCTTGATTTGACGCCACCGGAACATCAATGAGTTCGGCGGTCTCGCCTGCCTGTCCCGCACCTTTACGACGAACCTGCGACAAAAAGGAGTTGCGAAGGATACGGAAGGTCCAAGCTTTCAAATTCGTGCCGGCCTCGAAGGACGCACGGCTGCGCCAGGCTTTCAGCACGGTATCCTGAACGAGATCCTGTGCAGCATCGGGATTTCTTGTTAGCGATCGCGCATAGCTCGCCAGCCTGGGCATCAAGTCGCTCAGTGCAGCACCGAAGTCAGACAACTCCTCAGCCGGTACATGCGCTTCGTGATCCGGTTGTTCCGACACGCAAAAGCCCTCGCTCGATCGAACCAGGGTGCGGTTTATACACCGCCTGGTTTACCTGTTCGGAAACGCCCCCTCTCGTGGGTTGTTCCACTTCTCAGCGAGGAGCCGGATACCCGAACAAGCGCGCGAAAGGGTAAGGGTGGAGAGTCGGGTGTGGGAAGGTCGGGCAGCAGGAAGTCAGCGCCTCTGCCTGCTCGAAAACCAAGCCCAGCCTGCAGGCAGCACCGCAGACGCCATCAACATCGCGCCGACAACATCATGGTCGCGCTGAAGGATCGCGCCCGCGACAAGCAGTCCGGTGGACAGAATGTTGGGATCGGCGCGCCGGGGCGATGCCGGAGTTGGGAAAACCGCGCCTCCCTGCAATTCGATCGGCAGCGCACCCGACCGCGCAACCCGCTCGGCGAAGGCCACCAGCTCGGGCGAGGCGGCGGCCAGACGGCCCAGGCTCGTCGCCAGCCGGCGTCCGCCACGCTTTAGGCCGGCTGGGCCGATCCGCTCCCGCAGCAGTTCGCGCGCGATCGGTGCCGCGCGCGCGGCAATGTCAAAGCCGGGATCAAGCCGTCGCACGAATCCTTCGGCGATCAGCAGGGTGCGCAGCAGCAGGGCGAGGTCGGGTGGCAGCGCCAGGCGGTAGGTGCGCAGCAGCGCGAACACGCGGCCGAAGATGTCGGCGAGCTCGATCTGCTGGAGTACCGCCCCGCGGAACTGGTCGATCAGCGCGTCGAGGTCGCGGGTCAGTGCCGGGCGATCGACGTCGGTCTCGCCCGACCATTGCAACAGTACGTCCGTCACCGATCGTGTGTCCTCACCCGCGATGGCAAGGACGAGCGTGACAACCTCGTTCCGCCGGGCGGGACTGAGCACGCCGACCGCCCCGAAGTCGATGAACGCCAACGACCCGTCGGCCAGAACAAACACGTTGCCGGGATGGGGGTCCGCGTGGAACCGGCCGTTGAAGATGATCATCCGCAGCACCGCATCGGCATATCTGCCGGCGACGTCGGCAGCGCCCTGACCCGCCCCGTCCTCACCCGCTCGGTCGAGGATCGCGCGGACCGGCACGCCGTCGAGCCGTTCCTGCACGTTGATCCGGCGACCAACCTGATCCCAGTAGAAGCCGGGCGTGCGAACGCCGAGCGGCTGCAGGAACACGCCGATGCTCTCGCAGGCTGCCGCTTCGGCGCTGAGGTCCATTTCCTGCGACAGGCTCTCAGCGAAGAACCGGAGCAGTTCGTCAGGCTTGAGGCGACGGATCTCCGGTGAGTGTCTCGCGGCGAGCCGCGCAATGCGGCGAAGCAGCCTCAGGTCGGCATCGACGCGTTCCGCGATCCCCGGTCGGCGTACCTTTACCACGACCTCGGTTCCGTCGCGCAGGATGGCGCCATGAACCTGCGCGATCGAGGCCGCGGCGATCGGTTCGCGGTCGAAGCTCGCGAACACGTCCGCGATCGGGGAGCCAAGCGCGGTCAGGATCGTCGGCTCCAGCGCCTCGAACGGCAGCGGGGTCACCCGGTCCTGCAGCGTCGACAACGCGCGCACCCATTCCGGCCCGAGCAGGTCTTCACGGGTCGCGAGCACCTGCCCCAGCTTGACCGCGACGGGTCCAAGGTCTCGCAGCAGCGCGACGACCCGCTCGGGGGTACCGACGTCCACCGGCTGCTCCGAACGACCGGGCAGCAGGCCCAGGCGCGAGGCGAGCCCGTTGAAGCCATGGCGCCCCATGATCTGGAGGAGCTCGGCCAGGCGCGCGCGCTCACCGATCTGAGGTTCGTCGTCGGTGGTGGGCATCAGGCGCTGCAACCATCCGCCTCGCGCGGACGGCAGCCATCGAGGAACAGGTCGATACCGCGAGAGATACGATCACGTGCGGCATCGTCGTACGCGGGAGGAGACAGCCCGAGCGCTGCGCGGCGCATGGGTGCGACCACTACGAGGGTGACGAACTGCTCGGCGGCAAACACCGGGTCTGCCAGCGATAGCTCACCCTTTGCATCGGCATGGGCGAGGATCGAGGCCACCCACTGCACGGCCCGCTGGTAGCCGAAGTCGTGGATGTTTGCCGCAAGCGCTGGAAAGCGCACGGCCTGCGCGATGACGACGCGTTCCATGGAGGTGATCCGCGGCGTCAGCAGCCACTCAAGCAGACGATCGGCGATTACGCGAAGCCGCGATCGGATGTCGGGTTCGTCGCTGCCGGAAGGTTCGAGCGCGCGCAGCTGCGTATCGATCTCGTCGAGGATCACCGCCTCGAACACGCGGGCCTTGCTGCCGAAGCGCGCGTACAGGGTTCGCTTGGAGATACGCGCCTGTTCGGCGATCATGTCGGCACTGGCGCCGTCAAACCCGTGTGCGAAGAACATCTCGCGGGCGCTCTTGAGGATATGCGAGGTCAGGCGAAGCGCATCCTCGGTCGTGGGTCTGCCCATCTTCCTGGGCCGACCTTTCTTTTCGTTGTCGCTCAATCTCGTTCTCCTGGATCGACGGTAGCCTGATCCGGACAGGTTGACGAGAAATCACGCCGAGAGGGTCGCTTGCTCGCCTGCCAGCTCGATCTCAGCCCAAGGCTGTGCTTTTGTATCGCCGTCGCTCAATCCTGTGACGTTGGCTTGTAGACGGGAAGAGACGCAGCACCCACGCCCAGTCCCTCCTGATCGATGCGAACGGCCGTATCCCTGACAGCACCGACCTTGTTCCTTGCTGAACGAATGGTCTCACGCAGTTGAGCCTGTTTGGCAGTCGTGCCGCGGATCGCGGGTCGAACCGCCTCAACGCGCGCCACAAATCGCTCGGCTCCGTCTCGAGCGTTCACCAACGTGCGGTTCGCTCTCGCGAGAACGGTCGCGCTGCGTTCGTCCACTGCCGCTCTCAGCTGTTGGGCGCTGTCGCGGGATCGCTGCAAGGCGTCGCCCACGGCAATCACGCGGCCGCGCGCACCGGTGAGAGCATCGGACGCTGCTCCGGCTTTGTCTGCCCAACCGGCGGAACTTTCCGCAAGCGCCGCCAGTCGATCGCTGGCCCGCTGCTGCTGAGCGGCGTCGAGGTTGCGAGAAACAGAATCCACGGTGCGGCTGATCTTTTCGACCAGTGCGACGGGGTCCCCTCCGCCGCCAAGGAGCCCGCCTTCCTTGGCGGGAATGACGGGAAGCTCGGTGTCGCTCGCCGCAACGATCGGGGGCGCACCAGATGTAGCGCCGTCGAGGCTGATGTTCGCGGTGCCGGCCAGTGCCGATCTTGCGATCGACGCTTTTACGCCTGCGACGATGGGGATCCGCGGGTCAAGGCTGACGGTGACGAGAACCGCTGACGGGTCATCCTTATCGAACCGTATCGATGTGACATGACCGGCCGGTACGCCCGAGAAGGTCACCGGCGACCCCTTCTCCAGGCCGGCAACGCTCCCGGTGAAGCGGATCATATAGGGATTGCCGTCTCCATCGCGTGCATCAAACAGCCACAGGGTGAAGATCAGGAGCGTGCCAAGCAGAAAGCCGGTCACTACGAGCACCAGGAATTTGTTCGACCGCGTTTCCATGCGAGACCATAACCATTAAGAAGCAGGACCATATATGTAAACCGTACCGTTTCCCAGGTGGCTGGAGCAAAGGCGGCCTTTTAAGCTGGCAAGGCCTGATCAGGACGAGGATGGAATCGTGGCTGGAGACTGGAGCCTGCAACCAGGCGACATACCGTGGGGCAACAGGCTTGGCCTGGAGCTGGTTTCGATCGGCGATGGCCTCAGCTCGCTACGTGTCGGTTGGCGTGAGGAGCTGGCGGACGACGACGAGACTTTAGCAACGGGCGTGTTGACGAGCCTTATCGATCAGGCCTGCGGCGTTGCTGTAATGTCCCGACTGGGAAGGCGATTGGCAATCTCGACTCTCAACCTGAAGGTGGACCATGTGCGGTCCCCCGAGGCGAGATGCTCCGCGACAGCGTGGGCGCATTGTTACGACGCCACCGAGCACCGTGCGTTCGTACGGACCGAAGTCTGGGATACCGATCCTTCTCACCTGATCGCGACTGCCCAAGGCGTCTTTTCGATCAATCGGGCTGTCGGGTCATGAGCGGCTTCGCGCAGCTGCTAGGCTCCACGATTTCGGAGAGCGGTGACGCCTTTGTTTTGACGCCAGTGGAATACATGATCGGCAACCCCCTCCTTCCCGCCTTGCATGGCGGAGCTGTGGCATCCTTTCTCGAAGTGGCAGCGAAGCGTGCCCTTGCACGCCAACTTCCGCATGGGCACGTCCCGAAGCTCATCAGCGTGAACCTCCAGTTCCTTGCCTCTGCTCGGCCCGATGCCCTTGTCACGACGCCTAAGGTCAGGCGTGTCGGGCGTCGGATCGCAGTCGTTCACGCCGAAGCATTCCGCCGCGGAGATCCCGCGGCTGTATGCTTCGCGCAGCTTGAGTTTGCTGTGCACGAGCCCATCAGAGTGGGTGGCAATGCCGACCGACACACACTATGATACGGCTTAGTTTACATACGATAGGGTTGCTGGGTGGCTGACGAGCAGGCTGAAGATCGAGGCGGCGACGCGCAGCATGACCACTCGGACGCAAATTCCCAGCAAAAAGCCGGGTCAGAGGACGGTTCCGAGGAGAAGAATGGCGAAAAGAAGCCCTCGCTTCTCGAGCGCTTTCCGATCATCCGCTACGTCCTCATCGCCGCGCTCGTTGCGGGCATCCTCGCGGCGGTCGTCTGGTACCTGAACTACCGCGCGAGCGGCCAATACCTGCAGTCGACCAACAACGCCTATGTGCGCGCGGACTTCGTGACCGTTTCACCGAAGGTGGGCGGCTATGTCGAGCGAGTGCTCGTCGCCGACAACCAGCCTGTCGGCCGCGGCCAGCTGCTTGCCGTCCTCGATCCTCGTGACTACCGCGCCAATGTCGAACAGGCGCAAGCTCAGATCGCCGCCGCCGGCGCCAACATTACGACTGCGCGCCGGACGCTTGACGAACAACAGGCCACTGTCGCTCAGGCCGCCGCCCAGGTTGCGAGCGCCGAGGCTGCCGCCGCAGCGGCAGAGAACGAGGTAAGACGCTACGAACCCCTTACTCGGACAGGAGCGGAATCGCGTGAGCGTCTGGCAAACCTTGTCCTTCAGCGTGATCGAACCGCCGCAGAGCTGCGCGCGCAGCGAGCCGCCTACCTCGCCGCCCGTCGTAGTGTCGCGACGCAAGCGGCTCGCATCGGCCAGGCGGAGGCGCAGCGTGGCACCGCGCAGGCGCAGCTTGCGCGCGCCTCGACGGACCTCGGTGCGGTCGAGATCCGCAGCAGCATCGACGGCATTGTCGCCGACAAGGCGGTCCGGGCCGGGCAATATGTCCAGCCGGCGACCCGGCTGATGTCGGTGGTGCCAGTCGATCAACTCTACATCGAAGCCAATTTCAAGGAGACCCAGGTCGCACTGATGCGCGTCGGGCAACCCGTGACCATCAAGGTGGATGCACTGGACGGCGCCGAACTGCGCGGCCGGGTTGCGAGCTTCTCGCCAGGCACGGGCGCGCAGTTCTCGCTCATCCCGCCCGAGAATGCGACCGGGAACTTTACCAAGATCGTTCAGCGAGTGCCCGTGCGGATCAGCATTGAAGCCGGGCCGGAGGCGCGCCGGGTGCTGCGTCCCGGCCTGTCGGTCGAGGTCACGGTCGACACGATCAGCGCAAAGGGAAGTCGTGACCGGATCGAGCAGGAAACCGAGCGGCTGAAGCGCGACGAGACGCAGGGCTCGCGCTGATGGCGTCCGAACGCGCCGGCCTGCGCGACTGGCTCGCCGTTGCGGCGGGCACGATCGGGTCGTTCATGGCGCTGCTCGACATCTCGATCGTCAATGCGGCCTTGCCCACCATTCAGGGCGAGATCGGCGCGAGCGGCACCGAGGGCACCTGGGTCGCGACCTCCTATCTCGTGGCAGAGATCGTCATGATACCGCTCAGCCCCTTTCTCGTGCGCCTGTTCGGCCTGCGCAACTTCCTTCTGGGGGCAGCGGTCAGCTTCACTGGCTTTTCCATCGTGTGCGGGATCTCGACGACGCTGCCGATGATGATCGCTGGCCGCGTGGGCCAAGGCTTCACCGGCGGTGCACTGATCCCGACCGCCATGACCATCATCGCGACACGGCTGCCGCCGTCGCAGCAGCCGATCGGCACCGCCGCGTTCGGCGGCACCGCAATCCTTGGTCCGGTGCTCGGGCCGATCATCGGCGGTTGGCTCACCGACAATTACAGCTGGCATTACGCCTTCTTTCTAAATGTGCCGGTCTGTGCAGGGCTTGTCCTCCTCCTGCTGTTCGGGCTCAAGCACGAGCATCTGCGGCTCGACCAGCTACGCCATGCCGACTGGTTCGGGATCGCGGGACTCGCGATCGGCCTGGGTGCGCTCACCGTCATGCTCGAGGAGGGGCAGCGCGAGATGTGGTTCGAGTCCGCCATGATCGTGAAACTCGCGATCGCCACGGTCTTCGGCTTCGCGCTCATCACGATCGGACAGGTCCGCTCCGCGCATCCCGTGCTCAAGTTGTCGCTGATCTTCAGCCGCTCCTTCGGTAGCGTATTCGTCCTCAGCCTCATCATCGGCGTCGTGCTCTACGGCGTGACCTTTCTCATCCCCCAGTTCCTCTCGTCGATGGCGGATTATAGCGCGCTGCAATCGGGCAAGGTGGTCTTCGTCTCCGGTATCCCCGCCCTGATGCTGATGCCGTTCCTGCCGCTAGCGTTCAAATATCTTGACGTTCGCCTGGCGGTTTTCGTCGGCATGACGCTGATCGGCGTCAGCTGCGCCATGGACTGGCACCTCACCGCGCAGTCGGCTGGGGGCGACCTGACGGGTTCACAGCTCGTCCGGGGCTTCGGGCAGATCTTCGCCATGATGTTCCTCAACCAGGCAGCGATCAGCGCTGTAGCACCCGAGGATGCTGGTGATGCGTCCGCGCTGTTCAATGCGGGGCGCAATCTCGGCGGATCGATCGGCCTTGCCATGATGGCGACCCTCCAGGACCGGCAGACCTTTCTCCACTTCAATCGGCTGGGCGAAACGGTGTCGGCCAATGCAGCGACCACGCAGGAATGGTTCGCGAAGGCTATGGCCATGCCGTCCGGCGAAGCCGGCGCCTATCGGCAGCTTGCGGGTCAACTCCTGGAGCAGTCCACCGTTATGGCCTATAATGACCTGTTCTTCGCGCTCGGCGTTGCGATCGCGGTCACGACGCCGCTGGCACTGTTCCTCCGCCCGATCTCCTCCGACACGCAGATGGCGATGCACTGATGAAGCGACTCAGCTGGGCCATTCTGCCCGCCCTCCTGACCGGATGCGTCGTCGGGCCCAACTATGGAGGGCCGCCGGGCGTCGCGAGTGGGGAGCGCTCCGGATCGACATTTCGCCGCGCAGATCAGGCAGTCACGTCACCGCAGCTCCCTATCGCACGCTGGTGGGAAGGCATGGGCGACCCGCAGCTCACGACCCTGGTCAACCGCGCGCTTGCCTCCAATCCGGACGTGGCGATCGCCGAGGCGCGCATCCGCAAGGCGCGCGCCAGCTTGCGCGAACAGCGCGCGAACCAGCTTCCCACCGTGTCGGCGTCAGGCACTGCGATCGTCGCCGATCTTCCCGCAGGCTCGCTCGCGCTGCCGACGCAAGGCGAGCAATCCGATCGTATCAGGGCCGAGTTCTATAATGCCGGCCTGGACGCATCGTGGGAGATCGATCTGTTCGGCGCGCGACGCCGCGCTGCCGAAGGTGCCGAGGCCCAGGCTCAGGCGGCCGAAGCCAATAAAGCTGATGCGCAGGTTCGTCTGTCGGCGGAGGTTGCCCAGAATTATGTGACTCTGCGCGAACTTCAGCAGCGCCTGATCCTGGCTCGCCGCTCCGCGCAGCTTCAACAGCGATCACTCGCCCTGCTTCAACAGCGCGAACAACGCGGTGCATCGTCGCGCGACGAGGTGGTTCGGCTGAAGACCGAGCTGACCCGCACGGAGGCCGGGCTGTTGCCGCTCGAGGGACAGATCGCGACCACGCTCGACCAGCTTGCCCTGCTCACCGGCGACGAGCCCGGAACACACGATGCCTTGCTGTCCACTCCTGCCCCGATCCCGATGATCCCAGGAACTGTCGCGATCGGCGACCCGGCCGCGATGCTGCGACGCCGGCCTGACATTCGCGCAGCCGAGCGGCAGCTGGCGGCATCGAACGCGCAGATCGGGGTCAACGTCGCCCGGCAGTTCCCATCGGTCAGCATTATGGGGATCATCGGGCTCGGTGGTCCCAATATCGCCGATGTGGTTGATCCTGACAGCGTCGCGGGCCTGCTCCTGCCGCGGATCAGCTGGAGCTTTCTCGACTTCGGCCGTAATCGTGCCCGGGTCGAGCAGGCGCGGGCTGACCGAGACGAGGCGGAAGCACAATACCGCAAGGCGGTTCTCGGCGCGCTGTCTGATGCTGAAACCAGCCTGACCCGCTTCGGCAATCAGCGCCGTAACCTGTTTTCGTCTGTCGCGAGCCGTAACGGTGCCAGACAGTCAGCGACCTATGCCGGGCAGCGATATGCACAGGGAGCGATACCGCTGACCACGTCCATCGATGCCGAACGCGCGGCGCTGGCTGCCGACCAGTCAGTGCTGGAAGCGACCGGCGAACTTGATCGTGCCTTTATCGCCCTCCAAAAGGCGATGGGACTTGGATGGAGCCAGCAGTGACAGTCTTGCAGCGATGCGAGGGGAGGGCACCGACCGCGTGACGGCTCCGCTTCTGCCGCCTCCTGCCCAGTATCTGCGTGATGACGCGATCAGGGGAGGAATGGATCTGATGTTCTTTGCCCACAGATCCCATCTGGCGCATGCCGACGCCGAGCTGGCAACGCGTACCCTCGGACGGGCGCATCACCGCGCCCTGTACTTCCTCGGCAGGTACCCGGAAATCTCAGTCAGCGAACTACTGGACGTTCTCTGCGTCACAAAGCAATCGCTCGGCAGGGTAATGCGGGATTTGATAGACCGCGGGCTAGTCTGCGGACGTGTCGGGGAGCGCGATCGACGGCAGAAGCTGCTGTCGCTCACCGACGAGGGACGTGCGCTCGAGCACGCGCTGTTCGAGGAGCTCAGGCGTAACATGGCGAACGCGTATCAGGCGGCAGGAGAGACAGCCGTCACGGGCTACTGGATCGTAATGCAGCATCTCATGCGCGGTGAAGCACGGGACCAGTTCCGCAGGCTGCACTCCCGTCAATAATCGCCATAAACAGGTACCGGACCAGGTCTAAAGGGGGCTTCATCGACCTGGCCCGGTGGGTATCACCTATCCTGCAAGCCCGGAGGGAGTAAGCGACTTGCCGGTGGTGAGCTCGTTTTCCAGCACCGGGACCGCGGTGCCGGCGACCTGCTGCAGCGCCGGGTCGGTCCCGTCCTGCGCGTAACCCTTGTGCACGGCCCAGGCGGCCTGCTGAACCTGCGCGGACTGCGTCAGATACAGATTGTCAAAGGCGCTCTTGGGCGCCTTCTGGAGCAGCTTGAGGAGGGCAGCGCGGTCGGCGGACAGGCTCGAGGACGGCGCCTTGATCGTGCGCTGATCATTCTTCAGCGCCGCCAGCAGCGCCTTGTGGCTGCTCTGCGTTTCCGCCAGCACGCGCTTTGCATAGGCCTTGACGTCGTCTCTCTGCGCGCGCGTCGCGGCAAGCTGCGCGGCCTTGATCTGGTAAAGGTTCGCATCGGCCGCAGCGAGCACGTAATTGGGTCCGCTCTGGCTCGCGATCGGCGAGACGCCGACGTCAGCGCTGGTCATTGTTCCCGAAGTGGCGGGCGAAACGGCCTGCGCCAGCACTGGTACCGGCGCCAGGGTGAGCAGCGCAGCGACAATCGCAATCTTCATCGAGGTTCTCCGTTGGTGTTGTCAGGCATTGACCGAAATCAACGGGTCGAGCGATAAGGAAACGGAACGGTTCCCTTTCTTGCGACGCACCTCGGCGCTCTGCTGGAGAGGTGGCCGCTCGGACGTCTGGAGGTACGCGGCGATGATGAACATGGCGGCTCTTGAAGCCGTTCCAATGCCGGTTAAGTCGAAATCTGAAGCGGCAGACCGAATTGCGAGGTTTTCCTTGCGCAAAAGCGACGTCTCCCGCGCCTCGATCGTGTTCGCTCTGCTCTGCGTTGCCATCCTCACTGGCTGCGACCGAACTCCTCGCGAGGCGCCTCCGCGAGCGAAGGACACGATCAGCGTACCGCCGCAGACCTCCACCATCGACGTGCCGATCGTCGCGGACCTGGGCAAGCTGGCGGCAACTCTCGAAAAGGCGGTTCCGCGTCGCCTTTGGTCAATCGACAAGCCGGAGCAGACCTGCGTCCCGCCGAAGAAGGTCAAGATCCTCTTTGCGAGAATTAAGACGCCCGCGATCCGGTGCCGCATCACGGGCACCGTAGTCCGAGGGCCGTTGGTGCTGGAGGGCTCGGGCAAAACGATCACCGTCACCATGCCGCTTCACGCCGCGATCAGCGCCCGGGACGTGGGAGGCGTGCTCAGCCGGGAAACAGCCGAGGCGGACGCCCGCGTTCGGGCAGTAGCCAGGCTCGACATCGCCGGCGACTGGTCGCCGCGCGCAACGGTATCGATCGCCTACGACTGGACCGACGAGCCGCACGTCGACTTCCTGGGCCAGCGTATCGAGTTCACCAGCAAGGCCGACGCCAAGCTCGCCGGCGTCGTCGCGCGCCTGGAGCACACTCTGCCGCAGGAGCTCGGCAGATTGCAGCTGCGCGAGCAGATCGCGCAGGTGTGGGGCGCGGCGTTCACCTCCGTCCAGCTGAACCGGGCGAACCCGCCGGTGTGGATGCGGATCACTCCCCGACAGTTGAGCTACGGAGGCTACACTATTTCGCGCAATCGGGTGAACCTGGCGCTGGGGCTGACGGCGGGGACGGAGACCTTTGTCGGCGATCGGCCGCCTGATCCGCAGCGCCAGCCGCTCCCCGCCATGACGCGCATGCAGCCTGGACCCGGCCGCATCCTGTTCGCCATACCCGTCATCGCCGACTATCGTCAGCTGGAGCCGGTGCTCGCAAAGGCATTGGTGAAGCGTTCCCGCCGCCCCTTCGAGGTGCCCGGTGTCGGTGCGGTGCGCGCGCAGTTTTACCAGGTGACCATCTACGGCACGACGGGCGGCAAGATCGCGGTCGGGCTCCGCTTCAGTGCGGCAGCCGAAGGCGGGGAGCCTTCGCGGGGCACGATCTGGCTTACCGCCACGCCGCGCAACGCCGTCAATGATCGCCGTGTCGCGTTTGACGATCTCACCGTCGCAGGTGTGACCGACTCGGTCCGAACAAGCCTGCTTCTGAAGCTCGTCAACGCCCCCGGCATCTCCAGCACCGTGTCCGCCGCGCTGACGCAGAACTTCGAAAAGGATTTCGACGAGCTGCTCGCCAAGATCACCCGTGCGATCGACGAGAAGCGGATCGGCGACCTGATCGTGCGCGCCCACATCACGGACGTGCGCACGGGCCAGCTGAAGGCGGCGGGGCAAGGCGTGTACCTTCCCGTATGGGGGCGCGGCACGGCCACGATCCGCCTTGCTCCACGATAGAGGACGCCCGACCTCACGACGGCAACCGGCACGGACCGGCGCATTGCCCTTGCATCGGCCTGGCGGCATGTCTCCATCCCATGAGAACTCGTATAAAGATTTGCTGCATCGCCTCGCCGGATGAAGCGCGGATCGCGATCGCCGCGGGGGCGGATGCGCTGGGGCTGGTAGCACGCATGCCCTCTGGTCCCGGTCCGATCTCCGACAGGGCGATCGCAGAGGTGACGGCGCTCGTGCCACCGCCGGTGGCCACCTTCCTGCTGACATCCGAGACGACCGCCGACGCCATCTCCGCCCATGTCCGCGCGACCGCTCCGTCGGCGGTCCAGATCGTGTCGCACATCGATCCCGCGGAGTCGGGCAAGCTGGCAGCGCTGGAGCCGCACGTCCGCCGGATACAGGTCATCCACGTCGAAGGGCCGGAAGCGCTACAGCTGATCCCGGCCTATGAGCCTTGCGTTCATGCCTTCCTGCTCGACTCCGGCAGGCCCAACGCCCCGGTCGCTGAGCTGGGCGGAACCGGCCGCGCGCATGACTGGGCGGTCAGCGCCGCTTTCGTCCGTGCGACCGA
>NZ_JAAVJH010000035.1 GCF_012035195.1 Sphingomonas corticis
CGTTGTCAGACTGGCCCAGCGTCGTATCGAACCCAGGCACGTTATCGCATGGTCATGCTGGCGACGCGCACATCAGGCCGCAGCACAACGCGCCCATAGCCGATCAAGAACGCAACTGTAATGCTAGACGGGTGGCATGACGATCCTGCGCGCGCTTCCCGCCCTGCTCTTCCTCACGCCGGCAGCGGCGCAGGCCGCGACGCCGATCGCCGGGCGCTGGCTGACGGCGGACGGCAGCGGCGTGGTGACGATCGGCGCGTGCGGCGGCGCCACCTGCGGCCGGCTGACGCAGATACTGAAGGTTCGCCCCGGCGCGGCGGCGACCGACGTGAACAACACCGACCCCGCGCTCCGCTCCCGCCCGATCAAGGGGATCGCGATCCTCAGCGGCTTCGCCGACAAGGGCAAGGACTGGCGCGGCACGATCTACGATCCGCGCAACGGCAAGAGCTACAAGTCGATCGTCGTGCGCAATGCCGACGGCACGCTGGCGGTGAAGGGGTGCATCGCCTTCTTCTGCCAGACGCAGACGTGGACGCCCGCGCGCTAGCGCGCGATCGGTCTTGCCGCGGCCGGGGCCGCGGGGAATGATGCCGCATCATTGCGGAGCCGACATGACCCGATCGTTCCCCCTCGCGTGCCTTCCTCGCCGCCTCGCGATCCTCGTCGCCGCCGTGGCGGCGCTATCGTCGGCGACGGCGGCGTGGGCCAGCGGCGACATGGGCTGCGCGCCGGCGTGGAAGCTGGCGCACGGCGACCTGACCGGTTGCGACAGCATGGTCATGCTGAGCCCGGGCAACGACACGCGCGTGAACCTGCTGCTCCTGATCCGCGGCGGTGCGCCGGCAGTGCCCGCCGGCGGGGAGCTGCCCCCCGTCCCGCTGTTCGACTGGACGAGCTTCGCACGCGTGACCTTTCCGGCGCCCGCCGACGTCGGCAGCGACAGCCATGCCGCCGGCGAGGGGTCGCGCTGCCGCAGCGACGCAAGCGGCAGCGCCGCGTTCGAGGCGGCGGTGGCCGCGGCGCGACGGCTCGATCCCGCGGAGCGCACGGCATTGGTCGCCGCGCGCCGCGCGCTGAAGCCCGACTGCGCCGGTGCGGGCGGCGGCCCCGGCGCGCTCGCCGCGGCGGACGCGGCGGCGCGCTCCGCCACCGCGCGCGGCTTCGCCGCCTACCTCCACGGCGCCGCCGCCTTCTACGCCGGCGACTTCGACGGCGCGCGCTCGCGCTTCGCGTCGCTGGCGCGCGACAGGGACGAGTGGCTGCGCGAGACCGGGCGCTACATGCTCGCCCGCGTGGAGGTGAACCGCGCGCAGGTCGGCGCCTTCGACGAATATGGCTATCGCGACGAGAAGACGCCGGTCGACGCCGCGGCGGTCGCCGCCGCGGAGGCGGGGCTGCGGCACTATCTCGATGGCTGGCCGCGCGGGCGCTACGCCGCGTCGGCGCGCGGCCTGCTGCGGCGGGTGTGGTGGCTGGGCGGCGAGCGGCGGAAGCTGGCGGCGGAATATGCCGTTCTGCTGGCACAGCCCGCCGCGACGCGCGGGATCGGCGACGCCGCGCTGGTGGAGGAGATCGACAACAAGCTGCTGCCGACGCTGACCGCGGCGGACACGACAGACCCGGTGCTGCTGGCGGTCCTCGACCTGAACGCCATGCGCCGGAACACCGGCGACGGCGCCACGACGCCCACGCTGACGCGCGCGGCGCTGGAGGTGCAGCGGCCCCGCTTCGCGAAGGCCGGCGCGCTGTTCGAATTCCTGCGCGCGGCACACGACTTCTACGTCGACGGTCAGCCGGCGGAGGCGCTGCGGCTGTCGCCGGATCGCGCCGGCGACGCGGCGGAGGATGCCGTCGCCTTCAGCCGGCAGATGTTGCGCGGCATGGCGATGGACATGCCGAAAAGCGCAACGGCGGCCGGCGCGGCGCGCGGCCACTGGCTGGCGATGCTGCCCGCGGCGGCGACGCCGCTGCGCCGCGCGACGGTGGAGCTGGCGCTGGCGCTGCACGAGGAGCGCGACGCCGGGCTGGAGCGCGTGTTCGCTGCGGGATCGCCGATCCGGGAGCCGGCGCTGCGCGACCGGCTGCTGGCCGACATCGCCGGACCCGATCTGCTGCGGCGACAGGCCGGCGCGGCGGGAGCGAGCGCGCACGAGCGCGCCGTCGCGCTGTTCGTCCTGCTCTACAAGGGGCTGACCCGCGGCCGCTACGCCGATTTCGTCGGCGATCTCGCCGCCGTGCCGCCCGGCACGGCGGCGGGCGGCAGCTATTTCGACGCCGACGGCCGGTCCGAACCGCCGCTCGGCCTGTTCGCCGCGGGCAAGGTGGCCGAGGACTTCCCCTGCCCGCCGCTGCGCGACACGGCACGGCGGCTGGCCACCGCCCCGACAGCGGCGACGCCGCGGCTGTGCCTCGCCGAATTCGTGCGGCTCAACGATCTCGACGCCTATCCCCTCGATACGCAACCGCCGGCGGACGAGCTGGGCGGCACCCGCTCCGGCTTCGCCGGCCCGCCCTTCTCCCGCCTCGACCTGTACCGGGCGGTGATCGCCTCCCCGGCCAGCACCGCGCCGGAACGCGCCTACGCGCTGTTTCGCGCGGTGCGCTGCTACGCGCCGTCGGGCAACAACGCCTGCGGCGGCGCGGGCGTGCCGCAGGCGACGCGCAAGGCCTGGTTTCAACGGCTGCACCGCGACCACCGCGGCTCGCGCTGGGCGGACGAGCTGGAATATTACTGGTAGGCCGCGTGCGCGCGCTCGCCGCCCTGCTCGCGCTGTCGACGCTCGGCGCCGCTGCGCCGTCGCCCGACCGCGTGGATGCGGCCCGTTACGAGGCCTTCTGGTTGTGGGCGGGCGTGCGGCCGCAGCCGGTGCTGAAGCGCGCGCGGCGCGTCTACCTGCTGGCGGCGCAGGTGGACCGCGCGCCCGACGTGCGGCTGGTGTCGCAGCGTCCCGCGGTGCCGCGGGTGAAGCACACGCCCGTGTGGATGGTGGTGCGCGTGGAGACGCTGCGCTGGACGCCGCTGGTCCACGCGCAGCTGCTGGCGCAGCTGGGCCGGTGGCGCGCCGCCGGCAATCGCGTGGCGGGCGTGCAGATCGACTTCGACGCCGGGACTCGCCACCTCGGCGACTATGCCGCCTTTCTCGCCGACCTGCGCCGCCGGCTGCCGCGCAACTGCCGGCTGGGCGTGACCGGCCTGTTGGACTGGAGCGCGAACGGCGACCCGGCTGGCCTGGACGCGCTCGCGGGCACGGTGGACGAGGTGGTGCTGCAGATCTACCAGGGCCGCCGCGTGATCCCGGGCTACGCCGGCTATCTCGCCAACCTCCACCGGCTGAAGGTGCCGTTCCGCATCGGGCTGCTGCAAGGCGGGGAGTGGCGGGCACCCGCAGGCCTCGCCGCGCTGCCGATGTTCCGCGGCTACGTCGTCTTCCTGACGAACGAACCGGTGCGGCGGTGACTTGCGGCGCAACAGCCGCAGCGTTTTAGCCTGCGTCGCCGAAGAAGATCGCGCCGGATTATCCTTTTCGTCCCGCGTCCTCCGTCGAAGTGCCGACGATCTGATCCAGTTCGGTTCTTTCGCAAATTGACGCAGAACGCGTCATCCTGTGTCCTTGCGGCTCCACTCGATGGAGTTCGGACATGTCAGGCCTGATCGACGCCGCGACCGCGCTGATGCGGGCATCGTCACGACGCGTCGATCTCGCCGCCTTGAACGTGGCGAACGTGTCCACGCCGGGCTTCAAGCGGCAGGCGCTGGCGAGCAACACCGGGGACGCAACCTTCGACACCGTGCTGAGCCGCCGGAAATCGGACCTGCGCGCCGGCAAGCTCTCGCAGACCGGCAATCCCCTCGACCTCGCCATCTCGGGAAACGGCTTCTTCCAGTTGCGGGCCGGCGATCGGCTGCTCTACTCGCGGCAGGGCTCGTTCTCGCTCGACGCGGACGGCCGGCTGGTCACGCCGCAGGGCTATGCCGTACAACAGGCGGGCGGCGGCGATCTGGTTCTCGGCAGCCCGTCGGTGACGATCACCACCGACGGCGTCGTCCTGGACGGAAGCCGCGTACTGGGGCGGATCGCGGTGGTGCGCGCGCGCGGGGACCAGGTGTCCGCCATCGACGGCTCCCATTTCTCCATCGCCGACGACCAGGCGCAGGCGATGGAGGAGCCGTCGCTGCGACAGGGCATGCTGGAATCGTCGAACGTGTCGCTCGGCGACGAGATGATCGGCATGATGGGCGCGTTGCGCAGCGCGGATACGGGTGCGCGTCTGGTGCAGGTCTACGACGACCTGATGGGCAAGGCCATCAGCGCCTTCGGGCAGTCGGCGCGATGAGCGGCGCCTTCTCCATCGGATCGGTCGGCATCAGGGCGCAGGAACGCGCGCTGGAGGTGATCTCGAACAACATCGCCAACATCAACACGCCCGCCTTCAAGCGCGCGGACGTGCGCTTCGCCTCCATCGTCGCGATGCGCAACGACGCCGACGTGCCCGCTGCGGCGCTGACCGACCCGTTCGCGGCGGCGGGGGTGATGGCGCACGCCGCGCCCGCGATGGACGCGGCCGGGGATCTGCGGCCGACCGGCCGCGCGATGGACCTGGCGGTGCAGGGTCGCGGCTTCACGACGCTCGACGGCGGCCTGTACACCGTGGAGGACGACGCGCGCCTCCGCTCGGCACGGCCGGGGGAGGATGGCGCGGGGGGCGCGGTCGCGTCAGGACAGGCGTGACGGTCGCCGCCCGTAGCGGCAAAGAGGCGGGCCGGGCTGGTCATCGCGACGCGGCGGTACCGCGCACTCGGCGCCAAACGGATGCGCGTCTCGCCCGGCGTCGCTCAGGTGCCGCTTCCGGGCAGCCGCAGCGGCGCTATCGGCGCGCTCAATCAGCGACCGCTGGATCGCGCCGGCGGTGCGGGGGACGCCGCCGCGATGCCGCAGAGGGCCGTTCACGCTGACGCTCACGGGCCGGTCCAGATCCAACGACCGGCCGGACAGCCGCGGGGTTATCGGTCCGAGATCGGCCGTCCGCCGATCCACGTCGCCACCGGGCCGAATGCGGCATCGAGCTGGGCGAGGTCGGCGCGCAGCCCCGTCGCGATCGCCCCGCGCTCTTGCCCGCGGCCGAGGAACGCGGCGGGGTTGGTCGACGCCATCGCGGCCGCGCGCGCCGGCTCGATCCCCAGCGACCCCACCGTCCGCGCCACCGCCGCCGCCATGTCGAGGTCGGCGCCCGCCAGTGTCCCGTCCTCGTGGACGCACATCCCGTCGCGCACCCGGATCCGTCGTCCCTGGAGCACGAAATCCTTGTCCGCCGCGCCGACCGAAGGCATCGCGTCGGTGACCAGCATCATGCGCTCGGCCGGGCGCGCCCGCAGCGCCACCCGCAGCACCGCGGGCGCGACGTGCACGCCGTCGACGATCAGCCCGCACCACGGCCGCGGGTCGTCCAGCGCGGCGCCGACCAGTCCGGGCTCGCGCTGGCGCATCGCGGGCATGGCGTTGAACAGGTGCGTCACGCCGGTCAGCCCGGCGTCGAACGCCGCCACCGCCTGCGCGTGGGTCGCCTCGCTATGCCCCGCCGACACGCGGACGCCCGCGGCGACCAGCGCGGCGATGCGCCGGGGCTCGACCTGCTCGGGCGCGAGCGTCACCATCACCGTGCCGCGGTGCGGGCGCGTGAGGATCGCGAGCAGCTCGTCGTCGAGCGGGCGGAAGCGCGCGGCATCGTGGATGCCCTTTCGTGCCGGATTGAGCACCGGCCCCTCGATGTGGACGCCGATCGCCCCGTCGACGCCCGCGGCGATCGCCGCGTCGCTCGCCGCCATCGCCAGCGCGACCCGGTCGGGGTTGTCGCTGATGAGCGTCGGCAGCAGGGCGGTGGTGCCGAAGGCGGCGTGCGCGGCGGCGATCGCGCGGATGCCGTCGACGCTGGTCTCGTCGTTGAACAGCACGCCGCCGCCGCCGTTCACCTGCGTGTCGACGAACCCCGGCATCAGCCATCCGCCGCGCAGGTCGATCCCGCCGCTCTCGCCCGCGCCCAGCGGCACCAGCGCGGCGATGCGGCCGTCTGCGACCGTCAGCTCGGCGCCGGGCCAGCAGCCGTCCGCCCCGACCACGGTTCCGCCGGTGAAGCGCAGGGTGGTCATCGCGTCTGCGTCACCTTGGCGAGGTGCGGCGGCCGGTCGGGATCGTGGCCGCGGCGGCGCGACAGCCGCTCGGCAAGGCCATAGAAGCTCGCCAGCATCATCAGCGGTTCGAGCGCCGGATGACCGGCGAACGCGGGGAGCGTGCCGGCGAGCGTTCCCGCCTGTGCCAGCAGCACCGTCGCACCGCGGCCGGCGAACAGGGCCGACACGTCGCGGACGTCGTCGCCCGCGGGGTCCCCATGCGCGAAGGCGAGCACCGGAAACCCTTCGCCCACGATGGTCATCGGGCCGTGGCGCACCTCGGCGGCGCTGAACGCCTCGGCCTGGATACCGCAGGTCTCCTTCAGCTTCAGCGCCGCCTCGCCCGCCACGCCCAAGCCATAGCCGCGACCGATCACGAACATCCGCTCGACTCCGGCGAACGCCTCGACCGCACCGCTCCAGTCGAGCGCCACCGCCGCGGCGAGCCGGTCCGGCAGGGTCGCCAGCGCCGCGGCGAGATCGGCATCCTCGGCCCAGGCGGCGACCAGCTGCGCCAGGCCCGCCATCGCGGCGATGCACGACTTGGTCGCCGCGACCGACCGCTCGGGCCCGGCCCGCAGCGGCAGCAGCGTGTCCGCCGCGGCGGCGAGCGGCGACCCTTCGTCGTTGACCAGCGCCGCCAGCGTCGCGCCGCCCGCCCGCTGCGCCTGGGCGGCCGCGATCAGGTCGGGGCTGCGGCCCGACTGCGAGATCGCCAGCGCCAGCGCCCGGCGGGTCGCCACCGGGGCGGCGAAGATCGACGCGACGGACGGCGCCGCCGACGCCACTGGCACCCCGATCATCGTCTCGATCAGATACTTGCCGTAGGTGGCGGCATGGTCCGACGATCCGCGCGCGACCGTCACCACCACGTCGGGCGGGGTGTCGCGCAGCCGCCGTCCCAATGCCGCCGCCGCCGACGCGTTGGCGTCGAGCAGGCGCGCCACGGCCGCCGGCGCCTCCGCGATCTCGGCCGCCATCAGCGTGTGCGCGTCCCCTATCCCGGCGCTCGTCACCGCGTCAGAGCTCGGCCACGAAGTCGTACGAATCGCCGCGATAGTAGGAGCGGGTGAACTCGACGACCCGCCCGTCGCGCATCGAGCCGCGACGCTCGATCAGCAGCACCGGATCGCCGGTGTCGATCTCCAGCATCCGCGCGTGCTGCGCCCGGATCGGCACCGCACGCAGCCGCTGCAGCGCGCGCACCGGCCGGTTGCCGGCGCGGTCCAGCGCCTCGTACAGCGACTCGCCGACGTCGTCGGTCGAGCCCAGGCCGTCGCCGACGACGGTCGAGAATTCCAGCGCCATCGGCTCGTCGTCGGCGAGGCGGATGCGGGTGAAGCGCAGCACCGGCGTTCCCGGCGACAGGCCCAGCGCCATCGCCTCCTCCGGCGTGACCGGGCCGGTGGTGCGCGACACCCAGCGGCTGCTCGCCACCCGGCCGCGCGCCGCCATGTCCTCGGTGAACGACGACAGCTTGGAGAAGACCTTGTCGACGCGCCCGGCGACGAAGGTGCCGGCACCGCGGCGGCGCACCAGCAGCCCCTCCTCCACCAGGCCTTCGATCGCCTTGCGGACGGTGATGCGCGAGATGTTGTATTCGACCGCCAGGTCGCGCTCGGCGGGGATGCCGCTGCCCCGGGGAGCGATGCCGGCCTGGATCGCGTCGCGGATCAGCCCCTGGAGCTGGAGGTAGAGCGGCAGCGTGTCGTCGGCGCGGAACCGGCCGATCCGCTCGCCGAACCGTTCCGACGCCCTGTCGCCCTCCGCCGCGCGGATGCGTCCCATCTTCATCCGACCAAATCTCGCTTCTCGTACCGGAGCCTAGATCAGCTCCACGCCATGCACAACTGGTCCGTTGGTGGCATTAAACTGGTTTACTCGCCGCCGCGCACAATGCCGCCACCGCCTCGCGATCGGTCATCCGGCGCGGCCCGACGGCGAAGCCGAGCGCCACGACCCGCGCATCGACTGGCGGCCCCGGCAGCGATGCCGATCCGTGCACGTGATCCACTCCGGTGCGCGCGATCAGCCCCGCGACGTTGTCGGCGCGCACCCCGGATCCCGCGGCGATCCGGCAGCGCCCGGCGGCGCGCTCGACCATCCGGCGCAGCGTGTCCGCCCCCTCGTCCGCGGTCGCCGCGCCGCCCGACGACAGGATGCGTTCGTATCGCAGCGCGATCACCGTCCCGACCGCAGCGACCGGATCAGCGACCAGGTCGATCGCGCGATGGAGCGTCAGCCGCGTCCCGGCATGGGCGTCCGCGAAGTCGGCCAGCGCCGCCTCGTCGAGCCAGGCGCCGCGACAGGCGCCGAACACCAGGCCGTCGGCGCCGGCCCCGACCAGCGCCTGCCCTTCCGCGATCGCCAGCGCCAGCTCGTCCGCGTCGTAGGCGAAGTCGCCGGCGCGCGGGCGGACCATCGCGTGGACCTCGACTCCTGCCGGCCGCGCCCGGGCGAGGACGCGTTCGAGCAGCGCGAGGGACGGCGTCAGCCCGCCCGCCTCCAGCGCCGCGCACAGCTCGATCCGGTCGGCGCCGCCCGCGATGGCGGCGACGGCCCCGGCCTCGTCGGCCACGCAGATCTCGACCGTCACCACCGCCACCAGGCTAGCGTCGCCGCTCCTGCACGGCAACGCTTCGGCGACATCGTGGGAGGGCGGGCTGCACTCCATTGGTCATATGTTGTCTATATCCATTCAGGACAGCGAAGGTGAGCGGGATCGCCATGATGCACAACGCTGGAATGCCGCGCCTCGCCCTTCCGGCCGCATCCTCGCTCGGTCGTGATCGAGGCAGGCCGAGATCACGAGTTTCCGGCTCCCGCCCCGGCTCCATACGCGTGCGAGAGAAGCGCCGGCGGTCGTGCCGTATTCGACATTACCAGCGAAGGTTCGCCTCATTCCGGAAGGCGCCGAGCGAGAAGCTGCGTCAAGCGAAGGCGATCAAGGCGCTAAGATCGCAGATCGGCGGTGTCACGGTCCATGTGGACGAGGACGCTAACGGACGCTTGAGGTCCAGGCGTCGACTGCGACGCTCATCGACTTCGCCAATACGCCGAACGCCCCCTGGCGGTATGCCGGGGGGCGTGGTGTGTGTTGGTTGCGGGGACAGGATTTGAACCTGTGACCTTCAGGTTATGAGCCTGACGAGCTACCGGGCTGCTCCACCCCGCGTCGAGGTGATGTCCGCAAGGATGCGGTGTGTGGTGTGCCTTGTGGTGGGAAGGCGGGTGAACGGGTTCTTCTGGGTACGCAGGCTGCAATGCCTGGCGACGACCTACTCTTCCATCGCTTGAGCGATAGTACCAT
>NZ_JAAVJH010000036.1 GCF_012035195.1 Sphingomonas corticis
GGTAACTTCCAACTCGTCCAACCTCACAAACCCACGAAACTTAATATACTTTGCGGCAACGCTCAGGCTTTTGTTGACCATTTGTTCCGACTGCCGCTGTCCATATGACAAACCTTGAGGTGCCCCCGACTCCGCCATGTCCTCGCGCCACATGGCGACTTCGGCGGGCGTGCCGCGTGTGAAATCCATCGCGCGAACTTCGGCACGGATCGCCTCAATGTCGAAATCGCTCATGCTTCGTCCCTCGCTTCGCCTTCCGCATCGAACGCCCGTTTGCCGCGCCGCTTCCACAGCGCCAGCAAGTCGCCGGCATCATCACCGCGACCACGACCGGCAAGATCGAGCAGCGCGCCGTAGAGAGTCGCGCGATCGTCGTCGGTCAACTCGACCAGTCCGGCTTTCTGGACGAGGCCGCCCAGCTCGATCAGGTGGCGCGTTCGTTCGCGACGTTGCACGACCCAAGCCCTGCTATCCGTTCGCCGTTCCGCCGCTTCCGCCCGCAGCGTCGCCGCCCGGTTCAGCTTGAGCGCCCGATCCGTCGATTGCAGCAGCGCCGCCACCCTTGCGCCCGCGCCGCTGAAAGAAGGCAGCGCCCTTCGCACGCCATGCCTCCTTCGCGCCCGTATCCTTCGCCCCGACTGCATCGAGCAGAACGCCGGCGAGGGTCTCGGTATCGAGCGCATCGGCCCCGGTTGCGGCGACGAGCTGGCCGAGCTGTTCGACCCGCTTCGCCTTGAGCGAGCGGGCCTTGTCGTTCAGCGCCTTTAGTTCGGCATCGTAATCGCGCACCTTCCGCATCGTCTCTCCCTTCCGCGACCAGCAGCCAGATCACTCTAGCGGCACCAGCGGGAGGGTAAAGCACGAACGATCGTGATAACAGCATCAAGTCAGTCACGAGGAGCGAAGCGGATTGTGAGTGCGCGCTTATACGTCGTTGCCGACGTGCGCTCAGAAGTGCAATAAGCGGGGCGTCATGGCGATCTACCACTTCTCCGCCAAGGTTGTCAGCCGTGCGAACGGATCAAGCGCCGTCGCGAGCGCCGCCTATCGTTCCGCGTCCGAGCTGCACGACGACCGGCTTGGGCGCGACCATGACTTTAGCAACAAGGCGGGCGTCATCCATTCCGAGGTGATGTTGCCGGAGGGCGCGCCGGAGCGTTTAAACGATCGCTCGACCTTGTGGAATGAGGTGGAGGCAGGCGAGAAGCGCAAGGACGCGCAGCTTGCTCGCGAGGTCGAGTTCTCGATTCCGCGCGAGATGAACGAGAAGCAGGGCGTCGCGCTCGCGCGCGACTTCGTGAAGAAGCAGTTTGTCGATCGCGGGATGGTCGCGGACCTGAACGTGCATTGGGACAAGGCGAAGGACGGCACGTCGAAGCCGCACGCGCACGTCATGCTGGCGATGCGCGACGTGGGGCCGGAGGGGTTCGGGAAGAAGAACCGGGACTGGAACAACACCGAGCTGTTGAAGGACTGGCGCGAGGCGTGGAGCGCGCATGTCAACGAGCGCATGGCCGAGCTGGGACTTGAGGGCCGTATCGACCATCGCTCCTATGAGGCGCAGGGGATCGAGCTGGAGCCGCAGCACAAGATCGGACCCGCAGCATCGCGCAGGCCGGAGCAGGGGCTTGAGGCGGAACGGATCGAGGATCACACCCGCATCGCCCGCGAGAACGGCGAGAAGATCATCGCCAGCCCCAATGTCGCGTTAGACGCGATCACCCGCCAGCAGGCCACGTTCACCACCCGCGACCTTGCCGTGTTCGCGTTCCGGCACAGCGACGGCAAGGAGCAGTTCGACCAAGTGATGGGGGCCGTGCGCGCCAGCCCCGAGCTGGTCGCATTGGGGAAGGACGGCCGCGACCAGGAGCGGTTCACGTCCCGCGACATGATCGCGGTGGAGAACCGGCTTGAGCATGGCGCGGGCGAGCTGGCGACGCGCGACGGTCACGGCGTCGCCGATCGCCAGCGTGACGCTGCGATCGGCGCAGCCAAGGCGCGCGGCCTTGTCCTGTCGGCCGAGCAGCGTGACGCCTTCGACCATATCACCGGGAGGGAAGGGCTGGCGTCCGTCGTCGGCTACGCCGGTTCGGGCAAATCCGCCATGCTCGGCGTCGCGCGCGAGGCGTGGGAGCGGGAGGGCTACACGGTGCGCGGCGCGGCCTTGTCGGGCATCGCGGCGGAGAACCTTGAGGCCGGGTCCGGCATCAGCTCGCGCACCATCGCGAGCCTTGAACACGCATGGGGGCAGGGGCGCGAGCAGCTTGGCCCCAAGGATGTGCTGGTCGTGGACGAGGCGGGCATGATCGGCTCGCGCCAGATGGAGCGGGTGCTGTCCCAGGCCCGCGACGCCGGAGCCAAGGTGGTGCTGGTCGGCGACCCCGAGCAGTTGCAGGCGATCGAGGCAGGCGCGGCGTTCCGCAGCGTCACCGAGCGCCACGGCGCGGCCGAGATCACCGAGATCAGGCGGCAGCGCGAGGACTGGCAGCAGGGCGCGACGCGCGCGCTGGCGACAGGGCGCACCGGCGAGGCGATCCATGCCTATGACGGCAAGGGCATGGTTCAGGCGGCCGACACCCGCGAGGCTGCACGGGGCGAGCTGGTCGACGGTTGGGATCGTGCGCGGCAGGCCGAGCCGGGCAAATCCCGCGTCATTCTCACCCACACCAACGCCGAGGTCCGCGCGCTGAACGAGGAGGCGCGCGGACGACTTCGCGCGACCGGCGACCTTGGCGACGACGTGGCGTTCAGCGCCGATCGCGGGGCGCGCCAGTTCGCGCGCGGCGACCGCTTGATGTTCCTGCGGAACGAGCGGTCGCTGGGGGTGAAGAACGGCACGCTTGGCACGATCGAGCAGGTATCGGCCGAGGGGATGAAGGTTCGGCTCGACAGTGGCGCGCGCGTCGCGTTCGATGCGAAGGACTATGCCGCGGTCGATCACGGCTACGCCGCTACCTTCCACAAGGCGCAGGGCGTGACGGTCGATCGCGCCCACGTTCTCGCCACCCCCGGCATGGACCGGCACAGCGCCTATGTTGGCATGTCGCGACACCGCGACGGCGCGCAGCTCCATTACGGCCGCGACGACTTCGCCGACCAGCGCCAGCTTGTCCGCGCCCTGTCGCGCGACCGGGGCAAGGACATGGCCGGTGACTACGCCCGGCCCGAGCAGGATCAGGCGCGCGCGTTCGCCGATCGGCGCGAGATCCGGTTCCCGGAACTCGCGCGTCAGGTGGTCGAGAAGGTGCAGGCCAAGGCGCGGGGCATGTTCGCCGGGTTCCGGCCGAAACCAGCGGCGGAAAAAACGACGTCGCCGGAGCGCCTCGCGGCCGATCGGCCGCTGGCGCCCTCGCAGGCCCGCGCGATCGAACGCTATGGGCGCGCCGCAGCGGATATAAGCCGGATGCGGGACAAGGGATTGCCGGTGCTGGCGCACCAGGAACAGGCGCTGGCGAAGGCCGGCGACGCGCTCGACCAGGTGCGGCCGCATGGCGCGCGCGACCTCGCCAGCGCGATCGAGCGCGACCCCCGGCTCGCGCGCGACGCGGCCGAGGGCAACACTGGCGGGGCGGCGAAGGCGATGGAGACGGAGCGCCAGGTCCGCACCGACCCGGAGAAGCGCGCGGGCCGGTTCGTGGAGCAGTGGCAGGGCATGAAGGAAGCGCGGGCCAACATGGAGCGTGCCGGCGACCGCGCGGGCGCGGAGAAACTTGGCAAGCGGATGGAGGGCATCGCGGGCGGGTTGCACCGCGACCCACAGCTCGAATCCGTGTTGCGCCGTCGCGCCCCCGAGCTGGAGTTGAACATGGAGCGGGGCAAGTCGATCGGGCAGGAGCTGGCGCAGTCGGTCGGACAAGGCCGCGACCGTGATCGTGGCATGAGCCGGTAAGGGGGACGGGTGGCGGACGAGGACGACCAGGACGAGGCAGGCGCGGCCGAGGCGTTCGAGGCCATGCGTGGTGAGCTGGCGCTGTTGCGCCGCGCCGTGGAGGGTCTGGCGGCCGAGCGCGGCGCGATCGACGTGCCGGACTATACCGAGACGTTGGGGCGGATGCAGAAGGGCGTGGACGCCACGGCCGACCGTATCGCCGTCATCAATGACGTGATCGCGCGGAGTCCGGCGCTGGCGATGACGCCCGAGCAAATGGCACAGCGTATCGCCGCAGCCGGTAACGCCGCCCGGCGCGAGGACCAGGTGGCGCTCGCTACCGGGCGCAAGGGACTGGAGGACGTGACGCGCCAGCTTCACGGGCTTGTCGCATCGGCGCGGCATGCCGGCGAGCAGAACAGACGGCTAGCATGGTCAGCGATCGGCGGCGTCGCGATCGGCATGGTGTTATGGGCAGCCGGCGCGGGCGTCGTGGCGCGCGCCGTGCCGGAAAGCTGGCTATGGCCAGAGAAGATGGCATCGCGCAGCTTGCGCTTGGACACTTGGACCGCAAGCCGGCGACTGGCGGCTGTCAGCCAGCCCGACACTTGGAACACGATGGTTGCGGGTGCAGTGATCGCCCAAGCAAATCAGGAGACGCTTGAACAATGTCGGCGGGCAGCCAACAAGGCAGGCGAGCCAGTGCGATGCACTGTCAGGATTAAGCCGGAGGGGAGGAGGGGGGAATAATGAACCTGCGGCGTCACTCCGGACCCGAGCTGTTGCGGTTTATCGAGTGGTGGGATCAAGCACCGCGTACGATTGAGAAGCGCGGCGGAATCTCTTAGATTGATCGCTGGAGGCTTTGTTCGCGGAGACGCGCACATTGCCTTCTTTTCGTTTTAGGAAGCGCTGCCCTAAGCGACAGAAGCCAGAGCTTTGACAATGCGGCATTCCGCGATGGAGCCGACCATGTATCTTGATCCTATCGGTGCAGACACGCGATGATGGCGGTCACGACGGCGGTGGTTTCCGCGACGTCGCGCACCCTCACTGTGTCGAGGCCGATTTCAGCAGCGGGATAGTCATTCCCACCGGGGAATATCGCATCCCCAATGAACAGCATCCCGTCGAGCGGGACACCGCTCTCGGCACTCAGGCGCTTCAGGCCATAGCCCTTGTCGATCCCTGCTCTGGTCACGTCGATCGATGTCGTGCCACCGAGATTGATCGAGAGCTCCGGCAGCTTCGCGCGCAACGTGGCCTGCAACGCGGTCCTCTTCTTTCGGTCAGGATCCCACGCTTCCTTTTCCTTCAGCGGCGCTGCCTGCCCCAGGCCCGAAAAGGTGATCTGGCTGCCCCGGTCCTCGATCCGTTCGCCCCAGATACGTTCGTCGGCGAGACCGGCATCGGTCAGCGCCTGATCGAAGGCCGTGCGGATCTTCGCCTTCTCCGCGTCGTCGAACAGTTCGGCATAGACCGCGCGCCAAGCGCCATTGATGAACCGATAGAGTTTCGTGCCTGTGGTCGGCATCAACCAGAGACGGTCGAGCGCGACGCCGGCAGGAAGGCGCGAGGCGATCTGCTTTTCGAACTGCGGCCAGTCCCCGCCCGAGATCACCGCCACATCCGTGATGGCGAGCAATCGGGCGAGGATTGCGGCCATATCCTCCGATAACGGCCGCTTGCTCTCGGCAAGCGTGCCGTCGAGGTCGAAGGCGATCAGCCACTTCATGCCGCCTTCCCTGCCGGATCGCGGTAGGCGAGCAGCCTGAGCGCATTGATGACGACGAGCAGCGTCGATCCCTCATGAACCGCCACCGCTGGCCCAATGCCGAGGCCGAGGATGGTAGCAGGCACCAGGAAGGCGACGACACCCAGGCTGACGAAGACGTTCTGCCGGATGATTCCACGGGTATGGCGGCTAAGACCGACTGCGAATGGCAGGTGCGCCAGATCGTCGGCCATCAGCGCCACGTCGGCTGTCTCCAGCGCAACGTCCGACCCCGCCGCGCCCATCGCGATGCCGACCGTGGCGCTTGCCATCGCCGGCGCATCGTTCACGCCGTCGCCCACCATCGCGACCTTGTCTTCGCCGGCGAGCTTCTTGATCGCGGCAACCTTGTCTTCGGGCATGAGGTCGCCCCACGCTTCGTCGATCCCGACTTCGTCGGCGATCGCTTCGGCGACTTTCTGGTGATCGCCGGAGATCATTATCATCCGCGACACGCCCATCTCGTGCAGCCGACGCAACGCGGTCTTGGCAGCTTCGCGAGGCGTGTCCATCAGGCCGATCGCGCCCAGGTCGCGGTCCCCCTTGCGGACCACCATTGTCGTGCGGCCGTTCTCGCGCAGCTTCGCGATTGCGTCCTGCGCGCCCTGCCCCAGCGCCGGAATGCCCTCACTTCCGAACATCTCGGCCTTGCCGATCCACACCGTCTCGCCATCCACGCTCGCGGTGACGCCCCGACCGGTCAGGCTCTTGAGGTCGCCGGCAGTCGGCACGGCACGATCGTTCAGACGTTCGCGGCCGTCCTTGACGATCGCTTGGGCCAGGGGATGGTCGCTCAACGCTTCGACGGCGACAGCCAGCGCCAGCAACTCGCCTTCATCGGCGCCATCGACGGGCACGACATCAGTGATGCGCGGACGACCTTCGGTCAGCGTGCCCGTCTTGTCGAAAGCGATCGCTTTGAGCGACCCGAGGTTTTCGAGCGGTGCACCGCCCTTCACGAGCACGCCGCCCCGCGCTGCACGGGCAACGCCCGACAGGACCGCGCTCGGCGTTGCGATCGCGAGCGCGCACGGGCTTGCCGCCACCAGCACCGCCATCGCGCGATAGAAGCTGTCGCGGAACGGCTCGTCGACGACCACCCATGCGAACAGCAGGAGCACTGACAGGACCAGGACGGCGGGCACGAAGATCCGTTCGAACCGGTCGGTGAAGCGCTGCGTCGGCGACTTCTGCGTCTCCGCTTCGCTCACCATCTTCACGACCTTGGCAAGCGCGCTTTCATTGGAACGGCGTGTCACCTCGATCTCGATCGCGCCGCCGCCGTTGATCGTACCAGCAAAAACCCGGCTTTCCGCGTCGACTGCATCGGGCTTGGCGCGTGCCGCTGCGGCATCTGCGACCGGCACCTTGTCGACCGGGATGCTTTCACCCGTGACCGGGGCCTGGTTGATCGCGCTGGTGCCCTTGATGACGAAGCCGTCGGCAGGCAGGCGCTCGTTCGGGCGGACGATGGCAATGTCCCCGACGACCATCTGCTCGACCGGGATTTCGCTGGTCTGCCCGCCGCGTCGCACGGTCGCGGTTTCGGGCGCGAGCTTCGCCAGCGCCTCGATCGCCTTCTTGGCGCGGCCCATTGCATAATGCTCAAGCGCATGGCCGAGGCTGAACAGGAACAGCAGCAGCGCACCTTCGGCCCATGCGCCCAGCGCAGCGGCGCCGGCCGCAGCGACCAACATCAGCGTGTCGATCTCGAACTTCTTCATCCGGAGGTTGTCGATCGCCTCGCGCAGCGTGAAGAATCCGCCGAAGAAATAGGCTGCGATATAGCAGGCGGTCGGCAGCCATTCGGGCGCGCCAGCGACCAGCCTCTCGATCGCGTAGCCGATCCCCAGCAGCGCGCCACAGGCGAGCGCGAAGATCAGCTCGGTATTGGGGCCGAGAAATTCGGCGTGGCTATGGTCGTGGCCATCGCCGGGGCCGTGCTTCTCTTCGCCCGCGCCGTGGCCCCCGGGGCCGTGGTCGTGGCCGGCATGTTCATCGGCAGCGACCCGCTTGCCCACCCTCACCTTCAGCTTGCGAAGCGCAGCGCGCACCTCCTCTTCGGTGGTTTCGCGGCGATCATATTCGACCCGGACAGACCCGCTGGTGCTGGCGCTTGCCTGGACCACGCCGGGCAAGGCGCACAGCGCATCGCTGACCGTGCGCGCCCGACGTTCGTGGTTGATCCCCGTCACCTGCCAGATCGCATGGCCGTAGCGCTCGGTGATTTCGGCACCTGCGGCGCGCACCATTTCGCGCAACCGTGGCAGCGGCAGCTTGGCGGCATCGAAATGGATGCACAGCGCCGCTGGCGTGTTGCCGTCGAGACAGATCACATGCGCCCGCTCGACACCTTCGCGCTTTGACAGGGTTGATACGAGACGGTCCAGGCAGGCATCGGCCGCGTCAGGAAGGTCCGGCAACAACACTGGAATGTCGAGTTCGAGCTTGTCGTTCATGACGACCTCCTTTCGCTTTTCTTGGTTTCGGCGCGCGCGTCGCGCAGGATTTCGACACCGCCCTTGATGGCGATGATGGCGGTGGCGAAGCCGACCAGCAGGTCCGGCCAATTGGTACCCAACCACAGCACCAGCACGCCGGCGATCAGGATGCCGCCGTTGGAAATGAAGTCGTTGAAGCTGAAGGTGGTTGCGGCCCGGAGATTGACGTCCGGATCCTTGAGGCGCTGGAGCAGCCGCAGGCAGAGGTAATTCACGACGCCGGCGATCGCGGACATGACCATCATGGTAGGTCCGATGGGCTCGCTGCCCTGCACGTAGCGCCGTCCGACATCTGTAGCGGCCTGCAATGATGGTCGGCCCGGCGCGAGATTATAGGTCTATTCTGGCGCACGCTCCGTGAGACCGAAGCCGTGCTCTAGCGCACTATAGTTGAGAACGGGCGCACCTCGGGTGAAACGG
>NZ_JAAVJH010000037.1 GCF_012035195.1 Sphingomonas corticis
TTGGGAAAGAACGGTTGCAGACGCGCCATCTGCTCATCCGTCAGCCAGTACAGGTCGCTCATCCACTCTCTCCTCACGGAGCCTGAATCAGATCGCGCCTCCCACATCAATGGGTCCTGACCCTAAAGAGCACCGTATGGATATTAAAAGGGTATCAATGCACACTGCGTTTAGCTTTCGCTACGGGCTACGGCGCTTTGAAGATATCACCTTGGATTGACCTGAAAATTGCCATATTGATGACGGCAGCCCTAGTCTGACCTGATCTAGCCGCGATTTCGTCCACACTACGTAGCAGTTCAGGAGCAATGGTCAGGGTAATTTGACGCTTATTCCCTTTCGCAATGCCTTTCTCATACGTTTGACTCTTTCCGCTTTTTGGCTTTGCGTCAGGCGCAGCATCAATGAAAGCTTTCTGCGCCGCCGCTTCCACTGCAGATTCAGTCAGCTTGGGTCGACGTTGAACAACCATCAATTCCACCTTCTAAAGGGTCATTTTAATGTTAAGAACACTGTCGTACAAGTGCCTAATTTCTGACGCTGCCTTTGAGTCGATAGGCGCAAGTTCAGATACACAGAGGCCTGAGCCCGCCGCGTTGCTCAAGGACTTTCGCCTCCGGATCGCAACGGGAAGGTATTCAAATTGTGGGTAATCAGCTACGGCGGCTGCGGCATCGACATTATCCGTAGATCTCGTGCCGGGATCAGCCTGATTCATCACAGCAAAACATCGTAGACCATCACGCACACTTCTGGTTTCGTCGATTAACTTCGCCGTGTCATCCAACGCCCAAACATCGTACGAGCGAGGAGCGAAGGGTACTAGGGTTCAGACTCATTCAGAGCCAAAACGCCAAGGCGGTGGCAAGAGCGACGCCTGATAGGAAGTTGGCGGCGAGCTTGTCATAGCGGGTGGCGACGCGGCGGAAATCCTTGAGGCGGCAGAAGGCATTCTCGATGAGGTGGCGGCCGGCGTAGCGTTGCTTGTCGTAGCGGATGGCGCGCTTGCGGTTGCGCCGGCCGGGAATGACCGGGATGGCACCTGCATCGCGGGCCAAGCGGCGCAACCGGTCGGCGTCGTAGCCCTTGTCGCCGAGCAGGTAGCGCATGCGGCCTGCGCGTTCGAGGAGCGCGGGTGCGGCCTTCACATCGCTGACGTTGCCAGGCGTCAGCATCAGCGCATAGGGGCGGCCGATGACGTCGGTGAGCGCGTGGACCTTGGTGGTCCATCCGCCGCGCGAGCGACCGATCGCCTGGACCGAGCGCCCCCTTTTGCACCGAACGCGGCACGCTGGGCCTTCACGTAGGTGCTGTCGATGGCGGTGCTCCTGGTCACCGCGCCTACGTCCACCAGCGCATCAAGCAGCTTGAGCCAGAAGCCCCGGTGCGACCAGCGGTTGAACGGGTTGTACACCGTCGTCGACGGCCCGTAGTCCGCCGGACAGTCGCACCAGCGGCAGCCAACCCTCAGCACATGCAGTATGCCGGAGATCACCCGCCGGTCGTCCACACGCCGCGCTCCAGGCTGGTTCTTCGGAAGGTGCGGCTCGATCGCGGCCCACGCCTCATCCGACAACCAGAACAGCGCCATGCCCGCACTCCCATGATCCACGCCCGCAGTGAATCAGGAAAGCCGCTCCGCCTCAAGCCGCTGATTGAGTTTGAGCCCTACGAGCACGTCGGTAAGAACGAGTGCAGCCCTCAGAGCCGTGGAATCACGCCCCCCAGCGTCAATTACGATATCCTGCCATTTATCGCGCTGCTGATTGATCTGAGTACGTAGCTGAGCGCCGTCCGGATACTGGGCACAGGCGATGCCCGGACTTCGTCCCGTGATCGATCGAGCAGAGATTGCAGCTCCCGCCGTGCCCTGTCGATCGCCATCGATAAGCCAAACGTCGCGCCCTTCGAGCGCCCTGCTGATGGCCAGTTGAACGGCCAGGGTGGTTTTGCCTACGCCACCCTTCGTGTTACCGACTGTAAGGATCATTGGCATCTCCAAGGAATATTAAAGGCGCGCCTTTGCATTGTCGTTTAATCCGGCTTGGCTCTATAAGAGCATTGGAGTCAATATCGGGGTTGTGTGAAAGGAGCGCTATATGCACTATCGAACCACCGCTTGTGCAGTGTGAATGTAGGATAGTTGAGGGGGATTGGGTAGGATGAAGGAGACGGGAAATGTCCCTGATTGCTCTCAGACCCACCCAGCAGGTCGCCGATATCGTAGGCGCGCTTGGCGGCACCTGGCGGGGGTATATCGCCACCTGCCGGTGCCCCGCCCATGATGACCAGGAACCCAGCCTTTCGATCCGGCAGGGCCATGACGGCATCCTCGTCCACTGCTTCGCCGGATGTGATCCGGAGGATGTGCTGCGCGAGCTTTCGCGCGTACGGCCCGGATCGGGTCATTTCGTACCTGCCGCCCCGCGCCCGGATCGGCCCGCCAATGTCGAACGGCTATGGGCCGAGGCGATGCCGACCGACGACACTCCGGCAGCAGCCTATATCGCGGCGCGAGGGCTGACCGCGCCATTGACCGATGTGCGCTACCATCCGCGCTGTCCCTGGGGACCCAAGCCGACGACGCGATTCCTGCCGGCGCTGCTCATCGCGGTCCGGGAAGGAAACACGCTCCGGGCCGTCCAGCGTATCTTCCTCGATCTCAACCGGGCCGGTTACCTCGACAAGGTGACGCTCGGTCGCCTCGGGAGCGGTGCCTGGCAGGGGGGCAGGGCAGGAAACACGCTCGCGCTCGCCGAAGGGTTTGAGACGGCTGCGGCCTTCATCCAGGTCAACGGCATCCCGTGTTGGGCGACGCTCGGCGCGGCACGGCTCGACCGCATCCGCATCCCGGCGAGCGTCACCCGCCTCATCATCGCCGAGGACAACGATCCCGAAGGCCGCCGCGCGCGCAGCAAGGCGTGGAAAGCGTACCGCGAGCAGGGACTGACGCTCGCCCGCATGCCCCCGCCACGCCAATACGGCGACTGGGCCGACGTCCTGAAACCCCGGGGCTGAGAAGGAGAGGGGGAGTGGGGTGGTCGAGCTGCAGCACGCAGCCAGACACGGAGACCCGCACCATGACCGACCTCTTCGACGCCGCGCACGACCGTGCGTCCGCCTGCACCGATGCCGCGCGCCGTCTGGTGTGGCTCTTTGCCGGCGATGCGAAGCTCACCCGCCGCGACCTCAACGAGGCGATGATCGCCGCCTATGGCGGCACCGACGCCGAAGGCCGCTGGACGCAGCGCGATAGCTTCGAGATGCTCGAACACGCGCTGGCGCTTCATCTCGTGGCCACACCCCCCGTTCTTCAGACGCCTGCAGATCTCCACGCGGCACTGGCACTGCTCGACCGGCTGCCGACGCAGACGGTGCGCAGCGAGGACCAGATCGACTGGCAACAATTCTCGACCCCGGTCGATATCGCCGCGCTAGCGGTCCTGCTTTCAGCGGCGCGGCCGGACGATGTCGTCCTTGAACCCAGCGCCGGCAACGGCCTGCTCTTCGCACAGCTCCCGTCGGTCGCCGCGATCCAGCTCAACGAGATCGCTCCTGCCAGGCGAGCGCGGCTTGGCGCGACCTTCGCGCATGCCGCGGTATCCGGCTACGACGGTGCAGCGATCGCCAGCACGATGGCGAACATGGCGCGACCCAGCCTCATCCTGATGAACCCGCCGTTCTCGCGCTCGGTCGGGCGCGGCGCCGATGCGCTCGCCGCGGTCCGTCACCTCCAGGCGGCATTGAAGCGCCTGCGCCCGGGCGGTCGGCTCGTCGCGGTCATGCCCGACTGGTTCACCCACTCCGCGCGTATGGGCGACGTCTGGGCGGCGACGCTCGCCGGCACGGCGCTGCGCACCTCGATCCGGCTGACGCACGGCTATGGCAAGCATGGCACCGGCGTCGCGGTTCGCCTCTACGTCATCGACAAGACGGTGGGTGATACCACGATCGTCACGGTCGAGCGCCGCAACGTCGCCGCGCTGCTCGAAGCGCTGGTCATCCCCGGTCGCGGCATCGTGGCCGACGAGGTCGCACCGGCGCCGGCGAAGCGAGGAGGGGGCCTCTCGTTGCTGCGCTCGGTGAAGTCACGCCCCGCAGCCGCTCCGCGCATCCTCCGCGCGCCGACCCGCAACGAGGTCCTGCCGGTCGGCTATCGCGTGCTGGACATTCCGGCACCGCTTGCCGAGCAGGCCGGCGTCTATCTGCCCTATCGCCCGAGCCGCATCGTGTTCGACGCGGCGGGCGAGCATCCGACCTCGCTGGTGGAATCGGTCGCGATGGGTTCGATCCCGGCTCCCATCCCCACCCACGTCCCGAGCCTGCCCGAGCGCACCGTCTCCGAGCGCATGCTCTCCTCGTCGCAGCTCGAGACCGTCGTCTATGCCGGCCACGCCTGGACGCAGTTCATCCCCGGCACCTTCTCGCCCGACAAGGAGGGCGTCGGCCTCGTGCTCGACGCAGCCGGTCGCCAGTACCGGAAGGGCTTCTTCCTCGGCGACGGCACCGGTGCCGGCAAGGGCCGGCAGGTCGCGGCCGTCATCCTCGACAACTGGCTGGCCGGACGCCGAAAGGCGATCTGGGTGTCGAAGAACGAGGCACTCCACGCCGATGCCATCCGCGACTGGTCGGCGCTCGGCGGCATGGCGGCCGACGTGCAGCCGCTGTCGCGCTGGAAGATCGACGAGCCTGTCGCGATGAGCGAGGGCGTGCTGTTCGTGACCTACCCGACATTGCGCTCGGGCCGTGGCGATGCGACCCGTCTCGACCAGATCATCGCCTGGGCGGGCGATGACTTCGACGGCGTCATCGCCTTCGACGAGGCCCACGAGATGGGCGGCGTCGCCGGTGGGGAGGGCGCGATGGGCACCAAGGCGGGCTCGCAGCAGGGCATCGCCGGGGTGCTGCTCCAGAACCGGCTACCCTCGGCGCGCGTCCTCTATGCGTCGGCCACCGGCGCGTCCGAGGTGAACAACCTCGCCTATGCCGTCAGGCTTGGCCTGTGGGGGCCGGAGACCTCCTTCGCCAACCGCGAGGCGTTCATCTCCGAGATCCGTCAGGGCGGTATCGCCGCGATGGAACTCGTCGCGCGCGACCTGAAGGCCACCGGCCTCTACACCGCGCGTGCGCTCAGCTTCGCCGGCGTCGAATACGACATCCTGCGCCACGAGCTGACCAACGACCAGATCCATGTCTACGACCGCTATGCGGACGCCTGGGGCATCATCCATCGCAACATGGAAAAGGCGCTGGAAATCACCGGCGTCATCGACGCGCTCGACGGGGCGACGAAGAACAGCGGCGCGAAAGCCGCCGCGCGCTCGCGCTTCGAAAGCTGCAAGCAGCGCTTCTTCGGATCGCTGCTGCTCTCGTGCAAGCTGCCGACCGTGCTCGCGGCGGTCCGCCAGCATCTCGATGCCGGCCAGTCGGTCGTGCTCCAGCTGGTCAGCACCGCCGAGGCGATCCTCAACCGGCGCCTGGGCGAACTCACCCCCGACGAGCGTGCGGAACTCGATATCGATCTCTCGCCGCGCGAGGCGGTCATCGACTATCTCACCCGTGCCTTCCCGGTGCAGCAGATGCGCGACTATCGCGACGATACCGGCGAGGTCCGCTCGCGCCCGCTGTACGACGAGGGCGGCACCCCCGTCACCAACCCGGAAGCCGAAGCCGCGCGCGACGATCTGATCGAGCAGCTATGCGCATTGCCGCCGATCGCGGCGGTGCTCGACGGCGTGCTCGCGCACTTCGGGCACGATGCGGTTGCCGAGGTGACGGGTCGCACCAAGCGGCTCGTGCCGTCCGCCAACGGCACGCAAAAGCTGGAGACGCGCTCGGGACGCGCCACCCAGGCCGATGCCGCGGCCTTCATGGCAGGCGAAAAGCGCATCCTCGTCTTCTCGGATGCGGGCGGCACCGGGCGGTCCTACCATGCGAGCCTCGACGCCACCAACCAGCAGCAGCGCGTCCACCTGCTCCTCGAACCGGGCTGGCGCGCCGACCGCGCGATCCAGGGGCTTGGACGCACCCACCGCACCCATCAGGCCTGCTCGCCGCTGTTCCGACCGGTCACCACCGACTGCAAGGGTGAACTGCGCTTCACCTCGACCATCGCGCGCCGGCTCGACAGCCTCGGCGCGCTCACCCGCGGCCAGCGTCAGACGGGCGGGCAGAACCTGTTCGATCCGGCCGACAACCTCGAGAGCGACTATGCCAAAGCGGCGCTGATCAGCTGGTATCACCTGCTGCAAAGCGGCAAGCTCAAGAGCACCAACCTCACCGACTTCCAGCATCGCACAGGGCTCGAGCTTCTCGACCAGGACGGCGTGCTGAAGGAGGACCTGCCGCCGATCCAGCGCTGGCTCAACCGGCTGCTCGCGCTCCCGATCGGCCTCCAGAACGTCATCTTCGACGAGTTTCTGGCATTGGTCGAGACGCGTGTCGCGGCCGCGCGCGAGGCGGGAACGCTCGATGTCGGCGTCGAGACGATGCTGGTCGAAACTGCGAGCGTGCTCGACGACCGCCTGTTGCGCACTGACACGGTGAGCGGTGCGACCTCGCACCTCCTCACCATCGAGGTCACGCGCCGCAGGCACCCCGTCTCGCTCGACCGCGTGCTGCGCATCGCCGACACCGACACGAGCGCGGTGTTCGTGCGCAACGGCAAGTCGGGCAAGGTCGCGCTCAGGACCGCCGCGCGGGCCGGCATGACCGAGGACGGCGTCGCCGTGCCGCGCATCGAGCTGATGCGCCCGACCCGGCGCGAGTATCTCGCCGCCGGCGACCTCTACGAGACCGCCTGGGAGGAATGCCCGCGCGCCAACTTCACCGCTGCCTGGGAGGAGGAAGCCGAAGCGGCGCGCAACCATGTCGATACCGAGACGGTGCGGCTCGCGACCGGGCTGCTGCTGCCGATCTGGTCGGCGCTACCTAGCAGCCACCTAGCTGTCACCCGCATCGTTGATGCCGATGGCCGATCCTGGCTCGGACGCATCGTGTTCCCCGGCGATCTTCACCAGCTGTTCGGCAAGCTCGGCCTATCGGACGAGCAGACGCTCGCACCAGGCGAGATCGCGCAGGCAGTCGAAAACGGCAACGTGATCCCGCTGAAGCGTCCATTCGCCTGCGAGATAAAGCGCGCGCGCGTCAACGGGCTGCCCCGCATCGAAATCGTCGGCGCGCCTGCCGGCCAGCTGCCTTGGCTGAAGTCGATCGGCTGCTTCACGGAGATTATCGCCTACAAGACGCGCGTGTTCGTGCCGGTGGAGGGCGCCGCGGAAACGATCGGACGGCTCCTTGGCTGAAACGTCAATAGCCCGCCTGGGCGCACAATGCGTAGAGCTGGCGAACCTTCGGATCGTTGCAGCCTAGCATTACAGTTGCGTTCTTGATCGGCTATGGGCGCGTTGTGCTGCGGCCTGATGTGCGCGTCGCCAGCATGACCATGCGATAACGTGCCTGGGTTCGATACGACGCTGGGCCAGTCTGACAACG
>NZ_JAAVJH010000038.1 GCF_012035195.1 Sphingomonas corticis
CTGCTGCGCGCGCACCGGTGACAATTGCTTCCTGCCGGGTCAGGTCCTGCTCGTCGGTGCTTACGCGCAGGTACACGCGCGCAGCGCGGATCGGGTTCGTCATGCTGGCTCCGTTCGGTACACCCATTGGAGCCTGTCGTGACGCCACCGGCTCACAATAGCAACAGCCGATCCTGTCGAGCCTAGCCAAGCAAGCCGAGTTGAAGGAGCCAAGCTACAGCTTCCTGAATGGAAAGTTGGTCAGCAAGCCGCACATTGGGTCACATTGCCGTACCTGCACCGCCCAGCGCTGGCTATGGTAACGCCGAGATGGTACTAGATCTGCCTGCAGGCCAGATATGAGGAACGGTGCAGATGGAAGCACAGCGAGTGAAGATCGTGGACGGAGGCAAGCTGGTGATCCCTGCATCGATGCGGCGGGAGCTTGGCCTCAGCACCGGCGATACCGTTCTCGTCGATGTCGATGATGGCGAGCTGCGGGTCCGGTCCGTGCCCCGAGCTATCGAGCGGGCGCGAGCGATCCTGCGCAAATATGTACCTGAGGGCGTCGGTTTGGCCGACGAGCTAATCGCCGACCGCCGTCTCGAGGCGGAGCGTGAGTAGCAAGGTCGTACTCGACGCATCCGCCCTGCTCTGTCTGCTCAACGACGAGCCGGGGGCGGATCGGGTGCTGGACGTGCTGACGCGATGCGTAGTGGGCGCGGCGAACCTGGCCGAGGTCGTCTCCAAACTCCGGGAGAAGGGCTTGTCGCTCGACGAGGTGCGTGAGGCGCTTGGCGGGTTACACCTCGACGTGCGGCCCCTGTCACCCGCTCAGGCGCTGACCATTGGCGACCTCCGGCCAGCCACGAAGTCTCTCGGTCTCTCTCTAGGTGATCGGGCCTGCCTTGCTCTTGCAATTGATCTGCAGGCCGAGCTGTTCACCACGGACGGCGCTCTGGCGCGTGCTGACGCAGGAATCAGCATCGTCAACATCCGAACGGCTGCCGCCTAGGTTCGGGTACGTGCTATCAGCGACAATGTTGGCTCCATCTGAAAAGAGGCGAGCAGTGGCGACCCGAGCTGAAACCGGCGATCCCGCTTTCTTGAATAACAGCGCAAAGAGGAGTTGGTGAGCATGACCGCCAAGGCTGGTAAGCAACCGATGGATAGTTCACGGCGACGAACCAACCGGGTCGCGGGAAGAACAGAAAGCCTTGACCCTAGAACCCTCGAAGCTCGCCTCGCCGTAGACCCTGGCCGCGGATCACGGGAAGCAGAGGAACGATTGGCAGAGAGTAGGGAGTGATGCTTGCATTATGCCGGTGGTGCGCCACCTGCTGCAAAGCCTCATGTGCTGTTTAACGCAACTGCTCGTCGCAATGCGCATGAAGGCTACGCCAGCTGGAACATCGAGGCCATTGTCTGCCCGTTTGAGAGGTGATGTCTACCGGTTCAGGACACAATCGCTCTCGTGCGCGATGTCTTCCGGTTCAGGGAAACCGACAGGTGTCGCACGCGCGGCCTCGCTCCGATGCCGGGACATCCGGAACAGATTGCCGCGTTCGTCGCCAACCAGGCCGCGTCGGGTCTTAAGCCAAGCACCATCGAACGACGCGTGGCCGCGATCGGTCACCATCATCGCGCAAACAACTATCCAGCGCCGACCGCGCACCCCGAAGCGGGCGGTCTGCGCGAGGCGCTTGCCGGGATCCGCAACGAAAAGCGGGCCAAGAAAACCCGCAAGGAGCCCGCCGACGCCGCAGCGCTCCGCGACATGCTGGCGCAGATCAAGGGCGATGGTCTGCGCGCCCGTCGCGACCGTGCCGCGCTCGCGATCGGCATGGCCGCCGCGTTGCGCCGTTCCGAGCTGGTGGCACTGACGCTCGAGAGTGTCGGCATCCTCGGACACGGGATCGAACTCTATCTTGGCGCCACCAAAACCGACCAGGCCGGCGAAGGCACGACGATCGCGGTCCCGGAAGGCTCGCGGACCCGCCCGAAAGCCTTGTTGCTCGACTGGATCGCTGCGGTGCGGGCCCTTGAGGTCGACGTCCAGAGGACCCCGACTGAGGAAGCCGCCATACCGCTGTTTCGGCGGCTGACCCGCGGCGACCAGCTCACCACGTTCCCGATGTCTGACAAGGCGGTGGCCCGGCTCGTGAAGCACTGCGCCGGCGCCGCCGGCTATGACGCAAGCAAGTTTTCGGGTCACTCACTGCGCGCGGGGTTCCTGACCGAGGCAGCCAGCCAAGGCGCGACCATCTTCAAGATGCAGGAAGTGAGCCGGCACAAGACGGTCCAGATCCTCTCCGAATATGTCCGCTCGGCCGATCGGTTTCGCGACCACGCTGGCGACCGGTTCCTCTAGGAACGGCTGAGGAAGAAGGAGCTGCTGGGCAGTGCAAGAGCGTATCACGATCGACATCCCGAACTTCGCCGCCATGGATGACGATCAGGTCGCTGGACACATCCTTACGCGTGTGGTGGACGGGCGTTGGAGCCACCTCACGCGGTCTTTGATGCAGAAGCTGCAGGCGTCAAAGCTCGATCTGAACAGCCACTGGGCGTCGACATGGCAGGGGTGGGAATGTCCGTGCTGTCAGCGTGCGAATGCGTCTATCGCGCGGGTGACCGCCGATGGGGTCCTCCTGTGCAAGCTCGTGTGGCATCATGATCACCTCGGAGATTTCGCCAAGACGCTTCTGCGCCCGGTCAAGGAACTCGACGGCAGCGACGACGAGCGGGCTAGGCGACAGGTGGCGCATACCCTCGTCTTTCCGTTGGTCGAGCGGTTTGCGGCCACGCTGGTCTGCGAGGATTGCAACAACGCCGACGCGGATATGAACTCGGCGCTCGCGCCGGATATCGACAGATGGTTCAGCTTCTCGCCCAACGAGATCAGCCGCTTCATCCTAGTGCGCGCCAACGAGCGGCACGAACTCGACGTCATCGCCGCACGCAGTGCCTGGCAAGCAGCCGAACCCGTTTTTCGCGACCGGGCTTCCTTCGCGCGGATGTTCGCCGAGCGCGTGAACGCCGGTCGGCACGATCGTGAGGCCCACGGCACCGGTCAGGTGGATTCCTCTACAAATGCCACCATGCTATATCGCATGGCCTCGGAAAGGAGCGGTCCTCGCTCCGGGCTCTCAGACATGGAGGCAGGGCTTTGGGCACGGTCGCGCGCCACTGAGGCGCATTCCGTCGCCAAGAGAAAGGGGCAGCGGGTGGTGGCGCCGAGTACAGCCGACTTCGCCGCCGTTTGCACCGCCAATGCGGCCTCTCGCCTGTGGCTGCGCGCCGGGGAGGATTGGATCTGCGCCATCTGCGAGCGGAGCAAGTTCGAGGTCACCAGGCGGGGCAACAGCGGCAAGTTCGGTGCCCGGATCCAGCAACTGCGCGACTTCTGCGTCGAGGGTAGCCCCGAGAGCCTGGCATGGCGCCGGCGAGCCCATGACATACCCCTGATCTTCGGCGCACATCAGACCTATGCGGTGTGTCAGGACTGCCGATCGATCGTCGTTGAAGCGGGCAAGGTGGTGCCGGGGATTGGCGAGGATGCCTTGCGCCCCGCCGACTTGCGAGCCCTGATCGGCCAACCGACGCCCCACGCCCGCCACCAGGTCGACCGGGCGGAGCTCACCGAAGCAGTGACGGCTAGCGCTGCATGGCAGAGTGCGGCCAAAGATTATTGGGCGCACTTCAACGAGGCCTCGGACGCGCAGGCTTCGGTGGCGATCTTCGCCCGCCAACTTCCGATGCCAAGGGCCAAAGAGCTCGCTCTCGCCCGGCACGAGGAGCGTTTCGACCTCGCTGCGGGCACTGCGCGCGAGCGGTTCGAGTGGCTCGTCTCGGAAGGGATCCGCTTGATCGCCATCGCCAAACAGGACCGCCAGCAAATGGGTGATGAGTAGCGCCGTCCCGACGCAAGAGCTTAGAAGCTTGGACGTGCGCAGGCCGGCCCGCTATCCATTTGCCATGGCTCGCGAGTGGACAGACGAGGAGCGGCGACGCGCTGACGAGGAGGAGGAAGCTCATTATTGGGCCACCGTCGAGGAGCAACGCCGCGAGGAAGAGGAGCGGAAGGCGGCCCGGGAGGCAGCCGTCGAAACGATGGTCGCCTGGTTCCACGAACACTTCGAAGACCCGCAGGTGCAAACCCCGCGCGACAACGAGACCGACAGCTACATCTATCCGTGAGGCGGACCGTTCGAGGCAAGTGACGTGCTCTACGGCCACTTCCAAGAGGAGCACGATGAGGAGTTGATCCTGACCGCCGTCAAGGCGATCGAAAGCGATGGCACCACGGAGTGGGCCCCCTCCTCCTCGGGCGACTATTACGAGCATCCCGAGGATGAGGTCGGCGGGCTTGGCGACGCCAAGGCGGCGCAGCTCACGGCGTCCGCGCTTGAACGGCTGGACGCACTGGAAGCCATCATCGCCGAACTTCCCAGGGTTCCGGCACAGCTCGGGCACAATGCTCCCCCCGACGAGGTCGGCATTCCACCCTACTTCGATGAGGATCGGGAGACCGTCAGGGCGACGATCGTCGAGGCACGGGCGGCGCTTGCTGATCCTGCGCCCGATGCACTCGAGCTTGCGACGCTCGGTCGCCGCTTCGAGCGATGGGGAGCCAGGATCATGGTGTGGCTCGGCAACAAGGCGGACCTCGCCGTCGACGAGGTCATCAAGAACTCCATCCGGGCCGTGACCTGGACCCAGGCGGCAGGAGCCGCCGCGGCCACCGCCGACATCTTGCTGCACCTGGCGAAGCATCTACTTGCCGGCGGTCGACCATGAGCGAGCGCTTCGAACAGGTTGAACTGCAACCATTCCGCGTGCTCGGCGAGCGCCGCACACCGAAGCGCTGCTACGTCTATGCGCATCTCGGGCCCGACCGGATCCCCTTCTATATCGGCAAGGGATCAGGCTCTCGGGCCTGGTCGACGGACCGCGATGCGCAATGGCACCACTTCGTCCGGAGCCGGTGTGGCTGTGCATACGAAGTAGTGATCGTCGCCGAGGATCTGGACGAGGGGGACGCCCTCGAACTCGAGGGCGAACTGATCGCACGCCACGGCAACACCCTTACCAATTGGGTCAACCCAGGGCGTCAATTCGACTATGCGGCGCTCGACCGCTTTCACAAGCTGCGAGATGCGACAACCAGCTTCATCTCGGAAACGCGGCCGCTGGAGATCAGCGATCCGGAACGGGCGGTCGCACGGTATCGCGAGGCAATCGCGCAGATGCACGAATACAGCGCGATCACCTACGAGACGGGCCTTGTCGCTGACTTGAGACGTGAGATCGGTGTCTCTGCTCAGGGTGACATCGCAGCTCTGGATCGTTTGACGCTGGTCCTGCGCAAGCATGGCCGCTTCGGAGAGATCGTAGAAAGTGTCGACGAGTATTTCGGCCGCTACCTCGATAGCGTAACGCCGAACCATCCCGTGCTCAGGCGGCGCGCGGAGGCTGGCGCTATCCTGGCAGGCGAACGGAAGGCGCCGAAGATCCCGGTCGGCAAACCTCGTGCCCGAAAGACCGGCACCGTTCCGGAGGGCGAACTGGCGCCGCTACTGGCGAAAGCGCGGCGCGACCGCGCGCCCTGGGACTGGCTGGTGGCCGCACGGCTTTGTCGCACGCATCATGATCATGACCGCGAGATCGCGCTGCTGGAGGAGTTCCTGAGCGGAGCGCGTGTCCCGGGGCGATCGTGGCTCGAGCTGGAGGAGCGCCTGTTCAAACTGCGGGCGATGCTCGCCTCGGGGTAACTCAGCCGAAGCCTGCGGCCCCGCAAGCACCGCTTCGCTGCCGATCTAAGCGTGTCCAGCAGCGTAAGGTTGGGTGCGATCGATCAACCCACCTTGCAAGCTCTGCTCAGATGAGCCATATAACTGCTCAAAGGAGCATTTACGTGGCCCACGCATCCGCCGCTCAGAGGAAAGCCGACCCGGCGTTCCCGCCCTCATTTCCCTATGTCGACCTGTTTCGGGCCGCACCCGTGGAGCGCATCGAATTCATCAAGGCCGGCGTTTCTGCCCGCAAGGTCAAGATCCTCATCACCGAGCTCCACCTGGACCAGAACGTCATGTTCGATGCGCTCAGCCTCAAGACCGCGACCGTCAACCGAAAGGCCGCTCGAGACGAGGTTCTGTCCGTCGAGGAGAGTGAGCGCGTCGTGGGTCTCGCGAAGCTCGTCGGCCAGCTGGAAGCAATGGTCGAAGAGTCCGGAGCGGGTGAGGATTTCGATGCGCCCACCTGGCTATCCCGCTGGCTGCGCGAGCCGCTGCCTGCGCTCAAAGGCGCCAAGCCGATCGATTTTCTGGATACGATGGAGGGCCAAGCTCTCGTGTCGCGTGCGCTCGCTCAGATCCAGAGCGGAGCCTATGCGTGAGCCAGCGGCTGTTTCGGATTGCCGCGGATACCAAGACCTACACGGCCGACGACATGACGGGCACGGGCGCCAAGCTTACCGGCGGCCGCTGGAATGATGTGGGGGTCGCTGTCGTCTATTCCTCCCCCACCCGTGCCCTCGCCTGCCTCGAAACTCTCGTCCATCTGAATGCTGGCGGTTTGCCGCTCAATCGGTATCTTGTCGAAATTGAGGTTCCGGACGATCTATGGGCGGCCGCAGAGAGCACGGCGGCTTCGTCGCTGCCCGTAGGCTGGGATGCGGAGCCGGCGGGCCTGGTGAGCACGACCTTCGGGACCGACTGGGCCAATAGTGGCCGATCTGCGCTTCTGATGGTCCCTTCGGTGGTCATCCCGGAAGAGCTGAACGTCCTGATCAATCCGGGGCATCGCGATGCCGGAAGGATTGCGGCCCGAAAGGTGCGCAAATGGATCTACGATCCGAGGATGGACAGAAGAGCTTGAGTTCGAGGGCCCCAAACGTCCCCGCGAATGACGCTCGCGTTTCCGCGAACACTCCAGCTTGAGATGATCAAGCAACGCTTCATAGAATTGCAGGTCGCCAAGTCCCGCGCGGGAAAACGCACGACGCCCTTCCTGCGCCGGCTCGTTGCCGGGACCGTCGACGAAGTTGCGCGAATCCACTACGCCGACGCCTACCCCACCAAGGTAAGCGTGGCCTGAGGGCCGCCTTGCCCGTTTGGCCGTAGCCGGGATGCTTATCGTCTTTGACGAGGGCGCGGGCGGTGCGGGAAGTTTTCGGTTCTGAGACTGGTCGTACGAGCGCTCGTACGA
>NZ_JAAVJH010000039.1 GCF_012035195.1 Sphingomonas corticis
TGTAGCGGCCTGCAATGATGGTCGGCCCGGCGCGAGATTATAGGTCTATTCTGGCGCACGCTCCGTGAGACCGAAGCCGTGCTCTAGCGCACTATAGTTGAGAACGGGCGCACCTCGGGTGAAACGGACGCGAGACGCAGGCCACGCGACGCACGCTACGTGAGACGTTCATATTGGCAGTCCCGCGATGCGCATCTCGTCCGTTAGTTCGGTCGCCCGTGTACCCTCCAGCTCGCCGCGCATGAGCTTCCTGATCTCGGCGGGCTTGGCGTCGAACTGGTCGCACAGCGCCTTCACGTCGTAGCCGTGCCGGTTCAGCTCTGGCTCTATGTCGTCGAGGCGGCGCGACAGCACGCCGTCAACGATGGTGCCGTCGATCGGCTTGGCGCCGATCCCGAACCCCGCCTCGAACGCGCGGACGAGGTAGCGGCTGAGCTGGAGCGGCGTCTTCAGCCGCGCGGCGAGCAGCGTCGCCGCGTCGTCGGTGATGACCTCCTCGGGCTCGACGCCCTCTTCCAGCGAAGCCCGGAGCACCCAGTCGATGAAGTCGCGCTGCCGGTCGCGCAGCCCTCCGAACTCGAACAGCGTCGTGCGGTCACCCACCTCCTCCATGGTGGGGCGACGCAGGTCGTTCTTCAGACGCGGGTAGCCCAGCATGACGACCGAGAGTTGCCCGCCACCCTCCTGAACCAGCTCGACCAGACGCTTGAGCGCCTTCAGTGTGTTGGCGTGGAGGTCGTGCGCGTCGTCGACGAAGAGCGCGACCGGCTTCTTAGCCTTGCGGAACAGCTCCTGGAGGTCGCGCTCGCGGCGCTCGGCTTGGCGCGAGATGGTGGGTAGCTTGTCCGGGCTGAGGTCGTAGAACAGCGCCGACACGAGCAGCGGCACCGTGATCTTGGCCTTCTCCAGGCTGAGCGCGCGCGACACGATAACGCGGTTCTCGCGCTCCAGCGCCTCGCGCAACCTGCGCACCAGCAGCGACTTGCCCGACCCGATCACGGCCGTGAGCGCGATCAGCCGGCCCGCCATGATCGTCGTACGCAGGTCGTGAACGATTTGCTTGTGGTGCTCAGTCTCGTAGAACCCAACATCGACTGGCGGTCGGGCAAGCCGGTAGTGGTGCATGACTTCGGTCAGCATGGGGCAGGCTCCTCATCCCGCATGGGCGCGGCCGGGCGGGAACCGTTCGCGGATGGCGACCATCACCTCCGCGCGGACCAGCGTGCGGGCGAGCAGGTCGGCGATGAATTGGAGGTCGTCCGCGCTGAGCTTGCCGAGCGGCACGCGCAGCTCTTCCGCGATCGCCGCGCGCGCCTTCAGCGGCGTGGCGAACGCCAACTCCTCGAACCGGTCGGGACCGTCGAATGGGCGGGTGGCGAGCATGGCGCGGTGCGGCTCGCGCGCGATCAGGTCGGGCTCACCCGACAGCGCGGAGCGCGGGATGGAAATGCGGGTCGCGAGTTCGGCGACGCGGTCCTGGCGGACATCGCGCCTGCTCTTGCGGTGCTTGCGGTAGCGATGGAGCGGTACGGGGCCGCCCACGGGATCGAACGGACCGTAGCGCTCGTCGCCATGCTCGGCGAACAGCTCGGCGTCGAACAACCCCCACCACAGCACGACCGCCTCGCCGGCAAGCTCGGGGTCGAGCTCGTAGGTGACCCCCGCGACCGACACCCGCGCGTCCAGCCCGACCATGCGCCGCTCGGGCTCGCGCGCGAACGAGCAGAACCGCTCCCACGCGCACATCGCGCGGACCCCGCCCTCGGGCTGGCGCTCAAGCCAGTCATCGACGCGCGAGTGAGCCTCGTGCCGGTGATCGCGCGCATTTTCGCGATCGACGAACCGGGTCAGCCAAGCGTTCGCCTCGGCTTCGGTGTCGGGCTGGTGATGATGGTAGAGTGTCTCGTGCGCCTCCTTCACCGTCCGGAACGGCCGCTCGACCTTGCCCTTGGCGCGTGCGGTCGTGCGCGCACCGTCCGATCCGGCCGGCATGTGCGGAGTGACGATCACGTCCAGGCTCTCCATTACCCGCTTGAACACGGCTGACTTCGCGACGGGGCCGTTGTCGAGGTGGAGTTGCTTGGGGATACCCTGGAGCGGGTTGGTCGTGCCGTCCGGCTTGGCCGACATGGCGCGGAACAGGAAACCGAGCGCCGCCTCGACATCCTCACCATATACGCAGTGGTATTCGAGGTAGGCGAGCCCCGACCGGTCATCGACGACCGAGAACAGCATCAGCGTGGGCGCGCCGCCCCGTTCCAGGTCGACCCAGGGCGGGGGAACCGCGAGTTGCTTCAGGTCGGACGGGCTCAGGTCGAAGTGCCACAGGTCGTTGGCGTGCTCCGCCTGGAAACGGACGGCCGCGGGCTCTCGTGTCAGGCGCGCGTGGTCATACCCGAGCCGGCGCATATGTCGGTTGAGGGTCGAGATGGTGAGCAACCCGGGCGCGAGCTTGCGATGGCCATCGGGCGTGTGGACCCCATGCTCCTCGACCAGCCTGAGCGCCCGCGCGGTCGAGAGGTGGCGGCCCTTCCTGTTGGTGGTGCTCTTCTTCACCGCAGCGACGATCTCGCACCAGTGTTCGATCTCGCCGTCGCCCATGACGCGCGCGTGCCCGCGATCGGAGCGGTGCGCGTCGCGGGGACGGTGCTCGCCGCGTAGCGCACGGTACAGGGTGGCGCGCGACACGGCGTAGAGCCGGCAGGTCGACGCCATCATCTCCTTGCGGTCGGGGTGCCGGGGCGGCAGCGCCGCGAGGCGTCGTTTCAGGGTCGCGAGCGCCTCGGCTGGAACGGGCGCTCGCCAGACGGTCACGCCGCTTGTCGCTCTTCGCGAGCCCGGGTGGGAGGTTTGGGCATCGCCTTCCCGTCGAGGAGCGCCTGGCCGGGGGCCTTGGGCGTGCCGTCGCCGTTGATGTAGTGGTAGAGCGTCGTGGTCGTGATGCCGAGCCGCTTGGCCACCTCAGCCGCGACCGCCTTCCGGTCGCTCATCGCCGCCATTGCCATTTGCAGCGTCGAGCGGTCCATCTTGCGCGGGCGCCCGCCCAACCGGCCCCTGGCGCGCGCTGCAGCGAGCCCGGCGCGCGTACGCTCGGTGATCAGCTCGCGCTCGAACTCGGCAAATGCGGCGAAGATGCCGAACGCGAGCCGGCCATTGGCGGTCGTCGTGTCGATCTGCGCGCCGGCACCCGTCAGCACCTTCAGCCCGATCCCGCGCGAGCGCAGATCCTCTGCGGTGATGACGAGGTGACGGAGATCACGGCCGAGCCGGTCGAGCTTCCAGATCACCAACGTGTTGCCGGGCTGGAGCGCCTTCAGGCACGCGGTCAGGCCAGGCCGAGCATCGTGCCGACCCGATGCGAGGTCCTCGTAGATGCGGCTCGGGTCGACGCCGCCCGCGAGCAGCGCGTCGCGCTGCGGCTCCAGCGTCTGGCTGCCGTCGGCTTTCGAGACGCGGACGTATCCGATCAGCATGAGAAGGCCGGTTCACCCGCAAGGAAAGACAGCTACCACCCTGCATTCTGACGCTGGTTTCCGCAACGGCTTTTCTCGTTCTGAACGGCCGCGATCGGGTGGCCGATTGCGACCACAAGGAAACCGGACGTATTTCTTGCGAGCCGCGCGCGGTGTTGGGAGAAGCGGTAATGCACTGCCGTCTTAGGCAGGAGACAGGGCTTCAAGGATGCCGCACTCGGCAACGGTGCCGTGTCCGCATCGGTCGATGATACGCGCCAGCTCGCCATCCAGGGCTGCCAAGTCGGCGATCTTGCGCTCGATCGCCGCCCTGTGCTCGCGCGCGATCGTCTCGACCGCGGCACAGGACCAATCGCTATGGTCGGCCAAGCCCAGCAGCTCTCGCACTTGGTCGAGACTGAAACCAAGGCCGCGCGAGCGGCGAATGAATGACAGCCGGCGAAGGGTCGCCGAAGCATAGGTCCGGTAGTTGCCTTCGGTGCGCGCCGGCGCGGGCAGCAAGCCGATCTCCTCATAATAGCGGATCGTCTGCACCTTTGTGCCGGTCGCCTTGGCGAGGTCGCCGATTTTCAGAGCCACGGCCCTTGACCCTACAGTTGCTGGAGGGTGCATATAAGGTTTCGACTATGATCCTGTCGAGGAGCCAAGGCGAGCGCGGTGAGTCGCTGCGGCGGAGCGGGTGAAAGGAACGGCTGTGCCTACTGAGGACTCCCTAACGCGAACGGCCGATAAAACGGGTGTGATCGGCGCGATCATCGCCTCGTTCGGCTGTGCGGCGTGCTTTCCCGCCCTTGGCAGTCTCGGTGCCGGGATCGGCCTGAGTTTTCTGAGCCAGTATGAAGGCCCCTTTATCCGATACGTTCTGCCGCTCTCCGCGCTCATCGTATTGGCGGCGAACCTCCGCACCGGCCTTCGTCACAAGACCTGGCTGCGCCTAGCGTTAGGCGTCACTGGACCTGTGCTTGTTCTCATCGCCGCCCTGCTGATGTCGCTTCGCGGCGTTCGGGCGGAATGGGTGCTGTATGCGGGGCTGGTGTTGATGATCGGGGTGTCGATTCTCGATCTTGTTTCGCCTCCGGGGCGGCGGTTCAGCAATCCGATCCCATCGAGGAACAGATAATGACGGATACCGTCGCAAGGCAACCCTCAACACCGGGTGGGCCGCCCGTCCGGGGTGTCGCATCAATAGCGGCTGCGTTGGGCCTGGGCGCGGTCACGGCCGCCGCGGCCTGCTGCGTTCTGCCACTCGCGCTCGCCTCGCTCGGCGTGGGTGCTGGGCTCGCCGGCAGCTTCGTAGGGCTGGCGAGCATTCGCGCGCCGCTTCTGGTGCTGAGCGCGGTCGCGCTCGTGGTCGCTTGGGCCATGTGGTGGCGCAAGCGCGAGACGGCCTGTGCGCCGGGGGACGCCTGTGCGGTTGATGTCAGGTCGCGCCGGATCGTCGGCCTCCTGATTGCGGCAACTGTGCTGGTCGGCCTGGCCGCTATCTGGGGCTCGATCGAGCCTATCCTCATGAATTGGGTGTTGTAATGCTGCTCACCTCCACGTTGACCTGCCCCAAGTGCGGCCACCAATCGACCGACACCATGCCGACCGATGCGTGCCAGTTCTTCTACGACTGCAAAGGCTGCGCCGCGGTGCTTCGCCCCAACGCCGGGGACTGTTGCGTTTATTGCTCCTTCGGTGACGTGCCCTGTCCCCCGATACAGGAAGCGCGCGCGTCGGGATCAACGGCGAGCTGCTGCGCCTGACGGCACGCCAGCCGGGGAACCTGAACCACGCCAAGGAGAAGCTCGTGCCCGACACCTATGATCTGGTCGTCATCGGCGCGGGAACTGCCGCGCGGGTAGCGGCCATGCGCGTTCGCAAGGCCGGCAAGAGCGTCGCCGTGATCGACTGCCGACCCTATGGCGGCACCTGCGCCCTGCGCGGCTGCGATCCGAAAAAGATGCTACGCCACGGGGCCGCTGTGATCGACGACGCGCGCCGGATGCGGAGCAACGGCGTGGTGGGAAAGGACTGCATCGACTGGCGCGAGTTGATGGCGTTCAAGCGCACCTTCACTGATCCGGTGCCGGGGAAACATGAACGAAGCTACCATGAGGCCGGGGTGGATACCTACCACGGCCCGGCTCGCTTCACCGGCGCGAACAGCCTCGTCGTGGAGGGAAAGACGCTGGTTGGCGGCCATTTCCTTGTTGCCAGCGGTGCCGAACCGGTCCCGCTCGGCTTGCCCGGCGAAGAGCACGTCATCGACAATGAGGCGTTCCTGGCGATTGAGAGCCTGCCCCGGCGCATCGTGATCGTCGGGGGTGGATACATCGCGGCGGAGTTCTCTACAATCGCGGCGAACGCCGGGGCGCAAGTGACCATCCTCCAACGCGGGCCGCGCATGTTGACCGGCTTCGACCCCGATCTGGTCGGCTGGCTGATGCCCCGCCTGCGCGATGCGGGGATCGACGTGCAGCTCGATACGGAGGTCGAGGCGATCGACAAGACAGGCGACGGCTTCTCGGTTCGCGCCTCCACGGGCGGGGTGAGCAAGAGCTTCGCGGCCGATCTGATCGTCCATGCTGCCGGGCGACGCCCGGCGCTCGAAGCACTCGACCTCGATGCGGCGGGGATCGCACACGAGCGGGGCCGCCTCACGCTCAACGAGCATCTGCAAAGCGTCTCCAACCCGGCGGTGTATGCTGCCGGCGACGCGGCCCAGATGGGGCCTCCGCTGACGCCGGTATCGAGCCATGACGGCAAGGTCGTCGCCGGCAACATGCTCGAAGGCAACCACCTCCGCCCGGACTATCGGGGTATCCCCAGCGTCGCCTTCACGCTTCCTCCCATCGCTTCGGTCGGGCTCAGCGAAGCCGAAGCGCGCGAGCGGGGCCTGCGCTTCCGCGTGAAAAGCAATCTGGTCCCCAACTGGTACTCCGCGCGGCAAGCGGCCGAACCGGTTTATGGGTTCAAGGTGATGGTCGATGAAGGCGACGACCGGGTGCTCGGGGCTCACCTGGTCGGACCGCATGTGGACGAGGTCATCAATCTGTTCGCGCTCGCGATCCGGCATGGTCTGACGGCCGACGATCTGAAATCGACCATGTTCGCTTATCCGTCCGGGGCTTCGGATATCGGCTACATGCTGTGATTAAGCGGTCCAATGAACACCAATTCAGTGGGTCCGAAGGCGATAGCCGCTAACTCGGCGTCACATCAATGGGGCTCTCACGATCGTAACATGCGCACAGTCCAGCGACGGATGCGCGTCGCCGGTGCCGATTTGAAGGTCTCACAAAGCGTGCGCTGACTGATGACCGTCTCGCGTCCGTCTCAAAGATCGTACGCTGGTTCTCGAATAACGTGCGCCCAAGCACCTCGACGGTCTCACAGACTATGCGCCAGAGTGCGCCCTTTATCTCGCGTCGAACCGATCATCATTGCAGGCCGTCACA